>DASPIW010000053.1:0-283996 GCA_035628915.1 Symbiobacteriaceae bacterium | reverse complement strand
CCGGGCCAGCCCTCGCTGTCGAGAAACCCAAAGAGGTACAGCGTCGGCTGCTGGAACTCCTCAAGGTCGAACGCATCCTTTAGGTGTCCCGCTCCTGCCTCTGAGATTTCAGTAAGGCCATGTGCGGAATCCAGGCCTAGTCAGTCGAAGGGGTGTTCACAATGGGGCCAGGACTTTTCGGCGCGGACCCGCTTCGATGACTTGGTTCGACTCAATAACCATCGGTGCCTCATCAATGCTTCTGCCCCTTGCCAAGAAAGTCAGTAGCCCCGCAGTGCCCTCCCTCTTG
Source organism: Symbiobacteriaceae bacterium (assembly GCA_035628915.1). Taxonomy (GTDB): domain Bacteria; phylum Bacillota; class Sulfobacillia; order Symbiobacteriales; family Symbiobacteriaceae; genus JARBUG01. The sequence continues at coordinate 283,707 of DASPIW010000053.1, read as the reverse complement.
ACGAGGTCTGAGACCAGCCGCGGGAAAGCAGGTTCCGGTAGTGAACGGGTTCGTAGGCACGAGCTGCACCGTTGCCGCGATAAACGCACTTGACCGAATGTTACCGTTGGTGCATTATTTAGGCGGAGTCGAATTTGCATAGCATCCTGTCAGCGCAAGCAAAGGAGGTGCGAGGACGATGGCCATTCAGTGGACAGAAGCATTGGCAGTGGGAATAAATGACATCGACACCCAGCACAAGGAGCTGTTTCGACAGGCTGACCTGCTGCTTGAAGCTTCGCAGAAAGGTATCGGGATGGACGAACTGGACCGGACTCTGCAGTTCTTGGGCAAGTATGTGGTGGATCACTTTGGCACCGAAGAGCGTTATATGGACAAGTTCAACTATCCAGCTTCCGACTTCCACAAAAAGGAGCATGCCGACTTCGTCGCAGAGTTCGTGAAGACCAAGGAGCGAATCGCCAAGGAAGGCGCTTCCCTGAGCCTTCTGTTCCAGGTGCAGAAGCGCATCGTGGAATGGCTGAACAACCATATCCGTAAGGAAGACAAGGCTCTTGGCGCGTACCTGAAGACGAAGATGGTCGCCTTGAAGTAGGGTGCTCGTTGGCAATATGGGCCGCCCATCCGGCGGTCCATTCTGCTATTTGCGCACCCCGGTTTCGTTCCCGCCAAATCTCCTTCCTGGTTCGGATGGGAGGGTTGCAGCCCTTGCGGTGGACACTCAACCGGAAACTTGTCGCCGCGCTCAGCTTGACCGGCGCAATTGGCGCGTTACCCGGACTCTATCTGGCTTATTCGTACGGCGAACCGGCTGTAGCTGAAGGTAAGTACTCGGGCGTTATTACCGTCTTCTTTTTTCTCGCACTATCTGTGGCAGTAGGCGTCGTGCTGGCGCGCGGTCTGACCCGGCCGGTATCGCAGGTGTTGACGGCAACCCGCAGCCTGGCGGACGGCGACTTATCGGTCAAGCTGGCCGTCCGCTCCCGGGACGAACTCGGCGATCTGGCCGAGCACCTCAATCGCGTGGGGCAGACGTTGAGGGTGTTGGTCGAAGCCCTGGACAGCAACACCCGGTCAGTCGTGCATGCGTCGGAGCAACTCTCGTCGGCTTCGAACCAGGCCGCCGGCGCCGCGCAGAGCGTGGCGCAGTCGGTCACCGACATGGCTCAGAACGTCACGGAGCAGGCCCGGGTAGAGTCGGATATTCGATCTACGGTCCACTCCCTCCAGGAGACCATTCAGCAGAACGCAGACGACTTCAACCGAGTGGTCACCGAGGTGCAGAAGGTGGCAGGACACATCAGGGAGATGTCGTCGGCCATGGAGCGGACCACCGTCACCGCCCAGGAAGCGGCGGAGGGCGCCCGCAGGACGGCGGAGATTGCCCGAACCGGCGGTGCGGTGGTGGAGCGGACGGTCGCTTCCATGGACTCCATTCGTGACGTTGTGGAGCAAGGAGCGGCCCGCATTCGTGCGTTGGGGAAGCTCACCGATCAGATCGGCGCAATTACCGAAGTCATCACTGGCATCGCCGCCCAGACCAATATGCTGGCCTTGAACGCGGCGATTGAGGCGGCGCGGGCCGGGGAGCAGGGCAGGGGCTTTTCGGTGGTAGCTGACGAAGTCCGCCGTCTGGCTTCTCGATCGGCCACATCAGCCGGTGAGATTGCGAGCCTCATTCGCAACGTCCAGGTCCAGACGGCGGAGTCGGTCAAGGTGATGGAGGCCGGAACAGCCAGAGTGGAAGAAGGCAGCCGCCTGGCCGTGGAAGCCGGCGAAGCCCTGCGGGAAATCCTCTCGACGGTGGATCAGGCGGCCGGGGCGGTGGGGGGGATCGCGGTGATCGCCCTCTCGACCCAACAGAACGCCCAGAGCGTGGTGGACGCCTTCGAGTTGATCGCAAACACCATCGAAGCCAACTCTTTCAGCATGGTGGAGATCGGCGCGGGCGCTTCCACGGTCGACCAGGCGGTGGGGCAGATCGCCGCTGCTTCCCAAAGCAATGCCACATCCACCAACGATGTCTCGGCCGGCGTGGAGGAGCTGAGCGCATCCGCAGAAGAGGTGGCGGCATCCGCGCAGATGTTGCTGACCGTCTCCCAGGAGCTTCGAGACCAGGTCGCTCGTTTCAAGCTCTAGTGCGGAGGACACCAAGTTTTGCCGCCACAAGGCCCGCCCAAAACCACATAACAGAAGCCGGGCCACCTTCGGAGTGCCCGGCCCCTCTGTTTTTCTACACCGCAGGCGGGAGATGATGGCGCTTACTCAACTTTCTGTGCTTGGGCCGTTGTGGAACCTTAAGGAGTACTTCTGCGTCTTATAAGTAGAACGATACCGATGATTCGAAAGGACGGTCTGGTGACGATGCCATAGCAAGAGAGGGGGGGGCGGTATCATGACCGCACGAGCGACCAACCGTCTCTGTCTGCACCCGCTGCCTGCGGACGAGGACCGGCGTACCCGGGAGGTTGAGCGCATCTGCAGAGACGGCTACAAGTTGATCGAAATTTGGCGTGAGAGGGACGGTACGTGGTACGGAAAGTTTCTGGCACCCGACCGGGTCGCATAACGGGCGCCCCGACTGCGGCGAAAGGAGGCACACGAACGATGTCCCATGACTGAAACCCCCGAGCCTGAAAGAGGCTTCGGGGGTTTTTTCGCGCCTCGGGCCCCACGTCGGTCATTTAGTAGAGCTTGTCCAGAACTGCTTCGGCGGTGCGCTGTGTGATCTCGACCGACTGCTCGTATTTTCTCAGCATCACACCGGTAAACAGGAGTTCCAGCACCAGCGACTGCGCCATGCGAGACCGCAGGGAGCCGCTCCCGAGGGGACCTTCTCTGGAACTGGTCAGGAGTACAACGTGAGACACCTGCGTAATGGGCGAGCGCGGGTGGTCCGTGATGCTGATGACCCTGGCACCCGCCTGGGCAGCCCGACGCAGGCAGTCAACCACGTCTTTCGTGCTGCCGGTATGCGAGAAGCCGATGGCGACGTCCTTTTCGGTAAGGGTGGCTGTTGACATGCTCTGCCAGTGGGAGTCGTGAAAGGCCTCGGCCTGTACCCCGATCCGGAAAAACCTGTACCGGGCATCCCAGGCCGTAATACTTGATGATCCTACCCCGAAGAGAGCCACCTTCCGCGCCTGTGCTACCAAATCAACAGCCTGCTCCAGCGCCCCTGGATCGAGAACGGACATGGTATCGTCAAGGGCTTGTTTGCTCCGGTAATACACCTTCTGCATGACAGTGGGGAGGTCGTCGCTTGGCGCTACGTCGCCGGTTGGAGCGTAGTCCTGCGGGGAGAACAGATCCCGGGACGCCATAAGCTTGAACTCCTGAAAACCACGGAACCCTACGGTCTGGCAAAACCGCATGACCGTTGATTCTGCCACGCCTGCCCGGGAAGCTGTCTCTGTAACGGATTGAAAGATGACCTCATCGGTGTGTTCCAGGACATAATCGGCTACTTTCCGCTCTGCCTTCGCCAGGGAAGAGTAGCAGGAACGCACCTTAGCCAGAGCGTTGCCCGGCACTGGCTGAACCTGACCGGAAACGGAGTCGCGCGCCACAGCCCGCTCACCCTTTCGTATGTTGTGACAGCGGTGCGAAATTCGGGAGGAATCCTCCCGTTCGCCATCAGAATAGCACAGAAAACAGGAAATGGCTACCTATCGGATTCCGGTTTTCGAAAAAAACTCCGAAAACGCGATTGACATTCGGAATAATACTCCGTATGATGGCCCCAGAAGGACCCGAAAATGAAGAGTACAAAACGAGCACCCTGGCTCGTTGCAGAGGAGTCGGATGGAGGTTGGATAGATTGATGCGGTTTACCGACCTGGTTCCGAGAGGGCTGATTGTCTCCTGCCAGGCGCTGGAGGACGAGCCGCTGCACGGCCCGCATATCATGGCCGGCATGGCTCGGGCGGCCCTCATGGGCGGGGCGATCGGCATTCGGGCCAATGGGCCGGATGACATTCGAGCGATCAAGGCAGCGGTTGAGCTTCCGGTTGTGGGGCTGCTCAAAGAGCCGCATTCGGATTCAGATGTCTACATTACCCCCACCTTGGCGGCTGCTCGAAATGTGGCCCAGGCAGGGGCGGATGTCGTCGCCATAGACGCCACCGCCCGACCCCGTCCGGGTGGGGAGACCTTTGAGGCGATTCTCTCCGGTCTGAAGGCCGAGTTCAAAGTGCTGGTGCTTGCCGATGTGTCCACGTTCGAAGAGGGCATGGACGCGGTGCGAGCCGGAGCGGATGCCGTGGCCACCACCATGGCCGGCTACACTGAGTACACGTCGCAATCCGCCATGCCGGCGTTCGACCTGCTGGAGCGTCTGGTCATACATAGTCCGGTTCCCGTCGTCGCCGAAGGTGGGATTATTGACGCGGAGCAAGCGGCCCGGGCCATGGCCCTTGGGGCATATGCAGCAGTAGTAGGGGGTGCCATTACCCGGCCTCAGCTGATCACGGCCAGGTTTGTCAAGGCGGTCAACCAACAACTCGGCATCGAGCTCCGGAACACGAAGGAGATCCCCCCCGGTTCTTCAGAGAGGCCGTAACGGTCATCGGAATCCAGGAATTCTGCCCACACAGCAGAGGGAGGAACATTTATGAACGTGCGCCGGTTTTTTGCTCTGACAGTGGTAGCTGCACTCATGTTGACGCTGGTAGGCTGCTCAGGTTCTGCCCCGGCTGCCAAGCCCGCAGCCGACCCGCCGGCCGCCGCCAAGCAGCCGGAAACGCCCGTAACCATCACCGTGTGGGACTTCTACGGCGACAGCACCCCGATCAAGCCCCTGATTCCGGCCTTTGAAAAAGAGTTCCCCAATATTAAGGTCAAGTTTGAAGCGGTGGGTTGGAACGGGTTCTGGCAGAAGCTGCCGATCGCCATTACCAACGGCGATGTGCCCGACGTGGTCACCACGGGTTTGATGTGGGCCCCTGAGTACAAGGCTAACGGCGCCTACGCTGACCTGGTTCCCCTCAGCGGCGGCAAGCTGAACGGCAAGCCCTTCGATGAAGTGCTTCCGAAGGGTTCGATGGATGCGGCGAAGGACGGCAATAAAGTCTACGGCATGGCCTACGACTTCGACGCCTACGCCTTCTTCTACCGGCAGGACCTGTTCGAGGCGGCCGGCATCAAGGAGATCCCCCAGACCTGGGAGGGACTGGCCGAGGCGCTGAAGAAGGTCTCCTCTGCCCCGAACCGGTACGGTCTGATCGTGGAACCGAGCTGGAATGGGTGGGATTCCTACCTGTACGCCTGGGGTGGCGCCTTCCTCGACAAGGACGGCAAGGCCGCTCTGAACTCTCCCGCCGCTGTGGATTCGCTCACCTTCATGCAAAAGATGGTGAAGGACGGCGTGGCCACCACCTGGACCCCCGACACGGGCGATCTGGTCTCCCTGCTCAAGTCCGGAAAGGCTGCGGCCTTCATTAATGGCCCGTACATGATGGGCGTGCTGCGCACGGCGGCTCCTGAAATGGCCGGCAAGTGGCGGGTTGCGTCGCTGCCCAAGAGCAAGGCGTTCGGCAGCCACATCGGCGGTGTCCATCTTTCGATCATGGCGAAGGCCAAGCAGCCCAAGGAAGCCTGGAAGTTCGTCGAGTTCCTGATGCGGACCGAAAACCAGGTTCACGTGTGGAAGAGCTCCGGTGCTGCCCCTGCTCTGCTGCCGGCCCTTGAGCACGCTGACGTTGTGAAGGGCGACCCCTACTTCGGCAACCAGGCTGCCATCTCCATCTTCAAGGAAGCCATCAAGCAGGGTACTCCCAACCCGACCATCGCTGAGTGGACCTCCGTGGCCGAGCAGATTGGCAAAGCGGTTCAGGAGGTACTGGTCTTGAACAAGGATCCCAAGACCGTGCTGACCGACTACAATGACAAGGTAAACAAGATCCTCAAGAAGTAAGAGCCGTGTTACAGCAGTGGGCCGCAGATGCTTGCGGCCCACTGCGGCTACGGGAGGAGGGCGCCCTGGTGCAAGCAGAGCTTGGAAGGACAACCACCGGCCGGCGGGCAAACCGGAGTGGCTTCAGTCGGTTGGCTGAATCGCTGTGGAAAGGTAGAACAGGCTACCTCTTTATTGCCGTGCCCATGGTTTCACTCGGTCTCTTCGTCTTCTACCCCCTGCTTAGTGCCATGTGGCTCAGCCTTCACGACTATAACGGCATCAAACAGCCGCGATGGGTAGGGCTGGACAATTATGTGGGGCTGCTGCAAGAAGCGACGTTCCGGCGTGCCATGGGGAACACGGTGCTCTTCGCCGTGGAATCACTGGTATTGGGCGTCGGTATCGCCCTGATCGCTGCCCTGGTGATTCACAGGTGCACCTGGGGCCGCGGGTTCTTCCGTGCCGCGTTCTTCTTGCCGGTGGTGACCAACATGGTGGCTGTCTCCATGCTGTGGAAGCTGATCTACCAGGAGACGGGTATCCTCAGCGGCCTCCTCTCGCTGGTTGGGGTCGCACCCCGGGCATGGCTCAACTCGCCGGGCACCGCCTTGCATGCAGTGGTGCTGATGAGCGTGTGGCAGGGCTTCGGGTACTCCCTGATCGTCTTCCTCGCGGCCCTGGGCGCCATTCCGAAGGAGTACTACGAAGCGGCCCGGGTCGACGGTGCCAACGGACTCCAGGAATTCTGGAATATTACGCTGCCTGGTCTGCGCTACCCAATGCTGTTTCTGTCGATTACCGGCGTTGCCGGCGCCCTCATGGTCTTTACGCAGGTCTATGTCATGACGTCCGGAGGCCCGGTCGATTCCACCCGCACGGTGATGTACGACTTGTTCCTGCGGTTCACCAGGCTCAAGCTGGGAGAGGCCAATGCCGTCGGCGTCATGGTCTTCGTGTTCTTGCTGCTCTTCTCGCTGGTTAACCTGCGGCTCATCGCCCGGACAGAAAAGTAGCGGGAGGACATACAGCCATGCAAGCGATTCGTCCCGGTACGATGCGCCAGGCTGGCCTGGCAGCCAATTACCTGTTCTTGGGCGTCGGGGCCGTTGTCACCTTGTTTCCGTTCCTCTGGATGTTTCTGGCAACCTTCAAGACGGAAGCGGAGATCCTCGCCTGGCCCTCGCAGTTCTGGCCGGCCAGGTTTACTCTCGAGAGCTACAAGTACATCTGGAAAAGTCTTGAGCACTTCCCGCGCAACGCCCTCAACAGCCTCGTCGTGACTGTAGGGGTTGTGGTGCTCAGCGGCTTCTTCGACTCACTCGCGGCATTTGCATTTGCCAAGCTAAAATTCCCGGGCCGCAGCGGATTCTTCACGGCGGTCCTGGCCACGCTTCTGATTCCGTTCTATACCTTGATTATCCCGTTGCACCAGGTGATGAAGTCCCTTGGCTGGGTCAACAGCTACATGGCGCTGATTGTCCCCGGGGCCTCATCGGCCTTCGGGATCTTCCTGCTCTGGCAGTACATGAAAGGGCTGCCGGACGAGTTTCTGGAGGCTGCCCGCATGGAAGGCGCCAGCGAGTTTATAGTCTTTTGGCGGGTATACCTGCCCCTGTCAGCCCCGGCTGTTGCGACGCTTGCCTTGTTCCGTTTCATCAACACCTGGAATGACTTCCTCTGGCCCCTGGTTGCCACCAACACCACCGAGATGCGCACGCTCACGGTGGCGCTTGCCCTCATGCAGTCCAATAACGTGATGCACTGGTCGTGGCTCATGACGGGTGCATTCATCAGTGTGGTGCCGGTGATCCTGTTCTACTTGTTTGCACAGCGCCATCTGATCGACGGTCTCACAGCCGGCGGCATAAAGGGATAGTGGCAACGGAGGACTGATGGCATGGACGCAATTCGGATAGCGCTCATTCCCCTGGATGAGCGGCCCTGCAATTTGATGTGGCCTGCCGACCTGGCGGCAGTGGCGGGCATTGAGGTAGTTACACCCCCGCGGGAGTGCCTGGGGCACTTTCGCACAGCCGCCAACGTGCAAGGGCTGTCGGACTGGCTAGAGAGCATCGCCGGGTCGACAGCGGGGTGCGTCGTCGCACTGAATACCCTGGGGTACGGGGGGCTGATCGCCTCACGAATCACCGATGACCCGCCTGAGGCAGTTCTGGATCGGCTACACCTGTTCCGGCGCCTCAGGGCGGCATACCCGAACTGGCCGGTATTTGCATTTAACGTGCTGATGCGGGTCTCTCACAGCAACTCCGCAGCGGAGGAGCCGGAGTACTGGGAACGGTACGGGCTGATGATTTCGCAGTTCTCGCGGCTGCAGCACAAGGTCGCCCTGGGGAAGGCGGACGATGAAGAGTCCGCCGAGGAGAGGCGCCTGCGGGCGGCAATCCCTGCTGCCATCCTGGGCGATTACCTGGGGCGTAGGCGGCGCAATCAGGCCGTCGCCCTGACCACGGTGGACTGGCTGTCAGAAGGCGTGTTCGATGCCCTGTACCTGACACAGGACGATACATACCCATTCGGTTTTGCCGCCCAGGAACAAGCCGAGCTTCGCCTTAGGATTGCTAATCGCGGCGTGGCCGGACGGGCGCTGATTTATCCCGGAGCCGACGAAGTGGGCATGGTGCAGATGAGCCTCGCCGCGCGACGGATTCTGAAGGCGCCGGCCCCCGCTTTCTTTGCTCGCTACGGGTCGACCGGGGGGCCTCTGCTGATTCCGAAGTATGAGGACCGGCCTTTGCATGAACTGGTAAAAGCCCACGTGGCCGCCGCAGGCGGGTGCCTGGCAGACACCCCGGCCGATGCGGATGTTGTGCTCTGCCTGAACACTCCGGGCACGGCGCAGGGCGATCTATACGCTCCCGGCTGCGGACCCATGGATGAACCCCGCGTGGATGACTGCAACCGCAACCCTCTGGAGTTGGCCCGGGCAGCGGCGGCTCATGCTGAAAAAGGCCGTCTGGTGGCTGTTGCGGACGTAGCCTACGCCAACGGCGGGGACAACCTCTTTATGTCTCTACTGCATCAGGAACTCCCGCCGCATCGCCTGGCCGCCTACGCAGCGTGGAATACTGCAGGGAACACCATCGGCACGGCGGTCAGTCACGCTGCCATGCTATCGATCGCCCGGAGAGTGCACGGCGATCTCCTATCCCGAGACCAGGCGGCGGCTCACCTGTCGTTCCTCTTCCGGCGGCTCGTCGACGATTGGGCCTACGAGTGCTGCATTCGTGCGGAAGTGGGCGAGCAACTCGGCTATGGCGACGGAGCGGAGTCCGGAGAGCTGGCTCAGGCAGTGACGGCCCGGCTCAACGGTTTTGCACGCGAATACTTTGATCAGTATTGGCGGGCCGTTGTTGTTGACGGCTATAAGGTGCAGGGCCTTAAGTTGGGCGCCGTTCGCCTGCCATGGGGTCGGATTTTCGAAATCGACTGGGCGGCAGATCTGGAGCTACAGCAGGAGGGACAGCCGTGACAGTCAGGCATGAGGGGCTGGCCCCTGCCATTGGCGTGGATCTGGGCGGGACGCGCTGCCGGGCGGCGGTGGTCTGCCCGACGGGCGAAGTGCTGAGCCGGACCGAACGACCTACGCCTGCCAGTGACGGGCGAGAAGCGGTTCTGGCCGCCGTGGTTCAGACGGCCCGCGAGGCATGTGTGGCCGCAGGAATCCCGCCTTACGACCTTGCAGGAATCGGTATTGCCAGCGGCGGCCAGATTGATGCCCGGACGGGCCGAGTTCTTGGGGCGACCTCCCTGCTTCCGGGATGGGGTGGGACGTTGCTTGCCGAGCGGGTAGGGGCAGAACTGGCCATGTACTGTCGTGCCGATAATGACGGCAATGCAGGGGCGCTTGGAGAGTGGTTGTTCGGAGCTGGCAAGGGCTGCGATGACCTGATCTATCTCTGCCTTGGCACCGGCATCGGCGGAGGCGTTGTCTCGGGCGGGCGCCTGATGCGCGGCCATCGGGGCATTGCGGGAGAACTCGGGCATATTGTGATTGACCCTGCGGGTCCCACGTGCAGCTGCGGGGCACCGGGCTGCCTTGAAGTCTACGCCTCGGGCTCGGGTCTGGCCCGACGTGCCGAAGTCGCATCCCCGGGTGGGTTTGTCTCGGGCGGAGGGGCGGCGGTGGTCAGGGCTGCTCGTGCCGGGGATCCGCTGGCCGCGCAATTGCTAAGAGAGGCGGGCGAGGCGCTGGGCTTTGCGTTAGGCGGCCTTGTGAACGTCATCGATCCGAGCAGGATCATTGTTGGCGGTAGTCTTGGCCTGGGTGCGCCGGAACTGCTGTTGGTGGCGCAGAAGGTCATGGGCGAACGGGCTTTGTCGTGCCCTTTCTGCAGCAGCGGTCTTCCACCCCTGGTTCCCGCCACCCTGCGAGACGATGTTGGGGTAATCGGCGCAGCCGCCCTGGTGTGGGAGGTCACAGACGGCGCAACGTAGGTGTTGGGAATCATCGTCGGCCGCCTTACGGCCTTTAGCGAGTTCAACCCTCCTTCGGGACACCGCTTCCGATAGTGTGGCCTTTTCCACTTCCAGTTGCCCACCATAGCGCCGCACTTGATTCTGGAGTGGTTCAACGCTGTAACCGGGCTGAACATGGAGTGGGCAGAGTTTCTCACCGCCGGGGAGCGGGTCTTTCTGCTCAAACGGCGCTTCAGCCAGCGGTGCGGCGCCGGACCGAAGCTGGACACCCTCCCGCCCAGGTTGCTTACGGAAGCGTACCCCACGGGGGGCGCAGCCTTGACGACCCCTGCGACGTAGTGCAGCAGGAGATTCGCCTGCTCTACCACGGCGCTGCGCAGAGCGCCCTGACGGCGGCTGTCAAGGACCTGTGGCGGCACTCGTGGCATGGAAGGTGGCCGGCCCCAGCAGCAGCGGTTCTGCGTAATTTTTCTTTGTGGACGCAGGATTCTATACTGCCTCACTTGAAGTATATAAAACATATCAGAAAGCAAAGTGGAGAAACGCAATCCGCACCACCCAATCGTGGCGGTTACCGCAGCCCGAATCCGGGCGGGTCCCGCGGCGTTCTGCCGTTCCCGGCACCCTTGGGCATTCTCCGGCAGAGATCGGCCAGTTGTATTTCCGCGGTTGACGGTACCCGGCGCCCTTGGGTTGCACCGAGGCCTTTCCGGTTACACGCCCAGCCAACCACCTCCTGTCCGCGGGCAGGGGTCGTGTAGGCTGGGCTTTTGCATTACGGCAGCAGGGAGGAGCAGAGAGAATGGAACGGTTGCGGTATGACATGGTGGTAGTGGGGGCAGGGAATGCGGCTCTGTCCGCGGCGATGGCCGCTGAAGGCCAGATCCGTTGGCTGCGGCCGATTGGTGGCGGGAAGGCTGTAGGCGAGTACACCGCCGACCGGTTTCCGGCGGGGGGTCTGGGTGGTCCGGAGCCGTTCAGGCTAGTGCAGGCGCTGGCCTGGGGCGCCTCCCGCGCAGCTTGCGACGCGGGCTGGGCGCCGCCCGACCGGCAGGTGGGGCGGACCGGCGCCATCGTCGCTCCGGATCAGTACATGGCGATCGGCATGAACAAAGACCCGGAGGCGCCGATCTTCAAGCGGAACCACATCGGCATGGTGGCCGACTACCGCACGGTGCTCCCTGCTCTGACGACGGCCCTGCAGGGCGTCGTCAGGCAGTAGCGGCGGGAGGTGGAGACTGTGTCCGAAGCCATCACGCGGCCCATCTACTGGCAGATCAGCGGCACCTGGCTGATGTACTTCATGCTGCTCCCAACCCTGGCCATATTCGGTTACGGGCTCTACATGCGGTTCCGGCTCTGGCGGCTGGGCAAGCCAACCTTGCGGACCGACCAGCCGCTCAGGCGCCTGGAACGGGTGTTCACGTACGTGTTCGGCCACAAACGGTTGCTGCAGGAGCGGCCTGCAGGCGTCATGCATGCGTTCATGTACGGGTCAATGCTCCTGCTGCTGATCGGAACCATCGTGGTCGCACTGGAGGCCGACTTCGGCCTGCCCATCATGCGGGGCTGGTTCTACTTGGTGTTCCAGTCGCTGGTCCTGGATCTGGCGGGTGCCCTGGGGTTGGTGGGACTCGGCATCGCCCTGCTGCGCCGCTTCGTCCTCAAGATTCCGCGGCTGCAGCATAACCGACCGCACGCCCGGAAGGACAGCAGTGACAGCATCACCCTGGCGGCTTTCATTCTCATGTTTGCGCAGGGCTTCGCCCTGGAAGCCATTCGCATCGCAGGTACCCCGCGCCCCTGGGATGCGTGGTCACCCGTAGGTTACCTGCTGGCCAGGCCGCTGATGGGCCTGGATTCGGCGGTGCTCGTCGGTGCCTATCAGGTTGTCTGGTGGTTTCACATGGTAACGGTCTTTGCCTGGATTGCCTACATACCGTACTCGAAGATGCTGCACCTGTTTACATCCGCCGCCTCGGTCTACTTTAGCGACCTGCGGCCCGCCGGTGCCGCCATTACCGACCCCATTGACTTTGAAACGGCGGACCGCTTTGGCCGGAGTGCTCTGACCGACTTCACCTGGAAAGACCTGCTCGACCTGGATGCCTGCACTGCCTGCGGCCGCTGCCAGGCCGTCTGCCCGGCCTATGCCTCCGGAGAGCCGCTCTCCCCCAGGAGCTTGATTCTCGATCTGCGCGACTACATGCGGGAGCATGGCCCGAAACTGCTCAGCGGGGTTGATTCCGCCAGCCTGCCTCCGCTTGTGGGGGCTGCCGCTGCCGAAGATGCGCTCTGGGCCTGCACCACGTGCCGGGCCTGCATGGAGGCGTGCCCCGTCCACATTGAACACGTGCCGAAAATCGTGGGCATGCGGCAGCACTTGATCATGGAGCAGGGCTCGGTGCCTGACACCCTGCAGGAAGCGCTCCGCAGCATGGAGGACCGGGGCCATACCTTCAAGGGGGCCAATGCCGGGCGGCTCGACTGGTGCGAGGGGTTGGGAATCCCCCTCGCGGCCGACGTGGAGCAGGTCGATTTGCTTTACTGGGTAGGCTGCGTGGCCACGTTTGATCCCAGGGGTCAGCGCATCGCCCGGGCGTTCGCACAACTGCTTCAGATTGCCGGAGTCCCCTGTGCAATTTTGGGGCCGGAAGAGTGCTGCACCGGCGACCCGGCCCGGCGCAGCGGCAATGAGTTCCTGTTCGATGCGGTTACTCGGCAGAACATAGAAACGTTGCAGCGGTACCGTCCCAGGCGGATCGTGACGACGTGCCCTCACTGCTTTAATTCGATCGGGCAGGAATACCGGCGCCTGGGCGGCGAGTTTGAAGTGGTGCATCACACGCAGCTTCTGAAGGAACTGGTGGATGGGGGCAGGCTGCAGGTGAGGGCCGGCGTGAAGTCGGCCACATTCCACGACCCCTGCTACCTGGGGCGCTGGAACGATGAGTATGCAGCGCCGCGAGCGGTCCTGGACGCAGCTGTGGCCAATCGCAAGGAGATGGAGCATAACCGGTCAAGTGCTACCTGCTGCGGGGCGGGCGGCGGCCATGCCTGGATGGAAGGCGGAGGCGCAGGGCCACGTACCAACCAGCGTCGCGCCGCGGAAGCCGTGGCCACCGGCGCCGAGGTGGTAGCCACCGGCTGCCCCTTCTGTATGCAGATGATGGAGGATGGCATCAGAACCACTGCCGGCGACGGGGGACCCCAGGTGCTGGACGTGGCTGAACTGCTGTTGACGGCCCTGGAGTGATCGGCCATGGAACACGGCGGCCCGAACACGCAAACCGCCCGGAGGCGACTCCGGGAGGTTCTTGCCGGGCCGCCTTGGACCTTGCGCCTGATGGTGGCGTCGCCGCCGTTCCACCCACTACGCTCTGCCGGTATGGTGCCACCGCGGTCTCCCGACCTATCCGGTCGATCTTGATGCCGCGGCACTTGACGCGGGGCAATCCGTTCTACATCGTAGAGTCTGTAAGCGTCTTGCTGGCCGCACGAAGCTTGACCGCGGCCGGGGCCAGGCGGCGTTCCGCATAGCGCTGCCGGGGTCAGCCGCGCTCGCCGATTCCCATCCTGACAGGAGGAGACCGGACATGCTCAAGGGGTTTGCAGAGCAGGTATGGGCCCGCATTTCCGGCAGCCAGACGGGCCGGTTCCTCGCCGACGTGCTGGACCGCCACTGCCGTCTGGAGGGCCTCCCGCACATACCGGGAAAGTACTCCGGCCCAACCCCGTATCACAGCCTGTGTCGCATGCCCGCTCCCGCCGGTGCCGCTGGCCTGCCCGAAGGCGCTGACTGGGCGGCGATTCTGGCCCCGATCAGGGATCGCTATCCGGAGGCACCAACATTGGCGCTGCTGTGGATCTGCAATATCGACGGGCGGTTTGCCAAGAACAAGACCAAGGCTTCGCAGCTTGGCCAGAGCGGTCTGTACGCCGTTGATCCGTTGCCCCTCCTGATGGCCCTGGTCAGGGAGAACCCGCCGCCCGGGGCGGCCGATCTCCTGGCGAACTGGCTCCTGGACACGCTGCGGGTGGTGGTGGCCAGCCAGGCCCAGCTCCCGTATGAAGTGCGGGAGGCGATCCGGCAGACGGTGAGCCTGGTGGTGCATGTTGACGGAGCAGACCCCGGGCGCCCCTTCGGGCGGGGGTTGTGGCTCATGCGGGAAATCGCAGCACTGCAGGCCGGGCTTCGGCAGGGCGGCGCGGCCAGCTTCCAGTCAAGCACCTATGGGTTGGCGTACTCTGTCGCTTACGAATACAGCCTGCCGTTGGCAGAGGCGGGGCTGCTTGCCGGACCCGACATGGACTCCCTGCTGCGGGAGTTTCCCCGGTTGAGCGGGCACCTGGGCCGGATCCAGCCCGCAGCGCATGCCGGTAGGATGGGCGCCCTGCATGCAACTGTCAGCCGGGTCCTTGACCAGGTGCTGGCCCGAGATTCCGACCCGCACCTTACACTGGCGCTCAGTCACTACTGGCATTTCAAGGGGATCGATCATTTCCTGGCTGCCTGCCGGTTCATAGACATGCACCCGGAAGCCAAGGTGCCGATCGACCGGGGGAGCACCGCTTCGGATCAGATGGGCTGGGTGACGCACCTGCTGCGCGTGCTTCTTGCCCCCCGACCGGTAGACGTTGCCCGCGCGGCCGAGCTTGGCGCCATCAGCGCAGCGGCGCTGCAGACCGCCACCCTGCTCGCGCCTGCCTGGGCGCCCCTCGCGGACGCGTACACCGGCTGGCCCGGCTGGGCAAAGCTGGTCAGCTGGCTAGCCCGGTACGGCGGCCTGGCGCCCTGGAGCGACGGTGCGCCGGCGAACCAGGAAGACGAGGAGGACGGCGGTGCCGTCGACCGGGAGGCGCTGCAGGAAGCTGTCGCAGCGATGGGTGAGCAGCGCTTCAACCAACTGATCAAGCACCGCCTCGCCCGGGGGCTGTACCGCAACGGCCTTTTCTTCGCCGAAGCTGTCCTGGGCCGGACCGCGGCAGACGTGGAGGCGCGCTTTCTCAAGCGGGACAAGCTTGCGGTTGTCGCCCTGGGCATGCTGCCCGACGAGGACGATATTCTGCAGCGCTACCTCGCTCTGCGCAAGTTCGCCAAGGAATCCCGGCAGTTCGGCGCCCAGCGCCAGGCCAGCGAAACGCTGGCCGTCGAGCGGGCCCTGGCCAATCTCGCCGCAACGGCGGGCTACGAGGACCGGGCTCAGCTTGAGTGGTCCATGGAAGCCCGGCTGGTCGAAGAGCTTGACCCCGGGCGCCGCTGGCAAGTCGGTGACTATACGGCCCGGCTGGACGCGGATGAGTCCGCCACCATTCGGGTGGAGCGGGACGGCAAGCTGCTCAAGTCCGTGCCGCCCGCTGTCCGGCAGGCGGACGCATACGCGGAGATCAAGGAGGCCCGGGAACAGTTGCAGGCCCAGTGGGACCGGGTGATGCGGCGTCTGGAGCTTGCAATGAACCTGGGCGAGGTAATGGACCGCGACACGTTCGCCCCGGCCCTGATCACCCCCGCCGGACAGGCCATGCTGCCCAACCTGGTCCTCTGCTCCTGGGTCGCCGGCGAGCCGGTGATCGGATTCGGCCCCGCCCCCGGCGCCGAGCGTTACCAGATTGCCCACGCACTGGACCTGGCGACTGAGGGCATGCTCCACACATGGCAAATACGTCTCGTCACCGAAGGCAAGAAGCAGCCTTTTAACCAACTCTTCCGCGAGGCCTACTCCACTGCCGAGCCGGAACACGTCCGCCGCTTTGGCGACCGCAAGGTGCGGGTGGGCACGCTGGTCGAGAAGCTGAAGCGCCGTGGCTGGCACACCGCCTACCAAGGCGCCCTGGTCCGCCGCCTCCCGGGGCGGGCGCAGGCCGAGTTCTGGCTTGCGGATGGCGCCGCCTACATGGGCGCCCTGGAGATTCTGACCGCGGGAAGCCTCCACATTCGGGGCGCCGCCACTGGGCGGATCATCTCCGAGGTCCTGCGCGATGTGGACCTGGCCACCCGGGCGGCGGCGCCCGACCAGCCCGGCCCGGTGTCACCCGAGGTGCTCGCCGTTCGGGCCGGACTGGCTCGGGCCTACGGGGCCGCAGCCGACGGCGAGTACGCCGTGGGGAAGGGCTGGCGGCTCCATCTCGGCACGGGCGCCGCGTTTGACGCGCAAGGGAATCCAACGGAACTGAGGATTCGGGACCGCGACGGCGACTTCCCTTACGCAAACCCTGATGCGGCTTCGGCCGACTTTGTGGCCCGACTGATGCACCTGGCAAGGAGGAAGTGAGCGATGTCCACCGAGATCATCCGCCAGCCCGCCGAAGTCCGCTGCGCACAGGAACTGGCCGTGCTGCGGGAGCACGACCGCTCGAGCCGTCCGCCGGGCTGGGAACTCTCGCCCCGCATGGTGGAGAGCTTCATTATGGGATCGAAAGAGCTGGGCGTCGCCCCCAAGTTCGTGGGCGACCGGCGACTTGTCCAGGTCGCCATCGCCACGCTCGCCTCCGACCGGGGGCTGATGCTCGTCGGCGAGCCGGGCACCGCCAAAAGCTGGCTCAGCGAACACCTGGCGGCAGCCATTTCGGGTTCGTCCCAATACATCGTCCAGGGGACCGCTGGCACCACCGAGGAGCAGATCAAGTACTCCTGGAACTACGCGCTCCTGATCGCCGAAGGCCCGTCGCGCAAGGCGCTGGTGGAGAGCCCGGTCCTGCGGGGCATGCAGGGCGGCAAGGTCGTCCGGTTCGAAGAGCTGACCCGCTGCGCCGCCGAAGTGCAGGATGCGCTCATCTCGGTCCTGTCGGAAAAGCAGGTGGCCATTCCTGAACTGGATGAAGTGGTCCCCGCCCGCCGGGGCTTTGCCCTGATTGGCACGGCCAACACCCGCGACCGGGGCGTCAACGACATGTCATCGGCTCTCAAGCGGCGCTTCAACTTCGTCACCATTCCCGTGATTGCAGATGTCGACCAAGAAGTCGCCATCGTCGAGCAGCGCAGCCATGAACTGCTGGGCGACCTGGGCGCCGGCGCCCACGTAAAGCGGGATCTGGTCGCACTGCTGACCCATGTGTTCGCCGAACTGCGACGGGGCCAGACCCTGGACGGCAAGGCGAAAGTCAAATCGCCGTCGACGGTGCTCAGCACGGCCGAACTGATCTCCGTCGTCGCCAATGCCGGACTGATGGGCTCCTTCTTTGGCAGCGGAACTGCCACCGTCCGGGACTGCGTTTCGGGGCTGGTGGGCGCGGTCGCCAAGGAGAACGCCGCTGACCTGGCGGTGATCGCCGAGTATTTGGAGGCGGTGGTCAAGGCCCGGAAGGACGGACTCTGGAAGGAGTTCTACGCCGCCGGCAAGGACGTGCTGGGAGGGTGAGTCCATGCTGATCTTCCCGGTCCGGCACCACTCGCCCACGGCGGCGCTGCAGGTGCGGACCCTGATTCGCAAGCGGCGGCCCCGGCTGGTGCTGGTGGAGGGTCCAGCCGATGCCACCCCGCTGATCCCCTTGCTGCTGGACCGCTCCACGGCCCCGCCGGTGGCGGTCTACGCCTACCGGACCGGCGCCGCGGAAGTGCGGGCCGCCTTCTGGCCATTCTGCGACTACTCGCCGGAGTACGCCGCCCTGCAGGCCGGGCAGGAAGTGGGCGCCCAGCTTGCCTTTTGTGATCTTCCCGCGGCCATGACACTCGCCGCCGGGCGGGAAGAGGCCGGCGGGTCGGAGTACGGCCGGTTTGCTGCCGGGCTCGCCGAAGCGGCGGGGTACGACAGCTTTGAGGAGTTCTGGGAGACCGCCTTTGAGCAAGAGGCGGGGCAGGGCACGCCCGAAGGCTACATTGAGGTACTGGGCGACTTTGGCACCAAGGCCCGCGCCCTCTCTGCGGGCGATGAACACAACGATCTGCGTGAACGCCATATGGCCGCGACCGCCCTGAACAGCGGCGTCGCACCCGCTGAGATCGCCATCGTGTGCGGGGCGGCCCACGCGGAGAAGATCGCAGCCGCCGTCACCGGGGGGAGCGCCGCGTTCGCGGCACTTGAGACAGCGACGGTTGAGGTGGTGTTGGTCCCGTACAGCTTCCCGCGGCTGAGCGAGCAGTCGGGCTACGGCGCCGGCAACCGGGCGCCCTGGTTCTACCAGCGGGTCTGGGAACTGAAGGGCGACTACCGCGCCGCCACCCGGGCGACCCTGGCCGCCCTGGCCGGACGGCTGCGCAAACAAGGGCACCAGGCTTCCCTGGCCCAAACGATCGATGCCTACAACTTGGCGCGCACCCTGGCCCACATGCGGGAGAAGCCTGCCCCCGGCGTCGACGAAGTGACGGAGGCGGCGACGGCCTGCTTCGGGCAGGGCCGCACGACGCTCGTCACAGATGCCCTGCGGCATGTACTGATCGGCGAGACCGTCGGCCGGGTTACTCACAAAGTGGGCAAGACGCCCCTGCAAACCGAGTTCTACGCGGAGGCCAACCGGCTTCGCCTGCCCATTTTGGACACGCCGCAGCAGATCCTCGTCCACCTGCCGGTGGCGGCGGAGGCTGAGCAATCGGCCTTCCTGCACCGGCTGGGCGTGGCGTCCATTCCCTTTGCCCGGGAGATCGAAAGCGGCCTGGGCGGGCGGGGGCGCGACGCCGCCGGCGGCCCCCTGGAGCAGCTTTCCCGTGTGCGGGAGAAGTGGGAGCTGCAGTGGCGCCCCGAGACCGATGCCGAACTGGTGGAGCGGACCGCCCTGGGCAACACGCTGGCCGAAGTCTGCGGGCGGGTGTTAAACCAGCGCCTGGCCGAGGCGCCTCACATTGACACCGGCGCCGAAGTGCTGCTGAAAATGGCGCTGTGCGAAGTAACCGCCGGTTTCGACCAGGCGCTGGAGCAGTGTGAGGCGCTGGCGGCGGACTCCGCCAGCTTCACGGCCCTGGCCCGCGCTGCCTATTATCTGGACGGCCTCATCAGTTACGGCTCCGCCCGCCGCCTGCCGGCGGAGCGGCTGACCGCCCTGGCCGAGCGGCTTTTCGCCCGAGCCGTGCTGCACCTGCCGGCCGCGGCCATCTGTGGCGATGAGGCCGCCCAGGAGGCCGACGGGGCACTGAAGTCCCTGTATGACCTGGTCGCCCGGGGCGCCGCTGCGGCGGACGTGTTTTGGGAGTCGGTCGAGACCGTATCGCGCATGGTGCCGGCCCACCCGGCCTTGCGCGGCCTCTGCCTGGTGCTGCTTGAGCTGGGCGGTAGGCTGGCGCCCGGCGCCCTGGCGGCGCAGATCCGGTATTGGCTCTCCGCCACGGCGGAGGCGCCGGACAACGCCCGCCTGGTCGCAGGGCTCTTCTCGCTCCACCGGTCCACGTTAGTGCGCAACCGCACCCTGATCGGCGC
Organism: Symbiobacteriaceae bacterium; assembly: GCA_035628915.1. GTDB lineage: Bacteria > Bacillota > Sulfobacillia > Symbiobacteriales > Symbiobacteriaceae > JARBUG01. The sequence goes on along the minus strand of DASPIW010000053.1, from coordinate 264,027 downwards.
CGTTACCGAGTTCCTGTCAGACCTCTCGATGGAGCAGCTGGTTCCCCTGCTGCCTGTCCTCCGGCGCAACCTGGGCAACCTGACGGCGGCGGAGCGGACCTACCTGGCTGAAACCCTGGAGGCCGTGCTCGGCCTGGGCGGCGGGGAGGCCTCCCGCACCCTCAGACTGAGCGCCATCGAAGAAGAACTCCTGCGGGAGGCCGACCGGGCCGCCGCCCATACCCTGGCAGAATGGAGGGCTCGCTATGGCATCGGCTGAGGCGCAGGCTGCCTTGCTCCGCTGGCGCCTCGTGCTGGGCGCCCCGCCCCCCGCGGCCGGCGGCGGACTGTGGGCTGACGCCGAGGCCGCCCTGAAAAGCGACGCCGCGTTGACCAGCATTGACCAGGCGCTGGGCTTCCTGTACGGGGAGCAGGAGCGCTCCGCCGGTCTCGGCGCCAGTGCGCCTTATCTGCCCAAATGGCTGGGCGACATCCGCCGCTACTTCCCCCAATCGGTCGTCTCCTTTATGGAGAAGGACGCCATCGAGTTGAAGGGGCTCAAGCAGCTCCTGCTGGAGCCCGAGACCCTGCAGACGCTGGAGAAGAACGTCGGTCTGGTCTCCACGATCCTTGCCTTCAAGGGCATGATGCCCGAAAAGACCCGGCAGACCGCTCGCCAAGTCGTAGGCGCAATCGCCGCCGAACTGCGCAAGAAGCTGGAGAACCAGACCCGGCAAACGCTGCTGGGCGCCATGCGGCGCGACCGCCACAGCCCCCTGCGGGTCGCCCGCAACCTGGACCTGCGCCGCACCGTAAGGGAGGGCCTGAAGCACTATCGCCCCGAACTGGGGAAAATCATCCCCGAGCGGGTCTACTTCTACGCCAACCAGCGCCGGTTTCACGAGTGGCGGATTATCATTTTGGTCGACCAGAGCGGCTCCATGGGCGAGTCGGTCGTCTATTCGTCGATCATCGCGGCCGTCTTCGCGTCCGTATCGGCCCTGGACACCCGGCTGGTCTACTTCGACACCAGCGTGGCGGATGTCAGCGACCAGCTGTCCGATCCGGTGGAGCTGCTGTTCGGCGTTCAACTGGGCGGCGGCACGGACATCGCCCGGGCGGTCAACTACGGCGCCTCACTGGTCGCCCGGCCCGACAAGACACTTTTCCTGCTGATCACGGACCTGTACGAAGGCGGCAGCCCCCAGGCGCTGCTTCAGCAGCTGGCGGCACTCAAGGAAAGCCGGGCACAGGTGCTGTGCGTGCTCGCCCTGAACGATGCGGGCAAAGCTTCCTATAACGAGAGCCTGGCGCGCAAGGTGGCCGCTCTGGAGATTCCGACCTTCGCCGCCACACCCGACAGTCTGATTGAAGCGGTGGAGCGGGCGCTGCGGGGAGGAGGTGGCGGCGGTGGATCCTAGGGAGCATGCCGCGCTGAGCGACCTGGGCGGGCGCCTGCGGGAGTTGGCGGGCGACGCCGCTTACACCGCCGGGCGGGATTACCTGAAGAAGGGCCTCGTCAGGCAGGGGACTGTCGCCGGGACCAAAGCTTACGCCAGCGTCACGGGCTCCACGGACTACCGGGTGACGATCGACTTTTCGGGTGAGCTCAAGGTCGTCTGTACCTGCCCCGCCCACCGCCGGAGCAAATACTGCAAGCACGTGGTTGCCGTCTGTTGCCTGCTGCTGGAGAAGCCCGACCAGTTTGCCCCCACCGACCCGCTTCCGGAAACGCCTGTCGCACCCAAGGCAAAGAGGCCTGCCAATAAGAAGAAGGCGCCCGACGCGGGCGAACTGCGGGCAGCCGGTCTGGAGACGGTGGACCGCCTGCTGGCTGAACTGGCCGCCGGGGGCCTGCTAGCCCTGGGGCCAGAGAAAGCCGCCCTGGTCGCATCTGCCGGTGAGCTGGTGCGGAGCTTGAAGCTCCGCCGGCTGGGCAACTTGATCATGCGCCTGCAGCGCCCGGCGGACCTGACGCCGGACCAGTTCGCCGACCTGCTCGTCGACCTTTGGCTGACCCGGCAGGCGGTGGGCGCCCACATGGGCGGAAGCGTCGCCCTCGACCCCCGCGTAGCAGAGGAGCTGCTGGGCAAGACCTGGCGCGACGAAGAACTGGAGCCCGTTACTGGCCTACAGCTCTTCGAAATCGCCTATACCGCCGCGAGCGACGGCGAGTTCCAAATCGAAACGTCGTACCTGGCGGAGCCTGCCACTGGCACCGTCTACGCCGAAAAGCAGATCACGCCCGCAAAGCTGAATACCTGGACCAAAGGCCGCTGCCGCCAGTTAATCCTGCTGGACGAAGGGGGGCTCTATCCCGGTGCGGCGCCCCGGCGGATCAAGCTCCGGCGCATGCGGCGGGCGCCGCTGGCGGCGGAGCACGTCGCCCGTTTCCTTGACCATGTGCCGGTGGCTGTCGCCGATTTGCGACGCCGCCTGGTCGAACAGCTGAGCGATCCGTTCGGGGCTCCGGAACTGCCCGTTCTCTTCCGGCCCACGGAGCTAATCGCACAGGGTGATCTGGTGGGGGCGCTCGACCAGGCGTCCCGGTATATTGAGTTGGCGGTGCCCGATAAGTGGCGCAGTGAACTGCCAGGGCTGCTGCCGGAAGCCGGACGCTATGTCCTGTTTGGCCTGCTGGAGCAGGCGGAACGGGGGCTGCGCCTGCAGTGCCTGTCGGTCATCAGCGAGCAACTGCAGTGGGGCCGCGGGCCGGTATACCCGGACCAGCCTTTTGGGAGGTGAGCCGATGCAGGAGATCGCTAACCGGCTGCGCCTCCTGGAGGACCGCCTGGAGCGGCTGCTGGCTTCTGGCTGGCGAAACGCCGGCGCAGAGGCCGCCGACTTCGCCACCGAGGCAGCGGCCCTCATCGAGGCAGGGCTGCCCGCGTTGGGCGAACGCCTGGGCCGGGTCGCCACCGTCGGCGCGGGCGAGGCGCTTGGGGCGGCTGCCATGGCACTCGCTGCCTGCCGGCTGCTGCGGGCCCGCCTCCCCGCCGACGCGCCGCTCCCGGGCAACTGGGCGCCCCTGAGCAAACCGAAGCAGCGCACCGCGGTAGTGGACCGGGTCGTGCCGGTCTGCCGGGTGCCCCACGGCGGCGGAGAAGCGTGGGCCGGCGTCCGCCTCCGGGGCATGCATGCGGAGGACCTGGTGCTCGTCGCCCCCACCGGGGCGCCCCGCCCGTGGCTGCGCCACGTGCTGGAAGGCGGTTTACGCTGGCAGGAGCGCCACTTGCTTGGGGCGTCTGGCGAGTATCAAGTCTGTACCATGGCGAACCCCGGTTGGGCCGACCTGGCCGCGGAAGCGCTGCTCCTGGCGCCCAACGACCCCCGCAAGGAACAGCCGGTTTTCAGCGGCGGCGGCGGCCTTCGGCTGGTGCAGGTGGTGCCCGACGACCTCAACGTCTACGCCTGGCTTCATCCAACCATGATCGATGCTGCCCGGGCCGCTCTGCAGCACTCGCAACGGGCCGTCGCCTGGGTGGACGGCGCACTTGTGGCGCCGCTGGCCATTTTGGTCCCGGGCGGCCTGCTGCGGCGGGCGCGGCTGGTTCATCTGGTGGCGGGGGCGCCCGCAGAGGTCCTGTAACCGCGGCCAGGGGGCTGCCGTCTTCAGGGCTGCGCTTGATGCGAGGCCTGCGGTAGTCCTGCCGTATCCGTGCACGCTGCTGATCCGCCCACGCCGGCCCGGGTGAGGGAGCAGCATCTGCCCGAACCACTGACGGACCGGGAACGGGAGGTGCTGGGGCTGATCGCCCGGGGCCTGACGAACGCGGAAATTGGGGCACGGCTCGATATTTCGGAGGGGACGGTGAAGCGGCCAGGTAGCCGGGGCACACAAAGATGTGACCCCGGCTACGACTTTTGCCTCGGGGAACTGGGAGCGGTACCCGAAGCACCAGTACGACAGCGAGGTGACGAAGCGATGGCGGCAAGAACGAGAAAGCGGGGGCGCCTGAGCGTCCCCGCTATTCTTGCTTACTTTTTGACGCCGGCCTGAACGGCCTTGAGCTCCGCCTGGCGAGCCAGGTCGATGGAGTCGGCAAGGGTCTTCAGGAACTTCTGCGGGTTGTGGAAGCCCATCGAATTCTCGGCAGAGGCGATATCCCAGTAGAACTGGGCTTCCCGGTGCAGTGCCCTTGCTTCGTCCAGCATCTTGGTGTCGACGCCGGCGACCGCCTTGGACTTCTCAATGGCTTCAACGGCGGCCTTGTTGGCCAGACCCGCCTGGTCAAGGGCTTCCTTCACGCGGTCCTGCGTGTAGAGGATCCGGTTCTTGATCTCCTCTTCACTCTGCTTGTGGCAGGTGGCGCAGGAGGCCTCGATCGTCCGGACCGGGGAAGTCCACCAGTGGCTGCTGATCTTGCTGTCGCCCTGCTTCATGTACGGCATGTGGCAATCGGCGCAGGAGAGTCCGGCCTGCTGGTGCGTCGAGCCCTGGAACATTTCATACTCAGGATGCTGCGCCTTCAGCAGGCCGCCTTCGGTCTGGGGATGCTTCCAGTCGGAGAACTGCTCCTTCTGGTAGTAGGCAAACATGTCCTTCGCTTCGAAGCCGTTATCCCACGGGAAGGTGACCTTCGCGCTGTCCTTCGGGTTGAAGAAGTACTCGACATGGCACTGGGCGCAGACCAGCGACCGCATCTCCTGGTGGGAGGCCTTTTCCACGGGAGTGCCGCGGCGGGCCATGGCCTCGACCAGCGCCGGGCGGGTAATCCGCAGCTCCATGGTGTCGGGGTTGTGGCAGTCGGAGCAGGAGATCGGATGCTTGAACTGGGTCTTGTTATCGCCTTCCAGTAGCTTGGTGTTGTAGAAGGCGTTGCCCATTTTCTCGATGAGCTGGGGCACTTCGGCCGACTTGCAGTACATGCAGGTCAGGTTCGTGGCGGCGCCGATGCGCTTGGTTCCGACGGTGCCGTTGCCGCCAATCACATCCTCGTTTGTGTAGACATGGCCCCGGGCTTCGTTGTACTCCTTGGAGAACGCCATTCCGTTCCACAGGGTGTTCATGTAGGGGAACTGCTCCAGGCGGCTCTTCTTCTTCTCGGAAGAAGCGTACTTGAGGGCCGGGTGGTTCATGTCGGCGTTCTTCATATACGAATCATAATGGTCGGGAAAGAAGGCCTTGAATGCCTTGGGGTCCGTGGTCTTCAGGTCAAGGCCAGTCTTCTGAATGGCTGCCGGCATGGCGGGCTTCTTGGCGGCGACGGCGTAGTAGGTGCCGGCGCCAATCAGGCCAAGGGCCACCAGAGCGCCGCAAATGATAGCTACGATGCGCTGCATGGACGTGTTCGTCCTCCTTATGCGGTGGCGTTAGTTGCGCAGGGGAGTTCCGTGGGGCGTCGCACGGTGGCAGTCAAAGCACAGGCGGTCGGTCTTGACCTGTGAAGCGTGGACTGTTTCGTTGAGCCCGGCGTGGCAGCGGAGACAGTTTTCCTGAACGATTTCTCGGCTCTTGTGCGTCGGTTTGATCACGTCGGGCATGGTATTGGTCAGGGTAACGTACAGGTGCACGCTGGCGCTCTTGATCTCCTCCACCGGCTTTTCGAACAGCCCGGTGGCGGCGTGGCAGTCCAGGCAGGCCAGATCCCGATGCGCGGACTTGGACAGAGTAACCACTTCATAGGTCATGGAATGGCAGGTGCCGCAGGCCTGCGGCGAGCCGATGCTCTTGCCAACAGCGGGAACCTGGAGGGCGAAGGCTGCGGCCAGGAAGAGCACCATGGTGGCGGTCGCCGTGACCAGAGCCCTGAGCCCCCATTTTTTCAACATGCAATCACCTCCTCTCGCCATAGCGTGGCAGCGATCAGTCAATGGGTGTGACGAAAATGGCGGAGGGATCCACGGGGCAGGTCTGCTCGCAAAGGCCACAGCCGGTACAGATGGCGGGGTCGACGACCGGGCGCTGAATCCCGCCGGCGGCCTCCAGTTTGAGTGCGGTGCCCTGCAGCGGGCAGATGGCGAAGCAGGAGCGGCAGACCTGGCCGTTCCAGGCCCAGCAAAGGTCGTGATCAATCTGCGCGGTGCCCATGCGAATTGGTTCTGTCTGGCCCAGGGTAAGGGCGCCGGACGGGCAGACAGGCGGACATTTCCGGCACATATCGCAGGCGGAAGCCCGCAGTTCGAGGTAGGGGAGGCCGGCATCCAGTTTGATCGACTCCAGTGGGCAAACCTGCGCGCACTTGCCGCACCTGAGGCAGAAGGTTTTGAACAGGGGCTCGGGCAAGGCGCCCGGCGGACGAATGACCGTTCGCTGGGGAGAGGCCAGCGCTGCCTTGCCCACGGAGACGACGGCTGCCACAGTCGCAGCGCCCAAGGTGAGCAGGGCGGCCCGGCGCCCGGGGTCGGACTGCAGGCCGAACCGGAAGGCCAGTGCCCGTGACGGGCAGACGTCGATGCACTCGCCGCAGGCGATGCAGGCGTCGGGCAGAGCCACGGGCTCACCCTTACCGCTCACGGCCGGGGCGAGAACGAACCGCCCCTGCGGGCAGGCGTTCAGGCAGACTCCGCACTTGTGACATGCCTCCCGGTTGAGGGCGACCCGCACCGTGCCGGCCCTGGCCAGCAGCCCGTAAGTCACGCCCGCCGGGCAGAGGGTGGAGCACCAGAGGCGGCGGGCCACGGCCAGATCAGCCAGTGCGACGGCGGGAATGACCAGCGCTTCCCAGGCCAGACCGAAGAGGAAGAGGCGGGCGAGATTGGCCTGTGGACTGAGCCATTCAAAGAGCGGCTGTCCCGCCAGGATTGACCCTGCCAGCAGCGCGGCCGCCAGCGGCCAGCGCAGCCACCGGGGGACGGTGCGCTCCCGGATGCCCAGCCGCCGCCGGAGCCGGTCGACCCCCTCGAGCAGGAAGCCGAGGGGGCAGATCCAGCCGCAAAAAACCCGGCCGAGCAGGACGTTGATCACCACCACCGGCAGAGCCGCTAAGGCGAGCACGACCGCTCCTGTCTGCAGAGCAGCGAAGGGATCGGCCAGGTGGAGTCTCCCGAACAGAAGCGAGGCCGAGTAGGTGCCAAGAAAGAAAGTGAGTCCGGCCAGGGGCGAAAGGAGCAGCAGGGCAGCCAGGACTTGCACGGTGCGGCGCAGCCGGCCCCACATAGGCTTACGCCTTCTCGATCTTGACAGCGGCGATCTTATACTCGGGCTGCGCGGAGATCGGGTCGACGGCGTCATTGGTCACTATGTTGCAGAGGCGGGTCACATCGTCATCGTGCATCAGCAGCATGGCCATGCCGTCCTGAGGTTCGCCACGGCCCCCAGTGCGAGCGCTGACGACAATCGACCCGCGCTTGGACGTAATGCGGATCTTGTCGCCGGTCTTGACGCCCAGCCTGGCCGCGTCGTTCTTGCTTAGTTCACAGTAGAAATCGCTGGCGGCACGCCGCAGCTCCGGCACCCGGCCCGTCATGGTGATGGTGTGCCAGTGCTCCAGCACCCGGCCTGTGGAGAACCAGACGGGGTACTCGGGGCTGACCTGCTCGTTGGCGCCCACGGTGGGCCGGGAGTAGATCACAGCCTTGCCGTCAGGCTTGCCGTAGAACTTGATGCGCTCGGCTTCCGTGACCCTGGGGTCGTTTGGATATACGTAGCGCATGGAGCCTTCCTTGCCGTCCTTTACGGGCCAGCGCAGGCCGTGGGCCTTGACCAGGTCGTCATAGGAAGCCAGGTCCATGCCGGTGCCCAGCGTGAGGCTCCGGTACTCCTCCCAGACATCCTTGGTGGTCTTGTACTTCTCGAAGTACTGGCCGTAACCCATCCGCTTCGCCAGTTCGAGCAAGATCCACTGGTCGGTCTTCGCCTGCCCGGGCGGGTTGATGCCCTTGGCCATATGCTGGGTGCGCCGCTCGGCGTTCCCGTAGAACCCTTCCTTCTCAATCCAGGTGGCGGCCGGGAAGACCACGTCTGCCAGTTCAGTGGTCCGGTTCGGATAGATGTCGGAGACGACCAGGAAGGTCTTCTTCATGCCTTCCCGATAGCGGTTGACATTCGGGAGGGAGTGACCCGGGTTCGTGCACATGACGAACAGGCCCTTAATCGCCCCCGTCACCGTACCTTCAAACATCTTCATCATGGGCAGACCGTTGGCCGGTGCCATTTTGGCGGGGTCGGTGCCCCAGACCTTGGCCACCTGGGCCCGGTGGTCGGCGTTGGCGACCACCCGATGGCCGGGCAGCAGGTGTGCGAGGGCGCCCACTTCACGGACGGAGCCGCAGGCGGAGGGCTGTCCGGTCAGGGAGAAGGGGGTGGCACCGGGTTTGCAGATCTGTCCCGTCAGCAGGTGCAGGTTGTAGATCTGGGTGTTCAGGTGCGTGCCGTTCGTCCGCTGGTTGATGCCCATGGTCCACATGGACATGACCCGCTGCTGCTTGTCGCCGTAGAGGCGGCCCATCTGACGGATCAGGTCGGCCTTGACGCCGGTCTGCTGCTCGCCCCATTCCGGGGTGCAGGTCTCGAGGGACTTCTTGTACTCCGCGAACGTGATCGCTTTGGTGCCATCGCTGAAAGTGGTGTGCTTGTTGACAAAGTCCTGATCGACCAGGTTCTCGTAGACGATGACGTGGGCGATGGCATTGAGCAGGGCGCTGTCGGTGCCCGGCTTGAAGGGCAGCGACAGGTCGGCCAGGTCATGCATGCGGTGACGCCGGGGGTCGGCCACAATCAGCTTGACGCTCGGGTTTTTCGCCTTATGGTCGGACATGCGGGAGAAGAGAATCGGGTGGCATTCGGCCATGTTGGCGCCGATGACGAAGTACGCAGTTGCCTGTTCGATGTCGTCGTAGCTCCCCATGGGCTCGTCCTTGCCGAAAGTCTGGGCGAAGCCGGCGACGGCAGAGGCCATACAGGTGCGCGGGTTGCCTTCGACATTGTTCGTGCCGATACAGCCCTTGTAGAGCTTGTTATACAGGTAGGCCTCGTCGGCCGAGCACTGACCGGAGCCGTAGAAGGCCAGTGCGTTTGGGCCGTCTTTTTCGGCGATCTCCTTAAACGTCTTGGCGACCAGGTCGAGGGCCTCGTCCCATGTGGCCGGCTCCAACTTATCGCCCTTGCGGATCAGGGGCGTGGTCAGGCGGTCGGAAGCGTTCAGGTACTTGTGGAGGTAAAAGGCCTTCACGCACAGCAGGCCCTTGTTGACCGTGTTGTCCGGGTCGCCCTTGACGCCGACCAGCTTGCCGTCCTTGACGGCAGCGAGCACGCCGCACCCTACGCCGCAGTAACGGCAAACGGTCTTCACCCATGAGGCGCCCTCGGTTTCATTCTTCTTCGCGGTCCGGTCCGAAGAAGGCTCCTTGCTGCATCCCGCCGCCGCCAGGGCAGCGCCGAAGGCAAGTGCCGTCAGTAAATCACGCCGCTTCATCTCCATGGGGAGCACTCCTTCACGCGTCGAAATGAATAAAGGCAGGACTGACGCCGATGATGCCAGGGGTGGTCAGCATGTCGTCCATCAAAGCATCCAGGGCGCTGTTGTCCTCGGCTGTGACGACGGCAACCAGGCGGCCTGGCGAGACCGGTCCTTCTACCCGTGCCACCCAGGAGCGTCTCTGCAGGGCCGCCAGAGCGCTCGCACCGGCATCGGGAGCGACATCGATCACAAGGCCGGAGATGATCATTTCTGGACACCCCTGTCGCCATGGGGGTTGGTCGAATGGCAGGTCAGGCAGGCGGTCTTGCCGACCTCCTTGATGTGCTCCTCTTCCTTGTGGCAGCGCACGCAATTGGCGACCACCCATTCCCGATCGGAGGGACGGAGCCGCAGTTCAGCGGGAGCCTCGCCCTTCATATTGGTCATGATGTGGCGGAAGCCGGTCTTGTACTTCTCGACCAGGCCTTCCATGCCGGTCGGCAAGTGGCAGTCGCTGCAACTGATCTCGGACTTGTGGATGGAATCGGAGTTCTGAAAGGAATGTACTTTGGACTCCATGACGTGACAACTGCCGCACGTGGCGGGTTCGGCTCCCGCCGCCTTGATGGCGCCGGGACCAAACAGAATGGCGCCCGCGATCAAGACAACACCAGCCATCAAGCCGAGAAGGACAGGTCTGCGCATGAGCATACCTCCATGCAAGTTAAATCACGAACAAAAAAGGCCCTGGCTGCGGGGCGCAGCACAGGGCAAGCGTAACAACCAATGCTTTAAGCTAGTTTTCAGGGTCATTAATAAAAGATTAAAACCACAAGGTTTGTCCTTTATTGGTGTGTGATCATAGACCTGATTCGGAGGTCTATGGTTCAAATTTGTACCCGATCCCCCAAACGGTCTTCAGATGATCCGGTTCGCCCGGGTTCCGTTCGATCCGTTCCCGCAGACGGCGAATGTAAACGGCCACCACAGAAGGATCTCCCTCGTAATCGCTTTTCCAGATGAGCTCAAGCAGAGACTCCCTTGCAAAGACCTGCCCGGCGTGCGATGAAAGCAACCAAAGCAGTTCGAACTCCCGGGGAGTCAAGTTGATCGCCTGGCCCCGCACCACCGTCTGGCGGGTCGTACGGTCCATTTCCAGTTCACCGGCGTAGACCCGGTCACCCGTAGTTGCCGGAGTATCATGCTGGACCCGTCGCAAGATCGCCTTGACACGGAGGATCAGCTCGGAGATGCTGAATGGCTTAACCAGATAATCATCGGCACCAAGCCGGAAACCGACTACCCGGTCGGATTCATCGGCACGGGCGGAAAGGATGAGGATCGGGATCTGCGAGTTCATGGCTCGCAGGCGTGAGCAGACATCGAGCCCATCCATCTCAGGCATCATCACGTCGAGAACCAGGAGGTGGGGGTTCTGTGACCGGCAGAGCTGCAAAGCCGTGGCACCGTTCGTGGCTGTGGTGACAGAGTAGCCCTCCAGCCGCAGGGCCTCACCCACGACCTTCAGGATCTTGGGATCGTCATCGGCCACGAGTACTCGCTTAGTCGCTGGCATGAGGGGCATCCTCCTCTTCTGCGAATGACCGGGCCTCAGGGAGGGTAAAGCGGAATCGACAGCCCCCTCCGGGGGCATCGGTTACCCAAATGCGCCCACCATGGAGCTCGACCAGTTCTCGGGCAATGGCAAGCCCGAGCCCACTGCCCTGGTGTTGGGCGCCCGATGACTCGATCCGGCGGAAGGCGAAGAAGATGGTCTCCCGGTGCTCGTGTGCGACGCCCGGACCGTTGTCTTCCACCGAGACGACAACATGACCGCCGCCATGTGCTGCTGTAATGACGACGTGTCCGCCGTCGGGGGTGAATTTGATGGCGTTGCCGACGATGTTGAGCAGGATCTGGGTGACGCGGTGGGGGTCGATCAACACCAGCGGAAGCCCGGGAACTACGCTGATCTCCATCCGGATCTGCTTCTGGTCGGCCAGGGGCCGGAGCGTCCGTTCCACGGCGGTCAAAATCGGCGGCAACTCTAGCAGGTCGGTGAAGAGTTCCACCCTCCCGGCCCGAAGCCGGTTTAAATCCAAGAGGTTATTCACCGTTGCGAGAAGCCGGCGACTGCTGTCCAGCACGTCATCCAGGTATTCCAACTCGCGCCCTGTCGCTTGTTTTCGCAGCAGTTCGGTGAACGCGATAATGGACGTCAATGGGGTGCGTAACTCGTGGCTGACCGTTTGCAGGAACTGCGACTGTACCTGGTTGGCGGCTTCGAGGTCACGGGTGCGCTCAGCCACCTTCTGCTCCAGGTTGCCATACATTTCCCGAAGATTTCGGGCCATAGAACCAAGGTTCTCTCCCACTATCGATAGTTCCTCACTGCCCGACAACTCGGACAGATCTGGCGGAGAAAGGTTCAGATCGCCTTCACCCATGCGGGTAGCAAGGGCCGCCAGGTGCCCGAGCGGTTTGGTGACCAGGGTTCGGGAGAGCCACCAGATGACCGAAAGAGAGGCAAGCGTCACGAGGACGATTACCCACACCTGACCGGCGGCGCGGCGCTGCAGTTGGGCGATGGCCTGTTCCATGGGGAGGGCTACGCTGATGGCACCGCCGTTGTCCCCCAACTGGTAGCCTTCCTTGGGGTAGCCAGCGATATCGAGTTCACCCACCGATCCACCGTGGCAGCGAAGGCATTCTGCTTCGATTTTCAGAGGCACGGCATACCGGAAGACCGGCTTGCCATTTTCCTTAACCTGCATGAAGAATTCGTTCAAATCGGGATCGGCTTGAAAACGGGCCAGCGCTTCCCGTTCGAACTCGTCCGGTTCGTTCTCCGGACGGCGGACGTTGAGCCGAGTCTGCTTGAGCCGGGCATCAGTCAGTTCGCCGAAGATGACGCCGACGCCCCGACCTACAGCGGCTGGGTTAAGCCCTTTGAACTCAAAGTGGCCCGCACGATCGAAGTTGATCCGGTCTTGATTCCGCGCCATGAAGAGCCGTGTTGCTGTAAGTTGCTCGGTGATTACCCGGGCCTTGCCGTGCATTTCCAGCTCAATGTCCCGCTGCTGCTGGCGCCAGGCCAGCCAGAGGTTTGAACCGAGCATGAGCACCAGGGTCAAAGTAATGCCGGCCATTAATTGAATGCTGAGTTTTCGCGGCACAAGACACCTCTTTCGCGCAGACTGGTGTCGGTTTGCTAAGTATACGTTCTGGCAGGGGCGGTGCACATGCCGGAAAGGTACTGTTTGCCGTCAGCCCAAATGACCATCGACGAATCCCCAACATCGTCGTCAGCATCCGGCGCATTGAAGGTGCGCCGGATTTTCTTGTAGAACGAACTTTCTGTACCACCGGTCTACGCACCGGGCTGGAAGAGGGCGATGCAGTGAATGACTATACGCCGTTGTTGGCGACCAAGCTTTTCATCCCTGTCCCAAGAGTTCGCCGGGTTGTCCGAGACCGGCTGCTGGAGCGTCTGGAGGCCGGGAAACACCGCCCGTTGACGCTGGTCGCGGCGCCGGCCGGGGCAGGCAAGACGACGCTGATCAGCGAGTGGCTGGCCGCATGCCCCCGGCCTGCCGCCTGGCTGTCGCTGGATCAGAGCGAAAACGACCCTGCGGCGTTCTGGCGGCACTTGATCGCGGCCATCCGCCGGGTCAGGCCGGACTTCGGGCAGGACGTACTGGACCTGTTCCAGTCGCAAGGGCCGCCGGCCCTTGCGGAAGTCCCCGGCCTCATCGTGGGCGAGTTGGCCCGCATGGATGGCAGACTGACGCTTGTGCTGGATGACTATCACGTCATTACGGCCGATTCCGTTCACGCCGGGCTGGCGACGCTGCTGGAGTCACTGCCCCCCGGGCTGCGCCTGGTCATGTTGACCCGCTCCGACCCGCCCCTGCCGCTTGCGCGGATGCGGGTCCGTGACCAGCTGACGGAGATTCGCACTGCCGACCTCCGGTTTACACCCATTGAGGCAGCCGCGTTCCTGCACGACTGCATGGGCCTCGACCTGCAGGACCTGCAGGTGCAGGCTCTGGCGGCCCGCACGGAAGGCTGGATTGCCGGGCTCCAGCTGGCGGCCCTGGCGGTGCAGAACACGGAACGCCCCCAGGCGTTCGTGGAGGGATTCACCGGCAGTCACCGCTTCGTTCTAGACTACCTGATGGACGAAGTGCTCAGCCGCCAGCCGCCCGACCGGCTCCGGTTTCTGCTGGAGACGTCCGTGTTGGACCGTCTCAGCGGCCCCTTGTGCGAAGCTCTCACGGGCGTTGAAGGCGGGCAGGCGATGCTGGAGGGGCTGGAGCAGCAGAATCTCTTCCTGGTTCTGCTGGACGACCGGCGCTGCTGGTACCGGTACCACCATCTCTTCCGGGACGTACTCCGGTCCCGTCTGGCTCCGGACCGGGCCGCTCTACTACAGCTCAGGGCCGCCGAATGGTTCGAACAACATGGGCTGGATGCCGAGGCCATCCCCTATGCGCTGGCAGCAGGCGCCCCCGAGCTTGCCGCACGCGTCATCGAAAGGAGCGCCGCTGACAAGCTGTTTTTCCACGGGGAGATCGCCATGCTGCAGCACTACCTGGCCCAACTGCCCCCGGCGGTTCTAGCCGACCACCCCTGGCTGATCATCCACCAGGCGTGGACAAGGGCGCTCACGGGAGACACGGCGGAAGCCGGCCGTCTGGCGGATTCCGCTGCAGCGAAGGCGTCGGGACTCGGGAACGGGGACCATTTACTCGGACAGGTCGCGGCGGTCCACGCCTATCGGGCCCTATTGACCAATGATTTTCGCCGCGCTCTCGCCTGCGGGCATGAAGCGATGCAACTGCTGGCGCCCGCGGACTGGGGTGTTCGGGGCACCGTGGCGTTTACCCTGGCCTCCTGCAGCCACATGACCGGCGACTTGGATCATGCCTGCCGGTTGTGCCTCATGGCGGAACAGGCGGGCCATGAATCCGGCAACATCTCCCTCGGTGTTTTCGCGCGGGTGGCGCACGCCGAAGTGCTGGCCGCCCGCGGCAGGCTTCATGAGGCCGTAGAGCTGCTGCGGGTGGCCCTGCGCTGGTCCGACGAGCACAGCGGCCGGCGAAATCACGTGAGCAGCCCCGTGCTTTCCGCACTCGGTGAACTGCTACGGGAGCAGGGCGACATGGCGGAGGCCGAACGCTGCCTGCAAGAGGCCCTGGAACGGGTGCGAGGGGGGTACGCCCCCAAAGGGATTGCACGTGCCTACATAAGCCTGGCGCGGCTCCAGGGGGCTCGCGGTGACTTTCGGGCCCTCCGGCGCAGTCTGGATGAAGCCATGGCGCACGTGTCCCGCCACCAGGTGGGGTTGGGCCCGGAGCTCGCCCTGACAGCCTGCGCCGTGCAGTGGCATGTGGCGCAGGGAGGGGCAGCCGTGGCCTGGGCGGAGGAGCGTCTGCCCGGGGTAGACCCTTCCGTGGCAACTCTGTATGAGCAGGAGCAGATCATCCGGGCGCGGCTGCTGCTGGTCCGGGGCCGGGCGCCGGAGGCCAGGGATGTGCTCTCCCGGCAGGCAGCGACCGCCCGGGCGAGCGGGCGCATGGCGAACTGGCTGGAGGCCACGGCCCTGGAGGCGCTGGCCGCCGATGCCGCCGGCGACCGGAAGGCGGCCGTGACCCTGCTCAGCGAGGCGCTTGCCGTGGCAGAGCCCGAGGGCTACGTCCGGATCTTCCTGGATGAAGGGCCGCCCATGGTCAGGCTGTTGCAGGCCGCCGGTCACGCCTACGCATCCGGGCTCCTCGGGGGCGCCCCTCCGCCGGCCAGGTCCGTGGAGCAGCATCTGGCCGAAGCTCTGACAGATCGGGAACGGGAGGTGCTGGGGCTGATTGCCGGGGGCATGACGAATCCCGAAATCGGGGCACGGCTCTATATCTCGGAAGGTACGGTGAAGCGGCACATCTCCAACATTTTCGGGAAGCTGGGGGTCAACCACCGGACACAGGCGCTGGTGCGGGCACGCGAACTGGGGTTGCTATAGAGTTGTAGGTAGCCGGGGCACGCAAAGATGTGACCCCGGCTACGACTTTTGTGTGATCCGGCTACAACCCCATGGCAGGTAGACTGGGCATGACTCAACTCGATAGGGAGGAATTGCACGTGTCCGGTCAATCTCGATGGGCGCGGAGGACTGCGCCATATGCGTAAGGAGCTCATCCGACTGGCATGGCCGGTGATCGGCGAACAGGTGCTGATCATGCTGTCCGGCATGGTTGGTGCGGCCCTCGCCGGTCACCTCGGCACTGTTGCGACGGCTGCCGTCGGGTTTACGCAGCCCCCGCAGTGGTTTATGAGCGGCCTCTTCATGGGGCTCGGTGTCGGCGTGAACGCCATGGTGGCGCGGCTGGAGGGCGCCGGCGATCATGAACGCATTGCGCCGGCGACCCGGACCGTCTTTTGGCTTGGGGCACTCCTCGCCCTGGCGATGGGCGCGGCGGTCTTTGCAGCGGCGCCCTGGGTCATCCGGGCGGCCGGGGCCAGGCCGGAGGTGGTGCCGCTTGGCGCCCGGCTGCTGCGGCTGATGGTGCCGGGCATGGTTGCCGCCTACTGGATGATGATGATGACCGCCGCCCTCCGGGCGACCGGCGACACGCGCACTTCGCTGGTCATCAACATCGGCGTGAATGTCATCAATGCCGGGTTGGCCTACGGCTTTATGTATGGAGCGTTCGGCCTGCCAGCGCTGGGCACTGATGGGGCGGGATACGCGACAAGTTATGCCAGGATCCTGGGGGCCGCAGCCCTGCTGATTGTCCTCTTCCACCGGAAGACCGGCGCACGGCTCTATTGGCGAAATCTGCTTCGGGTGAATTGGGACATGGTGTCGCGGATCGTCCGGGTCGGCTCTGTCGCTTCAGCAGAACGGATGTTTAGTACTGCCATCTTTATCGTGTATGCTGCCATGATCAACGGTCTGGGCACCGTGGTGGCTGCGGCCCAGAACATCACCGTGGCCGCCGAGAGCGTCTCCTGGACGCTGGGCTTCGGCTTTTCCATGGCGACGGCGGCCCTGACGGGCCAACGCCTGGGCGCCAATCGCCCCGATGATGCTGAAGCCGTCTCCCGGGAAGCAGCCAAGCTGAGCATGATCCTCCTCGGAGCGGTCGGACTGTTCTTCATCGCCTGGCCGGGGCCTTATCTGGCGCTCTTCACGAACGATCCGTCGCTGCTGGAACTGAGCACGACCGCACTGCGGATCGCCGGCTTCACAGAGGTGTTCACTGCACTGGTCTACACGCTGAACGGCGCCCTGTCGGGAGCGGGCGATACAAGACCGCTCTTTGTGATCTCGACGGTGGGCATTACCCTCCGGTTGGCGCTTGCGGCCGTCTTCATCAAGGTTTTCGGCTGGGGGCTGTCAGGGGCCTGGCTCGCCGCCGGCGTCGACTGGGTCGTCAGGTCAGCCATGATATATGGCCGGTTCCAGAGTCAGGCGTGGAAAGCCGTCAAGGTGTAGCAGGAGGGAATGTCATGAGAGTCCTCGGGATTATCGGCAGCCCGCGTCCGGGTGGCAACTCCGATATCGTGGTCAGCGAGGTGCTCCGGGGAGCAGCGAGCGAGGGCGCCCAGGTCGAAAAGGTTTACCTGAACGATCTCAACATACGGCCTTGCCAGGCCTGTGACGTATGCAAGCATGGCAGCGGGTACGTGGGCTGTATTCAGGACGATGACATGGTCGATCTGTACGAGAAGCTGATCGCCGCTGACGGTATCGTGATTGGCTGCCCCATCTACTGCTTCGGTCCGTCGGCTCAAACCAAGGCCTTTATCGACAGGTGGTACGGGCTGGATTACTACGAACACGGCAAACGCATCTGCAAGCTTCGCGGAAAGAGACTGGTGCTGGCCCTGGTGTACGGTGATGCCAACCCGTTCACCGCCGGCGCGGCAAACACCTACGCGATGTTTCGGGATGAAGCCGCGTGGTGCGGGGTGACCATCACTTCCGTGGTGTACGGCACAGCGAACAAGCCAGGGGAGATCCGGGGGAACGGCCGAGTCATGGTAGAAGCCTACCAGGCCGGAGCAAATTTGAAGAGCGGAGGTCAACCGTCTACATAATGGGTGCGAACGGCATGTCGTGGGCGAAGACGAGGCGCCAGATCTCCTTGGACGCAGCGGTAGCCCGGTCATCCGGGTCGGCGAGGAGCTTTTCGTACTCCTTGAAGACCAGCCGGTAGTTCAGCACGTCAGCGCCGGGAGGTATGTGCACAGAGCCCAGGTAGAGGTTCGGTACGGCAAACGGGGTGAGCGGGACAGGGTTGCCCACCGGCGCCCAGCCGAAGTCGTCACCGGTCTGCTGCCGGCGCTCCACGGTCGCCTCCACCCGGCGGAACGGGGCGGCTGCATTCTTGACGTGGGCGTGCAGACCGACCAGCGAAATGTTGTAGTCCCCTTTCTTCGCACCGGGCGTAATGCTGACCGTGCGGTCGGGCGTAAGCTGGGCGAAGTCCGCCAGGGCGATGCGAGACAGGTGCACGTCGTTTATCGAGTACGGCTGATAGCGGGCCAGGGCCAGCCGCACAAACGGCATATAGGGTGTGTACCCTTCCGCCGGCTCAATGCGGACGTCGCAGTACCAGAGACCCTGGTTCACATCGTAGGCCACTTCGTGCGGCACCACGGTCGCCCGGCTGCCCGGCACTTCAGCCAGTCCATAGCCGTCCACGGCAGGCAGGGCCAGGGAGAAGCGGTCGGGTGTGAGGGCCGGCGGTGTAGGCGCGGAAGTGACGGTTGGGTCTTCGGCCCAGCCGCTCTGGTACTTCCAGCGTATCTCCCTGGCCACGTCAACGGGCCACGTCCCCTCGACGGGCCGCACGTTGAGGATCACGCCCAGCTTTTCGTCATCGCCCGAGGAATACCAGGGCCGGTTCAGGTAGATGCGCAGGGCGTTGCCCTTGCGGGTCATGATCGAAGTGCTGCCTGACACGCCGGGCACCCACTCGAAGGCCGGCAGCACGTAAAGCACGTCCGGCACGTCGGGCCGGGCGGTGCTGGGAATGTGCAGGTCGCGGTCGCCCGTGGTCTCGTCGGTAGTGCGTGTCAGCGGTGTGGTGCCTTCCGGGAAGAACTCGGGGAAGCGGGTCATGGCAATGCCCTTGTAGTGGACCAGTCGGTGCTTGGTGTCGCCGAACTCATGACGGCCCAGCCCCTGAAGGGAGACGCTGTTCGGGTCAACGGGCGTGGTGAAGGCGTGGGCACTGCCGTCCACGACCTCCGGCTCCTGCTTCCCGAGGGGATCGACGTGCAGGGACCACGTGGCCGTCACATCCAGCTTCTGCGTGCTCTTCCCGTCGATCGGCGTGACGTAGCGAATGTCGGCCCAGGTGACGCCATGGTCGCGCGCAACGCCCATGGTGGTGAACTGCGGCGCCAGCAGCGGCTGCTGAACGGCGTGAATGAGCAGAATCTCGCGATAGGGGGTGACCATCCAATGCTGCCCGGCCAGGGCCAGCTTCAGCAACTGGTTATAGCTCGGATTGCCGCCGGGGGGCGTATCCGGGTCGCTGGTGAAGGACTCCATCAGCCACCGCCAGATGCCCAGCTGCTTCTCCAGTTCCGCCTGCGTCGGGTAACAGCTGATGCGCACCGGAGCCACCACCGCCTTGGGCAGCTGCACCACAAACGCATCGGGATCAGCCAAATCGGGACCCGGCGCTCCGTCTCCTTCGATCACCTTGAGGCGGAACGGCCTGTAATGGGGCCATGCTTGCGTGTCGAACGGAACAGCCAGTACCGTGCCGGCGCCCGGAAGGCCGGCGAAAGCGGCGCCGTGGGCCAGGGGATCGCATAGGTAGGTCAGAGTCCATCTGCTCTCCGGGGCAGGTTCCGAAGGGGCAAACCCCTCCAGCCCCGTCAGCAGGGTGTAGGCGTCAGCCCGGAAGCCGCCGGGGCCGGCGGGGTCGTCCAGCTGGCCGTGCATTTCTGCCATGCGGACCGTCGTGGAAGGCGGGGCGACATGCCGTTCCGTAATCTCGGTCGCCGGCTTGTCCGCGGGCGGCGTGGTCCAACTGCGGACTACCAGGTGCTCCACCGACTCGCTCTCCTTGTACTCGGTGCGGGGAATCAGCACGGGCTGGGTGATCGGCTCGTAGCGCTGGTACCGAACGTCGGGGGAGACGACCTCCGGGAGCACAGGGGATTCGTCAAGTGCCGGCCCGTTGCCCGCCAGATCAACCGCCCGGACTCTCAGCCGGTACTTCCGGCCGAAGCGGAGCCGCGGCAGGCTGCCCCCAACCGGCTTAAAGGTAACTTGGAGCTTGAAGTTGGAGCCGGCCGGCTTGTCCGGCCCTTCTTTAATTTCATCGCGGGTGCCAATGGTGCTCTCCGGCCGTGAGGCCGAAAGCGACCAGCCCGCCCACTCGGCAACCGACTCGTGCAGGCGCAGCTCCTGCGGCGCCGCCGGGTCGACAGGCGATGCAGTGCTCGTCATGGCCCAGCCTTCGTCGGGCGGGACGCTGATCTCGCTGCCATCGATGGTGTAGGTGCCGTCGCGCTTGTGCAGCGAGTGCCAGGTGTCGGTCACTTCGTCCCAGACGTCGATGCGGTGGCCGCGGATTAAGTCTTCCAGATACAGCTCCATGCTGTCGCCGGAACCGCCGTCCACGTGGGCGTTGTGTAGGGTGTTGGCCGCCAGCAGGTCGTGCAGGTAAGCCGCCCGGTAGTTCTTCACCACCGCCAGCCCGCCGGTGCTGCCGGAAGGCAGCGCTGCCGCCGCCGCCGGCTTCTGGGGAAGCCAGTAGTCGGCGAGAGGGCGCGCAAAGCGGTGCACCGCCAGGCGATTGAGGTTAGACGCCAGGTCCAGCGCCTTGAAGGCCAGGCCATCTACATCCAGTTGAATCACGCCGTAGCGCTGCAGGTCGCCGAGGGGCAGCTTGCCCGTCACGTACTCGAGCTGCTGCGCCGGCCGCGGCTGAGCCGCGAAGACCCGCAGGTTGGCATCCGACATGGTGTAGTGGGTCAACGGCCGGACGTTCTCCGTGGTGGTCACCGGCTCCCAGCTCGGGACCACCCGCAGGGTGGAGGCGACCGGGAGGGGGACCTCGCCGCGCTCGATGATCAGGTCGTAGACGAAGCCCAACTGCCGCAGCAGGGCCGGGTAGCGCGCCAGCGCCCCGACGATAGCGTGGAAATCCATCTGCGGCAGTTGGATCGGCACCGGCTTCTTGCTGAACGGCTTGTGAAAGACCTGGAACCGGAAGAAATCCTTGTGGGCGCTGAACAGCTCGCCCGCCGGCGGAAACGGCTCAGCCAGCACGGACTGCTTCATCTGGCTGTCGGGCTTGTCCTCATACCGGATATCGTCGAGGAGCGTCTGCAGGATGGAGACCGGCGGGTGGTTCGTTGCGTTCTGCACCGCGACCGTCTGGTAGCGGTCCTTCAGCCAGTTGTGCAGCCCCAGCGCATGGTAGGAACGAAGCTGCAGGCCGTCGAGCGGCTTGTAGGTGTAGCCGGCCACCGGGGTCGTGTGCGGAAAGAGCGCTCCCCAGAGGCTGCTGTCGGGTGCGGGGCTGGCCGGGTCCAGGACGACGGGCAAGGTACGCACGCCTTGCGGCGTGTTGACATCCACCTGGAATGTCAGTTTGGTCGATGGCCAGTCCCACCAGTCGGGGAAGGCCTCCAGGGTCGTTTCACCCGCAGATTCGGGCATCAGGCGCGGGGAGACGAAGACCGACAGCCGCAGGCCGGCGCCCCCGTCGGCCAATCCGTTCGGCAGCGCCGTCCAGACTATTTTCTGCTTGCTCATTGGGGCCCCTCCTTATGCGAACGCACCCGTGTATTCGCTCCACTGCGACGCTGTGGTCATTTTGGACATGGGCGGGTCCCCTTCTTTGCCGGAGAACTGCCGCTCCGCGTGGACTTCGACGGAGAAGCTCAGGAAGAGCACTTCCACTTCCACGGTGAGGGTGGCCTGCCCCCAGCACTTGGACGGGTCTTTGTAGGTGAGGGAGAGGTACAGCGTGATGGAGAGCGATGCGATAAACATGACGGACATCTCGCCGTGAATCTTCAGGTACCCTTCCAGGGTGGCGCCCTCGGCCTTTGCGTATTTGAAGTAGATGCCGGCCTTGACGCTGACGCCGCCGCTAGCGACGCCGAGGTCAATGTTGATCGCCGCCCCGAATTCGAGAGCCACTTCCAGAATCTCCACGCCCGAAAGCCCCAGCGTGAGGCCGAAGAAGCCGCCGCCGCCCAGCATGGAGACGCTCAGGTTAAACGGATTCTCCCGTGAACAGAAGGCGAAGTTGACCATTGCCGGCTTATCGCCGGTGAACGGCAGGTCGAGACCGGCGCTGATGCTCATGTTGGTCAGAGAGAAGACGCCGAGCGATACACTGGGCAGGCCGACCGTGAGCGTGGCACGCACGCCTATGGGCTCAACATCCAGCTTGAAGCCGCCGCCAAAGATGTTGCCGAGGTACTCGCGCAGCTTTTCCACGAACTCCAGGGCGCCCTCAAACTTGACCCACTTCAGGCCCACGTCGGTCTTGGGGCTTTTGCCCGAGTCGGATGTGAAGACGAGGCGCGAGAAGCCCAGCTGGACGCAGTCGAACAGGTCCACGGTGAAGTTGTTCAGCTCGCCGTGCACATGGTACTTCTTCTCGCCGCCCCCCTTGAGCGGGACGTGTATGTTGCCCGTCACTGTCAGCGTGGCTTTGAGTGTGCCGGCGGCGTCCGGTTCGTTGTGATCCTTGTCGGGGTTGAAGTAGTTGAGGAAGGGCCCGAACGAAATCAGCCGCGGCGTCCATATCAAGTCGGTGTTGATGGCATCAGGCGGCTGGTTGCGGTCGTCGCCCGGATAATGCAGCTTGGATGTAATGCGGGGCACCTTCTCCTTGTCGCCGCCGGCAGTCACGTCATTGATCTCATCAATGATTTCCGCCAGGACGATACCGCCGAGAATCTTGGCTTTGTTGCCAAAGAAGGTCTTGGGGTCGAACTTGCCGCCGGCAAACTTGTTCGTGTCGCCGCCGACCAGACCATGGCTGAGCGAAAGGCCGGCCAGGTCCAGGTCGGGTGTTATGACGGCGCCGCTCTTGTCGCCGCCGAAGGCGAGGCTCGGCGGCGAATCAAGCTTGGCGAAGACCATGCCGGGGTTGGCGCCGCCAAAGCCGTCCTTCAGCCAGGCGTCATCCATTTTGATGGCCTGGGGCGCCTTAGTGCCGGTCATCTGCGTAAGCTGAGGCACTGTAACCAAGGCCTTGTCCAGTTGGGGCAGGAACGGCGGCATGGCGCCCTCCGCCTCTGTGGTGGGCGTAGAGGTCAAGAGGAGCGATGCGGTCTCGAAGATGGTGTCGCTGACTGTTTCACCCGGCTGCGGGTTGGGAACGGGGGCCTTGGCGGCGTAAGCAATCCGCTGGCCTTTCATGTCGACGGTGCGCCGGTCGTCCAGTCTGGCGAATTCATTACGCACCCAGCCCATGCGGGTAATGGCGTCGTCGGCGGTCACGGGGATGTTCGACACAAAGATGACCGGGGTGGCGAACTCGACCCGCTTCCCTTCCCAGTCCTCGCCCACCATGTGGAAGGGGAAGGGGACGCCATTTACCCGGGGCCAGAAGGCATCCGCACCCAGCTCCGGCACCTGGAAGTCGGTATCGTCGGCATCTTCGAGGTCCGGCGTGGTGCCGGTCAGCATGATCACCTTGCGCAGGGGATTGTTTCGGTTCCGCTTGATCAGGTCGACGTCGGTGACGCCTTCGGGTCCGGGATAGACCCGCTCTTTCTCCACCACCACAATGTACTCCCGCAGCCGGAGATAGGCCGCCTGCCGGCTGGTGAGAGGTACCGGTTCAATCCGCCGCTGGGTTTCGGTTACATGCACAGCCAGGTGGCCGAAGGGGTACAGGTAGCCCTGCTCCACCACCTTCACGAACTGATCGCGCCCAAATGTGGCCTCATGCCGCCATGCACAGACCTTAAAGCCGTCAGGCGGGTCCCATTTGCCCTCGATCTTCATCCAGGCGCCGAGCGAAGTCAGCATCAGGTTCTCCACCCGAATGGCCGGCTGGGCGCGCCCACGGAGGGGTGTGGGGCTCAGCGCCACGATTTCGTAACGCTGGCGGCCATCCATGGCATACGGGAAGGGACCGATGGGCGGACTTTCGGAGCTGGGCGGCGGATTGGTGTAGTCGGGTGACCAGATGGCACGGACGCTGGGGTGGGCATCGCCCGACCGCTCCCGGCCCTGCAGGACAAGTCTGGTGTGCCACAGTTCGGTTCGGTTGCCCAGGGTGACCGGGGCGATTTGGTGGGTCCACCCGGTATTGGGGCTCGGCGCCAGGAAGATGCGATAGGGCGCCTCAATGGCCGTGATCGGCTCGGCGATGCCATCGTTGTTGCTGGGGTTGCGCCGGGTGGTCACCGTGACGGGAACCAGGGCCGGCCAGTTCAGCAGCGCCTCGAGGGTGTACTCGAGCGAGTTCGTGTCCGGCGGCAGCTTGAAGGCCAGCCAGCTGGGGCCTGCCGCCCGGGACGGGACGGGCGGCGCGGCCGGGTTCGGGCCCGGGTCGTGGTACACCTGTTCCGCGACGTGCTGGGGCGGGAACTTGAATACCAGGTAGGAATCCCGCTGGGGGACAGCCCGCTCCAGGCGGGGGGCAGCGCCAGCCCGGGCCGTCATTTTGAAGTTGATGAAGCGGACCTCGAAGCTGAGCAGGTCGACCGGCCGCACGACCGATATGTACCCTGCCGGCGCGTTCAGCACCAGGTTCGGCAATTTGACGGGCAGGGCCACCTCCGGCGGCACGGGGAGCGTGCCGGGCAGGCCGGGGCCGGCGCTGACTTCGACGGGCACGCCGTCGACGGCGGCCACCTGTGTCTCACCGGCGCCGACTGCCGCGATGGGCTCGACGATGGCGCCGGGCATGGCCGCCGCCATGGAGAGCACGGCAGGTACCACGCTGCGCCGGACTGTGGTGCCGCCCCGGGCCACCAGTTCCAGGGGCAGGCTGCGGGCGCCGCCGCCGAGCTGCAGGCTGAAGCCCTGCGACAGTACCCAAGCCGGCTCATCACGGAAGCGCGCCACCAGGCCCGACTGGTCGCCGGCTTCGGCATCGTACGCGATGGCAAAGCGGGGATTGGTCAGGTCCAACCGGGCCGGGCGTCCGTCGGGGTGGGACACGTCCTGCCCGAGCAGGTAGGCCATCGCACTGGCCTGCCCCGTCGCCTGCGCCGAGGACTCGGCCATCAGCGCCTGGTGCGTGGCACCCTTTTGCGTCTCGTGCGCTTCAATGCGAATCTGGTCAAAGGGATTGCCTTCCGCGAGGATCCGGCCGCCGTCCAGCGCGCCCAGTGCGGCCCAGGAGCCCCACTCCCTGCCCTGGCGGTGCAGCGTAATCAGGGTGCGCCGCGCCGCGGGGTGCTGCAGAAGGCTGGCTGCTTCCGCCGGCGCCAATGCCAGCGTAACGGTGTCGGCCTGCGCCTCCAGTTCTGCGGTCGCGATGTGCGCGACAGCGGGACCGGTCAGGCGCATCTGCCAGTCCGGAGCGAAGGTGGCGTCGCCGGTTCCGGCCAACTGGAGCGAGCCCGCAGCCCCCAGGGGGGTCGGGGTGTCAGCCAGCTGCACACGGGAACGGGCTGTCGCCGTGCCCTCGAGCCAGGCGATGAAAGGCACGTCCGCCGCAAAGCCGCCCAGGCCCAGCAGCAGGTGAAGGCGCCATTCGCTTCCGACCCGGCGCAGTTCACCTGTCAGGTCCGCCGGCAGGGCGGTGCCGGGGTATGTGGCGCCCGCCAGGTTCATCCGAATCAGGTCACCCGCCCGTGAGACCGACAAGGTGGGGTCACCGCCAAAGCGCCGTGTGTCGATGGACCAGCGCTCGGCTCCACCCAGTTTGAGTACCAGCCGGTGATTGTCCCAGGCGAGTTCCATGTTGCCGAGCCACATTTGCCGAACCGAACGGCCAAGCGCCGTCGCAGCCAGCGCCAGAGTGCCGCCGGCCTGAAGCAGTTCTCTGCGGGACAGGTGGACAGCGGAAGGCAGTCCACCCGGTTCTCGTCCCACTTCCCCCCGGAGATAGGACAGGTTCAGCTGGCTTTGCGTCACTGCACTCCCTCCTGAGCCTTCCATGCGATATGCACGATCACATGATTTTTAACGTCAACTCAAGTTTAATTATCCTTTCATGACCGATTATCCTTTTTACTCCTGGAAAATATTCGGGCGCCCCGCGAGGGGCGCCCTATGTATCAGTGTATTTTTTATGTTCCACCCGGCCGTTCTTACATAAAGGTAACGCCCGCCAGCTTCCGCCGAATGCTCCGCACATAGCGGTGGCGGGGATAGCCCAGAATCATGCTGCTCACAACCTCGTGGTCCGTCGGCAAGTGCAGCATGGCCCGCAAGGCCGGGGTTGCATTGATGGCCGGCGGCAAAAGGCCGTTGGCCGTGGCGCCGAGGCCCAGAGAATGTGCAGCCAGCAGACCGTAGCCCAGTGCAATGTTGGCGTCCTGGGTGTGGTTCGCCGCCGTCCGCTTTGCGTGCAGAAGCAGCAGGGCCGGCGCCTCCCGGCTGATTTCGTCGCGGCCCGACGCCTTCATCGCCGGGATCATCGCCGCCAGCTTGGGCACCAGGTGTTCCGCAAGGGTCGGGAAGTGTTCGGGCCCTGCGCCGCGCTTGATGAAGAAGCGGATGAGCGGGCTTTTCATCCCGGTCAGCAGTTTTTCATAGAACTTGACCACGTGCGGCACCATCTCGGCAATCGCAGCCCGGTTGCTCACGACCGTGACTGCCGTCTTGTGGGGCGGGAATCCCATGGGGGCCAGCGCTACCGCCGCGACTACCTGCTCCAGGAGTTCGCGGGGGACCGGCCGGTCCTGGAACCGCCGTACGGCACGGCGGGTGGCGGCCAGGCTGAAGAACGCCGGGTAGTCCGCGCCATCCTCCGGGCGGTCGAACGTGAGGAAATCCCGCTCGTACGAGAAATCTCCTACGACGATGGACGCGCTCGGGCAGACGGCCATGCACTGGCCGCACTGTTCGCAGAGCGACGCACGGGCCGGGTTGCGGGCGGGGAACTGGTCTTCGGGCTGATCAATCGTCCCGACAGGGCAGATGGCGGCGCATAGGCCGCACTTGGAACATGCTTCGATATCGATGCGCATCGGCACAGCCATTTCCTTCTCCTCCTGGTAGTAGCCGTACTGGTCTGAAAGTCACGTTCAAACAATCCCGGATTGTAGACTCCCTCGAACAGGGTCGCGTTCGAAGCTGCTTCTCCGGGGGGGGGGGAATAATCAGGGCAGCTTGAACCGCCTTGGCAATCGGTCGCCCCATGGATAAACGAACGACAAGCCGAACACGGAAGCAACCACAGCTACCGTCCCAATAAACCAGTTGACGAATAAGGGGTTGGGCACTGTCTGAAAATCTGTCTCGAAATTTCCTGTGAAACTGAATGACGCTCCCAGCCCAAACCAGTACTGCGGGATGGCGTATTAAAGCGCGCACATGCACGCGATGTACCCTGCCCAGTTTCGTTTTTTGTTCGACTGGCTGCTGTTCTGGATCACGTTCTCATTCACGAATACAGCCTCCTTACTGCGTTCCTGCAGGCTTGATCCGGGGCTGGTCACTCCTCCGGGGTGACCGACAGCAGGTGCAGGTTCAAATCGCGGATGCGGTCCAGCAACCCGTGCAGGGCCGTCTGATCGCGAATGACGATGTGAAGCGTGGCCTCGCCGCCTTCGTGGTTGACGATCGTCACCTGGTCGAACCAGATTGTCCACCGCTCGTCCAGATGACCCCTGACCCGAATGGCATAGCGCATTCTCTCCGGCATGGCGCCACCTCCTTCCCGACTCCTGTCACGCCCAGTCTAGCCCCGCGGGAGTTGTATCCGGATCGCACAAAAGTTGTAGCCGGGGGTGTATCTTTCCGAAGGTGTACCGAATTGCTTTGTCGAACGAACTGTCCGAACCGTCTAACTATGGTCATATACGATTGAGGGCGATGCTATGATGGACCATACGCCGCTGCTGACCACCAAGCTTTTCATACCAGCCCCAAGGGTCCGCCGGGTTGTCCGGGACCGGCTGCTTGATCGTCTGGAGGCCGGGAAACACCGCCCTCTGACGTTGATCGCCGCGCCGGCCGGATCGGGCAAGACGACCCTGGTCAGCGACTGGCTGGCCGCCTGCCCCCAGCCTGCCGCCTGGCTCTCGCTGGACAGCAGCGAAAACGATCCGGCGTCGTTCTGGCGGCACCTGCTGGCGGCCATCCGCCGGGTCTGGCCGGACTTCGGGCAAGACGTACTGGATCTGTTCCAGTCGCCAGGGCCGCCGGCTCTGGCGGCAGTAGCCGGCCTCATCGTCAACGAGTTGGCCGGGATGGATGGCCGGTTGACGCTCGTGCTGGATGACTATCACGTCATTACGGTCGATTCGGTCCACGGCGGGCTGGCGATGCTGTTGGAGTCATTGCCCCCGCAGCTGCGCGTGGTGATGCTGACCCGTTCCGACCCGCCTCTGCCGCTTCCGCGCATGCGGGCGGGCGACCAGCTGACCGAGATTCGCGCCGCCGACCTGCGCTTCACGCCCGTTGAGGCGGCGGCGTTCCTGCGCGATTGCATGCGACTTGACCTGCCGGACGTGCAGGTGCAGGCGCTGGCCGCCCGCACGGAAGGCTGGATCGCCGGGCTCCAGCTGGCAGCCCTGGCGGTGCAGGGCGATGAGCACCCGCAGGAGTTCGTGGACCGCTTCACGGGCAGTCACCGCTTCGTGCTGGACTATCTGACGGATGAAGTGCTCGGACGCCAGCCGCCCGACCGGCTCCAGTTTCTTCTGGACACAGCCGTGCTCGACCGCCTGTGTGGGCCTCTATGCGATGCTCTGACTGGCGATGAGGGCGGGCAGGCGGTCCTCCAGCAGCTGGACCAGCAGAATCTCTTCCTGGTTCCGCTGGACGACCGGCGCTGCTGGTACCGGTATCACCATCTTTTCCGGGATGTGCTCCGGGCCCGGCTGGACCCGGGCCGGGCGGCCGCATTGCAACTCAGGGCGGCCGGCTGGTTCGAGCAGCAGGGGCTGGCCGCCGAGGCGATTCCCTATGCGCTGGCGGCTGGCGATACCGAGCGGGTCGCACACCTGTTGGAAGCGGGGGCCACCAATGAACTGTTTTTCCACGGAGAGTTTCCCAGCGTCCTGAAGTACCTGGCAGCGCTGCCCCAGGCGGTCATAGCCGGCCACCCCTGGCTGATCATGCACCAGGCCTGGGCGACGGCGCTCACAGGAAACACGGTCGAAGCAAGCCGTATGGCGGATGTTGCTGCAGCAAAGGCGGCGGGCCTTGCAAACGGGGATCTTCTGCTCGGAGAGGTCGCCGGGATCCATGCTTATCGGGCCCTGTTGACCGGTGAGTTTCCAAGCGCTGTTGCCAGCGCCCGTGAATCGTTGAAACTATTGCCGCCCGCGAATTTCGGCGTCAGGGCCATGGTGGCGTTCACCCTCGCATCCTGCAGCCACCTGACCGGCGACCTGGAGGAAGCCGACCGGTCGTACCTCCTGGTCGTGCAGACATGCCGCGAATCCGGCAACATTTCGATGGGCGTTTCCGCACTCATGGCGCAAGCCGAGGTGCTGACCGCGAGCGGCAGGCTGCAAGAGGCCGGGGAGCAGTTGCGGAAGGCACTGCGCTGGGTCGAAGAGCACGGCGGCCGCCGCCATCACCTCAACGCGCTTGCATTCGCCGGGCTTGGCGAGGTGTTGCGGGAGCAGGGCGATCTGGCTGAGGCCGAACGGTACCTGCAGGAGGCGCTGGAACGGGGGCGCATTCCCTATGGAATCCTGCGGGCGCACATCAGCCTGGCGCGACTGCAGGGTGCCCGCGGCGACTTCGCGGCCTCCCAGCGTAGTCTGGACGCAGCCGTCGCGCTGATGTCCCGCAACCAGTTGGGGTTGGGCGCGGCGCTCGCGCTGTTAGCCTGCGCCGTGCAGTGGCATCTGGTGCTGGGAGGGGCGCCCGGGGAGGTGGAGGAGCAGCTGCCCGGGGTCGACCCTTCTGCGGCATTCTTGAATGAGCAGGAGCAGATCATCCGGGCACGGCTGCTGCTGGCCCAGGGCCGGGCGCCGGAGGCGAGGGCCCTCCTCTCCCGGCAGGCCGCCACGGCCCGTGCGGGCGGGCGTTTCGGAAATTGGCTGGCAGCCTCCGTGCTGGAGCTGCATGCGGCCGATGCCGCCGGCGACCGGGCGGCGGCCCTGGACCTGCTGGCCCATGCGCTTACGGCAGCAGAGCCCGAAGGCTACGCCCGCATCTTCCTGGATGAGGGGCCGCCCATGGTCAGGCTGCTGGAGGCCTGCGGGCACAGCTACGCTTCCCGGCTGCTGGGGGGCGCCCCGTCCCCGCCACCGGCCCGGGCCGTAGAGCAGCGGCTGGCCGAACCGCTGACGGACCGGGAACGGGAGGTGCTGCGGTTGATCGCCGGCGGCTTGACCAACCCGGAAATTGGGGCACGGCTCTACATTTCGGAAGCAACGGTGAAGCGGCACGTCTACAACATCTTTGGGAAGTTGGAAGTCACCCACCGGACACAGGCAGTGATGCGGGCACGTGAGCTGGGGCTGCTATAGAGTTGTAGGAAGCCGGGGCTGCAGAGATGCAACCCCGGCTACAACTTTTGTGTGATCCAAATACAACTCCGGGGCGGCTAGACTGTGCATGTCACAACTTGATAAGGAGGCAATCCACGTGTTCGGTCATCCCTTGCATCCGATCGCGGTTCATTTTCCCGTGGTGCTCCTTGTGGGCGGCGTACTGATTGACGTCGCATCTGCATGGATGTTTGCCTGGCGCAAGGCTGGCTTTTTGCACTTGGTGCTCGGCACTGCCGGAGCGATTGCAGCACTGTTCACCGGTCTCATTGATGCCCGGTCGATTCCTGCCGGAGAGGGTAACACCCTGCTCCAGCTCCACACCCTGCTTGCCTATTTAACGACGCTTGTCTTCGGGCTGATGGCCGCGGGCCGCATCTACTTCCGCATTCACCGTGCGCGAACCCACACCCCGGGCGACCCGGAAGCGTCCGTGCCGGCAGGTCCGGCGGGCGCTTACTTCGCCCTCGCCGTCATCGGCGTTGCACTCATCGTGGCTACCGGCTACACCGGCGGCGACCTGGTCTACGGGCAGGGCATCGGCATCATCGCCGGGAGATAGGGCCATGGCAGGAGGACTGCGCTATGCCATCCGGGTCAAAGGTCACCTGGACCGCCGGTGGGCAGACTGGTTCGGCCAGGTGACGATCGTCAACCACGAGAACGGCGATGCCACGCTTCATGTCGTAATCCCGGATACGGCCGCCCTGCACGGTCTACTGGCCCGCATCCGCGATATGAACCTGCACCTGCTCTCACTTAGTTTGGAGGATTGAGCCTGTGTGCCCCGGTTGTCGCTTCATATAGAAGGAGGATCGGACCCATGCGTAAGCTATTCGTAGTGTTCCTGATTTCCCTGGTTTCGCTCTTATTGGTAGCTGCTCCGGCCCTGGCCATTGACTGGCGTGAATCTGACATTGTGCAAGTCGGCAAGGATGAAGTGATCAACGACGACATGTGGCTTGCCGGCCTGAGCGTCATCGTCGACGGCACCATCAACGGCGATCTCTTTGTCTTTGGCGATAGTATCGAGATCAACGGCACAGTGAACGGCAACCTCATTACCGGCGGCAACCGGGCGGACATCAAGGGCACCGTCACCGGTTCCGTCTACAGTGTCACGGGGTCCATCAACGTTTCCGGCCGTATCGAAAGGACGCTGGCCGCAACCGCCGCCACGGTCACCCTCGAGCCGGGCGCCTACGTGGGTCGCTCCGGACTGCTGGCCGCTGCCCGGGTCGAAGTGGGCGGGCAGATTGGCAAGGAACTCAAGGCGTACGCCTGCGGCATGCGCATCGCAGCCGGGGCCGTAATTGAGGGACCGGTCGACTACACCGGCGACACCCCGGCGACCATCGAGCAGGGCGCACGGACCGGGGACATGGCGTTCCACCAGATCTCGCTGTCCCGGGCGACCAGGATGAGCATCTGGTGGAAGGTAATCTGGTTCCTGGGCTGTCTGCTGGCGGGCCTGGCCGCCCTGACCCTGTTCCCCAGCCTGCGCCGCACGTATCCCGAGGCCGTCATGCAAAAGCCCTGGAAGGCGCCTCTGACCGGCTTCCTGGCCCTGATCACGATCCCGGTTGGTGCGCTGCTCCTGCTGGTCACCGTAATCGGAATCCCCCTCAGCCTGCTCATCATGGCCGCGTTCCCGCTGCTGATCTATCTGGGCCAGGTCCTCGTTTCGTGGACCGCCGGCAAGCTGCTAGCCGATAGGGTGGAGGGGTTCCGCAACCTCCGGTGGCAGCTAATCTTCGCGATGGGCGCCCTCGTGACGACTGTGGCGACAGCGCTGCCCGTGGCAGGCTGCATCTTTAGCTTCGCGGTCGTGCTCTACGGGCTGGGCGGTCTCTACTACCTCATGATCAAACGCACTGCGTGAGGAGGGATTCCTGTGAACGCTGTCGCCCTGAACCGGTACACGACGGCTCCGAATCTGCTGTCGCTGCTCCGGATTGTCTTGACTCCCGTGCTGCTGGGCCTCGTCTTGTCAGCTGATATGCGGGGTTTCTTCTGGACGCTGGCCCTGGCCTTTGGTACCGACGTGCTTGATGGTTTTCTCGCGCGACGGCTGGGACAGGTAACCGCCCTCGGGGCGACTCTGGACAGCATAGGCGACCTGGCTATAGCTACAGTCATGTTCTACGGTGTCGGGTGCTTCTTTCCTGATGCCATCCACCAGTTTGGGATGCTGATGGCCGTAGGGTTTGTCATATTCGCGGCCCTGCAGGCGATCTGTTTTGTCCGGTTCCGGCAGCCCGGGATGCTTCACACCTGGTTCGGCAAGGCGTCGGGCGTTGTCGGAGCCACCGCGATTCTGAGCTTCTTCTGGACAGGGCATACCAACTGGCTCGGGTACCTGGCCTGCGGGCTGGGCATCGTGGCGCAGGTCGAGCAACTGGGCATCGCCCTTACGCTCCGCACCTGGCAAACGGATATGGTTTCGTGGTGGCACGTGCTCCGGGCTGCGCCGGAGCGGCGCCCGTCAGTAAGTTGAGACGGCCCCGGCCGGCCAGGGAGGCCTACGCGGGTCCATCCCGCGAGGGCTACCCATAGCCGGCGAAGGCCTTTCATATCGAGGATTCAGGTCAGTCATCAGGATGCGAAACAGGATGAAAGGGGAAATACCTAATGCCTTCTCGAAGCGTCGCACGTGAGTTCCTTGGCCAGCGCCGTATCGCTGTGGTTGGCGTCTCGCGCAACAAGGACGACTTTTCCCGGCTCGTTTTTAAGAAATTCCAGGACAGAGGCTATGAGGTCTACGCCGTGAACCCCGCCGGGGAGAGCACGGAGAGCATGCAGTTCTACCCCTCCGTGCGGGACCTGCCCGAGCCGGTGGACGGCGCCCTGTTGATGGTGCCGGCAACGAGGTCTGAGTCCGTGATCCGGGACTGCCAGGCGGCCGGCATCCGACGAGTTTGGCTGTACGGGAGCGGCCATCAGGGTGGCTCGGTCTCGCCCGAGGCGATGGCCCTGGCCCGTTCCACCGGTATGTCCGTGGTGGACGGCATTTGCCCGCTCATGTTCATTGGCGGCTTCCCGCACAACATCCACCGGTGGTTCACGCATTTCGAGCCCTGATCGCGGTTCGGTTCTCGCACCGCTCGCCGAACGTTTGACCAATAATCAGAAGGATTCAGTAACTCCATGGCGAAGCCTCGCCTGATGTCCGCCGCGGGGTGTAGGGGACACCTTGCCACATCGAAGCGGAACAAAAGGGGAGGGTGTGCGATGACAGTGGAGGGAATCGTGCAGGACCCGGACGGCAGAAGTGTTGCGGGCGCAAGGGTGGAAGCGCTGGGCGCCGCCCATGAGCTGATCGGCGTAGCCGTGACGGACGACGAAGGCCGATTTGCCGTGTCCGGCGGCGGCATCGTCATGCTGCAGGCAAGGGGACCTGACTGGGAGGGTCCGGCCGCCAGCGTGACGACGCTTCCGCGCCTGTGGCGGGTACCCGGCTCGCCCCGCCCGGCGGAGATTCACACTGCGATTACCCTGCAGGCCTGCATCCCCGTGGCGGTCCGGGCCTTTGCCGGGGGCGCCCCCCTCGACGGCCAGCCCCCGGAGGGCCGGCGCATCATTGGCCGGTTGTGGTGCTTCGATGAGGCGGGAAAGGTGGCGCCCGGCGCCTTCCGCTGGCAGGCCGGAGACGGCGAACCGTGGCTGTATCTGCCGCCGGGACAGGTATCCCGCCTGCAGGTGCTCTGGCCCGCCGGCGATTTCGGCACCCTGGTCTGCCATGCCGACAACGGCGGCCGCGGCCTGTGCGCCGGCGCCCTGCCGGAAGGATTGACGCGTTCGCCGGACGGCGTGGCCGAACTCTGGCTGAATGAGGATCTGGCACGGTCTGCCTGCGCACGGCTGGCGGCAGTGTGGACCCGGACCGAAGCCGAGGGGTACAGCCTGAACCAGAAAGCGCGCAACTACTACGGGGCGGCGCTGACAGCGCTTGAGAACATGGAGGCGGTGCCGCTGCCTGACCGCGGGGACGCCGGCTATATGGACGCCCGGAGCCGCCGTTCCCTGCACGCCGATGCGGCCCTGCCGGCTGCCCTCTGGGCCATGGAGGAACTGGTCCTGCAAAAGGCGGAGCAGGATGTGGCGCACCATCGGCGGATGACGCGGACCCTCCGGCTCCTCCAGCCCGACGGCACACCCGCGGCGGGCGCCCGGGTGCAGGTGTTGCAGACGGAGCACGACTACAACTTCGGCGTGTTTGTCAACCCGCGCACCCATCCCATTGACAGGGAGCCACTGGGCGGGACTATGTGGACAGCGATCCAGGAACTGGGCATCAACTTACTGCCGCTGCCGCTCCTCTGGAGCCTTCACGAACCC
Source organism: Symbiobacteriaceae bacterium (assembly GCA_035628915.1). Lineage (GTDB taxonomy): Bacteria > Bacillota > Sulfobacillia > Symbiobacteriales > Symbiobacteriaceae > JARBUG01. Next base: position 229,747 of record DASPIW010000053.1, on the reverse strand, counting down.
CTGCGCGGACAGCGCCGGGACGCGGAGACAGACGCACAGCTGCCCGCGGCAGCCCTCCGCAGGGCCGGTTTCCGGCTAAAGGGGCACATTCACGTCTGGCCGTGGCACGGACGCTATCCGGAGCAATGGACTGCCTTTACGCCGGGGTGGCTATACGAGCTGGACGCTGCGGGGGCGCAGCGGGCGGTCTATGAGCACCAGCGGGCCCTGGTGTCGTACTTCGGAGACTGGGTTTCCGGGTTCCAGGCCATCAACGAGCCGATGCTCTCCCACACCAATGCCCTGAACCTGACCCTGGCTGAGACCGTGGAACTGGTCAGACAGAGCAGTGCCGGCATACGGGACGGGGGCAGCACCGGGCCCATTGAGGTCAACAACTGCTGTCTGTTCGCCGAATCGGTCAGCCCGGACGTGCGGGAGCAGGGCTATGAGCGCATGCCCTGCGAATTCCTGGCCGATCTGGATTCCGCCGGAGTCGAGTACGATGCGGTCGGCATCCAGCTCGGCTATTACGGCGGGTACATGCAGAGTCAGCTCTTTCAAGGCGGATTTCCGGTCCGGCATCTGCTGGATCTGGCAGACCTGGTGGACCACTTCAGCCAGGCAGGGAAGCCGGTAAACATCAGCGAGGTCTCCGTTCCTTCCAGCCATCCGGGTCCGGACGGGCCTTTTATTGGGGAGTGGCACGGCCCATGGACGCCCGAGCGCCAGGCCGAGTGGATCAGATGCTTCTACACCATGTGTTACAGCAAACCGATGACCCGGGAGATCACCTGGTGGAACATCACCGACGAGGACGCCTTCATTAAGGACGGGGGCCTGATGACGCCGGACTACCGGCCCAAGCCGGCCTACCTCACCCTCCGGGCGCTGATTGAGGACTGGAAGGGCGGGGGCGACACCACTACCGATGAGGTGGGCACTGCGGTGTTTACCGGTCCCGCCGGGGTATACACCGTCGTGGTCGAGCATGGTGGACGGAAGTTTGGCCCGTTCTCCGTGCACTTTGGCTGGGAAAGCTCCGAGGCTTTCGAGATTCTGCTGTGATGGCGAAACGAAGGTACGAGACTGCATTGACAAATCAGGACCGGGCATGGCGCCCGGTCCTGATTTGTCGCCGGTGAGACGAAAGTCACAGCAGCAATTCCGTGCCAATCCCCAGGCACATTACGACCCCGGTCGCGATGCTGGCAGTGCCCGTCAAGACCCGCAGCACCCCATGCGACCCACCCATGCGAGCCGTCACAGCGAGCGCCGGAGCCGCAACACCAAGCGTCACGCCAAACATGCCGGCGCAGGTGCCAACCCCGAAGGCCAAAAGGTAACTGGCCCCGGCGGCGGCAGACGGGGCCGCCGAGAGCGCCAGGAGTGCTGCTGCACCGGTTCCTGCCAGACCGTGGACCATGCCTACGGCCAGGGTGAGCCAGCCCCGGCGGGAACCGGCGGCGAAGCGAGGGAGGCGGTGGTGGTGCAAGAGGCGGTGAGTCCGCTCCCGATGCAAGCGCCACAAGGTCTGCGCCCCCAGGAGCACCAGAATGGCGCCGACCGCCAGATCGACTGCCAACTCCATCCAGACCGGCAAGCGCAGGTCCAGCAGGAGCGCGGGCAGACCTAGCAAGGCCAGCGGCAGGAAATGCCCGATTCCCCAAATCAACCCCAGGCGGGCAGCCGGCCAGAGCCTGCGCTCATGGGCGGCCAGGGTGGAGACCGCCACCAGGTGGTCCGGGTCCAGGGCATGTCGCATGCCAAGAAGCACGGCCGTAGCCAGGAAGATACCGAGCGGCACATCTGCCCACCCTTTCCGGGATATTTAGCAAATACGGGGCAGATTCTCTCCGGTCAGCAGCCCGAGGCGGCGGGTGCCGCCCAGCAGCGTACGCAGATACGCGCGTCCGCCAGGGCCTCCCACATGGCCGACCAGGCATGCGCCCTGACCGGCCGGATGCGCCCGCAATGCGCCGAGGGCCGCCTCTGCCTGGTCCCGGGGGCACCAGGCCACCAGCCGCCCTTCGCACGCGAGATAGAGCGGGTCCAGGCCCAGCATTTCGCAGGCGCCCGCCACAGCGGGAGCTACAGGCACTGCCGATTCGTCCAGCACCTGATCGTAGCCGGTCGCGGCGGCGATCTCCGCCACTACGGTGGCGAGCCCGCCGCGGGTTGGGTCCCGCATGAACGAAAGGCCGGGGGCAGCCGCCAGCGCCGACTCTGCCAGTCGGTGAATCGGTGCGGCATCGCTGATGGCCGGCGTGTCAAAGGTCAATCCCGCCCGGGTGGAGAGAATCGCCACGCCGTGCTGGGCAATGGCTCCGCTCACGAGAATCGCATCGCCCGGCTGAATCCGGCCCGGGCTGATATCGCGGCCGGGGGGCACCAGTCCTACCCCGGCGGTGTTGATGTAGCAGCCGTCCCCTTGCCCGCGCCCGACGACTTTCGTGTCGCCTGCCACGATGGCGACGCCTGACTCGCGGGCCGTTGCGGCCATGGAGGCCACCAGCCGCTGCAGGTCAGCAACGGGGAAGCCTTCTTCGAGGATGAACCCCGCGGTCAGCCACAGCGGTCGGGCCCCTGCAACTGCCAGGTCGTTCACCGTCCCGCAGACTGCCAGATGACCAACGTCGCCGCCGGGGAAAAACAGCGGGCTGACGACAAAGGAGTCGGTGCTCAGCGCGAGGCGCCCCGGGCCGGGCATGGGCAGCACTGCGCTGTCGCCGCCCTGGTCCAGGGCCGGGTTCGTGAAAAAGGGGCGGAAGATATCGTCGATCAGGCGCTGTGTAGCCTGGCCACCGTCGCCGTGGGCCATGGTGATAAACTCGTCCTTCACCTACACTGCCTCCCCGTAGCGATAGTAGGCGGCGCACGCCCCTTCAAAGGAGACCATACAGGGGCCGTATGGCGTTTCAGGCAGGCAGGCTTTGCCGAACAGGGGGCAGGCGGTGGGCAGAATCTCGCCCCGCAGCACGTCGCCGCATCGGCAGGCGCGCCGGGGCGCCGGCTCGGGCACAGTCGCCGGGAAGGCGACGTTGGCATCAAACCGGGCTATCGACTGCGCCAGGAAGAGGCCGCTGTCGGGAATTGTGCCCAGCCCCCGCCACGGGCTGTCGCCGGGTACGAACATTTGCGCGATCAGCGCGCGGGCCCGGGGGTTCCCTTCCTTCGGCACGAAGCGACCGTACGTATTCTTCAGGACCACAGGGGCTCGCCCCAGCGTGGCATCCAGAATGTAGTCCACGCCAGCCAAAATATCCAGCGGTTCAAACCCACAGATTGCCGACGGCATGCCGTGCTCCGTCGCCAGGAAGGCGAACCCTTCTTCACCCAGGACCGTGCTGACGTTGCCCGGGCAGATGAACCCGTCGAGCCGTGCCCCGCCACCGGCCAACAGCGCCCGCATGGCGGGCGGCGTCAGTTTGTGGGCAGAGTGGAGGTAGAAGTTGGACATGTTCCGCTCCTGTGCTGCCACCAGTGCCAGCGCCGCAGCGGGCGTTGTCGTCTCAAAGCCGATGCCCAGGAAGATCACCGGCCGGTCAGGCTCTGCCGCGGCCATCTCCACGGCATCCAGGGGCGAGTAGACCACCCGGACGTCCGCACCCGCGGCCCGCCGCTTGGCCAGCGAAGTGGCCGAGCCCGGCACCCGGAGGAGGTCGCCGTACGAGCAGACGACGGCGCCGGGCACATCACAGTAGGCCAGCATGCGGTCGATCTCCTGGTCGGACGTGACACAGACGGGGCAGCCCGGCCCGGAGACCAGGTCGACGGCGCCGGCCAGCACGCTGCGGATTCCGCTCCGGGAGATGGCCACCGTATGCGTGCCGCAAACCTCCATCAGCCGGAGCGAACGGCCCAGTTCCGCCACCTTTGCCCGGATTCGCTCCACGAACTGCCGGGCGACGGCCGGATCGCGCAGGGCCCATGTGGTCTCATTCATCCCCATCGCTGACATGATCCATCACCGCCGTAAGGAGTTTGAGGGTCTCCAGCGCCTCTTGTTCGTTCAAGACCTGCAGGGCGATTCCGGCGTGCATCAGAACGTAGCAACCGGGTTCCACGGCGTCGACCAGCGAAATATCAACCTTGCGGCGGTTGCCCTGGAGGTCCACCAGCGCTTGCCGACCGCTTACTTCGAGCACCTTGACAGGGACTGCTAAACACATGGCTCCTGCCACCTCCTGCGGGCTATCATGGCCTGGCCGAGGGCGAGACCGCCGTCGCCAGGGGGGAGTTGATTGGGTCGGAAAACCCGGAACCCGTCGGCGCGCAATCCAACTGTTACCAGCCCGAGAAGTCGGGCGCTGTGAAAGGTGCCCCCGCCCAGGCAGACGTCTGAGAGCCCCGTGACCTCCCTGGCGCGCCGGGCCCCGGCAATGCACATGGCAGCCACAGTCGACAGGAAGCGTCCCGCGGCGACGGCCGCATCGGTCCCACGTTCCCGGTCGGTCAGCAGAGCGTCGAGCAGAAGGGCCGCGTCGAATTGATCACCGGACAGACCAAAGGGATAGGTCTCATCGGTCTGCACGGCCAGGGCGCCCAACTCGATGGCGGCCTGGCCCTCGTAGGTCTGCCGCCGGCAGATGCCGGTAAGCGCGGAGACGGCGTCAAAGAGGCGGCCTGCTGAGCCTGCCGGCGGGCAGTGGATTCCCGCCCGCATCAGGCCGGCAGCATTCGCTACCTCCCGCGACCCCGGCGCCAGCCGCAGCAGCCGTTCCAGCCCCTGGTCGCCCAGGTGGGCCGTGACCATCCCCGCTGCCGCCATGAGCGGGTGGCGGATGGCCGCCTCCCCGCCGGGCAGGGGGCTGTACTTCAGGTGAGCGATGCGCTCGAAGCCGCCGTACCCTCCCGCGAGCACCTCAAAACCCCAGATCGATCCGTCAGTGCCGTAACCCGTACCATCCAGCACAAGCCCAATGGCCTCGCCTTCCAGCCCGTGTTCCGCCATGCAGGCGGCCATGTGGGCGTGGTGATGCTGAACCTGGATCAGCCGTTCCGCCTGCACTTCCCGGGCCAGCGTGGCCGAATGGTACGCCGGGTGCATGTCGCAGGCGACCAGGCCCGGCGTGATCCCCGCCAGCCGCTGCAGGTGGGCCAGCGCCTTGCGCCAGTTGGCCTTCGCCTCTTCCGCCTCCAAATCCCCGAGGTGCTGGCTGAAGACCGCCCGCTCGCCTGAGAGCAGGCAGAACGTATTCTTCAGGTCGCCCCCGACGCCCAGTACGGCCGGCGCCGCCGAACCGCTCACTCGCAGAGGCCGCGGCACAAATCCACGGGAGCGCCGCAAAAACTGCGGCTGCCCGTCCGCCACCTGCATCACCGAATCATCACACGGAATGTAAATGGCCCGGTCGTGGGTGACAAAGGCATCGGCGATGTGACCCAGGCGGGCGACCGCTTCTGCGTTCTCAATGCAGAGCGGCAGTCCCGTGGGGTTCCCACTGGTCATCACCAGGGCCGGCGGGCCTTCCTCCAGCAGGAGGACGTGCAGAGGCGTGTAGGCAAGCATGACGCCGATATTGGCCAGACCCGGCGCGACGCCCGCCGCAACGGGCGAGTCGGGCAGTCGCTCCAACAGCACGATCGGCGCCGAGGGCGACGTGAGCAGCCGCTCTTCCTCCGCGCTGACCCGGCACAACCGCCGCACCGTAGCCAGATCGCGGGCCATGACCGCAAAGGGCCGGTTCGGCCGGCGCTTGCGTTCCCGGAGCCGGGCCACGGCAGCCGGATTGGCGGCATCGCAGGCCAGGTGGAATCCCCCCAGGCCTTTCACGGCGAGAATCCGCCCTTCCCGGAGCAGACCGGCGGCCGCCTCCGCCCAGCCCCCGCCCGACACCACAGGTCGCCCGACTGTGTCGAGCAGGCTGACGGCAGGCCCGCAGTCGGGGCACGCGTTGGGCTGGGCGTGAAAGCGGCGGTCCTTCGGGTCATGGTACTCCTGCAGGCAGGCGGGGCAGAGTGCAAAGCCGGCCATGGTCGTCTGCGGCCGGTCGTACGGAATGTCCCGGACGATGGTAAAGCGCGGACCGCAGTTGGTGCAGTTGGTGAATGGATACCGGTGCCGCCGGTTGGCGGGGTCTGCCAGTTCACGCCGGCAGTCCGGGCAGAGGGCGGCGTCGGCGGGCACGGTCGCCTTTCGTTCTGCGCCGTTTTGTGAGGCGACGATCCGAAAATCCTGGTACCCCATAGGCTCCAGATCCCGGATTTCCAGCCGGGTGATTACTGCCAGGGGCGGAGGGTTTCCCTGCAGGTCAGCGCAGAAATCCTCCACCGCTGTAGCAGACCCCTCCACCTCAAGAAGGACGCCCTGCTCATTATTGAGCACCCATCCCGTGAGGCGGTGAGCCGCGGCCAGGTTGTAAACGTGGGGCCGGAATCCGACTCCCTGGACAATCCCCTCGACCCTGACCTCCCGTCGGACCAGCGGGCCTAGTGGGCGGTCCGGCGCTTCTCCAGCCACCGACACCATTCGTCCACCCCCTCGCCCGTACGGGACGAAACGGGAAAGACTGCGGCACGGGGGTTATAACGGTGAACCGCCTCGATCACTTCGTCAACTTTCACGTCGGTAAGGCCCAGCATGTCGATTTTGTTGATGATGACTGCCGCAGCGCGCTGGAAGGCCGCCGGGTACTTGTCCGGCTTGTCGGCGCCTTCCGTGACGGAGAGGACCACCGCCGTCAGGTGCTCGCCCAGGTCGTACTGGGCAGGGCACATGAGGTTGCCGACGTTTTCGATCAGCAGCAGGTCCATCGCCTGCAGATCCAGGTTCTGCAGGGCGGTGGCCACCAGGTTGGCGTCGAGGTGGCACCCGCCCCTGGTGTTGATCTGCACCACCGGTACCCCAAGGCGCCCGATGCGCTCAGCGTCCCGCGTGGTGTAGGGGTCGCCTTCAATGCAGCCAAGCCGCACCCGACCGGTCAGCCTGGCCGCCGTCTGCTCAAGGAGCGTCGTCTTTCCGGCGCCCGGCGAGCCAATGATATTGACCGCTGTCACGGCAGCGTCGTCGAACTGGGAGCGGTTCAACCGGGCCATGGCATCATTAACCTTCAATACGTTTTCGACTACTTTTACTTCCATCGGCTAATCCCCCTCATATGAGTCGACGCGCAACTCGGTCCCTGACACGAGAATGGCTCCGCCCTTGCACCCGGGGCAGGTCAGACCGCCTTCCGACGCCGGGAAGCGCAGCCCGCCGCAGGCGGCACATTCGCCCATGGCGGGCGAGATCTGCACCACCATTTCAGCGCCTTCCAAAATTGGCCCCGAGACGCCCGCAATGGCGGCAAAGCTGGTCGTCAGGGCGTCCGGCAGGACCGCCGACCACTCTCCCACCAGCACGGTGACCCGGCGGATGCGACTGATGCCCTCCTCCCGTGCGCTGCCCGTGACCAGATCCGCAATGGACTGGGCCAGACTGAACTCATGCACCTACCGACACCCCCTGCAGCAGTGAGCGGGCCAACTTGCCAATCAGCACCGCTGCCGGCCCGATTGCCGCGGCAACGGCCGCCGTGGGCTGCTCGCCAAACGAATAAATATTCTGAGCCTCTGCCGCCAACACCTTCAGGCGGGCCGGCATTGTGATGCCCAGCCGCCGGGCCGTCTCCAGGGCCGTCCCCAGGTGCGCCCCATGGGCGCCGCCCGCCCCGGCGGCAGCCAAACCCTGTACGTTGAGCAGGTACAGCTCGCCGGGGGCGGCGTGGCCGGTCACGGCGGCATCCACCACCAGGGCGGCGCCGTAGCCGGCAAGCAGGTCCATCAGTTCCAGGCCGCCCGCCATGGCGACCGAAAAATCGACGCCGTCCGGCCCCTCCCACAGGGCCTCCGCTGCCTGCACGGCCAGAATGCCGAAGCCATCGTCGGTGAAGAGGGTGTTCCCGATTCCCAGCACAAGCACCCGCTCTGAACGGTTCATCATGATCAGCTATCACCTGCCACCGAAGACCAGAATGGGGCCGGCTGAACTTGCCGGCCCCCTGCAGCTACCGGCTCAGCCGGTTCAGTTCGACGCCTGCGGAATCCCGGACGACCACCGTCAGCGGCATTTCGCCGGGCAAGGCGTGTGTCGCGCATCCAAAACAGGGATCGTACGCCCGCATGGCCATTTCGACCTGGTTCAGCACGCCCTGGCTCACGTCGGCGCCCTTAATGAGACCCTTGGCGGCACGGGCCACCGAAGCGCCGATCGCGCCGTAGTTGCCCGTGGTGGCAACCACGATGTTTAGCCCCGTCACAAGCCCCTTCGCGTCCGACTTGTAGTGGTGGAAGAGCGTGCCCCGCGGCGCCTCAACGACACCCCAGCCTTCGCCGGCTACTCCTGTAGGCAGGTTGCGAATCGCTGTGCTGGTGATTTCCGGATCGCGGGCCAGTTCCACCATGCGCTCGGCCGTGTAAAGCAGCTCGATCAGGCGAGCCCAATGAGTGGCCAGCGTGGCCGTAACCGGCTTGCCAAGCAGCCCGATGTACTTTTCATACTCTGCCTGCGCCTTTGGTGTCGTCAGACCCCGCGATACGTTCAGCCGGGCCAGGGGGCCCACCCGGTAGAGGCCGCTGTCGGGACCGTCGACGATGCCCTTCCAGCCTACCTTCTTGAGGTAAGGGAACTTGAGGTAGCTCCACTGCTCCACATGTTCATCGACGTAGCTTTCGAACTCGTTGGCCCCGAAAGACGCCCACTCCTTGCCGGCGGGGTCGGTGACGCGGATGGCGCCGTCGTAGAAGTTAGTAAAGCCGTTCGCATCGACCAGTCCCATATCGTAGGGGTTGAGGCTGTAGCAAGGGGCTTTGATCAGGTTTACGTAGTCGCCGTTGCCGAGGACGATGTCATGGAAGAGCTTCAGGCTGAACTCGGCAAACCCGACCATGGAGACTGCCTTGGCCTCAACGCAGACCCGGTCCTCTTCCGCAAGCGGTTTGGACATGCCGCCGGGGACGCCGCAGACGGGGTGGGTGGCCTTGCCGCCTAGCAATGCCTGAATCTCCTGGGCGTATGCCCGGTGTTTGATCACCTCGCCGCCGATGGCCACGCCGACCTTGCTGACCACCCCGAGCACGTTGCGGACCGCCGGATCCGCATCCGGCCCCATGACGAAGTCCGGGGCGGCCAGGGCATAGAAGTGGGCGATGTGGGAGTGCGCGAAGTGGGCCAGGTAGAACAGCTCGCGGAGCTTCTTGCCGGCCGATGGTAGCGTTACGCCGAAGACGCCGTCGACAGCTTTGGCGGAGGCCATATGGTGGGCGCCGGGGCAGACGCCGCAGATGCGCGGCGTGATGCGGGGCAGTTCCTCCACGGGGCGGCCTTCGCAGAACTTCTCAAAGCCCCGCAGCTCGGGCACCTGGAAATAGGCCGCGGCCACGTCGCCCTTGTCATCCACGAAGATGTCGATCTTGCCGTGGCCCTCCAGCCGGGTCACGGGGTCGATGGTAACCTTGCGCATTTAGTCGGCCACCTCCTCAACGGTCACCCTTTGTGTCCGGGGCTGTGAGCGGCGAACCAGGAGGGAAGAGGGGAGGCTGAATCGGTAGGCGTAGCCGACGGGGTCCACGACGCCCGACAGGATCTCCTTGATCTCCTGCGGGTCGTTGGAGTCGACCACCGTTGCCAGGATGGAGAGGAACCGGGAGCCCTGATCCGTCACGCCGTCCGGCGCCCCATAGCAGCCTCGGCAGGCCATATTGGCGCCCACGCACCGGGCGCCGCAGCCGTCGCGGGTGACGGAGCCCAGACAGACGATACCCTGCTCCAGCAGGCATCGGCCCGGCTCCGGCGCCGTGAAGGCGATGCGCTGGAAGGCCTTGACTTTCTTCTCTTCCTTGACCCGCGGGCAGCTGTGGCACAGGGTGCTCGTGCCGGTTCCCAGCACGGCGCCCCGGGGCGGCAGGTTGCCCGTCGCAATGGCCGTCACGGCGCCGGCGATCGATTCCGGCGTGGGCGGGCAGCCAGGCAGATAGTAATCCACCTCGACCACGGCCCCCATAGGGTACACGGTGTTCCAGAACTCGGGGAGCTCCAGTTCGCCTTCCGGTACCTGCGTGTGCGGCTTGGGCCGGGTGCCTTCGGGGTTCACGGCGTTGTCGGAGTAGACACGCTCAAAGATCTCGTCTCGGCGCGACAGGTTGGCCAGGCCGGGGATGCCGCCCAGGTGAGCGCATGTGCCGAACGCCACGACCACCTTCGACTTGCGGCGCAGCAACTGGGCCATGGCCAGGTTGTCGGTGTTCCGCACGGCGCCATTGATGAAGGCGACATCGATCGCACCGTCCTCCATCGCCTCGATATCCTTATACTTGCCGTCCACGGCGACCGGCCACAAAACGATATCGGCCAGGGCGGCCACATCCAGAATCTTTTCGTTAATATCCAGCACGGCGATCTCGCAGCCGCCGCACGAGGCGTTCCAGTAGAACGCAAACTTCAGCTTCCCGCTCATTCACAACACCCCCCGACAGCCGGCTTGGGGCCTGCAGCCACGGTGGCGGCATCGATATCGGCCAGGCGCGGCACCGTGGGATCCAAATCCTTCAGGGTTTCCCGGACGCTGCCCACGGGGCCCAGTACCCGCACCGTCTCCGTAAAAGTCCGGGCGACCGTGCTCAGCTTCGGTGCCTCCGCGCCGGAGATCCACTCCAGGTGGAGCCGCTCCGGCTCGATGCCAAACTGCTCCAGGGCCATTTTCAGCAGCGTCACCCGTCGCAGGGCTTTGTAGTTGCCTTCCTGGTAGTGGCACTGACCCGGATGGCACCCGCCGACCAGTACACCGTCGGCGCCTTCGGCAAAGGCCTTGAGGACGAACGCCGGCTCCAGGCGGCCGCTGCACATGAGGCGAATGACTCGGAGGTTGGCCGGAATCGGCATGCGTCCGATGCCCGCCGTGTCCGCCGCCGTGTAGGTGCACCAGTTGCAGAAGAAGCCGACCAGTTTTGGCTCAAAGGCTGCGTTCTCTCCGTTCACGTTGCTCACAGCGCACACACCCCCTCGATCTGGGCGAGGATCTGATCGGTCTCGAAGCCCAGCAAGTGCAGCGCTCCGCTCGGGCAGGAGGCTACACAGGTGCCGCAGCCGTGGCACTTGGCCTGGGTCAGGCGGACGACCTTGGCCGCCGCGTCGTATGCAAGCGCCCCGTACGGGCAAACGGCAAGGCAGGTCTGGCAGCCGGAGCAGCGGGACTCGTTGACCGCGGCGATGGTCGCCGGAATCTTGACCATGCCGGTAGAGAGCTTGACGGCAATCTCCGTGGCAGCGCCCGTCGCCTGCGCGACCGTGTCCGGAATATCCTTCGGACCCTGGCATGCGCCGGCCAGGAAAATCCCCTCGGTGGCTGTCTTCAGCGGCTCGAGCTTGGGGTGCTCTTCCGTGAAGAAGCCTTCGGCGCCCCTGGTAATGCCGAAGCGGGTGGCCACCTGGCCCGCATCCTTGCGGGGCACCACAGCCGTGCCCAGAACGACCATGTCCACCGGGATGGAAACGGTCACACCGCGGAGAGTATCCTCCCCCCGCACGACGAGCCGGTCGCCGACCTCTTCGATTTCGGCCACCTTGCCGCGGATCATGCGGATCCCTTCGTCGCGGACTTTGTTGTAAAACTCCTCGTAGCCCTTGCCGAAGGAGCGCATGTCAATGTAGAACTCATAAACCTCGGCGCCCGTCCGCTCCTTGATCAGGTGAGCGGTCTTCAGCGATGCCATGCAGCAGAGGCGCGAACACTGGGGCCGGTTCTGGTCGCGGCTGCCCACGCAGTGCAGGACGGCCACCGCCTTGGGCTCCTTGCCGCCGCGTCCGACGATTTTGCCTTCGGTCGGGCCGGAGGCGTTAGCCAGCCGCTCGAACTCCAGACCGGTAATGACGCCGTCGAAACGGCCATACCCGTACTGCGGCAACTCCCGACCGATGTCGGGCAATTCGTAGCCCGTGGCCATGACAATGGCGCCGACCCGCCTGGTCAAAATCTGCTCTTGCTGATCAAAGCGAATGGCCTTGGCGGGGCAGAGGATCTCACAGGCCTTGCATTTGCCGGTGGCGTAGTATGTACAGTTGTCCCGGTCGATCACGGGCTTGTTGGGCACCGCCTGCGGAAACGGCACATAGATCGCCTTCCGCTGCCCGAGATTCATGTCGAACTCGGAGGCGACTTTCTTCGGACACTTCTCCCAACAGGTGCCGCAGCCTGTGCACAGGTCCTCGTCCACCGAACGGGGATGCACCTTGATCGAGACATCAAAGTTGCCGATAAAGCCGTCGACGCTGGTCACTTCGGCCAGCGTGAGCAGCTCGATGTTCGGATGCTGCGTCACTTCAACCATCTTGGGCGTGAGGATACAGGCCGAGCAGTCCAGCGTGGGGAAGGTCTTGTCAAACCGGGCCATCTGCCCGCCAATCGAAGGTTCCCGCTCCACCAGGGTAACCTTGCTGCCGGCCTGCGCAAGCTTCAGCGCCGCCGTGATGCCGGCGATGCCCGCCCCGACCACCAGCACGTTCTGGCTGGCCGGGACGTAGGAATCCTGCAGCTCGGCATTGAGGGCCACGCGCTCGACGGCGCCGCGCACCAGTGCCCGCGCCTTGATCGTCGCCTCGATCTTGTCCTTCGTGACCCAGGAGACACCCTCGCGAATGTTGGCCATCTCCAGCAGGTACGGGTTCAGCCCTGCATCAGCCAGTGCGCGGCGGAAGGTGACCTCATGCATGCGCGGCGAGCACGACGCAACCACTACCCGGTTCAGGCCCAATTCCCGGATGTCCTGCTTGATCATCTCCTGACCGGGGTCAGAGCACATGTACTTGTACTCGCGACTGACTACGACTCCCGCCAGCGTGGCCGCATAGCGGGTCACAGCCTCGCAGCCCACTTTGGCCGAAATGTTGGTTCCACAGTGGCAGATGTAAACGCCGATGCGGGGGGTCATGCCCTCACTCCTTCCAGATACGGATCAAGCATTGGGGCCGGAATAAAGGCCTTGCCGAGCCCTAACCCGGACGGCTCCAGCCCGAGGGCGAGGCCCAGCAACTGCGTGAAATAGACTACCGGCAACTTGTGCGACTTGCCCAGATCGCCGTTGACCCGGCCCTGGTAGGCGTCAAGGTTCATATGGCATAACGAGCAAGCCGTGGCGATCAGGTACGCTCCGGACTCTTCCGCGCTTGTCAGCAGCTTGTCCACGAGCTGCAGGGCCGCGGACTCCTTGGTCAGCATGGCGGAGGCGCCGCAGCATCTGGTGCGCCCATTCCACCGGACCGGTTCGGCGCCCAGGGCCTTCAGCAGTTCATCCATCTCATAAGGGATCTCGGGGTGTGCAAAAGAGCCATGCGGGCGGCTCAACTGGCACCCATAGTAAGGGGCCACCTTCAGGCCTGTCAGGGGCCGTTTCACCCGGGATCGAATGGCGGTGAGGCCGACCTCGTGGACGACCAGGTCCAGCAGATGGCGCACTTCGCTGCCGCCGCTGACCGTGTAGCCACCGTCGGCAAGGCTCTCGCGCACTCGCTTGCCGGCATCGGTGGCGGCGGTGGCCGTGACCCGCGCCCGGCGCAGATTTGTGTAGCAGGACGGACAGGCTACCGCCACGTCGCGCTGTTTCGCTTCCGCCATGGCCAGGTTTCGGGCCGACAGTGCAACCCCGAGGAACGGGTCGACGGAGGGGGCAGCGCTGGCACCACAGCAGTTCCAGTCGTTGATCTCCTCCAGTTCGATACCCAGGGCGGTCATCACTGTCCGGACGGAAAGGTCGTAGTCGCGGGCCGAGGCCGTCAGGGAGCATCCGGGGTAGTAAGCGTAGGTCATGCCTTCCCTCCTTTGGCCCGGCGGCGAGCGACCGCCCTGGCCAGGGCCGCCACCTCACCCGCGCCGCTAATGCGGTGAGGCAGGAGTGACATGCGGCCCCTCCGCAAAAGGCCGATGCCAAGGGGGGCGTTTCGCAGCATGGACGAGAGTCCGCCGTGCATGGCCGCCGTCATGGCGACGCCCGTCTCGAATACACGCCCATAGGTCTGTATGCTGCCGGTAAACGCCCGGTAGAACTTGGTGCTCAGGTTATGCTTGTGATCCACGGCCAGGGAGCGCAGAGCAAACATGACATCCGTTGGACTGACGCCTTGGGGGCAACGGACTGCGCAGGTGAAACATGATGAGCAGTACCAGAGCGATTCGCTGGCGAGGGCGCGCTCGCGGTCGCCCGCCAAAATGTGGGCCATGAGGCGTCGGGGCGGGTCGGGCATGAACTCGGCCATGGGGCAGGAGCCGCTGCAAACCCCGCACTGCATACAGTGCAGCACCGCTTCAGCGCCAGGGTAGGAGGCGACTTCTTGGGCAAAAGTAGGATCCGTTGGGCCCATGTAATGCTGATCCATGGTCACTGGTCAATCACCTCCATACATCCTGTTTTCAACACTCTGCCATGGCAGCTCTCCGCGATAATCCCGAAATGAAAGACTTTGGTAATGATACTACCAACAATGGACAATTATTATCCAGATCATTGCGAGTTATGATGGGTGAACACTCGGTAGGGCAGGCATCGGAGACGAATGTGGGCATAAAGAATCCGAAAGGTCTATTGACAGCTGGATCTCAAGGTGGCCCTTGCTAATAAATCCGTGGGATAGCCTATATCGCTGAAAGTAGGGTGATCACCCAGGATCGGGGAGGTGAACGGCAGACCGTGGAAGAGAGCGACGACCCGTCGGAACAGAATCGCACGCAATGAAGTGATGGCCACAGTAGCCGCAAGGACGAGCGCAGCCGAACATTCATTGGCGCCTAATATACTAGCGAGAAAAGTTAGGATACAGTTTCATACCAACTCACGAAGATGGTATAATGGAACACGAGAACGCTACTCCTCCGGGTGGAAGCATCATGAACGAACAGTTGCTGTCGAAGAGGCGGTTGCTGATGGTCATCGCTGCCATCGCCGTTACGCTCTTGGGAACCGTCGGGTGCACAGCCCAGAAGCAGCCTGACCCCGCCCCGGGCGCCGAGACGCGGGTGCAGATCTTCTACTACCCATGGTACGGTACGCCCGACCGGGAGCCTGGCTGGATTCACTGGACGCAGAATGGCCACACGCCTCCGGGCGACATCGGCGCACATTACTATCCCCAGCTTGGGCCATACAGCAGCTCGGATCCGCACGTACTCGACCAGCACATGATCTGGCTGAAACAGGCCCGGGTGGGCGTGCTCGTCACCTCCTGGTGGGGGCCGGGCAGCCGGGAAGATGCCATGACACCGGCCGTTCTGGACGCTGCGGCGGAGCACGGCCTCAAAGTGGCATTTCACCTCGAGACATACAGAGGCCGGACAGCCGAGTCGGTCAAGCGTGACATTCAGTATATCTACGGCCACTATGGCGGCCATCCGGCATTCTTCAGGACCGCCCGGCCGACGCACTGGGGACCGTCTCCGGCGCCCCGCGGTGTGTTCTATGTATTCGAGAGCCTGCATGTACCGGACGCCGACTGGAAAGGCATGCTCGACAGCCTCCGGAACACCTCTGACGACGCCATCGTACTGGGACAGACCAGCGACGTAACCCGGCTGGATACCTGCCATTTTGACGGGCTGTACACCTACGATGCCCTCGGGTATGACGGCTCCACGTTTCCGAAACTCCAGGCGGCCATCACGGCCAAGAACGCCATTTTTGCACCGAGCATCGGACCCGGGTATATCGATATCCGGGCCGTGGCCGGCTCCACCCGGAACAAACCCCGGGCCGACGGCGCGACGTATGACCGCATGTGGCAATCTGTCGCGGAAGCCGCAGCCGAATGGGTCAGCATCACGTCGTTCAACGAATGGCACGAGGGCAGCCAGATTGAGCCCGCCGTACCCAGGGCGGAGGCCGGGTTCACCTACCTGAACTACGACGGCGCCTACGGGAAGCGGGGGGCGGAGGCTTCGCTGGCGTACATCGACCGGACGGCTTACTGGGTGGCGAAGTTCCTCGGCCGGTGACTTCCTCTGGCCGAAGAGGCGTGGTACCATATTTAGCTAGAATATTCTCGGTATAACAAGTGTAGGCAGAGGAGCGATGAGTCATGCCGCCACGCCCGGGCGATACGCCCTTGTATACGCAGATCAAACAGCATCTCGAAGAGGAGATCCGGTCCGGCCGCCTGCGCCCAGGGGAGCGCATTCCTTCGGAGGCCGAGCTTGCCCAGCAGTTCAAAGTGAGCCGAATCACCAGCAAGCAGGCGCTGGTGCTGCTGGCACGGGAAGGGCTGGTCTTTCGGATTCCCGGCAAGGGCAGCTACGTGTCCGAGGAGGTAGCGGAGCCCCGGACCGGTCCGCGCCGGACGCTCGGCCTGGTGCTGCCGGTGCTGACTTCCCGCTATGAACTGGAACTGCTGCGGGGCGCCGAGGCGGAGGCGCGCAGCCACGCCTATACCCTCGCCATCCGGCAAAGCGACGGGCTTCAGGGGAACGAGGCGCAGGCGGCTACAGACCTGCAGGCAGCCGGAGTAGACGGGCTGATCATCTGGCCGGTGGACGGGGAGTATTACAACCCGGCTCTGATTATGCTCAGTATGGAGAAGTTTCCGACCGTGCTGGTCGACCGGAGCCTTCCGGGCATCCCCCTGCCGGCTGTGACCTCGGATAACCGTGACGGCGGGCGCCAGGCGGCCGGCTGCCTGACCCGGGAGGGGCACCGGCGGATCGCTGTCCTCAGCCATCCCGGCCGGTGGGCCGCCAGTATTGCCGACCGGCTCATGGGCTTCAGCATTGGCCTCGGTGAGGCGGGGATTCCCCTGCGGGAAGACCTATGGCTCCTGAACCTCAACCACGACCTGGAACAGAACCGGATGCAGATTCGTGAGTTCCTGGGCGCCCATCCCGAAGTGACCGGCGTGCTTACCGTGAACGACGGCATCGGAATGGCGGCCTACCTGGCCGCCGGCGACCTGGGGCGGTCGGTGCCGGAGGCGCTCAGCATCGTCTGCTTCGACCAGTCGAACACCGCCTGGCCAATGCCGGTGACCCACGTGGCCCAACGGGCCGAGGAGATGGGGCGGCAGGCTGTGCAGATGGCCCTGGAACTGCTCTCCGGCCGGCAGGTGGCGCCCGAACAGGTTCAGGTGCCGGTTTCGCTGGTGGAGGGTCGGACCTGCACCAGGTCCACATAATCGAGGCGGCTGCCGAGGATGTACAAACACCCAGGCCCGGGTAATTTGCCCGGGCCTGTTTCCTACCTTCATGTCCCGGGTTTCCTGCCAGGCTAGCACTTCCGGCAGTCTCACAGTACGGGCCTTGAATGTGGGAATGGGAACGGGATTTTTACCACTGGGAACGGGATTCTTGCCACGGAAAACGCGGAAGGGGACACAGAAATCGCGGCGGTGGAAGTGGGAATGTGATATGACCCCGGATTGCGCTGATGGCGCTGCTTTGGGAACACGCGGATGAAAAACACTGATGAAACATGTTTCTGGGCCATGTCTGACGTCTCTCTCGAGGTGTTCTCTCTATTTTATAATTAAATATAGTATAAACTTCCCTTTACCGTAGCGTGCAGCCCGGAAATCAGCGCCATCCGAGGCCACTTCATTGTCCCATTCCGTGCCCTCCGCGCCTTTCGCGCACTCCGTGGCAAAATGTCTCCAGTACCTCAAATAAGCAGCCTTCATTTTCGCAAGCGTAGGTACGAGAAAACGCACAGCGGTGCACTGGTCTGCACCGCTGTTCGAAATGTGAGGCGACTTGCCACGCGAGCCCTATCGCACGCGGAACGTGTGAAGCTTGAACGGGCGGGTGGAAAAAGCCAACCCCTCATCCCGCACCGGAACGGGCTCCTCCGGCACCTCCATTAAATTGCACGCTTCGGCCCCGGCTACGGGGAAGCCGAACTTCAACCGCACTTCGCCCCGCCGGCGTCCGAATTCGCACAGGCGGAGCACCAGTCCGTCACCGTCCTCCGCGCCTTTGACCGTTTCAAGCACAATGTGGTCCGCATCGGCGGCGACGAAGCTGTGCCGGGCGGGCAGGGCACCCCGGGCCGGCCCGCAGAAGCGGGCCAGCAGCGGCACGTTCAGCCCGTAGGCGGCGGGCACTGTACCGCCGGTGAACCAGTCCCCGGCGTGGGGGAAGAGGCTGTAGGTAAAGCCATGCTCACCCAGGTCGGCGCCGGGATCGGGCTCGATGGCGCCTTTGAGCAGCGTCAGCCGCACAACGTTACCCCTCACATCGTGCCCGTACTTGCAGTCGTTGAGCAGGCTGACGCCGTAGTTGCCCTCCGACAGGTCGACCCACTTGTGGGCGCAGGTCTCGAAGCGGGCCCAATCCCAGGAAGTGTTCCAATGGGTGGGCCGCTCCACGTTGCCGAACTGGATGTCGTAAGTGGCGCTGGTGGCGCGCACGTCCACCGGGAAAGCCGCCTTGAGCAGCGTCTGGCGCTCCTGCCAGTCCACGTGGGTCTGGAAGTCGATGCGCGGCAGGCGCCGGTAGAGCATCAGCCGCTGCGTGACGGTCGACTGCCCGTACTTCCAGACGAGCCGCAGGACGCCCCGCTCCGGCCCCGCCTCTTCCACGGCCGCTTCCTGCAGGTCGGCGACCTCGTAGCACTTCTCCTGGTAGTAGATGTCGATATCCCAGGCGTCGTGGCGGAGGGGCTTGTCCTCGAAAGCTTGGAGCACGTTAGCCCGGGCGCCGTCCGGGAGCACCTCGCGGCCGGCCCGCTTGTCATACAGCCGTGAGATCTGGCCGGCCTGGTTGAGTTCTACCAGGAAGTAGTCATTCTCGAGCCGCTCCGCAGTGACCCGCACCGGGGCGGGAGCTACGGCGTTGGGGGCATCCCCCAGGGGGAACGAGGCCCACCCGCACGAAGGCACATCCGCACAGTAAACCAGCCACTGCGCCGACCCGTCCTCCCCGTGCACCTCCTGGCACGGCAGGGCGGGGCGGGCGCCACCCGGAGCGTGATCGACAACCACATAGTCGCTCCGCTCCCAGGGTAGGGTGTTGAAGACCACCAGCCCCGCCTGCGGCCGGTCCATCGCCTCTGTCAGGGCGGCAACCGCGGATTCCGCCGCCTCGCGGCCGAGGGCGAAGACCCGGTCGTAGTCCCGGGCGCTGTCGGCGTAGACCTCGGCAATGGACGACCCCGGCAGAATGTCGTGGAATTGATTGAGCAAAATCAGCTCCCATCCCTGCTTCAGCAGCCCGCCGGGATACGCGAACCCCGGCGCCAAAATTGAGGCCGCGGCCGCGAGGAACTCCGCATCGTGGTAGAGCAGCTCCGCCTTCCGGTTGAACCGCTTGTTGCGGGCCTGCGACGTGTAGGTCCCCCGGTGGTATTCCAGGTAGAGCTCGCCGTCCCAGACCGGCAGGTCCGGCCGGCCATCCACCCGGGCCTCCAGGTCCCGGAAATACTCCTCCACGCTCCCGGTCCGCACCTGCGGGAGCCCCGGCAGGTCGGCAAACCGGCGCGCCGTCTCCAGCATTTCGCGGGTGGGCCCGCCGCCGCCGTCGCCGTAACCGTAAGCGTGGAGCAGCTCCCGGTTCAGCGGCTTCTGGGCGTAGTTGGCCCAGAGCCCGGCAATGGAGCGGCTGTCCATCTCGCCGTTGTAAGTGTAGAACCAGGTATCCTCGGTCGGCGTGGTGATGAAGTGCGTCAGAATCTCCGTGCCGTCCAGGCCGCGCCACTTGAATGTATCGTATGGATACCGGTTGAACTGACTCCAGGAGATCTTCGTCGTCATGAAATACTTGAGCCCACTGCGCTCCATAATCTGCGGTAGGGCCCAACTATACCCGAACACATCGGGCAGCCAGAGCACCCGGTTCGCCACGCCGAACTCATCCTGGAAGAAGCGGGTCCCCAGCAGAATCTGCCTGACCAGCGACTCGCCCGATGGGATGTTGCAGTCAGGCTCCACCCACATGGCGCCCGTCGGCTCCCAGCGGCCCTCCCGCACCCGCTCCCGGATGCGCCGGTACAGCTCGGGGTGATCATCTTTAATGTACCGGTACAGCTGCGGCTGCGACTGGATGAACCGGTACTCGGGGTACTGGTCCATCAGATGGAGAACGGTGGAGAATGTCCGGGCCGCCTTCTGGCGCGTCACCCAGAGCGGCCAGAGCCAGGCGACGTCAATATGCGAATGGCCCACGGCGACTACCTGCGGGCGCCCCGGCTCGCCCTGCAGGGGCGCCAGCCCTTCTGCCAGGGCAGCCCGCGCCGCCTCCAGCGACGCGTAGAACGCCGGCGAGCCCGGCTGGCGCCAGTCAATGGCCACCGATGCGGCATTGAGCGCTTCGAGCATGGCCACCCGGCGGTGGTCGCCGTCCGGCAGCACCAGCGCGGCCTGCAGGGCGGCGTACATATTGAAGCAAATCGCCTCAGCCGCGGGCGCCCGCCGGACCAGTTCCGCCGGCCCGATGCGGTGGTCGCCCTGGCGCATGCCCGAAAACGCGTGGACCGCCAGCGCAAGGCGACCCCGGGCCGCCATCGCGGGAGGCAGCAAGACCTCCCCATGGTTCCGGTCCAGCGCCTGCAGGGGCTCACCATCCACGTACAGGAGCGCCTCCGCCCCGCCCGTGTTGGCGTGCAGCGTCGGCCCGAACCCGAGCCGCAGGGCCAGCGGCTCAGCCGCCCAGCCCGCCGGAATCTCAACGGTCGCCCGGAACCAGGCCGTCAGACCGGGGCGCCCCCAGGTGTCGCCTACCGAGCGGAGTTCCCACGCCCGATCATCAAAATCGGGCCGGAAGCTAGCCGCAGGCGCCTCCTCCCGGAACCGCAGCGGACCGATGGGTCGCCGCTCCGCCCATATGTACTCCCGCAGTTCACCGATTCGCCGCTCCAGCTTCTCCACCAGCCACGAATGCCGGGGATCCGTCGGGACTTGAGGTGCCATGCTATTCTACCCCTTCACGCCTGCCCGGAGCTCCTGGCGGAGAATCCCGCGCTGCACCAGCAGGACGACAAATACGACGGGAAGGATGGTCAGCGTGGCGCCGGCCATCTGCCACTCCGTGTGGTTGGTCTGCAGGGTCCGGTACTGCGTCAGCCCAAGCTGAATGGTGAACATCGACTCGTCCTGCATGTAAAGCAGGGGGCCGAAAAAGTCGTTCCACGACCCGATGAACGCCCAGACCGCCGCCACCGAGATGGCCGGCCGGGCCAGCGGCCACATGATATATCGGTATATCTGCCAGTGGTTGGCCCCGTCCACCGTAGCCGCTTCCACCATGGAGGGGGGGACGCCCCGGAAGAACTGCCGCAGCATGAAGATCAGCCCGGCGTTGCCCAGGAACGATGGAATGATCAGCGGCCAGAACGTGTTGATCAGGTGCAGCTTTGCAAAGATCAGATACAGGGGGATCATCGTGGCCGTAAAGGGAATCAGCGTGGCTGCAATCGTCGAACCGAAGACGATGTCGCGGCCCTTGAACGGAATCCAGGCCAGGCCGTAGGCGACCATCGGCGTTGAGATGACCGTCCCGACGGTGACCATGGTGGCGAGATAGAGCGAGTTGCCCGACCAGCGCCAGAAGGGAATCTCTGTGGTTGCTTTGACAAAGTTGTTCCAGACAACCTTGGTCGGAAAGAGCGTCGGCGGGATCAGGAGCACCTCTTCCCGCCCTTTCATGCCGATGCAGATCATCCAATACAGGGGGAAGAGGAAGAGCAGCACCAGTGCGGCGATCAGCACCCAACGGACGACGCTGCCCACCGCCGAGCGGTCGGTCATTTCTGATCGCCTCCTTCGTAATAGACCCACCGCTTCGATGAGCGGAAGACGGCGAGCAGGAGGAGCACCACCACAGTCGCCATGATCCACGCCGTGGCGGCGCCGTGGCCGAACTTGTTGTAGTTGAACATCAACCGGTACATATAGAGCGGCCAGACCAGCGTCGCCTCCGCCGGGCCGCCGCCCGTGACGACGAACGGCACGACGATGCCGCCCAGCAGCGCGATAATGCCCTGCACGACAAAGAAAAAGACCTGCGGGGTGACCATGGGCAGTTCCACTGACCAAAACCGCCTGAGGGCGCCCGCACCGTCAATCAAGGCCGATTCCACCAGTTCGCGGGGGACCTCCTCAAAGGCGGCTGCGAAAGCGAGCACCGACCCGCCGATGGTGTACCAGGAGATGATCGCGATGGCCCACTTGGCCCACATGGGATCGCCCAGCCAGGGCGGCTCGGGCAGACCGAGCTTGCCGAGGAAGATGTTGATGATGCCGAAGCGTGAGTTCAGCATTTGCTGCCAGACGATGGCGATGACCACCGGCGGGATGACGCTCGGCGTGTATACGATTAACCGGAAGATGTTCTTGCCCGGGAACTTGCCGGTCAGGAGGGCGCCCAGCCCGATGGCTAGAATCAGCCCCGGAATGACCATCATGAGGCCAATGGACAGGGTGTTTGCGACGGTGCGGGCGAAGCGCTCGTCCTGAAAGATCAGTTCTTTGTAGTTGCCGAGCCCCACAAAGGGGCCCATGCCGAACAGACCGCCGAAGTCATACAGGCTGAAGACGAACGAGGCCGCCATGGGGAACAGAACCAGAAGTGAGAAGTGGAGGATCCAGGGCGCACAGAAGAAGAGTCCCCACAAGTTCTGCTGGACCTGGCGGCGGTTGATTGGCCGTCGCATGACATGACCCCCTCAGGACGCAAAGGTGGTACGGGGCAGGGGCCGGAGCGGCCCCTGCCCCATGTACGCTACTTCTTCATCACCTTGTCGAGTTCCGCCTGCACTTTCTGCTGGGCCGCCTTGGCGGCATCAGCCGGCGAAGCCTGACCCGTAATCGCCTTGTCACGGGCGAGGGTCATCTCGTCCCACATGATGGCGCCCACCGGCAGGGCCGGGCGGACCTTGGCCTGCGCCAGCAGATCGATGAACTGCTTGAAGACCGGGTCGCCTTTGCGCGGATGGTTCTCCGCCGCCTTCTTCAGGACGGGCATGCTGTTCGGATGCTCCGCCACCCAGTACTCCTGGCCCTTGGTCACGTAGTACTTCAGGAACTCAAAGGCTTCCTTCGGATGCTTGGAGCCCTTGGGAATCACCACCGACCAGCCGCCGGCCCAGGTAATCGGCCCCTGCACGCCGGGCGCCGTCGGAATCAGAGCCACGCCGTAATTGAAGTTGGGCTTGAACCGGTTGATGGTATCCATGTGGTAGTTGTTGTCGATGACCATGGACGTGAGGCCGGCGATGAACGGGCTCATTTCGCCGCTGGCGCCCGCGAAGGGATCGAGCTGCTTGCCGACCTTCTCGCCATACTTGGCCTGCCACTCCAGCGACTTGACGAAAGCCGGTTCGTCGAGGAGCACCTTGCCAGTCGCCTCGTCGTAGAACTTGGCGCCGAAGGCCCAACCCCAGGTGTAGTGCCAGCCCTGGTTCTGCCACGGAATGAAGCCGTAGCGGACGACCTTGTTGCCTTCCTTCTTGGTCAGCTTGTCAGCCATCTGGTCGAGCTCGTCGATGGTCTTGGGCGGCTTCTCGGGGTCGAGGCCGGCTTCCTTGAAGTGGTCCTTGTTGTAAAAGAGCATGCGGGTGTCGGTGTCGACCGGCAGGCACCAGACCTTTCCCTTCCAGGTGCATTCCTTGATGCCCCAGTCGTAGAACTGCTTGGTGTCGAAGTTGGAGGCGGTGATCAGGGCCGACAGGTCTTCCAGCACGCCGGCTTCTGCCCGCTGGGCGGCGATGAAGCGGTCGAGCAGGTAGACATCCGGGCCGGTGCCGGCGGTTACGGCGGTCATGAGCTTCTGGGTGTCGGTCTCGCCGCCGGGGACGCGGGTCATTTTGACGATGATGTTCGGGTTGGCGTTCATGAATTCCGTAGCGATCCGTTCAAACTTCGGAATGTCGTTCTCGCCCCAGGAGTGCCAGAAGGTAATTGTGACTTTCTCTGCCGGGGCCGGAGCCGGCTGCTGGGCCGCGGGCTGGTTGGGCGTCTTGGTGCCGCCACAGGCGGATAGCACCATGACCAGCGATAGCGCCAAAGCCAGGGTCCAGGCGCGACGGATGCGGAGACGCATGCATAACCCTCCTCTATGACTGAGATCGACGTGGCGGGAGTGATCCGGGGTCATTCGCGGCGAGGCTGCGCAGCCGCTCTGTTGATATACCAGGTATATTTGGATGCGAAGCTAGGTTCAGCGATTCGTGGTCAGAATCCTTCTGGAATAGGAGGAGTTTGTCATGAATCGTTGGAATGATTTTGCGCCTAGCCATAACAACCGGGCACAGAAGCGCCTTTGTGACGGGGAGAAACGTCTGCTTACCCGTCGTACTTGGTATACCTAATATACAAGGACAACCGAGCTCTCCCACCGCATGAGCGCCATTTCCGCCTGGCAGGAGAGTGGCCCAACTGAACGAGTGACCGTTTGACATGACACCATTTGGTGTCCTATAATCAACATGACACCAATTGGTGTCCAATCATCGCGGTGGGAGGAAGCAGCTGTTGGACATTTCACTTGATCTCCAGTACATGAGCCCGATCACGAAGGTATGGTCCGCCTTGACGGAATCGACCCTGCTGGCAAAATGGATCATGCCCAATGATTTCAAGCCGGTGGCTGGACATACGTTTCAGTTTCGGACCCAGCCGACCCAATGGTGGAACGGCATCGTAGAGTGCGAGGTCCTCGCCGTGGAAGAACCGCATAAGTTGATGTTCACCTGGGTAAGTGGCGCCGTGAACACCACGGTTACGTGGACTTTGACTGGCGTGGGCGAAACCACTCGTCTGCATCTCGAACAGACCGGGTTCACGGATGCGCAGGCGTTCAACGGCGCGCAATACGGATGGACGAGAATGGGCAATGAGCTCGAAAAGGTGTTGGCAGAGCTGTAGCGGGGCCTGCGGCCTTGTTCTTGTGTGGGGCTGTTCTCATGAGTGGGCGTTTGCCTGACACCTTTTGGTGTCCTATAATGAGACGGAGACTGATCGCTGCTCAGCGGTTCGGAGGCGGGTGGCAGTGAACGGAACAGGCCACACACGGGATGTTTATGATGCCGTAGCCGATCCCACTCGGCGGCAACTGCTTCGGCTATTGGCTGAAGTTGATGAACTGGCTCTCTATGAGATAACGACTCAGTTTCCGATGGGGCGCACAGCGGTTTCCAAACACCTGGCGATCCTGAAGGATGCCGGGCTGGTTGTCGATCGAAGGGTAGGCAGAGAGACGCGCTACCGATTGAATGCGTCTCCGCTCAAAGAGATCCGGGATTGGGTATCGTACTACCAACGGTTCTGGAGCGAAAAACTGGTGCTGTTACGTGATCTGCTTCAGGAGGAAGAAAAAGAGTGAACGTTTCACTAGATTTCCAGTACGCGAGCCCAATCGAGAAGGTATGGGCCGCCCTGACGGATTCGACCATGCTGGCAAAATGGATCATGGCCAACGATTTCAAGCCGGCCGTTGGGCATAGATTTCGATTTTGGACCCAACCGACCGAGTGGTGGAATGGGATTATCGATTGTGAGGTACTCGAAGTTGACATGCCTGCCAGGCTCTCCTACACCTGGGTGAGCGGCGGGGAGAGCACCACGGTTGTGTGGACGCTGAAGAGCGTCGGTGGCATTACCCATCTGCACCTCGAGCACACCGGCTTCAGCGGTGCCACGAATGCGTTTGAAGGGGCGAAGGTCGGTTGGGTGAAGAAGGCGGATCAGCTGGAAAAGGTCTTGGCAGGGCTGTAGCCGTGCCCCGCCCAGACTGGCTGAAAGCGAAGGCGCCGGGTATTTTCCCGGCGCCTGCTTTTCTTGAGTTGGAGACGAGACTTGCCCCGGGCGACCCTACCGGCCGCGGTTGTCATCTGGAGCTTTGTGCATGCCGCAATGGCTGAGGGGGGAGTGGAGTCCGTGAGAAGGGAACGGCAATCCGGGAGAAGAGAACGGCAAGGGGGAGGGGTCACCGGCCCGGCGCCGGGCCGTCATCACTTCCAGCACCGGGCCCGGCGCCCGGGCCGCGGTCAGCAGCACCTGCCGTGCGCCCAGCGCGAGCAGTTCCGCCCCGATGGCCCGGGCCGCCGCCGGGTAGTTGTCGACCTGATTGATCACGGGCACCACCCGGGCCGCCTTAGGGCGCCCCTGCGCAGCCGGCCCCCACAGCAGGCGGGCCACCATGGCCGCGGTGACGCCGCCGCCTTCGGGTACGCCCAGGTAGGCGGCTGCCTGCGCGGCCCGGTGAACCCACTCGTCGGTCAGCGGCTTCCCCACCACGCCGGCCCCGGCCACCGGCAGCACGAAAGTGCTCGCCGGGGGAATCACCGGCTCGTGGGCCAGCGGAAATTTGAGCGGGCGCCCTGCCGAGCCGTCGGCCTCAACCGCGACGAAATTGGCCGCCTCCAAGAGGTGGCCTATTTCCGTTGGGGGCAGGCCTGCCAGCTTGCCGCCCGGCGCCGGGCCCGCCACCACGCAGCAGGCCGAAAAGCGGCGGACCGCCGCGAGGTCCAGCCCCACCACCGTCGGCAGCGGGACCGGGTAGATTTTGGTCGTCACGGCAAAAACCGCCCGCAGCCCGGCCACCACTGCTTCTGCAACGAGGGCCAGGCCCAGGGAGGTCTTGCCGCCGCCACCTACCAGACTGATCACATCGCCCGGGCCGGCGCCCAGGACCGTCAGCAGTTTCACGGCTCCCCGCCTCCCGCTCAGGTCAAACGCGCCCGTAGCGCGGGCGCACCAGCGGCTCCTGCCGTTCGCAGTCCGGGCAGGCGGACGGCTGGTACACGCTCGTCTCCAGCCGGGCCAGCGCCACGAACGGAATGCCCGTAACTACGGGGCCTGTGGAACGATCCAGCAGGCTCGCCACGCCGACCACGTCGCCCTGGCGCTCGGCAATCAGGTCCAACAGTTCGCGGACCGTCCCGCCGGTAATCACTACATCTTCCACGACCAGGACCTTCTCGCCCCGCTGTACGGCCAGGCCCCGCGTCAGGCTCATGATCCCCTGCTGGCGCTCGGCGAAGACCGCCCGGGCGCCCAGGTGCCGCGCCATCAGGAACGCCAGCACCACGCCGCCCAGGGCAGGGCCAACCACGCAGTCGACCCGGTCGAACCCCATCTGGCTGCGGCACTGGTCGGCCAGGGCCGTCGCCAGCGCTTCCGCCGCCGGCGGCTCGCCCAGGACCAGGCTGGACTGCACGTAGTCGGTACTGTGAAGGCCCGAGGAGAGCGCATAGTGGCCCTTCAAAAGCGCCCCGTGGCGCTCAAAGATCGCCAGGACTTTGGATTGATCCAAGTGCGTTGCCCCCAATTCGCAAGTAGAAGGGTACTAACCGGCGTCGCGATCAGCCGGTGGGCGGGCAAGGCGCTGGACCAGCAGGCAGGCCGCCCGGCGCAGGACCTCGGTGCCCAGGGCCATGTCCTCCGGCGCGGTGTACTCGTCGGGGTGGTGGCTGAGCCCGCCGACGCTGGGCACGAAGACCATGCCGGTCGGGCAGACCCGCTGCATGTACATGGCGTCGTGCCCCGCCCGGCTGTCGAGCCGGACCGGCGGCAGCTGTGCGTCCGCACAGGCCCGAGCGACCGCGTCGATAGAAACCGGGTCAAGGCTGACCGGCTCTTCCCGCCCGAGCACATCGCAACTGACCTGGATTTCGCGCATGGCGCCCAGCCTCTGCAGGAAATGCTCCAGTTTCTCAAGAGCGCGGTCCTTGCTGGGGCCATCGGCGCTGCGCAGGTCCACCCCCAGGGTGGCTGTGCCGGGCACCACGTTGATGGCCGCCGGCGTGAGGGCGAACATGGTCGTCGTCCCCACGGTGCCGTAGCGCGCTTCGGTCTCGGCGATGCGCTCCACCGCCAGAATCACTTCCGCCGCCGCCACCAGGGCGTCCTTGCGGCGGTAGAGCGGCGTCGCACCCGAATGGGCCGCTTCTCCTTCCAGCTTGATGCGCAGCCGCGTCGGGGCGGCAATGCGCTCCACCACGGCGACGCGGGCATGCTGCCGCTCCATCTCGCGCCCCTGTTCCACGTGCAGTTCCAGGTAGGCGCCCGCCCGGGGAGCGGGGTGGGGCCCGCCGACTTCGTCCCAGTTGCCGTTGGCGGCCAGGGCCTCTCCGTACGTCACGCCGTTCGCATCGGTCAGCGCGAGCGCCTTTTCCAGGGGCATGAACCCGGCCAGGGTCTTGCTGCCCACCGTTGCCATGCGAAAGCGCGACGATTCCTCGCATGCGAACACGACGACACCCAGGGGCAGGGACGTCCCCTCTTCCAGAAGTGAGCGGACCACCTCCAGCCCGGCCACGACGCCGGCGACGCCGTCGTAGGCGCCCCCGGAGGGAACGGTGTCCAGGTGGGAGCCCATCAGCACCGTCTGCTCGGGGCGGGCCAGGGCAGCCTCCGTCAGGCCGAACAGGTTGCCCACCGCATCCGGCCGTACGGTCAGGCCGGCCTCCCGCATCAGCCGGATCATATGACTCCGGGCCAGTGCGTCTTCCGGTGTAAAGGCCAGCCGGGAGATTCCAGGGGTGTCGGGGGAGCGGCCGATGGCGGCGAAGGCAGCAATGTCGCGCCCTATGCGGTCGGCGTTGACGGGCACTGGCAGACCCCTCCTCTTCCGGGAACGTTTGCATACGAAGCATGGGCCCAAGTGGGTGAGTTGGATTATAGAGAGCCCAAATTCAGATTGTCAAGCCATGCAAAAATGGGCTGACGCGCTTTGGCAGCGCGCCAGCCCATGCGGCGACAGACTCTCAGCGAT
The DNA here is from genome assembly GCA_035628915.1 of Symbiobacteriaceae bacterium. Lineage (GTDB taxonomy): Bacteria > Bacillota > Sulfobacillia > Symbiobacteriales > Symbiobacteriaceae > JARBUG01. Next base: position 201,113 of record DASPIW010000053.1, on the reverse strand, counting down.
TTTCGCGGCCCACCTGCCCCAGCGTCCCGGCGGCGGTGAGCGACTCGAAGTCGAGGGCGTTCAGGGCCAGGGAGAGCGAGAGCCGTTTCTGGGGGCAGTCCAGCTGGCAGCGCAGGAGTTCCTCGAGGCGTGCCCGCCGCTGGTAGACCGTCTGCCGGGAGAGGCCCAGCAGGCGGGAGGCGCTGGCCACGGCGAGGTTTGTATCCAGCATGATGCGTAGGCTCTCGAGCATGAGGGCCCGCTCACTGCCTTCCAGATGCAGGAGCGCACCCAGCTCTTCCTGGACAAACCGGTGCAGCTCTTCGGGGTCGATGCCGGAGACGAACAGCCGGTGGACGCCGGTGGTATCAAAAAAGGCCTCCGTGGACCGGTCGGGGTACGCCTCCCGCAAGGCGATGGTGAACTCGGCCTGTTTGCGCGACTCGTCCAGCCGCTCCGGGCCATATCTGATCCGGCCGAAGCCCAGCATCAGGCCGGCAGGGGCAGCGCCTTTCCCGGCCGCCGGCGACGGCTCCAGCTCTCGGGCCAGAGCGGCCATCTGGCTGCGCAGCCCCGATTCGCCGGCGGCATAGAGCACCAAATGCATCCGCCCGGCCTTCCAGGTGAACAAGTGGCCAAGGCCTATGCGGGCGCAGGTCGCCACCGTCCGCTGCTCCACTTCGGTCTGCCTCGCTGTTGCCGGGGGCTGCACAACCGCCGCCGAGAACCAGCGGTCCTCCAGTTCGTGCCCCAGACCCCGGGCCCGGCGGAACACCTGGTTCACGTCGGAAATCGGCCCGCACAGCAGGGATTCCGCGAGGCGGGAGAGGGTGCCCCGGCGCTGCTCCCGCAGCGACCGCCGGCGCAGAATCTCGTAGGCCAGCGTCACGGCGGCCCGGTCGACCACCAGCCGCTCCACCTCGGTCAGGTGCCGTCCCGACTGGAGCACCGCCAGGGAGCCCCACCGTTCGCCACTGACCAGAATCGGCTGCAGCCAGACATCCACCGTGCGCCTGCCCAGGCGCACGGGCACGGTGAGCGGTGCCGCCGGGTCCCCGGCGCCCAGCGCCGCCGGCTCGTCCCCGCCGGCCGGCCCCCCGCCGGGGTCGCGCTCCGCCAGCTCAGCAATTAAGGCGGCGCCCCACTCGCCGGGTGGGTAGTAGCTCCGGAGCCGGCCTTCGTCCCGCTCGGCCCAATCAATGCTGCTCTCCGCCCCCAGCCGCCCGCCGCGCCCGTTCTCGTCGTATGAGACGCAGGCGACCGGGCTTTTGACGACCTGGTACAAAATGCGCAGTATCTCCGTGGCGTCCTGCTTCTGCAGCGCCGCCCGGTTCAGCTGGTGCGCCACCTCTTCCGCCTGCCGGAACTGAGCGTAATGCCGGTTGACGATGAGCGTGTGGACCTCTTCGGTAAGCTGGACAAACGCGCACTCCCGGGTAAAGGCAATCAAAGGCAGGTCCACCTGGTCGGCAGCGGCGATCATCGCGGGCGGCACCTCCCGGCCGAACGCCGCGAGGGAGATGGCCACGGCGGCGACGTGCCGCTCGGCCAGCTCGAAAACGTACCTCACCTGCTGCTCGGGCGGCACAGACCAGCCCATGCCCGTGGTCAGCAGCAGTTCGCCGCCCTTAAGCAGGCGCGCGATATCCAGCAGTTCGGAAACATGCACCCACCGGATATCACTGCCGAGACCTTTTGCTCCGGCCACAACCACGGCATCCTGCATGATCGGGAGGTTCAGAATCTCCGCGACGGTTACAGCCATGGCAGATCCTCCTGGGGTTTTCACACTATGTTAGTTTTAATTAGACACTATGTCAATTGAACACAGACCGGGAGATGAGTAATGTGGTATCATCTCTAGGCAAAACAAACTAAGCCGGGTGGTGAGCACTTCAGATGACGGCTGGAGCATTTGACGTAGTTGGACGGAAGACCCGGCGATTGGATGGCATCGCAAAGGTAACAGGCCGGGAGGTATACTCCTCCGACGTCGCGTTGCCGAACACGCTGTATGCGGTGGTTTTGCGCAGCCCATACGCTCATGCGGAGATTGAGCACGTGGATACCTCGGAAGCGGAGCGCATGGGTGCAGTCTGCCTCACCTACGACGATGTGCCCAAGGTGGTTTACAACGAGCGCATCGTCAGCATTCCGGAAAAGACGTACCGAGATCGGACGGTGCTGCCGAACCGGGTCAGGCACGTGGGCGAGGTGGTCGTCGGCGTCGCTGCCGAGACGGAGGCGCTGGCCCTGGCGGCGGCCAGGAAGGTGAAAGTCTCCTACCGGAGGCTGCCGGAAGTCCTGACGATCGATGACGCCCTGGCGGAAAAAGGCGGCGCCCGCCTGTACGACCAGGTCTTCCTGGGCGAAACGGTCCTGCCCGTCACCCGCAACATCGCCTGCGAACGGACGATCCAGGAAGGCGATGTAGACGCCGGTTTTGCAGATGCGGACGTGGTGGTCGAATCGGACTTCGAGACGCAGCGAGTCTATCACGCACAGATGGAGACCAAGTCGGCGGTCTGCCGGCCCGAGCCGGACGGCGGCATTACGGTCTGGACCACGACGCAGTCAATCCACAACACCCGCCAGTTGTTGGGCCGGATTTACGGGCTCCCCCTGCACAAGGTGAACGTGGTCCGGGTCAGTCTGGGCGGCGCCTTCGGCTCCAGCATTCAGATGAACACCATCACCCCGATTTGCGTGGGCCTGGCCCTGAAGGCCCGGCGGCCCGTCAAGCTCGTCTCCACCCGCGAAGAGGACATGCACAGCCACCACAAGTACGGGGTGCGCTTTCAACTCAAAGTCGGCGCCAAGAAGGACGGGCGGCTCACCGCCGCACACCTGAAAGCCTGGGTCGACGCCGGCGGGCACAACACGCAGGCGTATCCGCTGCTCGGCTGCATCGCCGGCTGGTTCGTATCGCTCTACAAGTGGCGGAACCTGGCGTACGAGGGCATGGCGGTCTACACCAACAAAGTCTCCTGCTGCGCCATGCAGGGGTACGGCAATCCGCAGACCAACTTCGCCGTCGAGAGCATCATGGACATGCTGGCCGAGAAGCTGGGCATGGATCCCATCGAACTGCGGCGCATGAACTATGTGGGCCGGGGCGATGAGTTCTGGGGCCAGGGCCCGAGCGTCCGGTCGATCATCCGCAGCTGCGGCGTCGACGAGATGCTGACCAGGGGCGCCGAGATGATCGGGTGGGACCAGCGGCAGGCGCCCGAGACCAAGACCGAAGAGATCGTACGGGGCATCGGGCTGGCCCGGGGCTTCCACACGTCAGGCACCGGCGGGCCGAAGCCCGGCGAGGTGATCGACTACTCCAGCGCCACGCTGAAGCTGAACGAGGACGGCTCGGTCGACATCATCACGGCGGTCATGGACCACGGCGGCGGCACCTGGGAGGCGGCGGCCAAGGTCGTGGCCGAAACGCTCAAGATACCGCTCGACATGGTCAGCCTGGCGCCGTCCGACACCCGGACCACCGGCTACGATGTCTGCACCCACGCCACCCGGGGCATTTACTGCGGGGTCGGGGCGGTCAACCACGTAGCGCTCCAGCTCAAAGAGAAGCTCATGGAAAAGGCCGCCTTCCTGCTGGAGCAGAATCCGCGGGACCTGACGCTGGACCGCAACGATGAGCTGGGCCAGGCGGTCATCTACCCGACGGGCCTGCCCGAGAACTACGTTACAGTGGGCGAAATCGCCAAGACACTGCAAATCAAGTCCATGGGCACCGTCGCCGCTACGGACAGCTACCGGCAGAAAAACTGCCCGCCGTGCTTCGTCACCCACTTCGTCGAAGTCGAAGTCAACAAGCGCACAGGCGCCGTGCGGGTCACCAAGGCCGCCCTGTTGGGCGACTGCGGCACGCCGATCAACCCGGATCTGGTCGAAGGCCAGCTAATCGGGGCGCTGTACCGGGGCATCGGCTACACGCTGCTGGAGGAAGTCCCCTACGACTCCCGCACCGGGGAGATGGCCTGCCGGGGGTACATCACCGACGCCAGGCTGCCAACCGCTGCGGAGATGCCGCTGATCGAAAATATTCACGTCGGGTTCGCTGACACGTATGAGCCGAGCGGCCCGCTGGGAGCCAAGGGCATCGGGGAAGCGGCTCAGAACTCCGTGGCCGCTGCCATTACCAACGCCATCTATAACGCAACGGGCATCCGGTTCCGCGAACTTCCCGTCACCCCGGAGAAGGTTCTGGAAGCCCTGGGGGAGGGTGCTGCGCTATGAGTGAATGTACGGCGTTTGAGCAGACCAGTACCCGGCTCCTATCGCCCGAGTTCGAGTACCTGCAAGCCTCGTCCCGGGAAGAGGCGCTCCGCCTGCTGGCCGGCCACGAAAACGTCCGGGTGCTGGCCGGCGGCACCGATCTGCTGGTAAAGATGAAGACCGGATCGCTGGCGCCCCAGTGCCTGCTAAACATCCAGGGCGCCGCCGATCTGAACCATTTGGAAACGGAGAATGGCCTGCGCATCGGGGCGGCCACTCCGCTGATGACGGTAGAGGAGGCCCCGGTGGTCCGGAGCCGCTACACGGCCCTTTACGAAGCGCTCTCCGCCATGGCGGGCCCGGCCATCCGCTCCATGGGGACCCTGGGCGGGAATCTGTGCAACGCCTCGCCGGCGGCTGACACCTCCCCGGCCCTCATAGCCCTGGGCGCCCTGACCGTGGTCGAGCGGGTCGGTTGTTTCCGGTCGGTGCCGGTTGAAGAGCTGTTCACCGGTCCGGGGCGGACCGTCCTGGAGCGGGAAGAGCTGCTGACGGAGATCTGGGTGCCCGAGCCCGGCCCCAACAGCGGCAGCGCCTATACCAAAATCGCCCGCGTCAGCGGCGATATTGCCAAGGTGAATGCGGCGGTCTTCATCCGGCGCGAAGGCGGCATCTGCGCCGAATGCCGGATCGCCCTGGGCGCCGTGGCACCGACCGCCGTGCGGGCCCGCAGCGTCGAAAGCCTGCTGCAGGGCGAGACCCTCAGCCGCAGCCTGGTGCAGTCGGCGGCGGCCCTGGCCGCCCGGGATATCAACCCGATTACGGATGTGCGGTCCACTGCCCGCTACCGCAAGGCCATGGCCCGTGTTATTGTGGAACAACTACTGATTGCCGCATGGGCGAGAGCCGGAGGTGAAGCGCTGTGATGACCGAGCGTGAAATTCAGTTTACTCTCAACGGCACCCGCCGGTCTTTCCGGGTCGCCCCGAACCAGCTGCTGATCAACCTGATCCGCGACGAAGCGCACCTGACGGGCACCAAGTACGGCTGCGGCATCGGTGAATGCGGCGCCTGCACGGTCCTGATCGATGAGAAGCCGGCCCTCGCCTGCCTCACCCTGGCGGTGAGCGTGGAGGGCAAGCAGATCACCACCGCTGAAGGCCTGGCCAAGGAAGAGAAACTTGATCCCCTGCAGGAGGCGTTCCTGGACCATTCTGCCGTGCAGTGCGGCTTCTGCACGCCCGGTATGGTGGTGGCGGCCAAGTCGCTGCTGAACAAGGGCGGCAACCCATCCGAAGCGGAGATCCGGGAGTACATGCGCGGCAACATCTGCCGCTGCACCGGCTACACCAGCATCGTGCGGGCGATCAAGGCCTGCGCTGATTCGTAAATCCCAGCCCCAGGTCCGGCTCGAGCGGCCCTGTTCATGTTGATGCCGGAGGCTGCACATGCCCGGCTTGCATGATAGAGCACAAGAGGAGGGGGCAACACATGTTCTTCAAGAGGGGTACCAGATCCGTCGCAACGTTTGCTGCCGTGTTCCTGATGGCGGGGGTTCTGCTCAGTGGGTGCGGCGACAAGGGCAAGGAGGCTCAGAAGCCTGCCGACGCTCCTGCTGCTCCGGCGGCGCCCAAGGTAGTCAAGATCGGGTTCATCGGCCCCCTGACCGGCTCCGCTTCCTCGCAGGGCACCGGCGCCCGCAACGCCTTCGAATTGGCGGTGCGCCAGGCCAATGAATCCGGCAAGCTCCCCTTCAAGATCGAGACCATCATCCTCGACGACGCGTCCACGCCCGGTACCGGCGCTTCCGCCGCGACCAAGATCGTTTCGGATCCGGCTGTCGTGGCGGCCATCGGCCACTGGAACAGCGGCGTGGCCGAGGCGACCATTCCCATCTTCAAGCAGGCCAAGACCCCGTTCATCATCTGGGGCGCCATCTCCCCGACCCTGACCACCAAGGAGAATTACCCGACCATCACCCGTGTTGTGCCGACTTCGGTGCAGGAGAACGCGCCCTTCGCGCAGTTCCTGGTCAAGCAGGCCGGGCTGAAGAAGTGGGCGATCATCTCCGACACCAGCGTGTACGGCAAGAACAACACCGAAGCGTGGAAGTCCCAGGCCACGGCCAACGGCGGCGAAATCCTCTCCGTCGACGAAATCCAGGTCGGCCAGACCGACTTCCGGGCCATTCTGACCAAGGTGAAGAACCTGAAGCCGGAAGCCGTCTACTTCGGCGGCGTCGTGACGGAAGGCGCCCTGGTTCGCCAGCAGATGACGGAACTCGGCATGAACGTCCCCCTGGCCGGCATCTCCGGCATCATGGACGACAAGTTCATTGAAGTGGCTCGCAAGGAGAACGCTGAGGGCACCGTCGCCTCCAAGTCCGGCAAGCCCATCGAGAAGCTCCCCGGCGGCGCCGAGTTCGCCAAGGCTTACAATGCGGCCTCTTTCAAGGAGCCCTCCGGCCCCTACGGACCGTTCTCCTATGACGCCACCAACATCATCGTCAATGCCCTCAAGACCGTCGGCGCCGACAAGGCGAAGCTGATCGACGCGATCGCCAAGGTCGAGCACCAGGGCGTCGTCGGCAAGACGACCTTCAGCGACAACGGCCAGACCACCAACTCCGTCGTGACCGTCATGGTCGTGCAGGACGGCAAGTGGATGCCCTGGGAGGACTCCGAGTACGCCAGCGGCAAGCGGAAGCTGACCAAGTAACAGCACCTCCCGCTGAACTGCGTCCGTCCGCCGCGGGGGTCAGCCCCGCGGCGGGCAGGGCGCCGTACGGGAACGAGCGGAGTTGAAGGAAGGGTCGGACCGTTTCCGTCCGTTACTCCTGGCCGACGGAAACGGTTCGAGCCTGACGAAACGGGAGGAAGATCAGTGTGTCTGTACTAGCCGAGCAGATCATGAACGCCGTGCTCCTCGGGTGCTGCTACACCCTCGCGGCGGTAGGCTTCTCGCTTTTCTTCGGCGTCATCGACAAAGTGGTCTTCTGCGTGGGCGACATCGCCATTTCGGGCTCCTTTGCCCTGCTGGTGCTTAACGGCACCGTGGCGGCGCTGGGCCTGGCCGGCGTGCTCCCCGCCTGGGCGTTGGTTCTCCTGCTGGTGGCCGGGTCCGCACTGCTGTGCGCAGCGCTGTCGGTGGTCTCCTACCGGGTGGCCATCAAGCCTTACGAGAACGGCTCCACCCTGATTCCGCTCCTGACCACGATTGCCCTGGGCGTGGTCATCCGGGAACTGATCGGCCTGTTCTACCCGCAGGGCCGTAACCCGCAGTCGTTCCCCGATCTGATGCCCCGGGGCGCTCTGTTTGATATTGGCATTCTATCGTACAAGAACCTGATCGTAATCGGCGTCACCCTGGGCCTGCTCACCCTGCTCTACCTGTTCGTCACCCGGACGAAGCTGGGCAAGGCGATGCAAGCCATCGCCCAGAACCGCGAGGCCGCCCGTACGGTCGGTATCGATCTGTCAAAAACCATTACGCTGACATTTGTGCTCGGCGGGCTCCTGCTGGGCATCGGCGGATTCCTGATTGGTTCCTACTACAGCATTGTCCGCTTCGACATGGGCTCTATGTACGGTGTCAAAGGCTTCTCCGCCGCGGTCGTGGGCGGGCTTGGCAACACCTATGGTGCGATTGTGGGCTCCATGGTGATCGCGTTTGTCGAAGTCTTTGTAACCGGCTATGTCCCGGGCGGCACCGCTTATGGCAGCGTATTCGCTTTCCTCGTGCTGGTGCTCTTCATCGTGTTCAAGCCGGAAGGGATTCTGGGCGAAAAGCACATCGAGAAGGTCTGAACGGTACGGGAGATGACACGAGCGGGGGGACCGATAGCCCTTGATCAACCCTAAAGAATCCACCACGCCCCAGTGGCGCCCGTCCGCCACGCCAGGGCGGCGCCTGCCCACTTCGCTGCTGGCAGTAGCGGGGCTGGCCCTCGCTGCCGGGCTGTGGCTCTATCTGGCGGTATCCGGCGAGTTTGCCGTCTCCATGGCCGCAGTGGCGGGCGTGGTTGTCGTGTTGGTCTATCTGGACAAGGTCGGATTGGCCGACCGGCTCTATGAACTGCATGCTCGGCATAAGGCCGTGTCCCTGCTCTCCTTCGGGCTGGTGCTCCTGGTACTGCCGATTCCCATGCGGCAAAGCCCCTACCTGATTCACATCGCCGTCATGGCCTGCCTGGCCGGCATTGTAGCGCTGGGGCTCAACTTCCAAATGGGCAGCACCGACATGGTCAACTTCGCATGCGGCGCCTTCTTTGGCATGGGCGCCTACTCCTCGGCCCTGCTAGCCACCAAAACCGGCCTCAGCCCCTGGCTGGGCCTACCGGTCGCCGTCGTGACCACCGTGGTACTGGCGTATGTCGTCGGTGTGGCGACGCTCAAGACCAAAGGCTACTACCTGTCCCTGGTGACCATGGCCCTGCAGTTGGTCTTCGGGCTGCTGCTGGTCAACACCGACGCCGTCGGGGGGCCGAACGGCATTGCCGCCATTCCGCCCTACAGCATTGGGCCGCTCTCGTTCCGGGACTCCTTCTGGCTGGTCGTCTACAAGCTGCCCTACCAGGCGCTTTACTTTTATCTGACGGCCGCCATGCTGCTCGTCTGCGGCTATGTGGCTTCCCGGCTGCACCTGTCGCGGGTGGGCCTGGCCTGGAACACCATCGGCGAGGACGAAATCGCCGGCAACTGCCAGGGCATCAACCCGGCCAGGGCCAAGCTGATTGCGTTCTGTATGGGCGGTGCCTTCTCCGGGCTGGCCGGTGCACTCTATGCCCACTACATCAGCTTCATCGGGCCCGAGGACTTCAGCTTCTCCAAATCGCTGATCATCATTTCGTCAGTGATTCTGGGTGGGCCGGACAACGTGCTCGGCGTGGTGGTCGGGTCTGTGCTGCTGACGCTGATCGACGAGAAACTGGGCGGATTCACCGACTACCGTATGCTGCTGTACGGGCTGATTCTGCTCTGCGTACTGCTGTTCCGGCCGGACGGGCTGATGCCCAAGCGGGTCCGCCGGTACGACCTGCAGCTGCCGAAGTAAGCCGCCGGGAAGGGAGGGGTTCAGTCCGTGGGACTGCTCCACGCACAGGATGTGGCCATCAACTTCGGTGGCCTTTGGGCTGTCAACTCTGTGGATTTTGCGATGGGACCGGGTGAAGTTGTCGGGCTGATTGGCCCCAACGGTTCCGGCAAGACGACGTTTTTCAACCTGCTGACCGGCATTTACCGGCTGACGCGCGGCTCCGTCAAGTTTAGGGGTCAGGAGATCGGCGGCCTGTCGCCCGACGCCATCCGGCAGATGGGGGTGGCCCGGACGTTTCAGAGCAGCCGGCTCTGTTGGAACCTGAGCGTGCTGGACAATGTGCTGAGCGGCCTGTACTCCCGGCAGACGACGACCTGGCAGGACGCCGTCTTCCGGCCCCGCAAGGTCGATGCCGAACTGAAGGTCGGCATCGAGAAGGCGCTGGAGTACCTGAGCTACTTCAATGAAGATCTGGTCAGCCGGTGCTACGAGCGGGTCCGCTCCATTGCGCACATCGACCGGCGCCGGATTGAGATCTGCCGTGCCATGGTCTCCGAGCCGGCTCTGATTCTGCTGGACGAGCCCTCTGCCGGTCTGAACCCGGAAGAGACGGCGAAGATGATGCAGGACATTGAGCGGATCCGGCGGCGGTCGCCGGAAGTCAGCATCATCATCATCGAGCACGACATGGACGTCATGGCGGAAGTGACCAGCCGGGTGGTCGTCTTCAACGCCGGCAAGAAGATTGCCGAAGGCTCCTACGCCGAGGTGGCTGAGAACGAAGAGGTCATTCGGGCCTACCTGGGAGGGAGCGCGTAGACATGTTAAGCATTCAGGGCATCTCCACGTATTACGGAAAGATCCCGATGCTCCAGCAGGTCACGGCGGAAGTCAACCGGGGCGAAGTCGTCTGCGTACTGGGCGCCAACGGCGTGGGCAAGACCACGCTGCTCAAGACGATTCTGGGGCTGGTCAAGCCGGTCGCCGGCGCCATCCATTTCAACGGCGTCCGCATTGACGGGCAACCGTCCCACAAAATCGTCCAGAGCGGAATCGCCATGGTGCCGCAGGATGGCGGTATGTTCCCGAAAATGACCGTGGAAGAGAACCTGCGCTTCGGCGCTTACTTTCAGAACGACCAGGTCCGGATCGCCCGCCGCATGGGCGAGCTGTATGAACGGTTCCCCCGCCTTAAGGAGCGGTCCCGGCAGAAGGCGGGCACGCTTAGCGGCGGCGAGCGCTGCATGCTGGCCATCGCCCGGGGGCTGCTGGGCGAACCGCAGCTGCTGTTGATGGATGAGCCCTCGCTGGGCCTCTCCCCGCTGATGGTCGAGGAGGTCTTCAAGACCATCGAGCAGATCAAAAGCGAAGGCAAGCTGACGATCCTGCTGGTGGAGCAGAGCGCCACCAAGGCGCTCAACGTTTCGGACCGGGGCTACATCATGCAGAAAGGCGCCGTCGTCATGGCGGGCAGCCGGGCGGAACTGCTCGAGTCGCCCGTGGTGCAGCAGTCCTACCTGCAGGCCCATAAGCAAGCGGCAAAGGGGTAACGAATCGTGTTGGCAGATTTGATTCTTCGCGGCGGCACGGTAGTAACGCCCCGGGATTCGTATACGGCCGATGTCGCCGTGCGCGGCGGCAAGGTGGTGGCGGTGGGCGACCTGTCCGGCCTGGAGGCCGCGGCGGTCTACGATGCCACGGGCCTTGTGGTGCTGCCCGGCGTCATCGATGAGCATATGCACACCCGGGACCCGGGCGCCGAGCATAAGGAAGACTTCGCCCACTCGACGCGGTCGGCCGCGGCCGGTGGCGTTACCACGGTACTGGAGATGCCCAATACCGTTCCGCCCGTGATCGATGCGGCCAGTTTCGCGGCGAAGGCCGAATACCTGGCCCCGAAGGCGTTCGTCGACTTCGGCCTCTGGGGCCTGGTGCTGGGCGACGCCAACCGCGCCCACATCGCGGAGATGGCGCAAGCCGGCGTCGTCGGGTACAAGCTCTTCTGGGGCTACGGCCTCAACCCGAAGACCCTGGCCCTGGTTTACAACTTCAAGCCGGGCGACGACGTGATCATGCCCCCGGACGAAGGCCAGATTTACGAGATGTTCGAGACGGTGGCGGCTACCGGGCGCCTGGTCTCCGTGCACGCCGAGAACCACAGCGTTATTACCCGCCTCGCTTCCCGTGAGCGGGATGCAAACCCAACTTCATATGAAGCGTTCCTGCGGTCCCGGCCGCCCTTTACCGAACTGATGACGATCAACGCCGGCATCGAGTTGGCCGGGGCCACGGGAGTGCACCTGCACATTCTGCACATGTCGGCTCACGCAGGGACCGTGCTCGTGGACCGGGCCCGCGCCCGGGGCGTCCGGGTCACCGGCGAGACCTGCCCGCACTACCTGTTGCTGGGCGCCGAGGACTTCGGGCGGGTGGGCATCGACATGAAGGTGCTGCCGCCCATCCGGGAGCAGGCCAACGCCGAGGAGCTCTGGGCGGCGGTCCGGGCGGGCCGCATTCAGGCCATTGGCTCCGACCACGCCCCCCACACCCTGGCGGAGAAGCAGGGGAACATCTGGGCGGCGCCCGCCGGCGCCTGCGGCGTGCAGACCATGGTCCCGCTGATGCTAAACGCCGTCAATGAAGGGCGCATCACGCTGAACCAGGCCGCCCAACTGCTGTCGGAAAACCCGGCCCGCCTGTTCGGATTGTACCCCCGCAAGGGCGCCATCCGGGTAGGCGCCGACGCCGATTTCACCGTGGTCGATATGAAAAAGGAACACGTGCTGACCCGGGAAGAGCTGCTCAGCAAAAACCCGATGAACCCCTTCCACGGCATCCGGGTCAAGGGCATGCCCGTGGCCGCCTTCCTGCGGGGCCGCCAGATCATGCAGGATGGCCGTCCGCTGGGCGAACCCGCCGGTCAGCTCATCCGCCCGACGGCCCCCAGCGACCCGCTGCTGGGCTAACACGATGAGGAGGTGATCCAGCATGTCCTACCATTTTAAGCGTGCCGCCAGCATCGCTGAGGCCCTGGCACTGCTGCAGCAGTATGGTGCTGCCGCCATGCCCGTGGCCGGCGGCACCAACTTCATGCCTGACTTCCGCAGCGGCCGGGCCCGGCCCGAGGTGGTGGTCGATATCGCACGGCTGCCCCTGCGGTACATCCGCCAGGACGCCGGGTGGGTGCGCATCGGCGCCCTCACCACCGTCACCGACCTGCTGCGTCAGTCCGATTTGCGGCAAACCGTACAGGTGCTCGCCTCCGCCGCTCAGACCTTTGCCGGGCATCTGGTCCGCAACCGAGCGACCGTCGGCGGCAACCTGTGCGACGCCAGCCCGGCGGCTGACCTGGCCCCGCCCCTGCTGGCCCTGGGCGCCGAGGTCGCCCTGGCCGGCCCCGGCGGCACCGCCCGGCGCCTGCCGCTCGCCGAGTTCCTGGCCGGCGTGCGCAAGACCGCCCGCCGCACCAACGAACTGGTCACCGAAATCGCCTTTCCAGCGCTGCCGGCCACGGCCCGCAGCAGCTACTTCAAGTTTGCCCTCCGGGAAGCCATGGCCATCAGCGTCGTCAGCGGCGCCGTGGTGCTGGAGTTCGACGACGAGGTCTGCACGGGGGCCCGGGTGGCTCTCGGTGCCGTGGCGCCCACGGCAGTGCGGGCAGCGAGCGTGGAAGCCGAACTGGTGGGCCGCCGCATTACCGATGAAGTGGCAACTGCTGCCGCCGCCAAAGTGAGTGCCGATATTCGCCCCATTTCCGACGTGCGCGCGACGGCCGAGTACCGGACCTGGGTGGCGGAGGCGATGGTGCGCCGCCACATTCTGGCCGCCTGCGCCCAAAGGGTTTGACCTGAAAAAGGGTGGTGCTAACCTATGGACTTCCGGACGATCTCCGTCGCTTTTACTCTGAACGGCAAGCCGGTCACCGCCACCGTTCCCGAGCACTGGAGCCTGCTGCACGCCCTGCGTGAAGGGCTCTTTGCCTATGAAGTGAAGGACGGGTGTTCCCAGGGCGACTGCGGCACCTGCGCCGTGCTGCTCGATGGCGTTGCCGTCAACTCCTGCCTCGTCCCCGTCGGTCAGGCCGAAGGCTGCGAGGTGGTCACCGTCAAGGGGGTAGGCAATGACCCCGGGACGGCGCCGCTGCTGGACGCGTTTGTCCACAACGGCGGCGTGCAGTGCGGTTACTGCACACCGGGCATGGTCGTCGCCGGCGCCGAACTGCTCAAGGAGAACCCCAACCCCACCCGCGAAGAGATCCGCGAGAGCATCAGCGGCAACCTTTGCCGGTGCACGGGCTACACCAAGATCGTGGACTCCATCGCGGCTGCGGCAAAGGTAGTGGCGGAGCGAGAGGAGGGCGGCGCATGAGCGAGTTTCGCATCATCGGGCAGAGTGTGCCCCGGCACGACGCCTGGGACAAAGTAGCCGCCCGGACCCGCTACGCTGCCGAATGGTCGATGCCGGGCATGCTGCACAGCAAGATCAAGCGGAGCGCCCACCCCTCGGCCCGCCTGGTGCGGGTTGATACCAGCAAGGCCGAGGCGCTGCCCGGCGTGGTGGCGGTGCTGACCGCCAAGGATGTGCCCAACAACACGCTCTGGACCGACGTGCCGGGGCAGACCACGGCCGTGGGACGGCTCCGGTCGGCCATGAACGTGCTCGCGGACGGCCGCGTCCGCTTTCAGGGCGAGCCCATCGCCCTGGTGGCCGCTGAAACCGAGGAGATTGCACAGGCGGCGGTCGACTTGATCGAAGTCGAGTATGAACTGCTGCCGGGTGTTTACGAGCAGAAGAAGGCCCTGGAGCCGGGGGCGCCGCCCGTGCATGAGTCCGGCAACGCCCTGTCGTCGTGGCGGATCCGCCGCGGCGACATGGAGAAGGGCTTCGCTGAAGCGGATGTGATCGTGGAGCGGGAGTACCGCACCTCCTGGCAGGAGCACGCCTACCTGGAGCCGGACGCCGGCGTCGCCTGGATCGATGCTGACGGCGTGCTCTGCATTCGCTACGCCACCCAGGTCATTGAGCATTACCGCGGCGTCGCCAAAGTGCTGGGGCTGCCCGAAAACAAAGTGCGCACCATTGGCACCTACGTCGGCGGCGGCTTCGGCGGCCGGGAAGACGTGATTCTGGAGCTCTACATCGGGCTGCTGGCCATGCACACCGGGCGTCCGGTCAAGATGGTCTGGAGCCGCGAAGAGGCGATCATGGCCCGTACCAAGCGGCACCCTTACTGGATGCGCTACAAGACCGGCGCCAAAAAAACCGGTGAGATCACCGCCCAGGAAGTCGAGCTGATCTCCGACTCCGGCGCCTATGCCTATTTGAGTCCGCTGGTACTGATGTACTCCACCGTGAACGCCTGCGGGCCGTATGACGTGCCGAACGTGAAGGTTGATGCCACGTCGGCCTACACCAACAACGTGCCCTCCAGCGCGTTCCGCGGCTTCGGCGCCCCGCAGCCCTGCTTCGCCTACGAGTCGCAGATGGACGAGGTGGCGCGGGCGCTGGGCATGGATCCCGCCGAGTTCCGGGCCAAGAACTGGCTGAAGCAGGGCGAAATGTTCGCCGTGGGCCAGAAGGCCGAGACCTACATTGCCCTGCCGGAATGTACGGAGAAGGCCCTGGAGCTGCTGGGGCCCACGCCGGCGCCGTCGGCGCCGCACTGCAAGGTCGGCCGCGGCATTGCGTGCGAAATGGGCGCCTATGGCCGCATCGTCTGGCTGAAGGACTGGTCCAGCGCCTGGGCCGGCTTCGAGACCGACGGCTCGCTGACCATCCGCTGCGGCGTGCCCGACGTGGGCGGCGGCCAGGCGGCCTCGCTCTGCCAGATCGCCAGCGAAGTCCTGGGCGTGCCGCTGGGGCGCATCTCCGTCCACATCTCCGACAGCGCCCTGACCCCCCTGGCCGGCACCACCACCGCCTCCCGGCAGCTCAGCATGTCGGGCAACGCGATCCTGAAAGCCAGCCGCGAGCTGTTTGAACTGATGGCCCCGGTGGCGGCGCAGGTGCTCGGCACCGAGGTGAGCGACCTGGCGACCGCCGACGGGTTTGTGTACGTCAAGTCCCAGCCGGAGCGCCGGCTGAGCCACGCCGATTGGGTAAGCGCCTGCGCCCGGGCCGGCGTGCCCCGCGGGCAGCTGTCGGTCTACCAGACGCCCGGCGGCGAGCCCTGGTCCGAAGAGACCGGGCAGGGCCAGGTCTTCCGGGACTTCACCTACGGCACCCACGCCGCTTACGTGGAAGTGGATACGGAGACAGGCCGTTTGAAGGTCCTGAAGTACGTGGCCGTGCACGATGTGGGCCAGTGCATCAACCAGCAGAGCGTGGAGGGGCAGATACACGGCGCGTCCGTGCAGGGTCTGGGCTACGCCATTTGGGAGAACCTCGTCATCGAAGAGGGGTACAGCAAGGCCATCGACTTCCATACCTACCTGGTTCCGACCGTCAAGGACCTGCCCGACGTGGAGGCGGGCGTGCTGGAGGTCAGTCCGGGCGTGGGCCCGTTCGGCGCCCGGGGCATCGGCGAGCCGCCGATTCTGCCGCCGCCGGCCGTCATCAGCAACGCCATTTGCGACGCCACCGGGGTGCGAGTCTCCGAACAGCCCTTTACGCCCGAGCGGGTGCTGCGCTGCCTGCGGGGCGCGGGCAAGTAACTACAGTCACGCTATGGCCACCCATCCGGGAAGGGGAGATGCAGGATGGACCCCTTGCTAAGGCTGTCTCAAGCGCTGGAGGCGCAGGAAACGGTCGTCCTTGTCACCATCGTGAGAGCCCCCGTACTGCGCGACGAATGGGTTGGCAGAAAGCTGTTGATCGGTGAGGCCGGGATTTTGTCCGGCCTCTGCAATGACCATGACCTGGAGGGCGCCGCTTTGGGCGGCGCCCAATGGGCCTTGCAGGACCAGCGGCCCCGGCTGGCGACCCACCGGACTCCGGCCGGTGACTATGTGCTGTACTGTGAGCCCTACATTCCCAGGCCGGCGCTCGTGATTGCCGGCGGGGGGCACATCGCCCAGCAGATTTCCGGCATGGCCGTGCAGGCCGGGTTTCGGGTGACGGTGGTCGACGACCGGATGGCCTTCGCCAACCGGGAGCGCTTCCCCGACGCCGACGAAGTGATCTGTGCCGACATGCCCCGGACGATGTGTTCGCTGACCCTGAGCGCCACGCATAGCGTGGTGCTGGTCACCCGCGGCCACCGCCACGATATGTCCTGCCTGCTGGAAGTGCTCGGGCGCCCGGCCCGGTATATCGGCATGATCGGCTCCCGGACCCGGGTGGAGACGATTTTCGGGCTGCTGCAGACGGAGCACGGGGTTTCCCAGGCGGAGTTGGCCCGGGTCCACGCCCCCATCGGGCTGGACATCGGCGCCGAATCGCCTTTTGAGATCGCGGTCTCCGTGGTGGCGGAGCTGATCAAGGCCCGCCGGGGCGGCACCGGGGTCTCGCTGTCGCAGTTGGACCGGCGGCTGAACCGGGAAGCCAGGCCGCTCGCGGTGCGGGGAGGTGTCGGGGTTGGATCGTGAGCTGATGCTGGAACTGCCGCAGATCTGTCTGCAGGAGGGGCCGCTGGCCCTCGCCACGGTCGTCAACGTGCGCGGGCACTGCCCACGTAAGGCCGGCGCCAAGATGCTGATCTGGCCCGACGGCCGCATAAAGGGCACCATCGGCGGCGGGTGCGGGGAGGCCGAAGTGCGGCGGGAAGCCCTGGAAGTGCTGGCGAGCGGGCGCCCGGCCTACGTCGTGGTCGATCTCTGGGAGGACCCGGCGCTGGAGGAGAGCGCTGTCTGCGGCGGGAAGATGGAGGTCTTCATTGAGCCGGTCTCCGCCCCGGGCGGCGGCGTATAGATGGGGGGAATCGGAATGTCGGATCTGGTCTTGATTAAAGGCGCGGGTGACCTGGCCACGGGCGTGGCAGCGCGGCTCTACCGGGCCGGTTTTCGCATTCTCATGACCGAACTGCCGGCACCGCTTTGCGTGCGGCGGACGGTCAGTTTTGCCGAGGCGGTGGTGACCGGCTGCCACACGGTGGAAGGTATTACGGCGGTGCGCGCCGACACCGTGCCCGCCGTGCGTGCTGCCCTGGCCAAAGGCTGGGTGACAGTCGCCGTGGACCCGGACGCACGGCTGGCCATGCAGCTCTCGCCGGTCGCAGTGGTCGACGCCATCATGGCGAAGCGGAACACGGGCACCCGCATCACCGATGCGCCCGTGGTGGTGGCGATGGGCCCCGGCTTTACCGCGGGCCGGGACTGCCACGCCGTGGTGGAGACCATGCGGGGCCACGACCTGGGCCGGGTGCTCTACCAGGGCAGCGCGCTGCCCGATACCGGCATTCCCGGCGAAATCGGCGGCGCTTCGACCCAGCGTGTGCTGCGGGCGCCGTCCGCGGGCCTCTTCCGAAACTGGGTCGATATTACCGACAAGGTCGCGCCGGGCGACATCGTCGGAGAGGTTCACGGGGCGGACGGCAACATCCAGGCCGTGCGTACGACCATCGCGGGCGTGGTCCGTGGGCTGGTGCGCGACGGCACGTTCGTGTGGGAGAAGCTGAAGATCGGCGATGTGGATCCGCGCGGTGAAGTGAGCCAGTGCTACACGATCAGCGACAAGGCGCGCGCCATCGGCGGCGGAGTTCTGGAGGCGCTGCTCGCCCTGCGCAGCAGGGCCGGGGAGAGTGTGGCCGGTCATCCGTGACACGCTGAGGCGCCTGAACCCCATTTGTTTGAGCAGCGGTGTACACCTCGTACACCGCTGCGTTTCTTATGGAATGGAAGGCTGCGAATGTGGGGTACTGGAGACATTTTGCCACGGAGGGCACGGAAGGCGCGGAGGACACGGAATGGGACAATAAAACGGCGATGTCGCTGATTGCGGTAAATGGAATTATAAATTGTATTATATTTAATTATAGAAGGCAGATCCTGAAAGAACCATCAGACAAGGCGCAGGGACGCATTTTACTAATGTATGAATCCGCGTTGGATTCTAAATCCGCGCCATCTGCGGAATCCACGGCCATATCACATTCCCACTTCCACTGCCGCGATTTCCGTGTCCCCTTCCGCGTCCTCCGTGGAAAAAACCCCGTTCCCATTCGCACCTTCAAGGCCCGTACTGTGGCATAACGATAGGAGATATTGCAACGGGGTTGCCCTGTCACGCAAAGGGATTGAAGGCACGGTGCGCTGGACGTTCCTCCTGTACGCCGTTCTGGGCATCGGGAGCACGGTGGCGTGTGTGGTGGACAGTCCGCTCTCGGCCATGGGGTTCTTGGCGTGGGGGGTCCTTCTCCCCACCGGGACCGGGCTGCTGGCCGCCTGGTTCCGGAAAGCGCAGGCATAACAATGGCAAACGGTCGGGGCCCGGAGTGGGCGCCCGACCGTTTACCATTGTTATGCTCAGCGGGGGGGCGGAGGCGGGGCGGTGCCCATCAACTGCTCGGCCTCCAGCCAGGTGGGGTAACCTTCGTAGTCGCCCATGACCGTGACGGCGCACCCGCCGACTACGGTTCCCATATGAAGGCAGGTCTCCAGCGGAGAGCCCCGCAGATAGCCGGCGACGAACCCGGCGTCAAACCCGTCGCCGGCGCCGACCGTGTCCACGACCTTGGGGACAGCCAGAGCCCGCCGCCTGACGGTCACGGTGCCGTCCGATGCGATTGCTCCTTCGTCGCCCAACTTCACTGCCACGACCCGGGAGCCGCGGGCGCGGGCGGCCGCCACCACTTCATCGGGACCGCTCACCCCGAACAGCACTTCCCCTTCGTCAAGCCCGAGCAGCAGCAGGTCGGCGGCTTCCACCAAGGGCAGGAGAAGTTCCTGAACCCGGTCGCGACCCATTAGCTTCAGGCGAATGTTTGGATCAAAGCTGACCGTGACGCCTGCCCTGCGTGCCAAGCCCACCGCTTCGTGCACGGCTCTGAGGCAGCTGTCGCTGAGTGCCGGCGTAATTCCCGTCACGTGCAGCAGGCGGGCGCCCCTGAGGTACAACTCGTCCAGATCTTCAGGTCCCGTCCGGGAGGCCGCTGAGTGCTTGCGGTAATAGATAACCCGCGGTTCGCCGACGCCCCGATGCTCCTTAAACATGACAGCCGTAGGCGCCTCGGCGTCGAAGCGGACGCGGCTGGTGTCGACGCCCTCGGAGCGCAAGCAGGCCACAACCTGGGCGCCGAACTCGTCCTGACCAACCCGGCCGAACCAGCCGCTGCTCAGTCCCAAGCGGCTCACGCCAATGGCGAAGTTCAATTCGGCGCCCACCACACTCTTTCGGAACCGGTCCACGTGGCGAAGGGGACCGGGCAGTTCAGGGGCGAGGAGAATCAACGGCTCCCCAAAGGTGATCACTTCGGGCATGATGCTCCCTCATTTCCATGGGCGTCAAGCGGCCGGGGTCTGCCCATGTAGCACCCCGGCCGCTCTCGATCAAGGCAGCGGTACGTTCAGCAGGTGTACGAACAAGATGTAGAGGGCGCCTGTAGTAAGGATGGCGGTCACGGTCACGGCTTTCCACCACCGACGGATCGAGTCCGCCAGAACGAGACCGGTGGCCGCCAGAAAGGCCGGTGTAGTCACCAGGAACCCGAGCACGGGCAGCAGGAAGACGTAGAGCCCCATGCAGACAAGCACCAGCAGCAGCGGACGTCCGGGCCTGGTGGGTGCGGGTTCTCTGGCACCGCCCAGGAGCGCCTGGATCAGCATGGCGGCGGAAAAAGCGGCCAGCACCCCCGCCATCAGGTTGGGGAAGAAGGCGGGCCCCAGGGTTCCCTGAGAAGCGGGGAAGCTCCTGGCGACGTAAACAACGCCGCCGGCGAGGGCCATCAGCAGGACCGCAGCGATCAGATTAACCGTGCGCACACTATCACTTCTTCGCCAGCCCAGCCTGCTCGAGGAGCGGCTGGAACAACTTCGCCTGGTCGTCCATGAACTTCTGGAAATCGGCCGTGGACATGTAGCCCATGCCAAAACCACCGTTGGTCATAAACTCCACGAACTTCGGATCTTCCATCGCCTTCTTGAAGCCGTCATGCAGCGCCTTGACCACGTCGTCCGGCGTCTTGCCCGGCACCACAAACGCCCGCCAGGTGCTGATGTCGAGCGGAGTGCCCAGTTCCTTGGTGGTGGCGATGTCCGGGAAGCCCTTCAGCCGCTCCGGGGCCATGACAGCCAGGATGCGTGCCTTGCCGGCCTTCACGTGCTGGCCCACTTCCGCAGCGCTGACGGTGACGGCGTCCAGGTGTCCGCCGAGGAGGTCCGTGATTGCAGGGGCAGCGCCGCCCGGGAACGGAATCACGTTGAACTTGGCGCCGGTCTTCTCCTGCAGGCCCAGGGCAGCCAGGTGCCAGATGGTGCCGGGGGCGCTGGCGCCTACCTTCAGGGCGCCGGGCTTCTCCTTGGCCGCCTTTACGAAGTCCTCAAAGGTCTTGTAGGGGCTGTTGGCCGGCACGGTGATGGCTGCGGCGTCAAAGTTGACCCGCAGGACCGACTTGAAGTCCGAGGCCTTCCAGGGGACATTGCCCATGGTGGGGTGGAGGGTGATCTCAACGGTGGCCATGGTGACGGTGTAGCCGTCAGCGGCGGCGTTCAGACCTTCCGTCATGCCGGTAGCGCCGCTGGCGCCGGCCTTGTTGACGACGGTGATGGGCTGGCTGAAGATCGGCTCAGCAGACTTGGCCAGGGCCCGGGCCACGGCGTCGGTGCCGCCGCCGGCGGCGTGGGGTACCAGAATCGTCAGGGCCTTGGTCGGGAACGCAGGCTTGGCCGGTTCCTGGGGCTTGGCTTGTTCCTGTGCCTTGGCCGGTTCAGCGGGCTTGGTCGGTTCCTGTTTGGCGCATCCCAGCAAAGCGAACAGGGAGAAGGAGAGCAGTGCGAACAATGCCAGAACCTTGCGAGACATGTGTGTTACCTCCTACGGGGATCGTTTTGGGTCACGCAAGGGGAACGTGGACAATTTCCAGCGCCGCGCGCAGTTCTTCCATTCGTGCCCGGGTCAGGGGGCGCAGGGGCGAACGGACCGCCGGCGACTTGATCACTCCCATCCAGACCAGCGCCTGCTTGAAGCACTGGATGAACTCCGCCGTGGAAGCCAGGGAGACGCTCATAACGGGAATCACCTGAGTGTAGAAAATCCGCCGGGCAGCAGCGACATCGCCCTTGGTATAAAGGTTCCAAATATCCGCCGTCTGCCGGGGCAGTACGTTGCCAATGCCGATGGTCATGCCCCGGGCGCCGGCCGCCAGTTCGAGCATGGTCAGGCCGTCGTTGCCGCAGAAGGGGACGAGCCGGTCCCCGAACTCCTGGTTGATTCGCTCCACCTTGGGAACGTTGGGGACGGTTACCTTTAAGTACTTGACGTTTTCACATTCCTGAGCCAGACGGCGCAGGACGTCCATGGGCACCTCAACGCCGCCGCCGCCATCGTAGATCATAATGGGCGTCCTGACTTTGGCGGCGATGGTTGCGTAGTGGGTGAAGAGCCCGTCGGCCGTATTGAAGAAGAGCGGCGTGTAGTAGGGCGGGGGCACCATGATGGAGGCAGCGCCCACCTCATCGGCATAGCGGCTCATGGCGACAGCCTGGTCGGTGCCGGAGGCAGCCGTGCCGAAGCTGACCGGCACGCGGCCGGCGGCCTGATCGGCCACGATGCGCATCACCCGGACCCGTTCCTCATCGGACAGGGTGAAGAACTCGCCGGTCGATCCCAGCGCCAGAATGCCATGGACGCCGTTTTCGATTTGGAAGTCGACGAGGTTTCGAATGCTGGCCTCGTCCAGTTCGCCCGATTCGGTCATAGGTGTGACCATTAAGTTGTGAAAGCCCTGCAACATCGCTCAGTCCTCCTATTTCGAAAGCGGTACGCCGGACCTTACGGCGACACGGCGCTGATACCACTCCTGGACCCAGGGCCAGACCAACGTCAGCAGTCCGATCAGCAGCAGCGAGAGGGAGATGGGGCGGGTGACGAAGATCATCGGGTTCATGTCGAACATGAGCAGCGCCCGGCGCAGGTTCTCTTCGGCCATCGGACCCAGCAGCAGGCCGAGAATCAGCGGCGCCGTGGGGAACTGCGCCTTCTTCATCACGTAACCGATCACGCCGAAGATCACCAGCGTGTAGACCGCCGTCATATTCCCTTCGGAGGCATAGGCCCCCACCATGCAGAGCACGAGGATGATCGGCCACAACACGGGCTTGGGCACCACGGTCATTTTGGCGAAGAAGCGGGCGCCGAACAGCCCGATGGGCAGGACCCACAGGTTGGAGATGATCAGACCGAGGAAGAGACCATAGACGATTTCGGGATGGTCCATGAAGAGCATGGGCCCGGGGCGGAGCCCCTGCAGAATCAGGGCGCCCATCATAATGGCGGTCACCGGGTCGCCGGGCACGCCCAGCGTGAGCATCGGGACGAGGTCGCCGCCCACCACGGAGTTGTTGCCGGCCTCCGACGCAGCCAGGCCCTCGATCGATCCCTTGCCGAACTCCTCGGGATGTTTCGACCAGAGCTTGGCCTGGGCCCAGGAGACGAAGGAGGCGATGTTGGCGCCTGCGGCGGGCATAATCCCGACGACGACACCGAGCAGGGAGCCGATGATCGTCGGTTTCACGATCTGTTTCAGGTCCGACTTCGTCAGCCGCATCGACTCAATCGAGAAGCGCTCCGTGGCGCCGGTCTCCTCGTCTTTGGAGTCGATTTGGTGCAGCACTTCTGCCACCGCAGCGGTGCCGACCATGACGGCCAGGAACGAGATGCCCCCGAGCAGCGGCGTCAGCCCGAAGGTAAACCGGCTGGCGCCGGTCATCGGGTCCATGCCCACCACCGCCAGCAGCAGGCCGACTGCGCCGGAGGCGAAGGCTTTGAGCACCGATCCCTCCGCAAGGCTGGAGATGACCGCCAGCCCGAAGACGGCGACCGCGAAGTACTCCGGAGCGCTAAACTTCAGGGCAAAGGCGGCCAGCGGCGGTGATACCAGGGTGAGAACGACCACCCCGAACAGGCCGGCAGCGACCGATGCGATGCAGGCCACGGCGATTGCCTTGCCCGCGAAGCCCTTCTTGGCCAGCGGGTAGCCGTCAAAGGTCGTGCTTACTGCGGCGGGCGTTCCGGGCGTGGAGAGCAGAATGGCGGGAATCGCGCCGCCAAACATCGCCCCGACGTAGATGCCCGCCAGCAGGAGGAGGGCACTGACAGGGTCCATCCCAAAGGTGAAGGGCAGGAGCAACGCCACCGCCATGGTGGCGCTGAGCCCGGGCAAGCTGGAAACCAGAACGCCTGCCAGCACGCCCACCAGCACCATCAACTGGACGTTGAAGGACAGGATGGCTTGAAGACCTAGCCCCAGAGCCTCCGCCATAGCGACCACACTCCCATGCTCAGTGAAGAATTCGTGGCCTTAGCAGTCCATGGGTTTCGGGCAGTACCCGAGTTCATCGGAAATGACGTTGGCAGTGGCACGGACGGTGTCTACCAGCGCCTCCGCCTGCTCCGGCGTGAGACGCAGGGTGGGGGCGGCGACGCTTACCGCCGCGACGACCGCTCCGGAGTGGTCGCGCACCGGTGCACTGACACAGCGGACCCCGGGCTCATGCTCCTCGTGGTCAAAAGCGACGCCCCGCTCGCGAATGACCGCCAGGTGGGCGCGCAGCGCGGCCGGATCAGAAATGGTGTTCGGCGTGTACTGCTTAAGGCCGCGCAGCCGAATCAACTGCTCCAACTGATCGTCCGGCAGATAGGCAATCAGCGCCTTGCCCAAACCCGTGCAGTGGGCGGGCGAGCGCCGCCCGATTCTGGAGTACATATTGATCACGTGCTGGCTGTCCACTTTGATGATGTAGACCACTTCACCCTCGTCCAGCACCCCCAGGTGCACGACCTCGCCAGTGAGTGCGCCAAGCCGGTCCAGATGCGGCCGGGCCACCTTGACAAGGTCCATGCCGGCGAGGCCGGCGCTGCCCAGTTGAAACAGCTTGGTCCGCAGGTAGTAGTTCAGGGTGCGGGCATCCTGGCCGACATAGCCCTCATTCTCGAGGGTGACGAGCAGGCGCAGCACGGTGCTCTTGTGCTCACGGAGGCGCGTGGCGACCTCCGTGACGCCCAGTCCCTCTGACCCGGCGTGGGCCAGTGTTTCCAGGATGCGCAGGCCGTTTACCAGCGTGGCCACGAGGGGAATCGACTCTTTTTTCATGGGCTGCTCTCCTTTTTAGGCGTTTTCCGACTCACCGGTCACTGCCGTGCCGGGCGACTATGGCAGTCAGTTCCTGAGCTTGCGCAGTGACCCGGGCGAAATCGGGGCGGGTCCAGTCCAGGCTGGTCAGGGCACCGCCGATGCCGGCTCCCACGGCGCCCGCCTTCAAATATTGCGCCAGATTCGCCGTACCGATGCCGCCCACGACGAGGGCCTCCAGGTCCGGATAGGGCCCTTTGAGGGCTTTGAGGTATTCCGGACCCAGAGGCGATGCCGGAAACAGCTTTACGATCGTGCTCCCCAGCGACCGCGCCCAGGCGATCTCCGAAGGAGTCATCGCCCCGCAAGTAATCGCCACGTTCCGTTTGAGCGCCAGGTCGCATACGTCTGGTGTTACGTGTGGGGTTACGAAAAACTGGGCACCGGCAGCGAGCGCTTCGTCGCCCAATTGCGCAGTGACAACCGTTCCGGCGCCCACCAGCGCCCGGTCGCCCATCGCCACCCGAAGCCGGGATAGAGCCTCCAGGGCCCCTGGTTCCGAAAGTGCGACTTCCATCATCCGAATGCCGCCCGCCACCAGGGCTTCGCCCATCTGACCGACCACGGCGGCAGGGACGCCGCGCAAAATGGCGACCAGGCGGTCATGCCGAATGGCCTGCTCCACTGCAGAACGCATCCGAATCCTCCTCCCACACCGGACTGATCGCCAAAGGCGGCTTAAGCTCAAATGAAGCGATGTTCCGGATAGAACGGTGTTTCATTTTCGTCTGTTGCCAGTATCCCCCTCGGCAACGGGAATTGTCTATGGCGCTTTGTGGGGGGCAAACCTGAACTTTATTGTGCATGTGAATAATTCTTTTGCACTACACTCCTGGTCTTTCGCGGCATAGAAGAGGCGCCTGACCACACGTGGTTGCCAGGCGCCTGCTTTGGGGTGTCCTCTACTTCACCAGGTACTTGAACAGGTCGTCCAGGATCAGATTCGCCGCCCCCGGCCCGAGGCCCAGGCCCCAGTGGCCGTCGTCGACTGGTCTGCAACCACACTCCTCCGCTGTACGTCCAAGTGAACGAAGCTCCATGCGGGGGTGGTGAAATGAACTCTGCTCCGTGGCTGTGGCTGGTGACCGCCGCTCTGGTTGCCGGGTGCAGCCTGCCGCCTGCTTCGCCGGCGGGCTTGCCCCGAACTGACCTGGTAGGCCCCATGACGAGAACCGAGTACATATCCCCCATGCGCACCCCCGACGCGACCACGAACCGGCCGGAAGTGCTGGAGCGGCTGAGTCAGTCAGTGCCTGCGGTTGCCACCTTGAATTCCGAGGGGAACCCCGGGATCAGCCAGGCCAACCGGGCGTTGACACCCTTCGGGTATGAGATCCGGCCGGGATCAGGCGGGGCCTTCGACCTGTATCACGGCGGTGCGCTGGTGCGCGCCGGCTTTACGGCCCTGCGTCCGCCTTCGGTATCGGCAGACGGAACGGACTTCGTGATGGCCATCGGGCAGGTCGCCGATGAGATGTGGCTCCTGCGGCCCGACGGGCTTCACCCGTGGGCGTACCTGCAGGACATGTGGATTCCGCCTGTGTTCGCCGGCGGACGTCTGGTGAGCGTAACCTCCAGCGACCGGCGAAACATCGAGGTCTCGGTTGGCGGCACCGTGTCGTTCCGGACCAGCGTAAATGAGCCGGTCGGCCAGTTACCGGTCAAGAAACTGAGCGCGTGGAACGGCAAGTGGGTACTGGAGACGGTTCACCATGTGATTGTTGAGGGCGAGCCCCTGGACTACCAGGAGTCGTTTGGCTGGACCCTGATCGGGGGAAAGCCCTTCCATTTTATCCGCAAGGACGACGCCTACGGCTTTGTCTACGACGGAACGGAGTGGCTGCCGGGGTACACCGAGATCATCCACAACGCCTGCTGCGAGGGGGCCCGCTTCAACCCTTCCCTGTCAGAGACCGGCGCCGGATTCTACGGCTTCCGGGACCGGGCGTGGCGCTGGGTCACCCTGAGCCTGTAGCCATGTCAGCAAAGCAAGAACGGTCGGGCGCCCGCCCGACCGTTGCGCATATTACCCCCGGTAGCCGCCTGTGCGTGACAGCTCCCGCGCCGCCGCCCCGATGGCGCCCGCCATGGTGACCCAGAGCTTATCCACCACCCGGTAAGCCGGGCCGGAAATGGAAAGCGCCGCGACTATCCGGCCCGTATGATCCCGAATGGGCGCCGCCCCGCAGCGCACCCCATTGTGAAACTCCTCCCGGTCCAGAATATACCCGACTGACGCGGCCTTCTGAAGCTCAGCCGACAGTGCATCCGCATTCGTGAGAGTAAATGGCGTATGCCGCGCAAAGCGGCATATTTTCATGTAGCGGCTGAGGTCGGCGGGGCCGTATCCCATGAGGAGAGCCTTTCCCACGCCGGTACAGTAAAGCGGCACCCGGGCGCCGACCCGGGCGAAGGTCCGCAGCGTCTGGCTGGACTCGATCACATCGACATAGACCGCCTCATCGCCGTCCAGGACCGCCAGGGCGATGGTTTCGTTGAACTGCCGGTTCAATTCCCGCATGACCGGGCGCGTCACGTCCGAAATCTGATCGGGCAGGCGGTAGGCGGTGCCCACCTCGAATGTGCGGAGGCCGACGGCATAGAGGCCGGACTCCGAATCCTGGCGCACATACCCGCGGGCTGCCAGCGTGGTCAACAGCCGGTGGGTGGTACTGCGCGCCAGCCCCAATTCGGCGCTGATGGAGGCCACCGACAGCTCCCCCTGCCCCGCAAGCAGCTCCAGCAAGTCCAGGGCCCGGTGCACCGTCTGCAACTGCCCTGACTCTGCTGCTGCGCTCTGTTCCCGGCTGGTGCGTTCCCCTGTGCTCGCGATGGTGCATCCCCCCAACGGCTGGTGGTTCACATACTGGATTATGTGACTACTTGGGTGTTCACTATGTGGAATTGTAAAGCCCAAAGATTGCTGGCGCAAGTTGCAGCTTCGTAGACTGCAAATGATAGGAGAGGCGGAATCTGAAGGGAGCTGCATGGAGATGGCATTGGCGGGTGTCACGGTTACCGGGGCGATTGACGGCCGTTTCGCAGAGATACTCAGTGACGAGGCGGTCGCGTTCATCGCCGACCTGCACCGGCGCTTCAATCCGACCCGCAAGGCGCTGCTCGCGGTCCGGGCAGAGCGCCAGCAGCGGCTGAATGCCGGCGAACTGCCGGACTTCCTGCCCCAGACCCAATCCGTCCGGGAAGGCGACTGGAAAGTCGGGGCAATTCCGGCTGACCTGCAGGACCGGCGCGTCGAAATCACCGGGCCCGTCGACCGGAAGATGGTGATCAACGCGCTCAACTCGGGCGCCCGGGTCTTCATGGCCGACTTCGAGGACTCCTGCACGCCCACGTGGGAGAACCTGATCGACGGCCACTGCAATCTGATCGATGCGCTGGGCCGGACGATCGCCCTGACCACCCCGGAAGGGAAGGAGTACCGGCTCAAGGAGAGCGTCGCCGTGCTCATGGTCCGGCCGCGCGGGTGGCATCTGGTCGAAAAGCACATCACGGTGGATGGCGAGCCGATCTCCGGCAGCCTGATGGACTTCGGCCTCTACCTGTTCCACAACCACCGGCGGCTCAAGGAGATGGGCTCCGGGCCGTACTATTACCTGCCCAAGCTCGAGAGCCATAAGGAAGCGCGCCTTTGGAACGACGTGTTCACTTACGCCGAAGAGTGCCTGGGCCTGGCCCACGGGACGGCGAAGGCCACGGTCCTCATCGAGACGATTCTCGCCGCGTTCGAGATGGAAGAGATCCTCTACGAACTGCGGGATCATATCGTGGGCCTGAACGCGGGCCGGTGGGACTATATTTACAGCGTCATCAAGAAGTTCCACTCCCGTTCAGACATGATGCTGCCGGACCGGGCGCAGGTCTCCATGACCGTTCCCTTCATGCGGGCGTACACCGAACTGCTGATCAAGACCTGCCATAAGCGGGGCGCCTTCGCCATGGGCGGCATGGCGGCCTTCATTCCCAGCCGGAAAGACCCGGCAGTCAACGAAGTGGCCCTGGCCAATGTGCGGGCGGACAAAACCCGCGAAGCGACGGACGGGTGCGACGGCACGTGGGTCGCCCACCCGGACCTGGTGCCCGTCGCCACAGAGATATTTGACGCGGTGCTCGGCGCCCGCCCCAACCAGGCGGATAAGCAGCGGCCGGAGGTCCGGGTGACGGCCCGCGACCTGCTGAATACCGCGATTCCCGGCGGCAAGGTGACCGAGGCGGGCCTACGCAACAACATCTCGGTGGCGATCCTGTACATCGAGGCGTGGCTGCGCGGGAACGGCGCGGTGGCCATCTACAACCTGATGGAAGACGCCGCCACGGCAGAGATCTCCCGGTCCCAGGTGTGGCAGTGGGTATACAGGGGCGCTGTCCTGAGCGACGGCCGGGTGGTGACGGCCGACCTGGTGCGCGAACTCGGCCGGGAGGAGATGGAGAAGATCCGCACCGCCGTGGGCGAGGGACCGTTCGCGGCGGGGCAGTACGAAAAGGCGCATGCGCTCTTCGAGCGGCTGGCCCTGGCAGACCGGTACGAAGAGTTCCTGACGATTCCTGCTTACGCCGAACTTGACTGACGGAGCGTGAGAACCGGGCGCCCAGCCATGCGGGCGCCCGGTCTTACGTCATAACCCCTCCGGCATCGGCACAGCCGGTTGCAGCAGGGGGGAGGCGGCGGCCAGGTAGTTCCCCTGAATACAGGTCACGCCGAACCGCTTCAGGATGCGGACCGACTCCGGGTCGCACACGCTTTCTGCAATGGTCTGCTTGCCCAGGGCGTGCGCCGCGGCGACGATGGCCTGCACGAGCTGCCGGTCGCCCTGGTTCCCGGCCAGATGCTCGATGAAGCTGCCATCGATCTTCACGAAGTCGACGGGAAGATGCTTGAGGTAGTTGAAGGACGCAAAGCCCACACCGAAATCGTCCAGCGAGAACCGGCAGCCCATCTCCCGGAGGGCCACGATAAACTGCCTGGCACGGTCGAAATCCCGTATGGCCGCCGTCTCCGTAATCTCCAGCACCAACTGCCCGGCGCCCACACCGCTCTGCGCGAGCTCGGTCCGAATGAGCGCCAGCAGATCCGGATCACTGAACGCCTTGCCGGACAGGTTGACGGCGAGAACGAGCTGCGGATGGCTCTCCCGCTTCCGGGCAATCGCCCCGATCGCATGGCGCACCACCCACCGGTCGATGCTGTGAATCAGTCCGAACGATTCGGCCACGTCAACGAATGCGCGGGGCCGGATGAGCGATCCGTCGTCATCCACCATGCGCAGCAGGACTTCGTACTGTACAACGCGACCCTGTTCCAAGTCCAGAACGGGCTGAAAGTGGAGCTCGAAGCGGTCCTCTTCCAGAGCGCTGCGAATCCGCCGTTCCCAGTTCAGTCGGGTGCCCACGGTACTGTCCCGTTCGGCTTCCGGCCGGTAGACCCGGTAGTGGTTGCGGCCCCCTTCCTTGACCTGATACATCGCCTGGTCCGCCAGCGCCAGCAACTCCTCGGCGGTCTTGCCGTTGTCCGGGTAAAGCACCACGCCGATGCTGACCGTGATTCCCACCGGATGGCCGCCGATCGAATGAACGCTCTCCCGCACCGCCTGCACGATCTCCTGGGCGGTCCGCTCCGCCCGATCATGCCCGGCCCCGGGCAGAATCAGGGCAAACTCGTCACCGCCAAGCCGGGAGATGATCGCTGTTTCCTGGAGCAGGTCGGTCAGCAGCGTGGAGATTCCCCGGAGCAGTTCATCGCCGGCCTGGTGCCCGAGTGTGTCGTTCACGAACTTGAACTGGTCGAAGTCCATGAACAGCAGCGCAAAGGCAGTGCCGTTCAGTCTGGCCTCTGCGAGGTGCTTTTCCAGTTCCTCCTGGAACCGGCGGCGGTTGAAGAGGCTGGTCAGCGAGTCGTAGTCGGCCAGGTACTTCAGCGCCTCGTGCTGAGCCAGCAGTTCCTCCTGCTGCCAGGCCAGCTCATCGTCCTTGCTCTGTAGGGCCTCGTGAGCCTCCAGCAGATGGGCGTGGCTCTCTTCAAGCGAGCGGTGATGCCCGGCATGGGTGAGGGCCACTGCCACCTGGCTGGCAATGGCGCTGACGAAGTGGATCTCTTCGTCGGTCCAGAACCGGGGGCTGTCGCACGCATGCATGGAGAGGACCGCCTTGAGTTCAGCCCCAGCCGAAACGGGCACGGCGAGCATTGAACGAACGCCGTAGCTGAGCAGCAGTTTCCGGTGATCGACAACGGCGTGGTCGAGTTCGGCCACCGCCAGGTCGCTGATGGCCAGAGCCTCCCCGCGGGCGGCGGCAATGGCGGAGATCGGGGTGTTGAATCCCGTCGACCCTGCGATTGGTTCCACGCCTTCGCGCACATACTCATAGGTCGTGGGCGGGCCGTCCGGGTTCCGGCCCCACGGGATGATGTAGCAGCGGTCGACGTCCATGGCCGTCCCCAGTTCGTGAACGGCGGTTTGCAGAATCTCGTCCAGTTCCAGTGAACTGCGGATCGAACGGTTGATCCGGTCGACCATGGCCAGCTGCCGCACCTGCCGGTCTGACTTCCGCTGGGTCTCGTAGAGCGAGCGGACGGCCGCTCGCTGCACGACAGCCATCCGGGTGCCGATACCGGTACCAATCATGAGCACCGCTTCGTGAATCCAGTGAGCCGCGTCGAAGGTGAAGGATTGACGCAGAGTCCGGTGCAACATGAAGTCCGACCCGACGATCGTCACCAGCATCAGCAGGAGCGAGCGTATTCCCCCTGGCCAGCCGTTCATCCGTGCCGCCACCAGCGGCATGCCGCCCACCAGGGGCAGAAACGCCCGGCCTGCCGGGGCCGGATCGGTCATCAGAATGCCCAGGCCCAGGGTCAGCACCGCCACGTGGCATTCCAGGCGGACCGGGAACGAACCGAGGCGCGGCAGCGCCCAGTAGATGCAGGCCGTGTAGATCGAAACGACCGCCACGAACCACCGGGGCGCCGTGGTGGCAAAGACATAGGAGTCCCCTGCCATCACCTCCAGAAGAATGACGACAAGCACCAGGGCCCAATTGAACAGCTCCAGGTTCCGCTCGGCAACTGGAAAGAGGGGATCCTGCCACCCCCGGTCAGGGGTCCGTCTGGCCGCACCTGACCTGGACCAGATGGAGAGCAGGGCGGGACCGATGAGCAGCGGCATGACCGCGGTCACCCACATGATGCCTGCCCACTTGCCAGCTACGATGAAGCTGGCGATCAAGACCAGGGGAAGGATCGACCCGATCCCGCGGAGGCAGGCGGTATACAGCTTGCTGCCCGACGGTTTGAAGAACAGGGTGAGCAGGCCAGCCATGCTGACCAGCGACAGAACGCCAAGGACGGGCATGGCGGCCCGAAGCGGAGCGAGGGAGGGCGCCCAGAAGGGATCAGGCCTGAGCAGCATGGCGGTGCCTATGGCGCCTTCAATCAGCGCGATCGTCAGGAGCAGGAGGTCATGGCCCGGTTGCCCGGTCTCAGGGCCCGCCGCGTTTGACAGCCAGGGCGCGATCACGACGGCGCCCGCCAGTCCCAGATGCGCCACAACTCCGAGCCACGCGCCGGTGGGCGCCAGCCCGATCGCCACTACCGCCAGGGGGAAGGCTGCCGGAACGGCCAGGAGGCGCCGTAACCACGTGGGCATGCCGTAGCGCAAGTCTACGACCAGTACCAGACCGCAGGCGATCAGTGCGACCGTGAGGAATGGAAACCTGAGGATCAGATGGCTATAGAGAGATTCGGTGAAGACCCTTGGAAATGCATAAATTGTCATGCCTGAGAGGAGCTCAATCGCCGCGGCCAGTGCAATGACGCTGCGGGTCTGAATGCGGGTCACTGTCATAGCCCGTTGACCTCCTGTAACCCGGGGGCGGCATGAACCAGATTGTCTGAATGCCTATTTCTTGCACACATTAAGTCAAAACCCTGCCATGTAAGAAACTGTCATGCAAGAAAGAAAGTTGTTCGCACAATGGGGTCTTTCTTCTGCCACTTGATGGGGGCGGGGGAAGGCGGGTATATTTAGTTTAGTTCTCAACCAACCGCCGGCGATGCCTGGCTCCGGCTGAGCACGAGGGGGAACGTCATGCAATCTGCACACCAGACATCCGCACCCGGCTACAAGTGGCTGGTCCTGGCCGTCGTGGGCTTCGGTACCTTCATGTCGGCGCTCGACGGGAGCATCGTCAACGTCATCGTTCCGCTGGTCCAGGAACAGTACCACGCCACCATCGGGAGTGTGAGCTGGGTCTCCACCGCTTACCTGCTCGTCATCTGTTCGCTGCTGCTCCTGGTGGGGCGCCTCGGCGATATGTGGGGCTTCAAGGGGGTCTACAGCATCGGCTATGCGCTGTTCGGCGCCGGTTCGCTGCTGTGCGGACTGGCCCCCAGCCTCGCCGGACTGGTCGGCGCCCGCGTGGTGCAGGGTCTCGGTGCGGCGACGATGATGGCCATCGGTCCGGCCCTCATTACCACCAGCTTCCCCGGCAATGAACGGGGGCGGGCCCTGGGCATGCAGGCGACGCTGACCTACCTGGGCCTGACAATCGGCCCCAGCCTTGGCGGCTTTGTCGCCGGACAGTTCGGCTGGCACTGGGTCTTCCTGATTAACGTCCCGGTGGCGGCTGTAGGCGCATGTCTGGCCATTACGCTGCTCCGCCCGTCCGGCACCCTTGCCCGGCAGCGGCTCGACCTGTCAGGCGCCCTGCTTGTGGCCGCGGGCTTTACGGCTACGCTGCTGAGCCTGAGCCGGGCCGAGGTGTGGGGCTGGCATAGCGTGAAGACCCTCGTTCTGCTTTCTGTCGGCATTGTGTTGCTGGTGCTGTTCGTCTGGCAGGAGCGGCGAACGGCGCAGCCTATGCTGCCGCTGGCGCTCTTTTCGTCGCCTGCCTTCTCGGGCGGGGCGGCGGCAGCGTTCTTGCAGTATGCCACCGTCTTCATGCTGACCTTCCTGCTGCCTTTCTACCTGCAGGCATTCCGGGGACTGGGGCCGAAGGCGGCCGGCGCCGTCATGACGGCGCAGCCGGTGGTAATGGTCTCCGTGGCGGCTCTGGCCGGCTGGATTGCCGACAAAATCGGCGCCCGCTGGCCCGCGACCGCCGGCATGGTGGTCATCGGCCTGGGCATGGGGCTCCTGTCCCGGTCCGGTGCCGATTCGGCCCTCCCGCTCGTTATGGTCTGTCTGGGCCTGGTGGGGCTGGGGTCGGGGCTCTTCTCCGCCCCCAACAACAGCCTGATCATGGGGGCGGCGCCCCGGGCGCAGCAGGGGGTGGCGGCGGGTTTGCTGGCGGCTGCCCGCAACGTCGGCATGGTGACGGGCATCGCCATCGCCAACAGCCTGTTTTCGTATCTGCGCGGCGCCACCGAACAGGGCGGGGCGGCTCCGGATGCGGCTTTCTTGAAGGCCTTCGGGGGCACGCTGGCGGTGGCGGCCGCGATGGCAGCGGTAGGTGCACTGCTCTCCTTGCTTCGGCCCGTGGGACCCAAAACCTAGAACGTGGCCTGTAACCGCACTGGCCGCAACGCAAGAACACCTCTCCGTTCCGCCGCCGGCGGAATCGGGGAGGTGCTTCGTTTCCCGAATGAAGGTCAGGTTCAACAGACCACCAGGCATTGTCCCCGCACCGGGCTTCAGCGGCCCAGATAACGCCCTGGGGTGAAGTCCCCCTCAATCCATGTTTGCATGCCCCACTCCGCACATGACCTGCAGAACCGGATGGAGCGGTCGAAAACCCCCTGTATTGGAAGAAAAATCGACCTCTCCGTTCATCCGCGCATGCCATCGGGGGGTGGGGCCTGCAAAGGTGGACGCATGGCGAACGAATGTGCAGAGATGGAATGACAGGAATTTCCATAAACATTCACGAACTACCAAACGATCTCAACGTTTGGAGGGCATCGCCTGTGGACAACCGCGTCATTCAAGTGCCGGCCTCGCTGCTGCTCGACCCGGACCAAACGGCCCCGGTAAAGGTAATCTGGATGGCCCTGCGCTTGCATCCTGAGGCTGGCCCGGCCAAGGTGGAGGCCCTGACCGGGCTCTGCCGCCACACTGTCCTGAACGGACTCGCCCAGTTAGCGGAGTTCCCTCGCCCCCGTGGCGGGCCCAGGGTCCAAATGCCCGTCGCCCTCCTTGCCGAACGGGGCGTCCGTGCCCCGGCCAAAGTGCTGTACGGGCTTGTGCAGATTCTTCCCAACTTCCGGGGGAGCCGCGGCCAGTTCACCTATGCCGCCCTGGGCGCCCTGACAAAACTGAGTACCAATACCCTCAAGCGGGCCATGATCGACCTAAGCGGTGCAGGCTGGGTCTCGACCACCCAGAAGACCCGGCTCAGCCCCATCATCCTCAAACTGGGCACGCCCGAAGGGCGGCGCAGCGAAGCTGAAGCCGCTGTGGCACAGCGGCGCCTCAGGCGGGCCAATTTCGGCGGAGAGGCGATCATGCAGGAGTATCTCTCCCTGCTCGTTGAGTCGCGGGATTTTGCCGACAATATTCGGCCAGGCTTCTTGGTCAACCCGCTCACGCAAGAGCGCCTGGAACTCGACCGCTTTTATCGGTCGAAGATGGTTGCCTTCGAGTTTCACGGCGATCAGCATGAGCATGTATCCGGACGCTTTACACAGGCAGAGGTTGACAACCAACGACTGCGCGACCTAATTAAGGCAGGACTCTGTCTCTATGAAGGAATCCACCTCGTAATCGTCCATGCCGAGGACTTGACTCTTCAGGCGATGAGCCGGAAAGCCGGACGGTGCCTGCCCCTGCGGGATCTGGCGGGCAAGGGGCGGCTGATCGACCTGCTGGAGGACGCCAGCATCAAATACCGGGCAGCGGTGCGCGCAGCAGGATGACCAGGCGTTAATGGTTCTGCATGCCCCTACCCGCAAAGCGCGTGCAGACGTGGACGGAGAGATCGAAAACCCCCGTATTGGAAGCAAAACCGATCTCTCCGTCCATGCGTGCAAGCGATCGGAGGGGAGGGGCATGCAGTGTTGGACGCAACAGATGGAAGTTCCGCCGAACTTACGGACCAGGAACAGCGTTATCCCCAATAGACCTACGCGAAGGAGGACCGATTGCCTACCTGGACCGGGAAGGCAACGAAGTGCTGCCCTACAACTTCTACGAGGCCTGGTCCTGCCGATGAAACTAGCCGGAACGAGCCGGAGTGCCAACTTGGCGCCCCGGCTCGACATCTCCCTAAGGACTGACCCGCCGTATGATCTGGTCGTGCCAGAGGCGGCCCCGGTACGGACCGGCCAAAAACGGCCCCTTGGCCTCCGGTTCGATTGACATCCACATGCCCTCCGTCACGCCGCCCCGGGACCACTCCCCCTATTTGTTAGTCGCAAGCTTACGACTTCGCAACAGATATCGGGGCATGGAGGACCATCCTTACGAAAGAGCCGTTCGCTGGAATCGCGACGGCGATATACCGGTCCATTTCTTGAACGTAGCGCTG
Source organism: Symbiobacteriaceae bacterium (assembly GCA_035628915.1). Classification (GTDB taxonomy): domain Bacteria; phylum Bacillota; class Sulfobacillia; order Symbiobacteriales; family Symbiobacteriaceae; genus JARBUG01. The sequence goes on along the minus strand of DASPIW010000053.1, from coordinate 165,172 downwards.
AAGTGGCGCTCATCCTGATACCCCACCAGCTTTGCCACGGCGAAGACCTTGAGCGGCTCCCTGGCCAGCAGTTCTTTCGCACGGTCAATGCGGTACTGGTGGAGATAGTCCAGGAAGCCAATGCCCATCTCCTGCTTGAAGAGCGTACTCAGATACGACGTGGAGACAAAAACCTCCCTGGCGACGGACTCCAGGGTCAGGTTCGAATGCTGGTAGCTTACCGCCACCAGCTTCACCGCCGCCTCCACCGTCCGGTGCACGGGCCGGTGGCTGGAGAGGATCCCCACCAGATGCTGCAGGTACTTCGTCATCAGCGTCGCCAGCTCATCCACGCTCTCTACCGTAGGCAGCAGGCTGATGCCCTCGATCAGCTCTTCTTTCCAGCGGATCGCCGGAATCGACTGCACCTGGGTCGTGCGCTGCAGGCCCATCAGCAGCCCGATGGCCCGGGCCCGCACCTGCCGCCGGGAGTACTCCGGGTGCCGCCGCAGGTGCTCCAGCCACAGCTCCGCCGCATCGATCGCCTGCGCGTACCGCCCCGCCTGCATCTGCTGCAGAATCTTGGCTTCCCGCGCCGTCATCTCCGGGTCGACCAGGGCGCTTTCCGCCTGCGGGCGCCCCGCCGCCAGCTCCTCGTACAGGAAGATGCTCTGCTGCGGCAGATCATCGCGGGCGCCCAGCGCCCGCCGGGCTTCCGCATACGACTTGTGCAGCTCTGCCAGCTTGCGGCAGACGCCGCCCACGCCGACCACGGCAGGCAGCCCGGTCTCAGTCAGAATCTGCTCCCGCAGCTGCTGCAGGGTCGCCCGCAGCGCCCCGCGATCCGCCCCCTCGGCCACGTTGCCCGCCCAGAGCCACTCGTCGCCGAGCGGGAAGATCTCCAGGCGCTGCCCGTACAGAGGGCCCAGGGCGGCCCGGATCAGGTTGCGCAGGGCGCCGTCCTGCGAGACGTCCGCCCCGTTCGCCGCCGACCCCGCCCCGGCTCCTGCCCCCGCTTGCCGGCGCAGCACACCGACGTGTGCAGGCCCGTCCGCGATCGCCATCCGGTACTCCGCCAGCAGGGCTGCCGCCCGGTCGGGGGGCGGGGCGCCGTTTGACTGCATCCACTGACAGAGCAGCTGCTCCTTCGCCAGCCGCCAGGACTCCTGGCGGCTGAACTGCGAGCGGCGCGCCGCTTCCACCACGGCCAGCAGGTCCTCCGGCCGGCAGGGTTTGAGCAGGTAATCCACGGCGCCCAGCTTCACGGCCCGCTTGGCATACTCAAACTCGCCGAAGCCTGACAGGAGAATCACCTGGGTGGGCAGCCGCGCCGCCGTCACCCGTTCCAGCAGCTCGAGCCCGTCCATCACCGGCATGCGAATGTCGGTCAGCAGCAGGTCGGGCGCCTGCTGTTCGATCAGCGCCCAGGCCTCCTGCCCGTTGGCCACCGCCCCGCACACCTCAATGCCGTGTGCGGCCCAGTCGATCATCGAGACGATGCCGTCGCGGAAAGTGGCCTCATCTTCCACAATCAACAGCGTGCACATGCTTCGCTACTCCTTCGGCAGGGGTATGCGGATGGTGATCTGTGTGCCGAGTCCCGGCCGGCTGTGGACGGTGAAGGCGCCCTGGTTCTGATAGACCAGTTCCAGCCGCTCCCGAATGTTGTTCAGGGCAAACCCCCGCTGCTCACCGTCGGCGTCAAACCCGACGCCGTTGTCCGCCACCGTCAGCACCAGGTCGCCCTCTTCGCGGCGGGCCTGAATCTGAATCAGCCCGGATTCGTGCAGCGGTTCAATGCCGTGAATCACGGCGTTCTCCACCAGGGGCTGGAGGATCAGCTTGGGAATCCGGACTTCCCGCACCTGCTCGGACAGGTCGATTTCGTACGCCAGCCGGTCGGCGAAGCGCAGCTGCTGCAGGCGGAGGTAGAGTTCGGCCAGCTGTACTTCTTCCTGCACCGTAATGAAATCCCGGCCGTCGCTGAGGCTGAGGCGGAAGAACTGGGAAAGGGCGTATGTAAGCTCCGCCACCTCCCGGCTGCCGTCCTTGCGGGCCCGCCAGTAGATCGTGTTGAGCGTGTTATATAGGAAATGTGGGTTGACCTGGATCTGCAGCATCTTCAATTCGGCTTCCCGCTGCTTGAGGCGGGTGGCGTACAGGTCCACCACCAGCGCCTTGATCCGCTGTACCATCTGGTCGTACGCCCGCCCCAGGCGCCCGATTTCGTCCTGGCCGACGAAGGCGACCCGCTGGGTAAAGTCGCCGTCCTGCAGTTCCTGGATCGAGTTGACCAGCCGCTGCAGAGGCTTGGTGATCACCGAAAGCCCGAACCAGGCGAAGAGCAGGGCCAGGCCGACGCAGATGACGATGGCCGCCCAGGTCAGCAGCTTGATGCGATCCAGCTCGCCGAGCAGCTTCTGCCGCGGATGGAGCACCATGATGCGCCAGCCCGTCAACTCCGATGTGGACTGGGAGACGACGTACTCCTGGCGCTGTTCCTGAAAGACTGCCAGATCCGAAGCCAGGTGGCCGACCCAGGCGTCCCGGGTGGAGGCGATAATGGAGCCGCCGGGCTCAACGATCAGCACCTCGGCGCCCTCGGCGGGCGGTTTGGCCAGGCTGTTGAGCGTCTCTGCCGTCACACCTACCACAATAAAGCCCAGCGGTACCAACGATTGATTGTCCCGGTAGACCCGCGACATGACGACCCGCGTCTGGCGGTCGCCCACGAACAGGCTCTCCCCGGGCATCAGGTACGTCCAGGCTGCCTTGCCGTCCTTCTCCACGGCCTGCCGGTAGTGCTCCGTCTTACTGAATTCGGCCAGCGACATGGCATTGGTGACGCCGGCCTGGTTGATGGCGAAGGGCCGGTCGCCCCGCGCCCCCGAGGCCGTGGGAAAGAGGATCATCGACTCTACGGAAGGGCGGGTCAGCATCAGTTTGGTGAGCGACTCGTACAGGCCCTGGCGCAGGGCGGTAGAATCGTCCTGCCCGCCGGCGCGCATCAGTTCCCGGGCCGCGGAGGACAGGAAGATGTAGTTGGAGAAGTCCACCATATCCCGGGCGGCGGAGTCGACCTGAATGGCGATCTGGTCCGTCAGGGTCTTCTCGGCATAGCTGACTTCCGTGGTCACCTGCCGGGAGGCGATGGCATAGGAAAACAGGCCGATAGCCGAAATCGTCAGCACGGCCAGGGGAATGAAGCCCAGCAGGAGTTTGAGCCGAATGGGCAGGTTGAGGTACCAGATGCGCAGTCGTCGTCTTGTCAAGCGGCACCACCCTGTCTCATGCTGATCTTAAGTATACCTTGACCGCTACTTTCATCGCGCAGGGGATCATTAAGATCACAAAAATGAATACCATGACCGAAAATTTGACACCTACCCAGGTTGACCGCCCCCCGACTATCATTCAGGACGGACGGACCTGACAAAATTACAGGGGTGGTTTTCACATGAAACGTTTCCTGATTGCGCTGCTCTGCATCGGCATGGTCGCCATCGCCGGCTGCGGCGGCACGAAGGAGCCCGCCGCTTCTGCCCCCGCTCCCGCTCCCGAACCCGCGAAACAGCCGGAGAAGATCACGCTGAACTTTTTCAGCGCCAACCCGGACCGTACGGTCGCCGTCGGCAAGGTCGAGCAGCAGATTATCGACGCCTATGTCAAGGATCATCCGAACATCACCATTCAGGTGGAAGCGCTCCAGGACGAGCCCTACAAGAACAAGACGAAGGTCTATGCCGCCAACAAGGAGCTGCCCGACATTATGCACGTGTGGGGTCAGCCCTCGTTCCTGGCGCCCCTGGTCCAGAACAACCTGCTGGCTGAGCTCAAGGAGGCCGACTTCGCCTCCTACGGTTTTGTGCCGGGGTCGCTGGACGGCTTCAAGAGCGGCGGCAAGCTCTACGGCCTGCCGAAGGGCGCCGACATGATGGTCATGTACTACAATAAGCAGATCTTCAAGGACAACAACCTGCAGGTCCCGAACACCCAGGCCGAACTGCTTGACGTGTGCAAGAAGCTCCGGGCCAAGGGCATCAACCCCATCGCCGTCAACGGCATGGACGCCTGGTCCCTGCCCATTTGGTTCGAGTTCACCGCCCAGCGCGCCAACGGCAGCTTTGTCAAGATGGACGACGCCCTGGCCCGCAAGGCTTCCTTTAGCGACGCCGGCTTCCTGGCGGCGGCCAAGTTCATGTCGGAAATGGCCAAGGCCAAGGCGTTCCAGGATGGCTTCCTGACGGCCGACTACGGCGCCGCCAAGAACCTGTTCGGCCAGGGCAAGGCTGCCATGTTCTTCATGGGCTCCTGGGAGATGGGCATGGCCACCGACACCAACTTCCCCGACGCCGTCCGCAACAACATCGCTGTGATGCGTTACCCGGCCGGTGACGACGGCAAGACCGCCAAGGAAGATGTGGCGGCCTGGTTCGGCGGCGGCTACGCCGTGTCCAACACCTCCAAGCATAAGGCGGAAGCCATGGACTTCCTGAAGTACATGCTCAAGCCGGAGAACTGGGCCAAGCTGGTCTGGCAGAGCGGCGCCGCCATTCCCGCCCAGAAGTTCAGCAGCTTCATGACCGGGCAGGAGACCCAGCTGCAGAAGGATATCGTCAACGTACTGGAGACCATGAAGTCCTCCAGCGGCACGCCCGTGCTGGACGCCGCCACGCCGGCCTTCAAGGAATCCATCATGAAGTCCCACCAGTCGCTGCTCGCCGGCTCCATTACCCCCGAGGAGTTCCTCAAGCAGGTCGACGCCGCGGCCGAAACGGCAGCGAAGGCTCAGTAGAACGTTACGCCCTTGCAGGTGGCCGGCCCCGCTCCGGGGGGCCGGCCACTCCTGCTTGCGAGGCCAAGGGTGAAGGGTGATGAAGCGATGCACAAAGTCATGTCTGACCGGCGCACCATTGCGCTGCTGGTACTCCCCGGGCTGCTCCTGTTTATCGGCATCGTCTATTTCCCGGTGGTCATGAGCGCGTATTACGGCATGACCGACTGGCAGGGGTTCGGGACGACCCACTTTGTCGGCCTCAAAAACTACACACAGATTCTGCTTCGCGACTCGGCGTTCTGGCGGTCGCTCGGCCACGCCCTGCTGCTGGCGGCCTGCACGGTCTTTCTCCAGCACCCGTTCGCCATTTTCACCGCCGCCCTGCTGACGCACTGCACCACCCGGTGGGAGAAGATCTTCCGGACCATCTTCTTCATTCCCACGGTGATCTCCGTGGTCGTGACCGCCAAGATGTGGGCGGCCGTCTTTTCGGCGGAGGGGCTGGTCAACAAGGCGCTGGCCGGGGTTGGGCTGGTTGCCTGGAAGCAGGACTGGCTGGGCAACCCGAAGCTCGCGATCTGGGTGATCATCTTCGTGGTGATGTGGCAGGGATACGGGTACGCCCTGCTGCTCTACTACGCCGGCCTGCAGGGCATTCCGAAGGACGTCTACGAGGCGGCTGCGCTGGACGGCGCAGCCGGGCTCCGCCTTTATACCAGAGTCGTCGTCCCCATGCTCGCCCCGGTGATGCGCATCGCCGTGGTGGTGGCGATCATCGCCTGTCTCAAGCAAATGGAGACCGTCTTCCTCATGACCAACGGCGGTCCGGGCAACGCCACGCAGTTCCTGGGCAACTACCTGTATACCACGGCCTTCTCCGCGTCGCTATTCGGATACGGCAACGCCATTTCGGTGATCTTCGTGATCTTCTGCCTCGTCATTACAGTGGTGCTCAACCGGGTCATGCAGCGCGATGTGGGGGAGTTTTAGCCATGCGCAAGACACTGCTATATGGCTTCCTGGGGCTCTTTGCCCTGCTGCAACTCTTTCCGCTGGTCTGGCTGGCCAACTTCTCGCTCCTGAAGGCCGGCGACTTTTTTGGCGGCGACGTGCTAAAGTGGCCGAACCCCGCCCAGTGGATCAACTACCAGAACGCCGTCAAATACGGCCATGTGGTGGCCTACTTCTGGCACAGCCTGGTGGTGGCGGTCCTGGTGGTCTTTCTGACCTGCCTGCTGGCACTGACCATGGGCTATGCCTTCAGCCGAATGCGCTGGAAGTGGCGGGGCGCGATTTTGAACGTCATCCTGATCGGGATGATGATTCCCCTGCACGCCACGCTGCTGCCGAACTTCGAGATCTTCCATAAGAGAGGTCTGACCGATAAGCTCTGGGCCCTGGTGCTGCCCAATATTGCGTTCAACCTGCCGGTGGCGATCTTTGTGGTGACAGGGTTTCTGCAAACCCTGCCAAAGGAGTTGGAAGAGGCGGCGGTCATGGACGGGTGCTCAGTCTTTCAACTGCTCCTCTCCGTCATTCGCCCGCTGGCGGCCAACGCCCTCGCTACGGTAGCCGTCATGACCTTCATCGCCACATGGAATGAGTTCATCATGGCCAATACCTACCTCATGTCGGAGAAGTGGAAGACCCTGCCGTTCTCCATCATCCAGTTCAACGGCCAGTACTCGGCCAATTACGGCGCGCAGTTCGCCGTCATGACGATCATCGCCGTCCCGTCGATCCTGTTCTACCTGCTCTTTACGGAGCGGATGAAGCAGGGCGTCATGGCGGGGACCATTAAGTAGGGAGTTGGAGGAAGGGTCGGACCGTTTCCGTCCGTGACTCCTGGCCGACGGAAACGGTTCGAGCCTGACGAAACGAGGAGGGTGTTGTTGTGTCCGTCGGGTTCGAGCGGGGCGTGCTCCGGATTGGCGGCGCGCCGCAGTTCCTTCTGAGCGCTGATTACCCGTATTATCGGGATGACGTGAACAACTGGCGGCCGCGCCTCCGGCAGATCAAGGAGCTTGGCATACCCGTCGTCACGTTCTACGTGCCGTGGCGCCACCATGAGGTGGATGGCGCCCTGGATTTTGCAGGTCTCACGCAACCCAACCGGAATGTGCTGCGTTTCCTGGAGTTGGTGCGGGAGGAGGGGCTGCTGGCGATCGTGAAGCCCGGCCCGTTCATCCACGCGGAGACCAACTTCGGCGGCCTGCCGGACGACGTGGCGGAGTACGAATCGATGCGAGACAGTGACGACAACCCCCGCCCCTGGCACCTGCCTTTGCCGGCGCCGCTGGGCGCTGGGTTTATGGAGCGTGTTTCGCGCTGGTTCGCGGCCTGCCTGGCTGCGGTGATCGAGCCGTTTGTCTATCCCGCCGGTCCGGTGATCGCCCTGCAGGTGCTGAACGAGGGCATCTACTCCGAAGGGAACCGCTGGCTGACGGCATACGATTATTCCGAGTCGTCGCTGGCGGAGTACCGGCGGCGCTTCGGCCCTGACGCCGTGGCGCCCCGGCGCTTTGAGCCGCCCCGCACCCTGGCGGATGTAATCCCCTACCTGCAGTGGGGGCGTTATCAGGGTGACTACATGGCCGAGCTTTACGAACGCTACGGGCGCCCCCTGGCCGCGGCCGGCCTGCCGATTCTGACCAATCAGAACCCGGCCTACGAAGATCCCCTGGGCATGGACTGGTGGCTGACGCGGGTCAACCCCGAGCGCTGGCCGATCGTCCACTACGGCTTTACGAACTGGATCGGCGTCGTGAGCCATAATGAGGACTGCTACAACCGCTACCTGCTGCTGTGCAAGCGGCAGCCGGGGCCCAATCTGGAGGAGAACTGGGGTTTCTCGCAGCTGTACGACTCCCGCTACCAGCACACGGTGATTCCGTTCTTCCAGACGGTGCTGGCCATCGCGGCCGGGGCGACGGGCTTCAATGTATACACAGGCGTGGCGACGGCCGCGTGGGACGAGAACCTGGATTCGCTGCACGAGCGGCCGTATCCCGATTCGGCGCCCATCGGGGCGGACGGGCGCCTGGATCCCAAGGCGGAGACCCTACGCCTGCTGGCGGGGTACTTGAACCAGTATGGTCAGGAGATTGTCACCGCCCGGCGGGAGGCGCCCGTGGCCTGGGGCCTCTACCCGGCATACGCGGCCGTTGCTAGTTGGAGCCGCGCTGATTCGGACTGGGCCGAACTGGGCGTCAAGCCGCCCCGGTGCGGCGCCCGGGCCCTGGAGAACTTCCAGCGGACCATGGGAATCGAGTCGCGGGATTACCAGGTCGTCAACATTGAGGAGGCGGATGAGCTGGATCCGGCGGCTCACCCCGTCCTGGTGCTGTGCGGCGGCTTCTTCATGGACCGGGCGACGCAGGAGCGCCTGCGGCGTTATGCCGCCGGGGGCGGGCGCCTGATTGTGCTGCACGACCTGCCGGTGGTGGACGACACCATGCAGCCCTGCACCGTCCTGCGCGATGCGGCTGCCAGCTTCACTTTCGTGCCGGTGAATCTGCTCGAGCAGGGTGTGGCCCCATCGTTCCTGGCGCTTCTGGATTCGCTGGGGTACCGGCGGACGGTGGAGACCGGGGCGCCGGAGACCCGGGCCTGGGTGCTGCGGGCGCCCGCCGGGGCGGAGCACTGGTTCGTGCTGTCGCTGGCGGCGGCGCCGGCGGTGCACCGGGCGGGGCCGGTGACCGTCCGCCTGCCGGGGCGCTCTGCCGCCATTCTGCGGGTGGAGGAGGGACGCTTGACCGACGCCCTGATCAAGGGCGTCAATGACTGCGACGGCAACAGCGTGGCCCCGTACGCGGAGGCGGGGGGCGTGCGCGCTGGGGCCGATTACCCCTGCGATTTGCTGTGGCGGGCGGACGGCCTGCGCCTCGAACGCTGACGGCGGCCCAGGCCCAATGAGACAATCCGCCCGCTTGAGCTGATGGGCCAGCACGTTCTGGAGAACGGCCACTTCCCCAATCACAGCACTTCTACAAACCCTTCCGTTCCGTTCACGCGGATCCTTTGCCCATCTTTGATCAGCTTTGTGGCATTTTCCACGCTTACCACTGCCGGAAGGCCGTATTCCCGCGCAATGACGGCGCCGTGGGTCATTTGCCCGCCCACTTCCGTCACCAGGCCCTTGACAGACACAAACAGCGGCGTCCAGCTGGGGTCGGTGAACGTGGTTACCAAAATATCCCCATCCTCTATCGCTGCGTCCTCCATCCTAAAAATGACCCGCGCACGGCCCTCGATGATGCCGGCTGAAACGGGTATGCCCGCCAAAGCGTCCCGGGGGATGTTGCCGCCCAAGGGTTCACCCGATATGATCTCGCCTTCGGACGTCATCATCCGGGGCGGCATCAGCTTCTCGTAGACCTCGTGCTCCGCTCTTCTTCTGGTTATGACGCTGTAATCGAGCTTGTTCGTGCGAACAACCTCCCGGAGCTCTTCAAAGGATAGATAGTAGATATCCTCCTTCTCCCGGATGCAGCCTTTTTGCACGAGCACGGCTGCCTCATTCAGCAAGGCCTGCTTATACATCCAGTACCGCTGGATAATGGTGTACTTCGGATACTCCCGGTAGCCGACGGTATTGCGCAGGACACTGATCATCTTCTCGGTCTTTTTGGCCTTTCGCTTGCCGTCGGGCAACTGCTCCAGGCGGCTTAAGAGCTCCCGCTCCTTTTGCTCCGCTTCCAGACGTCCCTGTTCAAATTTGACGCTGCTGGCATTGGGCTCAAAATTCCTGATGTTGCTAAGGAGCATGGGAATCAGGGCAGTGGGCCGCTCGCTCCAGCGCGTCCTGGTGATATCGATCTCACCGGAACAACGCATGCCGTACTTGTCCAGGTACGCCCGCAGAGAACGGTTGACAGCGTCGCCGCCTGGCAGTTTGGCCAGATCATCAAAGAAAGTGTCAGCGCTGGCATGCCGGAAATATTCAATCACCTCCGGATACTGCCGGACCACGTCCGCTACATCCAGCAGCGCAAGCCCCATTTCGGAGGTGATGTTGTTGGCCACGGATTGGGAAAGCGTGTCCGCGACGCCCTTTTCGCCCAGCCACTCTTCCATCTTCGTATTGAGCCAATGCAATGCCGACTGACCGGCGAGGATCGCTGCAAAGCTTCTTGGATCGAACAGGTTTACCCTTAGTTGCCTAAGGTCCTGCAAAATGAAGGAAAACAGTTCGTCTCTGGAGACGTTGGCGATCCTCTGCTGCAGGTCTCTGATTGACACTTCGCTCTGGGCAATGAGATCTTGAATCATCGCTGGGTGTTTGCGGATGATCCTGGAGACCCGGAGGCACATGGCCCGGGACCCCCCCGCTCCGCCCCCGCTGGTGACTCCCTTCCCGCGCGGCAACGATTCCATAAAGCCCTTCCGCTGTGTCAGGCTTATGATCGCGTTCTTGATCAGCGGGTCCCTGCCTAACGTACTGAGCACGATATTGCGGCTCTCAGGTAGGGCCAGGTCATGTGTCAGATCCATGAAGAGCCTGCCACCGGCTTTGTGTACTGGTTTGCCCTCATACAGGAACCCATGGATTGACATCCCGAGCGGTTTGATGGCATCCGTCATCATCTGTTGATGACCCACCGACACATAGACCCGCATCAGCCCATCGTTTTCCGGTATTGGGAACAGGGTAGTAATGGGACGGCTCTGCACGATATAGAACAGATCTGAGCGGTCAGGTGACCCATCTCCCCAGGTCATGCACCATTCAATGTCCTGCGGGCAGCCAAAATACGCCTCGATCTTTCTGCCCAAACCCTCAAGCTGCAAAATCTGCTCATCGCTCAGCGTCTGCCTGATCGAGAGCTCCGGCTCGATCTCCCGTTCGGCCGTGCCGCCTTCCGGCAATGCGTAGATGGCCATTTTCTTGGCGGATACCTTCTTGCCGACGATCCTGCCTTCCCGCACCTTGTAAATGTCGGGATTCACAAGGCCGGAGACTAGCGCCTCGCCAAGCCCGAAGCCGGCATCAATGGACAGCACCCTCCTGTTTGAGGTGACCGGGTCGGCTGTAAACAAAATACCCGCGGCCTGAGGGAAAACCATCCGCTGGATGACCACAGACATGTATACCTTGCGGTGGTCGAAGCCGTTTTGGATGCGGTAGATCACCGCCCGGTCGGTAAACAGCGAAGCCCAGCACTTGCTGATATGCCGCAGAATCGCTTCTTTCCCTTTGATGTTCAGGTACGTATCCTGCTGGCCCGCAAAGGAGACCAGCGGCAGATCTTCAGACGTGGCGCTGGAACGTACCGCATAGGCCTGCTCCTCGCCAAGCTTTGAGAGATGGCTAATGATTTCTTTCTCAATATCCCAGGCAATCTCTATCCCATCGATAACCCTGCGGATGTTTCTACTGATTTCACCGACTCTTTCCCTGTCGTCCACCTTTAGCAGCGACAACTGCTCCAGCAATGTATTAAAATCCTCATTTTGACAGATGGTCTTTTTATATGCCTCGGTAGTAACACAAAAGCCCTCGGGTACCCGGATTCCCTCAACCCTTGACAGCTCCCCCAGGTTTAGCCCTTTGCCCCCGACGACCATCAGCTTGGTTCTGTCGATCTCCTGGAAATCAAGCACACATGAGTTCACACGCGCTCCCTCCTTAATCATGGTAGCAGAGCGTATCATAACCGCAGTTTAGAGGAAGGATGCAGAAAAATATAGTCCATACTATTTCTTATTAATATGCTATAATTTAAATAGGGAGTAGGTCGCATTAAGCTGGAATACGTTGCCTATATTCCCAAGGGCAGCTCCCTCTGGCCGGGTCTGGTCATAGAACTGGACAAGCCCCGGGAGCGGCGGCTGAATCCACGAAAAAGCACAACACCGGGACCTCCAAATCCTAAACAACGGAAACCTATAGAGAAGTGTGGAGCCGGTCGCTGACCGGCTCCGCTTTCTTGTGAGCGACTCGCCTCCCCTTTAGCGCCACTAGTCATTCCTTGGGCGCCACTGGCTCTCTCCCTGTGCACCACTGTCCTTTCCTTATACGTCACTGGCACTCTCCTCATGCGGCACTTGCCTTTCCTTATGCCCCGGCCCCGGGCCCCTGCCCCCGCCCTTGGCACCCCGCCGCTGCAGCCTCAGATATTCGCTGGGAGAGCTCTATCTCGGTATACCAAATTTTGGTATCATCCGCATAGGACTCTTTCCTGATCTTGCGGCAGGGGGTCGAGAATACGTGTTGCTCAAACGTGCAGCCAAAGTGATGCTCCTGATTGGAGCGGCCGGCCTGCTCATGGCGGCAGGCGGAACGCTGGCGCTCTTCTTTGCGAACACCCCGGTCCAGACCAATCAGCTGGCGACCGGCTCTGTGACACTGGGCGCCCCGGCTACGACCATGATCAACGTTGCTAACCTGGTGCCCGGCGCCTCTGACGAGACGACGTACACGGTTACCTACACCGGGTCGGCGCCCGCCTGGCTCGGGGTGGTGGCCAACGTGTCGGGCGACCTGACCACCTGCGACGGCGGCAAGCTGCAGATGCTCCTGGCCGATGATGGCAACCCCGCCATCACCTACCGCTGGAACCAGCCGCTGCCCGAAGTCGTTCGGACCGGCGGCACGCCGGTGGCACCGGTCGCCGCCCCTGTCAGCACGGGCACCAGCAAGACCTTTCGGGTCGGCTACACCCTGCCGCTGGATGCCGCCAACGACTGCCAGAACCGGACCGGAACGATTGAACTGCAGGTCGTCGCCATCCAGGCGCAGTTCAACACCAACGGCACGAACAACGGCCCGACGACCTGGGGAACGGTGGCGCCCCTGGTGCTCGACCAGAGCAACACCACCGGCACCGTCGCCGCCAACGGCATCCCGGTCGGTGACTTTGGCGAAGTGTTTACCGCCGGCCGCTCCGGTGCCCTCGAGAAGGTTCGAATCGCACTTTACGGCGCCCCGCTCACAGACGTAACCGTCTCCATCCGCACGGTCAGCGGCGGCCTGCCCGGCGGCACGGTGCTGGCCTCTGCCACCATTCCGAAGGGGAACCTCCCCGCCGCTCTCTCGTCCCCGCCCGTGCTGGTGGACGCGATCTTCCCCACCCCGGCCACGGTCACCGCGGGAACCCAGTATGCCTACACGGTCAGCATTCAGAGCGGCCTCCATACGGCAGTCAGCGGCGATCAGTATGCCGGGGGCTACTGGGTGTTCGACGGAGGCGGCTGGCAGCAGTTCGCCGGTTTCGACATGTTCTTCGAGACGTACGTCCGTTAGCCGGGCGCACCAAGGGCGATCCTGCCGTCATGGCGGGATCGCCCGGTTTTTTTGGGGGGCTCCGTCACGCAACTATTGATGTGGAATTCTCCCTGGTGAATCGCATCTGGAAGGACATATCACTACGCTTATGGAAACATCGCAGAGACATACTATTTGGATAATGACCTCCGTCTTTACAGCATCGCTGACCGACTGAACAAGCGATTGAAAGGCGGGAAGACGATGACGGCTTCCATCTACAAAAGCCCTGCAGGTGAAGCCAGGATTCTGGAGCTCTATGACCGGTTCGAAAAATGCCTGAATATAGACTTCGGCGATCGCATGGTCAACACCCGTTTTGGGGCTACCCATGTCTTGGTAACCGGTCCTGAGCAGGGACTGCCGGTCGTGATCAAATTCTATCAACCCGCAGGGGATGCAGGCTCTCCTACCCCTGCTGCAGCTAGGGCGCTATCAATATTCGCGCCCGATACCATAGGTGATCCTGGAAAGAGCGCCCAGATTCGGCTTTCACCGCGTGACCAAAGTTATGGCCTATGGCTCAATGATGTTCTTGACGGTCTTGGCTTGGATAGCGCGGCTTTCATCGGGGGGTCATTCGGCGCCGGGATTATGCTCTCTCCAAGCCACCGGCGTTTGCAGCAGGCCGTTCAGTGGATGGGGAGCGGCAGCTCTGATGGTATCCTAGAATTGGTTGAAGCGGTGTTTAAGCATGTGCGCGTGGAAGCGGAGATGCCGCGGCCTGCAACCAAAGTAGAATTGTCTGGCTTTACATCGCCGACTATGGTCATTTCTGCGTTCTTCTAGACTCGGTTTGGAGTACATCCACAAGCGGATCGTTGAATTCCTGGAAGCAAAGGAGTAGTTCCCGGGCGGTCCGGCATCTGCCCGGCACAGTAGAGGGGGTCGTTTGCGATGAACGCCGGACTCGAAGCCTTTGTCAGAGATACTGGCACGCAGTCCGAACCTGTCGTAAGGTCGCTACACCGTGCCATCTCCGACGCGCATCCCGATATCGCCGCTGCGGTTAAGTGGAAGCAGCTCACATACGCGCTAGCCGGCGACTACCATCACTGGATCTGCGCGATCGATGTCACCAAGAAGGCGGTCAGCCTCCGGTTCCACTTTGGCGGGCTCCTGGACGATCCGAAGGACGTCTTCCGGGCGGGCTCAAGCAAGTTCCTCAGGACGATTGACTTCGCTTCAGTGGACGGCCTTGACCCGACGCTTGTCACGGCCTATGTGCGCCAGGCGATCGCAAAACTCGATTACTTCAAGGCCAACTGGCGTGAACTGCAGAACTCTCGCTAACGTCGTTCTGCCCTAGTGCTTGAAACGGAAAGGAAGCGGCATACCATGGTGCCTCTCGGCCTGACGCTGGCAGGGATCGGGTTGGCAGGTTCGTTCGTATCCGGCCTGCTTGGCGTCGGGGGAGCCGCTTTCATCATTCCGATGCTCTACTACATACCGAAGTGGTTGGGCACCGGGGATCTGAACATGAAGGAATGCGCCGGGCTGAGCATCGTCCTGGTGCTGGTGGGGTCGCTCAGCGGCGCCATCGCTCACCGGGGCCGCTCGGCATCCTGCCCGCAGATCACGCGGATCATGGCGCCGGCCACGGCGATTGGCGCCCTGGTGGGCGGGCTGGGGTCGCGCTGGGTGCCGGTGGCTTTCCTGACAGGCTTGTTCGCCACGCTGGCCCTGCTGGCCGGCCTGCTCATGTTTCGGCCCGGGACGCCCGGCGGCGATGAGGTGCCCGCGGGCCGCACCATCACCTTCCCCGAGCGGACCGGAGCCCTGATCGCCCTCGGCGTGGGGCTGGTCGCCGGCCTGGTGGGCGCCGGCGGGGCATTCATCCTGGTGCCGCTGATGATCTACGTGCTGAAAATACCCACGCGGGTTGCCATGTCCAGCTCGCTAAGCGTCGTCTTCGTCTCCTCCATCGCCGGATTCATCGGCAAGGTGGCAGCCGGCCAGATCCCCTGGGCGCTGGCCCTGGTGTTGGTGGCCGGGGCGGTGCCCGGGGCCCGGTGGGGCGCCCATCTGGCCGCCAGGGTCAAGGCGCTGTTCCTGCGATACGGCCTGGCAGCCATCACCACGCTGGTGGCGGCCCGCATGTGGGCCGATCTGCTGTACTAAAGGAGGCGGGCATTCCACACGGAACGCCCGCCTTTTCCTATGCGCTAGCCTGTGAACCCGGCGAAGCCGCCCGGCCTTTCTCCGGCAGCGTGGCGCAGAGGAGCGCCAGCAGCACCATGACGCCGCCGGCCACAAGGCCTGCCGTCACGCGATCGCCCAGCAGCGTCACGCCCAGCACCGATCCCACCAGGGGCTGAGCGAACAGCGAAATCGCCCCGAAGTTGGCGGGAGCGCTCCGCAGCACCATGAACCAGATCAGAAAGCAGACGACGGAGTTGATCACCGCCAAGTAGACCACGCCGGCGTAGGCCATCCACGATGCGCCCCACGGGAAGCGGCCGGATGCGATATACCAGATCAGCACCGGAATCCAAATCACGAGGCTCCCGGTGTTGACCAGCGCCGTCACCGTCAGCGCTGAGTAGCGCCGCACGTACTTCGCGCCCAATATGCTGTAGAGGGCTTCGCCCATCAGCCCTAGCAGGAAGAGCAGGTCGCCGGCGGCCCGCACCAGGCCGGCGGCCCCGTCGCCGCTGCTGCGGGCGCCGCTCAGAATCAGCGTCACGGCGCCGACGGCGCCCACCGCCGCTCCGATCTTCTTCCAGCGGCTTGGCCGCTCGCCGAGAATCAGGGCGCCGAGCACCGTGGTGAAGATCACTTCGCCGATGATCATTAGCGACGCATCGGTAGCGGTGGTCAGGCTCTGCCCGAAGTTGCTGATGAGGTGGGTAACCGCGACGACCACCACCCCCAGCCCGAAGATCCGCCAGGCGTCCTGACGGGCGACCTGCACCGCCGCCTGCGGCCGGAGCCGCCGCTGCAGATAGATGATGCCCCACAGCAGCGCAGATGCGATGAGGAACCGAAGCGCCCCGAGCAAGGGTGGCGGCAACTGCTCCAAAGAGAC
This sequence comes from Symbiobacteriaceae bacterium, assembly GCA_035628915.1. Lineage (GTDB taxonomy): Bacteria > Bacillota > Sulfobacillia > Symbiobacteriales > Symbiobacteriaceae > JARBUG01. The sequence continues at coordinate 149,122 of DASPIW010000053.1, read as the reverse complement.
TTTGACGACGACAAAGGAAGTGCCCCAGAGGGCGTTGGCCAGCAACAGCCAACCTGCGGCCATCCAGCGGTTCATGTTAGCCCAGTACCTCCGGATTGATCAGCGAAGGCGGCCGGCGGCCCGTCAGGGCGGCCACCAGGTTGGTAGCGGCCAGCTTGGCCATGTTCGTCCGGGTCGCCACCGAGGCGCTGCCGATGTGCGGCACCGCCGTCACGTTGGGCAGCGTGAGCAGCGGGTGGTCCGGACCGATGGGCTCCTTCTCGAAGACGTCCAGCCCGGCGGCCCACGGGCGCCCCTGCTTCAGCGCTTCGTACAGCTCCATCTCCCTGACCACGCCGCCCCGCGAGGCGTTGACGAAGACGGCGGTCTCCTTCATGAGGGCGAACTCCCGGGCGCCGAACATGCCGCGGGTCTGGTCGTTCAGGGGCACCATCGCCACGACGAAGTCCGCCTCGCGCAGCAGATCATCCAGCGCCCGGTACTGGGCGCCCGTCTCGGCTTCCAGGGCGGGCTGCCGGGAGCGGCCGTGATAAAGGACGTTCATGTTGAAACCCTTGGCCCGGCGAATGACCGCGGAGCCGATGCGCCCGCCGCCGACCACGCCCAACGTCGCCCCGAAAATGTCCTGGCCGGTCATGAACATGAGCGACCACTGGCTCCAGCGGCCCTGGCGGATCACGTCCTGGCCTTCGCCGATGCGCCGGGCCGCAGCCATCAGCAGCGTCCAGGTCAAATCCGCGGTCGTTTCGGTCAGGACGCCCGGCGTGTTGGTCGCGAGTACCCCCCGGCTGGTCAGGAGCGGCACATTGATGTTGTCATAGCCGACGGCGCAGTTGGCCACCACCTTGCAGTGCGGGGCCGCGGCGAGGAACTCCGCGTCCACCTGATTCTGCAGCATGGTCAACACGCCGTCGACGCCGGCGATCTCCCTGAGCAGCACGTCCCGGGGGGCGGCGCCATACTCTTCGTCCCAGATGCGGTAATCCAGTTCCCCGGCGATGATGTCGAGGGCTGCCTGCGGGAGCCGCGCGGTGATATATACCTTAGGTCGTGCCATGTGCCGCGTCCTTCTTTCCACGAGGTATGTCTGCATTGTAATGGAGAGGCCGTTGGGGCGTAAGGGGTGTTGCTAGACCAATTCCGGGTACCTGGGCAGGGTCAGCGCGGCAGTGCCGGGCACGAGGCCCTTGTGCCGGGCCACAGCCGTGATGCAGTAGGCGCCCACGGCCTGCCGCACCCCGGGGAACGTACGGGCCAATGGCAGTCCGGCAGGGTCCGCCACCAGCGACTCGCCGCCCGGCTCCGCCGGCCCGGCGGCCGCCACAAACACCCGGTTCTCCGCCGCCCGGGTCCGCACAAACGGCTCCATCCACGGCTCGGTCAGCCGGTGCGGCCAGGCGATCAGGTCGGCGCCCGCCAGGGCGAGGCCCCGGGCCACTTCGGGCACCAGGCCGTCCTCCCCGATCATCACCCCGATGCGCCCGATGGGCGTCGCAAAGACCGGTGGCTCGGCGGGCCCTTGTACAAGGCCCGCTGCCCGGTCGGCATCACTAAGGTGGCCCTGATCGTACCGCCCCACTTCGCGCCCGGCGTGAAGGAGCAGCGCGGTTCGCCGGCTGTCTTCCCGCCCCGTGCCGAGGAGCAGCACGGGCGCCGCTCGGGAGGCCGCCACCAGGTCGCTCAGCGGCCGGTCGCCCGCCGGCAGAACCACCAGGTCGGCGCCGTGCACAGCCAGGTCGGCGAGCAGTGCGGGCAGGCGGGCGTCATCATCCGGCACCTGCACCACGGCCACGTATGGGGCGGGCGCCGGCTCAACAGCCGGCACTTCGGGCGTTCCGCCCAGCCGGCGGTACTCGCCCGGGCGCCGGGTCACCAGACCGCCGCGGCCGGCGCCCACCAGGCCGCCCGGCGACACCGGAATCTCCACAATCAAGGTCTCCGGCTGGTCGCAGGAGGCCATGCCCTGCACCGTGCCGTCGGGTCCAATCACGCAGCTCTTGCCGCAGTAGACGATCGAATCCGCCTCCCGCCCTACCTTGTTGGCGGCGGCGAACCAGATGCCGTTCTCCAGCGCCCGCACCCGCATCATGTAATCGGGCTGCGCATTGGGCAGATTGCGCGGATCGCGCCCGCTGGTCACCCAGTTGGTAGAGTCCAGCATCAGCTGGGCGCCGGCCAGGGCCAGGCGGCGGGGAATCTCCGGCGCCCGGGCGTCGCAGCAGATGAACAGCCCGGTGGGAACCCCGTCCACTTCCGTAATGGGCGGCGGCGCCCCGGGGGCAAACCAGCAGGCGTCGAAGTGCCACAGGAACTGCTTGCCCACCCGGTTGATTAGCTTGCCTTCCCGATCGTACAGCACCATCGCGTTCTCCAGGGCGCCGTCGGGGCGCCCCAGGGCCAGGCCCGCCGCAATGTAGACGCCGCCCTCGGCGGCTTTGCGGCTCAGGCTGCAGGCGAATTCGGCCGCCGTGGGGGCGCCCATGGCCGCCAGGCGTGCGTCCAGGTCTGCGGCCGATGCAATCCCCGGCAGGTAATAGCTCGGGTATGCCACTTCGGGCAGAAGCAGCAGGTCGGGGCGGGGCACAGCCCGCAGGGCACCGCCGATGGCACCCAGGAGATGCCGGGCGGCGTCCGGGGCCTGATCCAGCGAAAAAGCAGGGGTTTGTAGGCATGCAATCCGCACGAGACCGCCTCCATACCAGCAAGATACCTGAAGGAAATTGCGGCGGCGCCGCCCGGGGGTCCTCCCGACCCGGGCGGCGCTTGTAGTTCCTCGGCTAGGGTGCCGTTGGTACCTGGTTCAAGTTCATCCAGTAAAGGGTCAACTGCCGGATCGTCTCCAGGAACTCGCGGAAGTCGACGGGCTTGTGGACGAAACTGTTGGCGCCCAACCGATAGCTTTCCCGGATGTCTTCCGCGCCGTCTGATGAAGTCAGCACCACAACGGGCAGCCGGCGCGTCCGCTCATCGCTGCGGATCTGCTCAAGAACCTGCAGACCGCTTACTTTGGGCAGCTTCAGATCCAGCAGAATCACGGACGGCAATACGCTGGTATCCCGGCCCAGGAAGGCGCCCCTGCCAAACAGAAAGTCCAGCGCTTCTTCGCCGTCAAGCATGACCAGCACATCGTCGCGCATTTCCTGCCGCCGCAGTGACCGGAGGATGAGCGCCACGTGGTCTGAATCGTCCTCGACTAGCATGATGAATCTCTCCCTTATGGCCACCACCTCCGCTGGACCGGAACCCGTCAGGATCTTCAGACACTTTCAATGTACCAGTATTTCGCCACCAAGGATAGAGGGGGTGCCGAACAACAGAAACGGAGCCCGGCAACCCCGGGCTCCCTACTTTTCCATGACCTGATATACTGCGGAGGTGATCCGGGTGATCGCCGCATCCGCCTCGTCTTCGCGCGCCCCGTGCGTCAGGACAACCAGCACGAAGGGCTTGTCGCCCATGATCCAGCCGCCGTCGTGGTAGTAGCCGTCATAGGAGCCGAACTTGTGCAGATACTGCACGCCCTCCGGCAGACCGGCGGCGATGCGGCCGTCATAGGCGACTTCCCGCAGGGGCTGCAGCACCAGCTCGGCGGTTTTCGGATCGATGCGGGAGAGCCGTTCCAGGTGCAGCCACCAGCCCAGCTCCGACAGGGCGGTCACCTGCGGCATGCCGTCACTGGCCCGGTACAGTTCGCCCCCGATGGTCCGCGTCCAGGCACGGATGTTGTCCCAGCCCAGATGGCGCCCCAGCATATTGACGGCGACGTTGTTGCTATACCGCAGGGCCCGCCCGACCAGGTTTTCCACCGGATAGACCCCGCCGAACGGCGACGTCTCGAAGGCGCCGCCTCCGGGCGATTCAAAGTCAGCCTTTGTATAGACGATGCCGTCCTGCCAGCCCAGCCTGCCCGCCCGGTATTGCTCGAGCGCATACAATGTGACAGGCATCTTAATGGTGCTGGCAGGGTGGTAGCGCCGGTCCGGGTTGACCGTCCACTCCCGGCCTGACAGCAGGTCATGGACGACGACGCTGTACTCGCCTGGGAAATCCCGCATGGCCCGGTCTACGGCTTCTCCCAGCGCCGCCGCCTTTGACCATGCAGGCGGGGCAGGGGCCGGAGCCGGGGCAGGAGCCGGGGCTGCGGTCGAGGCAGGAACAGGGTCAGGAAGAGAGATGGCTGTTGCCGGCAAGGCAGCAGTCGGCGGCAAGTCCGAAGCTTCAACCCGACCCCTGCGCCCATCGATGTAGAGCGCCACAGCAGGAATCAGCACCAGCAATGCCATCAGACCGATCAACCACTTGCGCATACCGCCGACCTCCTCCCATATCCTCACGTCTTTTAGAACGTAATTGAGCTTCGAAAGGTCGCGGTGTCTCTGCGAAAACAATCACCACCACAGAAGGAAAATACTGGGCAAATGGCGAAGAAGTCTGAAAAAATACCGTGGGGTGGGCGTGCATGTATCGTCGTCTCCTGGCCATGCTGCTTTGGCTGGTGCTTGGGATCGGACTGATGACGCCCGTATCATCGCGGGCTGAGCCACCGCTGGTGCCGGTGGTGCTGATTCATGGTCAGGGGGGGAGCCCGGACCTGACCTGGAAGACCGCCATTGCCTACCTGCAGGGGCGCGGGTACGAGCTGGGGCAGACACTTTTCCCGGTCGATCTGTCTGAGACCCGTGCGCTGACCCGCCACCTGGGCCTTTTTGACGATACCGGGGTGGTCCTGAGCGAAGTGCACCGGGTGCTTAGCCGGACCGGGGCGCCCGACGTCGACCTGGTGGGTCACAGCCGGGGCGGCCTGATCGCCCGCCTGATCGCCACCGGCGAGACGTCCGCACTGGTCCGCCGGGTGGTGACCATCAACACTCCCCACGAAGGCGCACTCTCGACCGAACAGCTAAAGAGCCTGCTTACGGCAGCAGGTGTTACCGTCAAACGGCCGGCTGAGCTCGCCGTGCCGGGGGACCTGCAGGCAGGCAGCGCCGCCCTGATCAGTATCGAAGCAAGAGCCCGCCGCTTCGGGGACTACACCGTGCCGGTCCTGGCCATCGCCTCGACGTGGCGCCAGGGGCTCGCGCCCGAGCTCATGGGGCATGACGGGGCTGTTACCGTGGCAAGCCAGCTGGCCTGGCCCGGCGCCCGCACCGCCGTCTTCCGGCTGGGGCCCACGCCGGACGAACTGCAGGCGATTCTCCGGTCTGACCTGGCTGCCGGGCTGCTGGTGCTGAAGAGCCCCCACCTGCAGAGCCTGGACAGCCCCGAGGTGCTGGAGAAGGTGGCCGATTTCCTGCTGGCCAGGAACATGCCGGCCCCCCTGCGCCCGTGCGACCCGAACTGCCAGGACTGGTTCGACCTCACGGGGCACGAGTTCGCAGGGGAGATCAGGCCGGCGCTCGGCAGCCTGGTGCCCTACGAAGTCGGTGCGAAGGGCCAGCGGGTTTTCACGCCCGACCGGCCCATGACCCGGGCCGAGTTCATGTATGCAGTGGCGAAGGGGATGGGCCTGGAAGAGCGGTTCCGGGCGCCCACCGTGGCCGATTTGGCGGGTCACTGGGCCGCCGGCTGGATTGAGGCCGCCCGCGATGCGAAGCTGGTGGAGCCGGGCGCCGCCTTCGGGCCCGATGAGCCGATCACCCGGGGTGAAGCCGCTGCCCTGATCGCCCGGGCGAAGGGATTGCCCGCGGACGGGGAGGCTGCCGGCATGCCGCCGGATCAGCCCCTGACCATGGCCGAGGCGAGTTTGCTGCTGGTGCGGGCTTTCCGGTAGCCGCCGCGTGCGGGAAGGCTGCAGCAAGAAGGGAGAGGCTTGACTGCCTCTCCCTTCTTGCTCTATTTGGCGGCACTACTTGGCCGCCTGCACCGCCTTCAGCTCCGCCTGGCGGGCCAGGTCGATCGAATCGGCCAGGGTCTCCATCATCTTGGAGGGGTTATGGAAGCCCATGGAGTCCTCGGCACCCACATAGTCCCAGTAGAACTGCGACTCCCGCTGCAGCGCCCGTGCCTCATCGAGGAGCTTTGTGTCCACTCGGGGCGTACTCAATGCCTTTTCGATCGCCAGCGTCGCGGCCATGTTGGCCTCGCTGGCCCGGTCCAGCGCCTCCTTGTTGCGGTCCTGGATGTTCCGGATGTTCTCCTTCATCACCTGTTCGCTCTGCTTATGGCAGGTGGCGCAGGACTGCGTATACGTCCGCATTGGCGAAGTCCACCAGTGCGAAGATAGGAACACGCCCAATGTGGCGCCCAGTACAAACAGAACGCGCAGGGCCCATTTCTTGTGCATGCTCCATCACCCCCTCCCGCACCCTGTTCCTGATTTCACTGTAGCCATCCGGGTGGTAGGTGGGTAGACCTTCAGAGCACTGAACTGATGGGGCATTAGACCTTAAAAGAGTACCAATGATTCTCATCGGTTGCACGCCCGACCCAACCCAAATGGGTGCTAATCCGGCATCTGCCACGGTTCTCGGTCCTGCGACTTACCGGCAGCACAAAAGGATGGTCTTTCCTCCTTTTTGCCGCCGTCGTTTGGGTCCTTACGCATAGACCGTTGGTGACATCAAACCTTGTGCCTGTGCACCCCGAGAATCGGTCCGAAGGTCAATAGCGACTATTGGCCTCGCGCTGATAACGTGATTATGACAAACTGACTTTCTGGAGGGACCTAATGCCGAAATCGAGACCGTGCCCCAGGTGCTCGGCGCAGGTGCCGATCCCTTCCCGGTTCTGCCAGGCATGCGGCGCGGAAATCGCCGCAAACCCCGCCCTGCATCCCTCCCGGGGCCCGTCGCAGTGGTTGGTCCTGACGGCGGGAATCGTCGCCATCGTCGTCGTCGTTGGGGCAATCCTCGCATTTATGGACTCAAATAAGGCTAAACAGACAGGAACAATCCTTTCCAGTACAGAAATTCCTGCGGCAGGTCCGCTGCCCAACTGGCTGACGACGGCGGATCCCAGCATCGTCGCCGACTACGCCTGGGCGGCTGAGCACTACGAAGAGCTCCGGTACATTCCGTGTTACTGCGGCTGCAACTCGGTGGGCCACACCGATAATGCCAGCTGTTACTACCGGTGGGACAAGAACGGCACCATCCTCGGCTACGACGCACATGCCCTTGGCTGAGGGGTCTGCGTAGACATCACGCGTGACGTGAGAAAAGGCCTCGCTCAGGGCAAGACGCTTACCCAGATCCGAAACGAAGTTGACGCAAAGTACCAGGCCGAAGGACTAAAGCCTACGCCGACGCCCATGCCGCCGGCAGGCAAGTAGACAGACGCTTCCTTTTCGCAATCGCCCAAGTCAAGGAGGTTCCTCATGGCTACATGCCAGAACTGCGGCGCCGAACTCAACGGCCACTACTGCAACACCTGCGGTGCCCGGGCACCGGAAGAACGCGCACCCAAAAAAGCCGTCCATAAGCCCGCCACTGCCCCCAAGCCGGCTCCCGGCCGGGGGCCCGGCCTGTTTTCGCCCCAGCGCATCGGGCGCACCACGGCCGTCGGGCTTCTGATTCTGCTCGGCTTCGGCGCCGGCATTGTGACCGGCTACTGGATGGGGACATCGTCGGGTGGCGGCGGCCCGCTGGAGTCCACGTCCGTCGACGCGACCAGCGAGGCTCCGAGCGGCCTGTCGCCGCTGGGCATGGCCGGCCAGTACATGGACGAAGGTGTTGACTTCCTGAACAAGGGCGACCGCACGTCCGCCGTGGCTTCATTCCGTAAGGCGATTGCCCAATATGAAAAGGTGATCAAGGAAGAGCCGGACAACCTCTACGCCAAGTCCTACCTCGGCCTGACGTACTACTACGCCGGTGACAGCAAGAAGGCGCTGGAGTACGAAAACGAAGTCCTGAAGCAGGATGAGAACTACCTGTGGGCCATCTTCAACCTCGCCTGGATCTATGAGACGGCCGACAAGAAGGCCGAATCATTGATGATGTACAAGAAGTACCTCGCCGTGGTTGACAAGGAGAAGGAGAACCAGCTGAAGTACGCCGAGCAGTTTGAACTGATCGACCGCCAAGTTGAGGCGGCCAAGAAGGCCGTCGCTGCTGCGGAGGGAGGCGGAACCAAGTGACAGCCGCCGCTGAGCGCTATCCGGCCTACAAGCGCATCACCACTGTGATCGTGCTGGCCATCTTTGCGTTGTGGGTCGGCTACCTGCTGCTCGGAACCGACGCCAAGGCGGCCGGAACGGGCATTCCGAACGGGGCCAAGGCGCCGGAGTTTGAACTGAAAACCACCGACGGCAAGACGGTGAAGCTCTCCGATTTCCAGGGCAAACCCGTCATGCTCAATTTCTTTGCGACGTGGTGTCCGCCGTGCCGGGCCGAAATGCCCGCTCTGCAGGAGGTTTACCAGGAGTTTGAGTCCAAGGGTTTCGTCATCCTCGGCGTAAACCTGGGCGAATCAAACCTGGCCGTCGATCAGTTCCGGAGCAAGCTGGGCCTGACGTTCCCCATCGTCATCGATGAGAACGACCGGGTCAGCCGGCTGTACGACATCGTCCCCCTGCCGACCAGCTATTTCGTTGACAAGAGCGGCAAGGTCGTCGCCAAGTGGACCGGCGAGATTACCAAGGAGAAACTCCGCAGCATCGCCAAGGAACTCACCCAGTAGATAGGAGGGTTTGTCGTGGATGAACAGGTCGTGAACTCCACTGCCGAGAGCCAGGTTGCGGCGGCAGAGGAGCAGGCGGCCCCGGAGCCCGAGAAGCCTTCCAAGGATTTCCTCGACAAAACTTGGGACTTCTTCGCTTCGGTGCCCGTCGCTACCGTTTTGATCTTCATCGTGGCCGTCGCCAGCGTCGCCGGCACCCTGATTCAGCAGGAAGGCATGTACAGCGACTGGCGGCCCCCGCAAGATTTTTATCCGGCCATTTATGGCCCGTTCTGGGGCAATCTGCTGTTCAAGACCGGCATGACCCGCATGTATACGTCCTGGTGGTTCATGTCGCTCCTCTTCCTGATGGGCGCCAGCCTCATCGTCTGCTCGATCGAGCGCTTTGTGCCCCTCTGGAAGGCCGTGCAGCGGCCCAACCCCGCCCCGCCCGAATCGTTCGTCAAGCATCTGAAGAATCGGTTTGAGTACAAGCCTGCTGCCGGCGCGGAGCCCCTGGCGCAACTGGTGGCCGCCCTGCGGGGTGCCCGGTACGCAGTGATTCAGAAGGGCGACCGGGTTTACGCCGACAAGGGCCGGTGGGGCCGGTGGGGTCCCTACATCACCCATATTGGCCTTCTGATGATCCTGGCGGGCGCCATGGTCCGGGTCTTCCCGGGCGCCTACATGGAGCAGTTTGTCTGGGTCCGGGACGGCTCCATCGTCAAGGTGCCGGGTGCCGACTGGTTCATCAAGAACGAGAAGTTCACCCTGGAAACCTACGAAAACGGCCAGCCCAAGGCGTACAAGACCGACGCCATCGTCACCGAATCGGACGGCACCGAAGTCAAGAAGTTTACCATCAGCATGAACCAGCCGCTCCAGCACAAGTGGATCGAACTCTACCAGTCCAGCTACCGGCAGGAGCTGGGTTCGGCGGTGGTGGAGTTGATCGAGCGCAAGACCGGCACCGCCATCGGCACCTTCAACCTCGACCTGAAACAGCCCGAGAACGAATACAAGGTCGGGAACTACACCGTAAAGGTCAACGAGTACTATCCGGACTTCGGCCTGGAAGGCGGCAAGCCTGTCAGCCGGTCGAGCGACGTAAACAACCCCGGCGTTGTGCTGGATATCGTCGGGCCGGACGGCAAGGCATACCGCAACTGGTACTTCGTCATGTATCCCGAAATGGAGTTTGACTCGACCACGCCCGTCAAGCTCGACACCAAGGATATGGTCGTCGCCTCCACCACCGGCTTGAAGGTGAAGAAGGACCTGGGCATCCCCGTCATCTGGGTTGGTCTGATCGTCGTTTCGCTCGGCGTCTGCCTCACGTTCTACCTGGCGCACCGGCGCTACTGGGCGCTGGTTGACGGCGGCCGGGTCGTGGTAGGCGGCTGGACGAACCGCAACCAGGGCAGCTTCCAGGCCGAAATGGGCCGCCTTGCACATCAGATCGATCCCAAGACCAATCCCAAGCAAGATGTCATGGAGGGCGAAGAGCGATGATGACTCTCAGCAGTTCTCTGTTCGCCGCTGCGTTCTTTGTCTATCTCGTCTCCGCCCTTCTGTATATCACGCGCATTACGCTGCGCCGCAAGGACTCCCGCAAGTTCGAGCTGGCCGATAAGCTGGGCGACTGGGGCTTCCGGCTCAGCATTGCCGGCGTGCTCTTCCAGGGCGCCGCCATCGTGCTGCGGTGGATTTACTCCTCGCAGGCTCCCATGTCGAACATGTTCGAGTACATGTCCTTCATGGGCTGGTCCGTGATGCTGTTCTTCGTGCTCATCTCCTACTGGTATAAGCTGCCGGGCCTTGGCGCCTTCGTGGCGCCGGTGGGCGTCATCGTCATCGGCTATGCATCGGTCTTCCCAACGGACGTCAAGCCGCTGGTGCCGGTGCTCCAGTCCTACTGGCTCGTTCTACACGTATCCACCGCCGCCCTGGGCGAAGGCGCCTTCGCCGTCAGCTTCGGCGCCGCCATCATGTACCTGCTGCGGATGCGCAAGGAGCAGTCGAACCCGACCGAAGAGAAGGTACTGGAACTGATCTTCTACTCCGCCGCCGTTCTGGTGGGCTTCATCGTGGCGGCCCTCGGCTTCAAGTGGACCGGCTACGAGGCGCTGCTGACCAACGCCGGCGCCGGTGCGCAGACCGTCCGGTACACCATGCCGCCCATCATCGGGCCGGTGGGTTCCGTGGCGGGCGAGGGCAGCTGGCTCGGCATGGACCTGCCGCTGCTGAACGCCCCGACCTGGATGAACGGCGCCAACGCCGGCAAGCAGCTGAACACGCTGTTCTGGTCGCTGGTCGTCGGCACGCTGCTCTACCTGGTGCTGCGGCTGATCCTGGGCCCGCTGCGCGAGATGGGCTCCAAGGCGGTCGCCGGCATGAACCCCAAGCTGCTGGACGAGGTCAGCTATCGCGGTGTGGCCGTCGGCTTCCCGCTCTTCACGCTGGGCGCCATCGTCTTTGCGATGATCTGGGCGCAGAAGGCCTGGGGCTCGTACTGGAGCTGGGACCCCAAGGAGACCTGGGCACTGATCTCCTGGCTCTTCTACTCGGGCTATCTGCATATGCGGATCGTGCGCGGCTGGGAGGGGCGCCCCGCGGCGTGGGTCTCTGCTGCCGGCTTCCCCCTGATCATCTTCACCCTTGTGGGTGTGAACCTGCTGATCTCCGGCCTGCATTCTTACGCCGGGTAATGGAGTTCGAGAGGGCACCACCTGCTTTTTCTGGCAGGTGGTGCCCTGCATTTTGGGAACTTACCACGGAGGACGCGGAGGACATGGAAATCGGGATAGTTGAAATGAGAGGTCCTCCGTGGCTATTACACATTCCCGCGCCCGGTTTCCCCTACCCAGGGGTGTGGTACAATAAGGCCAGTGTGTGACGTACATACTGGGAGGCGGAACGGTGGAACGTGTTCTGAAGCGTGCTGAAGTGAAGGCGGAGCATACCTGGGCTCTGGAGACCGTCTATCCGAGCGACGAGGCGTGGGAGCAGGACTTTCAGAGAGTCCAGGAGCTGACCCCGAAGCTGTCCGGTTTCCAGGGCAAGCTCGGCGAGTCAGCCCAGACGCTGGTGATTGCCCTCAAGGCCCGCGACGAGATCTCGCAGCTGCTGGAGCGCGTCGGCTCCTTCGCCCGCATGCGCAAGGACCAGGACAACTCCAACAGCACCTACATCGCCCTCAACGACCGGGTCATGTCGCTCTATGCCCGGGTTCGGGCAGCCGGTTCCTACATGACCCCCGAGATCCTGGCCATTCCCACTGAAAAGCTGAACGGCTGGATTGGGGATAATGAGGCCCTGCGGCTCTACAAGCACGAGTTGGAAGACCTGATGCGTGAAAAGGCCCACGTCCGGTCGGCGGAAGTGGAGGCCCTGCTGGCGCAGGCCAGCGAAATCTCGGCGGCGCCCAGTTCGATTTTCGGCATGCTCGACAACGCCGACATGAAGTTCCCGAAGGTCAAGGATGAAAACGGCAACGAAGTGGACTTGACCAAGGGCCGGTTCATCCGCTTCCTGGAGAGCCCGGACCGCCGGGTGCGCGAGGAGGCGTTTGGCGCCCTGTACAGCACCTACAGCAAGTTCCGCAACACCCTCGCTGCCACCCACTCCTCCAGCGTCAAGAAGGATGTCTTCTACGCCCGGGCCCGCAACTATCCCTCGGCCAGGGCCATGGCCCTGTCGGGCAGCAACATTCCCGAAAGCGTCTACGACAACCTGGTCGCCACCGTCAACAAGAATCTGCCCAGCCTGCACCGGTACATCCGGCTGCGCAAGCAGATGCTGGGCCTGGAAGACCTGCACATGTACGACCTCTACACCCCCATGGTGGCCGAGGCGAACAAGAAGGTGCCCTACGAAGAAGCGGTCGAGACCATCATGGAAGCGCTGAAGCCCCTGGGGGAGGATTACCGCAAGGTCGCCCGGGAAGGCCTGACGACTGCCCGCTGGGTCGACATCTACGAAAATGAGGGCAAGAGCAGCGGCGCCTACTCCGGTGGCGCCTACAACACGCATCCGTTCATTTTGATGAACTACCAGGACACGCTGGACTCCATGTTCACCCTGGCCCATGAACTGGGCCATTCCATGCACTCCTGCTTCACCCGGAAGACCCAGCCGTATCCCTACGGCCACTACACGATCTTCGTGGCGGAAGTCGCCTCCACGTTCAACGAGGCGCTGCTGACCGACTACCTGCTGAAGCGGACCGAGGACAAAAGGCTCCGCATGTACCTGATCAATCACTACCTGGAGCAGTTCCGCACCACCCTGTACCGGCAGACCATGTTTGCTGAGTACGAAATGCTGACCCATCAGATGGCGGAGAAGAACGAGGCCCTGACGCCCGACCTGCTGTGCAGCATGTACTACGATCTGAACAAGAAGTACTACGGCACGGACGGCATGACGGTCGACAAGGCCATCGAGATGGAGTGGGCCCGCATTCCGCACTTCTACCGGGCCTTCTACGTGTACCAGTACTCCACCGGCCTCTCCGCGGCCGTCGCCCTGAGCCAGCAGGTGCTGAACGAAGGGAAGCCGGCCGTCGACCGCTACCTCGGCTTCCTGAGCAAGGGTGGGTCGGAGTACTCCATCGACCTGCTCAAGGGTGCCGGCGTCGACATGACTTCGCCGGAGCCGGTGCAGAAAGCCCTTGACGTCTTCGCCTCGCTGCTCGACCAGATGGAAGAACTGGCCAAGTAAAAGTGAAGCCCGCCCGGTCAGATCCTGACCGGGCGGGTTTTCCTTACGCCTTCTTGTTGTTGGTACTGTCCTTCTTCTCCGTACCGTCATCCTTCTTTGCCCGCTTGCCGTTCTCGACGGGCTGGTAAGTGAGGCGGTCGAAATGGAGGAGTACGACTTCGCCGACGCCAGCCACGTTCGTGGTAGAGACTGGGATGTGGACGTTGGTCTCCTCGGGGATCTTCATTTCTCGGATGAGGATAATCGGGAGCATATCAATGTAAAGGTCGCCCTTCTCCGTGTCCCACCGGCAGGTGACGGAGGCGTCGGTTTCGACCAGGGAGGGGCGGAACGCTATGGTGTCCTCTGCTTCTTCATACTCCCCGATCTCCCAATAGCCCGGCCGGTCGTGCCCGGAGAGGGCTTTGCGGGCAGTCTGCTCGAACATGGGGTAGGCCAGCGCCGTGGGCTGACCCTGATAGCAGCCGGCGGGAATGACGAGTTCGGGATCGTTCATGTTCTTCGTGCGGCGCTGGATGCTCCGCACGTTAAGGAGCTTGATTTTCCCCGCAGCGATAGCGGCGGCGGCCAGGGCACTCAGGTTCTTCTCTGTCACGGTCAACATCCTTCCCGGAAATTGGATTTGTTGGTGCTAGAATACCATATTGCGGTTGGCTTGAAAATGGGTTTGCTTCAAAATATTAGGTAGTTTCGGATGTCGGAATGTCGCTGGGTTTCCGGCGACGCCTGACCTCTTCCGGCGTCTTCCGACGTCGTCCGGCAATGAATAGCGCTGGTCAGGCCATGTCCGGCGTCTTCCGGCGACGTCCGGTGACGTCCGGTGATGAAGGTCGCTGGTCCGGCGAAGTCGGGCGTCTTCCGGCGACCTCCGGTGACGTCCGGAGATGAAGGTCCCTGGCCCGGCGACGTCCGGCGACGTCCGGCGACTTCCGGCCACTTCCGGCCACTTCCGGTGATGAAGGTCGCTGGTCCGACAACCAACGTAGGCTTCCGGCGACGAAGGTGACCTCCGGAAATCGGCCGGAACAAAGGCGCCGCCCTGATGCACTTCGTGTGCAGAGGGCGGCGCCATCATGACCAGACAGTAGACGAGACTTACGCGACGGAGCGATCAGCCTGGGCCTTGTACTTCTTGGCCAGGTAGGACGTGACAAACGAGGCGAGCACGGCGGTCACCAGCACAGCCGCTGCCACCTGCGCGGTCGCGATTTCCACGAAGGGCTTGAACGAAGGGTCCGCCTGAGCCACGACCAGCGGCGTGGCGACGGCGTTGCCGGCCACAGTGCCGGATGCGAAGCCGATGGCAGTCTTCTCGCGCAGCAGGTAGCGGTAGCCGAGGTGAGCCAGTCCGCCCGTGATCAGGACGACCATCGCCCCGAGGAGAATGCCCGTCACGCCGCCGGTGGCCAGCGACCGCAGGTCAATGCCGGCGCCCAGGGCCAGGGCGAAGAACGGAATGACGATGCCGGGAACGGGCTTCATCAGGCTCTGGAACTTGTCGTCCACGTTGCCCCAGGCAATGCCGATAATGAAGGGAATCACGGCAGCCAGCACGGCTTTGGCCGGAATGGCCGCCAGGCCGCTCAGGCCGAGGAGGAGGAGCGGGAAGAAGGGGCCGTCGTCAAGGGCGCTGGCGAGGTAGGCGCCGCTGTCAGCTTCGTCGCCGTACTCGGAGGAAAGTGCGATCCAGAGACCGCCGTTGGAGTTCGTGAAGGCCGTCATGAGTGCGAGGAGGGAGAGGCCCAGGAAGCCGTCCTTGCCAAAGATAAAGCCGGCGGCAATAATCAAGAGGCCGGGAATGATGGTTTTGGTGGTCAGGACCAGGCCGGACTTCAGCAAGACTTTCGGGCTCTGCCGCAGGGTAATCTGGGCGCCCGTCGCCAAGATGAGCAGGGCGATGAGCGGGGTCGCGCCGTTCTTGAACAGGCCGGTCGTGAAAGAGCCCAGGTCCAGGAAGCCCGGAGCGAACGTCTTGAGCAGCGAGCCGATGACCAGTGGAACCAGCATAATGCCACCGGGGATGCGCTGTAGCGTAGCTACGATCGGAATCCGCATCGTCTTTCCTCCCCATGTGTTAGAACTGCGAAACTAAGTAGCAAAGAGCGTGCCAAGTGGCGTCGGCGGTCTCTGCCCGCCGACCCTAAAGAGGGAAGGATGCAGACTGTGCAAAGTGAGACAGTCTCGGGGGAGTGACTTGCACGTACTGCTGCATAATGCTACAGTTCATCTCGCCGGGGCGCCAGTTGCGCAGCCTGCCGGATCGCCTCCTTCAGGCTCCGTTCATCAGCCTGGCCCGTGCCGGCGATATCAAACGCCGTACCGTGATCGACGCTGGTGCGGATGATGGGCAGGCCCACCGTGATGTTGACGCCCTCCTCGACGCCCAGCACCTTAATTGGCCCATGCCCCTGGTCGTGGTACATGGCAACGACGATATCGAAGTCACCGCGCCCGGCTCGGTAGAAGAGCGTGTCCGCCGGCAGGGGACCTTGTGCGTCCATCCCCTCCGCACGGGCGCGCACGACGGCGGGCAGGATCTTCTCTTCTTCCTCGCCGTAGCCGAACAGGCCATTCTCCCCGGCGTGCGGGTTGATGGCGCATACCCCGATGCGGGGTGCCGCCATGCCGGCCCGCCGGAGCGTCTCGTGAGCCAGGCGGATGACCCGGTGCACCCGCTCCGGGTTGATCAGCCCAATGGCGTCCAGCAGCCCGACATGTGTGGTGACGTGTATCACCCGCAGGCGCGGGGCGGTGAGCATCATGGCGAAGTCAGAAGTACCCGTCAGGGCGGCCAGAATCTCCGTGTGACCGGGGTACACGTGGCCGCCCTTGTGCAGCGCCTCCTTGTTCAGGGGCGCCGTGCAAATGGCATCAATGTCGCCAGCCTTCGCCAGGTTGATGGCACGCTCCAGGCAGCGGTATGCGGCATCGCCGGCGGCTGCGGAAATGCGCCCGAAGGGCAGGTCTGCCGGCAGCAAGTCCAGGTTGAGGCAATCGACCGTACCCGCCGTGAAGAAGCCTTCTGTGACCTGGCTGATAGGGTGGAGCGCCAGGGCGGAACCGACGACAGCCGCTGCCCGGGCCATCATTTTGATATCGCCGATGACGAAGGGACGGCACAGGTCGTACAGGGCAGGATTGCCCAGCGCCTTCATGATGATCTCGGGGCCCACGCCGGCAGCGTCGCCCATAGTGATGCCTACGATCGGACGGCCCATAGCTACCGCTCTCCCTTCAAACTGCGCAGGGCCCGGACCAGCGTCGCTTCCGAGCCGAATGCGCCGGCCTTGGTCACAGTAAGGAGGTTGCGCCCCCCGGCCAGCCGGCTGAGCGGAACCCCTGTTTCCAGCTCCCGGAGCACTTCCAGGCCGGACACGCCCAACTGCCGGCAGACCGCCTTGGCCGTGTCGCCGCCCGTCAGGATCAGGCCGCCCACGTGGTGGTGTGCGATGGCGCCCGCGGCCACGGCACCCAAAGCTTCGGCGATCTGGTTTGCGACCGCCCTGCCATCTGCGCCGAGCCGGGCGCCCAGTTCCCGGGCGCCGGCTACCTCGTGTTCGGCCGTGGCGCTGACCAGGGCCACATCCAATCCGTCGGCCAGGGCCCGGGCCAGTTCGGCGGTGCACCGGTCTAATTCGGCCCGGGCTTCAGCCGGCGAGCGCACAATGGCCAGCGGCTCAAGCTCTACCACAACCAGCCCTGGCTCCTGCCGCAGGGAGGCGACCTGCGCCCTGGTGGTCGGTGAAATCGAGCCGGCCACCACCACGACCGGGAGCCCGCCGGTGTCGCACGGGGATTCCGGTTCCAGTTGGCCCTTCAGGCCCAGCGCACGGGGCAGGCAGTCCGCCAGACCGGCGGATCCGACCCAGAGCACCCGGTACGGGCTGAAAGCGACCGCCTCGGCGATCTGCACCAGGTCTGCGTCTTCCACGGCGTCGAAAACGATCACCTGGGCACCGCACTCCCGCTGCGACTCAAGGGCCTGCAGCACGGCGTCCCGTCCCGCCCGGAGTACGCGCAGGTCGATCCGGCCCGTCGGGCGTGTAGTCTGCTTTCGGATCAGCTCTTCAATGCGGGACTCCCGCACGGGCGTCTTTGGATCCCGTGCAATCTCCGTTTCCTCCAGCGGCCGACCGTGCAGGAGATGACGTCCATCGACCGTCGTGCGCCCGAGCTTGGGAAAGGCCGGAGCAACGACGGCAAGGTCGAAGTTCAGCTCTGCCATGATGCCCTCAATCTCCTGGCCCAGGTTGCCGCGCAGGGTCGAGTCTACCTTCTTGAAGACGTGCTCGCAGCCCCACTCCCGTGCGCTGCTGGCCGCCGCCCTGACCCGCTCGTTTGCTTCCGCAGGGCTGACTGCCCGGCTGTCCGTGTCTATGGCGGCTGCCTCTATGCCCGCCACAGCCCCGGGCGGGGCCCATGGGTCGAAAAGCACCCTGGTGCGCAGACCCTTATGGGCAAACTGCACGCCTGTATCGGAAGCCCCGGTCAGATCATCTGCGATGATCGCAATCCGTGCCATAAGTCGATGCTCACCCTTTCTCGAAAACCGTTCACCGGCCTTCATTCTCACGCAAGTGCACGCAAGACGCGTGCCAACCGGGATCGGCAGCACGCAGCGAAAGGGGGCGACTAGGCATCGGACTTCTGCAGCTTGCGGTGCAGGGTGGTGCGGTGCAGGCCGAGACGTTGCGCGGCCTTCAGGATATTGCCGCCCTCGGCCGCCAGGGCCCGCCGGATCGCCCGGGACTCCAGTTCCGCCAGTGTCAGGTCGTCCGGCCAGGCAGCGGACGGGTCCGGCACCGGCTGGGGCGCCGGACCCACGGGCACGAACGACCGCACATCTTCGGCCGTTACCGCATCGGCATCGGTCAGGAGCCAGAGCCGCTCCAGCAAGTTCTCCAGCTCTCGCACGTTCCCCGGCCACTGGTGACGCTCCAGCAGCGCCATCGCATCCGGCGCCACCGCCAGGCGGCGACCGTGCCGTAGTTCCAGCTTGGCCGAAAAAGCCTGCACCAGGGCCGGCACGTCTTCCGCATGCCGGCGCAGGGGCGGCACCTCCAGCCGCAGCAGATTAAGGCGGTAGAACAAATCAGCCCGGAAGCGCCCGACCGCCACTTCGCTCTCCAGGTCCCGGTTGGTCGCGGCCACGATGCGCACATCGACCGGAATGACGCCATCGCTGCCGATACGCATCACTTCCTTCTCCTGCAGCACGCGCAGGAGCCGGGACTGCACCGAAAGCGGCATGTCGCCGATTTCATCGAGAAAGATCGTCCCGCCGTGGGCAAGCTCGAACAGCCCCTGCTTGCCGCCCTTGCGGGCGCCGGTGAACGCCCCTTCTTCGTACCCGAACAGCTCGCTCTCCAGCAGCGTCTCCGGCAGGGCGGCACAATTTACGGCGACGAACGGGCCCTGCTGCCGCCGGCTCTCCAGGTGAATGCCCTGGGCCAGCATCTCCTTGCCGGTGCCTGACTCGCCAAGGATCAGAACGGTGGCGTTAGTCTTCGCGTACCGCTTTGCGGCAGAGACGAGGCTGCGAATGGCGGCGCTTGAGCCGGCGATCTGGTCGAGCTTGGAACGGGCGACCAGACCTTTGCGGTGCAGCTTCTGGCGGACTGCCTGTTCGTGGCGCTGCAGTTCGGTCACTTCACTGAAGGTAAGCACAGCCCCCACAATCTGCCGGTCAACCCGGACCGGCGTTCGTTTGACGGCCAGGCGTGTGCTGCCGACCTGCTGAATCTCGCCGACTTCCGTCCGGCCTTCCCGCAGGACGGCATCAAGGCGGGCGCCGGGCAACACTTCCGAGAGCGCCCGGCCAAGAACCCGCCGGGCTTCCATGCCGAAAATCCGCTCGGCCTGTGGGTTGAAAAGGATTACATGCTCTGCGCTGTCCACGGCGAGAATCCCGTCGTTCACGCTGTCGAGGATGGTGCGAATCTGCTGACCTCTCTCCCGCTCCTCTCGCCGGACCTTCAGCACGTGCTGCGCCTCGAAGAGCGCCTGGGCAATGCCTTCCCGCCCGGAACTGATCAACTCGGCCGTCAGACCCGCTTCCTGGGCACAGAGGTAGCTGATATGATCCCCGATGATGTGCCTGACGCCCTCCCGTTTCGCCCGCGCGACCACCTCCCGGGCTTCAGACTCATCGGGAATCGGCAGCTGAACCAGCTCGTAGCCGAGCAGACTGCCAAGCTCTTCACATCCATAAATGATGTTCCGGAAGCCTGATAGACCGATCTTACCTACAAATGGCCCCAGCTTGCTAAAGCAACGGACCAAATCCGACGACGTGACGCGAATCTCCACCACCGGCACGGGCAGCGCGGCAGCGATGGCCGAAGCCGTGCCGCCGCGGCTGATGATCACCTCGGCTCCGGCCAGGACGGCGGCCCGGGCGCGGTCGACACCCTTTTGCAGGTCGCCGACTTCGGCGGCCACGTTCATGTTGAGCTCCGATGCAACGGCCACTGCGGTCCGGGCCAGCCCCTCAAAGGGCAGAACGAATGCAATGGATGGATAGGACATCGGCATGCCTCCACAGTAAATGCGCTGTTCCTTTTCACTTTACCAAATCATCAGGGCCAGCGGCAGTACCGCTGGCCCATCCGGCGGGGGGGCGCCCGGGTCCTTGACGAAGCGCCTCCCGCCCATGATGATGGAATAGACCAAAGGCCCCGGGTTCCACCACCTGACCGGCGGGAAACTCCGGGACCTCTGGCCTGCCGCTTTTTTGCAGCTTACATCTCACGCTTGTTCGGTTCATGAGGCAGTTTTTCTTCCTCACGAATTTTGGCCAGGACCAATTGGAGCCGCGCCTCGGGGGACGACGAGCGCCACTGATCGAGGACCCAGTCCAGTTTACGGCTCATCGTGCTGCTCTGCATTACGGGCCGGGTCTGGCCGATTTTCAGCCCACGCCGCATCGATTCTTCCTCCATGAGCCCCCCGATTCGCCGGCCATCCGGACCGCGGAGCGGCTGCTGTCAGTAGTGTGTCAAGGTAATGGTAACACAGTACACGTGTGTGCCCCATCCAGCATTCGGGCTATTTCCAGTCCAGAACTACCTACTTCGTAAGCCTATTGGATATCGTTCTCACAGTCGGGAGATAAGGTGGGGTCGTGTTGCTGGGCTGGCTGCGCAATGAATTGGATTTTCGCCTCAGAATGGCCCTGCGGCTCCGGCGCCCCGGCGCCCGGTTGCCGGCGGAGGACAAGGAAGGACTCTTCGAGCCCGACCTGCAGGAAGAAGTGCGTCGGCTTGTACAGACCTACGGCCTGCAGCGCTGGGAACGTGAGTCGGGGCGGATCGATTTTGCCGCTTCGCTTTTCTACCTGCAAATGATCGAACGGGCGTTGGTCGAAGCAGATGTCCGCCTGCCGCCGATCGTAACCGTTCTGGATGCCGGATGCGGCGACTGGTTCTACGTGCAGGCGCTCTACGGCCTGCTGCACCGCTTCGGAGGGGAACGGCCGGTGCTACTACATGGCGTCGAAGTGGACGCCTACCGGCCTTACGCTGGCCTCCGGTCCCGGATGGACTGGGCTGAAGTATACATGGGCGGCCTCCCGGGTGTGGCGTACCTGCCCGGCGACATTCGGCAGTTCAGCCAACCTGTGCAGTTCGCCTGCCTGCTCTTTCCGTTCCTCTTCAGCGCCGACGTCCGCCGGTGGGGGCTGCCGAAGCGCTACTTGCAGCCCGCCGAACTGCTGGCCCATCTGTTCGGCCTGGTTGCCCCCGGCGGCACCCTCGTCATCGCCAACCTCGGCGAGGCCGAGCGGGACGAGCAGCAGCGGCTCCTGGCGGTAGCGGGCCTGACCCCGGCGTGGCAGGGGCAGCATGAGTCCCGGCTGTTTGCGTACCGGCAGGCGCGGTACGTAACGGTTGTGAGAAAAGCCTGAGGCGCTGGGCACAATATCCCCGAAAGGTGGTGAGTGCCCTGCAGGCGCCCAGCGGCTTCAAGTCGGTGTTGGAGTTGGGCCTGGCATTTCTCCTCGTCTTCCTGAACGGCTTTTTCGTAGCGGCGGAGTTCGCCATCATCAAAGTGCGGGCGACCCGCATCCAGCAACTCAAGGAAGAAGGGAACAAGCGGGCAGCGGCTGCCCACCACGTCATCACGCATCTGAGCGAGCACCTGTCGGCGACGCAGCTCGGGATCACCCTGACGTCGCTGGGCCTTGGCTGGGTCGGCGAACCGGCGGTGGCCGACCTGGTCGTCATTCCCCTAGCGGCCCTCGGGATCGGCTCTCCGCTGCTGGTCCACACCGTGGGCTTTGCCATCGCGTTTATCCTGATCACCATGGTGCATATCGTGCTGGGCGAACTCGTGCCCAAGGCGATGGCCATCTCCGAAGCGGAGAAGCTGGCGCTCATCTGCTCGCCCATCTTGCGGCGGTTCTATCGCCTCTTTCGGGGACCCATCTGGGTGCTGAACAAGGTGGCCACCGCCACCATGCGGTGGATTGGCGTCAAACCCGTCTCCGATCAGGAGATGGCCCATTCGGGCGATGAGCTGCGCATGCTCGTCAGCGCCAGCGCCCGGGGCGGCATGCTTGACGAGACCGAGCGAGTGCTGCTCGACAACGTCTTTGACTTCTCCGAGCGGGTCGCCCGCGAGGTGATGGTGCCCCGCAACGAAATGCAGTGCCTCTTCGTGGAAGATCCGTTTGAGGAGTCGAAGACCATCGCACTGGAAGCCGGCTTCACCCGGTATCCGGTGTGTGAAGCGGATAAAGATCATGTGCTGGGCATGGTGCACCTGAAGGACCTGTTCGGGCGGGGGCAGAAGGTGCGCGACCTGCGGCAGATCATGCGGCCCATCCTGGTCGTCCATGAGACGGTCTCCATTTCACGGCTGCTTCAGGAGTTTCAGCGGCAGCGCAGCCAGATGGCCATTCTGGTCGATGAGTACGGCGGGACGGCTGGTCTGGCCACTCTGGAAGACTTGCTGGAGGAGATCGTCGGGGAGATTCAGGATGAGTTCGATGATGAACAGCCCGCGGTGACCTCCATCGGGCCGGATGCGTTCGTGGTGGATGGCGCCATGCTCCTGGAAGAGGCGGAGGAGCAGTTGGGCGTCCGCATTGCCGATGAGGAGACAGAGGGTGTCGATACCATTGGCGGGTACGTGCTCTCCACCCTGGGCTCCCGCCCGGAAGTTGGCCAGGCGATCCCGGCGGGTGCCCACCGGCTGGAAGTGGCCCAGGTCGAAGGTTACCGAATTACGAAGCTGCGTGTAACGCGCAAGCACTAAGCCCTTACCCCGGGGCGCCCCTTGCGGTAGAATGAAAGAGTTATGTCAGGTCTCCGGGGTGGAGGTCGTTGTTCTTGAACGCAGCTGTTCGCTTTCGCCAGACCCTGGCTGAGTATCCGGTCCTGCTGTGGCTCCTGGCGGGCGGGGCGTTTCTCAACATTGTGGGGCTTTCGTTCATCTGGCCGATTACGACGCTATACATACATGAACACCTGGGCCGTCCCCTTACAGTAGCGGGCTGGGTGTTGCTGCTTCATTCCGCCGGTGCTGCCGTCGGGAGCCTCGTGGGCGGCTACCTGTTCGACCGCATCGGCGCCCGCCGGGTGCTTCTGGCGGGGTTGCTCTGCTCCCTCGTGCTGATCAGCCTGCCCGGGCTCTTCACTTCGTGGCCGCTCTTCGTCGCCGTGATGATCCTGTATGGCATCTCGGCCATGGTGGTCTTTCCGGCCATCAACGCCCTGGCCGCCCGGGCGTGGCCCGCCGGCGGGCGCCGGGCGTTCAACTTCATTTATGTGGCCCACAACATGGGCGTGGCGGTGGGGACGGCGGTGGGCGGTCTACTGGCCGAGCGTTCGTTCCAGCTGGCGTTTCTCGGGGCCGCCGTGATGTGCCTGATTGTCCTTGTCTTCTTTTTCTTTACGATTTATGATGGCGGCGGCGAGCGGGCGGCGGGCGAGGTGGCCGCCGCGGCGGAGAGTGTCGGCGAGGCCGTGCCCTGGGTGCCGGTAGGCGCCCTGTTCGTCGGATTCCTCATGTGCTGGCTGATCTACGTGCAGTGGCAGAGTTCGATCTCCGTCTATATGATGGGCCTCGGCTTCTCCCTGGCGTCGTACAGTTTCCTCTGGACATTGAACGGCCTGGTAATCGTGATCGGGCAGCCGTTGGTCACGCTGGCCCTGCGGCTGATTCGCCGGACGGCGGCGCAGCTGGTGACGGGCATCGCCCTGTTCGCGGCGTCGTACCTACTTTTGTTGACGGGCGGGAGCTATGCGCTCTTCGTGACCGGCATGGTGATTCTGACGCTAGGGGAGATGCTGCTCTGGCCGGGCATTCCGGCCGCGATCGATCAGGTGGCGCCCCCCGCCCGGCGGGGCTTCCTCCAGGGTGTCATCAGCAGTGCTTCTACCGCGGGGCGCATGCTGGGCCCCCTGGCCGGCGGTGTGATCTACGACAACCTCGGCTACCGGCCGGTATTGCTGATCATGACCGTTCTGCTGGCCGTCCCGGCCCTGTGCTTTGTACTATACGACCGAACGCAGCCGAACCGCTAAAACCACAGTCAGGGGGGATGGGTCGGCGGGCGCCGGGGCCAGGGCGGGCAGCGCATGATGGCGGCGGGGGAGGGCGGGCACCTGAGGGACGTCGGAGTCGCGCAAGGGGACGCAGGCCCTTGCCTTGCGACTCCGGGACCGACGGTGCCCTCCCTCCTCCGGCGCCCCCCCGATGCCGGCCCTGGCCCCGGCGCCCACCCTCTATCCCGACATCCCGACATCCCGATCCCGACGATTCCAAATCATGTATAGAATCCCCACAATTCGGCAACACTCCAACCGAAAGCTGGAAACCATTCCAGCGAACAAGAAGGAGGGTTCCGATGCAGAAGAACCGCACTGCTCTGGCCGCCGGCATCCTTGCCCTGGCCCTGGTCGTGGGCGGCTTCGCCCTGTACAACAACCAGAAGGCCAGCAAGGCGCCTGAGGTAAGCAGCTACACCGACGAGCCGTCCACCGCCGTCAGCGCCACGCCGCAGGATTCTGACGACGCGGCCGCGACCGACGACACGGACACCACGGACACGACGACCACCACCACCGACAACAAGAGCACCGATACGAAGACCACGGACAACAAGACCACGGACACCAAGACCGACACCACCACCATGACCGTCCCCGAGACCCACCAGGTCAAGGAAGGCGAAACCCTGCGCGACATCGCCAACCGCTACTACCACAACCCCATCTACTCCGCCGACATCGAGCGGCTCAATGAGCTGGATAACCCGAACCACATTACGGTAGGCAAGGTCCTGAAGCTGCCCCGGCCCGAAGAGCTGAATAACGCCCCCGCCACCGCTCCCAAGGCCGAGCAGACCGACGACACCTCGGACACCATGCCGGTCCATTAGTCGCTTCGTTGCGGGCGACCTTCGAGTCACCATGACTCGGAGGTCGTTTTCGCGTACCATCAAGATGGGAAAACTGTCTGAGGCGACCCTAAGGACAGGAGAGCGAACATATGCAGTACGCAGCCCTCGTTCATGCCTGCCGTGCTCCCTTTGCGTATCCGGCCGATGAGAAACACCTGCGGATTGTGCTCAAGGCGGCAGCGGGCGACCTTGCCGCGGCCGTCTGCGTATACGGCGACCGCTACGCCTGGCCGCCCGACGCCGACAGCCGGGCGCCGCTCCAGCGCCTCGGCACCGACGGCCTCCACGACTATTGGGGCGCGACCATTGCTGCCCCGACCCGCCGCGTGCGCTACGCCTTCTATCTCGAAGGGGTGGACGGCACCTACATCTGGCTGACCGAGCAGGGCCTCGTCCCCCGCCGTCCTGCCAAAGGCTTCTTCCAATATGCCTACCTGCACCGGGCCGACCGCTTCCGGCAGCCCGACTGGCTGCGGACCACGGTCTTCTATCAGATCTTCCCCGACCGGTTTGCCAACGGCAACCCGAGCAACGATCCGAAGCGGAATCGGCTCAAATGGGGAGACCGGCCCCACCGGGAATCCCAGGCCGGGGGCGACCTGGAAGGCATCCGCCAGAAGCTTGGCTATCTGCGGGAGCTCGGCATCGGGGGCATCTACCTGACGCCGATCTTTAAGTCCCCGACCAATCACAAATACGACACCACCGATTACTACCGGATCGACCCGGCCTTCGGCACCAACGCCGAGTTCAAGCAACTGGTCAGCGCCGTTCACGCACACGGCATGCGCTTTCTGCTCGACGCCGTCTTCAACCACTCGGGCAGGGAGTGGTTTGCCTTCAAAGATGTGATCAAGAAAGGTGCCGACTCCCGCTACGCCGATTGGTTTTACAACCTGCACGCCCACCCCGTCGACCCGGAACGCTGCAACTACGAGACTTTCAGCAACAACGTCGCATCGATGCCCAAACTGAATACGGCAAACCCCGGCCTGCAGAAGTACCTGCTCAACGTGGCGACGCACTGGATCAGAGAGGCCGGCATTGACGGGTGGCGGCTGGATGTAGCCAACGAAGTCAACCACGGTTTTTGGCGGGCGTTCCGCACAGCCGTGAAAGGCGCCCGCCCCGACGCCTGGATACTGGGCGAAATCTGGCATGAGGCGTCCGAATGGCTGCAGGGCGACGAGTTTGACTCGGTGATGAACTACCCCTGGCGGGAGGCGACGCTGGCATTCCTGAAGGGTGAACTGGACGCCGTCGAGTACGACCGGGTCCTGACCTGCCTCCGCTTCAGCCACCCGCACGAAGTCAGCCGGGGGCTGCTCCACCTGCTGGGCAGCCACGATACCACCCGCGTCCGCACCGAGCTTGGCAGCCGGGAGAAGGCGGCCCAGGCTGCCGTGCTGCTCCTGACCAGTCCCGGCGTCCCTCTGGTCTACTACGGCGACGAAATCGGGATGGAGGGCGGGGAGGACCCCGACTGCCGCCGCTGCTACCCCTGGCACGATGCGGCGCAGCAGGACCGGGAGATGCTCTCGCTCTACCGAAAGCTGATCGGGCTGCGACGCACTTATCCCTGGCTGAACGACGGCGATTGGGAGACTTTCGCCGCCGACCCGGCCACCGGCTTGCTTGGGTACCGGCGCGGGCCGGAAACCAAAGGCGGTCTCTACGTGGTCATCAACAACTCCGGCCATCCGATCGCGGTGACCATCCCCACAGAGACGGCGCTGGTTGACTTGCTTGCAGGGGAGATGCTGACGGGAGCGGTGCGGGAGAACGTGGTCGAACTGCCCGCCCGCGGCATCGCCGTCCTGGCATCCGGGGCAACCTAATCGGCGGGATGGTGACGAGTTGATTGAGGCATGCCTGTTTGATCTGGATGGCGTAATCGTCGATACGGCCAGGTATCACTATCTGGCATGGCAACGGCTTGCCGGGGAGCTAGGCTTTACCTTCAGCGAGCAGGAGAACGAGCGGCTGAAGGGCGTCAGTCGGATGCGTTCCCTGGAGATTCTTCTGGAGCTTGGCGGCCTTACAATGGACGATGCGGCCAAGGCGGAGCTGGCCGCCCGCAAGAATCAGTGGTACGTCGAGATGATCTCACGCATGGACGAACGCGACGTGCTGCCCGGCGCCCGCCGTTTCCTGCAGGCGTGCAGAGCGGCGGGCGTCAAGACGGCCCTGGGCTCGGCCAGCCGGAACGCCATGACCATCCTCAGGGGCGTCCGGCTGGTGGAGGCGTTTGACGTTATAGTCGACGGAAACCGGACCGCCGTTGCCAAGCCTGACCCCGAAGTCTTTTTGCTGGGCGCCCGTGAACTGGGCGTGGCGCCCGCCCGCTGCGCCGTCTTTGAAGATGCGCCCGCCGGCATTGAGGCGGCGCTCCGGGCGGGCATGTACGCCATCGGCATCGGGGCGCCGAAGGCGCTGGACCAGGCGCACCTGGTGATTGGCAGCCTGGCGGAGATTGACCTGGAGGTGCTTCGCAACGGAACGCTATGTGAAGCTGGACGAGTGGCTGATCGTCGAGGATGAGTTTGATCCTCGCCGGCAGGAGATCTCCGAAAGCCTCTTCAGCATCGGCAACGGCCACATGGGGCAGCGGGCGAACTTCGAGGAGGCGTACAGCGGGCCGTCGCTGCAGGGCAGCTACATGGCTGGCATTTACTACCCGGACAAGACCCGCGTCGGCTGGTGGAAGATTGGCTACCCCGAGTCCTTCGCCAAGGTCGTCAACGCTACCAACTGGATCGGCATCGACATCCGCTTTGACGGCGAACTGCTGGACCTGGCCCGGTGCGCCGTCCGGGAGTTCCGGCGGGTCCTGAACATGCGGGAAGGCTATCTACGCCGGACTTTCGTTGCCGTACTGCCACAAGGCAAGGAGGTGGCGGTGGAAGCGACTCGGTTCGTCAGCATCGTCACCAAGGAAGTCGGGGCGATCCGGTACACCGTCACGCCCCTCAACTTTGACGGCGAGCTGCAGGCCACGCTGTACCTGGACGGCGACATCAAGAACCGGGACGCCAACTACGACGAGCGGTTCTGGGAAGAAGTCAGCAAGGACCCAACTTCCCTGACCGTCAAGACCCGGAAGACCGAGTTCCGGCTCTGCTCCACCATGCGCTACGCCATCTTTCAGGATGATGGCGAAGTGCCGGTGCAGCCGGAGGAGATCCGGCGCGACCGGTACGTGGCCCACACGGTGCGAGTCGGCGTCCGGGCCGGGCACCCCACGAGCATCTGCAAGTACCTCTCGAATGTGACGTCACGCGATCACACGCCGGAAGACCTGCCGGCGGTGGGACAGCGTATTGCCGAAGCCGCTCGGGCCAAGGGCTTCGACGCCCTCCTGGCCGAACAGGCCGCCGCCTGGGCCCGGAAGTGGCAGCAATGCGACATCAGCATTGAAGGCGATGCGGCGGCGCAGCAGGCGATTCGGTTCAACATCTTCCACCTGAACCAGACGTACACCGGCGAGGATGAGCGGCTCAACATCGGGCCGAAGGGGTTTACGGGGGAGAAGTACGGCGGCAGCACCTACTGGGACACGGAGGCATACTGCCTGCCGTTCTACCTCAGCACGGCACCGCCGCACGTGGCCCGACAGCTGCTGGTCTACCGCCGGAGGCACCTGGAAAAGGCGAAAGAGAACGCCCGCAAGCTGGGCTTCGCCCGGGGCGCCCTCTACCCGATGGTCACCATGAACGGCGAGGAGTCGCACAACGAGTGGGAGATCACGTTTGAGGAGATCCACCGCAACGGCGCCATCGCCTACGCCATACACAACTACGTCAATTACACCGGGGACACGGCGTACCTGGCCGAGCACGGCCTGGACGTGCTGGTGGAGATCTCCCGGTTCTGGGCCGAGCGGGTCCAATTCGCCCCGCACAAGGGCTACGTCATCCTCGGGGTGACGGGGCCCAACGAGTATGAGAACAACGTCAACAACAACTGGTACACCAACCGGATGGCTGCGTGGACGCTCCAGTACACGCTTTCCGTCATCGCCCAAGTCGGGCGCCACGGCCTTGCGGTGTCGGACGAAGAGTTGGCAAAATGGCAAGATATCATCGACCGGATGTACTACCCATGGGATAGCGAGCGGGGCGTCTTCCTGCAGCAGGACGGGTTCCTGGATAAGGAGCTGATGCCCGTCGCCGCCCTCGATCCCGCCCATCTGCCGCTCAACCAGCACTGGTCGTGGGACCGCATTCTGCGCTCCTGCTTCATCAAACAGGCGGATGTGCTGCAAGGGCTCTACTTCCTGAGCGACCTGTACGACCAGGAGACGAAGGGGCGGAACTTCGACTTCTATGAGCCGATGACGGTGCATGAGTCGTCCCTGTCGCCCTGCGTCCACGCCATTATAGCCTGCGAGCTTGGCTACCGGGAGAAGGCCTACGAGCTATATCTGCGGACGGCCCGGCTCGACCTGGATAACTACAACAACGATACCCAGGACGGCCTGCACATCACCAGCATGGCCGGCACCTGGATGGCCGTGGTTCACGGTTTCGGCGGCCTGCGGGTCCGGGACGGGCGGCTGGTGCTGAGCCCGTTCATTCCCGGCCACTGGCGCTCGTTCGCCTTCCGGGTGATGTTCCGGGGCGCCCGCCTCCATGTATCGGTCCGCCAGGACGGCCTGACGGTAACCAATGAGAGCGAGACCGGGTGCCGCCTGTCGGTCTCCGGTCAGGATTACCGCTTGGGAGGTCGGGAGTCGCTCACTATACCGGGGAAGACCGCGTGATCCCCTCCACGGCGCGAGCTTTCCTCAGGCAATTTGCTCTTTACTGTGGAGCACTTCCGTCTCTATGATGTTACTAGATTTAGTTGCTTCCAACCGGTTCGTCAGGTTGGTCGAAGGAGGGTCGGAATGCAGGCTGACAGTCGCTTTGCCCCACGGTCTCCGGACTTTGCGGAACGAGTCCGGGCCAGTTTCGCCCGCCAGAAGGTAATGGGGACGCTTGGCGCCCAACTCATCCGGATTCTGCCCGGAGAGGTTGAGATCGAGCTTCCCTTTCGCGAGGACCTTACCCAGCAGCACGGCTTCCTCCATGCGGGCGTTGTCACCATTGTGGTGGACAACGCTTGCGGCTACGCCGCATACAGTCTGATGCCGCCAGATGCATCTGTGCTGACGGTTGAGTACAAGGTGAACTTTCTCGCCCCGGCACTGGGGGAGCGGTTCCGGGCACGGGGAGCCGTTGTGAAGGCAGGACAGACGATTACCGTATGCAACGGCGAGGCTTACGCGCTTGGTGCGGGGGGTGAAAAGCTGGTCGCCACCATGACTGCGACGATGATTACGCTCCGCAGCCGCCCTGATCTCCCGCCGGGTTAGCCCGATGCAAGGGGCCACGGCGCAAAACACGACTGACACCGCGGAGGCGCCTTCCAGCGCCTCCGCTTCTTCGCGCTCTCCCCCAAGGTGAAACCTCTGACACCCGGAGACCCGCTTCCACCTGACCCCGTCGTACGGGGTGAGGTGGTATTATATGGTATTTGTCGATCGTCGGTGGATTGCCACCGCTCTGTTCGCCAGCTTGCTCCTCAGCGCTGCGCCGGCCTTTGCCCAGTCCCGGCTGATCTTCTCCGGCAGTACCAGTTGCCGCGACATCGCCCTGACCTATGACGTCGAATTCGGAAACACGACCCAGGACCTGGCCGACATGGTGGACAGCCTGGGCATCCGCACCACCTGGTTCTTCCTCGGCGACTCGGTGGACTCGTACCCGGAGATCACCCAACAGGTGGCGGCCCGGCACTTCGTCGGCAATCACACGCTCAACCATCCCGAAATGCCCAGGCTGTCCCCCACCGAGATGCGACGGCAGATCCTACAGGCAGAGGCCAATATTGAAGCAATCAGCGGCGTCAACCCCTCCCCGTTCTGGCGCCCGCCTTACGGCTCCTACAACAGCACGGTGCTGGAAGTGGCGGAGGAGGCAGGGTACGACTACACCATCATGTGGTCGATCGACACGGAGGACTGGAACGGCCCTTCGGTCCAGACCATCCGGCGGCGCATCGTCGACAACGCCGAACCGGGCGCCATCGTGCTGCAGCACGGTTTCCCGCCCAACTCCGTCGAAGCGACCCGGCTGGCGGTGAGCGACCTGCGGCAGATGGGCTACCAGTTCGTGACGGTGCCGGAAATCATGGGCCTGACCCGAACCCAACGGGACTTTGGGGGCGACACTTACGTAATCCAGCCCGGCGATTCGTTCACCTTCATCGGGCGGTGCCACAATGTGACCGGGCCCCGGGTCCAGGCGTATAACGATCTGGACGATATTCCCCCGGGCATCACGCTCAGCATCCCCCACGTTGATGAGATCATCGTGAGTCTGGCGGGCGAACGGCTGACTTTCCCGGTCTACCCCCGCCTCGCCGGGGCGAAGTCGCTGGCACACGTCCGGCTGGCCGAGCGGCTGGGCGCCCTGGTCACCTGGGACGGCGCCCGAGTGATCGTCACCAAAGGCGGGAACCGAATCGAGATTACTCCCGAGGAGCGCATTGCCCTGGTCAACGGCAGTCCCGTGGATATGGGCGGCGCCGCCGTCTGGGAAGGGGAGCGCGTCATGGCGCCGGTCCGGTTCATAGCTGAGCGCATGGGCTACACCGTCCAGTGGGACGACCCCACGTGGACGGTACGGATTCAGTGAAGGCCTATGGGTGAAGACTAGGGACATCCCGCCGGTGCAAGGACGGTTGTTGCCGTGGCTCTCGTGATCGTCATCATCTTGGCGCTCGCCTTCGACTTCATCAACGGCTTCCATGACTCGGCCAACGCCATCGCCACTGTGGTCTCCACCAAGTCGCTGTCGCCCCGGGCGGCGATCATCATGGCAGCAGTGCTCAACCTGGCGGGCGCCCTGGTCTCCACGGGCGTGGCACGGGCCTTCGCCCGGGGCGTCGTCAGGCCGGACGAGATCACGCTGGATCTGCTGATGGGCGGCCTGGTGGGCGCCATTGCCTGGAACCTGGCTACGTGGTACTTCGGCATCCCGTCTTCCAGCTCCCACGCCCTGGTTGGGGGGCTGGCGGGGGCGGCCCTGGTGGGGCCGGGGCCGGCGGGCATCAACCTCCCGGGGTTTGTGAAGATGGTGCTCAGCCTGTTCATCTCGCCGGTGATCGGCTTCGTGGCTGGTCTGGCTCTGATGCTGTGGCTGCTTCCCATGCTGGAACGGGCGGCGGGCAAGAAGGGCATCTTTGCCAGGCTTCAGCTGCTGTCAGCCGCCGCAGTGGCCTTCAGCCACGGCTCCAACGACGCCCAGAAAGCGATGGGGATCATCGCCGCCGCCCTGTACGCCTTGGGGGTTACATCACGCATCCAGGTGCCGTGGTGGGTAGTTGTCGCCGCAGCCCTCGCGATGGGCGCCGGCACCAGCACGGGCGGCTGGCGGATCATCCAGACCATGGGCGACAAGATCACCCGGCTGACGCCCGCCGACGGCTTCGCCGCCGAAACGGCGGCGGTGGCGGTCATCGGGACGGCGACCCTCCTGAGGCTGCCGGTTTCGACGACCCACATTGTCTCCAGCGCCATCGCCGCCGTGGGCCTGCGGCGGGGGGCCGGGGCAGTTCACTGGGAGGTGCTGAAGAGCATTGGCTGGGCGATGCTGCTCACGCTGCCGGCGAGCGGCGCGGTGGGCGCCGCAGCAGGGTGGGTCCTTGGCCGTCTCCTGCGGTAGTATGTCGGCGCTTCACGCCATAATATCCAGTTGCTGAACGGTGCCGGCGGTGCCATTCTCACGCATGTACAGGCCGGCCTTCCGGTTGATGCCCAAGGGCTGGTTTCCCGCCCCCGTCAGGGTAAACCCGGCGTCCACCGATCCCACGAAAATCGCCCCGATGCCCAGCCTACCCAGAGCAAAAAGCTGATCCCGCCCCGCGGCATCCCTGGTCCAGACCCGCAGCCGCTCGAAAATCGGGTCGGCGGCGTCGATCCAGTGGTTGCCGTCCACATCGTGCCGTGCCAGCTCAGCAAACCCATCGCCCGTGGCCGGACCGAACAGCTCCGACCCATCGTTCACCTGGCCGTCGCCGTTGCCATCCAGCGTCAGGAAGCCGCTTCCTGCCTTGAGGAGCGGCATCTCCTCCAAGTGCCCCCCAACTTCCAGATCAAAGCGAAACCGGCGCTCCGTCAGCTCCGCGGCGGCGCCGCCGTAGTTGATTACCAGCGGGTCGACCGGGCGCAGGGCGTCCCCGGCCCGGATGTGCAGGTTCGACTCCTGGACAAACCGCCGGCTCAAGCCCAGTTCCACCGCGAAAGCGATGCGCTGTCCGTCGGCGGTCTGGATCACGCCGTGGGCCGCAAACGTCAGCTTCTCCGTCTCCTCATACCGCTCATGGAGCCGGTAGTCGACGCCCCAGCCCTCCCGCCGGGCTTCCGGCGGCGGTGCCTCCCCGGACGTCGCCCCTTCCTTGTCGGGGAGCTTGACGGCAACCCGCACGTCAACACCCAGCAGCGCCTGCAGAATCAACACCCGAATCCGGTCCTGCGGATCAAGGGCCGCGAGCGGATCATCTTTCACTGGGTCGTTTTCGGGCTGCGGCGCCGCCTGCATGAGCTGCCGGGCCTCGGCCGAAAGCTGCAGCCGGTCGCCCGCCCGCCGCTGGTCCCGCGGGTCAGGGCCGATCCAGGCCCGCAGGGATTCCGTACGGCTGTATGTCTGACTCAGCTCCTGCCGGCTGGACATCGCCACCTTCGAATCCACGATACGCATGCCTTTCTCACCTTCCATGGCGCGACTTAAGGCCATCCATGACCTCACCATTGATATCGAGGATTCGTTCGAATCTTTCCATAGGAAAAGCCCGGCTGGAAAAGCCGGGCATTCGTACTATCGGGGCGGCGCTGTAAGGAACTTCATGAAGGCGGCAGCCGTCGCGGATGGACCCGCCGCCGGATGGACAACGTAGGTGGCCGCCACGGGCAGGGGCAGGCCAGGGGTGGGGACTTCCATCAGGCGCCCTTCCAGCAGCTCCCGCCGGACCGTGGAGGTGGGCAGGAACGAGACGCCCAGCCCTTCCTCAATAAAGACTTTGGTGATATCCACCAGGCTCACTTCCATGGTCCGCACCCACACGCCGTGCCGGTGGATCGAAACCAGCAGGTCGTCCCAATAGATCGGATGATTGTGAGTCAGCAGCCGGTTCTTCGCCAGGACGTCCCGCCAGTCGGGCGGCGCCGCATCCAGATCCTGCCCGTCGGATGACACGACCAGAATGACCGGGTCGTTGTACCAGACAGACGCATGCAGGTCGCGGCTGTGGGCGGGCATGCGCGAAAGCCCCAAGTGAGCACGGCCATCCGCCAGCATGTTCGGGATCTCCTGCGACAGTGCGATATGCACCACGATCTCCACGTCCGGATGGGCGGCCGTGAACTTGTTCATCACCCGCGGCAGGGTGGACCGGGCGACCAGCGGTGAAACGGCCAGAACCAGCCGGTCTCGGTATCCCTGTTGCCAGCCCGCCAGTTCCTGCACGCCCTCCTCATACACGTGCAGAAGTTGCTCCGCATACTGCAGAAACCGTTCGCCCGCAGGGGTCAGGCGGACCCGCTTGCCGCCGCGATCGAACAGTTGGATCCGCAGTTCCGTCTCGAGCAGACGAATGTGCTGCGTAACCGTAGGCTGGGCCAGGAATAATTGCTCCGCTGCCTTCCGGAAATTGAGGGTTCTGGCTGTCAGTACGAAGGTCTGCAAGTGCTTCATGTCCATATCTGCATTATGGCGTGTAAGCAACCAAAACACAACGGAGGCTTTACTCTACCTTTAAGACCCTAAGGCGTTTCGTGTGTCATCATGTGCTTGTAAATGGTCCGATTAGCCAGTGAATGACGGCCGGGGGGCGTAATCGTGAAAGAACCTTTGGCGTTACTCGCATCCGGCAAGGGCCCGATTCGCTCGCTGCGGCCGGTGGACGCACTGCTTGAGAACGGGGACTATGCCCTTGCCGTGGAAGCGGTGTACGATGCTTCACTTCGCCTGATCCAGGGCGAGCAGAATCTGTCGGTGCCGCAATTGGTCGCCTGGATCGAAGCGCTGCCGGAGGCCTGGCGCGGTGATCCGCGCGTCCGGTTCATCCGGGTCTGGCTTCTGTCCGAGCAACGGCGCACCACCATGGCATTGCTCGAACTGGACGAGCTTTCCGATTTCTGGACAGGCCGCTTGGATGGCCCTGAAGGGCTGCAGGCCCGCCGCTGGCTGTTGTCCGTACGCGTTGCCGAAGGTTGCCTTCACGAATCCGAAGGCCGCCGGGACCGGGCGCGGGCCGCCTTTGCAGAGGCCTGCCGCCTCATGCCCGCTGATCCGGCCCCGCCGGACCGAATGACACCAGCGCTCGATCCGAGCGAGGTGGAGCGGCTCACCGCCCTGGATCCCACAGGTTTGGTGGTCGTGACGGTGAAGGCCCTGGCCTACTTCCGGGCATGCGGCGACCGGGCGGGGCTCGCCCGGGCGGCCCACAACCTGGGGCATGTGTACTTGGACCTCGGGGAGCCCGCACAGGCCCGGTACTGGCTGGAACAGGCGCTGGATATGAAGCGCGGCCGGCCGGGTGAACTGTCCCTGGCTTACACGCTTGACAGCCTCGGGCGCTGCTATCAGCAGCTGGGGCTCCTGGCGGAAGCCCAATCCGTGCTCGATGAGGCCCTGCGCATCGCCGCCCGGCTGGGCATGGTGCGGATTCAGGCCGCCAGCCTCGCGTGCCTGGGCGACATTTACCGGGACCGCGACGAGTTTGCCGCAGCGCTGGAGCTGTACCATAAGGCCCTGGCGCTGTGGGAACGGCTCCGGGACCCCGGCGGGATCGCCGAGACGCAGCTCGCTGTAGGCACCTTGCACCGTCGCAATGGCCATGCCGGCCTGGCGGCCGATTGTGCAGCCGAAGCGCACACCTTGAGCTGCAGCTACTGTTCACCCGCTTTCCGAACGGTGGCCGGCATGCATGAAGCG
Source organism: Symbiobacteriaceae bacterium (assembly GCA_035628915.1). Lineage (GTDB taxonomy): Bacteria > Bacillota > Sulfobacillia > Symbiobacteriales > Symbiobacteriaceae > JARBUG01. Next base: position 113,419 of record DASPIW010000053.1, on the reverse strand, counting down.
ATTGCCCACCTGCTGCTGGGTGACTCGGACGCCGCCGGGCAGCTTGCCCGTTGTGTCGCTGCCCTCATGGAGCTGAACGCGCCTGGCGAGACATTGCTCGGGTATTGGTATCTGGCCGTCGACGCAGCCCAAAAGGGGCAAACCGACCAGAGCGCCGGCCATCTCCAGCGGGCCCTCGCGATGGCGGCCCACTTCCGGCATATGCACCTGCTTGCCATGGAGCTTCCCGTAAGCGCGTCGGTCTGTGGTGCGGCAGGCCCGGGCACCTCGGCGCAGCCGCTCGCCGGGCTGATCCAGCGTGCTTCGGCCCGGGGCCTGCTCGCCCTGCTGCAGGCGGTTCCGGCGGCTCGGCCGGTGGTGGCTGCGGCGGGGCGCCTGCCCGAAGCGACGGCGCTCTCGGTGCAGCTCCTGGGCGCTTTCCGGGTACTGCGGGCGGGGGTCGAAGTGGACTTGGGCGCTGCCCGCTCGCAAAAAGCCGTTTCGCTCTTCAAGTTCCTGGTCGCCCAGCGCGGGCGGGCCGTGGCCCGTGAGCAAATCCTTGACGCGATCTGGCCGGAGTCCGATCCCGAATCGGCCGACCGCTCGTTTGAGGTGACGCTTTCTACCCTGCGCCGGCTGCTTGATCCACCCCAGGGCGTCACGCTGATCGTGAGGCGTGGCCGTGGCTACATGCTGAACCCTGAAGTTCCTCTTTTGCTGGATGTGGACCGGTTCCGGAGCCACCTCGAACGCGGCAACTGGTGGCTGCACCGCGGTCAGTCGGCCCTGGCCGTAGCCGAGTGGGAACAGGCCGAAGCGGCCTACGGTGGCGACTTCCTCGCTGACGATCCCTACGAAGACTGGGCCGCGGCCGACCGCGAGCGCCTCCGTGAGCAGTATCTGGAGCTGGTGCTGCAGCTGGGCGATGTCGCCCTGGACGGCGGGCGCCCATCCGAAGCCGTGGAGCGGGCCCAGCGTGTGCTGATGGCCGACCCGATCCGTGAAGCGGCCTACCGGCTGCTGATGCGGGCGCACGCCCGCCAGGGCAACCGCGCCATCGCCTTTCGGGATCTGAAGCGTTGCTGTGAAGTGCTCCGCCGGGAGCTGGGGGAGGAGCCCATGCCGGAGACACGGGAACTCGCCCGCCGCATTCGCTCAGGCCAGGTCTAGCATCGCCATATATGCCCGGGGCCGCCTGATGCGAATCAGGTGGCCCCGTCATTTCCCCGCGCAGGTTTTGAGTTTTCTTTAGGCCCGCATTAAGTCAGCCTTGTTATACCTGAGGAAGAACTTACCTCTGTCGCAACACCGCCACGCCCCCGGGGGGGACCGCCATGGAGACGCCTCGTTCTGCCGATACCTTCGTGGTGCGCATCCGGCGCGAGCCGTACGCCGCCGAAGGACAGCCCCCCGTCGAACGCTGGCAGGTGGAGCACGTGCAAACCGGTCTCAAGGTCTACGTCCACGGTCTCGATGAAGCGGTTGCCGTCATGCGCTCGTGGTTGTCGTCCACGCATCCCAAGCCCCACCCGCACCGTCCCCGCTAGGTTGCGCGTCCTGTTCATTTTTCAAGGAGGGAATCGTATGCGCCGTTTTCGCCCACTCATGGCTCTGCTGGCCGTCCTGGTCTTGCTGATGACCCTGGCTCCCGCGGCCGCCGCTGAGCGCCAGAACCTGGATGCCGCCAGCCTGATCAAAGCCAGCGTCGAGATTGACGGCCAGATCCTCAATGCCGATGCCTTCATTGTGGAAGGCCGTACAATGGTACCGCTGCGTGCGATCTTCGAGGTGATGGGCGCCACGATCGAGTGGGATGCAGCCACCTGGACCGTTACGGCCACCAAGGGCACCAAAATCATCAAACTGACAGTGGGTGAGGGTTCAGCGCTTGTGGATGGAGTGCCCGTCACCCTGGCGGTGCCACCCGTCCTGATCAACAGCCGGACCTTCGTGCCGCTGCGCTTCGTTGCGGAGGCGCTGGGTGCCGAAGTGGGCTTTGTCGCCGCCGAAATGAAGGCCACCATCAAGACCGGTGGTGGCTGCACCCTGGCTCCGTTCCAGGTGCATGAGGGCACCATCGCCAGCGGCGGCGAGACCTGGGGCCGCTGCGGCAGCCCCCATGTCGTGAAGGGCGCCTTCCGCGTGGAAGGCCAGGACAGCCCAATTCTCTCGATTGAAGCCGGCGCGGTCATCCAGTTCGAGCATAATGCCCGGATCGATGTCGGCGGCATGGCTCCCGGCGGCTTGAAGGTCTATGGCAAGGCGACGGATCCTGCCGTATTCACCGCCGCGACTTCCGGCCCGCAGCCGGGCTTCTGGAGCGGCCTCCGCTTCGGCAACCAGACGCTCATCAATGACACGGTCATCGAGGGCGCCCGAATCGAGTATGCCGGTGAGCAGGCTTGGGGCGCCGTCTACATCGAGGGCGACGGAAAGATGGTCGAAGTTCTCATGAAGGACGTCGAGATCAAGAACAGTCTCGGCGTCGGACTGCGCCTGGCCTACCAGGGTCGCCTGAAGGCCGGCAGTGCGAACTTGAAGATCAACGGCACCACCGTCAACGGAACAGAGGGCGGCTTCCCGATCATGACCGCCATCTTCGGCAGCCACAATCTGCCGCGCGGCGAGTTCAAGAACAACGCCATCAACGCCGTCAACATCAGTGAGGACGGCTCAGGCACGGCGACCGTGGCCACGAACACCACGTGGCGGAACGTCTCGATTCCTTACGCCATCAGCTCGAACGTTGAAGTTGAGGGCAACTCCTCCCCCACGCTGACCATCGAACCGGGCGTCATCACCCTGTGGATGAACGACACGTACCTGACCGTCGGTGAAAGAGCCCCCGGCTACCTGGTGGCCGATTCCGTGGCCAGGCCGGAAGGCGGCGGCGAGTGGTTCACCCGACCCGAGGGCGGCGGCGAATGGAAGGTCGGACAGGCTGAGCTGGAAACCGGCCTGAAGCTGGCCAACGCCGCCAGCATTGAGCCGGGTTGTGCCCTGTGCGGATCGAACCGGGCAATCGTCTTCGGCCCATGGGCTTCTTCGCCCGACCGTGGCGCCTGGGGCGGCATTAACATCCAGGGCAACGCGGGCGACAAGAGCCGTCTGGTCGGCGTAGTGATCGCCTACGGCGGCACCAACGAGGAGTATGGAGCCGGTCTGATGGTTGAGTCGAGCGGAGACAAGACCGTGAAGTTCCTGCTTCAGAACAGCCTGATCGCCGGGGCCGCCCGGAGCGGTCTGGAGACCTATGGCAAGGTTGAGATGAAGCCCGAATCCACCGGCAACTTCTTCCGTGCGAATGGCTGGCCCATTCAGATGGAACCGGACCATGTAGGTTTCCTGCCTGCCGGCCAGAGCTTCGCCGAAAACGACCAGCAGTTCGTCAACATTTCGGTGGGCGGGTCTAGCAGTGGCGAGGTCACCAGATCGGCGACGTGGCGGAACCAGGGAATCCCGTACAAGGTGAACCTGAACATTTACATCGGCGGTGCAACCAGCCCGAAGCTGACCATTGAGGCCGGCACGGAGCTGAACTTCGCCAAGGATGCCGGGATCCAGGTCGGCAGCAGCAGCGGCTCGGGCAGCCTGATCGCCGTGGGCGCTGCCGGCAAGCCGATCAAGTTCACCAGCGAGTTGGCCCGCGCAGGGGCCTGGGAAGGCATCAACTTCAGCGGCGATGCCGGCGCCGGCAACCGCCTGGAGAACGTGACGATCGAGTACGCCAATTACGGGGTTTCTCTTGAAGACGATCTCGGCGCCTTCATCAAGAACACCACCATCCGCAACAGCGCGGAGATGGGCATCTACCGGGGCTACGGCCTGGAGGGCACCAACTTTAGCACCGGCCTGGGCAACCAGTTCGAGGGCAACGCGATCGACCAGAACGAGGAATAACAGTACGCAGGAAAACGGGGCCGGCGATTTCGCCGGCCCCGCTTACTTCTGCCGCTCGCTGTAGATGGCCCGGCGGAACTTCTGGCTGATCTTCCGCCCGTGAATCGCTTCGGGGATGCCCAGGTGATCAGCCAGCCCCTGGAGGCCGGGAATATGCAGCTTGTGCATCAACTGCTCGGAGATCAGCACGATGTCGCCGGCATAGTCGATCCACTCGTCCGTGTTCGTTGCCACGATCTTTTGCCAAACGTGGTAGACCCTAATGAGCTCCTCAATCGGGGTGTGATGGTCGTCCACCCGCAGGTCGGCGAGGATGCCGTCTGACCGGTTGGGGTTCTTGCCCACAACCCGCAGGCAGGCCGACTGCATGCCCCGGATATCGCCCCCGGCTTCCTGCCCGGCGCTCAGCGCCGCCAGGAGCCGCTCGGGGAAGGGTGCCGCCGTGTTCGTGTAGGCTTCGGCCATCGCTTCGACCACCCGGGGCCCCGCCAGGATGTTCCCCTGGCAGGCCCAGCCTTCGCCCCTCAACCCGCCGGCGCAATCCAGGCAGTTCTCGCCCGTGTAGGTCGCAGACCGGCCCTGCACGTCGACGACGCCAATCTGGCGGACCTTGCGGCCTTCGTCATCCTTCGTCAGTAGGCCGATGACGTCTGCGGGGCTGTTGCCTTCCTTCAGGAGGGCCAGCCCCCGGGGGCCGTAGTCGATGTTGACGTTGGCCTGGGTTGCCACGGCACCGACTCCCGGCAGGAGCCACGGGACGAGGCTGCCGACGGCGAAAGCCTTGGACTGCACAGCGATGCCCAACTGCTCGGTGGCGGCATCGTACGCCACAATCGAGAAGGTCATGCGGGAATCCCTCCTGTCGGTTGATGCGCCTGTAATCTTCCGCGGAGAGCTGCCAACTCCTGCATGACTGCCGGGGTCAATGAACCCGTGGCTCAGTTGCCTGCCGCCTTCAGATGAGCAATCGCCTGGTCAGCCTTGTGATTCGCCGCCCGCAGCAGATCCAGCTTTGTCTGCAGCAGGCTCATCGCACGGCCGGCTTCACGGGCCGCCGCTTCGCGATCCTGGGCCTCCACCGCAGCCTTGAAGGCTTGGACGGCGGCCTTCAGCTGCTCGTTCACCTGCTTGCGGTCACCCAACAGCAGCTTCAGCTCCCGCAGATCGACCCGGGCGATCTCAAGCTGCTTGCGGTTCTTGTCCGGGTCCTGCTTCAGCTCCGCCACGAGGCCCTTGATCGTTTCCAGATTGCCCCGCAACTGCTCCCGCTCGGCGACCACTTTCTGGTGCAGCTCCCGGGCCTGATCCCGCCAATGTTTGAACTCGGCCTTTGCCTTCTCGGTCTGTGCAGCCGCCGGCTTCTCCTCAGTCTCCGCCGGCGCTGCCAGCGCCGCCGCACTGCTGCCCAACAGAACCGCTCCAGCCACCAGTACTCCGGCAACCTTTGTCCACAGCTTCGTCACTTCAGACCGCTCCCTTCGAGTGCTTTCGGACACTTCTGATCGTAAGGGAGAGGTATGAATCGGAAGCGTCAGGACTGTGAACGTCTCATCAACGAGCGGCCAACAATGTGCGAATAGCTAGTCCCTTGGCTCAATGCGCGCCAACGTGCACTGCCAGGCCCCGCCGGGCGCCTGTACGGTGACCTGCTGACCGGGCTGCGCATCTTTGACAGCCAGCACCAGGGGAGAAGCCCAGGAAACCATCCCGGCTGCGGGATCCGCCGTGTTGGGCGGCACGACCTGGTACGTCTCCTCGCCGAATTCGTCGCGAATCGTGAACATATCCCAGACGCGCAAGTTGCCCAGGCCGGGCGCTCCGGCCTGGGTTTCCATATCGCTGCCGGCAAGCCACCAGAGCGCCAGGCAGGCCGCGTCCAGGGCGTGCACGTCGCCCGGGGGGGTGCCGAAGGCCCGCTTCACCACTTCCCGCCGGGCGAGGGGCCCGTTCACCAGCTTCCGCCCCAGCACGCGGGAGAACAGCCGCCGCTGCAGCTGCTCCGGCGTCACGCCGACCCACGGTACATCCAGGACTCGGCGGAGGGGCTCCACCTGACCCATATCCATTGCATCTTCGACGACGACGACGTCCACGTGGCTTACGTACTCCAGAATCTTCATGGCGTCCCGTTCGGAACCGCAACCCACGGGGTCGTAGCCCTTCGTCAAAAACCAGCCGGTCGTCTTGCCGGGGTCCAGCCCCAGTACACGGACGGACATGGGCTCCATCACCTCGGCTTCCGCCCGCCTTATTGGTTCATGTCCTTCAGTTCGCCCGTCACCATGTAGATCGTCCATTCGCCCAGGTTCGTCGCATGGTCGCCGACCCGCTCCAGGTACATCGCCACCAGCAGCAGGTAGGTAGCCTGGCGCACATGCTGGGGCTGGGTCTGCATGATCGCCATGATATGATCGAACGCCCCCTTGTAAAGCGCGTCGATTTCATCGTCCATGGCGATCATCGCTTTGGCGCGCCCGACGTCGCGGGTGACAAACGCCTCCAGGGCTTCGTGGGTCATGGTGACCACCCGCTGGGCCATGCGCGGAATCCGCACCAGCTCCTGAATCAGCTTTTCGCCTTCGAGCTTGACGGTCACCTTGGCAATGTCAGTGGCATGGTCGGCCATGCGCTCCAGGTCGGTGACGATCTTCAGGGCCGTCCCGATGGCCCGGAGATCGCTTGCCAGCGGCTGCTGCAGGGCCATCAGCTGCAGGCAGCGCTGCTCGATATCGATCAGCATCTGATCGACCGTGTCATCGCCCGCAATCACTTCGCGGGCTGCGGCCGCATCCACGCGGGCCAGTGAATCCACCGCTTTCTGGATGGCCTCGGACACGAAGACGCCCATTTTGAGCAGGTCTCGCTGCAGTTCGGCCAGCTGTTCATGAAAACTTGAACGCATGGGTCACGCCGGCCTCCTTTCCCCTTCTCGGCGCTGACGCGCCATTTGCGGGCGCCGTGCGGTCTCGCCGCTGCGCAGCGCCGCACTACACTAGCCGAAGCGGCCGGTAATATAGTCTTCCGTTCGCTGATCCTTGGGGTTGGTGAACATGGCGCCCGTCGAGCCGAACTCCACCAGTTCGCCGGAGAGGAAGAACGCCGTGTAGTCGGAGATGCGGGCGGCTTGCTGCATGTTATGCGTAACGATCACGATGGTATAGGATTCACGCAGGTCCCGGATCAGATCCTCAATCTTGGCCGTGGAAATCGGGTCCAGGGCGGAAGCGGGCTCGTCCATCAGCAGGACTTCCGGCTTTACTGCCAGCGACCTCGCGATGCAGAGCCGCTGCTGCTGCCCGCCCGAGAGGCCCATGGCGCTCTTGCCCAGCCGGTCCTTTACTTCTTCCCACAGGGCGGCGCCGCGCAGGGAGGCTTCGACCAGTTCGTCCAGCACCCGCTTGCCGCGTTCGCCATGGATGCGCGGACCGTATGCGACGTTGTCATATATGGACATGGGGAACGGGTTCGGCCGCTGAAAAACCATGCCGATGCGCTTGCGCAGCAGAACAACGTCCACGCCCTGCGCATAAACGTCCTCGCCGTCCAGCAGCACCTTACCCTGAATCCGGGCGCCGGGGACAAGGTCGTTCATCCGGTTGATCGTCCGCAGGAACGAGGACTTGCCGCAGCCGGACGGCCCGATCAGCGCCGTGACCCGCTTTTCTGCAATATCGAGACTGATCGAGCGCAGCGCCCGGAACGTACCGTAGAACAGATCCAGGTTCTGCGCAGAGATCCGTGCTTGCTCGGCCACGCTTTATAGGCCTCCTTTTTCTACTTGCCCAGCCGGCGCTTTTGCCACATATAGAGCGGGAGGGCCAGGGCGAGGTTGAAGACCAGCACCACGATCAGCAGCAGCGCCGACGTGCCGGCGGCAATCTGATCGGCATCCGGCACGAGGCCTTCGGACTTGACATACCAGATGCGCACTGCCAGCGTTTCGCCGGCGGCCCGCAGGTTGAGATCCGGAAAGTGGCGGGAAGCGGTCACGCCTGCCGTGTAAATCAGAATCGCCGTCTCGCCGATGGCCCGCCCGGCAACCAGCGTCACGCCGGTCAGAATGCCGGGCAGGGCGCTGGGCAGGACGGCCCGAGCCGTCGTCTGCCAGCGGGTGGCGCCCAGTGCCAGGCTGCCTTCCCGGTAGATCTGCGGCACCGACCGGATCGTCTCTTCCGTAATGCGGACCAATGTGGGCAGGTTCAGCAGGGCAAGGGCCAGCGCACCGCCCAGAATCGTAAAGCCCCAGCCCATCGAGTTCACGAAGATGATCATCCCGAACAGGCCCAGCACAATCGACGGCACGGATGCCAGCGCCTCGGTGCTCAGCCGGACCAGGTCGGTGAAGCGCCCCGGCCTGGCATATTCCGCCATAAAGACGCCGGCGCCCACGCCTACGGGCAGCGAGAAGAGCAGGGAGAGGCCCGTGATGTAGAAGGTGTTGAACAGCTCCGGCCCCACGCCGCCGCCGGCCTCCATCGACCGGGGCCGGGTGGTCAGGAACTGCCAGCTCAGGTGCGGTAGGCCGCGGCCCAAAATCCGGATCAGGAAGGCCGCCAGAATGGCCAGAATCAAGAGACCGGCTGCCCAGAGCAGCACCGTGGCGATGCGGTCGGCCAGACGGGCCCGGCTCATTTCGCCACCCCCCGGTTGCTGACCCAGCGGACCAGCAGAATCATCAACATCGAATTGACCACAAGGCCGAAAGCCATCATGAAGAGCGCGCGGTTCCAGGGGGAGCCGGGCGGCGTCTGCCCCATCTCCATAATGATCTGGCTGGTTAAGGTGGATGTGCCGGTAGTCAGGCCGGTCACCACCCGGGGCGCGTTGCCGATGACCATCTGCACGGCGGTGGTTTCACCGAAGGCCCGGGCGAAGGCCAGAATCACCCCGGCCAGAATCCGCGGCCGCGCCGCGGGCAGCAGCACGTTCCAGATGGTCTGCCAGCGGGTGGCCCCGAGGCCGAGTGAACCTTCTTCCAGCGTGACGGGCACGTCGCGAATGGCGTCCTCGGCGATGCCGGTAATCGTCGGCAGCACCATGACCGCCAGGATCAGACCGGCCACCAGCACACCTACGCCCTGGCCGCCCAGGTGATCGCGCACCCAGGGGACCAGCACCGTCATGCCGATGTACCCATACACGACCGAAGGAATGCCGACGAACAGGTTGCTGGCCTGGCGCATGATGACGCGCATCCAGCCCGGGCAGATTTTCGCCATGAAGATGGCGCCCGCCAGGCCAAGAGGGGCGCCCAGGGCCAGTGCGATCACCGTCGCTGACACGGAGCCGACGAAGAACGGCAGGGCGCCGAACCGGTTCTGCGGCGGGTTCCAATCCGGATCGAAGAAAAACGTGAACGGGTTCACGTCTCTGAACGTGAGGAGGCCTTCCTTACCGATAAAGACGAGGATTGCAGTAATCGTCAGGGTGACGGCTGCGGCGCTGGCCCATAGCAGGTACCGGGCCACGTTCTCTGACATGCGGGCTCGGTTCAAAAGTAGCGTCGCCTCCTTCGGGGCCGCTGACTCTATAGATTAAGCTTTGGGAGTGTGAACGAAAAGGTGGCACCGCGGCCCAGGTCGCTGTCCACGCCGACCGTCCCGCCGTGCGCTTCAATGATATGTTTGACGATGGAGAGCCCGAGGCCTGTACCGCCGGTCGCCCGGCTCCGGGCCTTATCAACCCGGTAGAACCGCTCGAATATCCGGGGCAGGTCTGCCTTGGGAATACCGGTACCGGTGTCGATGACTTTCACCCGGAGATGCGTGCCGAGGTCTTCCGCCGAAACCGTGACCGACCCGCCTGCGGGCGTGTACTTGATCGCATTATCAACCAGGTTGAGCAGCACCTGCGCCAGGCGCCCCGAATCGCCCTGAATTTCGGGCAGTTCCGGCGGGATGCTCAGCCGCAGGTCGACGCCCAGGCCTTGCGCCTTGGGGGTCAGGCGCCCCACAGTCTCCTCGGCGAGCTCGTGCAGGCGGACCGTCTCTTTCTTGACTTTCCACTTGCCACCCTCGATGCGTGACAAATCCAGAATGTCGTCGATGAGGCGGCCCAGATGCTCACTTTCCCGCTTGATGATGCCCACGAAGTGCTGAGCGGTGTCCGGGTCGTCCAGGGCGCCTTCCAATAATGTTTCCGCAAACCCGCGAATTGAAGTCAGCGGTGTGCGCAGTTCGTGCGTCACGTTGGAGACGAAGTCCGTCCGCATCTGCTCGAGCTTCCGCGACCGGGTGATGTCCTGGAAGACCACCAGAACGCCGCGGTCCGCACCGAACGAAGCGAGCCGCGCTTCGAGAATCTGCTCTTCGGGCCGGGCCCGCCGGATCTCCAAAATGGCCGGCTCCCCCGTGCGCAGGACTTTGACCAGCGCCTGGTCCAGGTCGAAGTGATGGGTCACTTCCAGGTGATCGCGCCCTTTCGCCTCGGTGACCGGCAGCCCGAAAATCGCCTCCGCTGCGGGGTTCATCATGACGATGCGCTTCTTGGAGTCGACCAGCAGCATGCCGTCGACCATGGTGCGCAGAATCGTCTCCAGTCGGGCCTTTTCCTGCGACAACTCCACCAGGCGGCTCTGCAGGTTGGCGGCCGTTGCATTGATGCCCTGCTCCAGGTGGAACAGCTCGGTACTTTCGGCCGCCCAGGCCGTCAGGGTCTTGGAGAAATCGCCTTCCGACACCCGGCGGACCACTTCGGTCGTTTCAGCGAGGGCGTGTGCCATGGTGACCGTCAGCCGGTAGCCCCAGATGGGTGGCAGCACCACCACCAGCAGCAGGAAGGTCCAGATTAGAAAGTCGTACCACACAGGCCCCATGGTGACCGCCCGGTCGAATGCACCGGTCAGCAGATAGGGTGTTCCGACCAGCAGCACGGCCAGCAGCGGCACCAGGAAGTAGAGAATCGCCTGCCGGTGGAGATGGTTCATCGCCGCTTCGCCCCCGCGAACTTGTAGCCGGCGCCGCGCACGGTCTCAATGAACTTGGGCTCCGATGGGTTCTCTTCGATCTTCGACCGCAGGTGGCGAATGTGAACGTCAATGGTGCGGACATCGCCGAAGAAGTCCTGACCCATCACCCGGTCGACCAGTTCGTCGCGAGAGAAGACGCGGCTCGGGTTCTGAGCGAGTACTTTCAGGATCTGAAATTCGGTCGGCGTCAAGTCGACTCTGCGCCCACTGCACGTCACTTCATAGGTGGCGAAGTTGATGCTGAGCGGACCGAAGAGCAGGGCTTCGCTTTCGGGTTCGGCCGGCTCGGGGTCCTTGCGGGAACGGCGCAGAATCGCCTTCACCCGCCCGACGAGTTCCCGCGGGCTGAATGGCTTGGCAACGTAATCGTCCGCCCCGATCTCGAAGCCGATCACCCGGTCGATCTCCTCGCTCCGGGCCGTCAGCATGAGAATCGGCTTATCGGATTCCCGGCGCAGCTCCTTGCAGACTTCAAAGCCGTCGGCGCCCGGCAGCATTACGTCCAACACCACCAGATCCGGTGACTCGGTGCGGAAGAGGTGCAGCGCATCTTCGCCGTTTCCGGCCGTAATCACTTCATACCCGGCACGGCGCAGATTGTAGGCCACCAGTTGCACGATGGACTCCTCGTCGTCCACCACCAGAATCCGTTCCGGCACGATAACACCTCCGGACGTGTTGCCAGGTCGAATGGGAAAAAGGGGGGCAGGGGGCCCCCCGGCTCTGGCGCGGCTACTTCATTTTTGTCACCGGGATGAAGCCCAGCTTCTCGACGGTCGATTCCTGGAAGCCCTGGCTCAGGATAAAGTCCAGGAACGCCTTGGTGGCGCCGGTCGGCTCGCCCTTCGTGTACATATGCTCATAGGCGAAGATCGGCCACTTGCCGGAAGTGACGGCCTCGGGCCCGTAAGCCACACCGTCAACTTTCAGGGCGCCGACCCGGTCGGCCTTGAAATAGGGCGCATCCACATACCCGATGGCGCCCGGGGTGGAGGCGACGCCGTCGAGCACCTTGCCGTTCGAGTCCTGCACGACGGCTTCTTTGGAGATGTCGCCCTGGCCCTTGAGAACGGTCGCCACGATCGTCGCCCGGGAGCCCGAGGACTGCTGACGGCTGACAATGGTGATCTTGGCGTCCTTGCCGCCGACATCCTTCCAGTTGGTGATTTCACCCCGGAAGATCTTTGCGAGCTGGTCCAGGGTTACGTCTGTCGCCGTCACATCTTTATTGACGATGATCATGAACGGTGCCACGGCGACCTTGTGGTCGACCAGGCCCTTGGCGGTGTCGCCGGTCGCTTCCACGTCGGAGTTGCCGATCTGCACGGCGCCGCTGGCAACCTGGGTCAGGCCGTTGAAAGAGCCGCCGCCGCTGACGTTGATGGTGATGGCGGCATTCTGGTCCTCCATGGCTTCCCTCGCGGCCGTCACGAGGGGCAGCAGGGCGGTGGAACCGCTGGCGGTCACCGTTCCCGAAATTCCCTGCCCGGGCGGCGGATTGCCGTTCTGCTTGCCGCCGCAGCCTGTCAGGCTGAGGACCAGGGCGCCCGCCAGCAGAGCGCCTGAGAGCTTCTTGATAACATTAGTCATTTGCGTGGACATCTCCTCTTCGCGTAGATTTACCCGCTCCTTACACCTTCACTTTACCGGGTGTGCGTTAAGGCACCGGGTAGGTTGTGTTAACGGGTAATTGTGATCCGCGTAGGTTTTTGTGAACGGAAAGGCTGGTCCTTAGCGTTGCCAAACATGCTGGCTTGTATTGCATGAACTGCTTCGGTAGAGTGGTCGTAGGAAAGAGGTGGCAAATGCTATGCGCGTCCCTCGCAACGTCTGGTACGCCGGACTGGTCAGCCTGTTTACGGATATCTCATCGGAAATGCTGGTGCCGGTCCTGCCCCTCTTCTTGGCCAACGTGCTGGGCGCCCCGGTCCGGGCCATCGGCCTGATTGAGGGCCTGGCCGAGGCGATGGCGAGTCTGATGAAGGCTTTCTCAGGCTGGCTGAGCGACCGCACGGGCCGGCGAAAGCCGCTGATGGTGGCAGGCTACAGCCTGTCCAACTTCCTCAAACCGCTGCTGGGCTTTACCGGCGGATGGGGCCAGGTGCTGGCGATCAAGCTGGCTGACCGGTTTGGCAAGGGCCTTCGGGGGGCGCCCCGCGATGCCCTGATTGCCGATTCAACGCCTGTGGAGGGGCGGGGGAGAGCCTTCGGCTTTCACCGGGCGATGGATACCGTCGGGGCGGCGGTCGGGCCGCTGCTGGCGGCCTTGATTCTGTGGGTGGGGCCAGGCCAGTACCGCTGGGTCTTCTGGGCGGCCATCGTGCCCGGTTTGCTGGCGCTGGTGGCCATCGTCTTCATCCGGGAGACGGGGCCGGGGGAGAAGAAGGCGGGCCCGGTGCTCCGCAACTGGAGCCTGTCCCTGGGCGCCTTGCCCCCGCGGCTGCGCCGCTTTATGGTGATCGGAATGCTCTTTGCCATTGGCAATTCGTCAGATGCGTTCCTGATCCTGCGGGCGCAGAATCTTGGCCTCGCCGCGGCCCTGGTGCCGCTGGCTTACTTCGCGTTTAATGCCAGCTATGCGATCCTTTCCTATCCGGCGGGCGCCCTGTCGGACAAGATCGGGCGCAAGCCGGTGATCGTCGGCGGGTTCGCAGCCTTTGCGGTGATCTATCTGGGCTTTGCCATGGCGACCCGCGCCTGGATGGCCTGGCCGCTCTTCCTCTTCTATGGATTGTACTATGCCGGGACGGAAGGTGTGCAGAAAGCGTATATTACCGATCATGCCGACCGAGAGCACCGGGGCACGGCCATCGGGGTCTACAATGCCCTGACCGGCCTTGCCGCCCTGCCGGCGTCGCTAATCGCGGGCTATCTCTGGGACGTGGTGGGAGCGGCGGCACCTTTTTATGTCGGATCCGTGACGGGTATTTTGGCGGCACTTCTTTTGCTCGTGTGGGGGTAGGCAGGTGCGGGACTGACCGCCCTGGACGCGAAAAAACCCGGCCGAATCTGGCCGAGGCGGTGCTCACAGACCTGTTCAAGCGGCCCGGAACGCGTACTGCTCCAGGAAGACGGCGACCCCGTCGTCATCGTTGGAAGCGGTCACCATGCGGGCGGCCAGTTTCACCGCCTCAGGGGCGTTGCCCATCGCCACGCCCATACCGGCGAAGCGGAGCATCTCGAGGTCGTTCAGGTTGTCGCCGAAGGCGATGATCTGGTGGGGCAGGATGCCGTTCAGCGCAGCCAGCCGCTCCAGCCCGGTGGCCTTCGTGATGCCGGCAGGCGCCAATTCGAGCAGCGAGTAGCCGGGCGCCTCACGGGTCACCAGCACATGGAAGTCGCCGCTCAGCTCCAGCCGTAGGCGCTCGGCGGCCCGCTCGACTGCGGTCGTTTGGTCCACCGTCATGACCTTCAACAGATCCAGCGAGGCGGCGAGGCCGGTCATGTCATACACCTGCCGGACGTATTCGGGCTCCCGCCTGAGCATCAGTCCCTGCTCCGGTGCGGCCGGAGCCTGATCGTGGAAGAAATCCGGACCGCTCAGGGCAAACCGGTTTGCGCAGACCATAAAGCCGAGATGCTGCAGCAGGCGTGCGGCGGCCACGGCCACCGTCCGGTTCAGGGGCCGGTGCAGGAATGTCTGCCCCGTCTGCGGGGCGGTTACCAGGGCGCCGTTGCTGAGAATCAGTGGGGCGCTGATCTGCAGGTCGCCCGCCACGGGCAGGGCGGCTCGCAGCGAGCGGCCGGTGGCAAGGGTGACCAGCATGCCGGCGAGCTGCGCCCGGGCCACGGCGGCCCTCACGCGGGGGCTCACCTCCCCCCGGGAGTTGAGCGTGGTACCATCAATGTCAAGGGCCAGGAGTCGGAACTTCGTCAAACGGGCACCTCCTTACTGCTGAGTCGCAGCGGACTTACTGAAGAATTGCGGGGTCAACATCGACAACTAGAATAGGGGGTGTCTTGCCCCCGATTCCCCGCGTACTTTCTGCTTACTAAAGTAAAGCACGCAGCTTATCGAACTGTTGTGCCCGGATAATCGTTTTATTGAGAGACTATTAAGATTTGATTGCGCCATATATCCTGACGGGGTGATGCCCATGCACCTGGTGCCTGTTCGACAGATCAGCGTGGGAATGCGCCTGGCCCGGCCGATTCTGCTGCCGGACGGTCGCATGTTCCTCAGCAAAGGGGCCGTTCTGCGCGAATCCTACGTGGCGCCCTTGCTGGAACAGGGCATCGTCTCCGTCTATGTGGTGAACGAACTGGCGCCGGACGTGGTGGCGGCGGACGTGGTTTCGGACCATGCCCGGCAGGGGCTGACCGGCGAACTGCGGTCCGTACTGCGGCAGATTCAGCCCGCCGTGGCGGAAGCTTCGCGCCGGAGTGCCGCCCGCATCGCCTCCGGGCTGTCGCTGGACAAACTCAAGCCAGCCGTGGACAAGATCATGGATGAACTGATGCTGAACCGACATGTCGTGGTAAACCTGAAGGACTTGCGGAGCGCAGATGACTATACCCTGGGCCATTCCGTCAACGTCTGCATCCTCAGCACGCTGCTCGGCACGGTGACCGGATTGGCTCCGGCGGAGATCAAGGACCTCTCCGTCGGCGCCCTGCTGCACGACATCGGCAAGACGGTGACGCCGCCGGCCATTCTGGGCAAGCCGGCCCGCCTGACGGCGGAGGAGACGGCGATCATGAACCGGCACACCACCGACGGCTGGAACATCCTCAAAGAGCAGCGCGACATCACCTACCGGGCGGCCATCGTCGCCCTGCAGCACCATGAGCGGTGGGGCGGGGGCGGGTACCCGCAGGGACTCCAGGGTGAGCAGATCTATCGCTACTCCCGCATCTGCGCGGTGGCCGACTGCTACGATGCCATGACCAGCGACCGTGCCTACCGGCCGGGCCTCTCCTCCGTCCGGGCCCTGGAACTGCTCACGACTGATATGTCTGCGTTCTTTGAGCCGGAACTGGTCGCCCAGTTCACCCAGTTCGTGGCCCCCTACCCGGTTGGCTCGCTGGTGCAGATTACCGGCGGACGGCAGGCGGTGGTGGTGGAGGTGGTGCAGGGCAAGACTTATCGGCCCCGGGTGCGCCCGGTGCTGGATGCGCAAGGACAGGCCCTGCCCGGCGATCAGGAGATCGACCTGTCCGAGCGCCCCGACGTCGAGATCACGGGGCTAATTCGGGAAGGTCCGGCCGAAACGTTCGATCCGGATATGCTGAGGCAGTAGCCAATGGACCGCGCTGGGCAGCGCGGTCCTTTCATATGGCCGGACGGCCCGCACGACACCGCAAAATGCCCGGGGGCCTTTCCAACCGCCCCCGGGCTACTGATTCAGTTCCTTCTTCTCGCCGGTCTCCAGGTAGAGCAGCCACTCCCCGAGGTTGGTCGCATGATCGCCGATTCGCTCCAGCGCACTGCTGACGAAGAGCAGCTGAATTCCCTGCGCCACGGTGCCGCTGTCCTTCTCCATCAGGGCTGTCAAGTCGGTAATGACCGCCTTATGGAGCCGGTCGACCTCGTCATCCCGGGCGATCATCGCGAGGGTCCGCTTCGTGTCCCGCTGGACGAAGGCGCCCAGAGCCTCGGCCACCATCTCCTGAGTCAGGGTCGCCATGGCGGGAATATCGACCAGGGGCTTGACGGGCGCCGCCCCCCCGATCCGCATCACCACTTTGGCAATATCGACGGCGTGGTCGGCCATGCGCTCCAGGTCGGTAATCACCTTCAAAATGGCGGTGATCCGGCGCAAGTCCCCGGCCATCGGCTGCTGCAGGGCGATCAGTTCCAGGCACATCCGTTCTATGGTGGCACAGGCTGCGTTCACATCCTGATCGCGCTCGACCACAACCCGGGCAGCCGGCACATTTCGAGTCACCAGGGCCGTCACCGCACCGCTGATCGCCTGCTGCACGAGGAGCCCCATAATCTGCAGCTCCCGGTTCAGCGCATCGAGCTGGGCGTGAAAGGCATCTCTCGCCATGGCCTCGCCCCCGTTGTACACATCTATAGCCCTATAGTAGCACAAACGAGGAAATTACGTGAACGACTCTGCGGTCCGCGGCATCGGGCGCCCGATATAGTAGCCCTGTGCGAAATCGACCCCGATCTCCCGCAGCATCTGCATGGTCTCAGCGTCGCCCACGAACTCGGCGATGGTCCGCTTGCCCAGGCCCCGGGCCACTTCCACCATGCCCTTGACCAGGTGCTGATCGACCGGGTCCCGCACCAGGTTTTCGATAAAACTGCCATCAATCTTGAGATAATCAACCTGCAGATGCTTCAGATAGGCAAACGATGCAAAGCCCGATCCAAAATCGTCGATGGCGAACCGGCAGCCCAAATCACGCAACGTAGCGATGAACTGGTGCGCCTGCTCCAGGTCGGAGATGGCTGTCGTTTCGGTGATCTCCAGAATCAGGCAGCTCGGGTCGATGCCCGTCTCCGCCAGCTCCGAGCGAATCAGCGGCAGCAGCTCGTTATCGGAAAAAGCCAGGCCGGAAAGGTTGATCTCCAGCTCCACCCGGCGGCTCTGCGCCGCCTCGTCGGCGATGATCCGAATCGCCTGCCGGACGACCCACCGGTCGATGGGCTGAATCAGCCCGAACCGCTCGGCGACGGGGAGGAACTCACCGGGCGGGATGACTTCGCCTTCCGTTCCCCGCATGCGCAGCAGCAGTTCGTAGTGGGATATCCGGTCCTCGCGCAAATCCCAGATCGGCTGGCAGAAAAGCGTCATCCGGTCTGTCTCCAGGGCTTCCCGGATCCGCTGTTCCCACAGCAGTTTCTTTTCCGCCCGCCCGATGGCGTCGGAGCCGGGGCAGAAGACGTACACCCGGTTGCGGCCCCGCTCCTTGGCCTGGTACATGGCGAAATCGGCCCGGGCCAGCAAGTCTTCTGCCGTGACCCCATGGTCGGGGTACAGTGCAATCCCGATGCTGGCCGTAGTAGTTACGGATTGACCCGACAGCACCTGCACATGTTGGCGCAGGGAGGCGAGCACCCGGTTAGCCATGGTGGACGCTTCCGCTACGCCCACGCCCGGCATGATCACGGCAAACTCGTCGCCGCCCAGGCGGGCCGCGGTATCGTGGCCCCGGCGAACCTGGTGGCGCAGAATGTTCGCCACGCTGCGCAGGAACTCGTCACCGGCGGCGTGGCCCAGCGTATCGTTTATATACTTGAACTGGTCAAGATCGATGAACATCAGCGCCCCCCGCCCGCCCAGGCGGGCGACCTGCTGCATCTGCTGCTCCAACTCAGCCTGGAAGCGGCGCCGGTTGAACAGGTCGGTGAGCGGATCATAGCTGGCCAGATGCATGAGCTGCCGCTCGTAGCTCTTCCGCTCTGTAATATCTTGAATATGGCTGATGAAGTAGACCGGCCGGCCCGCCGAATCCGAAATCAGCGAGATGCTGAGCAGCCCCCACACGATGTGGCCGTCTTTATGAAGGTAGCGTTTCTCCACCTGATAGAGTCTGCCGCTGTCGTGGACCAGGTCGATCGGTACCGCCACCTTTAGATCGTCGGGGTAGGTCAACCCGGCGATGCCAAGGGTGCAGATCTCTTCCGCCGAATAACCGAGCATGTTGCACAGCGCCTGGTTGACCTGCAGCATCACTCCCTGCATATTTGTCAATCCCATGCCGATTGGTGCGCCTTCGAACGCGAACCGGAACTGCTCCTCGCTGATGCGCCGCGCCTGCTCGGCCTCTTTCTGGGGCCGAATGTCGCGCTGGATGGTGGAGAAGAAGTGAACCTGGCCGTCATCTTCCTTGTGGGCGATGATGACCTGCGAGACGGGGATCGCAACGCCTTCCCGGTTGTGCAGGGTTCCCTCACCCGTCCAGGAGCCCTCGCGCATGGCGGTCGGCAGGATCACCTTCAGCAGGTGGTCGTCCAGTTCTCCGCTGCCCATGTGCCGGACGATTTCCAGGGAGGAGGCGGGCTTTTGAGCAAGGCCCAGCAGTCGCAGTCCAGCCTGGTTCATATAGATCAGACGGCCTTGGGTGTCGGACACGGCGACCAGGTCCGGTGTCGCCTCCAAAATGGCTGCCAGCCGCGCCTTCTCCGCTTCTGCCGCACGGGCATGGGCCAGGGCGGCTTCCAGTTCGATCTGCCGCTCCAGGAGGGCGGTCGCTGAGCGCCGCTGCTCCGCTGATACTCGAATGCCTACGGTGGCGGTCACCCCGAGCAGGATCAACTCCATTAAGGTATCAATCACCCGGTCCTCCGGGTTGACTCCCAGAAAATCTGGAAGCGCCACCGCCGCCGCGCCAATCCCGAGCAGCCAGTAGCCGTCACGCACGCCGATGGCCCGGGTGGCGAGGGCCGGAAGGGCCGCCAGGAGCGCCAGGAAGCCGTGGCCGATGGAGGAGGTATGCAGCAGCAGGAGGGCGACGGCGAGGCAAAGGAACGTCAGGTGGCAGCGCAGTCGGACTTCAACCGCCGCCCGGCCCCTCAGGACCCGAAACGCCAGCGTATTGTAAATGCTGACCGCCACGACGAAGATCATGGCCTTGACGGGGACGCCGGTTGCCATGCCGCTTTCGGCGAGGGTGAGTCCGACGACGCTGAACGCCAGCAGCCACATCCATGACTCCAGCAGGCGTTCAAGCGTTGCGGGATGGCTGTCCTGGTAAGGGGTGTCCACCCCCGGCACCTTCGGGACCGTGCCCCGGGGCGCCCCGGCCCCGATGGCCAGACCCACAGTCCACCCGCCATACAGGAGAACGCCTGTGTAAAAGCCTGTCTCCCAGAACGACCAAATCAGCGCCAGGGGTGCGACCGACCCGGCCAGCCGGACGAGCCACTGCGGCAGCAGCCGCTGGTCTGACCGCGCCCCCCAGATCAGGGCTGCTCCGCCGAACAGGCCCGCCACGCCCAGCGGCAGCATGTAGGGGTGCAGCGGGACGTATGCCGGCATGGCATAAATGCGGGGGCCAATCAGGAAGGTGATGGCGCTGACTACCTGAATGGAACCGTACGTCAAGTACCAGAGATCGAGTCCCTCATCGGGCCGAGGGCTCTCTTCTGCCCAGGGTGCGATCAACAGGGCGATGGCCGTCAGACTGTAAGCGGCGCCCGCCGTCCAGGCCGACTCTCTGAGCGCCATGGCCGCGACCGCCAGCAGGGGCAGACCGGGCAGCATGCCCAGACAGCGGCGCAGGCGAAGGCGAATCGGGTGCTGCGCCAGCACCAGGAGGAGAACGCCGCTCCCCACGGTCATGGCGGAGATTACGGGGATGTACCGGGCCACCATTCCGTGCCCCTCGGCCAGGAATGGCTTTGGATAGACGTAGATCATCAAGCCCGCGAGCATCAAGAATATCGCAGACATGACGTGCAGGCGGGTCGTGTGCATGCGGGGAAGCTGCATGGACTCACCCCTCTTGATGTAAGAGCCGTTAATGTGCATATTTTTACACAGAATACCGATTTACCCAAGTGCAAAATAAATAGTATGTCTAGAAAATCTCTTTCGATAACCGAACCCTGGCCAAACCCTTGTTTTCCCAGTGGGCATTCGGTAGAGTGGTTTCGGAGGGGAAAATCATGACAAATCAGTATCAACAGAAATGGGATCTCGATTCGATTTTTCCGGGAGGCAGCAAGTCCCCGGATTTGCTGACCCACATGGACGGGCTCGAGGAGTCGCTCAAGCTGCTGCAGGCAGAGCTGGATCAGCTGCCCGCTCCGGATACGGACGCCGGCCTTTCGGCCTGGCACGGGCTCTTGATGGGCAGCCAGCAGCTGCTGGATCGCTTCTACCAGGCCGGCGCCTTTCTAAGCTGCCTGTCGGCGCAGGATGTCCGGGACATGGAAGCCAAGCTGCTCATGGGCCGGCTCGGGCAGATGGGCGCATGGTTCGGTTCGATTGAGATCTTCTGGCGCGATCGTATCAAGCGGCTCCCCGAAGCCGTCTGGCAGAAGCTCCTGGTCGACGAGCGGTTCGCCGCCGTCGCCTTCCCTTTGCAGGAGATGCGTGACCGGGCCATGGAGCAGATGCCGGCGGAGCAGGAAGCGCTGGCCAACGATCTGTCGGTCGATGGCTTCCACGCGTGGAGCCGGCTCTACCAGACGATCAGCGGACGGGTCACGGTGCCGTTCGAGGAGAACGGAAAAGTCGAGCGGCTCTCCGCCGGACAGGCGTATAACAAGTTCTCGCATCCTGACCCCGCCGTGCGGGCCGCCATCTTTGCCAACTGGGAGGAGGCCTGGGGCGAGCAGGCGGAGCTGTGCGCAGCGGCGCTCAATCATGTGGCGGGCTACCGGCTGGCCCTTTACCGGCACCGGGGCTGGGACTCCGTGCTGAAGGCGCCCATGGACGACAACCGCATGACCCTCGCCACGCTCGATGCCATGTGGGGTGCCGTGGAAGGCGGCAAGGACATACTGGTCGCCTACCTTAAGCGGAAGGCCGAGCTGATGGGCACCGGCGCCTATCATTGGTACGACGAGAACGCTCCGCTGGGCGCCGCCAGCCGGAAGGTGAGTTATGACGAGGCGGCGGCGTTCATTATCGACCAGTTTGGCCGGTTTAGCCCCCGGATGGCGAACTTTGCCCGCAACGCCTTCGCCCAGTGCTGGATCGAGGCGGAGGACCGCCCGGGCAAGATGCCCGGTGGCTTCTGTACGCCGTTGCCGATCAGCCGGCAGTGCCGTGTCTTCCTGACCTACGGGGGCGATGCGGGCAGTGTGGCCACTGTGGCCCACGAACTGGGGCACGCTTTCCATTTTGATGTGATGTGGGATATTCCGCCCATCGCCCGGCAGTATGCCATGAACGTGGCGGAAACGGCCTCCACTTTCGCCGAGATGCTGACGGCCAAGGCGGCGATCGCCGCGGCGCCTACCCGGGAGGAGAAAATCGCACTGCTCGATGACGGCGTCCGGCGTGCAGTGACGATGTTCATGAATATCCACAGCCGTTTCTTGTTTGAGACCCGGTTTTACGAGGCCCGCAAGAAGGGGCTCCTGGGCGTTGACCAGTTGGGTGAGTTGATGGTGTCGGCCCAGAAGGACGCCTTCCGGGGCAGCCTGGCTACGTGTCACAAGTATTTCTGGGCGTCCAAGGGCCATTTCTACGGCACCGGGGTGCCGTTCTACAACTTCCCGTATACCTTCGGCTTCCTTTTTAGTGCCGGGATTTACGCCCGGGCCATGGAAGAAGGGCCGGCCTTTGAGCAGAAGTACGTCGATCTGCTCAGGGATACGGGGCGGATGACGGTGGAGGAGCTGGGGCGGCGGCATCTGGGCGTCGACCTGAGCCGGCCGGATTTCTGGGAGAGCGCTGTGAAGATTGTCACGGCGGATGTGCCTACTTTTTTGGAGATGACCCGCTGAGGTGGGCGCCCGGGGCCGGGTTCAGGAGCCCCCGGCCTCTGCCAGCAGCGCCTGCAAATCCAGCCGCCGCGTGTACATAGCTACCGACCCATCGGCATTCCGCGGCCACGCCTGCTCCTCGCGATCCCAGCACAGCTCGATCCCGTTGCCGTCAGGGTCTTGCAGATAGAGCGCCTCACTGACGCCATGGTCTGCGGCGCCATCCAGCCGGACGCCATGGTCCAGGAGGCGCTTCAGCGCGCCCCCCAAAGCCCGCCGGGTCGGGTACAGAATCGCGAAGTGATACAGCCCCGTGCTCCCCGGCGCCGGCGGCCCACCGCCTTCGCTCTCCCACGTATTGAGCCCCAAATGATGATGATACCCCCCGGAGCTGAGGAACGCGGCGCTATCGCCCATGCGGGCCGTCACGTCGAAGCCCAGCACTTCGGTGTAAAATTGGACCGACCGTTCCAGATCGGAGACCTTCAAGTGTACATGACCGATCCACATCACGAACCACTCCTTTTATAAAGTAAGTCGCACTACATTCGTAAGAGATACGCCCTCCATACACCTTCCACATATCTGTGGTAAGCTGATTCCCAAAGGGGGGACCCCACGTGTCCGGTGAACGGGTGCTGATCGTCGACGATGATGAACGCATGCTGCAAGTGATCGATGAGTATCTGCAAAGCGAAGGCTACATCACCCTGAAGGCCGCGGACGGCGCCGAGGCGGTGCGGGTCTGGCAGGAGAAGCGCCCCGACCTGCTCGTGCTTGATTGGATGATGCCCCGCATGAGCGGACTTGATGTCGCCCGGCAGATTCGCCAGCACGGCAGCACGCCGATCATCATGCTGACGGCCCGGGCCGAAGAAGCGGACAAGCTCGTCGGGCTGGAGCTCGGCGCCGACGACTACCTGACAAAGCCGTTCTCCCTGCGGGAACTGACCGCCCGCATCCGGGCTGTCCTGCGCCGGAGCAAGCCCGATGCCGCGCAGACACAAGCAGATACCGTGAGCTTCGGGGAGATCGTGATCGATCTGGCGGCCCACACCGTGCGGGTCGGCGGCGACGAAGCCGGCCTGACGGCCACCGAATTCAAGCTCCTGTCCGTCCTGGGCCGGAGCCCGAACCGGGTCTTCTCCCGGCTGCAGCTCATGGAAGCCGCCGTCGGCGACTACTACGAAGGCTACGAGCGGACGATCGACAGCCACATCAGCCATCTGCGGCGCAAGCTCGGTGGGTACGAGTCCCTGATTCAGACCGTCAAGGGCACCGGCTACAAGCTGGTGCCGCCAAAGGGGTGATCGCCGTGTCGCTGCGCGCCAAGATCATCTGGGCGTTTCTGGCAGTCGTGCTGGCCGCACTGATTCCTGCCGCCATCATTCTGAACCTCGGCGTCGCCCGGGAGATGGGCCCCATGGGCCCCATGATGGGCCACGGCCGCGGCCCGATGACGATGCGCGGCGCCACCATTGATTCCCAGGCCCGCCAGGCATACATGGGCTACATGCGCCGCTGGTCGATGGTGGCGGGCGTTGCCGCCTTCGCGCTGGCGGGCGCCGCCGGGTGGCTGATCGCCGGGCGCATCACCCGGTCGGTCTCGCACCTGCGGGAGGCGGCTCATCACCTGGACCTGCGGGACCTCTCGCGCCGGGTGCCGGTGGAAGGGCGCGACGAGATCGCCGACCTGGCCCAGACGTTCAACGTCATGGCCGACCGGCTGGAGGCGGAAGAACGCTCCCGCCGGCACCTGCTGGCCGATGTGGCCCACGAACTGCGCCATCCGCTGGCGGTGATGCAGGGGCGCCTGGAGCTGATGCAGGAAGGCCGGACGGAGCTGGACCCCGAAGCGCTGCTGCCTTTACAAGATGAAGTGATCCGCATGACCCGGCTGGTCGGCGACCTGCGGGATCTGTCGCTGGCGGAGGTGGGCGGGCTTTCGCTTAACCGCACGCAGGTGGACGTTGGCGCCCTGCTCAGCGGGATGATGGTCAACCTGGAGCCGGTGGCCGCCGCCAAGGAGATCGCACTGACCGCATCGGCGGAGGAAGGGCTGCCGGCTGTGACTGCGGATGCCGACCGCATCCGGCAGGTGCTGCTCAATCTGATCAGCAACGCCTTGCAGTATACGGGGCAGGGGGGGACTGTCACCGTGACCGCCCGCCGGGTGGGGGGCGCCGGGGGCCAGGCCGTACAGGTGCTGGTCGCCGACACGGGGCCGGGCATCGCCCCGGAAGATCTGCCGAGTATTTTCGACCGGTTCTACCGGGCGGACAAGTCCCGGTCCCGGGCGACGGGGGGCAGCGGCCTCGGCCTGGCCATCGTCCGGAGCCTGGTGGAGCTGCATAAAGGAAAGGTGACCGTGCAGAGTAAGCCCGGCGAGGGCACCTGCTTTACCGTGACACTGCCTGTGGGGGGGTGAGACCGATGATTGACGAGAAGCGCACCGAGCACGTGCGCCGGCGCTACAACGCCAATGCCCGCTGGTTTGATGTGATGGACCGGATGATGCGGGACGATATCTGGATGAAAAAGATCTTCAGCCAGGCGCGGGGGCGGGTGCTGGAGATTGGGGTGGGCACGGGTAAGAACCTGCCGCACTATGATCCGGCGGTGACGGCGGAGCTGACGGCCATCGACCTGAGTCCCGGCATGCTGCAGAAGGCCCGGACCAAGCCCTGCCCCGTGCCCCTGACGCTCCTGGAGATGGACGCCCAGCACATGTCGTTTCCCGACGCTTCCTTTGATACGGTGGTGGCGACGTGCGTTTTCTGCACGGTGCCCGACCCGGTGCTGGGGCTGAAAGAAGCCCGCCGGGTCTGCAAACCCGGCGGGCGTGTGATTCTCTATGAGCATATGCGGCTGGAACGGCCGATCATCGGCCCGCTCATGGACCTGGTCGATCCGGTGGTGGTCGCCCTGATTGGGACGCACATCAACCGGCGGACGCTGGAGAACATCCGGGCGGCGGGCCTGACGATTGAATCGACGGAGAATGTGAAGGGAGACCTGCTCAAGCTGATCTACGCCCGGCCGTGACCGTTCACCGGTCGGCGAGCGGGGCGGCGCCCCGGCGCCAGGCCCATTCGCTGTCGTGCATGAACCGGGCGCCCCAGCCCTCGGCGGGCCTGGGCCAATCGGCAAAGCGGACGACGGTGTCGGCGAAGGCGCTGGCGGTGGCCGCGCAGGGCTGCATCAGCAGGGTGTTGATGCGGTCCATCAGGTCAGCGGGCCGGTCGGGGGCGTCCTGCAGCACACGCATGAGCCACTTGTGATAGGGGTAAAGGATCCGGTTGTGCGCCAGGATCATCCGGCCGCCAAACAGCACAAGCTCCGCAGCCACATGGCAGGCCAGATAGCGGTCCTGCCTTTTGTCTGCTTCGCCCATGTACCAGCGCATCGCTTCCAGTTGGGCGTAGAACGACTCGAGTTTGGCGGTGTGCTCCCCCTCCGGGTATGTACAGATGCGCTTAATTAGTTGTTCCAGGCCGTCCCGCTTGGAGAAGGCGATAGTGGCGCCCACAAAGGCGGCCCGGGCCGGCTCGGCGCCCCGCTCGGCCACATCTTCGAGAAACGCCCAGTCGACGATCTTGCCGTCGACATAGCCGCCGGGGTAGTCGGCCATCTCCTGGTTCCAATAGTGAAGGGCGTTGGCGGGCGCCCGCCGGGCGTACTCGGCGTCGGTGGCGATCAGGATGATGTCGACGTCGGAGTCTTCCCGGTCCCAGCCCCGGGCGATGGAGCCGCCCACCAGCAGGGCGATGTAGTGCGGATCAGGCGCAAACAAGTCTACGAGACGATCAACTACCTTGCGATGATGTGGCCGCATCTGTTTCATGATCCTCCCGGTTTATCCTAATGCGCCGCTCATGCGGCCGAAGACCAGATCCGGCTCCCAGTAGAGGGGCTGGCCGATGAGCATCCGCGGCAGCCTGGCCGTCTGCTTGAAGCCTTGCGATACTACATAGTTGGCGCCCGGCCGGTTGGCGGAAGGGAGGACGATGCGGACGCCGTCCGGCTCGGCGTGCTTGGTCGCCCGGGCGACTTCCAGCAGGGTGCGGCCCGCCTCCGCCGTCGCGGCGGAGATGACCTGGGCCCCCCACGGGGTGGGAATCAGGAACCCCTGGTCGGGACCGAAGACCCAGCCGGTCCGGCCGAACGCCCTGAGCTGGGCCGAGCGGTCCTCGCCGAGGGCGCGGCGGTCGAGAGCGCAGATCCAGTCGAGGTCTGCGGGCCCGAGGGGGCGCAGCAGCGAGTGCACCGGCAGGGCCGGGAGGCTGGGGCCTGTCCAGACCACGAACTCGGACTCGACCGCAAAGCCGAGCTTTTCGTAGATGGGCCGGCCCATTTCGGTCGCGAAGAGCAGCAGGGTGCGGCAGCCGAGGGCGGTCAGGACGTTCATGGTGTGCCGGGTGATGGCGGTGCCCAGGCCGCGGCCCCGGAATTCGGGGCGGACGGTGATCTGGCCGATCCAGCCGACGGTGCCCCGCTGGGTGGCGACGGCGGTCGCAACGATCTGGCCGGCTTCTTCGCCCACGAATTGGTGGCAGTCGGGGTGGTCGATCTGGAAGGCGAACTGCTCGGGGACGCTGGCCCAACCGTTGGCGGAGACGATGTCGATGGCGGCGGCGAGGTCGGCGCGCTGGAGTGGGCGGATTTGCATACGAACTCCTCCTCGGCTGGGGCAGCGAAACATTTCACACTAGTGGATATTCTACGCCTCCCGGCGAGTTCTCTCAACGGGAAGTTCGGGCGCCCCCGGCCCGGGCCTTTTCGCGGTAGCCCCGGCTGATCTTCTTCAGGAAGGCGACCAGCGGCTGGTGGTCGTCGAGGTTGCGCAGGGGGAGGAGGTCGCCCACCTTACGGCGCATGCGTGGCAGGGTCAGGTCGTCGAAATGAACGTACACCAGCCTGATGCCCTGCTGCGTGCTGATCGCAAACTTGATGAGGTCGCGCGCCTGCTGACGGCGGGCGGCTCTTCTGCTTGGGTAGCGCTCTGTGGGGCCGAAGTGCTGGCTCCCCTGGAACTCAAACGCCAGATTGGCCCGATAGTAGTAGCAACGGTCTCCAGCTCCTTCCCGGTCAAGGGGTTGATCAGGAAGCCGGGCGTCGCATTATCCTCGTATTCGTTGCAGTCGATGAGGAGGGAGAGGTACTCGCGCATCAGCTTTTCGCCGCGGCATGGGCCTTTGAGGCGCTCGTCGGCCTGGGCTGCTTCGGCCTGGCGCCGCTCCGCGACGGGGTTGTGAAGGGTGAAGCGAATGGGATCGAATTTGCGCCCGGGCGTGACTTTGATCCATCCTTGCTCCTGCAGCGTTTTGATGGCCTGCTTCAGCGTATTGGACGCCATGCCGCTGTCGCTGCTCAGTTTCGGGTAGGTGAAGTGTCCGGCCCGGATCACCTGCAAGATGCCGTACAGCACCTTGGCGGGCGCCCCGACACGCTTGTCGCTGAGCAGGTCATCCGGAAAATCAAACAAGAGTTCGGTAGAGGTGGGGAGCCGGCTCTGCAGTTGCGTGAGGCCTTGCTGAACCGTGGGCCGGGAAAGCCCAGTGCGCCGCTCCAGTTCGACCGGTGAGGACGCGGGGCCGCAGCGGCGCAGGGCCAGCCAGACTACTTTGGCCGTGGTGGTCAGGTTCCGGTCCAGGAGCGGCGACCTTGTGTCTTGCAGGGGCATGAGATCTCTCCCTCCCTTCGCTTGGATGGTAAATTCTACCTTTTGACCCGAAGTCCTGTGGATCGTCAGGGTTTTGTCGCCAAGAAGGGGACTGGATTTCCGAATGCTGACGATTCAGGCGGGCGAGGGCGGTTTTGGCCACATTTGACACGCTGTCGGGGCCGTCTTGGCCCACTTCAGGGCGTCCGGCTCGCGAAACTGGCGCAATTGGCCTGGGGTTTGGCCCTCTGGGTGTCAAATCGTCATCTTCTTAAAGCAGGCTGTCCGCGCCGTCTTACAGAAGTTGATGATTCGCAGCTTTCTGACCATGCGGGCCGTGTTTGGGGTGGAGTGTGAGTTTGGTTGTGCTCAGCCTGGTGCCGCTGATGCATGCCGGAAGGCGAAAAGCGCAAATATGGCGAAGGCTTCCTCATCGGCCACCCCGGGCGCCCACACTGTGAGGGGGAATCGCAAAGGATGAAGGAGATTACATACACCCTGACCGGACACGCCCACCTCGACCCGGTCTGGCAATGGGACCGGCAGGAAGGCATCGAAGCGGTCAAGGCCACCTTCCGCTCCGCGCTCGACCGCCTGCAAGAAAACCCCGACCTCGTCTTCGTTCACAGCTCGGCGGCCCAGTACGCCTTCATGGAGCCTCACCCTGCACTGCTCGCCGAAATCGCACAGGCCGTCGCCCGCAAGAGCTGGGAGCCGGTCGGCGGCTTCTGGGTCGAGCCCGACATGAACATCCCCAGCGGCGAAGCCCTGGCCCGACAGGGCCTCCACGGCCAGCGCTACTTCCAGCGAGTGCTCGGCAGGTGCGCCACCGTCGCCTTCCTGCCCGACTCCTTCGGCCACCCGCCCACGCTGCCGCAGATCTTCAAGCAATGCGGCCTCGACTGCTTCCTTTTCTGGCGCCCCGTCGGGGGTGAGATCGACCTGCCTTCCAACTTCTTCATCTGGGAAGGCCCGGACGGCACCCGAATCCCCGCGGTGCGCATCGAAACCTACAACTCCAATCCCAACAATGTCATCGACACCGTAAGAGCCTCCCTGGCCTGGCGCCCCCCGGAGGCGCCCGAATGGATCGTCCTCTTCGGCGTCGGCAACCACGGCGGCGGGCCGACTAAAAAAGCGATCGCCAGCATGCGAGAGCTCGCCGCAGCGCCCGACTGGCCTGCCCTCCGCTTCGGCGACATCGCCGGGTTCTTTGCCAGGGCGACGCCCACAGCCACCTACAAAGGCCCCCTGCAGTACTGCTTCCGCGGCTGCTATACCAGCCACTCCGAAGTGAAAAAGCTGAACCGCCGGGCCGAAGCGGCCCTGATCAGCGCGGAGAAGTGGTCGGTGATCGCCCAGGCCTACGGCCTGCCCTACCCGAAAGCGGACCTCAACCGCGCCTGGCAGCATCTCCTCTTCAACCAGTTCCACGATATCCTCGCGGGCACCAGCATCCCCCGGGCCTATGAAGATGTCCGCATGGAGCTGGGCGAAGCCACCGGCACCGCCCGCCGGGCCGCCTACAACGCCCTGCAGAAAATCGCCCAGCGCATCGACACGCGCAGCGGCGACCACCCTATAGATGAAGCGATGCGCCGCGTCCGCACCGGCCCCGGCAACGCCGTGGCCGACCTGGGCGACGGCATTCCGGTCGTCATCTTCAACCCGAGCCCCTGGCGCCGCCGGGAAGTGGTGGATGTTGAAATCAACGACTGGCACATCGAACAGCTGCAGGTGCAGGATGATGAAGGGCACCCCATCATCCATCAGTTAACAGAAGCGGAGGCGAAGCCGCCGCGCAAGCAGGTGACATTCCTGGCCGACCTGCCGCCCATGGGGTACCGCACCTACCGCATCGTCGACCTGCCCCCCGCCCAACTCCCGCCCGAACGCCCACAATTGCGCGCAACAGATCGCGTCCTCGAAAACCGCTGGTGGCACCTGGAAGTCGACCACGAGACCGGCGCCCTCCTCTACCTGTTCGATAAGGAGCGCAACCGGCATCTGCTGAACGGGCCCGGCGCCCAGCTGCTCGTCATGCGTGACTTCACCGACGCCTGGGGCGGCCCGGCCACCGAGTTCCGCGACAAGGCCGGCGCCTTCAACGCAATGGCCGTCGACCTGAAGGAGAACGGCCCCGTACGGGCGACGATCGCCATCTACCTGCAGTGGAACCGCGCATACGCCGTGCACGAGATCACCCTCTACCGGGAGAGCCCCGCCATTCACGGGCGCCTCCTCATCAACTGGGAGGGGATGGAGCAGATGGCCAAGCTCGCCTTCCCCTTCCGGATCGATCAGCCCAGGGCCACTTTCTCCGTGCCGTTCGGCTACAGCGAGCGGCCGGCGAACGGGGAGGAAGAGCCCCACCAGCAGTGGCTGGATGTATCGGGGCCGGACGGCGGCGTCAGCCTGATCAACGACTGCAAATACGGGGCGGATGTCCTTGGCGCCGAGGCGCGCCTGTCGATTCTGCGCAGCCCCGTCTACGGCCATACCCATCTCGACCAGGGCGAGCAGACGCTGCGCTGGGCGCTGGTGCCCCACGCCAGCCCGTGGCAGGCGGCCGCGACCGTGCAGGAGGCCGCCGCCCTGAACGAGCCCCTCACCTTCGTGCGGGAGTACGCGCATAAGGGCGACCTGCCGAAGCAGCACTCCTTCCTGACCATCGATCCCCCCGATGCATGCATGCTCAGCGCCCTCAAGCAGGCGGAGGAGGGGGACGATCTGATTATGCGGATCTACGAGCACCGGGGGCAGCATGCCGCAGCGCTGATCCGGCTGCCGCTGGCGCAGGCCGCATTCTGGACCGAAGTCGGTCCCCATCAGATCAAGACTTTCCGGATCGGACCGGCGGGAGCTGTGCGGGAAGTAAACATGCTGGAAGAGTAAACGGCCACACTTTCTCCACACTTCCCTGTCATGATGTGAAGGGAAGGGAGAGACGTGCAATGCAGCCATCTACAAAAAAAACGCTGTCGCCCTGGCTGATCATGGCCGTCGGCGGCGCCCTGATCGCCCTGGTGGTGGTCGGCGTCTACTCCGTCAGCCGGCCGGCGCCCAAGAGCTATGCGGCGCTGACGCTGCCCGAAGGGATCGAGCAGCCGACCTGGATGCCTA
This sequence comes from Symbiobacteriaceae bacterium, assembly GCA_035628915.1. GTDB lineage: Bacteria > Bacillota > Sulfobacillia > Symbiobacteriales > Symbiobacteriaceae > JARBUG01. The sequence goes on along the minus strand of DASPIW010000053.1, from coordinate 82,453 downwards.
CCGCCACGCCCACGCTGAAGGAGTTATACGCCTTTGCGGCGCAACACAAGGAAGAGCTGCAGTACATACCCTGCTACTGCGGCTGCGGCCCGGCCCACAAGAACAACTACGACTGCTACTGGAAGTATGACGAGCAGGGCGCCATCACGGCGTACGAAGAGCATGCCTATGGCTGACAGGTCTGCCAGGAGACCACCCGTGCGGTGATGAAAGAGTTAGCCAAAGGTACCCCCTTGACCAAAATCCGTAATATGGTTGATGATATGTACAAGAACCGTGACATGGTACCGACGGAGACGCCGATGCCCCCATCTGCGAAATAACCTGTGCGTGGCCTTCTGGCCCCGCAGCACCGGACTTGCCCCCCGAGCCCTCGAGGCCATGGGGACATGTCCGGTTTATTTTTTTCGTGGGGCGGCGCCGGTTCAGCGGATGTTCAGCGTACCTCCAGCGCTGCTTCAGCGCCCCAGGGTAATGTGGGTGACAGAAGGCATGATTCGAGGAGGTAACGTTCATGCGCATCCTTGCCGTTCTGCTCCTGCTTCACGCCGCCATCAGCGGCGGCCAGGTATCGATGGGTTTTAAGCCCGGCCCCGGCATCGCCAACCCGGCCTGGCTGTCCTGGTGGCCGACGAACCTCGGGCAGTCCTGGCTGCTGCAGCAGCTGGGCGTCACCAGCCGGGCGGTCTACGCCCTGACGGGCGTGCTCTGGCTGGCGGCGACGATCGGGTTTGCCGTCGCCGGCATCATGCTGCTGATCAGCCCGGCCCGCCCCGGGTGGGCGCCGGTTGCCGCCGGGTCGGCGATTATCTCGCTGGTGGCGCTGGGGATTTACGTCCATCCCTGGTACGTCGGGGCCTTTGCGCTCAACATCGCCCTGCTGGCGGGGGCGGCGGTGCTGGGGCGGGTGCAATGAGAAAACCGCCATCGTGCGTGGGTGCACGATGGCGGTTGTTTTCATCTACTTTTTCTCGCCTTTTTCTTGCTTGCCGGCGGCGGCCTCTTCGTCATCGGCGGCGGCGCCCTTGCGCTTAGGGGTGGCGCCCTTGATTTTGATGACGAGACAGGGCTTGCCGCGCTTGTCCTTTGTCATGACGAAGCCGGCCAGGACCGTGCTGGCGGGCCGGAGCAGGGGTTTCTCCTTGAAGGCGCCCCCGATGTGGAAGGAGAACGCCTTCTTGTCGGCGTGCCAGGTCAGGGCCATGGACCCCGGCTCCGCCAGACTGGAGACGAACAGGGCCGCGGTGCCGCTGGCATCATTGGCGCCTAACGTATAGTTGGTTTTGTACGGATCCAGCCCCAGGCCGGTCAGCCACCGGATGATCTCCTCCGCAGCGTCGACGTTGGTCTGGGCACGGCCGCTCTGTTTGATCGTAATAGCGGAGTCGTCGCGCCGGGAGCCGGAAAACCGATCGAACTGATTCTTAACCAGATCAAACTCGAGACCCTCCTCACCAGGGATATCCATTTGAGGCGCCCTCCATCCTCCAAAGTATTGTCATGTCAAAATTAGAAATACATGACAGATCGAATGGTAACACTATTCCGCTATGGGAGTCAAGGCCTATTTCAGGATCATTCAGGAAAACTCAAGAAATCTCCGGCGACGATGATCTACGAGAATCTCACTCAGGGGACGAGATTCTACGATCCGCTCACTCGATCTAGGGGTCATCTCACTCCATTTACGATCGGAAAACGCAATCCAGTTCAGGCGACGATGGGAAAAGAACGGCGTACGAAGGGGAGGGGAGAACGAAGCAATCGCGTCGCGCACGCGAAAGAAAGCCCGCCGGAGCTTGCGCCGGCGGGCTTGATGGGGTTCCGGGCAGGTCTAGGGCCGGATCAGGAACGGCGAACGAATCCTTATGGGGACGCGGAAGGCGAACTCAGGATCACTCGATCCACGTCAATCTACGTAAATCTCACCAAATCTCACGAAAGATACGGTCCGGGCGGGGGGGCGCCCGGGGGCGACATCACCCGGGAGCCCGTTTGTGCCGACTAGCGCCCGGTTTCGTAGAACATTGGACTGCGCATCCGGCATGCGCCTGATTGCCTGGTATAATCAGGCATTCCTATCGTTGTGTGAACTGATACTCCTCTGATGCGTCAGATTGGCACAGGTCAAGCTGGTTAGCGGTCAACCCGCATCTCCCCGCGTTGCAGCTTGAAGCATCCTGAGGAGGGTAATGAGTACTGGGTGCTTGGCGCGTGGGCCGTCGCCGCTGTTCCTATGGGGCTTGCCGCCTGGGTCCTCGCTCCGGCGCTCGCCGGTCTGTGGCCCGGCGACACCGGATTCGCGCAGGAGGCTTACGGTGTTACTGCTTCTGCTTGTGCTCACATGACCTTGAGGGGTCCACGTCGCCTCCGGCCTGGCCTGATGGGCCGGCGTCGTACGCCTCGAGCGCCACGGGCAGCGCTGCAGTGACGCCATTCCCGGCCGCCGGCAGACCCAGCAGCACGGCGCTGTAGGCCAGTGCCTCCGTTTTCCGATCCAGGGCGCCGGCGGCGCCCAATTCCCTGACTGCGGTCATCCAGGCCCGGGCCTGCCCCGGAGCTTCCCGGAGAAACGTTGCGAACGCGGGGCTCACTTTCGGTTGGCTCTCGTTCAAGAAGATCCCTCCTGCATCCAAGTTGTCTCCTTGGATGCAGGAGGATGGTCGCCAGATTCGGTCTCGGGAAGGCCCTGATCGATCAACGCAAAAAATCGTGCCCTTGCGTCGGCGTCGGTCGTGTGGAGGGGGAGGTCGCGCACCATCTCCCGGAGCGTATGGGGGCCCGCCGGCGCCCGGCGGCGCGGACCGTCATCGTCCAGCCGCGCCTTTGCCCGCCGGATCAGGTCGGGGTCGAACTGCTCCGCAGCCGGCACCCGGCTCATGCATGTACAGGGGTTCGCCGGGCCAAGGTGGCTGCATTTGGGCCCGAAGAAGAGGGCCATGTTCTCCCGTGCCCGGTGCAGCCGCGACTTGGCTGCTGCCAGGGAGATGCCCAGCAGGCCGGCGGTGCTTTCCACCGACCAGTCGAGCAGGTCGACAAAGACATAGACGGTGCGCTGATTGACCGGCAGCCTGGCGGTCAGGGCGATGTAACAGCCCTCCTGGATCTGCTCCAGCACCTCCGCAAGCAGCACGGCATCTTCAGGTGCGATGTGCGGCTGCGTGCCGGCCGCATCGATCAGCCGCTGAATGTCTGCCGCTTCTCTGGCCGGGCGGGGCTGCCGGCGCCGGATGCGCTGCAGGCACTCATTGACCGCAATGCGGTAGATCCACGTACGCGGGGATGCATCGCCACGGAACGCAGGCAGCGCCCTGTAGACGTGAAGGAATGTATCCTGCACCACATCCTCGCTCTCGGTGCGATCCCCGAGCATTCGCAGGGCCAGGGCGCCAACCATCGGGGCGTGCGATTCGTACAGCGCGGCCAGGGCGTCCCGGTCGACCATCTTCGTTTTCCGTCCTTTCCTGGGCATCGTGGGGCAATGGGCGGCGGTAGGGTGTACGCCTTGGCAGATCGAGACCTTCGTGCAGGGGCAGTATGCGATTCACTTGCTGCCTGGAGTCGAGAAGTAAGCTCGATCCTCCCGATTGGTGACGCTCAACAGGGGTGAAGGACCTGACAACCGTGGCAGGAGTTTTGAGTTCAATGAGGAAACCTTAGCGAAGCGAAACACACCAACGCGACATGCCCTGGCTGCAGGGCATGCATCGTTTTGAAGGGAGTTAAGGAATTGCTGGTTGCCCTCTATTTAGTGGCGATCGTGGCCGCCAACTTGTCGGTAGCCCACTTTGGCCCTGCTTCGACGATCGTCAACGCATTCCTCTTCATCGGTCTGGACATCACTACACGGGACATGCTGCACGAGCGCTGGGAGCACAAGCACCTGTGGTGGAAAATGGCGGCCCTGATCGCCGGCGGCTCCTTGCTGTCGTGGATCTTGAACCGGAATGCGGGTCCCATTGCGGTTGCGTCGCTAGTCGCTTTCGCCGCGTCCGGTCTGGCGGATACGATCATGTACCACTTGCTGCGGCGCTACGCCAAGTTCTTTAAGGTAAATGGCTCGAACGTGGTGTCGTCCGCAGTTGACTCTGTGGTCTTCCCCACTCTGGCCTTTGGGGCCTTTATGCCGTGGATCGCCGCCGGGCAGTTTGTGGCTAAGGTGGCCGGCGGGTTCCTGTGGTCGCTCCTGCTCAATCGCTTGGTGTGGCATAAGAAGACTGCTGAGCACTAGGCCAGCCGGAGGGGGTTCCTGTTGTTGCGTAAAGCGGTAGTGCTGTTGTCCGGTGGTCTGGATTCGACGGCCTGCATGGGTGTAGCGGTGCATGAAGGCTATGAGGCCTACCCCATCTCGTTCTTCTATAATCAGCGGCATTCGACGGAACTGGAGTCAGCTCGGGCTGTGGCGGAGTTCTACGGGATCGGGCCGGATCGGCATCGCGTGGTGGATCTGGGGCGGACGATCCGGGGGTCTGCGCTGACAGGAGATGGTGAGGTGCCGCTGGGCCGGGGGCTGGAGGAGATGGGGGGCGACATTCCTATCACCTACGTGCCGAGCCGGAACATCATCTTCTTGGCTCACGCGGCTTCGTATGCCGAGGTGGTCGGGGCTGAAGCGATCTACATCGGTGTGAATGCTCTGGATTACTCGGGGTACCCGGATTGCCGGCCGGAGTTTGTCGCGGCGTTCCAGCAGGTGCTGAACGTGGGCACGAAGCCGGGGGCGGAGGGGCATCCTGTTCGGATTGAGACGCCTTTGTTGCACCTGTCCAAGGCTGATATCGTGCGGTTGGGGAACCGGGTGGGGGCGCCGTTCCAGTTGAGCTATACGTGCTACACGGGGACGCGACCGTCTTGCGGTGAGTGTGATTCGTGCCTGCTGAGGCTGAAGGGCTTCCGGGAGGCCGGGGTTGAGGATCCGATTCCATATCGGAAGTGACGAACATGTGAAGTGGTCCCGCACCTCCCAGAAGGGTGAGGTGTGGGGCCATTTCGCACCTATAAGGGGTTTTGAGGAGCTGCCTAATGGGAAGAATCAGTAACCTGGGGCCCACTTCATGGGAAGCTCCTTTGTACTTTGGGCCAGACAACAGGTCGGGGTGAGCAAATTGCGGTTTCTGGAAACCACTGCTGTTGACGGGATGGCTCGCACGGGTCTGCTCCACTTCGTTCGGAATAATACCTATCTCCCTGAGGTCGAGACCCCAACTCTTTTCCCAGTGGTCAACCTAATAACGGGGACAACCCCTCGGGGAGGCGGCATCTGGAAGTACATCCTCCGCAAGCTATTCGCTGCTCACTCCCCTATGATGACTCAAGCATTACAGTTTCTGGACTTCGGTCTGACCGCCCCCCAACTCCGGCGGTGGATAGAGAGTCCCGTAGGTTCGGTGCTGGATCAGTATCTCAAACACTACAGAGATGAGCTACCAGAGCTCGGAATCAGCGAGTTTCGAGGGCCATTGTTTCTCGACAGTGGTGGTTTCAAGTTCCTCGGAAATCGAAGGCCAGATCTAGTCCGTTTCGGAATCGAGGACACCGATGATGCCTGGCGTGGAATCGTAGCGATTCAGCAGGGCATTGGGGGTGACGCGTATGTGTCGCTCGATTACCCCCTGAAGCCCGCATTGGCAGATGACGAAGCAGAGGACCTTATCGGAAAGAGCCTTACTAACGCCGTATATGTTCTTCGCCATCTGAACCTTGGCCCCAAAGCCGCGGCCTTCTTCGCCCCGTGCCATGGACGTGACTTTGATGAAATGCGGAGTACGGTACAACGGTTTTTCCAACGGGTTGCGGCGGAAGGCCTCAATACGACCAGTCTGGGGATAGCAGTGGGTTCTCTCGTGCCACTCAGAACCGTTAAGAAGTTTGAAGCCATGATCAGCATCCTCAGAGGAGCCCATGCAGGGATTCCGGACGCCCTCAAGCCGTCGACCCCAATTCACGTATTGGGCGTGACAGGTAGTATGATCCCTATCCTCTCCTACTTAGGAGTGGATTCGTTTGACTCAAGCTCCTACGTCCACCACGCACGCACGCTGGAGTACTACATACCTGAGAAGAGATGTCGAGTGCCGTTCCTCGAGTTGGAGATGGATGAATTGCCATGCACATGCCCCGCATGCAGCGCGTGGCCGTCTTACAGCGCCATGCACGCAACCATGGTGGGAACGGACAAGAACGGTCACGTGAAAAGCGAGGTGTATGCTGCGGTAGCCCTCCACAACCTCTACTGGGACAACCACATGGTTCTGGACACGCGCCAGGCAATTAGGGCCGGCGCCATGACTGAATACTTGGTCGACCACGCCAGGCTCTTTCCCGTGGTGCGACCCGCGATTGACTTCATTGCCAGGTATTCAACTGCAATGAAGGTCCTGCTGTCACGGCAGTATTTCACCGTCGGCCTTCGAACGCGATTAGGTGCTGAGGATGGGTTGCCGCCTGGGCCCATAGACCTGGATGCTTACAGTCCTGGGGCTCCCCCATGGTTGCGGAGTGATGAGGAACAACCGGATTGGACTACGCCCCGGAGTCAGGCACCCCGTCGAATCAGCCTGAAGTACACCCCTGACTCATTTGTCGTCCCGGTCGATTGGCGGCCGGCCAAAGAGAAGGACGTCCTCCTGGTCTTGCCGTGCAGTGGGGTAAAACCGTATCGAAATTCTCACAGTCACCAGACCGTCATGGGTCACTTGGAGGCCCGCCTCGCTAGTGTGGGTCGCATTCAGAAGGTGACGCTGTCTGGTCTTTACGGGCCGGTTCCGGCCGAATATGAGGATGAAGATGCGATTCGGTATTACGACTTCCGACTTCTGCCCTCAGATGAAGTTCAAATCCAGGTGTGCGTAAGACGCTTGGCCGATTTTCTTCGGAAGAATGGTGGACAGTTCGTACTTAAGGTGGGGTACGCCACTTCAAGGGCTTACCGTGATGTCTTGCTACGCGTGGCTGCCCAGGTGCCGGAGTTCGTGGTGTTGCCCGTTGCGCTGGTCAAACAGCAACTGACCGAGATGTACCGGCGGGAACATCTCGGGGCACTGGCCGACCTAGTGGAGGGGAGGGTGGTTAACCTTGACCGCAAACTTGAACGCTCGTTTACTGCTTGACCGAATCTCAATCTATGGGGCAATGGTGGAGATTGGCTGCAATCTCCTGGCAATTGGACCACGGACTGGGGTTGATTTCCGCGCACTTGTTGCACCCGGGCAAGAGGAGGAAACTGCTGCGGAACTGATTCCATTTCTACGTGATAGCGGCCTCGTGGACCTAAGCAAAGGTCAGTTATGCTTGGCCAAACACTATCGTTCGGATTGGACTGTACAGGCAAACCTTCTTTGCCTCCTCCACAGGCGCACCGACGTCAACTACGTTTTTCGTTTCGTTTGGGAGGCACTGCTCGATCGACCCGAATGGTGTAATACCTTCGTGAATCGTGACGAAGTGTGGCCGGTCGTCAACCAAATGCCGGTTCCGGGAGCATCCATCCCACAATTGAACTCCAATCGGATGTCGAGTTGGATGCGGCTAGCTAGTTGGATTGGGCTGATTCAGCCGGAGCGCAGCAACAGCTTCATTCTGGTGCCTACTGAGTCTCTGGTCATTCAGTTACTCAGCTATGTCCTCGTTCCCGGGAAAGAGTCGGCTCTCAGCACCTGGGTGTCCGCTGTAGAGGCCCAGTTCTGTAAAATGACTACCGGACCGGGGCAATTGCATCACGGGTTTGCTGTTGTCCTCTCGAGGCTAAAGGAAAAGGGGGCCATCAATTTCATCACCTATTCGGACGAGATTTCGTTCCAAATCGGATCCGAACATGTTTCCCACATGGTTCTGCGCAAGGAGAGAGCAGCGTGAGACGTGTCTGCTGGGATCGCAACCTGGTCCGCCAACTTTTTACTACCGAGGCCGATACGAAGCTGACGCGCGATTCGTTCATGCGCCTTCACCAGCCCTTCGATCGCATTCGGATGCTGGCTGCCAAGCCATATACCTTCGCGTCGCCGGACATCATCACCGATAGAGATGGGCAGTTCGTCGGCGAGATGGGGTTGCTAAACGCGTTCCGCTCGGCCGGAATTGCCGATCCGAATCGCATTTTCGTTCTGACGGGTGAACCGGGATCGGGCAAATCGCACTTGGCCCGTTGGCTGTGTCACATGCTCGAAGTTGACACCGACCGGGCTGTGATCCACATTCCAAGGCGCATCAATACACTAGTGGAGGTCTTGAAGCACCTAGCTGATGTTGCGGGAATGCGGTTAGAGCAGGAACCATCGTCCTATCTCCTGGAGGCTCCACCCGCAAAGGTTATACGATATCTTCTCGCGTACCTGGACATGGCGGTAGGTCCGGGAACTCCAGCCGGGCAGAGAATGCCCCTTCTTGCTCGGGTCGCCCTTCGCACGGAATTGGAGGCGGTACTTGGGCAACAGGTTGCGCGGTACCAGGCCGCGCGGCGCGTAGGAACCGCTGACGGGGCCGAACTCATCATGGTCCCAGAAGAGGATTTCGTCCGCCTTTCGCCTGGGGGTACCCTTCCTGAGCGCGCCGAGGCCTATTCGGCACTCCGACACCACCTCACTGAGGCCCTCCGAAAACTAACGAACCTTGACCGGTTTGACCTCAGGATCGAAATGGAGCGCATTTCTCAGGTGTTTTCGGAGCAGGGGCGGCGGCCCATCCTAATTCTTGAGGACATCACGTCGTTTGACCTGCTCCATGACGACCTATTGACGTTTCTGTTGGATGAGGCCGCCGGGCATTTTGACGCGCTAGTGTGCTGGACCACGGGGTACGAGAAAGCATACATGCGAACGTACCAACTGGACCGGTATACGGCTCGCTTAAGCTTATCGGATGCCAACATGGAGGTCTACGCGTTACAGGGTGACGGTTTCCGCCGGATGGTCAAAGGCTACCTGGACGCCGTCAAGCCTTGGTGCAAACCAGGCATGTGTGAGTTGTATGATAGGTGCGTTCCAGCCTTTGACGGTCTCTACCCGTTTAACCGCGTGGCCCTGGAACGTATCTACGAAAACCTGATTGGCAGTGATCAGCAGCACAGGCGCACACCGCGAAACCTCTTAGATCGAGCGGTCAAGTCTTACCTGGAAATTGCTGAGGGGCATGGCCCGTTCCCGCCCCTGCAGCAGCCCCCAGTAGTGCGGGACATCCTGTACGATGAGGATTTGTTCCGGTACAGGGACTCGCATCCCGCTTTTGTTGCCCTTGCGGCTTGGTACGGTAAGCGTAATGGCAACTCGATCGAGCTAAAGCCGGACCTAGCCGACCTGCTTGGAGTCACACCGCCCGCCCAGATCAGCCTGTCAGCGGAAGTGTTTCCGCTCCAAGTTTCGGATGGAGGTGAGCCAGCTTGTGCTGCAGCTGCCTCGGTCTCGGGTGCCGGCCTGAAGGCACAAGTGTTGGTACAGGATCGGCAAGAGGCCACCCAGCAGGTCGCTGCTTCCAATAAACTTAAAGAACTGCGCCTGGAAGCCCAGACTTGGGCTACCACCCTTCACGTTCCGCCGCACGCCCTCGATTTGATCCGCAGCATTCACAAACTGTTCGGCCTGTTTAAACTGCGGTTTCCCGTTCCGCTAGGGCACCCGCATGGACCAGCCGCTGGAGTGACATATGGAAAGCAGCAGGGGGAGAGTAACCTCACTCTAGCGGGGACCAAAAGCAAGACGACACCGATTGAGCAATTGATCATCACCCCGGCCGATCCAGTCGCACTGGGGCGCATGGACGAAGTCTGGCAAGCGGCGTTGGAACTGCATGTAACCGGCAGCCTGCCTGCTCATGCTGATCTGGCGCTCCTCGCGGACTGGTGTGCGCAGCGCTATGCGCAATATCGCCACCAAATCCTGGCCCGACTGGAGGGCGCCCTCGGAATGAATCTACCGGCCTGGGCCCTTGCGGCCCGCTGGACCCTTATGGCGTTCCGGTGCGGTTTGACTCAGCCTAGCTATCAGCAGCTGTTGGGGGCGGAGGTCGTCTGCCCGTTGAATCGGGATCTGGGCGTCTGTGGCGTCGGCACGGACGATGTCGACTCGGCGCTCCTAATGCTAGATCAGATTGTTAATGGTATGTTCACCGTTGCCAGGGGCGTTTTCGATGCACCACAGGTTCTATCGCTGGTTCGAGCATTGACACCCAAGGTGTTCTTGCCAGTTCTAGCGGGTACTCCTCTGACGAGAATTGACACGGACCTGCGGGTAGGCATCCAGGTGCAACTGCGTGATATTGCTCGAACCGTGAAGCACACAGCTGCCGTACTCCTTGGAAGAGACATCGGGGAGCGCGCGGCGGCCTTGAAGGCCGAGGTGGACCAGGCCCTGAGTGGTCTTGGCCCTGAGCCCACACGGCTTCGCACGGCCGTGGAAGAATTTCATCGGGCCGTCGGCGTTGCGGGACGATATGAGTTGTATGATCCGCACGCCGGGAAAGCGTGGGCTCAAGGGCAGGCTATGCTGGAGGACGTTCGCACCCTGCAACCCGATCTTGTTCGGTTGGCACAGAGTAGGCCTACCACCGCGTGGGAGTACTTGGAAGTCGCAAAGGTGGTGGATGAACTGCGAAAAGAAGAGGGGTTCAGCGCAGCGCACGCCGCAGCCGTGTTAGCGGGCGTAGCGGCTGACCGGCTGAACCTGCCTGCCCAGTCCTCCGTTGCAGACGCGTTGTATGCGGCCGTGGACTCACTCCGCGAGGGCGTTCGGCAGTCCGTGATGACCGTGAATGTGGCCCTAGACTGCCTCGACATCGAGGCGAGGCGAATCGAATCTGCGCTGGCTCAGGAGGCGGTAGGCGTTTTGCGCAACGAACTGCTGGCGGGTGCTTCATAGGAAATGCGAAGGCGGTGCACTTGGCACCGCCTTCTTACACATCGAGCCTCATTTGTTCGATCCTGCCCGCCCGGGTGAAGCCAGGCATGTACTCCATGTATTTCAGGAGTTCCTCGCGGTACCTGACGGTTTTCCCGCCGCGCTTGGGGTGCTCTGGCAGTACCTTGATCCGGTACTTGTCCTTAAGCCCCTCAACCACGGCACGATAGGCCGGGAAATAGATGTAAGCCACAATTGTGTCGTACTTGTTCTGCTTGAGATAGGCTTCCAGGCGATCGCTGAGCTCGCTTGCCTGGTCTGCGTTGCCTTCTTCGAGCTTGTAGTCGTAACGGTTGATGACGCAGTCCGGATCATCTTCGAACTCCTCGGGCACCGGTCCGAACAACCCGGAAAAGGTCACCTTGTGGATCTTGTGATGATCGTGCGGGAATGACGTGTGAATCGCCTCTAGGACCAAGCGCTGATGGGCGGAGTCTCGGTACGGCTTGCCCTTGCTGCAGGCCATCAGGAGCAGAATCGGCTTTTCCGGCGGACGGCCCGCATAGGGGTGGTTTGTCCTCAGGTCGAACATGTCAGGCGTCCAAATCTCCTTGACCTTGGGCACCGGTGCGGATCGCCGCTCATCGGGATTGATCGCTTCCGCCTTTATCCGCAACTCCCCGGGAAGTGCAGCGAGCAGTTCCGGGCGCCCCGCCCGAGCTTCGGCAGCCGCCATCCAGAGGAGTGCGTCAGTGAGCCGTTCGCCGCGCTGGGCGTCCTGCTTGATCACCATCTCAATCAGGTGCTCTGACAGCCTGCCCTGGGCTGCATACTTCTGGATCTTGTCTGTCTCCTGGGTCAGTCGTTCCCAATTGTGCATGGCGATGAGCGCATAGATGTCCGACCGAGTTGCCAGCCGCCCCGGGAAGCCAGGTAGCGAGAAGCGATGATAGTAGTGGTTTTCGGGTTTCTCCGCTTCGGGGGTCTCGTTCTGGGGAGTGTCCCCATTCCCATCCGGCTGGGTTACCTTCTGCCCGAGAATCCTGGTCATCTGATTGAGCACATCTACCCCTTGATCATGGGCTCGGATCAGCCCTTCGCAGACATAGCAGTTGCATTGCCTTAACATGTCGTGGGTCACTTCGGATATGCGGACTGGGCGGAGGTCCTCCCTGAGGTAGTTGGCCCGCTTTGCAACATCGGCAAAGGTGGATGAATCAAAGGTGTCAACGCCGAGATAGGACAGCAGGGCCGTCAGGTGGCTATTGATTCCGAAGACATGAACCGGCGGGGCGGGCAGCCCGGCGTCGTCTAGGATAGGCTGGTGGGCGTGGATGGCTTCAATGATGCCCCACACAATCTCTACGACAACACGGGGGTCATCGGCCCGTGGCACCATGGAGCCGATGGCAAATCCAAACGGGACGTTGCGCGCTGAGGGCAGCAGTTCGTCAGACTGCCAACGGCGGAAGAACTCGTCCACGTACCATTGCCCGGTTTCCACGGAGTCACCATGGACGGCTACGTAGGGGAAGGGAGTGTACGCCTGGCCCGGGACCACCGGATTCTCCTTCTCCATAGCCAGCAGGTTGAGCATCGCCACGGCATTGGTGATTGACCACTCTTGGCGGTTGCGCACTTCATCGGCCGACAGGCCGGGGGGCACCGGCCGGTCCAGGCTGGCGATGAGATCGCCGCCCTGTTTGCGCTGCAGGTCAAAGATGAATTCTGGGGTCTCGGACACTTCCAGGGCCTCGGCTTTCTTGAAGTTGGACAGCTTCATAAGTGCAAAGCCGCCGGAGTCAAGGAAGGTGATGGGCTCAACGACTGGCTGTGTGCCGGGGGGCTGCTGCCAATAGGACCAGTGCTGCATCCATTCCCGAAACGGGTAAGCGAAGTCGGGGCGCCCTATCGCAGAGTCGGGAAGGTTGAGTTGGTAACTCTCTGCGGTCTGCTCTTGCCACTCCGTGATCCACCGGGAAAACGGCAAGCTAAGCCATTTATCCCAGGGCTCTCGTTTGAGGTTAAAGTCAATCACATGCAGCACCTGGCAAAGGTACGCCCGGATGCGCGGCTCGTGCAGGAACATCCACCACTTGATCGGTCGCCACAGTCCGCCATTTCGACCGGGCCCGGGGGGACCGCCAATTACATTAATGACAGGAAAGACGTAGGGTGTTTCCAGTCTGGCAGTCTCTTTCCCATCACCATTAGTGACTATGAAGGCGCCCGGCCGACCCCCGCGGCCGGACTTGGACTGTGTTGTAAACAAGTAGGTTTTTGGCACAGACACGAGGGCCTCCCTTGTTGCATGGTGCGGTGCCATTAATTCTCCTTGTGGGCAGCGTGTACCTGCCCCGATTTCACATCCACTGCTGGGAGCAGCGAGTGGGATAAGTTGGTTTCTGGCCTAGAGTTCAAGGCCCTCCGGCAATCGTAGTGAATCGGCCTGGCTAATCTTCACCATATGCCGAAATGCTGGGAGGGCCGCTGCCGTGGCCGCTGGCAAGTGGAACGTGGCCCAAATCCGGCGGGGGAGTCCTGGAAAGCAAACGCACGACGGCATTTGGCGTAACCTGCTGAATTCTAACGATCAAATCGAACCGACCGCAAGAGGAGGGATGCGCAATATCTCGAACTGTTAATGTATGGTCCTTCTAGGAGGCGTTTCATAGTGCAGTCCAGTTCTGATTCGCTGCGGCATTGGCAGGCAGACCGGCTGCGGCCCCCGGGGGCAATTATACCCGCCGGTGATGGTGTAGCCCCGGGTGCTGCCACCGCGCCAGGAAGCGGAGCACCACCCGACTGGGCCCGGTCCCTGGGGTGGACCGGCCCTGCGTCCGACCTCTACGCAGCCTTCGCCTCCGCCTTGTTGCAGGTCGTCGTGGATGATCAGGGCGGCACACAGGGGCCGCTATGGCCGGACCTCTGGACCCGGCTTAACTCCGGACCCGCTCTCGCCCTGGCGGGGCTATTTGGGATTTCCGACGAGCAGACCCTTCAGGTCTTCCTGGAGCGGGTGGACAGGCTCCGGGACCAGATTCAGACCCAGCTTGAGGTCTGGGAGGCGGAGCAAACAAGGTACGGGATTTACGACACCAGAATCTCTGGCGCGAACTTGGTGGCCATACTGCCCGCCACGGCCGAAGTCGGGCAGGACACGCACTACCTCGCACGTGAGATGGCCCTCCGCTTCCTCATGGCCGATATGCAGATCCTGCCCCTGGGCGGGGGCGCCGCCGAGGCTTTCGGTGCTACTGGGACCGCCGTGGCTACCAATCCCGGGGCCTGGGAGTTCCGAAGCCGAATCTCCGAAGTGGTGCGGCTGATCGTGAAGCTCCGCCAGCGCTTCGAGAATCACGTTCGGTCGGCGCAGAGCCCGGCGCTCGTCAGCGATGTGAAGTTTGAGGTAAAGCCCCGGGAGGTGCCGAACCGCTGGATACCCCTGGATCAGTTCGTCGGCGGAGCGCTGGCAGACGCCCAGGAGTTGGCGTTGGCAGGGGCGGCCACCGGGGCCGTACCGGCGGCCGAGTTGGAGAAGGCGATGGCCCTCCTCAGGGAAGTCCTAGAGCAGAATGGCAAGACCACCTTCGCCCCCTTCCAGCAGCGGGCCTTCCGGCGCGTGATTACCCGGCTGATTACGGGGGCCGCCGCCGACAGGCCCGAAGGCACGGTCGTGGGCGCAGGCACCGGATCGGGCAAGACCTTGGCCTACTTTGCACCCGCACTCTTCTACGTGATTTTAGAGCGTGTGCTCAGGGGCCGGAAGGGTACCAAGAGTATGGCCATCTATCCTCGCACCAAGCTGGCGGAGAAGCAGTTCGAGGAGTTCTTTGGCCTCATTCGCATCCTCAACGGACTGCCAGGCCAGTCGGTGAAGGTGACCTTGGGCATTGAGTACGGCCAAACCCGGTATACGGCGGATCAGTTGTTCGAGAAATGGGCGAAATGGCCGACCGTTGGGGACCCCGTGGGCGTTCGCTTCCCTGCCATGACCTGCCCCGACTGTCAGTCGCCCCTCATCGTCCCCATGGCCGGGCGCAACAACCCCGCACAGCGGCGCCTAATCTGCTCTAGCCCCAATTGTACTTTTTCGCCGGTCAACTGGGTGGTGCTGACAAAGGACGAGATGGGAGCCAACCCGCCGGATGTGCTGGTGCTCGTGACCGAGTCGCTGTCCGACCGGCTTACCTCACCGGCCCACCAGGCGATTTTCGGCAATGATGACTATCCCGCGCCGGCGTTGGTCATGGTTGACGAGATACACCTCCATACCGGCACCAAGGGGATGCAGATTGGCTATGTGCTGCGCCGGCTGGCCGCCCGCCTGAGGGCAGCGCCGGAACCATCCCGGCGGCCCCTGCACTTCATTGGCCTGAGCGCCACGATTGCAGCGCCACAGGAGTTCTTCCACGACCTGACCGGCCTCGAGATGAACCGCATCGCTGTCGAAGTGCCCAATCGGGAGGCCGGGGAGACCCGGGTGGATGGCGCCGAGTATTTCATTTTTGTCAAACCCAAATCCACCGGTGAGTCGGCTGTTCTCAGCACCTTGATTCAGACCGCGATGGCGGTGGTGCACAACATGTGGCAGCCGGACGGCGACAGAGTGTACAAGACGTTTGGGTTCGTCAACTCCCTGGACATCGTCTACCGCTGGCAGCGTCGGCTGCTAGACGCCGAGCAGAATCTGCGCCTGTTTGACCTGCGTTCTCCCGCAACGATTGCCCGCCGGCCGCTGTTGCAGGATTACTTCAACTCTGCCGAGCAGTGCGCAGGCTGTGTGGGTGGGCCCAACCCGGCCTGCCGCCTCTTTCAGGAGGGCGAGTGTTGGTGGTTCATGGCCCATGGCCGTGGGCTTGCCGACCCGATGAAGATCAAGACTATCTCCAGCCAGGATGAGGAGAACCAGGTGGAGGCGGATGACGACCTGGTCATCGCCACCTCCTCGCTGGAGGTCGGGTACGACGACCCCACAGTCATGGCCGTAATTCAGTACCTGTCGCCCGCCAACGCGGCCTCTTTCGTGCAGCGCAAGGGGCGGGGGGGGCGGCAGGTGGGTACCCGGCCTCTGATGGTCACCGTGCTCAGCCCTTACCGGCCGATCGATGTCTTCAACTACCAAAACCATGAGCGGTTGATGGACCCGGAGTTCCGCAGGCTGCCCCTTAACCCTGGCAACAAGCTGGTGCAGCGGATTCACGGCTTCTACGCACTGCTCGACTGGCTGGGCCAGCGTGCGGCTGCCGAAGGGGCTGGCTACGAGGCGCCCTCGCTCAACCGGGAGATGGTCGCCTTCATCAAGCGGGCCACCGCTGATGAGGCGAACCTGAATCAGATCCGGGCGTATATCCGGGAGGCGTTTGGCCTGCCGGAGGCCGAGGTGGCGGCCCTGTTGAAGAGCCCGGCCAGTGAGGGCATTCTCTCCTTCGGCCTCCTGAAGCTGGTGCGTCGGTTCGAGAGCCCGAACCGACCCGGCACCAGCGTCAAGGATCTGATGGCGGACTATGTACCCAGCGCACTGTTCAACGACATCAACCTGCCGGAACTGACGGTTGACACCGGGCGGAAGGCCGAGCCGATTCGCATCGCACTGGGGTTGAGCGAGACCGCACTGGGTAAGGTCTCCTACCGGTGGAAGATGCCGTACTGGTTTCCCCTGGACTCGGCGCAGTCAATCGGGCAGAACCGGCTCAGCGTATCAATTGATGAGGACCGTATCCGCACGGCGGGGGAACTGGCGAAGGTCGACAAGGGGGAGATGCCCCTGCGGGTGCAGCCGACGCTGACCCGGGGTGGCCTGTACCCGGACCTGCGGGTCTTCCGGCCGGAGCGCATCATTGTGAAGCCTTTCACCGACCCCAAAGGGACGGTGGTCTGGTCCATGGACCCCGCTTCAGGACTGGTTTCTCCGAGTACGTCGGCGAAGCCGGGAACCGTCCGACTGCTCGACCGCACCTCCAGCCATCCGCTCTCGTTCTATCAGGTCCGATGGGATGAGGGGCGCATGGGGGACCACCATGGCGACCCACGGCAATTGGGGCTGTTTGCCGCAGCGAAGGTGCCGCTCCTGTCCGACCTGGTACTCCTCTCGGGTAACCCGTGGCTCCAAGTGCGGAAAATATACGCCGGTGCGACCGCTTCCCTCGTGGGCGAGGACAGTGCCGAGTGGAGCGGCAAGGTTTTCTACCGGACTCCGGCCGGCGAGCCGGCTGCGCTGGGCTTCGACTTCAAGACTGAAGGGGTTGTGTTCAAGCTGAACCCGGACTTGGAGCTGGCGCTCTCTCCTGGCCAGGGTCTGCTACGGCATCTGCGGCATAAGGCGTTTGCCGCCGGCCTGCAGCGCTGGGCCCAGACGGAGTCGCAGAACCTCTTTACCGTGCAGCGTCTGACGGACGCCCTCCTTGCGATGACTCGGGAATTGAACCGTCCCATGGCGGAGGCTGCAGGCGAGTTTGCAGCCGGGCTACATGACGTGGCATTCGCCGGGGTGCTGCAGTCGTTGTATGGCCACCTGGCCCGGCAGGTGCGCGCACAGATGGAGTTGATGGCTGCGGACGCCGAGTTCCGGGGCGCTGTGGCGGCCCAGGCCCGTGAGGCGTTCGGCGGTGATTCCATGGTCTTCGTACGCGACGTCTTTGTGCATTCCCTGGAACACGCCCTGCGCAAGGGTGTGCAGGTGGTTGCAGGGGTGGAGAACGACGAGGACTTGGCCGGCCATGCGGAAATGACCGCCGACTATGAGAACCCCCGCCCCGAAATCAGCCTCTTCGAGCTGGGTATGTACGGCACCGGGCTGATGCGGGCCCTGCATCAGCGGCTGCGGGAGGCGCCGGAGGAATTCTGGCGCGAGGTGGAGCGACTAGTCATGGAATGCCCGGTGGCCACCGGAGAAGAGTTCCTGCAGCAGGTGCTGTCTCTGCCCGAGGCCGCTTTGCGGGCCATCGCCGGCCGCGTGCAGGCGGTGGAAGGTGCGCCGGGTCCTTTGCAGCGCACGGCCGCTTTCGCTGAACTGGCCGGCTGGTTCAGGCAGCGGGGCGGGCTGTATCTGACAACGGAGCTTTACCGCAACCTACGCAAGCTCTTCATCCGCCCCTTCGAGTTAGCGGACTTCGCCATGGCGCAGCCGCTGGAGAACTGGACGCTCTACCGGCAAGTGGAGCGCTTCCGCCAGAATCTCGAACGGATGACCGGCCGGCAGCCCCTGGATGAGGAGATGCGGCTCCTGCTGTACCGGGAGGTAGTCGCCGGGGGTACTACGCCCCTGCGTGAGTTGTTGGACCTGCACCGGCAGAACCGGCAGGTGCTTTTCACCCGTCTGCTCCAGACCATTGCCGACAACCTGAAGCGGCGCCCGCTTTATGACCAGTTCCTGATGGCGATCAATTCGGTTGACCAAATCAGAACGCTGGCCGAGCAGACTCCGGAGGAACGGGTCCAGTTCCTGACGGGTCTCTGCACCATCGATGCGAAGGTAGCGCCGGGATTCGAAGAAGCGCTCTTCGCTTCCCTGGGCGCCGGGCTGACCTATGCCGAGCTCTACTGGCATCACTACACTGGCAATGTCGATGCCGCCCTGCAGCAGCGCGTCGAGGAGGCGCTAATCCAGGAATCGTTGCAGGAGGCCATTGGGCGGCGGATTCTTCAGTCCTGTTACGACGGCTGCCCCGACTGCCTGGAAGGCGGCTGTGAGTTGGACAGCCCAGCGGTGACCCGTTTCTCCTTAAGCCGGCGCTTGCTGTCCGATGTACTGGCGGGACTCAAGCAGCGCTGGACGGTGGCGCTCTCGGCAGCTTATCCGGAGCAGACGGCGGGGCGGGCCAGGGAGCTCTTCCGAGGCGGCGCCCTGCGGGTTCACATTCGCTACAAGGCTGGCCAGGAGCCCCAGCTGGTCTCCGCGGTCGGTCAGTTAAAGGCGTGCGGGATTCCCATGCCGGACGACCGCGTCTACGGGGTGGAACTGCACAGCAGCGGCCTCGCCCGCCTCGATTTGGCGGACGGGTGCCTGTACGAAGTGGTCCTCCAGCAGAGGAGGGGTTGAGTTGCGCTATATCAACACCGCACAGCCCGACTCGGCTTTCGGGCGGGAACTGCTGGACGTGTTTGCAATGGAGCTGCTGCATGTCCGGTCCGCAAGGGCGGAACACGTGGCGTATCTGGTCAGCCCGTGGATGGGCGACGTGCAGCTCACCTTGGACGGGAGGGGATATTTCGCCGATCTCTTCCCGGGGCAGTCGCATATCGCCTTCCAGGAGCTGCTCAAGCGGTATATGGAGCTGGGCGGGCGGCTGCGCTTGGTGCTGCGCTGCTATCCGGACCGAGCCCGTTGGGACGAACCTATCCTTGCGACGGTGCGGCTGGCACGTGAGCTGTGGAAGGGGCATGCGGGCCGCATGGAGGTACGCTGCTTCAGCGACCTGCACACCAAGCTGTTCGTGGGGCATACAGCCGGGCTGATGGGTTCCGCCAATTTCACCCCGTCCGGGGTGGGCTATAACAAAGAACTGCTCCAGTATGTCACCGATGAAGCGGGCGTCGCCCGGCTGCGGCAGGAGGCGGAGGCGATTTTCGCCGCCACCCGCGGTCGCGTACGCGAGCAGCCTATTCTGGAGGGGAGTTAGTTGGAACCCTGCCGGCTGAAGGACATGACAGATGGTAGGCCCTGGTACCTCTACCTGAACATCGAGATGGACCAGGTGGGTACGCTGGCGCAGTTGCTTCCGCCGGGCATCGAGGTGTATAAAGCGCGCCCCAATTCCGGGGGCAGTTTCAAGGTATTTGCACTAGTAAAGCGCGTAAATCGGCCCGTCGGTCAGGTAGAGGCGGAGATTGCAACGGTCGTGCGGCGTTTGCTCGGCTCGCCGGCGGTGGCGCCGACCCCATCGACGGATGAATGGGAGCAGGCGGTGACCCGATACCTGGGTAAACTGGATGATCGGGGTGCGGGGCGGCCCCGGGGCGCCCGGGACCGACTGGCTGTGGTGGACGCGATGCTCGCAGGCCAGCCGGAGCAGGCACTGAAGCGACTGAAGGAGCAGCGCCAGGCAGGCGCTGCTCAGGCGGACCTGGCGCGCCAGGCAATCTGGGTCCATGCAGCCCTGGGAAACTGGGAGGAAGTGACTGCCCTTGGCGAAGAGGCGGGCAGAGAGCTGGAGGGCAGCCTGCACACGCAGCGTCGGCTGGGTGAGGCCTGGCTCCGGCGGTCGCTGACCGAACCTGAAGGCACTTCACGTTACGAGGACTATCTGGCGAAAGCGGGCGATTGCCTCACGGTCGCCCTGAGGTTGGCGATCTCACAGCAAGAGCTGCAGGCCGAAGCCTCGACCCGTCAGTTGCTGGCACAGGTTCGGGAGCGACAATTCCAGTACCGGGAGGCGGTGCATGAAGCGCTGCGGGCCTTTGTGCTGCTGGGGCGGCTGGAGCCGAAGGATGCCGGCGCCTACCGGAGCACGCTCGTTGGCTTGCTGAAAGCGCTGGGTGGAGCGGTTTCTGAGCCCGAAATGGCAGAGTCCCTGTTCGAGTGGCTCAGTCAAGTGCCGGATTTGGCAGGACCGGCACTAGGTGCACTGGGACTGTCGTTCGAGGCACTGGCGCCTGAACCCATGGCTGCCGCCGCCTTGATGGCTGATGGAGCGGTCGGCAGGAATTGGGGGCCCGACCTGGCCGATGTGCGCGGGCGCCTGGCCGGTTCGCCGGCCGAGGCGGGAGCTCGGGCAGACAAGCTCCTGGACCTGCCCGATCTACCGGAAGAGGTGGAGGTAACGCTGACTCTCTACCGGCTGCTGGCCCGAGTTCAGGTGGTAGGCCGGAGCGAGCAGACCCTGGCTGGCCTCCAGTTGCTGAGGGTCCACGGAATGGAGAAGCTGACGCCTGATGATCAGACCTTGCTGCTGGCAGAACTGATTCGCTCCGCCGCTGTTGCGCACGAGTACCCGCGCATGTGCGAGGCGGAGGCAGCCTTCGCACCTGGGGCCATGCCCGTCGACCTGCTTCCGCTGCTGGCGGAGGAAGCCGTGCGGGCCGAGGACTGGGAGTCGGCCCTCAGCTACGTCACCCGGGCACACGAGCATGGGTTGCACACCCACGAAACCTACCTGGCGGAGGCTAGTGTACGGCTGCACCGCAAGGAGGCGGACCTGGCGTATGAAGCCATGGGCCGTGCCCTGGAGGAGCGGCCAGACGATATGGCGACTACCCGGAAGCTGATAGAAACGCTTTTCATGGCGGAGGACTGGACTTACCTGATCAGGGCGTTCAACCGCTGGCAGGCTTCGATTCATGACCGTGAGGTGGCGCTGGCAGAAGTTGACCTGTACGATTACCGACTGGCGGCACTGACCGGCTTGCTAGACACCGGACAGCGGGCGGAGATGCTGCAGCAATTCGCACAGGCCGCCAGCGATCTGATTGAACTGCTCATGCTGAAAAAGAGCTGGGTAGGTGCGGCGGCGGCCTACGCAGCCGCTGAAAAGCAACTGCTGGCGGAACGGCCGGACCTGTTGCTGGACCTGGCCGGGTCCCTGCAGGAAGGTGAGGGCGAATGCCCCGCCCGGGCAGCACTGGGGTATGAGCAGGTGGCCCAGGCCCAGATTCTGAAGATGCCCCGGCAGAGCGTGCCAATTTTGCGGGAGGCCATGCTGGCGCTATACGTGACGAACCCGGTCCGGTATCAGTCGATGAAGGATATGTACGACCAGCAGCGGGCGCAACTGCTGAAGGAGCCGGAATTTGGCCTGGATGGCAACGCCGGTGACGCGGAACCCGTCGCGGACGAGAGGTTGGCGGTGCATGGCAAGCGGATTGCCGTCGTGGGCGGGGACGAACCGGTGCGCAAGGCAGTGGAACAGCAGTTGAGGAGCCAGGGGCTCGGCGATTTCACCCACGTGCCGCCGCCGTGGGAAGCGAACCTCTCAGAGGATCAAATCCGCCAGCGGGTGCAGAACGTCGACCTCGTTGTGGAGGTCACGGCGTGCGTCAAGCATTCCACGACGGTCGCCCTGGAGCACGTGCTGGCGAAGCTGCCGAATCTGCGGCGGGTTTTTGCCAGCGGCAAGGGGCGGAGATCGATTCTGCGTGCGGTGGAGGAGGGGCTGAAGGTAGGTTAGCTATGCGGCGATGCCCCTGCGATGACGGAGCAGTAGCCCAGGGGTGCCAGGGGCACTACCAGGGCTGCTGCTTCCCACAGGGTGTCAGATGCTAAAGGGCCGTTTTGAGCTAGCGGGCGCCCTCACGGCCGAGGTGGACGCAGCGATAGCGGAGCTCGCAGGCCTCGCAGGTCTACTGGCTGGGCGGGCTCACCGGCGCCAGCCACTGCTAATCCGGTATGCGAGCCCGTGGAGGGTGCCCACCTGGAGCTTGGTGTGGTCGAGGGCAGTGGCCTCGGTCAGGCCAGCATCGACCATCAGCTGGCGGTACTTGATTAGGCGTCCCTTGATCTCATCTGCCGCCGTGCGGGTGAAGGTGGTCGGGAAGATCCGAGAAAGCGGCACACCGTCCACCAGGATCCGCTAGAGTACGAGCCAGGTCAGCGTGTGTGTCTTTCCGGTACCGGGGCCGGCCAGTACCCACGGCGGCAGAGCGAAAGGATGCTGCAGGGCAGTCAGCGGGTAGGCTTCGAGCGGGAGCTTGCGTCCGTTTGCTTTTCTTGTGCGCGTCAAGAAAACGGTGCGGGGTCACCCTGGTCGAGTTCCTCCTTTTTCGACAAAAGCAAGCGAGTAACACGCCCCCACCTGTACGTTGGAGTATGATCAGAAACTTAGATATCTACGCAAACCCGGGAACTAGGCTCTACGGTCGTACCCGTCAGGCGGGAACGGCCGGAGAAACGCGTGGTAGCTTGCACCGGGCTTCAACTGTAGACGCTTGACCAGCCCGGCTGCCTCCAGAGTCTCGAAGCGGCGGGAGATGGCAGACTGGGTGACGCCCATGTTACGGGCAATGCTGGCGGCCGACTCCCTTACCTCGCCCGCCGCAGTGGCAGTCAGCATGAGGTAGAGCAGCAGCGCGATTGCCGGCGGGTCCACAGTGGGGTGGTTCAGCAGTGAGAGGAAGGCCTTAGGCAGTGGGAAATACTGCTCCTTCATCTCCTTCGCCCTCCGCCGCCTTTCACGATAGTCGCGCCGAAACTGAGCCCCTGCTTGGAGCACGTCCGTTTCAGTGGGATTGGGCGTGTTCTTCCTGGCCATGCGTTGCCCTCCCTAGATGTGCAGTTGAGGTGGACGGCGGATGGTGCGGACCTCCGTTATGTACCTGGTGAGGTTACCACCGGCGGCTGCTGCCATATGGCGACTGGCACTGAGCCAGCCGCGCCAGAACGGAGGCATGGGAAAGAAAGGTACACCACAAGAAGGCGACCGCCCTGCGGGCACCGACTGAGCAGAAACCTGTAAGAAAGAACACGTAGAGCCAACGCCGGGAGCGCGACACGGCGCAGTCCGAATGCGAGCGTAGGCCGTCCGGCCTGTCCACCTTTCATCCGGAAGGGTGCGAAGACCACTCGCTGGAGAAAGAGCCTCGTCGCCATCTTCGCCATTATTGGCTATTCTAACCGTAGCAGCATTCTCGCCGCTGTGCAATATTCATTTATCAACTTTTTGCACTGTTTGCGCAGATTAACACGGCGGGCCCGCGGTCGGCACTACCCAGTCGCAGATGTGGCAGGTTTCCGCTGAAATTAAATAACATACACCCTCGGGCGGCGCATACGCAAGCCCTCCAAGCGTGTTCATTTACGCAAGCGGGGTCATTCTACGCCTGGTGTGCCATTGCACAGATGGGAATTGTTTTGTCCACTGAATGAATGATAGCATAAAATCGCAACCATACTCGGGTAAGCCTCCGGGAGGTACCGGCGTGACGACCTTCTCCTCCGGTCCCTGGACCTCGTTCACGGGAGCCGAGCCCCGAGGCCTCTTCGTGTTGGTCGACCCTCAGGTCGGCCAAGCCCGCGGCCAGCTTCGCTCTCTGGCTCTGCTCACCGAGCTCGGCCTCTCGAATGTGACCTACAACTACATATGGCACACGGACTTGCGGCCGGTACCCTACGTGTACCTCAAGCTCGGCCCCGGCCGTGCGGAGCCGCTGCTGGCCGAGCGTGGCCACCTGGTGCAGGTCATCAGCCAGGAGACGATTGACTATAGTGCGTACGATTTCACGTGGGAGCTGATTCGGTACGCGCTCCGGCCCGGACCCGGTCAGCCCCTGGTCGTTCTGGTGGTCGACCGGCCGAATCTGGTGCTGCCCGGCGCCGCCGATGGCAAATCCATCTTCGAGGACATGGGCCTCTTCGGCCGTGGTGCCGTACTGGAGGATTACTCCGTTCTCTTCCGGCGGTATCTGCGACGAGTTGGCTCACCCATCCGGCAGCGTCTGACGGAGAATCTGTATTTCCACCGGTTGGCTGCGGAACTTGCCCGGGCCGGGTGGACCGAGTTTGGCCGCATCACTGACCTCTTCCGCCTTCAGTCCGATTCCTATCCGCTCACGCCCTTGATCCGGAGCTTGCTCGCCCACTTTTTGGAGAACGCCGAACGCCGGGAGGAGCTGGAGTACAGAAAAGGCCCGCCCTTCATTATGGAAGAGATGCGAGGGTGGCTGGAGAGGGGCGAGGCCGGCGCAATGGCCAATGCCCTCTGGTACGGGATGGCGCTCTTTGACTTCGACCCGAAAAAGCTGTACCGCTGGAAGGGGGAGGACGTATGAAGGCAGATCTGAAGCCAGCCGAGTACCTGCTGAATTACTTGAACGTGGTCCCCGGAACCCTCGAAGCGGTGTACGAGCATATCGCGAGCACTGGGCGCATCACCCTTAAGCAGTGCCGGCAGGATCTCTTTTTCCGGGCGGAGGGCGACTCTGCCACCGACCACGTGCTGGAGGCGCTCAACTTCCTGGTGGCCACCGATTTGCTTGAATGGGACGGCACGGAGTACTGGGCACCGCCCGGCCCGCTGAAGCCGTTCGCATTCCGGGCCTTGCTGCTACAGGGGCTTTCGGCGCAGACCGACCGGCAAGCCGACTTCATGCGTATCTACGAGCTGCTGGTCCGCACCGGAACGATCGGAATCACGGTGGACAGGCTGATGGCCTTCCTCAACGAGCAGCAATTCAAGACCGTGGGCAATGTGTCCATCAATGACCTTAAGCTCGGGTTCTGGATGCGGCTGCTCGACTTCATAGGCGTGCTCCACCAGGTGCGGGGCGCCAAGTCGGTCAACCTGACGCCGGACTGTCGTCTCATGAACCAGATTCTGGAGGAGGCGGCGGGTGGTGCGGAGTTGGTACGGGCCGGCGACTACCTAGAGCTTATTGAGTGTCAGTATTTCCCGGTGGTCACCGGCACCGGCGATCTGCATCCCGGTGTGGCGGCAGCCGTGGTGGAAATGAACGAGCAGGGCCTAATCGGCTTCACGGCCATGAGCGATGCCAAACCGATCCGATTCTCGCCGACCATGACGGCCTCTCATCTGCTGATAAAGGAGGCCGGCGCTGATGCGTAGGACCCTCTTGCCGGCAGCGGTGCTCAAGTTTTTCACCACCGAAAGCCAGGAGAAGCCCAGGGAGATATTTGAGCAGGTCCATTACCCAATGGACCGAATCAAGGTCGAGTTCTGTAAGGTGGGCAACCCCGGCCAGTTCGCCCACGAGTCGGAGATTGCCGGCTGGGTGCTGGCCGTGGATGGCAGCGTAAGAAACAACCGCATTTTCTCTGTGGTGGGCGAGACTGGCTCGGGCAAGTCCGAGTTCTGTCAGTACCTTCAGTATCAGGCGGCCGGGAGTCCCCACCACGTGCCAGTTCTGATCTCCCGTTCCACCACCAAGCTGGGGCAAATCATCGGCCTGCTCAACCAACACGCCGGCGCTGAAGCGGAAGCCGATATCACGGAAGTCACGGACCTGACAGAAGCGCACATCGTCACCCAGTCGGTGGCCTATGTCATGCGGGTGACGCTGACCCAACAGTTCAAAAACCGCTACAGCCCCGAACAACTGCGGACCTTGGAGCGCATCTTCCAGGACAACGGCTTCAAGGCCTTGCTGGCCCGCAGCTTCAACGAGTACCGGGCGCAGGTGACCGACTTGGGCAAGGAGCGGGAGATGAACCTGCTGGACCGGCGGGAATTCGACCTGCTGCTCAGCAACCTGACGCCATGGCTCGATCTGGACACGGCCTACGTTGCCTGCCGAGACCAGATCTACGAAGGGATCAAGGAACTGATCAAAGTTGGCGACATGACCGGCCGCCTGGAGCGCATCAGCAAGCGGTACCAGGCGATGAAGAAACGGCCGCTGCTGATCATGGAAGACCTGACCTCCTTCGGCTTCATGAAGGAGGAGCTGTTGGACTTCCTCTTCCAGTTGAACAGCGGCAACTTCGATGTGGTCATCGGCTGGACGACCGGGTTTGAGGCGGAGAACCTCGGCTCGATCTTCCGGGTCACGGGTGACGCGTTTACTTACATGCAGGAGCGGCTGCAGGGCCGCTTTACCATGACCGACTCCCAGCGTACCTCCTGGTTCCTGGAAGAACACCACGTGCCGATGACGGCGCGCTACATTGCAGCCGCCCGGTCTGAGAGCGGCATCAACATGCCGCCGGGCAGTCTCTATCCCGTGAACGCGGCGTTTGTGACCAACCTCTATCAGCGCCTGCTCGATTTCGACACCAAGCAGCCGAAGAAGACGCCGCGGATTTTGCTGCAGGCCATGATGACAATCCTCACCAGCCCGGATGAACCCTGGGTCGCCGCGACCAACATGACTGGCAGCCGGTTGGCAGCTAAGCCGCTGCCGGGGCGCCTCTTCGACCTGGAGGAGGAGTATCCGGACGAGGTTCGCTTCCTCGAGTGGTACGGCCGCCCGTCGGACGGGAAGGTTTCCCGCCGGGATGCCGAGCAGTTGGGCATCCAACTCCCGCCTGAACTTGCCGACTACCTGATCGAGGATGAACCGGTTCCAGTCGTGGACAAGCCTGTGGTGCCAACCCGTGCGGTGGAGGTTGCGGGAGCAACCGCGGTGGAGACCAGGGGGGCGCCAGAGGCGCAGGTGCCGGCCAGGACGGCAGAGGAGCCTGCCGCCTATGCAGTGGCAGTCGGGACCGGCGCACAACCGGTGGTGAAGCCGCCTGAACCGAAGCCCGTCGAACCGGAGCGAAAGCCCGATCCGCTGGAGAAGGAGAATCTGGACATCCAGCAGTGGCTTCAGGGTAAGGACCTTAACCTCAGGCGCGTGGCCGAAAGAGGGTTGGAGTACCTGCTCAGTGCGTACGGTGATGCCGCCGGTATCGCAAATCCGCGGAGCGGCAACACGCCGGTCCTCCAGTATCAGAAGCAGCGCCTCCATGTGGTCTTCGAGGGAACCAGCGACAAGGAGGAATCATTCCCCACCCTGTTCGTTCCCCGTGACCGCAAGGCCCGGTCGTACATTCTCACCGCTCTGACCACCCGGAGCCGGGCCCAGGCGGATGAGGCGTTCCTGAAAGAGCCCGGGCTGGTTCAGTGGCTGGGCCGGCTGTTCGACTCTTACCGGGCCGTTCAGCGGACTTACCTGAAAAAGCGGCTCGGCATGTCCGTGGAGCGGTTCGTCTACCACCTGTACGTGACTGTGGTCGGGCTGAGCACGGGCGAGACGGGGCAGAATCTGGACTCCCTGATCCGCTTCGACCCGGCCCGCGAGCCCGGGGCCCTGCAACTGGCGGCCTTGAAGAACAGCGTGGAGGCCAAACAGCTTCTACGTTACCGCCGCACCGTGACCAACCTGTTCCGTTCCTTCTTCTTTCTCAATCCGACCACTCTCGACTTGCCCTTGCTGTGCGCGGCAGCATCAGGGTATTCACCCCACGCCTTTGGCAAGGCAGCAGCATCCGCGGCGCAGGAGAGCATCGACCAGGGCTTCGGCCTCATCATCGACCCCAGTGAGCGGGCGCGGGAGGAAAAGGTGCTCGTGAGCGAGCTTTTCACTCTCTGCCACTCACTGGATGGGCGCCTGAGGGCGGCCCGGCAAGAGTTCGGCCCTGACCAGGAGCGGATGCAGGAGAGCCAGGTCCGGCGGCTTGCGGCCGGCCTGACCGCAGAGGGGTATCGGGAAGCTTTGGGTCGTGTGGAGCGGCTCATGGCCGCCTGCAAGATTCCCAAGGTGCAGGAGGAGTGGCGGGCTCTGACAGATCAGGCGATTGCCGATTTCGGCGGCACGGCTGCCGCACTGGAGGCAGTGGCGGCCAAGGCGGCCGCTGCCGGCGACGCTTTCGCCCTTGTGGCGGCGCACGAAGCGCATCGCACGGCTGGGGACCGGCCTGAAGTACAGGCGCTCCGCACGATGGCGGCCTTGCTCAAGCGCCTGGACGAGGATATCGTTCAGGCCGAGAAAGGACTGGCCGACAAGAAGTTCTACAACCAGGGTGGCAAGCCGGCCGAAGAGTGCAAATGGTACTACCAGTCCTTGCGGGCGACGCTGGGGGAGGTGACGGCCTGATGGCCGCGCTGACCGAATCAATTACCAACCTGGAAGAACGGGTTGCGCAAATCGAAAAGGGCCGGGCCGCCCTGATTCCGGTGGAGCGGTACAACTCGGCGGCTATCTTGCTGAAGGATCTGGCTGCCGTACACAGCGAGCTGAGTTATAAGTACCGGTTTGCCAGGAAAATCACCGGCTTTGAAGGCGCACCCGATTTCCAGAACCTTCGGGAGTCGGTGGCGGCCGTTCTGACGGCGGACTTCGACCATTTTGTCACGACCCACCTGACCCATAAGGATCCGGGGGCACAAATCCGGCCCCTGATCGCCGCAATCAAGCCGCAAATCAAGCTTCTGGACGCCCATGTGGCGGATTACAAAGGGCGCATCAAGGCCGAACTGGAAGCAGTGCGGGTGCAGGTCGACCTCTTCAAAGCCTTGACGATTGCGGACCACACGGCGATAGCCTCGAAGCTTGGCCTGCGGTTTGAGATGCTGATGCGCCGCTACGAGGAGCTATCCTGGAGCCCCGCCCTGGAATCTGAATGGAATTCCATTAAGCAGGAGTTGGCGGACCTCAAGGAGCATGTGAAATTCGATAGCCGTCTGGGTCTGTCCAAAGACAGTCTCGCTTTCGTGCAGCGGGTTCTGGCAGGCAAAGAGAAGGCGCCCAGCCTCCTTGAGCTTACGCCTGCGATTCTGGCGGAACTTAAGCAGTTGACCGACTTCGCCCGGAATGTCAAGATACTGCGTTCCTAGAAATCAGGTGAAAAGATCTCTTGAACCAAAATGATTTTGTTGCACCTTCGTCGAAACTGTATTGTGAGAAACACAGCAGAGGTGCAGCACATTCATGCAGGGCAAGCGTTACAACCAATCTCGGCTGGTTCAAGAGATCAACATCGAGATGCTGGTTCCGCAGAACTACATTCCACGATACATCGATCGGGCCATCGATCTGAACTTAATTCGTAAGCGCACGAAGAAGCTGTGCTCCGAGGGCCAAGGGCGGTAATCCATCCCGCCGGAATTGGTGTTGCGCCTTTTCCTACTTCAGTACCTGTTCGATCTCTCGGATCGCACCTTGCAGGGTGAAGTCGCGATGCAGGCTTCCGGTGGTTCTGCCGGCTCAACTTCGACGACCCCATTCCTGATGGCACCACGCTCGTCAAGTTGCGCCGCCTCTGGAGCATCACGGGTGTATTCGCGTCGGTGATGGAACACGTGGTCACGCAGTGCGTGGAGGCTGGTTTGGTGTCCGGTAAGGCCATCGGTGTAGACGGAACTCAAGTGACCGCCAATGCCGCCACCAACAGCCTGGCCCCGCTCACCCCGGTCATCTCGGTCGCCGAGTGGGCAAAGCGGAAGCAGGCGGCCGATGCCGAATCGGAATCCCCGCAGGAGCCGCCGACCGATCCTGGCGACTCCGGGTCGGGCGACACGACAGCGACCAAGACCGATGGTGTTGTGTCATCCAAGCGTCAAGCCGGCGATCCCGACTTCCACGGCGAGAAGTTCTCGAACGCCACCCATCGGTCCAAGACGGATCCTGACGCACGGATTGCCCGTAAGGGCCGGTCTCAGGAAGTGAAGCTGCGTTACTACGTGCACAACGCGGTCAATCTACGCTCCGGCGTCATTCTCGCCACCATGGCCACCCAAGCCTTCGGTAACGCAGAGCGCCTTGCTGCACTGGCGTTGCTGAACCAGTTCAAAACGCAATTGGCCCTCGTCTGGGGACGGCAGTACTACGTGGGTGTTGGCGGCTACGCGGCCGGCTGGTATCTAGCTGAGGTACTTCGCCGCGGCGTATTCCCCCTGGGGCCGATGGATAGTACCACCCCGGAACCGATTCCGACGTGGCAGCGGTGCCCCTCGAATGCTGAGCAAATGCGGAACCGGCACGAAGCGGTTCTTGAAGCACAGGCCCGCAACCTCGTTCGCAGTCTACAGGGACCGAAGACAGACCGCCGACTGCAAAGAGCCCGAACTCGGGTGGAACACACCTTTGCGGAAGCGAAGAACTGCCATGGCCTCGGGCGAGCCCGGGGTAAAGGACTCTTAGCAGTGCACAACCAAGCACTGCTGCCAGCCATTGTCCAAAACGTCAAGCGCTTGGCCGCTTGGCATCGTCGAAAGACGCCCAAGATAGGGGCTGCCCCCCTTTTTTCGCTTCTCAAGCCCCTTTTCACGCTCTTTTCGACGATAAAGAGCGGTTTCTCGTGCGCAAGGCTTAGCAACTGCTCCGTGTAAGGCGGAGCTTTTCACCTGACTTCTAGGAGGTGGCCCCATGTTTGACCCAATCACGCAGGCGGAGCAGGCCAAAGAGGCATTTGCACTTCACTTCATGGGCCGCTACTACCACAAGATGCGTGACGTCATGGACCGGCTCCAGGTGCCGGCCGGCAGCCCCAACTCCCGCAGGGATGAGTTCATGAAGGTGCGCGGACCGTATTTGC
This sequence comes from Symbiobacteriaceae bacterium, assembly GCA_035628915.1. Taxonomy (GTDB): domain Bacteria; phylum Bacillota; class Sulfobacillia; order Symbiobacteriales; family Symbiobacteriaceae; genus JARBUG01. The sequence continues at coordinate 51,721 of DASPIW010000053.1, read as the reverse complement.
AGGCACTGCAAATCCCGGAATGGAGCGACACGCCCTGGGACCGCTTTGCCCGGTCGGTGCGGGGGAGCCTCGCCCCGGACGGGCTGCGGCCGGAAGTGATTCAAGCCTTTGGTGCCCTTGGCTTTCAGAAACTGCACCGCTTCCAGGAAGAGACAATTCGCCGCATCTGCGACGACCGGGACACTCTGGCCGTGGCTGCCACTGGACGCGGCAAGTCCGAGTCCTGGCTCATTCCCATCTTCCATTTCATTGTGGCGGAGAAGTTGGCCGGGAACGTCAAAGGGACCAAGGCCCTGCTCCTTTACCCGACCAAGGCCCTCGCGCAGGACCAGTTCCGGCGTATCATCGGCTATCTGCTGGAGATTAACCGGCTCCTGCCCAAGGACCGGCCGATAACGGTCGGGATTTTAGACAGCGACACCCCCTTTGCAGGGGACGAGAACAAGGTGTCCTTCCTCAACGGTGCCTTCCAGTTCATGGACTGCCCCTTGTTCGACCCCAACCGTCCCGACTGCCAGACCTGCCCGAAGCAGCAGGTGGCCGTCGACCCCACCGGCGACCGGTTGGTGCTGACGGTCGGGCAGGAGCGTTGCCGCCGCGAGGCGCCCCTTGAGTTTGTTCACTTGACCCGGGAGGATGTGCGGGACGGGCGAGTCGACATTGTGTTGACAAACCCTGACCTGCTCAACTTTCAACTGATTAACATCAACAGCGCGGCTTCACGCACCCAACTGATTTGTGATCCAAAATTCATCGTCCTTGATGAGGTTCACACGTACAGCGGCCTCTTCGGCAACTTCACCGCGGCTTTGATTCGACGGCTGAAGCTGGTCCGGGAAGCCATGGGCGAGGCCCGGTACGACTTGCGCTTCATCGCTGCCAGCGCCACGGTGGCGAACAAGAAGGAGATTTTCCAGCAGCTGTGCGGTGTGGCTGACGGGGATTGCGTGGTGACAGAGCAGCCTGTCGTTCTCGCGGCTAGGGGAGGCGGGCTCCCCCCGGGTGTAACGGAGTGCACCTATAGCGAAGCGAATCTGAGACCGGCTGTGCTTACGCTGGCAGGGCTGCCGGCGGTGATCGCGACGGAGGCGGCCATCGGTGAATGGCTGCTGGAGCAAATCGTCCGTACCGATGCGCCCGAATGGGATTGGGTACGGCAGATTTACCAGTACATGCGTAGCGAGTCGCCTTTGCCGGAGCAGTTGCGCACCTTCATTCGGACCGAGTTCGGTCTGAGCTCCGATTCGGCTGCAGACCACGTTCTACGGAATTTCGTGAGCCTCGGTTCGCTGGCGGGCATCTTGGAGCGGCGGGCGCACCTGTTCGCCTGGGCTCTGGACGGGTATTACAAGTGCGCACATTGCGGGCGGGTCTATGCCTCACCGGTGAGCCGGTGCGAATGCGGCCAGACGTTCATCTCCCGGTTTGCCTTCTGCGTCCATTGTGGTGAAGAGGTGGTGGAGGCATGGGCCTGTCCCGCCTGCCGCACGCTCTATCCGATGATCGCCTCGCGAGACGGGGAGACCACCTACTTTGACCCGCCAGTCTGTGAGTGCGACGGGCACGAGCACCTGACTATTCGCTGCGTCATTCGCCCGCACTCCGAGTGCAGCAGCTGTGGCAGCGCCGTCGCCGACTCCTATGCGATTACCTGTCCGCAATGCGGCGCCTGGACGGCGGCCGCAGAGGGCGAGCGCGCATGTGTCAACCCGGAGTGCGGCTGGCATGGCAGCCTCCACTCCCACACCTGCGATTGTGGCAACGAGCGCCGGACTCAGCCGATTAGGACCCTGCATTGGGTCTGTGGCGGCTGTGGCGCCCGGCATGAAACCAACCCGCCGGCCCGGTGCGGTTGCGGCTCTCGCACCTACTTCTTGGACGCGCTCTTCCGGGTGGACCGGGTGGTCAACGACGACAGAGGGCACTCCTTCATTCCCGGTATGAACCCGGACCTGGCGGGAGCAGTCCTGGCGGAGTGTGGCAAGCAGACCTACCAATTGGTTGACCAGCGGTGGCAGCTTCGGGAGGTAGGGGCTGGCGGCGATAGAGTGGCGCCCTGCACTCATCCCGGCGCCGGTTGGCGCTTCCAGCGATTCAACAGTATGGTGCGCACGCCAGAAAACATCCTGGCCACCAGCAGCCAGTTCCTGCTGCGCAGCCTCCTGAAGGATGAGGGCCGCCCGCTTACGGAACGGTTGAAGACCGCCAAGATGCTCACCTTCTCGGACTCTATCCGGGATATGGAGGCGGTCAACCGTAACTTCAACGAGCCCGAACGGACCCACTTCCTCGAAGCTTTGCTTTACGAAATCCTCCGTAACGCGGGCGGTCAGCTGCCCCTAGATCAACTAACCGCCAAGACGATGGCTGCGGTGGAAGAGTACGGGGCGCTGGTCTACGGCGATGGCGCTCGTCAAGAGATTTACCGCGATCTGGTTCCGCCGCGGACGCAACCCCGGTTCCGTAAGGGCACCCTGGAGGGGATGTTGCTGGACTTAATCCGGCCTTCGCGGCGGCACTTCGGGGAGCCGTCTCTCGTTCGATCGGGATTGTTCGACCTCAAGCCGGACCCCTCGCTGGGCGTATTGCCGGCGGCAAAGCAGGCGGCTCTGGGTCTCTTTTGGCAGAGCCATCAGGGCCGCTGGCGGCAGGACGTGCTGGAGGACAGCCGCCTCGATGCACCGGTCCGAGAGGCTCTACGCCAACTCTTCTACACCGACGGCGTCCTGACGGAAGAGCGGAACCGGCTATATGTAAAGCGCAGTCTGCTGCACGTCACCCTGGTTAACCAGAATCATCCGGCGAACTGGGATCCGTGGGCCGATCGTTTCGTTTCCACGGCCGAGTTGACGATTACCGAGCGGTCAAGCCAGGGACTGGTTCACTATGCGATCCCGCTGGAGGAACGGGCGAAGCCCGGGAGCCGCTACTTCAGCCCGGATGCCTACGAACTGCTGTACTCGCCGGCGGCTCTCCTCGTCAGCCGGGTCTACAAGGGCGATACACCCAAGGAGTTGCGGCGTCGCATCGAGTTCGAATTCAAGACCCGGCCCTCCCTGCACCACATCTCTTCTGGCCCGGCGATGGAAGTCGGTGTCGACATCGGCAACCTGAATGTGATGGCGCTTTACGGCACGCCGCCGAACATCAACGCCTATCTGCAGCGCATCGGGCGGGCAGGGCGCAAGTCCAAGCGGGCGCTCATTTTCACGGTCAGCAAGTCGAACCCGATCGACTACTACTATCACCGCGACCCGCACAAACTGATCGACTCCGCTGCTCAGCCAGTTCCGCTCACCACCGCCAACCAGGAGGTGGCCCGCATCGCGCTGACCTGGGGGGTGCTGGACTTCATCGCAACGAAGTACCGGGTGCCCTGGCAGCGGAAAAACGTGGACGATATTGCGTACTTCGTGGCCGACGATCCGGCGGTGCCGACCGTGCCGGGCGATGCAGCGAAGTACCTGCGACTGACCAACCTGCTCTACGCCCGGGTCGACCAGGTAAATCAGGGCGAGTCCCTTGCGGTGCTCAACGACGTGGTCACCGGCAACTTCAGTGACCTGAAGGCATGGCTGCAGTGCTTGCTTGGGGCTGAAATGACGGCCGCTGAGAAGGAGAGCCTGGTCGAAGAGGTGCTGCTCCACTTCCCCGACAACGTGTACGGTTTTGTGGGGAAGCTGCTGAACGACTTGAACAGCCAGTGGGAGCAACTGGCCGAGGAATCGAATCAGGTGCAGCGCCAGATCATGAAGCTCAAACCCAGCGATGCGGCCCAGCGTGCGGTATTGACCCGCCGACGCGCAGTGTTGCTGGAGCAGAGCCAGGCCATTCTGACGCTCCAGGACGGGCTGCAGAAGCAGCGTCTGGTGGATGTCCAGCAGATGACCGAAGCGAAGCGGTACGCTTACAGCCTGCGCTCCGTGAGCAACGACGTAACGGTCTACCTGCGGAAAGGCGAGTCCGAGGAGGAAGAGGCGGCTGCCGGTGTCGACCTTTTGACTGCCCGAGAGCTCGGGCTGGCCCTACGGGAGTACTACCCGGCGGCAGCGGTCCTCCTGGAGGAGCAGCCGCACATTGTAATCGACCTGAAGGAGGCCGGGTACGCAACCCTGCAACTCCGACAACAGTTCGGCGACCATCGGTGGGGCTGCGAGAACTGCGGCGCTCTGTTTGAGTCTGAAGCTCGCCCCGGCGTTTGCCACTGCGGTGAGGCTGATCGAATTCGGCGACTGGAACTCGTGGTGCCGGGTAAGGTTACCATCGCCCCGGCGACAGTGGTGCTCCAGGAGAATCCGGTGGACGGAGTCGCCAAACTGACTGCCCAGATGATCTATCGGACTGCAACAAGGGACTCGGACGTGAAGGCGACTTACCCCGAGTCGACGCAGCAGGCGCTTGATGTGGATGTGCTGGATGAAGAGATTGCCCTGCCGGGCTTCTCCCTGGGCTTTGCCTGGGTCGACCTGGCCAGCTTTGTGCATGCCGGCTCCGCGGTCTTCGACGACGGTCGCAGGGAGCCGCCGACCCTGCTGTGCGTTTGTGGCGTACCTGGCTGTGGCGGCGTAATAAGGCAGGGCGCTCCGTCGTTTTGTGTGAAGGACCCGTCGCACGATCTTCAGAGGCGGAAGTACGTGATCCTCGGCAGGAACTTCCGGACCCGAGCAGCGGTGATTGCTGCGGACTCTGCCCTTCCGAGACAGGAGCGCGAGCGGGTTGCCCACACCCTGGCCCACGGCCTGCGCGTGGCCCTCCAGCACGTGGCAGGTGTCGATGTGCGCCAGTTGGGCGAGTTGAGGCTCCCTGACGGCCGGTATCTGGTGTACGAGGATGTTGAGGGCGGCTTCGGTATCGTAGACCTGCTACGTCGGGTGAACGGGGCGGGAGAACGGACGCATCTTGAGGAAGCGATGACGATCGTGCGCCAGACATCGGACAGCGATTGCTGCGACGAGGGCTGCCCATTCTGCTTGATGCAGTATGGGTGCGGGGAGCGGAACCGGACGAGGTCTTTTTCCAAGCAGCGGGTGCGCGTGATGCTTCAGGAGGGAGGGGGCGGCGGTGGCGACAAATCTGCCACGGAGGGTGCTGTTTGAGGGGGTTGAGAGTGTCAGGTTTAGGGCCACCCGGGTACCGGAGCAACTGCCAAGCCTGGAGAAGCTGGGGAGCATGACAGTGACGAACGCGATTCAGGCAGTGCTGCTGCACGCGAGAAGGCCGCTTACGGTGTTTGAGATTGCTGCAGAGCTGAAGAAGCGGGGATTTGACGTCAAGATGGGCCAGTACGAATTGTTCTCGACGATCCTCCAGTACATCACAAGCGCGAATCAGGAGATATATGGGTTTCAGAAGGTGTAACGCTTAAGCAAAAGAAGGCACTGATGGCCCGACGCAACTGGTCTTGCACGACGAGGGACCGGTGGGCAGCGCGCAGCTGTCAGGAATCTGATAGGCCGCACCGATGTGCGGCCCATCTGGCTGACAGACTGGCCCCTGCCATCCGCAAAGCGGATGCAGGTGGAGTATTGGTTTCGGGTTTTGGCAAGTACCCCCCCAATGAGGCTGCCTCATGCAACCATGGCGAGGCTCGATGTGGGACAGCCTGAGGCCGGGAACACCATTCCCGGCCTTCAACATTTCAGCTATGATCGAAGGTGGGAGGTGACCAGCGTGTCAGACCCCTTCGGTCCTGCCCTATCCGCTATGATCGGCCCCTGGTCCCTCTTCGGCCCCACATCCTTCCAAGACTACCTCACGGGGAACCACATACCCAAGAAAGACACCGCCCAGGCCATCTCCGTCGACCACCTCGAACGGCTCGCCCCATCCCTCAAGGCCAAGAACACCATGGTCCTCCGCCTGGGCAAAGGCCACTTCGTCCTCATCGGCACCCCCGGCCACCTGCACGACTTCTTCCTCCACGACGATGAGCTCTTCGGGAAAAGGCCACCCGAAGCCTACGAGAGCGCGAAAGAAGCCATCACCCCCTACCGGGTCTTCCCCACGCTCACCGAAACCAGCCTCGTCAACCTGGCGTTCGCCTCCGGCCTCATCGGCCACGCGCTCGGCCTCGACCCGCCCTACCCCACAGCAGCGCCGGCCACCGGCTCCAGTACATATACCTTCCGCTTCCGCCCCCACGCCCACATGGGCGCCATCCTCATCCACATGGGCGGCCAGGTCGAAATCGACGCCGTCTTCACGGGCAGCCGCGGCGGCAAGCCGCACCTCTTCATATTGGAAGCGAAGAGCGGCACCGACACCCGGACACTGGCCAAGCACAAGCTCGTCTACCCCATCCTGGCGCTGGCGCCCCGGGTCGATCCGGCCTGGCCCATCATCCCCATCTACCTGCGCACCGTGGCGGACACCAACGCCATCCACTACCACATCGCCGAATGCCGCTTCCCCGACCCCCGGAACGGGGTCCAGGCGCTGACCGAACTTGAACCGGTACTTGCTCGCACCCACACCCTCTGTCTGTGAGCCCAAGTGGCCTAAAGCCGATGAAGTCGCAGGCAACGCGAGGGCCGCTGCACTATTTGCGGCGGCCCTCGCGCATTCGCCATCGTGGGTCCCACGCAAGCTGACAGCGCCCAAGAAACCCCGAAAACCTACCCTCAAGTACATACGTCACAATATGGGAGTTGTCCGGTGGTCGCACGACCCCCCGTAACGGAGGAGATACATGATGAAGCGAATCACGCTGGTGCTGACGGCTCTCCTGGTCATCTCAGCCTCGGGCTGCAGCACCTCTGCGCCCGCCCCGACGGCTGAGCCACCTGCCCCGCCTACCCAGCCGGCTGAACCGGAACCATGCCGGGGCCCCGTGACCGCGGGCCCGCCCTCCATCTCGATCCTGACCTCCGGGGTGATGATGCCGCTCCCCATGTCAGACTGCGCCATCGCGCTGCCCGCCGGCCCGGTGAAGCTCTCCCTGCTGATCAACAACCTCCAGGAGCAGGCGCCGGTGCAGGTGACGGGCGCGCCGTCTGGGCGCTGGGACGGTCAGCAGTATCAGGTCGATTTCAACCTCGCAGCCGGTGAGGTGCGCAGGCTCACCCTCGATGTGGGCGCCTACAGCGCCCGGAACCCGCTGACGTACACCTTTACCGGGGATCCCGCCATCGATGCAGTCTTCGCCTCGGGGCCGAGCCGGCAGGGGCCATGGACCGCGGTGAGCGGCGAAGTGGTGCCGCCGGAGCACACCTGGCTGCGGATCCAATACCCCAGGCCTCTGCAGGCGGACAGCCCATCCATCATCACCGATGACCAGTATGCCAGGCCGGGCGCGGGCCTGCGGGGCGAGTGGGAGGGGAACCGGGTTCAGTACGTGGCCATCGGCGACCGGAAGCCGGTCCTGTATGTGCAGCAAACCAGCGACGAGAATGGGCTCCAGATGTACCATCAGTCGGTCCGCCGACTGTACCGGGGCGCACCGCCCGAACTGCAGCGGCTCACTCCGGCCACAGGCGACGTGAAGCGGGTCTATCTGTCCACCGCGATTCCGTGGCGGCTCAGCTATCGGGACGGGCGGGTATTGTGGTGGAACGGCCAGGAGCCAATCGCCATTGATCCGGTCACCGGCGCAGCCCAGCCCGCTACAGTGCCGCCCGATGCGCCGTCACATGGGTTGTCTTTCCCATCTCCCGACGCAAAATGGGCGGCGGAGCTGAGCTACCCCGACGGTCCGCCCGGGCATCCCACTGAGCAGAAAAGCCGGCCGGTATCCCTGATCATCCGGGAGAGCGGAAGCGGCAAGCCTCTGGTTCAACTCGACCGGGGACTGACCACCTGGGGCTCCTTCAGTTGTACTCGGGGTACACCTGGCCTCGCTTGGCGGCCAGACGGCCAGGCGCTGGCCTTCCTGGACGCTCCGAACGAGGACCGGCTGGTGCTCAAGGAACTGGACCTGAGGGGTGTGGTCCGCACAGTGGCCGAGTGGTCAGGCGCGGGCGTCGGCCTCGATCAGACGGCCGCGGAGGTCCACTGGGCGCCTTCCGGGAAGTTGTTAGTAGTGGGCCCCCGCCTGGTGGAGGCTGCGACGGGCCGCACGCTGGCAGAAAAGCTGCCGGAGCATGCCTTCTGGTCGCCCGACAGCCAGTATTTGCTGCTCTACGGCCCAGATCACCCGTTCACCCCGTGGGGCACGATTGAGCTGCTGACCGTGGAGAGCGGCAACCGGCGCGACCTCGGCCACGGGCTGGGGCTTGGCTGGACTCAGCAGGGCGAGGCGCTGCTGGTTCGCTGGGACGTCAGCAAGGAGATTCCACCGCCCGGAAAGGGATGTCCGTGACTTGTCACCGCTGCTCGCGGTCACTACGGGGGCACCCGAGCTATGGTTGTCTCCACTCAGGAGTTCACCACAGCGGCAAAGGAGCTCGCAGCCTCCAATCAAATCGAACTCTGGGGGCGGCCCCCGGGCCGTGCTTACTTCACCCGGGCGACCCCTGCGAAGACGGGCCAGTTCGGATTAGGTCTAGCCAGATCCGCAATCTCGAAACCGGCCCGGCTCATGATCCCCAGGGTATCTCGGTTGGGATGGCAACCCGCCCCGAGCCACCGCTGGACTGGCGCTGATACGTCCTGGAACCAGGCCCTAAGTGGGGTGTCCGCCCGGACGTGTTCCAGGAACCGGAAGGTGCCGCCGGGCTTCAGAACGCGCCGCACTTCCGCAAAGGCAGCGTCCGGGTCTTCCACGCTGCAGAACACCAGGGTTGCCACCACCGTATCAAAACTGTGATCGGGGAAGGGAAGGCGCTCAGCCGCTGCGGGCACAATCTCTGCAGGCAAGGCCGCCTGCCGAATCTTCGCTTCCGCTCGGCGCAGCATATAGGGGTCAGGTTCTGTCAAGGTGACTCGCTCCGCAGAGAGATAAGCTCCGAGGTTCTCGCCGGTTCCTGCTCCAAGCTCCAGTACATGGCCCTGTGCGGGGCCGATGACCGATGCCCGGAACCGGCTCACCTGCCGATGCCCGAACCGTCCCCAGAACGCTGCAAAGATCGGATGGCCTTCACCCAGTTGGGGCATTGCTTGACACCTCCTGCAAGTGCACGTCGATATTCACGGTTGTGCGCCCTGCACACCGGCTGAAGAAACCCGCCCGGTCTGCCCATGTCGACCTGTCCGTCATCATACCGACGGTTCTTGTCGCCATGATCGCCGCCAAGCCTAACCGGAGCGCCCACTGAAGAAGACGGACATAACCTTCGGTTGATAGGAATAGCTGCTGGTGCGGCGCCACCCTGCAGCATCGGGCTGATTCGTTGCGGGGCCTGCATCCAGGCGTGACTGCTGAATGCAGGCCCCGTGTGCCGTGCTTCATCTTCGTGGGCGGGCCTCCGGGTGCTTGCGGTGCTCAACCCGGTATGCGTAGAGGTATGGACCCGGCACGAGCTGGTACTCAATTGTGTCGATGCCCAATGGATGGTGTGCCCCTTCGTAGGTCTGAACCTCTACAACAGCCCGAAGGACGTCGTGCGGGTGCTTCTTCAGTGACTGGACATGCGTGACCTTCTCCAGCCAGAAGGGCCTGTCGTGCCCGTAGACGCCTGCAAGAGTCGATCGGATCAGCGGCCGAACAGTGTTGATGAACTCTCGCTCAAGTTCAGGTATCTGCTCCATGGTTGTCGGTGGTTGGCTCGGCCGCGAGCAGACCTGGGACGCGGCGACTATCATTCGCCGAAGGGCCTCTGCACGGTCCGTGTCTTGCCAGAGGTCTGACTCAGTTACATTTTGCCCGCTGGCCTGATGTGGGACGATGACTAGTGCAAGGGCCAGTAAGAGTGCGGCTCCGATTCGTCTCATGATGCATCCTCCCGCAACTTGTTTCCCACAACTAGCCTTTCCAGGAGGATGATGAGGCCCACTCGCCGTTTAGTGGAATCGTTCAAGATAGCCCTGCAGACTGAATCGGGCCGGTGTGCAAGTTTCACTCGGTCGTCCGGTGGCATCCGTCGCAGGTGAATGCGAGAACCCACCTTTGAAGGCCCAGAGGTGGGTTTTGCGTTGAGCCCTTACCCGGCCCGAAGGAGCTCCGGCAACAACATCATCATATAACCGACGTTCAGCATCCAGTGGGTGGCTATGGCGATGCGAAGGTTTCGCTTCCACCAGACCACATAGACCAGGGGGAGCCACGCCAGGATCCGGCTGACATTTTGCCAGGGCGAGAAGAAATGGTAAAGCGAAAACAGCACCGTGTTGACCAGGGGTGCCCAGCGGCCGAGGGCCGTCATGCGCGGCAGTAGATACCCACGAAAGTAGTACTCCTCCACCAGTGGGCCGAGAAAACCGTTGAGGAGCAGAGCAGCGGTCCAGCCAGCCAGCAGAACTGCCCGGGAGTATCCGGCCACGCCAGTTGTCGTCGCCGCCAACCCGGGGGGCTGGAACAGGGCGGGTAGCCAGAACAGGAAGCGGTTGGTCACGAACTGATCGAGGGGTACCCCGATGCGAATAAAGACGAGAATCCCCCAGATCAGCAGCACCGGAACCAGCCAATAGTACTGCCGCAGAGGGGTAGCTTCACGGTTTAGGATGATGCCGTCCAGAGAGAATCGGCCATTGCGACGCTTGCCCAGCAGAAGCAGGAAACCAAGTTCAATCGGCACCAATACCACCAAGATCGCCAAGTAGAATGCCACCATGGGCGGCACGTTTGCCCTGAGAAACACGGGGGCCGTGAGCACGTAGAAGAGTGTGATCATGGCGCCCGGCAGCAGATGAAGGATGACTGCCCACCATAGTTTCAGGGTCGGTCGCTCTTCCGGGGCAGGAGTGGAAACCTGGATTCCGTTCATGTCCGCATCCCTCCTTGACTTCCCACGATCAAGAATAGCAAGCGGTGCGACCTGGGGGCGTCCCTCAAAGGAGGGAGATGCGGACGGGTCAGAGAGGGATTTCTGTATGGCTCCCACGCTGATGCCAGGCGGTCGAAGGCAAAGCCCTCCATTCGGCTGCGGTTCTGCCGAATCTGCTCGTACACGTCCTCGGCGCTGAAGCCGACGACGCGGCGCTTCCACTTGTACGTAGACGGGCTGTAGCCGGCCGCAAAGCCAGTGCGTCACCATGATCTGTCGAAACCAGTCGACAGGTTCATGGTGACGCACGTGTGTTCGAATGGTAATATTTGGGTGGTGGCCGCCCTCGCAAGGGAGGTGGCAATCATCGCAAAAGTGTCGGTCGAACTGACGCTGGAAGAACTACTCATTCTTCTTGCACTGATCGCTGCTGGATTGCGTCTTTACCATTAACTTACCCTAGCCAATGGCTTGAGAACCAGCCCCAGCACCATACTTGGGGGCGGCTGCCACCTTTCATAGGATGTCACGCGTGGGCCATCCGCATACGCAGCAGTTCACCGCCCCCCAGCCCAGTCTCGCTCGAAGACCTGCAGGTAGTAACCGGCCGCCGCCGGGCTCTCCACAATCAGGCCCAGCTCCCGGTTCTCCAGGGGGCTGTTCTCACTCCAGTTGATGCTGCTGACCAAAACCTTCTCCCCGTCCACAATCAGCCCCTTGTTGTGCACCGCCATGCCGGTGGCGCCCCGGTCGAGAATGCGGGCTTCCAGGGGCAGCTGCTCCGCCGCGGCCAGCGCCGCGAGCCAGGCCTTCGTGTGGGTGTTGTCCCGTGGGTCATTGCCGTCGATGTAGGCCCCGTCCAGCAGTACACGCACCCGCACGCCGCGCCGGGCGGCGGCGACCACTTCCGCCAGGAACAGGCTGGGCGTCGTCTCCAGCGACCCCTCCGGGCCGAAGCCGCCCCAGTACAGGTGCAGGGAATTCTGCTGCACATCCAGCGTGCGGGTGGCGCTGCGCATCAGGCCGCAGACGCCCCGGGTCTCCAGGAGGGCGTGTTCCGGCGCCGCGCAGGGCGCGATCCCCACCGGCCCGGCAATCTCCCAGCAGGGCAGGGGGTCGGGCAGGGCGCGCTGAGCGCCGTCCGGGGGCGGCGGGGGGCCCTCCACCAGCAGGACGGCGTCGGCATCAAAGGCGGTGCTGTCCGGACTCGCCGGATTCCAGTCGCCTTCAAATATCCCGGTCAGATGGGCAGCCAGCCCGTCGCTTTCGGTGATGATGCCCCAGCCCCGGTTGCCCGTCATGGGCGTGACCGGCACGCTGGTGTTGGTCCAGTTGTCCGACATGACCAGGCAGCGCCGGCCGTCGGCCACGGCGTACTTGGCATGGTCGTAGCGATAGCGCCGGAAGCCGTTCGCGTCGCCGTGCAGCATGCGCACCTGCACGCCGGCTTCCTGCAAGCGCCGGACGTTGTCCCGGCTTGACGGCGGCATGCCGCCGTACGGTTCGCCTTCCACCAGCAGCCGGACGGCGACGCCGCGCTGGAGAGCCTCCAACACCCGGTCGCCCAGCCGGGCGTGTGTAAATAGGTAGATGTTGATGTCGAGGGTCTGCACGGCTGCGTCCACGAACCGGCTGATGGCGGTGAAGGCGGCATCCGGGCAGGCGAAGGCGAGGGCGCCCGGCGCCGTGAACGAAGGGTAGGTCAGTTCGCCCTGGCCGGCCCGCACGAGCCGGCGCGGCAGCCAGTCGGCGCCCTGCCGCCAGGCGGCGGCGCCCGGGCCGGTGGAGAAGCGGCCGGGCGAGGAGGCGCTGAGGCTCTCTTCGCGGATGGCCCGCTGGTAGGCGATGCCGGGTGCGGCAGGCGGGGGGAGGGCGGGGCCGAGCCAGCCGTCGACTTCGGCCGCCGCCGGGCCGGTGCCCCACACGCAGGCATCCAACACGATGGCGCCCGGGGTGAGGAGCCTTACGGCGCCGCCCTCGGGGCGCAGGGCCCGGGGCCGGCGGCCCCGCCTCGCTACCAGGCGGGGGGCGTCGCCGGGCCTGGTCACCCGGTAGTCCGGGCTGCGGGCGAAGAGCCGGCGAAAGCCGTCGGCATTCCAGGCTACGTAGGCGCTGGCTTCCGGCAGCAGCGGCGGCCCGGCGGGGAAGGCCAGGCGGGCGCCATCCCACTCTAAAATCAGGCCGGACAGGTCGGCCGGGTCCGGTCCTGAGTTCCAGAGCCGGACGCAGGTGCCCGCCTGATCGGGCGAGTAGTCGTGGCAGTAGACTCCGGCCAGGATCATGCCCAATGTGACCCCTCCCTGCAGCGTCGCTCCAGCCTTATCGGCTAAAGCTTCGAAGTGTGTGCAGGAAAATCCTGGGGATTGAGCATCTTCTCGTTGTCAGGTAAGCGGCCGCGCCACAATGGAAGATGGCCGGACCCCTGGCGTCGGAGTCCGACCATCTTGGTTTTCTAGCGTACGCCCAGAAGCTCAACTTCGAAGACCAGCTCGGCGTTCGGCGGAATGACGCCGCCGGCGCCCCGGGCGCCGTAGCCCAGGTCGGGCGGGACCAGCAGGCGGCGCTTGCCGCCGACTTTCATGGTCAGCACGCCTTCGTCCCAGCCCCGAATGACCTGACCGACGCCGATTTGGAAGGAGAACGGCTTGCCCCGGTCCTTGGAGCTGTCAAACTTCCGGCCGTTGGTCAGCCAGCCCGTATAGTGGCACTCGACCATCTGCCCCCGCTCCGGCTGGGGGCCGGTGCCGACTTCGAGATCCTCGTAGCGGAGCCCCGAATCCGTGGTCTGCATATGTAGGAACCCTCCTTTACCTGTGTACGCCTAAGTCTTCCCTCCACAGGCGCCGTTCACCTGCCCCTTTTTTGCGCAGTGTTGGTGGGGGCACCGCCGGGGCCCCCACCAACACCTCCATAGAATCTCCACACTGGCGACATACTGCTGCGATACACGTGCGGTAGAGTGAAAGCGTGGCCACAGAGTATACGGTACGGAGGGAAGTAAAATGAAGCGCGGATGGATGATTGCAGGCGTCGCGGCAGCCGTGTTGGTGGGCACCGTCGCAGTCGCCCAGGCCCGGGGCCCCGGTATGATGGGCGGCGGTCCCGGCATGATGGGCGGCGGCGGCCCCGGCATGATGGGCGGCGGCCCCGGCTTGATGGGCGGCGGCCCCGGCATGATGGGCGGCGGCCGCGGGATGATGGGTGGCGGCCGCGGGATGATGGGTGGCGGCGCTCTGTGCCTGAACGGCGGCGCTACCTATGATCCGGCTGCGGCGGCGACCCATGCCGAATGGATGGTGACCCGGCACAAGGCGATGCTGGCCAACTACGAGGCGCAGCTGGCCGCCGCCACGGACGAGACGACGAAGGCGTGGCTCGAGCAGCGCATCGAGCAGCAGAAGCTGGTCAACGGAGCGCAGGAAGTTCACGTGGCGGTTCTGCAGGCCCAGCCCGAGACCTGGAATGAAGCCGCACTGCTAACCGCCCAGGCCGAAGTGGATTACTGGAGCAAGGCGACGGCGACCAACGCCGCCAACCAGGCCTGGATCGCCCTGCGGCTGGAGCAGGCCAAGGCGCACCTTACCTATGTGGAGTCGCTGCAGACCGAGACCAACTGATGTGAATGAGAATCCAGGCCCGGGCAGAGGCGCCCGGGACTGTTCGATCGACCGCTGTATCGCAGTACTGGTCTTCAATGCGGGCTCCGGGGGCTTGGCCAGGCGCCGCGAGTCGGACTGTTGCGCACCTCGGTCGGTTTTTGAGGGGGTAGGGCCAGTCTTGGTGCGCAAAAACCAACCGAGGCAGGTGCTGGCGCCCGCAAACGCACAAAACTCTTATCCTCTGCTGCATTTTGCGTGTCCAGGGTGGGTTCGGGTGCTCACATTCCAACAGAGCAACCAAACCTGATGTGACCTGGTCCCGAACCGGACAACAACAACACTCACATGTAGCAGCCCACAATGACGCAGCCCCTTCGGCCTCCCCCGAAGGTGACTACGCGAAGATGTTCAGGCAAGTATGCATATAGCGTATACTGGTTCTGGACTGCGAAACTAGCGCCCTGGAGAGGAAGAAGCGGACGATGCCTGTGAAGAACCAAGTGCAGCTCATAACGTACCCGGACTCGCTGGGCGGCGACCTGAAGGCCCTGCACCACGTGCTGCAGACGCATCTCCCCGACATCTTCAGGGGCGGGGTCCATATTCTGCCGCCGTTCCCGTCCTCGGGCGACCGTGGCTTCGCACCGCTTACCTATTTAGAGATCGACCCGGCGTTCGGCACGTGGGCGGACGTCAAGGAGATCGGGAAGGACTTCGATATCCTGGTCGACTTGATGGTCAATCACATCTCCCGCAAGTCCGCCTACTTTCAAGACTTCCTGAAGCGGGGCCGCAAGTCGGAGCATGCCGACCTGTTCATCACGCTCGACAAGCTGTGGCCGGACGGCAAACCGGTGCAGGCGGACATCGACAAGATCTTTCTGAGAAGGCCAAAGCCCTACTCCACGTTCACGGTTCAGGAGACCGGCGAAGCGGTGTCGGTGTGGACGACGTTCGGCAAGGAAGACCCGTCCGAGCAGATCGACCTGGACATCAAATCCCCGCAGGTCATGCAGCTGCTGGAGGAGTTCCTCGCCAACTTCAGCGCGCACAACATCAAAATCGTCCGGCTGGACGCCGTCGGCTTCGTAATCAAGAAGCTTGGGACGAGCTGCTTTTTCGTGGAGCCCGAGATATTTACGTTCCTGGACGAGATGAAACGCCTCGCCGATTCGCTCGGCATCGCACTGCTGCCCGAAGTGCACGGGCCATACGAGATCCAGAAAAAGCTGGCGGCCCGCGGCTGCTGGATCTACGACTTCATCTTGCCGTTTACCGTGCTCGATGCGCTGCTGAACGGCTCCAGCGAGCGATTGAGGGCCTATTTGCAGGTTCGCCCGCACCGCCAATTCACGATGCTCGACTGCCACGACGGCATTCCGGTGCTGCCCGACCTGGCCGGGTTCATCGACGTGGCCGGCGCCCGGAAGGTCGTGGAGACGTGCGTGGCCCGCGGCTCCACCCTCAGCCGCATCGTCTCCGACGAGCACAAGGGGGAAGGCGGCTTCGACGTGCACCAGATCGGCGGCACGTACTATTCGGTGCTGGGCTGCAACGACGATGCGTATCTGGCGGGCCGCGCCATCCAGTTCTTCACGCCCGGCATTCCCCAGGTCTATTACGTCGGGCTGCTGGCGGGGGAGAACGATTACGACGCCGTGAAGGCCACGGGCGAAAATCGGGCGCTGAACCGGCACAACTACACGCCGGCGGAGGTTGAGCAGGCGCTGCAGAAAGAGGTCGTGCGGCGGCTCCTCCAGCTGATCCGGTTCCGCAACGAATATCCGGCGTTTCACGGGCAGTTCCGGGTGCTCGATGGTGCGAAACACGAAGTCCGGCTGCAGTGGGAACTGGGCGCCAGGCGCTGCACCTTGTTCGTCGACCTCACCACCATGGCGACGGTGATCAACTACATAGATGAAGCAGAACAGGTGGCGCAGTACCGGGTCTAGTGGCCCTCAGCGGGTCCGTTCCAGAGCCCCGGGGCGGCGGCCGCGCAGGTCCCGCTGGACCGGCCCGGCGACGCCTGCCGCCGCCTGCTCCACCACGATGTTGACGGTCGGACCGTCCGGCGCCCGGTTGATCATATTGTGCACGGGCGGCACGGCGCTCTCACGGGTCTCCCGCGGCAGCCCGGCCGGGCGCTGCACCAGCGGGTCGGTATGGCGCGCAATCAGGGCGCGGGTCCGGTTGACGGCCAACTCCTGGGCCAGCGCATTCGCCGCCGCACCGGTGCCCTGATCGGGCGCGATACCAGTGGAAACGGGAGATGGCCCAAGGCCCGCCGGCGCAGGGCGGAGGCCGGGGGCCTCGACCCGCACCGACTGCGGCGCCGGCTCCCGGCCGATTCGCACGGTGCGCTCCACTGTGACCGGCGCCCGCTCCTCACCAGACCGGCGGGACCGGCGCCGGCCCCAGCGCCGGGCCATCAGCCGGCGCAGCAGGAAGACTCCGACCGCCAGCCCGGCCAGCAGGAAGGAGACCATCTCCCAGCCCACGGTCGCCTCTAGCCCGGAGATCAGGGCAGTCAACTGCACCACCAGTCCCAGCAGGAGCGTCGCCAGGACCTGGCCCACCAGGCTGCTGAGCAGCCAGCGGGTCCAGCGGCTCAGCACCGGCCGCCCGACGCCCGGCCAGAGGGCCAGAAGGAAGACGAGGGGCGCCGCCATCGCCAGCATCAGCGTGACGAACTGCTGGAAGATCACCGCGCCGGCCAGCAGGAAGAGGGCGCCCGCGAACAGGCCAGCGCCCGCCAGCGAAGTCATGGCGATGGTCAGCCGGCGGGGCAGCGCTTCTTCCGCCCACCAGGCGAGATCCCGCTCCCGGATGGCCTGCGGCTGCGTCCAGTACCAGTCCGTCCGGCGGGCCTGCGTCAGGGCCAGCAGGGCCCCCCCGGGGATGTCGTCCGCCGCGTGCCGTTTGGCCGCTTCCAGGCTGCCGAACTCCGCCACGGCCCACGGGTAGAGCACAAAGGCGCGCCAGGCCGCGTCGCCGGTATGGGTGAGGGCCCATTTTTGGATCTGTGCGGCGGCGCGCCCGGCGGTCGCCGGGGCGGCGGGCCGGACCGTCTCCGTGAAGATCTGCTTGTTCAGATCAGCCGTGGTCGTGAGGGCGGCAGGCACCCACGCGCCGGCGGTCCCCATGGTCATCGTCCCGATGACCAGAGTGAGAAAGAGCCGCAGGGCCGTCTCCAGCGCAGCGCGGCCCCGCCCCCGGACGGCCGCCAGCCACAGCACGGCCAGCCCCGTCAGCACCACGGCGGCCGCGACGAGGGGCGCCAGGGAGCCATCCCAAAGCAGGGCACGGAGAGATGTGACCACCTTGCTGACGGCCTGCGCAAAGTCAGCCGGCAGCCGCCAGGTGATCCCATACTCAAAGGCCCGGATGGCCAGCTTCAGCACCCAGGCTCTGGCCAGGTTCAGCCCGTTGATCAGGTGCGCGAGCTGCCGCAGAGCGCCATCCGCCGCCACGGTATCGACCGAATAGGACCAGACCGGCTGGCTCTCGTACAGGGGCAGCTGGGCGGGATCCAGGTTGAGCGGCGAGCGGGGCAGGCCGTCGTCGGCCAGGGCGCTGCCCGCGGCCAGCAGCCAGAGGGCGAGAGTCAGCCCGGCGAGCCGGAGCATGCGCTTCATTTGACGCCGCTCCCTTCACGGGCCCCGGGCCGGTCCGGCCGGGTGTTGAAAGCATCCAGCAGGTGGGCGTAAATGGGATCGATCTGAACCACGCCCACCCGGCCATCCAGGTCCTGCATGAGCGCCGCACCGCTCTGGAGGGTGCGGACGGTCATATCGTTCTCATCGTTGGCCTCGAGGTCCAGGAACTCCAGCACCTTGGCGATCTCATCCCGGTCCTGGGAGCGGAAGACGAACTTGACGCCCAGGTTGTTTTTGATGGTCTCGTCAAGCAGGTCGCTGCAGTTCTGCGTCACCAGGTAGACGGCGTTGTTCATCGCCCGCCCGGCCCGCAGGAGGTGGCCCACCAGGGCCTTGCCCTGCGAGCTGCCGAGAATCGACCAGGCCTCATCGAGCAGGACGATTTTGAAGACGTCGCGCTCACGGCGCGTGAACTGCGTGGCGAACGCCGTGACGGCGTGCATCAATGTGACTGACAGATGTTCTTCCAGCGTGTAGTCGCTGATGGTCTTGGCGGGTGCTGGCATGTTGATGTTCTGCATCTGCAGGATGTTGAACGCCCGATCGACGCCGATGCTCGATTCCTGGCCGTTCCCGAAGAGCAGGTTCGCATAGGCCAGCGAGGAGACGGCCTTCAGGTATGAAGCCAGTTCGGCGGCTTCCGGGCGCTCCCGGCCCAGGTCGATCAGGCGGTCGACCACGGCGGTCATGCACGGGTGCGGCGCTGCCGTGACCGCCTCGATGGCCTGCACGAGGCACAGGAATTTGGCATCGCCGGGGCGGGCGCCCGTCAGGAACGAAAGCAGCGAAATGGCCAGGTTGCCCATCTCGCGGACGCCGGCGTCGCCGAGCCCCTGCCCGATGACGAAGGGATCGAGCTTGCCGGTATCTTCAGTGCGCGGGCTGAGCGTAACGACGTTCAGGTGGCCCTCCAGCTCGGGCAGGTGCTGCAGCCAGTCCGTCCGCTCGCCTTTCGGGTCGAGTATGAGGGCGCGGGCGCCCGCCGCCATAACGGCGACATAGGTCAGCAGGTTGGCGGTGAACGACTTGCCGCCGCCCGGCGCCCCGATGAACGCCATGGAGGCCGAGCGGTTCAGCTTCGGCGCCAGGTCCGGCGCCAGGTAGACGGGGCGGCTGAGAATGCCCGTCCGCCCGATGTAGGGCCCGGACTGGTCACCCAGCTCCCGGGTGGCCAGGAACATGGAGCCCGCCAGCGTCTCCGGGGGCAGGTAGTGGCGGTAGTCGGCCAGGGTGCGGCAGGCGCCGGGCAGCGCATCGCAGAAGCAGGGCAGCTGGTCGCCGGCGGGCACTTCCGTGCGGATCTGCAGGGTCGTCAGGTGGTCGCGCACCTGCTTCAGCCGCTCCCACAGCTTCTCAGGCTGGCGGGCCGAGACGCAGAGCATGACGGTGGTCTGCAGCAGGGGGAACTTGCGGTGCTTCAGGTCGTGTTCGAGCAGCGTCGCCTGGTCCTGGGCGTCCAGCAGGGAGAGGGGGATACTCTCCCCCGCCGTGCGGGTGTGCCGGTCCTGGTCGGTGATCTCCATCTGCTTGCGCCGGACGGAGGCGAGGGCGTCCTGGTAGTTCATGCTGGACCAGCGCAGGCAGATCTCCACGGGAAAAGGGAGGTCCTGCAGGGTGAAGAGCCACTCGCTGCCCGGGAACGTCAGCTCGTCGGGCACTTCACTGACCACGCACCAGGCGTGGAAGCCCGTCACTTCGCGTTGGCCCACGGCCTGGGTGACGGCGATCTGCCGCGGGCTGCGCAGGTCCATCTCCCCTTCGGCCAGCTGCCTGACCTGACGCGGCAGGGCGACCGGCACTAATTCCTCATCCGACACGGAGATGCCGCGGAAGAAGGCCCGGCGCAGGAGGAAGGCGAGGTCGGTTTCGCTGCACCGCTCGAGCCGCAGCATCTGGCTCAGCCGGTGAAAGAGCGTCTCCTCGCGCTCGCGGTGCTCCTCGTGCTCGTAGGGCAGGGGCGCCGGCGTGCGCAGGCCGGCCAGCTCTTCCACAGCGCGCTTGGGCTCGAGCCAGAGCGATTTGCCCCAGGACTTCCAGTCCCTGGTGCTGTGACCGCCGGGCAGGCGGAGGAGCAGGTAGTAAGCCAGGCTGACGCTGTCCGGACCCAGGAGCGATTGGATGTAATCGCTCGCGCCCTGACAATACCGCACGCCCGCCTCCCGCAAGGGACCGGCGGGCGTTGCTGCCGCGAGGCGGTCCATGTGTTCCCGCACGCCGTGGCGGCGGGGGATTACCAGCAACTGGCCGTCGTTCTCTTCAAAATGCCAAAAAAGGCGGGAGAGCCGCCCCAGCCGGCTGATGCGTTCGTCCTGGCTCAGGTGGTCGTAATGCCAGGGCTCCAGCCGGTAGGCGGCCCAAATCTCCCGCCGCTCGTTGTATACCAGGTTGCCGCACAAGTGCAGGATGGGAAATTGCATGGGGTATCACTCCCGGCCAAATCCGACGATGATTTGGATTCGGCGCCGCTCGCCGGTTGCCATGGGCTGCAGCCGGTTCAGGCGCTTGGGGCCGGCCCAGTACGCGAGCATCGACAGGAGCCAGCGGTGGGGGACCTTGCCGTCCAGCCGCTGGCGCGTCAGGAACCAGCTAATCAGCGCGGGGAGTGCGACGTAGCGGACCAGCAGGCCAATGTGGGCGAAACCGGGTACGAGGTGGCTGAGCACGGCCATGGCCGCCGCTGTGCCGAAGAAGATGGCCACCTGCTGCACGGTGACGGCGAAGGGCAGGCTGATCCCTTCGATCTGGTAGATCACCCGCTCCAGGCGCCAGACCTGGGCGTATGTATGAAGCCGAATGCGCCGGTCCATCTACTTGGCGATGAACCACTTGCCGAGCGACACCCCGAAGTCTTTGAACTCGTTGGCGCCAAAGATCAGGAGGGCGGCCAGGATGGCGAAGGCGGCAAAGGAGATGAACTTGGTGAACTGGCGTTTGGCCAGGTAGTAGAGGGAGACCGCCGCGAGGATCGGGGCAAACAGGGCGGCCACGTTCTCGTAGACCCACTGGCCGATTTTGACGCCCGGGTTGACGGTGGTCGGATCGGCGGCTGCAGCGGCGACCGAGGCGGTGAGGATTACGAGGGAGATGGCAGCAAGACTGCTGATGCGACGGCGTGTCATTGGCCGGCGCCCCCTTTCTGTGCGATGTCCTTGATGTACCAGCGTTCACCTTTGGATAGCTCCAGGAGCAGATGCTGACGATAATCGGCGCCCGAGGCGCTATCGCGCAGCAGGGCAACCGCCGCGGCCCAGTAGCGTTCACCATCTTTACGGAGTTGGAAGCTTAACAGGTCGCGGAAGGCGAACTGGCCGCCCAGGCCGGGCAGTTCTACGCCGGGGAGCAGGTAGTAGCGGATCTCCGCGGGCGTGCCGCCCGTGTAGGCCTTGAGGAAGCCGAGCAGCAGGTCGCGCACTTCGGCGTCCGTCTCGGAGACCACTTCGCCGGGATCCGGGGCGCCCATCTCGGCGTCGGGCTTGTCCAGTGGCACGGGGACGAACGCGGGGTACGCGGAGACAGCGAAACCACCCTTCCAGGCGCTTACCGGGACCGAGAGGGCCAGGTACCTGGGGGGTGGCGCTGCTTTGCCGGCTTCGGCCCCGTCCTGGACCTGTGCGATGACCGTCACCGTCCAGCGCCCGGGGCCCCGGTCTTCGAGGTGCCAGGGCCAGAGCCCGACGACTGACTGTGCGTGGGCCGCTCCGCTGCTGTCGAGGCCGCCGGTGCGGTCGATGCCCGGGGCGAGGAAGGGGGCGAGGCGGGCCGCCCGCTCCGCCGGGTCGGCGGGGGTGAAAGTGAGGTACTCGCGGGCAAAGAAGGCGGCGAAGCCGGCTATGCGCGGGTCGGCGGGCGGTTCGGCGGCGACCGGGGGCGGGGCGGGGCCGGCGGCGGCCTGCGAGTCAGGCAGCAGGGAGATGAGTCCCCGCAGCATGACGAAGCCGGCGAGGATCCAGATGACCCAGCGTGCGGCGCCCCATAGTCTCGGTTTCAGGGTGGTCACCTCGCTTGTCGGAAGAGTCAGCCCTACTCCATTCTACGGTTGACGCGACATCATCTGTCAAGTACAGCAATAGGCAAATCACAGAGTACATATTTTCGGCAAAAAACATATAATAGGTCGAAGCTTGGTCGTTTTATGTCGAACGAAAAGATATGGACAATTGACAAATATCTCAACTACTCTAACGATAGGCGAAATATCTTCTGTTTCAGCACGCAAACACAGGAGGAAGAAGCACCATGCGTGAGAGGACAGGCAGGCTGCTTATTCGGTTGCTCGGAATCTTCTTAGTGTTCGCTGCGCTCCCGCCTACGGCTCCACTCGCACAAGCGGCTCCTAGTAACCCCAAGCTGACGGTTGCTGCTCAAAGCACGGTCGGCCTGGAAGAAGCACACCCTGCGGGCAAGTCGCGTCTTGCTGCACGTCCCATGCGCCACGACCGGGAGGGGCGCTGGTGGACGCAATTGCAGGGGCGTTACTCTGCCCGCTTTTCGCCTGATAGCCAAGGCGGGTACGAGATCCTGAATGTCAAGGACCAGGCGATTCGTTTTGTGCCGCGCAACGCCAACAAGGTAGTCGCGACGGAACGCCACGGCTACCTCACCTACCCGGGCCTGTGGGCCGACGCCGACTTGAGATTATCGGTAACCGCGCGGGAGGTCAAGGAGGAGATCGTTCTACACCGCCCCGTAGCCGCAAACCGTTGGGAATTCGATATGCAGCTTCGCAACCTCTCCGTCTGGTCCGGACCATCCGGCGAACTGCTCTTCGGTCCGACCCCCGAGGGCGAGGTCGTCTTTGAGATCTCCGGATTGATTGCTGAAGACGCGGCAGGAGTCCAGTCACCCGTCACGGCGTCAGTTAATCCGGAGGGTACGGTAATTACCCTTTCCGTGGACAAGGGGTGGCTGTCGGCGCCCGACAGGCAGTATCCGGTGGTGGTGGACCCGACCACCAGGGCTGTGGCCGGTCTCACGAAAGGCCAGGGGGTCTTTACGCTCAGCGATGGCACGTTGATTGTCGTGGGCGACAAGCTCCAATGGCGCGTGAGTAAGGACGGCGGACTGACCTGGCTTACTCCGGCCACGTCCTTGATGCCGCCCGGGTACACCAGTCTCGTCGACCCGTCCATCGATATCATGCCGGATGGAACAGTGCATCTCGTTGGGGGCAAATACAACGTTGGGAAAAGCTGCACCAATGGGGATTACGATGAGCTGTACTACTGGCGGACGACCCTCACCGCTGACCGGCTCGACAAACAGCCCTACAGTGCCGCCAAAACCCTGCTGTCAATCTGCAATGCAAACACGTGGCTAATGGGCTCCGAGATGGCGGCCTTCGACGCGGGCAACTACACGTACGTGCATGTTGCCTTCGACCTTGGCTCACAGAACAGCAATTACGACCCAATCGGATACCTGAGGTATCGGCGTGTTACCGTAACCGACTCCACCGGAGCGAGTAGCCTGGGCAGCACCTATTCGCTCGATACTTCTTTCGTGGTCAATGGCTATGAAATCGCGGCGGACCGGACAAACGGTAACATGCTTCTCGCCTATGGGGAGATGAGTGCGAGCTACGTTTACAGCGCGCTTTACTGGTTCAATCGGTGGAGCGGCAGTTCATACGCCTCCTCATCTGCCGGCACCAAGTACAATTGGTGTTTGGCCGGCGACCTGTGTGGTGACGCCCCCTACACCGTCACGTATGACTCGACCGGCCGTTTCCAACTCGCGGACGGTACGATTTGGCGGTGGAAAGAAGTAACCCCTACCAGTCCCGCCACACCACTAGCGATCGCTCAGGCACCCGAGAGGAGTCCCATACTCGCCCAAGCAACGACCATCGCACCGGACGGACGGCTGTATGTCTTCTACGGCTATAGCAATGGCACCATCGCAAGCGCAAGTTGGGACCGCGCTACCAATCAATGGACTCCGTATACCACACTCTTTTCCTCAGTGGGCTCGTCGCCACTTGCTGCACGGATTGGTCCTCCGTATACGAGCATTGACTTAACCTGGGGTAATACCACCTGGTTTGCCAGACTGCTATTTGGCGCACCCAGTGTCTCTAACCCGATCGTCACCGGAAACGATGGGTGGGCCAATACCCGAACCCCCGCGTTCACCTGGACCTTCGGGGACCCCAACGCCGGGGACCAACAGGCGGCTTTCCAGGTTGTTGTCAAGGACGGGGCCGGAGCTATCGTTTATGACTCGAAGCGCAAAGTGGGCACAACCCCGAGCTACACGCTCCCGACGGCACTGCCGGCCGACGGTGCCTATAGTGTGTCTGTGACCGCCTGGGACAATCTAGGTATCGCCTCCGCGCCATCGGCCTTTACGCCGTTCACCGTGGATACGGTTCTGCCCACGGGATCCCTCACCATCAACCGGGGTGGCACCTACACGAACACCTCAAACGCCTACCTGGAACTGCCCGCTCAGGACGCCGGCGGCATCTATCAGATGCGGTTCGCCATGGACGGCGGGGCATGGACCACCTGGGAGGCATATGCGGCCACGCAGTGGCGGACTATCCCCGCGACCAACGGTCTGCGGACAGTGGCAGTGCAGTACCGGGACCGCGCCCTCAACGTCTCCGCCACGGCCACCGACACCATCACCCTGGATACATCCAGGCCCACCGTTTCGCTGCAGATCAACAGCGGGGCGGCGCAGACGGCTAATGCCCCCGCGGCCTTGTCGGTGACTGCCGTCAATAACCCCGTTCAGATGCGGTTCAAAAACGAATCGGACGCGGCCTTTTCGGCCTGGGAGCCCTATCAATCCAGCCGTAACTGGACCCTGACATCCGGTTGGGGCTCCCGTACGGTAACCGTTGAAGTCAGCGACCTGAACGGCAGCACGTTCCAGGCCACGGACCAGATCCAACTGATCTTCGAACCGCCTGTTCTGCGCGGCGCTTGGGGTAACGCCGATCACATCTCCCTCCAATGGGACCCCAGCGCAACCAGCGCTACGACCGGCTATAACGTCTACCGCTCGACGATCAGTGGATCTGGTTATACCAAACTGAACCAGACTCCCGTGGCTGCCCAGGAGTATTTGGACTACACAGCCACCATCGGCACCCGCTATTTCTATGTCGTTCGGTCGGTGGATGGAGTGGGGCGAGAGTCCCCCACTGCCAGCAACGAAGGGAACGCTGTATC
Organism: Symbiobacteriaceae bacterium; assembly: GCA_035628915.1. GTDB lineage: Bacteria > Bacillota > Sulfobacillia > Symbiobacteriales > Symbiobacteriaceae > JARBUG01. The sequence continues at coordinate 26,489 of DASPIW010000053.1, read as the reverse complement.
GGGCGCTTATCCGGTAGGAAGCCTCTCTGTCTCGGCGGGTAGCACCAGCGGTCCGGGTGGACAGCTCATGCTGACGGCGAGGAGTGAGACCGCCGTCTCATGGGGTGGCGTTGAGTATCGCATCAAGGGAACGACCTTATGGAACCTGCAGTCAGGCAGCGGTTCCGTAACCCCGGGCGCATCATTCGAGGTGGCCTGGTCGGTGCCCACCCAGCCGGAAACCTACGAAGTGCGGGTCAAACTGCTCGACTCGCTGCAGCGTACCGGCCAGACGGACGTGATTGAGCTCACGCTGCCCGGACAGCCGGCGGTCAGCCAGGTTACGGCCGGGCCCCAGGGCGAGGTCACAGTCATGTGGGCTGGCAATGGCCTCCGATATGACCTGGAGCGCTCCACCTCTGCCAGTTTCTCTACCGGCTCGGTCGAGGGACTGGCCACGCAAACGACGGCGACCCGGCTCGACCTGCTTTTCAATGGTGCAGCCAATCCCAGCCTCGAGGTGACAGATACGCAGGGCTTCCCCCGCAAGTGGGCGCAAGTTGGGTTAGGCAATTACGTGCCAGATACCGCAACCAAAGCGGACGGGGCCAGATCGCTGCGGGTTTCCCGGTCCGGCACAACCGGCGATGACGGGTTACGGCAAATCGTTTTCCAGGGTCCGGGACTGGTCGGGAAACCCCTGGCCGCAGGCTTCCGGGTGAAAACGTCTGCTGTGACCGGCGACGGCATCGTCGTGCGCCTTGTCTTCCAGGATCGGGAAGGCCATGAACTCTCAAGCATGGCCTCCGCACCAATCCTTGGCACGGTGGATTGGCAGTTGGTGCAAGTCTCCGGGACGGTGCCCGCCAACACCTACCGCATCGTACTGGAAGGGTTGTTGAAGGCGAACGCAGTCGGCACCGTCTGGTTCGACGGCGCCCAAGTGCAGCCGGAGAAGACTTTGGCAACGACCTTCCGCCAGGGACTTACTTTCCCCGCGGGCTACTATCGGGTACGCGCGTGGCATGGACCGCTTTTCAACCTCGGACCCAGCTTGTGGCGAATGGTTGAACCGTTCCCGCACCGCCTGGGACTCTGGGCATGGGCGCACTAAACCTGAAGGAGGACATACCCATGATCATGTCAAGAATGCGCTTCATGCGCCTGGTTGCTCAGGTACTCCTTCCGGTATTCGTTGCAGGCTTGGTTGCCCTCCCCAGGCAAGTTGCTGCTGCCCCTGCATCCGGCGGGACGAGCGGGCAGACGGTAGGGGCTGATCGGGAGCCGCCGGCGAGGCCTAACGCCGATCAAAGACGTGCTGAAGCCCTGAGCAAACTGAAGCCTGTGTCGGCAGACGAAGTTGTGGCGCTGCGCGGAGCGACCAGCCGGGTGTTCAAGACGCCCAAGGGGTACCGCATGGAGCTCTCCGCCACACCCATTCACTATGCCACTCCTGACGGCGTCTTTGAGATTATCGACAACACCATCGTGGCGGAGCCGCGGGGGCAGTTCAACTGGAAGAACAAAGCCGGTGCTGTGACTGCCCGTTTCACCAGTTCGCCGGGATCCCAGCGCGTACAGGTGGAGTTTGACGGTCGGCGCGTCGCCATGACCCTCGATGAGTCCGAGGGCCCGCTCCATGGTACTGTCCGCCAAAACCAGGTAGAGTTCGCTCCGCCAGGAGCCGGGTACCGCTACCGGTACTACGTGGGTGCATCCATGGTGAAAGAAGAGATCATCCTTGACCGCTTTTCTGGGAAGACAACCTGGCGGTTTCCCCTTGAACTGGAGGGATTGACCCCAGTCTCCGCTGAGGATGGGGCCGTTTTGCTGATGCGCACGGATGCCGTTAACGAGGTTGGTGCCGTGCTGCAGGCCCCATTCGCCATCGATGGGGCCGGCGTGCGCACCGACGATGTGGCGCTAGCGCTGGTGCAGACTGGGGAGGAGCAATACGCCATTGATCTCCAAGTGGATCCGATGTGGCTGCAGGACCCAACTCGCGCCTGGCCGGTCACGGTTGACCCCGATCTCTACATTCAATTCAATTCCACGGATTCTGGCATGTGGGCGCAAATCTGGCAGGGGCAGACATCCCCGAGTAGTGCTGCCAGCGACCTATACCTAAAAAGCGGGAATACGCGGTACAACTTACTGCAGTTCGACCTGACACAACTCCGTGGGGTGGCTGGTTCACCGACCATGGGTACGCCCATGCAAGTGACGTTCTCGTCCCTGCTGATGAAGGTTAACAGCGAGCTCTCCTCTCCGACGCCCTGCACAGGTGTCCCGGCTTCCCAATGCAAGATGGAACTGATCGCGGAACCTCTGGTTCGTGATTGGCACATGAACATGGTCACATGGGACCAGCCACGCTGGAATACTCCCGGTGACCCCCAGGATCAGACCTGGACACCCGGCGGCGAGGTCTGCACTGCCCAGACCTGTCCCGAATTGCCACCTGAGGCGCTGCTACTCAAGGATGACTTTCCTGTCTACCCCAAGGATTACATCGACGGTGGCCTGCAGGGCGCCAACATGATTGTCAACATGACCGAACTGACCCAGCGGTGGTTGGATGGTTTCCCCAATAAAGGTGTACGGCTTCGCATCGCAGACGTGAACGGCACAGGCAACGCTCTTTACTTTAAGGTCCGAAGCTGGGATGGAGCTAGTTGGTCGTACGGCGGCCCGCGGATGTTTGTGGAGTTGACGGCCGACACGACAAAACCAACAGGGGCGATCGTGTCACCAACCCTCGGTACGTCCGTCTCCGGTACGGTACCGGTTTCAGTGAACGTGTCGGACTACCTGGATAACCTCGACCCAGGCTCGCTCTCCCGCATCGACCTGCTGGTGGACGGAAACAAGGCGAGCACCGTCCATGCGCACGAGGCGGGCCAGTATTCCGGCGAGGTCGATCTATCCGGTGTCCCGGCAGGGCGCCATCGATTGACTGCGCGGGTGTACGATTTGGCCGGCAACTGGCAGGACAGTAGTGTCGACGTCTATGTGACCGACGGTGTACTGACCTCGCCGGCAAACCTGCGCGCCGGGGCCGTCAGCGCCACGACGACCAGATTGACTTGGGCCCCTGCCCGCGCTTCTGTCCTGGACGGCATGACGACACCGCCGATTACCTATGTGGTAGAGCGGGCTACCAATGATCGGTTTACCGACGCGGTGACGATCGGCGCCACGGCGGCGCTGACCTTCGATCACACGCCTCCGGCCGGCGGGCCGTATTACTATCGCGTTGCGGCCACGACGGCCACCGTGCGCAGCACTCCCTCCAATACTGCAGCGCTGGGTGTACCACTAGCACCGGCCCACCTTATAGCAGCGGCGCTGGGCGGCGGCCAGGTGCAACTGCAATGGCCCCGTTCACCCAGCGTGGCCGACCAGTTCGGGCTGACATACCGGGTGCTTCGAAACGGCACTCCGGTGCAAACCGTCGCGACTAACGAGTGGACTGACACGGTGACGGCCGGCCAGACCTACACGTATCAAGTTGCGACCGTCAATGCCGCCAGTCTGGTCAGTGCACTGACTGATCCAGTTTCAGTCACCGCTTCCGGGCAGACCGGCCCGGCGGCACCTGCCGGCGTTCGGGCCATAACGGAGCGGGATAACCGTATAGCCGTGGCCTGGACCCCGACCGGCACCCCGAATGCCGGTTACCGGGTCTACCGCTCCACCGACCAGGTTAATTGGTTGGCTGTAAACACCCAGCCCGTCACCTCATGGTTCTATGTAGACAGCGGTCTGACGGAAGGCCTGACCTATTACTACCAGGTCGAAACCATGGTAGATGCAGTGACCGGTCCCAGGTCTCCCGCCGTGGGTGCCGTGGCCGCCCCCATCCGCAGGCTGGGGGTCGACGACCGTTGGACCATGCTGCCTGTGGGTGCACCTGGGGCCAGCGGGTTTGTGAACCTGCAAAACGGCAACATGGTACTGCAGGCCACCGACGCCGTTCTCCCCGGGCCAGTGCTGGCCAATGTTTTGCGTCGGACCTACAATAGCCAGGGGACAGCTGATGGCTTGTTGGGCGGCGGTTGGCGGCTGAACACCGAGTGGCGCCTGGAGGACCGTGGTCATTCCCTGATCATTACCGAAGGTGACGGCACGGAACACCGCTTCCGTAACGGCGGCCAGACCGGCTACTGGGTGTCTGATGAACCGCGCTACCACTGGGATGTGACGTACTCGGGCGGGTTCTACATCCTGCGGCAGCCGGACCAGACCGAGTACAAGTTCGACGCCGCGGGCGTCCTGACGCAGATCCGAGACCGGACAGGCAATACGTTGACCTACGAGTACAATAGCCGCGGCCAGCTTTACCGGGTTACCAATGGGGCCGGTCGATCCTTCACGTTCGTGTACGACGCCGGCGACCGACTGGTTCAGGTCAACTATCCGACCAACCGTTTTGTGCAGTACGGATATGATCAGGCAGGGCGCCTGGCTCAAGTCAGGGACGCGGTCGGCGATGTCACTACCTACGACTACGATGCGACCGGCCTGCTGCTCGGTGTCATTGACCCTGCCGGGCGGTGGGTGGCCGTAGCCTACGACCGGTCTGACAGGATCACTTCATGGACCGACGGTATGGGCAATCAGACGCGGGTCGCCTACGACGGCGGACATGTCAGCATCACGGACCCGCACGGCGGCAGGACGCTGTTCGAGGTCAACCAGTACGGTTGGCTGACTCGTCTGACGGACGCGGAACAGAGCAAACTGGCAGTTCCTGCTCCCTGGATATATGCCTATTCGCAGACGGCCGGTGAGTGGAGTATCACCGCGACTTCCCCGCTCGGGTTGGTGACCACCGCCCGGTTTGATGGACGCGGCAACGTGGTGGAAGTGGAGGAGCAGGGTACCGACCTGACGGCGCCCGGCGTCAACAGCCGTATTACCCGCCACTACTATGGCGGCTCCGAGGGCACCAACAACGCCGGCCCCAACGACCTCTGGAAGTCGGTCGACCCTGAGGGCAACGAAACCCAGGTATTCTACACCGCGTCTGGGCCAAAGCGCGTGGAGCGGACCGTCGATGCCCTGGGCAATACCACCACTTACACGTATCACCCTGGCAATTCCGGCATGATCGCCACCATTTCGCAGGCCAACCAGCATGTACAGTCGTTCGTGTACAACGCTCAATGGGATGTTGAGGCGATCTATGAGGACGTCTACAATCCGGTCACCGGGAGCGTGACGCGGCTCCAGCGCACGTTCGGGTACCAGGACGGCATGCCCGTCAGCGAGAGCGAACTGCACGAACCGGGGGCATCGGCGGTGCCATTAACCCGGACATTCGATCCCCTTGACCGGGTAATTCGTACGGCCTACCCGGACGGCAGCCAGGAAACCGTGGTCCTCGATCCTTCAGGCCAGGTTGGCGTTTCCGTCTCCCGCGCGGGGCTCCGGACGGCCGTGGCCTACGATGCGGCAGGCCGCCCAACCATTGTGACCGGACCAGACGGCGGGGTGGTCCGCTCTACGTATATAGGCCTTCAGCTCACCTCCATCGAGTCCCAGGACGGCCTGGTTACCCGGTACAGTTACGATGCGCTGTATCGGCCAACCGCCACCCTGAACCCGGATCAGACCGTCCAGCGCGTCGAATATGACGCGGTTGGTAACGCAACTGCCATGCTGAAGGGACCGGCAGCCTTGTTCGATAACCCGGGGGCAAGCGCCTACCGGGTGTCGGCAACGTACTACCTGGCCAACCTGGTGCGGTCGGTGAAGGAGCCGCTGCCCTCATACGCTCTGCTGGCAGCGACGGACGCCACGGTTCATCCGGATTGCGTGGGCACCGGCACTGTGTGTCAAATGCAGGCCTACACTTACGACCGCAACGGCAAGGTCCGGACGATGACCGACGGCAACGGATACGTCACTGCGTATGACTACGACAAGTTAGGCAGGCTGCGGTTCGTCACCGACGCTCTGGGTACACCGACCGAGTATGAATACGACGATGTCGGCAACCAGCAGAAGGTCTTCAAGGCAGGTTATCCGCGGCTGTGGCAGGCCAGTGACGGCAGTTGGGAGGACGGCCAGCCTGATACGTATGTATACGACAGCCTTGGGCGCCTGGTCAAAGAGACGACGTCGATCCTCGGAATCAACCGGGCTACGAACTACAGCTATAGCCCGTCAGGCGACCTCTTGAGCGAACAGCGCCCAGACGGAATCACGGTCCAGTACGGCTATGACGCCGGCCATCATAACGTACAGGTCCACTACGCCAACACCACCGACCAGTTGTCCGATGTTCGCTTCTCTGTGGATGCGGGCGGCCGGCGCCTCATGCGCTCAGACGAGTATGGAAACACATGGTACGGCTACGATGCCATGGGCAGGCCGGTCTCTGTGCGTGGATTAGTCGATCAGGTGGGGTATGAGTACGACGCCGTAGGCCGGCGCACTGCCTTGGAGTTCAGCCTGGGCAGGGTAACCTACACCTACCAGAACGGCCGCCTGAATACGATCAGCGACCCCGTGGGCTATACGACTCAGTTCGGGTACGATGCGAATGGGCATAACACTACGATTTCGCTGCCGACAGCCAACCTGACGAACACCTACTACAACCTGCCTTCGGGGGAGACCACAGATCGGCTGGCGACGCGGCAGTGGAAGAGCAAGGATGGCACAAAGACTTGGTGGTCCGGCGCTTACCGGTATGACCACCCCGGTAACGTCCGAGAGGCCACCCTGACGTGGCATAGTTCCATTGCCACCTCGGCGAATAAACTACCCGGCACCCAAACGATTACGTACACCTACGACAAGCTCTACCGGCTGGCCAATTACCACGACACTGATACCTACAAGTCGCTGAAGACGTACTCATACGAGTACGATGCAGCCGGTAACCGCCTGAACGCCGGCAATACAACGGTCGACGGCAAACTCCGCTGGAAGACGCCGGCGGGAACTGTGGTGAGCCTGGAGAAGCGGTACGACCCTTACGACAGCCACATCCTGTATGCCTCCGGCGCGTTTGCCCCTCTCTATGAGCAGGTGGGGCCGAACGGCGGTCAGAGGAACATAAGTTACAGTGCCACGGGCACTTTCCAGAACGAACAATATTACTTCCCTGAGAATACGGAGGGCGGGCGTGATTACGCCACCTTCTACACGTACGACGCAGCTGAACGTCCAAACAGGGTGGCGATCGAAAACGCCGCTGGCGCCTGCTACGATCAGATCCGCGAGTTCACAAACGACGGCGACGGCCGCATGATCGATGCTTGGTCAGTCTACCCTGGCTGCGGGTATCGGGACCGAGTGGTTTACGAGTATGACGGGCAGACCGTAGTCTCTGAGAACAGCGGCCACGGGTCCAACCATGTGTGGTACATCACCCTTCCGGGAAGCCCGGCTCCGCTGTATTCGCTACGTATTCGCGGCCGGGAGTTGAAGGCTGATACCCACATTACCGACCACCTGGGCAGCACGGTGGAGGTCGTGGATTATACCGCCAAGATCTCCAACTGGTATACCTACGATCCGTTTGGCGTGATTGAGGGGTCCAGTAGTGAGCTGATCAACAGCTATACATTCACGTCATCGGTGCGCGATGATGTGACTGGGCTCTACTTCATGGGCGCCCGTGTATACAACGCACAGATGGGGCGGTTCTTGACGCAGGATACCTATAAAGGGAATCCGTGGGAGCCGTGGACACAAAACTTGTACGTTTATGTCGGGAATAATCCGGTCAACTGGATTGACCCGACAGGGCATGACGTTTGCGCTCCCGGTCAGAGCGACTGCACAGCACCAGTTTCGGGACCTGGTGAGGATATCCCCACCTGGGTGACTGCTATTGGGGAAGCTGCTACCTGGTTAGTCGAGCAGGCGTATGCGGCCTGCAAAGCCCTTTCCGAGCCGGAACTGACATGCGGACAGGCCATTGAAGCCACGGGCATGATCACTGCAATGCCCGCAAATGCTGCAACAATCGATGCGGCGTTCAGTGGACTCAGCATGCTAACCACGACATCGGAATGGTCGGGTACTGTGAGCCAAGCATCCCAGGCAGCATTCAAAGCGGCGGATACTGCCGGAGATTTCACTGTTTCGAGTAAGCACCTAGCTAGCGCTGGGGGCAGATGGGCGAAGTTCGCTACGGATGATGCAGCAGAGGTAAGCACGTGGATTAAGGAGGCGCTCAAATCCTCGAATGCCCAGTTCTTGGCCAACAATCGGCCGGACTCGTTCAAGGTGATTGTTGACGTTGGGCGAGAGATTGGGACCAAGGGTGAACGAGCCATTCAAGTCATCGTAGGAACGGATGGTAAGATATGGACAGCATTTCCAGTCAAGTAGAGTTCAGGTTCACGATCAGCGAGGCTAGTTGCCCAGACCCCAGGCTAGTAGCGTCGAAGAACCGGAAAGTGCTCGCCGACGTTGAAGGTTTTTTGACCATTTGTGTCAACGGTAGGCCCATCTTCGAAGAACCGGGTGTCCTGCTGATGGAACTGGGTCTTGACCTAGTTGACTGGCTACGGGATATGAGATCCGGGCATGTCCGCAACTTCCAATATGTTTCCATAGATTATGCGGACGGCCCATTGGTGGGATTTGTTCAAGATGGCGAGGAGAGGTGGAGCCTGGAATCTCCTTGGATGAATGGCCCCGTTTTGGCAGGGGGGCATTCGATCGTTTCCGCAGCCGAGAGGTACGTCGAGGACTTGGCGACTCAGTTGAGGAGGCGATACGGCATTGAACTGTCGGATTACCATGTTGAAGACCCGTTGGTAGAACCGTGACACCAATGAAAACGCCCCAGGCATATGCCTAGGGCGTTTCGCTTTGTACTGCCGCAGAAAGAAGCGCAAGTTTTACTTGTTTGATTGTCTCCGTAACGTGATCGAATTGCTGTTGGCTGATGCGACCCTTCTCCATCGCTTGCACTAGTTCAGCCACGTGCGTAATGACTGAATGGATTCGGGCCATGGCCTCGGCATCACTCGGGTTAAACATGCTCTCAAGATAGAGACCACCCAACTGGACATACATGCCACCGAACTGGTCAGAAATCATGGCAAGCATAGGAGCGGCTTCCGTCAAGGTGTACGGAATCCCCTGTTCCAGAACTGCGCTAAACTCGGGGGTGATGCGTCCGGCCGCAAGGTACACTTCCTCCCGAGGCCGGTTGAGTACGTCGGGCAACTTGTCGAGGATTTCGTCGGCAGGATTGGCCACCTCGCCGCGCTCAAGTCGACTCATGTAGGATGGGTCAACTGACAGCGACTGTGCGATACTCCGTAAAGTCAATCCGGCTTCACTTCGAACATGCTTCAGGTATGCGCCAAACAGCGGCAAGAAGCTCACCTCCTCCAGGAAGTATAGCACACCCGATGTAAGAACGACACAACTATAGACGGTCTTGCACATGAATGTTATGCACCTGTATTGACGGACCTGCATCAATGAGGTAGAGTATGGTTAGTGCAAGATATGCACCGTTGATGTGTAGCATGCACAAACGAGGAGGTGACAGTCAAATGAGCAAGGCTCAGGGGCCCGAACCCTGTAATACGGGCCCCGCAAAGTGCAACGGACCTACCGAGGAGGCACAGACCCCTCTCCAGGCCGACAAGGTGCAGGTGGTAGCCTGGGGTATCGACGCCATGTACACCACCTATGATGGTGATCTGTGGCCCTGGCTACTCGCTGCCCTGGAATCACTCAAGCTGGAGGCTCAGGAAGACGACGCTCCTGTCCACTGGCCCGGATGCATGCTCTTCGGTGAGCCGATGGTGATTCACCAGCGGGGAGGGGTGAAGGGCTACAAGTACCACGTCAGTAACAGCAAGGTGGACGCCTTCTTCGTCGGCGCCGGCAAGAATCAGCCTGCGCTGTGGCTCCAGCCTCGGGCGGAGTACGTGAAGGAGGTGGGGGCGGAACGGCTCAAGGAGCTTCAGCGGCAGGAAGTGTCCAAGCTGTTCCAGGGCGTTCCGCAGGAGCGGGCGAACCGGCTGGACTTGCATGTCGATCTGGCCGGGCTGCCGTGGGAGGCTTTCGACGTTCGTGTCCTGGGGGATCGCATGGAGGTCGTCAACGCCTCTTACCGGGCACAGGACGTGCAACCTGTCTCGAAGCGGGGGAAGCTGACCGGGTTCAACGTGGGAAAGCGGACTGGCGCTGTCTACCTGCGGGTTTACGACAAGACGCAGGAACTGGCGGACCACGGACACCTGGGGGCGCTGGCGGAAGGTGAGGTCACCCACTACCTGCCCGAAATCTGGCGGGAGCACGGTTGGAAAGGCCTGACCGGCGAGGATGCCAAAGGTAAGCCCGTGTTTGACCGGGTCATCCGAGTGGAGTTTGAGCTCGGCCGGGATGCGCTGAAGCAGATGCGGCCCTGGCTGCCGGGAAAGCCCTTTGCGGAGACGTGGGACGACGCCCTGCCGATCCTCGATGCAGTCTGGCGCTATTGCCTACTTAAGTGGTTCGTCGTCAAGGTACCCGGCACGGCTCAGCAGAAGACCCGCTGGAAGGTAGCGGAATGGTGGAAAGCGCTGGCTGATCTGAAGATCGGCGCAGGGCCGCAAGCGATTGCCGCTCGGGTGTGTCAGAAGGCCAGCAACAAGCGGAAGCTGGCGCAGCTTGCCGCAGGTGTCACAGCCAGCCTGGGGGCACTGGATGGCCTCACGCAAGGCGAGGCGATTCACCAGCTGGTGGCGCTTGTCCAGGCCGAATACACGACCAAGCCCTATCTGGAGCGCGTGGGCAAGAAGTGCCGCTCCTGGCGGACCCGGATACCCCTGGACTGGCTGGCAGAGCAAGAGGGATGGCAGCGGAAAGGCAGCTTGAAAACCGCATAGCAGGCAACGCAGCAGAGCACCGGGCACCACGCCGGTAGAAGCAGGGAGATCGCGTTTGATGTGTCTTTACGGTTAGCCTACGTAGTTAACGCGTTTCGAACGCAGTGTACGGACTTTCTGCTTCTGCCGGGGTGGGCGGTGCACACAACACAGTAATGGAGGTAGCATGATCTTTCAGCGGGACGCCTACGTTTACGTGGGCGTGGATTTGCACAAGGCGACGCATGTGGGCATGATGGTGGATTGCTACGGCGACCCGATGGGCAAGGCCCTGAAGGTGGCGAACCAAGTTGCGGCCTTCCCTGAGTGGCTGGAGACGGTCCACAAGCGGGCGCAGGGGAAAGGCGTCATATTCGGCCTGGAGGACGTTCACGGCCTTGGGAGAGCCCTGGCGACCTTCCTCCTTAGCCGTGGCTACACGGTGAAGTATGCGAACGCCTACCTGACCAAGCCGGAACGGGACAGCGTCAACAAAACGGACCGTAACGACGCCCTGGCCGTGGCACGGATCACGGCGAAGCAGTTCTGGACGCTGCCGGACGCGGACGTGGATGAGCTCCAGTGGGCACTGACCCAGGCGGTGCAGTATCGCCGGGGGCTGGTGGAGGAGCAGACGCGGGTCAAGAACCGACTGCATGCGTTCCTGACGCAAGCGCACCCGGCGTACCTGACGTACTTCTGCGAACCCTTTGGCAAGACGGCGCTGGCCTTCTGGGAGCGCTACTCGGCCGCATCCAGCCTGGCCGGGGTGTCGCTGGATGACCTGGCGCAGTTCCTGCGGGAGGGCAGTCACTTTGCCCTGGGGTACAAGCAGGCAGAGCACATCCTTTCCGCCGTGCAAGGTGCGGAGGTCCGGCGATACCAGGAAGAACGTGACGTTCATGTGAGGTCAGTGGTGCGGCAACTGCGGCACCTGGACGAGCAGATCGCCGAAGCGAGGGTGCAACTGGAGCGGCTCGTCGGCCAGACTGACTACTACCTGACGGACATCCCCGGCTTTGACGTGGTCATGGCGGCAGAGTTGATCTCCCTGGTGGGCGACGTGACCCGGTTTCGGAAGGTGGACCAGTTCCTCGCCTACACCGGGATCGCCCCGGTGACATTCGGGTCAGGGCAGCAGGAAACCCGGCTCCGCTCACAGTTCGGCCGGCGGGAACTCATGGCCCTGTTCCACCGGATTGCCTCGACGCAACTGGTGGTACACCGGAACACCGGGGAACCTCGCAACCCAGAGGCGAGGGCGTACTTCGACCGGCTCCTCGGTGAGCAGGCCAAGCTGCCGAAGGAGAAGCAGGACCGCAAGGTGCGGAAGAAGGCGCTGTTGTCGCTGATGCGGCAGCAAGCGATCCGCTTCTACAAGCTGATGAAAGCGCAGAAACTCGCGGCCCGGGAGCGGACGGCGCAGGAAGGCCCTGGGGTGGCGTAGAAGGCTGGGACCGGACGCAGCGTTACCCCGAAGGGGGAGCGGCGCCGGTCCCAGCGAAACGCCCCTGGAGGCGCTAACGGTCCGACCTGGACATCCACACAAGGCGGCCTTGACAGTGAGACCGGGCGTGGTAGGCTATCTCGCCAAGGTCGGCCCCCTGAAGGGGGGGCGGCCGCATGCCGACCACAACCACGCCCGGAGAGGCTCACTGTCAAGGTCCCTGGCCGCAGCAGGACCACCCCAAGAAACCCCTGGACAGGCAACTACATAGCGGTTTCAGCGACAACCGCCTGGTGGTTCATAACGGCAGGATACGTACAAGGGTGACCCGTGGCAGCCGTGGACCCAGAATCTCTACGTCTACGTCGGCAATAACCCAGTGAACTATGTAGATCCGACGGGACATGCCGGGAAGTTCGTCCACGACATAAGCTCTGGGGATCCTCCGATTCCAGAACAGGACCCGGATACCTCTACCGAGCCCATTGTGTCGAATTTCGAGAGGGCTCAGAAACTTGCCCGAAAGGTGCTTCGCGAGTCGAAGGACCGGATGGTAGATTGGGAACACCTGACAGACTTGTCTGGTTGTAAGGCCGAACCTAACCCAGCTCCCGGCTGTCCTAAAGTGTTGATGGGGTACGGACCGTTTATTCACGGACAGCTCTTCGAAACCTGGTTTGTGGCGGCGAACGGACTCAAGGTTGGTGCTTTGGCTGAAACACAGGTAGCGAAGGGCACATTGACTCTCAAGAATGTCACCATCTATGCTGAAGGGTCCAATGCGGCAAACGTGGTCGGTGCAAGGGACTTCGTAAGCTTGCTGAAACAGATTACCGAGGCTGCAAAAGCCCAGGGCTTCAAAAAACTGGTGATTGAGGGGATACGTGTGACGAATTCCACGTCGGCTAACCCGGGGAAGATTATCCAGAGAATCATCGACCTAACCAAGTAGGGGGCGAGCCAATTGCATCACGACTTCACGGCGCACGAAGTCTCTGAGATCGAGTTGGCTCGAGAGTTGTGTTCGGGAATGCTCGTCGATGGGCAACCGGTGATCTGCTTTGACATCCTCTACGAGGTCATTCAGGGGACTAAACGGATGGATGATTTACCATCACAACTACTAGTGACCGTTTACTCCCAGCTCAAAGACTACAACCGCTTCTGGCAGGAGGCGCCATGGTATGACAACACCGCTTTGGAGGCGGTGCTCCCCAAGTTGCGCCTCTTGGTTCACTCTGAACTAACCCGCAGACGATCTTAGGGGTCGGGCACCTTCCGTGAGACTCCGAGGAAACGTTCTAAGCGTTCAACTCCAGGGAGGCGCCCTAAGGTCATCCAAGTCACTTTTATCCGCCACCGTGTGTTTGCCATTAGGCTCCGGGGAAATGGAGAGACGCCCTGCACTAGGGCGTCTCTTTTTCCGTTGGATTGGCCAGAAGAGCCAGCTTCAGTTGCCTTATAAGCTCGGCAGCATGTCGGAATTGCTCCTGATTTATGAGCCCTTGCTCCAACGCTACAGCCAGCTCTCCTAGGGTCGTATACACGCTCTGGATGTGACTCATCGTCGCCGCGTCTGTCGGAGTCATCTTTTCTGCGAGTGTCGGAGCTCCTGGCGCTGTCATTATGGGGTGAAGTTCGCCTTCCAGCATTCCTAAGACCTTCGCGGTTTGCTCTGGTAGAAACGGCATGCCCTTTTCCAGGACCGTTATTAGCTCGGGAGTGATTCTGCCAGCAGCCAAGTACACCTCGTTCCTGGGTCGACCGATGGCTTGCGGCAGCTTCTCCAGCAATTCATCGGAGGGGTTCGCGACTTCACCACGCTCGACGCGACTGAGGATGGAAGGATCGACGGCGATCTCTTCAGCCAATCGTCGAAGCGACAGGCCCTTTTCGTTTCTGTAGTGTTTCAGGTAGGTTCCAAATAGCGGCATGTGCGTCACCTCTCGCTCAGTATAGCACAGGTTGGTGTGCACGTAACAATAGTGTTGACGAAACCGTCAACACATGGTAAGTTCTAGATACGGTGCGATTACGCCAACGTCGATGTGATGACAACAACAAGGGGGTGACAGTCAGATGAGCAAGGGTCAGGGGCCCGAACCCTGTAATACGGGCCCCGCAAAGTGCAACGAACCTACCGAGGAGGCACAGACCCCTTTCCAGCCCGACAAGGTGCAGGTGGTAGCGTGGGGAAGCGACGCCATGTACACCACATATGATGGCGATCTGTGGCCCTGGCTACGCGACGGACTCGAATCCTTGAAGCTCGAAGCCCAAGCGGATGATGCTCCAGTACACTGGCCGGATCTGTTCCTATTCGGTGAACCCATCGTTGTTCACCAGCGGGGAGGGGTGCGAGGCTACAAGTACCACGTCAGCAACAGCAAGTGTGACGCGTTCCTCGTCGGCGCCGGCGAGAATCAGCCTGCGCTCTGGCTCCAGCCCAAGGCCGAGTACCTGAAGGAGATGGGGCCTGCTAAGCTGGTGGAAATCCAGCGGCAGGAGGTTGCCAAGCTGTTTATGGGCATCCCCCAGGAACGGGCTAACCGCCTGGATCTCCATGTCGATTTGGCTGGAGTGCCCTGGGATGCGTTCGACGTGCGGGTGTTCAGTGACCGTATGGAAGTCGTAAACGCTACCTACCGGGCGCAGGACGTGCAGCCCGTCTCCAAGCGGGGGAAGTTGACCGGGTTCAACGTCGGCAAGCGGACCGGCTCCACCTACCTGCGGATCTACGACAAGACCCAGGAGCTAGCTGACAAAGGCCACCTGACGGCGCTGGCCGAAGGCGAAGTGACCCACTACCTGCCGGAGATCTGGAAGGCCCACGGCTGGAAGGGCCAGACCGGCCAGAACGACAAGGGCAAGCCGGTCTTCGAGCGGGTGATCCGGGTCGAGTTCGAACTGAGCCGGGAGGCGCTGAAGCAGTTTCGCCAGTGGACGGGCGGTGAGCCCTTCGTGGAGACCTGGGACAACGCCCTGCCGCTCCTGGACAGCATCTGGCGGTATTGCCTGCTCAAGTGGTTCGTGGTGCGGGTTCCTGGTGAGGCGAAGCAAAAGACCCGGTGGAAGAAGGCCGAGTGGTGGGTGAAACTGGCCGACCTGAAGGTGCTCGAAGGGCCGCAGGCCATAGGGGCACGGGTTTGTCAGAAGTCCAGCAACAAGCGCAAGCTGGCCCAACTGGTCGCAGGTGTGACGGCCAGCCTGGGCGCTCTGGAAGGGCTCAGCCAGGGCGAGGCGATTCACAGGACCGTGGCGCTGATCCAGGCCGAGTTTGTCACGAAGCCCTATGCCGAGCGGATGGACAAGAAGAAGCGCTCCTGGCGGACCCGGATACCCCTGGACTGGCTGGCAGAACAAGAGGGATGGCAGCGAAAAGGCAGCTTGAGAACCGCATAGCAGAGAACGCAGCACAGCACCGGCGACCACGCCGGTAGAAGCAGGGAGATCGTGTTCATCGTG
Organism: Symbiobacteriaceae bacterium; assembly: GCA_035628915.1. Classification (GTDB taxonomy): domain Bacteria; phylum Bacillota; class Sulfobacillia; order Symbiobacteriales; family Symbiobacteriaceae; genus JARBUG01. Next base: position 10,763 of record DASPIW010000053.1, on the reverse strand, counting down.
TCAGTACGGCTGGCGTCATGCCCTGCGCGTTTCGAACGCAGCTTACAGACTTTCTGCTTCTGCCGGGGTGGAATGGTGCAGACAACAGAGCAACGGAGGACGCAGCATGTTTCGGAGGGATGCGCATGTGTACGTGGGGGTCGATGTCCACAAGTCGGCCCATGTGGGGATGATGGTGGACTGCTTCGGCGATCCGATGGGCAAGGCCCTGAAGGTAGCGAACCAGGTCGGAGCGTTCCCTGAGTGGCTGGAGGCGATTCACAAGCGGGCGGAGGGGAAAGGGGTCATCTTCGGCCTGGAGGACGTGCACGGGCTTGGCAGAGCCCTGGCGACGTACCTCCTGGGCCGTGGCTACACCGTCAAGTTTGCGAACGCCTACCTGACCAAAAAGGAACGGGACAGCGTAAACAAGACGGACCGCAACGACGCCCTGGCGGTGGCACGGACGACGGCCAAACAGTACTTCACGCTGCCGGATGCCGACGTGGATGAGCTCCAGTGGGCGCTGATCCAGGCGGTACACTACCGTAAAGGGCTGGTCGAGGAGCAGACTCGGGTCAAGAATCGGCTCCACGCCTTTCTGAGCCAGTCACACCCGGCCTACCTCACCTACTTCAGCGAGGAATTCGGCAAGACAGCGCTCACCTTCTGGGAACGCTATCCCGCAGCGTCGACCCTGGCCGGCGTGACGATGGAGGAGTTGGGGCAGTTCCTCCGGGAGGTCAGCCACTTCGCCTTGGGGTACAAGCAGGCCGAGAAGATCCTTTCCGCCTGTCAAGGTGCAGAGGCGAGGGGCTTTCAGGCAGAACGTGACTACCTGATCCGCTCAGCGGTGCGAGAACTCCGCCACCTGGAGGAAGAACTCAGCGAAGGCCGGAAGCAGCTTGAGCGGCTTGTGAACCTGACGGACTACCGGCTTACCGACATACCGGGGATTGATGTGGTGATGTCGGCCGAGTTGATCGCCCTGGTGGGCGACGTGACCCGGTTCCCGAAGGTGGACCACTTTCTCGCCTACGCAGGGATCGCCCCGGTGGTGATGGGCACCGGCGACCACGAAACCCGCCTGCGCTCCCAGTTCGGGCGGCGGGAACTCATGGCGCTGTTTCACCGGATCGCCTCGACGCAGTTGGTGATCCACCACAAGACGAAGGAGCCCCGCAACCCGGAGGCGAAGGCCTACTTTGACAAGTGCCTGGGCGACCAGGCGAAGCTGCCGAAGGAGAAGCAGGACCGAAAGGTGCGGAAGAAGGCACTGCTCTCGCTCATGCGTGCGCAGGCACGCAGATTCTACAGCCTGATGAAACGGCAGAAGTTGGGGGCAAAGGCGCTCGGGGCGCAGGAAGGCCCGGGGGCCGCGTAGAAGGCAGAGGACCGGATGCCGCGTTTCCCCGGAGGGGGAGCGGCGCCGGTCCCTGTCCTAACCGCTCCTGTAGCGCTACCGTACCGACCAGACCACCCACACAAGGCGGCCTTGACAGTGAGACCGGGCGTGGTAGGCTGGTTCGCCAGGCCGGCCCGCTTGGGGGGGCGGCCGCAACCGGCCGCAACCACGCCCGGAGAGGCTCACTGTCAAGGTCCCTGGCCGCAGCAGGACCACCCAAGAAAACCCCTGGGAAGGCAGCTACATAGCGGTTTCAGCGACAACCGCCTGGTGGTTCATAACGGCAGGATACGTACCCTGGGAACCAATGGCAGCCTTGGACCCAGAACCTGTATGTATACGTTGGAAACAACCCGGTCAACTACGTTGATCCAACTGGCCACATCGCTGTGGCAGCGCCTCTAATATGGATGGGTGTTGCAGCCCTCTTAACTGGTGCTGCTGTTTCTGTCACCCCAGCGGGACAGGAACTCCTTGGTACTGCGGGGGAAGCCGTTGGCAAAGCTGTCACTACTATAACAACGGCAGAAGCGCCAAGTGCTCCAACCACAACGGTGACCCCGGTTACGTCTAGCGGGACTCCGGTTACGATGACTACTCCTGCTGCCTCGCCAAGCAGCCCGACCACGATGGTTACCCCCGTGACCACAACCGGAACACCAATAACGATGACGACTCCCGCAGCCAGCCCCAGTTCCCCAACGATAGTCTATGGCCGAGCGACTGGGGCAGAGCTAATCTTCAGTCCTCACGCGCTCGATGAAGCCATGGACCATGGTTTGTTTGAAGAGGACATCAGAGACATTGTCAACGACGTGAAGGGAACCCAGTGCTTCAACTATACCCAGGGCGGCCGGAGTCAGGTCGGATACTGGAATCCAAGCCTGCGGGTTTTCATCGCCACCAAGGGAGTCCAAGTCATTACTGTGATTGGGAACGTCACGAAGGAATATGTCCACAACGTCAAGGCGAGAAGAGGTCCGACAATCGACTAAGTGTTCCTTGGAACAGGCCAACTGAGAGGGGAAGTGCGTGACGATGATTAAGGTTACTCTAGACCCAAGCGTCGATGCTGCTACCATCCGACTGAGGCCCATAGAGCCCGGGGGGGTGAAGCACACTTACCCAATTCCTCCCAATGACATCGGTGGCGCGATGGTTAACGTCAAATTCGATAAGGAATGGCGACTTATCTCTATCGAGGTCATCCCTGCCTCTTTGCATCTCCCGCAGGCAATTCTGGACTCAGCAGATCGGCTGGGCTAGGAGATACCATGGATAGCTTGTTGAAGTGCTTTAGGGCGGAGTACGAAGGCGTACTAGAGTACATGGAGTTTGAGGGGGAGTGGTGCCGGCGGCAAATTGCGATTTACCCTGATGCTGTGGTCCTCATGCAAGAGGATGAAGTTTCAGATGCCAAGTTAAGTGATTGCGAGTTCTCGCCAGGCAGCGAGATTTCGCCTGATGACTTCGGGACCGTGTGGCGCCAGATGAGTTCGCTACCGCATTACACGCGCATGGTCGACAGGCCCGACATACGACGCTACATTCAGGGTCGGGATCAGCCTGACCAACCGTAGACCACAAGCACAATGCGAAACGCCCTAGTGTCTAGGGCGTTTCCTCATTGCTCAGAGTGGACGATTCCGACTTGCCGCTTGGTTCTCCTTTGTCCAGAAGAGCGAGCTTAAGTTGGCGAATGTTCTCAACTACGTGTCCGAACTGAGATGGAGTCACCGAACCCTGAAGTATGCCGTCTGTGATCTCAGAGAGGTGAAACAGGGCGTCGTTGAAATTCTGCACGGTTTCGGCGTCACCTGGTTTGAGGTGTTGCATTAGTGGAGTTGATCCGGCTGGTGTAAGCGCGTCCGCCATTTCCCGCTCAAGGGTATCTAGAAACTTGGCTAGGTGAAACAGCCCGATGGGCATTCCTTGCTCAAGCTTGGAGGCAAGGCCAGGGGTGATGCGCCCGGCAGCCAAGTAGACTTCGGGCTTGGCGCGGTCCAGGGCCGTGGCCATGCTAACCAGTAGTTCCTCCGACGGGCTCACAACCTCTCCGCGTTCAAGGCGACTGAGTGACGATGGGTCGACGCCCATGAGCTCAGCGGCGCCACGTAGAGTCAAGCCCTTCTCCGTCCTTATGTGTTTGATGTAGGCGCCAAACAGCGACAAGAATGCCACCTCCGCGAACAGTATAGCACAAAGCGCATGTACGTCACGCATTTACTGTTGACGTGTATGCACTTGTGCGGTATGCTTGCGATAGTGTATGCCGTGCAACGCACGATGTACGGCAAGCAAACTGTTAGGTGGTGAGGACGGTGACCAGACCCAAGGGGCCCGAACCCTGTATTACGGGCCCCGCAAAATGCAGCGAACCTAACGAGGGGGGACAGGCCCCGTTTGATCCCAGTCAGGTCCAGGTGGTGGCCTCTGGGGTAGACGCCCTGTACACCACATACCAGGGCGAACTCCGCCCCGACATCCTGGAGGCACTTGGGCTTCTGAAGGCCGAGGCGCAGCAGGACGATGCCCCAGCCGAATTCCCCGGGTTCCGCTTGTTCGGCGAGGACGTCTTTGTCAACCGCACCGGCGGGGTCAAGGGCTACACGTACCACGTCAGCAACTCCAAGTGTGACGCCTTCCTCGTAGGCCGGGGGAAGAACCAGCCAGAACTATGGATTCAGCCCCGGGCCGAGTTTCTCCGGGAGATCGGGCCGGTAAGGCTGGCTGCCATGCAGCGTGAGTCTGTCGAGCCCCTCTTCACGGGAACCCCACAAGAACGGGCGAACCGTGTCGACCTGCACGTGGACCTGACCGGCGTCACATGGGAGGCGTTCGGGCTCTGCTTCCAGGATGGGGGCATCGTGGTCGGGAACGCGGTCAGCCGGGGCAAGTGCGTCCAGACCTATTCGACCGGCGACTACATGAACGCCTTCACCGTCGGCAAGCGGTCCGGAACGGTCTACCTCCGGGTCTATGACAAGACCCTGGAGCTGCGGGACAAGGGGCACCTTGCCGCACTAGCCGAAGGCGAGTTCACGCACTACCTGCCGATGCTCTGGCTGGAGCAAGGCTGGAAGGGTCAGGTTGGCACCGACAAGCAGGGCAAGCCGCTGTTTCAGAAGGTGCTCCGGGTTAAACCGAGATCGGGCGGGAGGCCCTCAGTGAGTTTCTGACCCGGACGGGAACAGATGATGTGTTCGTGGATGGGTGGAGCGAAGGCTTGGTGCAGTTGCAGGCCATCTGGCAGTATTGCCTGCTGAAGTGGTTCGTAGTCAAAGAGCCGGGTACGGCAAGCCAGAAAACGCGCTGGAAGGTGGCGGAGTGGTGGAACAGGCTCGCTGATCTGCCGGTAGGTGACGGCCCCCAGGTGATCGGGGCGTGAATCTGCGTGCGGAGCAGCACCATGCGCAAGTTGTCCGAACTGGCCGCAGGCCTCGCCGTGAGCTATGCGGCGCTACGGGGGGCGGACCAGAACCAGGCCATGGCGGGACTGGTAAGCCTGGCTCAGACCGGATTGGCACTGAAGGACTTCGACGAGAAGGTTCGCAGGAAGGCACGGTCGATTGGGGCTCGGACTGCGCTGAAATGGGTCAAGGAGCAGCAGGAGCGACGGAAACGGCAACCGGGCGGCGCAGCTTGACAACGGCATAGATCACGCAGCATAGCGCCGGTGCTACGCCGGTGGAAGCAGGGAGATCGTGTTATTCGTGTCAGTACGGCTGGCGTCATGCCAAGCGCGTTTCGAACGCAGTTTACAGACTTTCTGCTTCTGCCGGGGTGGGCTGGTGCAACAACACAGCAACGGAGGAAACGGCATGTTTCGGAGGGATGCCTATGTGTACGTGGGGGTCGATGTGCACAAATCGGCCCATGTGGGGATGATGATGGACTGCTTCGGCGACCCGATGGGCAAGGCTCTGAAGGTGGCGAACCAGATAACGGCCTTTCCTGAGTGGCTGGAGGCGATTCACAAGCGGGCGCAGGGCAAAGGGGTAGTCTTCGGGCTGGAGGACGTGCACGGACTTGGCAGAGCCCTGGCGACGTACCTCCTGGGCCGTGGCTACATCGTGAAGTTTGCGAATGCCTACCTGACGAAAAAGGAACGGGACAGCGTAAACAAAACGGACCGCAACGACGCCCTGGCCGTGGCACGGATCACGGCCAAGCAGTACTTCACCCTGCCCGATGCCGACGTTGACGAACTCCAGTGGGCGCTGATCCAGGCAGTTCACTACCGCCGGGGGCTGGTGGAGGAGCAGACGCGGGTCAAGAACCGGCTGCACGCCTTTCTCACACAGGCGCATCCGGCGTATCTGACCTACTTCAGCGAGGAGTTCGGAAAGACCGCACTGGCCTTCTGGGAGCGCTACCCGGCAGCGTCGGCGCTGGCCGGGGTGACGGTAGAGGAGTTGGGGCAGTTCCTCCGGGAGGTCAGCCACTTCGCCCTGGGGTACAAGCAGGCCGAGAAGATCCTTTCCGCCTGCCAAGGTGCAGAGGCGAGGGGCTTTCAGGGGGAGCGCGACTACCTGATCCGCTCAGCGGTGCGAGAGCTCCGCCACCTGGAGGAGCAGCTGAGCGAAGGTAGAAAGCAGCTTGAGCGGCTGGTGAACCTGACGGATTACCGCCTGACCGACATACCGGGGATTGACGTGGTAATGTCGGCGGAGTTGATCGCCCTGGTTGGCGAGGTGACCCGATTCCCGAAGGTAGACCACTTCCTCGCCTACGCCGGGATCGCGCCGGTAGTCATGGGCACCGGCGACCATGAAACCCGGCTCCGCTCACAGTTCGGGCGGCGGGAGTTGATGGCGCTGTTCCACCGGATCGCCTCGACGCAGCTTGTGGTCCACCACAAGACCGGGGAACCCCGCAACCCGGAGGCGAAAGCCTACTTCGACAAGTGCCTGGGCGAGCAGGCCAAGCTGCCGAAGGAGAAGCAGGACAGGAAGGTGCGGAAGAAGGCCCTTCTGTCGCTGATGCGTGCGCAGGCACGCCGGTTCTACACCCTGATGAAACGGCAGAAGCTTGCGGCGGAGGCGCGCAGGGCGCAGGAAGGCCCAGGGGTCGCGTAGAAGGCTGAGGACCGGATGCTGCATTCCCCGGAGGGGGAGCAGCGCCGGTCCCTGCCTCAAGCGCTCCTGGAGGGCCTCCGTAGCGACCTGAGCCACCCACACAAGGCGGCCTTGACAGTGAGTCCGGGCGTGGTAGGCTGGTTCGCCAGGCCGGCCCCCTTGGGGGGGCGGCCGCAACCGGCCGCAACCACGTCCGGAGAGGCTCACTGTCAAGGTCCCTGGCCGCAGCAGGACCACCCTGCCCGGGAGGAGAACCCCTGGACAAGCACCAACCTGTCGGCTTTAGCGACCACCCAAGACGCAGTAGCTAAGATGGAGCCACCGGTTTCAGCGACGACCGCCGGGCGGTTCATAACGGCAGGACTCCTGGAAGGGTAATCCATGGCAACCCTGGACCCAAAACCTGTACACCTATGTGGGAAATAATCCCATCAACTATGTGGACCCGACGGGGCATAAGCCGGACGAAATGAGCGACGCCGATTACTTACTGTTGGTAAGGGCTGAGCGAGACAGGCAACGCCCCAGGGAAAGCGCCATTGCCGAGGTAAAGGAAACCTTGGCCAAACTTCCGACCGGGCACGATCCCGAGATGCCTGGGGTGGAATTCCATGTCTCAGACTTTGCCGCGGAGATCTATGACGCGTCCACTAAGTACGGTGTTCCTGTTGTGGTGATTGCGGCAGTCATGCAGCAAGAGTCCTTTGGCGGTAACCCTCTCGCCAACAACAGTGCTTCCTACGGGCCCGGAGACCCTTGTTGTGAGGGTGGCAAGGGACTCATGCAAGTGGATCTGGGTGAGCCCCCTGGAACTATGGGCCGCTACGCGGGATGGTGGGATGAGATCCCAGGGAAAGATGCGAAGGAAAAGACAGACTTCTTGTACAACCCAGCAAATAACATCGATTTTGCTGTCAGAATGGTCTTGAAACCAGCTTGGGATGCAAGCGGGGGCAATATCAGGGTGACACTTCAAGCGTACAACGGCGGTGGTGACCCCAATTACACAGCTAATGTCAACCGCTTCTATCGCATGATGACCGGCGTTGACCTGTAGTCTAGCGGTCACATGGCCATACAAATGGAGGTTACGTCGTGAGAGGATGGCTTGGAGTACTGTTGGCCGTGGCAGTAATGGTTGCAGGATGTGCGAGCCGAGGGGTAACAACCCCCAACCGAACAGAAGAGAGTGAGAGTAACCTTGACGGGGGGAGCAAGGTGGAAACACCCGAGGTGATTCCACCTACTCCGACTTCGATGGGTGATCCGATTTCGTGTAGCCAGGGCGAGACTCCAACCAAGGAAACCATGACCAAATTGCTGGCCCGTGTTTCCATGCACGCGCCCCTAGACTACCTAACGGGTCCTGCTCTCGAGATCGAAAAACAATGGCTCGAGATGGAACGCCTCGGATGGCCCGAAGCCTCTGGAACGTGGGTCGGACATGCCTGGTTCGCCCTGGATATTGCGCCGGGGGCGGCTGACGCGTGGATCGTTCGTCTACAACATGGTGAAGTGGAGCGAACCGAAGACAGATTCGAAGTTCTTTGTAACGAAGGCAGATGGCAAGTCAAGCAGTATGCCAGAGGCGTAGATGGGGCATATCTGCGGCCAGCTCAAGCATTGCCCGGTCAGGGTGGAGAACTCTCGGTGTCACTGGCCGAGGAACTTATCAAGGCGGCTGGGACTGCTACGGGGCCTTGGTTTGCCCAAGTTGCCACGGGGAACGCTCTATCGTGGGGCCGATTTAGCGAAGTGTACCGTGCTCGCGGTTGGAACGCGCCCCTCTTGCCGTGGACACGCCCCATTGTCAATTTGACAATTACGGCAATTGATGAAGCGCACGCGGAAGCCTTACTGGAAGGGAAACGACCGTTCCTTCGCTTCGAGAAAGTGGACGGCCTGTGGAAAATCGAGAACTTCACGGAAGGCGGAAAGTGGGTAGGGCCGCCAAAGGACGTGCGACTCAACGAACCTGGATGGGTGTTTGATCCTCCATTTGGTGTCTTGTTGGGTAACACAGATATGAAAGTGATCGAGGAACGTTTTGGGGCTCCTGACGTTGTAAAGGCCATGGACTCGGGAACAGTATACATTTACAGCGACCGCCTCATTGAGGTCGCGTTCGACGCACAGGGGAAGGTTTCCGCGTTCTCCATGAAAACAGGTGCCCCAAATTCCGGCGTCCGTATCGGGAGTCCAGTCGCCCTCTGGGAACTGATTTATGGTCCGTACTCTGCCACCGCCAAAAGTGGGACCCAGCCGCTGCCCCGCTACGTTGCGAAAGATGGAAGAATCGTTGAGATTTTGCTAGGGTACTAGTCTGGTTCTACTTCAGCATCCCCTGAGTCGACCCATGGGACGTGCCCAAGACCGCCGGCACGTCCCGTTCCGTGACTCCTCTTGAGTCACCAACAAAGAACGCCCTGATCGCGGATGCGGTCAAGGCGTTTCCTTTTTTCTGTGGCGGTCGGATCACCATCTTGAATTCTGCCTATGATCCACCGTAGAATCTTGCAGCTTGCGCACTAACGGCCTGTGTGCCGCGCAACACCACCCCATCTCATCGCGCATCCCATTCGCACAAGCCACGTTGACTGGCCGGACAAACCAAACCGAGAAAGGAAGCGAACAGGATGACCTAGCAACGATTGGCGCCTGAACCGTGATCATTGAGCCAGGGACCAGCACGCGCCTTTATCGCCGACGTGGCCCACCAGGGCAAACGGCGCATGACGGGGCCTAATGCCTATCTCACGAAGCGTGAGCGGCCGAGCATTAACAAGCACGACGCGCTGGACGCCCTGTCTGTCGCCCGGATTACAGCGAAATACATCCACGAGTTGCCCGACGCAGACATAGACCCGCTGCAGTGGGCGCTCCTCTCGACCGTGACCCATCGGCGCGGATTGGTGGGCGACCAGAACCGGCTCAAGAACAAGCTGGGGAACCTGCTCCACCAGGCCTGGCCGGAGTACCGTGGGTTCTCTCCGAGCCGTTCGATGGCGTAACCGCACTCGCATTCTGGGAGCAGTACCCTTCCGTATACCGCATGGTGGGGGTTAAGCCGGCGAAGCTAACCGAGTTCCTGCGGGAGAAAAGTCACTTCTACATGGGCGGGAAGCAGGCGGCGAAGATCCTCACCGTAGTTGGGCAGACGGAGGATCCGGACTGCCGGGTTGAGCGAGACATGATCATCCGCTTCACCGTCCAGCAAGCACCTGCGGTATGTGCAGGAGCAGATCGCCGATGCGGATGAGCAGCTAGCCCGGCTCATCGCCAGAACTGATTACCACCTGACCGGCATTCCCGGAATGGATGTGGCGTCGGCGGCGGAATTGATAGCCCTTGTGGGGGATGTTGGCCGGTTCAGGAACGTGGACAAGTTCCTGGCCTATACCGGGATCGCTCCGGGCATGACTGCCAGTGGTGAGAGCGAGGCCAAGTTTCGCTCCAGGTTCGGACGGCGGGAACTGCTCTGCTTCTTTCACAACTTCGCCGCTCACCAGCTTGTAGTAGCTCCCCGCTCCGGTAAGCCCCGCAACCCCGAGGCCCTGGCCTATTACAGCAAGGTCCTGGGCGACCAAGCCGGATTGCCGAAGGAGAAGCAGGACAAGCGGATACGGCGCAAGGCGTTGCTCTCGCTCATGCGGCAGCAGGCAAAACGCATGTACAGGCTGATGAAAGCCCAAAAGGCCGAGGCGGTGGCCAGGAGGGCAGCCGGGGCAGTGGAAGAGACTCAGCAGGAGGCCAAGGCGGCATAGCAGGAGCGATGGACAAGGGCGGTGAACCCGTGAAGGGGTCACTGCCCCGAATCCCCAGAGTGGTTCCTGACATGCAGGACACCTATAAGGGCTCGGCGTGGGCGCCCTGGACGCAGAACCTATACACCTACGTCGGGAATAACCCGGTCAACTATATCGACCCGACTGGCCACTCAACATGTACACCTGCGATGAGGGATGCCGGTGAATGTGATGAAGGAGCCGGAGTGGATTCGAAGGCGGTCACGCAGGCTACGGTGGCAAGTAACAAAGCAGCGGCATCCAACTCTGTCGGCGCAGACGAAGAGAATGAGCTTTGTAAGGTGCTCGTCGGCGACTGCCAAATGTTTCTGGACTTTCTGGTGTTGCACTCAGGCATGGCTGGTGTCACAGAAGCCCTAGAAGTCTGGTGAAAAGATCTCTTGAACCAAAATGATTCTGTTGCACCTTCGTCGAAACTGTATTGTGAGAAACACAGCAGAGGTGCAGCACAATCATGCAGGGCAAGCGTTACAACCAATCCCGGCTGGTTCAAGA
>DASPIW010000052.1:0-165060 GCA_035628915.1 Symbiobacteriaceae bacterium | reverse complement strand
CACACTGGCAATGGGGGATCCTGCCCTCGGCTGGATAATGGGAGCCGGATGAGCTGAGAGGTTCACGTCCGGTTCTGAGAGAGCCTCGGGGTGTAACTCCCCGGGGCTACTCGCCCGGGAAGCCACCCCGGCTCTGACTTGACCGCGGTCTGCCGGCGGCTCCGTCAAACCGCACCGTCAGGCTCGGTGGCAGGAAACCCGTCCCTTCAGGCGCTGCTGGTTACATCAATGAAGGCCCGAAGCGTTACACTTGGTCCCAACGCAGCCGCGAAACAGCGATCACGGACCTGCCCTCGCGTCGAGGGCATGGACCTGAACGCCAGGTCTTTCGTCTTAAACATAGAATGTGTCACGAGGAGGAAAAGTAGATGAAGATTCCGCCCATTGAGCTACTGATGCTTCTGGGGCTTGGCTTCGTAGCGTTCAAAGTGATGAAGCTGGAGCGAATGCTCGAGAGCGGGGCCCGGCGCAAGCCCCTGCGCCTGCATGGGGGCGACCCGAAAGTGATCCCGATTCTGAAAGAGCATATTGAGCCCGGGCCGTTCAAGCCCGACAAAAAGTAAGCCAAAAACCGCTGCATGGTTGCCATGCAGCGGCTTTCCTGTTCTTGCAGCTATTGCGCTGTGATGGTCACCTCGGACGTCTCCCCGTTCCACTCGGTGGTGGCGCCCAAGGCCTGCGCCACAAAGCGGACGGGCACCATCGTCCTACCGCTCACCACCTGCGGTGCGACGTCCAGCATGAAGGACTGGCCGTCGACGAGCGCTTCCTGCCGGCCAATCCAGAGCTGGATGACGGTGCTGCCCTTGGTGTAGGTCACCCGCTGCTCCGCCTGGTCCCAGCCGATCGTCGCCCCCAACTGCTCCCCGATAAACCGCAGCGGCACCAGCGTGCGGCCGTTCTGGACGAACGGGGCCACATCCAGCGTTACGGTCTTGCCGCCGGTGCGGACCAGGGTCGAGTCGATTTTCAGGATGATCCGGAGCGGCGCGGTCAAGGCGGTGGGCTGCAGCGTCAGAACGTAGAGATCCTGGCTCTTGGCATCGGCGGTGACGAGGGAGAGGAGCACTCTCTTGCCGTAGGCGTCAGCCAGCGTCCAGTGGAAGGTGCTGGCGAGTCCCGGCACACCCAACGACCAGCCGCCGGGGAGCCCCATTTCACCGGGCTTCAGCATCACGGCGGCGGCCCCGGGACGGATCACCCGCACTTCCTGGATACTGCCGGCCCAGATGGGCACCTCTACCAGTCCGGCCATGCCGTCGTAGAAGGGGATCGTAAAGGCGTCTCGGTGTTCAACTTTGACCGGGGCGCCGCCCTCTGCAGGCCAGAACGTGCTGGTGGCGGTGTCTGGATGACGGGCCACCAGATATTCGCCGCCGGCGGTGAACCGGGGGGTGGAGCCGGTCTGCAGCGTCTCGATCCGCTGCGGGGCGCCCCCGGTCGAACCGAAGTCGCCCACGAACAGGTCGGTCACCCAGTTGGAATAGGTGCTGAAGGCCACCTTAGCCCCGGTCGGACTGACCCAGGGGCCGGAATAGCTGCCTTTCGGGTCGGCTTCGTTGACCACTTGCGGCGTCAGCGATGTGTAGCCCGCGACCCGCCGGGCCTGACCGGAGGCGATATCGAGCGCGACGAGCAGCGATTGCCTCGCATTGTCTGCTTTTCCTTCGGCCAGGAAGAGAATCGTACGGCCGTCGCCGCTGACGGCATAGTAGCCTTCGCCCACGGATTGGGCGCCCCCGTAAGTGTTGACGGCCCGAAAGCCCATGCCGCCGGGATAGGCTTCGGCCACGTACTTGATCTCGCCGGTGCCCGTATGGACGACGATGAAACCGTAAAGCCAGCCGCCGCTGTAGTGCTCAGTGCTTTCCAGCACGATCAGGCTGCCGTCGGCCGAGATCTGAATGTGCTGGCTGCGGAGGGTGATGTGATAGAGGTTGTCGTCCGCTTTGTATTGAGGCCCGTACACGCCGTTGATGGAGTCAGTCTTCGGGTCGGTTGTGAGCAGGGTCTTGGTCCCCGTGCTGCCGTCGGCGGCCGCGAACATGAGGAGGTCGGAGTAGCCTTCACCTTCCTGGAACCAGGCGACGGCTGAACCGTTGGCACTGATGACTGCCCCGTTCTTCAGCTTCCCGTCGCTCGTGATGCGCACGACCGAAACGGGCTCTCTACCGACATTCGGGTCCGCTCCTTGGGCAGGAACCGCCAGCAGAATCAGAAGGCAGGCGAGCAGCAGGACACCCGGCAGATTTCTGAGCCGCATACAGTGGCCTCCTTTGCGACATACCGTGCCGTACCTGCGTTCAATGTAGCCAACCCGCTGTCTGACAGGTACTCCCCGTTCGGGGAGGGTTGCTGCTGCCCGCATTTGGACTGGTAAAGTCTGCGGGGTTGCATACGCTTCCGCGATATAGTAACATTACTTCTCGCCAGCGGTTTTCAAGGCCGCCAAGGCAGCCACTGTGCGGTTTTCAGGCCGCAGGCGCAAATGCGGGCGTAGCTCAGCTGATAGAGCGGTACCCTCCCAAGGTACAGGCCGCGGGTTTGAATCCCGTCGCCCGCTCCAAAGTCCCTGAAATTGCTTGTTGCGCTAGTGTCGGGAACTTGATATAATTGCCCTTGCGTCCGGTTCCGGTCAACCTTCATATGGGGCTATAGCTCAGCTGGGAGAGCGCTTGAATGGCATTCAAGAGGTCAGCGGTTCGATCCCGCTTAGCTCCACCAGATCCCCTACCGGCCTTCGGCCGGCAGGGTGCGACACAGGCGCACTTGCTGCGCCGAAAGCACGGAGGCGTGGTGTAGTGGCCTAACATGCGGCCCTGTCACGGCCGAGACCGCGGGTTCGAATCCCGTCGCCTCCGCCACTTTCCCTACAACCCAATACTTGCATCCGGGGCTATAGCTCAGTTGGGAGAGCGCGTGGATCGCACCCACGAGGCCAGGGGTTCGAATCCCCTTAGCTCCACCAGGTGTCCGGTCGGCAACGACCGGACGGGATGCGCCGGTAGCTCAGTGGATAGAGTACCTGACTACGAATCAGGTGGTCGTAGGTTCGAATCCTGCCCGGCGCGCCAGACTCCGTCACTGACCATGGCGGAGTGATATTCTGGAGAGGTGTCCGAGTGGTCGAAGGTGCAGCACTGGAAATGCTGTGTACGGCAAAACCGTACCGAGGGTTCGAATCCCTCCCTCTCCGCCAGGTTCGGGCCGGGACCACCCGGCCCATGTTCATCGGGCTGTGGCGCAGCTTGGTAGCGCGCTTCCTTGGGGTGGAAGAGGTCGCAGGTTCAAATCCTGTCAGCCCGACCATTTGTGAAAGAAATGGTCGCCCGGCAGTCGGTTGCGGAGCAACCACGAAAGGGCCGACCATTTGTTCAATCGGGGTGTAGCGCAGTTTGGTAGCGCGCTTGGTTCGGGACCAAGAGGTCGCAGGTTCAAATCCTGTCACCCCGACCACACTTACAGCGTCAGGTAGCGCAGCGCCACGTCCAACCATGCGGTCGCAGCGTTACCAGATCACGTTTTGAAAGACCACTGTTCTTCTGCAGTATATGCGGAGGGGGGTGGTCTTTTTCGCGCTCATTCAACTTTGTTAATATTGAAGGATATTTAACAAAAGCGAAGAAAATATTGAGTTGGATGAGGGTGACTAATTCGTAGGGGGAGATTGGATGCGAAGGTGGGCGTGGGTGGCGCTGGGTCTCGTAGCGCTCGTGGGGCTCACGGCTGGGTGTGGGACCGCTTCCAAGCAGGAGGAAGCGGAGAAGGAGCAGGAGGTCACCATCGATCTGGCCGACTACAGGTTCATAGCCAATTCGATTAACCTCGAGGTCGGCACGCTCCTGGAGGTAAAGCTGAGGAATACCAGCAGTCAGAAGCATGAGATGGTGATCGACACCCCGGAGGGCGAGTATGAGGTGGAGGTCGACGCCGGCGAGTCGCTCGGTTTCGGCATCAAGTTTCGGCAGCCTGGCACATACGCATTCAAGTGTGAATTGCCCGGCCATCTCGAGCAGGGCATGAAGGGCGAGATCGTGGTGAAGGGTAAGGGCACGGCTGCCAAGTTCGCCAGGGACGAGGGCGGTGGCGAGGAGATAAAGCAGGAAGTAAAGCTGGCGCTCTCTGACTTCAAGTTTGACCCGGAGGTCGTTACGACCAATGCGGGGACGCTGCTCGAGTTCGCCATCGAGAATTCATCGGGCCAACCGCATGAGATGGTGATCGATGGCAAGAGCGCCGAGTTCGAGATCGAGGTGGATGGCGGCAAGACCTTGGACTTCGGCGTAAAGTATCGCCAGAAGGGCACGTTTGAGTACAAATGCGAACTACCCGGCCACGTGGAGCAGGGCATGAAGGGAAAGATCGTCGTCCAATAGCGGATTCTTCGATTCCGTGTCCGGGGTTCACGCAGGCGGCGTACTGAGGTCCTGATACAGCACCGTCAGGGCTCCAGGCCAACTGCGGCAGGCTCCAGCGACGAATCAAGTGGTCGCAGCGTGACGTGAAAGACCACCTTTCTCCCGCGTAAATGCGGAGGAAGGCGGCCTTTTGCTTTGGGGAGACCATCAGAAAAAACTCCGTTCACTGCCTAGGAAGTTATGGTACGATAGTCGAGATTGGTAATGCCCAAAGGTTATGGGGGATCATTCCACATGGCTTGCGCCACAACACGGAGCATGCTAGGGCTCCTCACACTCTCGCTGGTGGTGGGTGCCTGTGCGGGTCCCGGGGCTCCCCGCGTCACGGAGATCGCATCGGTGCCGGCCCTGGCCCAGGCTCCCGATGACTCGGCCGTGATCCCGCCGCCGGCGAAAGCACCCGACAGCGCAGAGGTCACGCCGCCGGAGCCCCCTTCGCCGGCTCCGCCGGAGCCTGCTGCCCCGCCGATAGCACCCAAATGGGAGTACAGCCCGCTGGGGCTTTCACTGAAGCTGCCCGACGGGATGGCCGCGGACTTGAGCCTGGCACCGGCGTATGTACGGCTATCGGCCCCTGACCTGGACGTCAAGGTCTCCCGGGAGCGCTCTCCCTATGCAGATATGGAAATGTACTTCGCCGAGTATCTGAACCGATTTGTCAGCAGCCCCGAATACCGCTCCGCCAACAAGATTCATGACTATCAGGAGCAGTGGACCGACGTGGGCGGCCGGCGCACACGCATCGTCAGCTTTGGACGGGTACCGTCTCCCGGCAGTCCGGAGCGGCAGAACCAATACCTCTTCGCCTACGTGATGACTGGCGGTCCGGAGTTCTACACGTTCTTCTTCAGGACGTCTTCGCTGGTCAACCAGCGTGCGGTCATTGACAGCATTCTGGCTTCGTTCGATCCGATTCCGGTGAAGGGCGAGGCCGCAATTGAGGTCGATTTTCGTCCGGAACTGCCGGTGTGGAACGCTGAGACCGCCGCCCTGTACGAACGTCTCCGCAACGCCGGGCAGGTCCAGTGGGGCATCTTCTACCCGTGGGCGGTTACGCAGGACTACAGCCGGATCGCGGCCATGGAGGCGAGCCTCGGCTACAAGTTCCCGTTCATCCTCCATTACCTGTATCTTGGGCACGAGTTTCCGACCGAGGGAATGCAGCGGGCGTACGCACGCGGACAGGTAGTCGAACTGACCATGCAGGTGGCCACATTCAACAACGACAGCGTTCCCCGACGGAACCTGAACTTCGATGTCCTCGATGGTGTCAAGGATAGTGAGATCCGTGCATTTGCCAGGAGCGCCAAGGCGTTCGGCCACCCGTTTCTCTTCCGGCTCAATAACGAAATGAACACGGACTGGTCACAGTACAGCGGTCTCTTGACCTTGAGCGACCCGGACATCTACATAAAAGTTTGGCGGCGCATCTACCGCATCTTTGCGGAGGAAGGCGTCGACAACGCCATCTGGATCTTCAACCCGCATGATCGAAGCTATCCACCCACACATTGGAATGATCAGATCGCCTATTACCCCGGGAACGGGTATGTGCACATGCTCGGACTGACCGGGTACAACAACGGCGAATACTTCAGAGAAGTGACCGGCGAGCGCTGGCGGTCCTTCAACGAGATCTACGAGCCAATGGTCGCTGAGTATCGTCCGCTTTACGGCAAGTTCCCCTGGATCATCACGGAGTTTGCCAGCAGCTCCGTCGGGGGCGACAAGGCCGGCTGGATTCGGGAGATGTTCGAGGAGATGCCCCGGTATCCGGAGATTAAGGTCGCGGTCTGGTGGAGCTACGCTGACTACGACTACCGTCCCGGGAATGAGTCGATCGCGGGGAGACGGTACTGGCTTGATGAGCAGCCTGAGTATCTTGAGGAGTTCAAAAAAGGGTTGGAGCGCCAGGGGGCGCTGCAATGACAGAAGGCCGGACGGGCGACGTCCGGCCTTGCTTGTGCGTTACAGGGCGCCCCGCAGTTCGCCCAGCAGCCGGGCCAGCCGTTCTTCCTGCCCCCGCAGCCGCGCTACCAGCGCCGTGGCCTCCCGCCGGCGGGGAATCGTGTCGACCATCGCGATGGGCCCCCACGGCGTATCGGTGACGGCGACCCGCCGCGCCAGGCGTTCAAGCTCCTCGCCTTCGAGCCCCACCCAGAAGATCATGGCGTGCTGGGCGCCGGCCGCGGCAAGCACATCGGCCGCCGTCGCCATGGTGCGGCTGGGCCGGTACCAAAACCGGGAGAGCAGATCCGTGGCCAGCGCAGCCGTCTCAGAACAGCACGCCGCGGCTTCCAGCGCGATCGGGTGCTGGATGGTGTGCAGGAAAGCGGCAGCGGCGTTTCGGCCATGCTGCAGTTGGCTTACCTGCGCGTCTAACCGCCAGATCAGGTTGAAGGCGCTCAGGCTTTCAGCCCCGCCCACATCGGCCAGCAGCAGATCGAACGCGGGCAGACCGTAGACAGCTTGTCGGCCCGCCAGCGGCACCCTGGTATAATGCCGTGATCCCTCACAATCGCGATAGGCGACCCGGCCGCCTGCCAGCAGGGCAGCGGCCCGGTGCAGCGCCCGGTGCAGGCGCCCTTCCGAGCTCCAGCCGGGCGGCGCCCCCCGTTCCACCAGGAAGACCGGGCATGCCCCCCAGGCCCGGGGTCCCGTTACTGCGCCCCACCAGACCTCCGGGAGGTGCAGGTGCTGCAACTGATCCCGCTGAACGGTGAGCGTATGCTGCGCAGCGTCGAAATCCACGGCGACGGCGAAGCCATGCATGATTTCATCATCATAAAGCGACACGATGCCAGGGCGTCCATCCGCCAGAGCGGCGCTCAGCTGCCCGAGTGTCTCGTCCGCCGGCAGGTCGACCAGCCACCGCCCTGTAAACCCCGCCGACTGGGCGGCCAGCGTCACGCTGTCCTGCGGATGCAGGTCCCGCAGGGGCTCATAGACCGGGGCGTTGTCCCAGACGAAGGAGAACGCTGCACCCGAAGTGACCAGCAGTTCTTCATATCTGATCTGGGCGCCAAGGTTCCTCAGCACGGCATGGATGGCGGGCAAAGCTCCACCTCCAACATCGTCGCGCTTGGGGATCGGCGGAACGCTCAGCTTCAAGATCATTCGCCTCCTTTGCAGTCAGGCGAACATTTATTCGTTGCCTGGGGCCCGCCATCCTGCCCCGTGTTGACATTCCGCCCGATTGTCGATAAGATAAATGCGATTTGTTTTTCCGAGGAGGCAGGAGACCGCCATGATGCCCATCTCTCCGGTTCGTGCGCGCCGCTCTTAGGAGCAACAAGGGGGCAGTCTGCCCTTTTGGCGACCGGCCGGTCAGGGAACATGCGGCATTCATAGCGGGCTCCCATCCCAGCGCTCTCATGAGCTTTTCAGCGCCGCGGTAGGGGGTCACCTTACCTGCGGCGTTTTCTTATGAATATGGAGGATGAACCGACATGGCGATTTTGCAAGTGCAGGGCCTTGCCAAGTTCTGGGGCATCGACCTGTTGTTCAAGGAGATTTCCTTTCTCCTTAATGAAGGCGAAAAGATGGCGCTGGTCGGCCGGAACGGCACCGGCAAGACGACGCTGTTGAGAATTTTGATGGGCCGGATGGAGTACGACGAAGGGGCAGTAATCATGCCGGCGGGCACCCGGGTCGGCTACCTCTCCCAGGACCCCGACTTTGAACCCGGCCGCACGTTGCTGGCCGAGGCAAGCTCAGTCTTCGCGTACCTGCAGAAGTGGGAAAGAGACCTGCGTACGCTGGAGGACCGGATGGGCGCCGCCCGGAGCGACGAAGAGCTTCAGGCGATTATGGACGAGTACAATCGCACCACGGCGCAGTTCGAGGCCGCCGGCGGCTACGATGCGCCGGCCCGCGTCAAAATGGTCCTGTTCGGCGTCGGCTTCAGGGAAGAAGATCTGCAAAAGCCGGTGGACGTCCTCTCCGGCGGGCAGAAAGTCCGGCTGGGCCTGGCGAAGCTGCTGCTGGATGAGCCCGATCTGATGCTGCTGGACGAACCGACGAACCACCTGGATCTGGAGGCAGTTGAGTGGCTGGAAGGCTACTTCAAGAAGATGAAGTCGGCCGCCATTCTCGTCTCGCACGACCGCTACTTCCTCGACAAAGTGATCAGCAAGACGCTGGAGATCGAGAACAACGGCTGCGACATCTTCCACGGCAACTATAGCTACTATCTCGAGGAGAAGAAGCGCCGCCAGGAAGCCGCCATGTCGGCCTGGGAGCGGCAGCAGGCGGAGATCGAGAAGCTCCGGACTTTCTATGAGAAGTGGCGCAGCACGCCGTCCAAGAAGGATCAGGCGATGAGCCGCAAGCGCCAGCTCGACAAAATGGAGATCATGGAGCGGCCGAAAGTCCGCCACAAGACGATGAAGCTCGACTTCGACATGGATTACGAGTCTGGCAACGACGTGCTAAAGGTGGAGAACCTGACCAAGGCCTTCGGCGACAAGGTCGTGTTCAGGGACCTTGACCTGAGGCTCGAGAAGGGCGACCGGGTCGCCCTGGTCGGTCCGAATGGCTGCGGCAAGACCACCTTCCTCAAAGTGATCCACGGCCTCTACCCGGCTACGGCCGGTACGGTCTTCTGGGGCGTCGGCGTGGAGCGCGGCTACTTCAGCCAGGACCTCGACAGTTTGGACTACAGCCGGACCTGCATGGAGGAGATCCTGGAGATTCCGGGCTACACCAAGTTCGACGCGCACTCGCTGCTCGGCCGGTTCCTGTTCTCCGGCGACGATGTGCATAAGCCGCTGTCGACTTGCTCGGGCGGCGAGCGGAACCGCGTCAGCCTGGCAAAGCTCATGGTCGCCGGCGCCAATCTCCTGCTGCTCGACGAGCCGACGAACCACCTGGACCTGGAGTCGAAGCTGGTCCTGGAAGAGGCGTTGACCGACTATCCCGGCACGGTGGTCTTCGTCTCGCACGATCGCTACTTCGTGGACCGGGTGGCGACAGAGGTCTGGGAGTTCAGCCCTGACGGCGTAAAGCCCTACGAAGGCAACTACACCGCCTACAAAGAGGAGAAGGAGCGGCTGGCGCAGTTGGCCGTCCAGGTGCAGACGGCGGTGGCGCCCAAGCAGGCCGAAGTCGCCCGCAAGGAGTCGCAGCAGGCGTCCAAGACGCGCAAGGAAGAGCGCAAGGCCGCCGATGCCCTGCGCAAGCTGGAGAACGATATTCACGCCCTGGAAGAGCGCAAGGCCGAACTGGAGTCCCGCATGTCGGACCCGGATATCTACAAGACGGCCTCGGGCCGCGAGGCGGTCGCAGAGTACCAGGCCATCCAGGCCGACCTGGAGCGCCTGTACTACGAGTGGGAAAAGGCGCTGGCTTAGGCCAGCGCCTCTTTCAGCGCCCGTGCACAGGCCTCCCGGGCGCCCGCCCCCCGGATGGCTGCCTGGAGCAGCGCCTGGGGATCGACACCGGCCGCAGGCCGCCGGTACCGGCAGACGCCGGCCCACCAGTACTCCCGCGGGAGCAGGTAGGCCCAGGGCAGCAGGCGCCGCTCACGGCGATCCAGGGCCTCCGCTGCCTCATATTCGGCCACGGCGCCCAGCGCCCGGCCCGGGTCGGCGCCGGCCCCCGCCAACAGGAGCCGGGTCAGGTCGTAGCTCCGCAGCTCGGGGCCCCACGTGTCCGGATCGACCAGGCAGACCTGGCCCGCCATATCGACCACCAGGTTTGCCGCCGTCAGATCCCGGTGGCAAAATGCCGGGCGCCGGCGGCAATCGGCCTCCAGCCGGTCGTACTCCGATTTTTCCAGGGCCGCCACAGCCCGGGCCGCCTGATCCACGAACGTCCCGGCGGCGGCGGCGTACTGCCGGTCGAACGCCGTCGCCCCCGCTTCGGCCTGCCGCGTAAAGTCCAGCAAGTCCTGCAGCAGTCCCGCCCACCGCTTCCGCCACGACCGGCTGCCGCTGTATGGAATAAAGCAGCCCTGCGCCGCACTGTGAAAGGCGGCCAGCGACCGGGCTGCCCCCTCCAGGTCACCGGGCCACCGGGGGCGGCGCCCAGTGATCCAGGTGGTGGCATACCACCAGGTATCCCCGATCCGTATGTACCGGTCGCCGTCCGGCGTTTCCACCAGGGCAGGCACCAGCCTGCAGCCACGTTCCGCCATGTGCCGCAGGGCGACCGTTGCATAGTAAAGCCGCCGTTCGCCATAGCGGAAAGGCTTGAGCAGCACTCCGCCGGCCCGGAACGCCGCTGCCTCCCGGTAGGCGGAGGCCACGGGCTGCAGCCGATTCGGGGCGAGGCCATAGGCACGGGCAGTGGCTGCTGCTTCAGGCGGAATCATCGGGCAAGCAACTCCCGCCGGCGCCCCAAGTCCGAAAAGGGTCCGCGGGGATTGCCGGCCCTTGCGAGCACCCAGTCGATGGCCTCCAGATGATCGCCGAGAATCAGATCGGCCACCGGGTTGGAGAGGCCGAGATTCAGGCCGGGGCGCCGGACGTTGGCGCCGACCACATCGACGGCGTGGACCGCCTCGACCCGCAGCCCGCCCAGCACCGCCTTTGCCAGGGCCAGCGGCGGCACCGCCAGCGCGGCGGCCCCCAGGGCCGCGACAGCCCGCCGGGACAGCGCATGGGGAATGGCCGTCAGCGATGCGAACCCGAGATCCGGCCGCCGCAGGGCACAGCCCAGAAACCGCTTCGCGGCGTTGACTGGGTGCATGCGCGCCTGCGGGTGGATGTAGGCATCGATCCGGTTCAGCGCCACGTCCACGCCGGCACTGACCGCATCCCCAAAGGGCCGCAGGTCCGCGGCGGCGACCGGCAGGTCGGCATCCAGAAACAGGAGTGCATCGCCCGCGGCTTCGGCGGCGCCCAGGCTGCGCCCCACGTCGTGCCCCACCCGCTCGGCATGGCGCAGCACGCGGGCGCCCCACCGGGCGGCCAGCCGCGCCGTCTCCTCGCCGGGGCCGTTGGCCACCACAATCACTTCCGCCGGTTCCAGCCGGCGTACCTGCGCCAGCACTTTTGCAAGGGTCGCCGCCTCGTCGACGGCGGGGATGATGACGCTTACAGCCAGCGTAGTTCCCTCCCTTTGCCGGGCATGGCGCCATGGGGTCGCTGATAGGATATGGCGACGAAGCGACGGGGGTGAGACCGATGCTGGCAGTGGTAGTTCCGGCCATGAACGAGGCGGCCCGCATTCAGGGGGTGCTGCGCAGCGCCCTGAAGATCCCGGCGGATCTGGTGATTCCCGTGCTGAACGGCTGCACCGACATGACCGCCGAAATGGTCCGGCGGGTCCCCGACTCCCGCATCCGGCCCATTCACTTCCGGGAGCCGCTGGGGCTGGACGTACCGCGCATCGCGGGGGCACAGGAAGCGCTGAAGGCCGGCGCCAGAGCTGTCCTGTTCGTCGACGGCGACCTGGAAGGCCCCATTCAGAGCCGGCTGACCATCCTGACGACCCAGGTCAAAAAAGGGGCTCTCGACCTGGCCCTCTCCGACTGCTACTCCGGCACCCCGGTGCCCTCCCGGCAGTCGCTCGCGCGCCAGGTCTACACTCACCGGGTGGCCCTGAACGAGGCGCTGAACCGCCGTGACCTGGGCGCCGCCATGCCCTCCCACGGGCCGGTGGCCGTCAGCCGGAAGCTGCTCGAAGCGATTCCCCTCTCATCGCTCGGTGTCCCGCCCCTGATGCAGGCCCACGCCTGCCGGGCGGGGCTGAAAGTGGGGGTGGGGGTCTGCATCCCCCATCAAGAACTGGGCTCGACCAAGCGGGACCGCGAGCACCGCCAGCGGGTGGCGGAGACGATCATCGGCGACTGCCTGCAGGCGACGGCGGTCGCAGAGGGGCGCCCGGGAGACCGCGGCGGGTATGACGGCTACCACAGGGAGCGCCGTTTCGACCTGGTCGGACTGAACGCGCCGGAAGGCGTCACGCCCGTCAGTAGGGAATGATACTGATGGAGTGATTGCACATGAACAACCGTGATGTGGCGCAGGCGCTGTACGAAATCGCCGACCTGCTTGAACTGAAGGGGGAGGACTCCTTTAAGGTCCGCGCCTACCGCAAGGCCGGCGAGGGCGTAGAACTGCTCTCGGACAACATTGCGGACCTGGCTGCGCAGAACCGGCTGCAGGCGGTGCCGGGCATCGGCAAGGCGATTGCCGCGAAGATTCAGGAACTGCTGAGCACCGGGGAGATCGAACAGCTCGAAGAGCTGCGCCGGGCCATTCCCCCCGGCGTCCGGGACCTCACCCAGGTACCCGGGCTGGGTGCGAAGACTGCTGAACTCCTCTTCACCCGCCTGGGCATCGACAACCTGGACGCGCTGGAGTTGGCGGCCCGCCAGGGCCGGCTCCGGGACCTGCCCGGGTGGGGCGCCCGCAAGGAGGCCACCCTGCTCGAAGCCCTGGCCAAATTCCGGCGGCGGGGCGAGCGGGTGCCCCTGGGCGCCGTCCGCCCCGTGGCCGGCGCCCTCGCCGAATACCTGCTCCGTCACCCGGCCGTTGGGCGAGCCGAAGTGGCGGGCTCCATCCGCCGCCGGCAGGAGACCGTCGCCGACATTGACATCGTGGTCGCCTCCGATGACCCGGCGGCCGTCATTGACCACCTGCACACCATCCCGGTCGCAGACCGGATCCTACAGGCCACGGAAGACCGCATCACCATGACCACCACCCTGGGCCGGCAGATGGACGTCATCGTCGTGCCGCCCGCCCGGTTTGCCCGTACACTGCTGACCATGACCGGCTCAGAAGCGCATGTCGCAGCCCTGGGCCACATCGACGACGCACTATCCGAACACGAGATCTACAAAGCAAAAGGCTTGCCGTTCATCGAACCGGAACTGCGGGAAGGCCTCGGCGAGATTGAGGCCGCCCGCGCGAGCCGGCTGCCGCACCTCATCACCGTAAAGGATTTGACGGGCGACCTCCACAGCCACACCCGCGCCTCCGACGGCACGGCGACGCTGCCGGAGATGGCCGAAGCGGCCAGAGCCCTCGGCCACCAGTACCTGGCCGTCTGCGACCACTCCCGCTCCCTGGCCATCGCGGGCGGGCTCACGCCCGAGCGGCTGGCCCTCCAGGGCGCCGAAATCCGGCGGCTCAATCGAGCCTGGTGCGATTTCCGCCTGCTACGGGGCACCGAAGTGGACATTCTAAGAGATGGTACGCTTGACTTTCCGGACGACGTGCTGGCCGAGCTGGACGTGGTAGTCGCCTCCATCCACAGCCACATGCACCTGGATGCGCAAACGCAGACGGAGCGGCTGCTGCGGGCCATCCGCAACCCCCACGTCGACATCGTCGGGCACCCGACGGGCCGGGTGCTGGGCCGGCGTGATCCCTACCCCCTGGATATGGATCGGATTATCGCGGCCTGCGCCGAGACGGGCACCGCCCTGGAGATATCCGCAAGTCCTGCCCGGTTGGATCTCTCCGACCGGCACGCCCGCCAGGCCCGGCAGATGGGAGTCAAGCTGGTCATCAACACCGACGCCCACTCCACGCTGGAGCTGCAGCTGCTGGAACATGGCGTCGGACAAGCGCGCCGGGCCTGGCTGGAGCCGGGGGACGTCATCAACACCCTCGCCTTGCCGGACCTGCTGGCGTGGCTGGCTAAGGAGAAGCGATAACCGTTGGCACAGCTGCTTTTCGAGAACCTGACCCATGAACTGATCAGGCACGGCCCCACCCTCGTCTTTCGCACGGTGATTACGTTTATTCTCGTTCTCACGGTGGTCCGGTGGACGGGCAAACGCTCCATCGCCAATCTGGCGCCCTTTGACCTCGCGATGGTGATCATCATCGGCGAAGTGGCCGCCATTCCTGTCAGCGACCTGCGGGTCGACATGCTCCACGGCATGCTCCCGGTCATCCTGATCGGGGGGCTCCACGTGCTCACGACCTACATCGCTTTCCACTCCAAGTTCTTCGAGCGGCTGACCGAAGGCGTGCCGACGCTCCTCGTGAAGGACGGAAAAGTGCTGAGGAAGAATCTGCTCAAGGAACGGGTCAGCATGGACGACCTGCTGACCGCCCTCCGCCACAAAGAAGTGACCAACATCAAAGATGTCCGGGAGGCCTGGATCGAGCACGCCGGCGGCGTCAGCGTCATTCGCCGCCACGATGTGGATGCCGCCACCCCGATAGACCTGAAGAAGGCGATTGAGGAGATCGTGTCAGCCCACAGCGCCCGCATGCGCCAGGAGCTTGAGGACCTGATCCATTCCCAAACCAACCCTTCGGGAGGTCACTAGTGCGGCTCTTTCTTTTTTTCATCGATGGATTTGGCCTCGGCGAGCCGGACCCGGCGCGCAACCCCTTTATGACCGCCCGAATGCCGGCCCTGCAGGCGCTCCTGGGGGGCCGGCCGCTGACGCGGGAAGCACTGCCGTTCACCGCCCCCGGCGTGGCCGCAGTCCCCGCCGATGCACGGCTGGAGATCGAAGGGCTGCCTCAGAGCGCGACGGGGCAGACGACCATCTTTACCGGCGTCAATGCCGCCCGGGCCATCGGGCGGCACCTGCATGCCTATCCGACCCCCAGCCTGAAGGCGATTCTGGCCGAGCATTCGCTCTTCCGCCGGGTTGTCGAACGGGGAAAACAGGCCACATTTCTCAACGCCTTCAGCCCCCGGTTCTTTGAATGGGTGACGGCGGGCCAGCCGGCTCCGCAGGACAAGCGGTACAGCCCCTCGGCCTCGACCCTCGCGACCCTGGCGGCCGGGCTGCACTGTTTCCGCAGCCATGATCAGCTGCGGCAGGGCGCCGCCGTCGGCTTCGATATCGACCACAGCGTATTGCGGGAGTTGGGCCACGACCTTGAGCCGGTCGCTCCCGCCGAGGCGGGGCGCCGGGCTGCGGCTGTTGCCGCCGAGCACGACTTCACGCTCTACGAGCACTTCCTGACGGACAAGGCCGGCCACCATCAGGCCATGGATGAGGCAATCGCCGTCCTGGAGCGCGTCGATGCATTCCTGGAGGGCCTCATCGCGGGCGCCCCGCCGGACCTGCTCCTGGTCATCACCAGCGACCACGGCAACATCGAAGACCTGTCGGTCAAGACGCACACGATGAACGACGTGCCCGTCATCGCCAAAGGCCCCGGCGCAGAGGCCTTTGCCGCCCGCGTCCGGAGCCTGACCGATATCACACCCGCCATCATGGCTGCCCTTACCGATTGAGGCCGGACGCCTCCCAGCGGGTCCCCGTCCACTTCAGTTCAAACCAGCCCTCGCCCTGAACCATCTGCATATGGACTTTATAGCGTTCGCCTCCCAGCGGCTCCACGCTGATGATCTTGCTCGGCATATCCTGTTTCGGCACGTGGGCCTGCTGGAGCATCTGCCGCACGGCCTCCATCATGCCTGCCTGCTGGGCCGGCGTCGGCTGCGCGAAGACCGCCGCCGCCACGAGTGCTGCGACCGGAGCCTGCCAGTGCCACATTGACGATTCAGACCTCCCCGGAACATTTTTGGGTGGGATCACGTCTGTAGAACCCGTGGGGCGGCTCACCCTTCTATTTGCGAAAGGAGCAACCATGGACGAACGTACGCTGCGAACGCTTGAGTTCGCAAAGATAAGGGAAAAGTTAACAGAGCGGTGTGCGACGGTGCTCGGCAAGGAGATTGCCGAGGACCTGGCGCCGTCGCTCGAATATCTGGAAGTAAAACACCGCCTGGACGAGACTTCCGAAGCCCGGCAACTCTATATGGCCGGCGGCTCGATTCCCCTCGGAGGCATCCACGACCTGCGGGCCGCCGTCCAGCGGGCCACGCGGGGCGGCATGCTCGACCCGCATGATCTGCTCGACATCGCCGATACTGCGGCCAGCGGCCGGCGCCTGCGCAAGTATTTGCAGGAGAATGCCGACCGGGCGCCGATTCTGGCGGCCATCGCAAACATGATCGGCGCGTTCAGCGCCCTGGAGGCGGAGATTCGCCGCTCCATCACCGAACACGGCGAAGTCTCCGACCACGCCAGCCCGGCCCTGAGCGAGATCCGGCGCGCCCAGCGCACGATACAGGGGCGCATCAAGGAGCGCATGGACAGCTACGTGCGGGGCGCCGGCGCCAAGTATCTGCAGGAACCTATTGTGACCATCCGCGATGACCGGTATGTAATTCCCGTTAAGATCGAATACCGGACGCAGGTCCCCGGCATCGTGCACGACCAGTCGGGCAGCGGCTCCACGCTCTTCATCGAGCCCATGGCCGTCGTCGAAATGAACAACGAGCTCAAGGAGTTGACCCTCAAGGAACGGGATGAGATCAACCGCATCCTCACCCGCCTCACCGTGCTCGTGGCAAACGACGCTGACAGCATGGTGAGTTCGCTGCAGGCCTTTGCCCAGATCGATTTCGCTTCCGCCAAAGGCAAACTCTCCCTCGACCTGGACTGCGTCGCTCCCGAACTGGAACGCAAGCCGATGCTGGAGATCCGCAAGGGCCGCCACCCGCTGCTCAAGGGGAACGTGGTGCCGGTGGACATCAACATTGGCATCAACTTCGACACGCTGGTGATCACCGGCCCCAACACCGGCGGCAAGACCGTCAGCCTCAAGACCATGGGCCTCTTTGTCTTGATGGCCCAGTCCGGCCTGCACCTGCCCGCGGGATGGGGAACCCGGGTCGGCATCTTCGAGCAGGTCTTCGTCGACGTCGGCGACGAGCAGTCGATCGAGCAGAGCCTCTCCACGTTCTCCAGCCACATGACCAATATTGTCCGCATCATCGGGAATATCGAGGGGCCGGCGCTGGTCCTGGTGGACGAGTTGGGCGCCGGCACCGACCCTAATGAAGGCGCCGCCCTCGCCATGTCGATTCTGGAGCACCTGGCAGCCCGGGGCGCCATGACCGTGGCGACCACGCACTACAGCGAACTGAAGACCTTCGCATACACCCGGGCCCGGGTAGAGAACGCCTCCGTCGAGTTCGACGTGGAGACGCTCCGGCCGACCTATCGGCTGCTGATCGGCGTTCCCGGCTCTTCCAACGCCTTTGAGATCTCCCGGCGGCTGGGGCTCCCGTCCCTGCTCGTCGACCGGGCCCGCCAGTTCCTCACCCGCGACCAGGAGAAAGTCGAAGACCTGATCGCCGGCATTCACGCCACCCGGGCGGGGCTGGAAAAAGAGCGGCTTGATGCGGCCAAGCTGCGCTATGAAGCCCAGCAGATGAAGGCGGAGTACGAGCGGCGGTTCGCCGGCGCCCAGGAGAAGGCGCACGATGTGGTCGAGAAAGCCCGCGTCCAGGCGCAGAACATGCTGGCCCAGGCCCGGCGCGAGGCCGAAGCCGTTATTGAGGAGCTCAAGGCGGCGGTCAAGCAGCAGCGAGAGGCCGAGCGCAACCAGGCGATTCAGGGCGCCCGCCAGCGCCTTGTAAGCGCCCGCGCCGGCCTGGAAGAGAACCGCCCGGCCCGCAAGGCCCGGCAAGGCGGCGAGCCGCCCCGCGGCCTCAAGCCCGGCGACGCCGTGCTGATTCTGCCCATGGATCAGGTCGGCTATGTCCTGACCCCGCCCGACGGCCAGGGGAACGTGCAGGTGCAGGCCGGGATTTTGAAAGTCAATGTGCCGCTCACCGACCTGGAGCGGGCGGAAGACCCAAACGCCGCCAAGGCGCAGCAGGCAGCCAAACCGGCATCGGCCGGACGGACGCAGGGGAAAGGCGCCGGCGTAACCAAGGCCCAGGAACTATCTACGGAAGTGGACCTGCGCGGTTTGATGGTCGACGAGGCGCTCGACAAGGTCGACAAGTATTTGGATGACGCCGTGCTGGCCGGCGCCCCGTTCGTCCGGATCATCCACGGCAAGGGGACGGGCGCCCTGCGCAAGGCCGTCACCGACTTCCTCAAGGGCGACAGCCGGGTCGGTTCGTTCCGGCTGGGCGGCATGGGTGAGGGCGGCGACGGCGTTACCGTGGCCCGATTGAGCGAGTAGAAGGAGAATTGGGACTGCGCTCCGTAATTATCCCGTGAAGATCTGAAGGCTCAGCTCCGCAGAGGAGGAGGCCCATGCTTCACGACGCACCCATTCTCGTAGTAGATGACGATCCGAAGATCGTCTCCCTGATCTGCCTCTACCTCGAACGTGAAGGCTTCAAGACCGTAGCCGCCTCAGACGGCCCCACCGCACTGGACCTGATCGGGAAACAGCGGCCCTGTCTGATCGTGCTGGATTTGATGCTACCCAAAGTGTCGGGCATGGAAGTCTGCCGCCGACTCCGGGAGCGCAGCGACACCCCGGTCCTGATGCTGACCGCGAAGGTGGAAGAGGAAGATAAGCTCGCGGGCCTGGCCCTGGGTGCCGACGACTACATGACAAAGCCGTTCAGCCCCCGGGAGCTGGTCGCGCGCGTGAAGGCCATCCTGCGGCGGACCGGCCTGCTGATCGAGCGGCGCCCCAAGATTGCGCTGCATGGCGTGGAGGTAGATCTCGACCGTCACCGTGTGCGGGTCGACGGCAGCGAGGTCTACCTGACCGCGTTCGAATTCAAGCTGCTCGTCGCCCTGATGGAGTTCCCCGGCCGTGTCTTCGGCCGGGAACAGCTCCTGGCCCAGGTCTACTCCTACGACGAAATGTACGTAGTTGACCGGACGATCGACGTTCATATTGGCAAGCTACGCCAGAAAGTGGAGGCTGACCCCGCCCGTCCGGAACGGATTTTGACCGTGCGGGGCGTGGGCTATAAGTTCCGCGAGGCGGGGAGCGAAGAATGGTCGGGCTAAAGCGGATTGTGGGCGATTCGTACTGGCGAATCTGGCTCCAGACCGTGATTCCCACCAGCCTTGTCTTTGTGGGCGCCGCCTACTTGCTGCGCTCGGTTGTCAGGCACCGGCTGTCTGCCCTGGTGCCAGGTTCCGGCGGGCTTTTCGACGAGTCTTTCACGGGCTGGTACATCGTCACCGGTGCGGTCGTAGCCATGGTGTTCGCAACCATCATCACGCAGGTCTTCCTGCGGCGTACGCTCGAGCCCTACCGGGCGGTGATCCGCCTCACCCGGGAGATGGCCGCCGGCAACTTCGGCACACGCGCCGACGTTTCCGCCTCCAGCGTGCACGACTACACCGACCTGGCGGCCAACGTCAACGCTCTGGCCGAGTCGCTGGAGCGGACCGACCGGCTCCGGCGGGAACTGGTCTCCAACCTGGCTCATGAGATCCGCACGCCCCTGACTAACCTGCAGGGCTACCTGGAGGCCCTGCGCGACGGCGTAATCGAGGCCAATCAGGAGGCGCTCGCGTCCGTCCATGAAGAAGTGATGCGCCTGGTCCGGCTGGTCGATGCGCTCCATCAGCTCGCCCGGGCCGATGCGATGCGCCAGCAGAACTTCGAGCGCACGCCGGCGGACCTGGACAATCTGGCGGATCAACTGGTCCGCGTGATCCGGGCCGGCGCTGACGCCCGCGGCATCAAGCTGCATCACGACCCCGACGCCCGGCGGGTACTGGTGCCGGTTCATGCGGACTCCATCGCTCAGGTGATGCGCAATATCCTGCGCAACGCGGTTCAGTACACGGAGGAGGGTGGGACCATTCGGGTGCAGAGCTCGGTGGCCGACTCAATCTACCGGTTTTCGTGCCTGAACTCGGGGCCCGGAATTGCGGAGGAAGATCTGCCGTTCATATTCAAGCGGTTCTACCGGAGCGAACGCGCCCGCCAGGGCGTCAAGACCGGCGTGGGCATCGGTCTGGCGATCTCCAAGGAGCTGGTGGAGGCCCACGGCGGCCGGATCGGGGCCCAGTCGAAGGCCGGCTGGACCATGGTCTGGTTCGACCTTCCGCTGGATGCGTCGGTTAAGTTGGAGTAGAGCCTTGTCTTAACACATCAGGGCCAGGTACGTTCAACGCTGAACGCGCCTGGCCCTTCATACATTTCACTCGGATTACACAGATTTAGACACAGATAGCGATTTGATCGAATCATATAATCTTTATAATCTGTGTAATCTGTGTTGAAAACTCCCACTCCCTCTCAATTCGCAAACTCGGAGGGAAGCTCAAAAAACCTCTCACACGCCCTGCGTACGGCATCTACCTTCTCCGGCGGGGCGAAGACATAGGCGCGCCAGAGGGATTCGTATTGGCGGGCCAGGGCGCCAACTTCACCGGCGTTCGTATCCAGCTTATAAAGCGGCCCCGTGCCGGCCCGGACCTTGACAGGCACCCGGACTTCTTTGAAGTAGGAGGCCTTCGGGCAGTAGAAGATCACCTGGCCCGGCTTCAGCCTGGCCTTGGCGGCAATCGCGTTCTCTACCGCCTCCCGCTCCGCCGACTGACCGGCGTACCGGGTGATGAACTCGTGCAGTCTGTCGCCCAGGGAGACTTCCGAGAGGACGTACGCCCGTTTGAAGAGCCGGCGGGTGGCGAGCCCCTCTACCAACTGCCCCACGACTGCGGGGCCTGGCAGGCGCGCGAGCAGGTCGACAAACGTCTGATCGCCCAGGTCATAGAGTGCATCCTCCCGCAGCCCGCGCTGGGCGTGCAGTTCCACTGCCTTGGAGATCATCGCTCCCGCGGCGATCTTCGCGTGGTGCAGGTAAATCCGCTCCGTCAGCATGTACCGCATTCTAAGCAGGTGAAGAATCTCGGTGCGGGCATCGGGCCGGTCCAGCCCATGCTTGACCATGTTGATCAGGAGCTGCCCGCCTTCCAGGATAAAGTACGAATAGATCCGGTCGTCGTAGTCCTGCCGGAGTCCTGCGAAGAAAGAGTCCCGTCGCAGATAGTCAAGCAGGTCGGCGTCCACCGTGCTGGAGACCACCTGGCCCATCCACGGGGCCGGGGGCGCCCCGGTCAGGATCCCGCGCACGGTTTCGGCCACGCCCAACTCGGAGAGAACGCGACCCAATTCGCAGCCAGGACCGTAAAAGAAATCGAGACGTGGTCCCGCATCGTGGCGCGGGAAAATCTGCCGCTCGTCTTCAAACGTATGGCCGAATGGGATATGCGTCACGTCGTGGGTCAGGATTGCCAGCCGTACCAGGGCCGCATCAGCGGGGTCAATGTGAAAGCCCACGAGCCGCAGGTTCTCCATCATCCGGTGTGCACAGGCCAGGGCCCCCAGGCTGTGATCGAACCGGGTATGGACGCAGCCCGGAAAGACCAAATGGGCCGCACCCAGCTGCTTAATGTTGCGGAGGCGCTGCATCTCCCGGGTGTCGAGCACCCTCGTCTCCGTCTCCGTCAGGAAAATATCACCGTGAACAGGGTCGCGCAAGAGCACTGGGACCACCTCAGTTCGATCATTCGGGCGCACGACATGCAGTGGAACAGTACAGTTCGCTTTATTCGCAGTCTTCCCCTTCCCGGCGGCTCGGCCATCGCGCCAAAGATACATAACATAAGTGTTGAACGTGAAAGAGGATTTCGTCCCTTTGATGTCGAATTATGGCAGTATTGCGCATTTGTTTGTGAAACGGTGTCAATTGGGGGGAGAACCGTGCGGCCCGCACATCCCTGGCAAGCTCTGGTCTATCTCTATCTGGTGGATGCGGTTGCCCTGATGCTGCTGGTCGCCCAGTGGCGGCAGTTCGGCGCGTTCGACCTGGTCGCATGGATTTCGGCGGTCGTCTTTGCTGCGACCATGGCTGCCGCCCGAGTCATGCCAATCCACGGTGTTGATGCTACCAACGTCAGCTACGGCTGGTACATGGCAGTGGAATTCGCGATCATCACCGCGCTGCCCGTTCCCCTAGCCTTGGCTGCCCATCTGCCGGCCCTGCCCATGGAGGTTCTCCACCGCATCCGCACAAAACAGCCGGAGCCGTTCCGGGGGCCTGACTATAACGTCTCGGCCTCCATCATCTGCGCCTTCATCGCCGGGCATGTGCTCCAGGGGCTACAGATCGTGACCGGAACGGGTTCCTTCTGGCTGACCATGAACCTCCTTCCGGTGGCGCTGGTCTTCTTGACGACGCAATACCTGATGCTGCAGACGCTGGTCTCTCTGGACCGCAAGCTGCCGTGGCATCAGACGGGCCTCTTTCACACCGACGGCATGATCAGCGATATGATGATGACCCTCCTCGGGGCCTTGATCGGGCGGCTCTATGTACTGGACCGTTCCACCATTCTGCTGACGATCATTCCGCTGGCGACGCTGCAGCGAACCCTGCAGCGCATGCAGCAGGCCAAACTGGCCATGGTGGATCCCAAGACGGAACTCTATAACTATCGACACCTCGACCGGGCTCTCAACGATGAAGTGCGGAAAGCGACACAAAGCGGGCGCCCGCTTACCCTGATTTTCGGCGACATGGACTACCTACGGGACATTAACAACACCTACGGGCACCTGGCCGGCGACCGCGCGCTCAAGACCGTCGCATCGATTTTCCGGCGGTGTGGCAGAGCCGGCGACGTTGCAGCCAGGTTTGGCGGCGAAGAGTTCGTGCTGCTTATGCCGGGCACAGAGCGCGAGCAGGCATGGGAAGTGGCCGAGCGTATTCGCAGGGAGACCGCCGCGGCCCGCCTCGAAACCGACGACGGCGGCATGTTTTCCGTCACGATCAGCCTCGGGGTTGCCTCTTTTCCGCGCGATGCGACCACCGTGCAGGGACTCATCAAGGCCGCCGACGAGGCGGTTTACGCAGCCAAGCACGCCGGGAAGAACAAGGTTTGCGCATATCCTACGGGGGTGGCCATATGAGGCGCATTGCGCCGTTGATCGGTCTCTTTGCCGCCACCGGCCTGGCAGCGCTCTGGATCAGTTATCATTCCCTTCCGGCTTGGATGGGCTGGAAGCAAGCGCTGGTGCTCCTCCTGGCCGTGGCATTGCAATCGATCAGCGTTGATCTGTTTGCGTATCACCATAAAACGCCCGGGGCCATCTCGGTAAGAGAGCGGCGCGCCCTGACGGCGGGTCTGGCGGGCACGTTCCTGGTCCTCGGACTTTACGGCACGGAAGTGGCTGTCTTTACCGCCCTGCTGCAGGCGCTGGCGAGCGCCGTCGTCATGCGCGGTCCCTGGTACAAGTCTGTCTTTAACACCGGACTCTACACGACGGCGACGTTCCTCGGCGGGTGGGTATATAGCCATCTGGGCGGGATCTCCCCCCAGTGGGACAACGCAGCCGTCGCGGCATCCGTTTCGGCGACGTTGTTGTATTTTCTGGTGCAAAATACCGGCGTGGCGATGGTCATCAGCTTCTCCACCGACCGGCCCCCTGGCCGGCTCTGGCTGGACAGCTTCGGCTGGGTTGGCATGCAGCAGGCGGTGCTCGGGATCATCGGCCTGCTCCTCGGGCGGGCGATGCAACTGGGCATGACTTTTACGTTCGGCCTGCTCCTGCTCTCGCCGCTCGTGCTGCTGCGCTATAGCTACCGCAGTTTTGCCGACCGAATTCAGAACTACGTGCTGGAGATCGAACGGGTGAACGGCGGCCTGTATGACCTGAACCAGGAGCTGCGGGCGACGAATGCGGAGCTCATTGAAACGCTCGGATCATTGCTGGACGCCCGCGACCGATACACCTACGGCCATTCCGCGCAGGTGGCCACATATGCCATCGCGCTGGGCGAAAAGCTGGGGCTGTTGCCCGAGGAGCTGGAGCGGCTGCGCCTGGCGTCGCTGCTGCACGATATCGGCAAGGTAGGGATTCCTGAGTCGATTCTCTTCAAGACCGGCCCCCTCGATCCGGCGGAGCGCCGGATCATGCAGGCCCACGCGGAGATCGGCTACCGGATCACCAGGCAGATTCACAGCCTGACCGGTGTGGCGGAGATCATCCGACAGCACCATGAGTGGTACGGTGGCGGCGGGTATCCCCGTAACATGCGCGGGGAGCAGATCCTCCTGCCTGCCCGCATCATCGGTGTGGCCGACGCGCTCGATACGCTGGTGTCGGACCGGCCGTATCGAAAGGGCAAGCCCGTTGAGGTGGCATTCCAGGAGATTCGGCGTTGTGCCGGGACGCAGTTCGATCCGCAGGTAGTCGAGGCGCTGGAGCAGTTGATTCGTGAGCGGGGGGGGCTGTGGTTCCAGAACTCAGCCTTCAAGGTGACGCAGACGGCCCTGGCGATGGAGGTTGCTGCTTCCATGTCCGGCTGATGCCTTGTGGTCTGCTGATCGGCCGTTCTGTCACAGTGCGGGCCTTGAATGTGGGAAGGGGAACGGGATTTTTTCCACGGAGGACGCGGAAGGGGACACGGAGTCGTGGCAGTGGAAGTGGGAATGTGATAGGACCGCGGATTCTGCAGATGGCGTGAATCTAGAATCGGCGCGGATTCAGGCATTAGTAGGATGTGTCCCTGCGCCTTGTCTGATGGCTCTTCAGGATCTGCTGTCCATTTCATAATTAAATACAATAATAATATGTAATTCCATTTTCCCTTGGTTTGTCCGTGTCCTCCGCGCCTTCCGCGCCCTCCGTGGCAAAATGCCTCCAATACCCCACACTAGCAGCCACAATTACATGAAGACCAGGCCCGGGCGCCATGCCCGGGCCTGATGCTTTGGCTTAGGTCCGTTTACGAGATGTAGAGATTAGGACACGTTGGACTTGGGCGCCGACGGGAGATCGTGTAGCGACTCAAGCTGCAACGGCGTCAGGTTTTCCGGGAACACCACGACGGGGTTCCGTTCCTCCCCGGTGAGGAGGTCCAGATTTACCAGCACTACGTTTACATCCACTAACCTGGCTGTACCCACTACGGTTCCGTTGAACCCTGACCTGGTGACCACCCGGCACCCTGGCACCAGTTCACGCAGTTTTGCCATAAGGTTCCTCCTTTCCCTGCGTCAGGCCGACTGGTTGTCTCCCATTGTAACATATATTGGAAGAATTGAAAAGAAGTCGGACGGCAAGTCCGACTTCTTTCGAACACTGGATTAACGGCCCGGCAGCACGGGCGGAAGCGGGGGAATCAACCCGGTCCCCGGCGGGTTAGTGCCGGGCGGTGGCGTATTGCCGCCAGGGGGATTGGCGCCGTCGCCTGGAGGGGTGGTACCACCGCCGCCGGGCGGCGGATTGGTGCCGGGGGGCGGTGTGACTGGCACGGGCTGGGTGACCACACACTTTTCCGTCGGCACTTCGTTTACCCAGTCGGCCGGCCAGTACCGGCCGAAGTTCCACGGGTCGGTCGGATGCTTCACGAACTTATTGGGCCGCTTGATCATCAGCCGGTCCTCCGGCGTCCCAGCGCACCCGTCCTGCCACAGGAAGTACCGGTCAAGCACCTTGGTACTGCCCGGAATCGTCCAGGGCTGTTTTACGACCCTGGCCATTGTCCAGACGTTATCAGGCTGCTTGGGCTCGCTCCCCTTGCGGAACCAGTCGGTCACAATCTGCTCCTTGGGGCAGAGGGGGCTGGGCAGCAGGCCGGAAGTCTTGCAGACTTCAACGGCGACCAGGCCGGCGGGGCGCTCCCAATCTTTCGGCTTCTCCTTGACGATGCGGTCCATGATCTCTTTCCAGACGGCGGCAGGCGGGCCGGCGCCCGTCCACTTTGACCCGTTCGGCGCCACGGGCAGGTGCTTCTTCTTGCCGTCGGCGTTGTCATACCCTGTCCAGACGCCCGTGACGATGTCGGGCGTGAAGCCGACGAACCAGGCATCGTGCCAGTCTTCCGTCGTGCCGGTCTTGCCGGCGGCCGGCCAGCCCTTCCAGCCCTGCAGGGTATAGGAGGGGGTGCCGCGGACGATGGCGCCTTTCATCGTGTCGACCATCAGCCAAACCGATTCCTTGCGGACCACCGGCTTGGTGTGCCTGGGCGCCTCGAATATGGTGACGCCGTCCTTGTTTTCGATCCTGGTGATCACGACGGGGTCGGTCTTCAGGCCCAGGCTGCCAAGTACCCCGTAGGCGGCCGTGAGTTCCAGCGGCGAGACGCCTAGCGTGATGCCGCCCAGAGCGAGCGAGAGGTTCTCGTCGTTGGTGGCGGGGTTCATGCCGGCATCGATCAGGGTGGAGAGCCCAAGGAGCCGGGCGTACTCAATGCCCTTGCGGGGCGTCACCTGCTCCAGGGTTCGCACGGCGACGGCATTGATCGACTGCTCCAGCGCGTAGCGCAGATTGACCAGACCGGTGTAGCGGAACTCGTAGTTCTCGGGCCAGACGTTCTTGCCGTCCATGGAGAGCCGGGGCGGCGAGTCGTCAACCACGGTGGAGGGTCCCCAACCCAGCAGGTCGATGGCCGGCAGGTAGTTGACGATCGGCTTGATCGCCGAGCCGGGCTGACGAAGGGCGTCTGTGGCCCGGTTGTAGCCGCGCATGGTCTTGTGTTCCATGCCGCCCACGAGCGCTTTGAGGTGGCCGTTCTTGTGGTCCATGATCACCACGGCACCTTCGGGCACCGTGGATTTCTTGCTGCGGTCATCACCGTCGAGGGTGTAGTTCTTGGTCGTCTGGTCCGTGATGACCTTGACCATCTGTTCCTCGGCGATGCGCTGCCAATCGGGATCCATGGCCGTGTAGATTTTCAGGCCCTTGGTGTACAGGTCGGCATCCTCGAACAGCGGGGTGCCGTACTTGGCGGAAATGGAAGGCTGCGTGAGGATGTCGATGACGTAGTCCATGTACCAGTCGCCGCTGAACGTTTTCGCCGTCTGCGGCGTCAGCTTTTCCGGGTTGGCCGTGACCGGCTCCGTCTTGAGGGAGGCGGCCTGCGCCGGATCCAGGTGACCCTGGTTGACCATCAGGTCGAAGACGATGTCCCGGCGCTCCTGGGCGCCCTCAATGTTGTCAATCGGGTTGTAAATGCTCGGGCCCTTCAGCATGCCGGCCAGGACCGCTGCTTCGGAAACCGTCAGTTCCTTGGCGGATTTGGAGAAGTAATGGTGCGCCGCCTCTTCAAGGCCCGCCTGCTGCCGGCCGAAAGGCACCTGGTTGAGGTAGCGAAGCAGGATCTCGTCTTTGGTAAACTTCTTCTCCAACTGGAAGGCCAGCATCATCTCCTGCAGTTTGCGCATGGGGCTGATGTCGCTCCGGTCCAGGAACGCGTTGCCCGCCAGCTGCATGGTGATGGTGGAGAAGCCCTCCAACTGCGAGCCCTTGACGCCGAGGAAGTACTTGGTGGTCTGCCAGACGGCGCCTACCATGCGGTAGAAGTCGACGCCCTTGTGCTCGTAGAAGCGGCGGTCTTCCGTGTCGACGAAAGCCCACAAGACGTCCTTCGGAATCTCGTCGATATCCTTGATCAGCGTGCGGTTCTCTTCGGCGGCCAGCTTGTAGACGACCTGACCCTTGCTGTCGTAAATGACCGAAGTCAGGTTTGGATCCAGCTCCTCAAAAGCGGGAAGCGCTTTATACGCCTTGTAGGCGAAGGAGCCCGCCAGGCCGGCCAGGCCGATGGCCATGCCCAGCATGACCAAGAATGTGTACAGGAGCCACTTGCGGCGGCGGCGCTTCTTTTTGCTGCGCAGCGGCTCACCGGTACTTGTCTGACGTGCATTGGACAAGCGAAAACACCTCCAACAAGGTGAAACAGATTCGCCCGAAAGGGCCCGGACTCCTTTTTCTGGGTGACAGAGTTTCGGCGGTGCGGAGTAACCGGACGCCAGAGGGCGAAAACTATACGAGTGGGAATTGTCCACCTGGAATCATCTGTGCTATAATGGCTGGCAACAGCGATGACGGAGAGAAGTACGGTTCAGGGCCTATCTTCAGCGAGGGGTTGGCAGGTGAAAAACCCCGGGGCCCGGGTCTGAAATACACTCCGTAGCTGCCCTCCGAGTCCAATCTTAACGCCTCCGTGTGTTAGATGGATAGACAGGGCCGGAAGTTCCCCGTTAGCGGAACATGAGAGTGGGCTCCCTCCCGGGGGTCAACCAGGGTGGTACCGCGGTATGCGCCACATGCATGCCGTCCCTGGGCGAACAGTCCGGGGCGGGGGCGTTTTTTGTGCCCTGATTTCAAGTGGAAGGGGTCTGTCAACCCCCTTCCACCCTTCCCCCAACTGCAGTGTCGGCTGCGAGTGAGCGCTCCCGCTACTCCCTCGCAGCCTCCGAAGCCTTTAGGGCGGGACCATCGAGGGAGGACGGTATCCATGGGATTCAGGAGTGTCGACGAACAGATGCATCTGCTGATGCGCGGCGTAGCTGACATCGTCAGCGTTGATGAGCTGCGCCGAAAGCTCGAGAAGTCGATCGCCACGGGCAAGCCCCTGCGGGTCAAGCTCGGCATCGACCCGACGGGCAAGGATCTGACGCTGGGCCACACGGTTCCCCTCCGCAAAATGCGGCAGTTCATGGAACTGGGCCACCACTGCATCCTGATCATCGGCGACTACACGGCGATGGTCGGCGATCCGACGGGCCGCAATGAAGCCCGGCCGGCCCTGACCCATGAAGAGACGACTGCCAATGCCAAGCGCTACCTCGACCAGGCGGCCCGGGTGCTGGACGTCAGCCGGCTGGAAGTCCGGCGCAACAGCGAGTGGCTGGCGCCCATGACCTTTGCCGACGTCAGCCGGCTTGCGGCCAAGTCGACCGTCGCCCGCATGTTAGAACGGGAGGACTTCGGAAAACGTTACGCCGAAGGGCGCCCGATTTACATTCATGAGTTTTTCTACCCGCTTATGCAGGGCACCGACTCCGTGGCGATCGAGGCCGATATCGAACTGGGCGGCACGGACCAGAAGTTCAACCTGCTGATGGGGCGCGACCTGCAGCGCGATGCCGGGCAGGAGGCGCAGGTCTGCCTGATGAACCCCATCGTCGAAGGGCTCGACGGCACCGAGAAGATGTCCAAGTCGCTCGGTAACTACATCGGCCTGGACCACAGCCCGGAGGAGATGTTCGGGCGGACCATGTCGATTCCGGACAAGCTGATCGTCACCTACTTCACCTACTTCACCGATGTGCCCGATGAGGAGATCGAGCAGTTCAAGGCCGCCATGGCCGCGGGCGAGAATCCCATGAGCATCAAGAAGCGGCTGGGACGGGAGATCGTCGTCACGTACGGGTACAGTCAGGAAGATGCCCTGCGGGCCGAGGAGAAATGGGTTGCCCAGTTCTCCCGGGGTGAGGTGCCGGAAGATGTGCCTGATGTGACCGTGCCGGCGGCGGACCTGCCCATCGGGGCGGCGCGGCTGCTGGTGGTGACCGGGCTCGCCCCTTCGTCCAGCGAAGCCCGGCGCCTGATCGAGCAGGGCGGTTTCACCGTCGACGGCGAGAAGGTGACCGATCCCAAGGCGGCGCTGACCGTTGCCGCCGGCCAGATTCTGCGGGCGGGCAAGCGGAAGTATGGGCGGGTCGTGCTCGGGTGACGTAAGGTCGGGTAAGGAAAGGATACGTGGCGGCCAGGCCTGCATGCGCGGGTCATGGCCGCCATATCTTTTGGGAGGGGGTGAAGCCCGTGCGCAGGTTCAGACGCCTTCGCATCGCAGGGGCGGGTCTGCTCCGCTGGCTGATCCTGCTTACGGTCGTCATCTTCCTCCTGCTGAAGCTGGCCGATTATCTGCTGGTCGGACCGCTGACCGCAGTGGCGGAGAACGAAGCGCGGCGCAGGGCCATCGACGCGGTGAACAAAGTGGCCATGGGGAAGATCGGCCAATCCGTCGCGAGTGAAGATCTGGTTACTTTTGTAAAGGACGAGCAGGGTCGTATCGCGGCATACCGCGTCAATACGCCTTTGGTCAACGCCATCGCTTCGGAAGTGGCGACCGCCGTGGCCGCCGAGATGGCCAAAATGTCGGGCGGATCGTTCGACGTGCCCCTGGGCGCCCTATCGCAGAGCCGGTTCCTGGCCACGACCGGCCCGGCGGTTCCCGTGCAGCTGCTGCCGGTCGGGACGATCGTCATCGACATGAAGCACGAGTTTAAGGCGGAAGGGATCAACCAGACGAGCCACCGCATTTGGCTCCATGCGACCGCACGGGTCCGGGTGGTCCTGCCGATCGTCAGCCGGGAGATGGAGATTACGTACGACTTACCGGTCTCTGACACGGTGATCGTCGGCGAAGTCCCCCAGTACTACGGCGGCAACCTCCAGAGCGTCACGGTGCCGGCGGGCCGGTAAACTTTTTCAGGGAAACTGCAAAATAATGCTTGACACTTGCTCCGGGCTCTGACTATACTCTGAATCGTGATCCGCAATACTTCTCTGTCAAAGGGGGTCTCGAAATGACGAAGCTTCTCATCGGTTTCCTCGGTCGCCTTCGCCGGGATGCTCGCGCCATTTCGCGGCCTGTTGGACTGCGCCTGAGCTAACGCAGCTTTGAGCGTTTTGACCACAGGTCGGCGAAAGACGCCTGCCTGTGGTCTTTATATTTCCCTGCCAGCGCGCGGTTGGGGAGATCTATGACCATGGGCACGGGTATGCCCATGGTCATTTGTTTTGCAAGAAAGAAAGGGGAGTGACCCCCATGATCGCATACGCACTGCAAGTGGTGAATGTGTACAAGACGTTCTTTGAAGAGGACGACGAGCAGAAGCATCCGTGGTGGAAGGTGTGGCAGAGAAAGCCCCGCCGCCTGGTGACTGCCGTCGATCGGGTCTCCTTCAGCGTAAGGCGGGGAGACATATATGGGATTCTCGGCCCCAACGGCTCCGGCAAGTCGACCCTGATCCGGCTGATTTCGACCCTGCTGATTCCAGATGCGGGCCAGGTCATCGTCTTCGGCCAGGATGTCCAGAAAGACACCCTGGGCGTCCGGCGGCTGATGAACCGGGTCAGCGTGGACGCCGCCTTTTTCAAGAAGCTCTCCGCCTATGAGAATCTCAACTACGCTGCCCGCCTTTACGGGATGGACCCCGTCCAGGCTCGGAAGCGGGCCGGCGAGATCATGGTGCGCATGGGGCTGGAGTCGAAGAAGTGGGGCTCCCCGCTCGAGAACCTGTCCCGGGGCCAGCAGCAGAAAGTGGCCATCGCCCGGGCGCTGATGACGGCGCCGAAGCTGCTCCTGCTCGACGAGCCGACCACCGGCCTTGACCCGCAGTCCAAGCGGGACGTGCAGGACTTCATTCTGGAAGTTCAGGAGCAGCAGGGCGCCACGGTGATCCTGACCAGCCACGACATGGCCGAGTCCGAACGGCTCTGCCAGCAAATCGCCTTCATCAAGGACGGCAAGTTCGTGGCGGAAGGGACCCCGTCTCAGCTCAAAACGCGGTATGCAGCGAAGGATCTGGAGGACGTCTTCTTCCAGGTCACAGGCAAGCCCGTGGAGCCGGAACTCGAGGAGGTGGCGGAGTAATGTCGGCGATTTCCCGTCAAATGAGCGCCACCTACGGTTTTGTGGAGCGGAACTGGGCGCTGACCCGCCGCTATATCGGCTGGGAAGTAGTCTGGCTGGTGTACGGCACCGTCAGCACCCTGACCATCGGCCTGATCGGGGCCGACAGCCAGGGGCTGGCCGGGCAGGAGCGTGTGCTGTATCTGCTGATCGGCGCCCTGCTCTGGTCGTACCTGAGCGTGCTGTTTCAGATCATGGGCGAGACGGTGGCATGGGAGCGCTGGGAAGGGACGATTGAGTACACCTTCATGGCGCCCGTTCACCGGTTCACCTACCTGACGGGTCAGGGGCTCTTTGCCGTCACCTACGGCATGATCCGGACGGCGGTCATTCTGGGCATTACGGTGCTCTGGTTTGACCTTGACATGTCCAAAGCGAACCTGCTGGGCGGGTTTGTCGTGCTGGCAGTTGCCAGCGTGTCGTTCCTGGGGCTGGGGCTGGTAGCCGCCGTGCTGCCGCTGCTCTCGCCCGAGCGGGGGCCGCAGGCCACCCACATCATTCAGGGTCTGCTGCTCCTCTGTTCCAGTGTGTACTACCAGGTGACCGTCCTCCCTGGATGGTTGCAGCCGTTTGCCAGACTGAATCCGGCCACCTACGCCCTTGACGCCATCCGGGCTACCTGGATCGGCGGGGTGGGCCTGGCCGCTGTATGGCCCGCCATGATCCGGCTAATCGCCACGGGCGCCGTGCTGGTGCCCATCGGGCTGATGATTTTCCAGGCCGGCGAACGGTATGCACTGAGGACGGGGAAATTGAAGCGCAACGGTTAAGGCCGGCGCAATCCCCGGAGGTATGATTCGCAATGTTATCCTTGCATGAGCACAATATCGGCCAGTCGTATGATCTGGCGAAGCTGCATCATCAGATGAAGATCCAGGAAGCCCTGTCCCGCCATCACGAGCGGCAGTTGGCTGAGCAGTTCCGGCCGCAGCGCAAGTTCGATGTGATCTCCTGGGCCCGGCGAGTGCTGAACCATCTGGTTCCCGCCTCG
The DNA here is from genome assembly GCA_035628915.1 of Symbiobacteriaceae bacterium. Classification (GTDB taxonomy): domain Bacteria; phylum Bacillota; class Sulfobacillia; order Symbiobacteriales; family Symbiobacteriaceae; genus JARBUG01. The sequence continues at coordinate 132,510 of DASPIW010000052.1, read as the reverse complement.
GCCCGTCCGAACGTAGTGATCCCCGTTCAGCGAGAGGTGAAATGATCATGAATATGTTTGAAGCATACGCGTTAGCGTTGGTGCAGCAGGAAGTCCTCCGCCGGAAGTTTGATACGGAGGCGAACCACCGGCGGGTGGCCGAGGAGATGTTGGCCGAGCGGGCCGAAGAGCGCCGGTTCCTGCTGATGTACCGTGTCCGCCACTGGGTGCACCGGCTGGTGCCCCGGATGGCCCGGGCGTTCCTGTAAGATTGCTGCGGGGGGCCGCAATGCGGGCCCCCCTTAGTCCCCACTTTAGGAGTGACGCCTTGTATGCTGCGTTCGTCCCAGGAAACCCTGAAGCGATTCGACGAATGGGCGGCCAGTTACGACGCCAGCGCGTCGGCACCCGGCGGCCCGCTTGAGGGCTACCATGCCAGCCTCGCTGAGGCTGCCCGCCTGGTACCCGTGCAGCCGGGCTGGCATGTGCTTGATGTCGGCATCGGTACCGGGGCATTCTCTGCGTTGTTAGCGCAGCGGGGGGGCGAGATATTCGGCGTCGACATCTCTGCCAAAATGCTGGAGAAGTGTGCAGCGGCCCACCCGGAGTTCAGGCTCCGCAACGGTTCGTTCCTGCCGATTCCCTGTCCCGATGGAGCCTTCCATGCGGTGGTCGCCAGTTTCGCGTTCCACGAAGTCCATCCGTCCGAGCGGGCAGCCGCCTGCAGAGAGTTGGCCAGGGTGGTGAAGCCAGGCGGGTATGTCTGCCTCCTGGACATCATCTTCGCATCGGCGGGCGCCCGGGCTGAAGCCCGGCGTGCCCTGGGAGATACATGGGACGAGTCAGAGGAATACCCGCTGGTATGGGAGCTGGATACCCAGCTCCGTGAAGCCGGGTTCGCAAAGATTACGTGGCGACATACTGCGCCGTATCACTGGGCGGTGCTCGGGCACCTGCCCCGGAGGAATGCTGATGGTTGAAACCGCACGGCTGCTGCTGATGCCTGCACCCCTTGACCTGATCGAGGCCGTTGCCACTTCAACCCGGGAGCGGGTGGCGTTCCCCGCGGCGGTTCCCGGCGACTGGCCCGACGAAGATCTGCGGGACTTCCTGCCCACCTACGCCAGGATTCTGGCCGAGGACCCGGAGGGCGCCTGCTGGGGAGTCTGGGTGATCATTGAGAAGGCTTCGCGCACGGTCATCGGTGATATCGGCTTCAAGGGCGCCCCGGACGAACGGGGGCGGGTGGAGATTGGCTACAGCGTGCTGCCGGCCTGGCGACGGCAGGGATACGCGGCCGAAGCCGCCCGGGCGCTGGTGGATTGGGCCCTGGCCGACCCGGACGTGATGGCCGTGCAGGCCGAGTGTCTGGCGGCGAATGGTCCGTCGGCGCGTGTGCTGGAGAAGATCGGCATGCGCTGCCGCGGTCGGCAGGCTGATATGCTGCTGTGGGAGATCGCCCGATAGCCCGATTCGGACCTGTCCGGATCGGGTTTCTTCTTTATAATGGGGATATGGATGCGTTGATTTCGCTGGAAGGAAATGGTAGATTATGGATGGCGGGTTTGGTCTGCACAACAAGTCGGCATTGATCGTCGGAACCGGCGGCCTGGGGTCGCCGGCAGCCTATGCCCTGGCCGCGGCCGGCGTGGGGCGAATCGGACTATGCGACATGGACCGCGTCGATCTCTCGAACCTGCAGCGGCAGGTGCTGCATTTTACGTCTGACGTGGGCCGCCTCAAGGCGGAGAGCGGGGCGGAGAAGCTGCGGCTGCAAAACCCGGCGGTGCAGGTGGAGATGCACACGGACCGCATCTCCTCGGAAAACGCGCTGCGCGTTTTCGCCGGGTACGACGTCGTACTCGACTGCAGCGATAACTTCGCCACTCGCTATCTGGTCAACGATGCGTGCGTGCTCTTGGACAAGCCGCAGGTTCACGGGTCGATCTTCCGGTTTGACGGGCAGGCGACCGTCTTTGTACCCGGGGCGGGGCCGTGCTATCGCTGCGTCTACCCGCAGCCCCCGGCGCCGGGCACCGTCCCTTCCTGCGCCCAGGCCGGGGTCATCGGGGTGCTGCCGGGGGTCATCGGCAGCCTCATGGCCATGGAAGCGGTTAAGCTGCTCTCCGGGCAAGGTGCGACACTGGCAGGGCGCCTCGTCATTTACAACTCGCTGGACATGGAATTTGCAGAGGTGCGGATCCGGCGGGATCCGGCCTGCCCCCTGTGCGGAGAAGCGCCGACGATCCGGGAGCTCATTGATTATGAAGCGTTCTGCGGAGGTGACCGTCTGTGAGCTTGTCCGACCAGGAAGTGATCCGCTACAGCAGGCATATCATCCTTCCTGAAGTGGGAGGCAGGGGGCAGAAAAAACTGAAAGCGGCCTCCGTGCTGCTCGCCGGACTGGGCGCCGCCGGGTCGGCGGCTGCGCTCTACCTTGCGGCGGCGGGCATCGGGCGGCTAGCGCTCTGGGACCCGGGGCTGGTCACGCTGCAGGATCTAGAGGGCGGCATTGCGCATGACCGCAGCCGGGTGGGGTTGCCGAGGGCGGCGTCGGCGGCGGTGCCGCTCACGGCAATCCACCCCGACGCAGAAGTGGAGGTGCTCGACCGGGAGATCGATCTGATCGGCAACCTGCCAGGGCACGACGTGGTGCTGCTGAGCAGCGGCGATTGGGCGGTGCTGTCCCCGGCGGTCTCCCGGGCCGTCTATTTCGGCGTGCACGGCGCGGCGGGAGCGGTTACTGTGGTGCTGCCCGGCGGCCCCTGCCTTGACTGCCTGGGCGCCGAGCGGGCCGGCGGCCTCGGGCTGAGGCCGAATCAGGGAGCGGCCGTAGCGGCTGCTGCTGCCGTGGTGGGCGTCGTGGCCGCCACGGAGGCGATCAAACTGATACTGGGCATCGGGACGCCCCTGACTGGGCGGGTGCTCAGCTACGACGGCTGGACCTGCCGCTTTACCGAGACCGAGTTCGGCGCCCGGGAGGGTTGCCGGACTTGCCGCGGCTGAAACGGGGTGGACGCGGGGAAACTTTGGGGAAAGGACTTCTCAGCCGGAAAATCCGTGGTATAATGAGGTCACATAAACCATGAAATCCGATTGGTTTACATGGAATTAACCACGGCGGCAAGGAGGATGAGCACCATGTCCCGCATCTATGAGAACATCGCTGATACGATCGGCAATACCCCCCTGGTGCGACTGCGCAAGGTGACCGAGGGAACTCACGCGACCGTACTGGCCAAGCTGGAGTACTTCAACCCCGCAGGCAGCGTGAAGGACCGCATCGGCTATGCCATGATCCAGGATGCCGAGGAGAAAGGCATCCTGAAGCCGGGCACGGTGATCGTGGAGCCCACCAGCGGCAACACAGGCATCGCCCTGGCGTTCGTGGCCGCCGCCCGGGGCTACCGGTGCATTCTGGTCATGCCCGACACCATGTCGCTGGAGCGCCGTAAGCTGCTGAAGGCGTATGGCGCTGAGCTTGTCCTGACCCCCGGGTCGGAAGGCATGAAGGGAGCCATCGCCAAGGCGAAGGAGATCGTGGCTTCCACGCCCAACGCCTGGATTCCCCAGCAGTTCGAGAACCCGGCCAACCCCGAGATTCACCGCCGTACCACGGCGGAGGAAGTCTGGCGCGACACGGACGGCAAGGTCGACATCTTCGTCGGCGGCGTGGGCACCGGTGGCACGCTGACAGGCGTGGCCGAAGTGATCAAGGCACGCAAGCCTGAGTTCAAGGCGGTCGCCGTGGAGCCCGTCGAATCGCCGGTGATTTCCGGCGGCAAGCCCGGCCCCCACAAAATCCAGGGCATCGGCGCCGGCTTCGTTCCGGCGAACCTGCATACCGACGTGGTGGACGAGGTGTTCCAGGTCTCCAGCGAGCAGGCCGTGACGATGGCCCGCCGGCTCGCCAACGAGGAAGGTATCCTCTGCGGCATCTCTTCCGGGGCGGCTGTCCACGCCGCTGTCCAGATTGCAAAGCGGCCGGAGAACGAAGGCAAGACGATCGTGGTAGTGCTGCCCAGCACCGGCGAGCGGTATCTCTCGTCTGTACTCTTCGCCGACCTGCAGGTATAATGACATCGTTCCGACAGGCCGGAGGGGCTTCCCTCCGGCCTTTTTTCCATTCTCCGGGCCCTTAAGGCGCCGGACGAAGCAGGCGTGATTTTCAAAGGAGTAGAGTCTGAGATTGTCGTATTGTTATGCATTGGTTGTTTTCTGGTTCTCCCAAGCGAAGAGGGTGTTGGCCATGAACTGGAAACAAGTATTGGTGAGCGCCTCTGCGGGATCTTTGCTCCTGGTTGTCACAGCATTCTGTGGTGCCGTGCCGGCCATTGCGGGGCCAAGGGTGCCGCCGCCGACTGTTTCACCCGTGGTAGAGGGGCAGGAGTATGTCACCGGGCGGACACAGCCGGATACGTCCATAGCCATCTTTCTTGGGGAGAATGAGATTGGCTATGCTTTCTGCCCCAGCGGCTCCTTTCGCGTAAAAATCCCACCGCAGCCCGGTGGGACACGCCTGAAGATCGTGGCGACCGACTTGGAGGACAACAGCAGTGCGCCGATACTGATTCGCGTACGGGACGTGACGCCGCCGGAGCCGCCAAAGGTCAACCGGGTGGGCAGCAGCCACACGGAGGTGACGGGGACGGCCGAACCGGGCGCCACAGTGACCATCCTGCTTGCGAACAATCCTATCAGCAGTGCCACAGTCGGCGAAGACGGCAAGTTCAGCGTGCAGATCACGCCGCTGTCGGTTGGGGCGAGGCTTCGGGTTTCCGTAAAGGACGAAGCGGGAAATACGAGCTGGGCAACACTGTATGTGGAAGACACCACGCCGCCGGCCGTACCGCTGCTTGACCCGGTAACGGCCGAACAGACGCAACTGACCGGCACAACGGAACGGAGTGTGGCGGTGACGGTGCGGTCCGGAGACCGGGTACTGGGCGCCGCAAAATCTGACGCCCTGGGCCGTTTCACTATCGAAATTGGGAAACAGGCGCCCGGGACCATCCTCACTGTGACGGCTGAAGACTCCAAAGGCAACGTGGGGCGTCCATCGGAAGTGCGCGTCACCCCTGCCGGCACCGTGCTCATCCAAACGGCTGTCGGTCAGCGGCTCATCTCCGTAGCGGAATCCGGCGTGGCTACCGTGGCGGAAGAGGTTGATGGCGCCGCTGCCGCAAGCCTGGACGTCACCGCCCTCACGTTCGATCTGAGCCAGCCGGCCGTCAAGGCAGGTCCCCGCAGAGGGATTGTGACCGAAGTCAGCGTCACCCTGCCCGCAGCGGTGCTCCAGCGCGCGGCCGCCGCGGAAACCCGTGTCGTAATCCTCGCGCCCTTCGCCCGTATTGATATTCCTGCTCGCGCCGTAAGCGTGCCAGCCAATGCAGGGACGGGGGCCGCCATCGGCTTTCGGCTGACTGGCGGAGCGGCCACGGCCACGGACCGTGCGGAACTGTCTGCCCTGGGCTTCACGGCCAGGGGTGGGCCGCTGCGATTCCAGGTGGACCTGGTCTCGGGCGGCAGCGCTGCTCCAATACTGAGCCTCACTGAGAAAGCCGTTTTGCGGCTGAACACGCGTCCGGCCTCGGTGCCGGAGCTGCTGGGCGTTCATAGCCGGTATGCAGAAACGGCGCAGTGGGAGCCGATGCCCAATCCAGCCCTGCTTGGCACCGGGGAGATGGAAGTCTCGGTGGATGCTGCAGGGGCATACGTGGTGGGCGAGTTCACCCGTAGGTTTGCTGACGTGCCCCGGGACCACCCGGCGGCCGGTGAGATTCTGTGGATGGCCGCGAGGGGCCTGGTCAAAGGCAAGAGCACCAACCGCTTTGAGCCGGAGGCGCCGGTCACCCGAGCGGAACTGTCGGCACTAATGGTGCGGTCATTTGGCCTGAGCGCCAGTACCGGGTCCGGCTCAGCGTTTGCGGATGTCACCGCCGCCGACTGGTTCGCCCGCGACGTAGAGGCGGCGGCGGCTGCCGGGCTGATGAGAGGAGCTGGGAACCTATTCCGCCCCGGTGATCTAGTGAGCCGCCAGGAACTGGCCGTCGTCATTTCGCGCGCGTTGAGAATGAAGGGCCTGACTGCCGGAGCGACCGAGCTGCAGCGGCAGCAGTGGGCAGAATTCTACCGCGACAGTGCCACGGTTTCCGTGTGGGCCAGCGATGCGGTGGCGGACTTGAGTGAGCGCGGGATTCTAACCGGCCACGGGTATTCGTTTGATCCGCAGGTCGCCGCCACCCGGGCGGAAGTGGCCGCCGCAGTCCGCCGGGCCCTTGCCCTGCGCGAATAATCGGCATCGGAGGGCGCCTGTGGGCGCCTTTTGCGCGCACGGGAGCGGTCACGCCGGTGTTGCCTTGCCGCATACAGTGACTTGGATGATGAGGCAAGGAGGCGGAACCGACCCATGGGTGAGCGGATTTGGACGCAAGCAGAACTGGACGAGGCGGCAGCCTCGCTGGAGGGGAAGGGGCCGGAGGCAACGCTGGCCTGGGCGTTTGCGCAGTTTGGCCGCGATGAGATCGCACTGGCCTGCAGTTTTGGCTCCGAAGACGTTGCCCTGGTGGACATGATCAGCAGACTGCGCCCCGGGGCCCGGGTCTTTTACCTCGACACCGATTTGCTTTTCCCCCAGACTTATGCGCTCGTTGACCAGGTGCGGGAAAAGTACGATGTGAAACTCGAGCGGATTTCACCTCTGCTGACGCTGGAGGAGCAGGCAGACCGGCACGGCGACGCCCTCTGGACCTCCGACCCCGATGCCTGCTGCGGCATTCGGAAGGTGGAGCCCCTCAAACGGGTCCTCTCCACCATGCACGCCTGGATTACGGGCATCCGCCGGGAGCAGGCGCCTACCCGGGCCAACGCGAAGATGGTCGAGTGGGACGCCAAGTTTGGCCTCGTTAAATTCAACCCGCTGGCCGCCTGGAAGGACAAGGACGTCTGGAACTACATCCTGGCCAACGGTGTGCCCTACAACCCGCTTCACGACCAGGGATACCCGTCCATCGGCTGCACCCATTGCACACGTGCCGTGGGGCCGGGGGAAGACCCGCGGGCCGGGCGCTGGAGCAACTTCCAGAAGACCGAGTGTGGCCTGCACAAGTAGGAGGTGGGGGACTTGGATTTGATCGCCCCCCACGGCGGTGCGCTGATTGACCGCCAGTTGCGCGGCGGCGCCCGGGAGGCCGCCCTGGAGCGCGCGGCCGGGCTCCCCCGGGTGGCGCTGGGCGCCCGGGAGCGCTCTGACTTGGAAATGATCGGCACCGGGGTCCTCAGCCCGCTAAACGGCTTCCTGGGCGAGCGGGACTACCGGTCGGTGGTCCGGGAGATGCGGCTGGACAGCGGCCTGCCCTGGGCCTTGCCCGTCACCCTGACGGTTTGCCTGGAGCAGGCAGACGCCATCGGCAGTGGCAGCGAAATCGCCCTGACCGACCAGGCAGGGCATGTACTCGGCCTCATGGGCGTCGCCGACAAGTTCACCTACGACAAGGAGGCCGAAGCCCGCCAGTGCTTCGGCACCACCGAGACGGCCCACCCCGGCGTCGCCCGCCTGATGCGCCAGGGTGAAGTCTGCCTGGGCGGCGAGGTCTGGCTGCTGGACCGCCCGGTACCCCAGTTTCCGGACTTTCACCTGGACCCGGCCGACACGCGCCGGGCCTTTGCCGAGCGCGGCTGGCGCACCGTCGTCGGCTTCCAGACCCGCAACCCCGTCCACCGGGCTCATGAGTACATCCAAAAGTGTGCGCTGGAAATCTGCGACGGCCTGCTGCTCCACCCGCTGGTTGGCGAAACCAAGTCCGACGACATTCCGGCCGATCTGCGCATGCGGGCATATCAAGTGATTCTGGAGCACTACTACCCGCTGGACCGGACCATGCTGGCCGTCTTCCCTGCGGCCATGCGCTACGCTGGCCCGCGGGAGGCCGTCTGGCACGCCATTTGCCGGAAGAATTACGGTTGCACCCATTTCGTCGTGGGGCGCGACCACGCCGGCGTGGGCAATTACTACGGCACCTACGACGCCCAGCGCATTTTCGACGGGTTCAGTCCGGGGGAGTTGGGCATCACGCCGCTCCGTTTCGAACACACCTTCTTTTGCCGGGCGTGCGGGAACATGGCCTCGTCCAAGACCTGCCCTCATGACCGGGCGCAGCATGTGGCCCTTTCTGGCACCAGAGTGCGGGAGATGCTTTACTCGGGACAAGTGCCGCCCCCCGAGTTCAGCCGGCCCGAAGTAGCAAAGGTTTTGATCGCAGGACTGCAGCAAGGCTAGGCGCGCAAAAACCCGGGGCCTGTCTGACAGGTCCCGGGTTGCTCCTTACTTCCTCAGTTCGGCCTCGATAATGGCACGCGGGTTGGTCGCGAACTGGGTCAGATCGACCTGCTTGCCGTTGACGAAGATTGTGGGAGTGCCCTGCAGCTTGAGGGCCTTGGCTTCGTTGGTCATTGCATCCACCGTTGCCCTGTGTTTCTGCGAGTCCAGGCACTGGTTGAAGACCGCCGTGTCAAGCCCGAGTGTCTTGGCATAGCCCTTCAGCTCGTCCTTCGTCCACTGCTTCTGGTAGGTGAAGAGGTGCTCATGGTAGGCCCAGTACTTGCCCTGGTCGGCGGCGCAGTATGTCGCTTCGGAAGCCCACTGATTGCGGGGGCGGTGACCGTCGAGGACGAATTCCTTGTAGGTGAAGCTGACATCGCCCGATTCAATCAAAGCCGCAAACTGCGGCTTCACGGTCTTGGCGACCGTGGCGCAGGTCGGTCAGAGATAGTCGCCCCACTCGATAATCTGGACCTTGGCATTCACATTCCCCATCTGGTTCCCCTTCGCCTTGAGGTCGGCATCCGTCTTGACGGCAGCGGCGGGCGCCTGCGGCGCGGCATTCTTGCTGTTCGCCATCACCCCGAAGGCGATCAGCGCACCCGTTACCACCACAGCTGCGCCTGCGACGGCCCAGAATGCACCGGAGCCCGACTTCCCCTTGGGCCTGCTCACCTGAACGTCCCCCATTTCTGTTTGCATACTGACTGATATTTCCACTTCGACGTCTGTGGACTAGTTCCTACCAGAATGATTGAGATTGATGCTCACATTTGGGCAGGGTTTGTCAGTGCCCATGGGGTAATCTTCTCCGACGGGAGGTGGAAATGCAATGTGGACAAGGGAGCAGATTTGGAGCGCCGCCCGGGCGGTCCATCCGTTTGCGGTCGAGACCCGGCGTCATCTGCATATGCACCCGGAACTGAGCTTTGAAGAGCGCGAGACCAGCGCGTACGTGGCGGCACAACTGGAGAAGCTGTCCATCCCGTTTACGGCGGGCATCGGGGGGTATGGCATCAAAGCGGTGATTGACGGCGGACATCCGGGCCGGACCGTTGCCCTCCGGGCAGATATGGATGCGCTGCCCATCATGGAAGAGACCGGGCTGCCCTTCGCCTCTGTAACTCCCGGGGTCATGCACGCCTGCGGGCACGACGTACATACGGCCACGCTGCTGGCGACGGCCCGGGCGCTGAAGGAGCGGGAAACGGAGATTCACGGCCGGATCGTGCTCGTCTTCCAGCCCGGCGAGGAGGTCAACCCCGGCGGCGCCAGCCTGATGATCCGGGACGGTCTTTTGCAGAACCCGGACGTGGACGCGATTTTCGGCCTGCACGTCGGGCCGTTGATGGAAGTGGGCACCATGTGCTTCGGCGCCGGCGCCGTGCAGGCGGCGCCCGATGAGTTCGACGTGACCATCGTGGGGAAGGGGGGGCATGGCGCCCAGCCGCACCTCTGCGTCGATCCGGTGCTGGCCGCGGCCCAGTGTCTGACCCTGCTCCAGCAGGTTGTGGCCCGAAACGTCGGGCCGTTCCAGAACGCGGTCATTACCGTGGGCAGCATTCACGGCGGCGCCGCCCGAAATGTCATCCCCGATGAAGTCACCTTCAAGGGAACAGTCCGGACGATGGACCCGGCCCTGCGGGAGCTGATGCCCCGGCGGATTGAGGCGATCGTCAGGGGTGTTTGCGAAGCGGCGGGCGCTACTTACCGGCTGCGGTACGACCCCGGCTATCCGGCCCTGATTAATGACGAGGCCGCCACCGACGTGGCCCGCCGGGCCGCCCTTCACGTCCTGGCGGAGGAGAGTGTCCAGCCCATGCTGCCCTCCATGGGCGGCGAGGATTTTGCATACTACCTGCAGCAGGTGCCGGGCAGCTTCGGGCGCCTCGGCGCGCTGAAACCCGGAACAGCCAATCCCTACGGCCTGCACACGTCGAAGCTGATGATCGATGAGGAATGCCTGGCGGTAGGCGTCGCCTATTTCCTGAGTGTAGTGCAGCACTATCTGAGGGAGAATTAGTCTGATAGACAAAGGAGTGGGATCTGCGATGGCCACCAGGAGGGAACACCGCGTCGCGACCGCAGCGGAGCGGGCGGCCGGTGAGCGGGAGTATCTGCAGAAAAACGGCGTAAAGACGCTGATCAACAGTCTTTCGGGCGGCGTCGATTCGACCGTTTCGGCCGCCATTTCCAAGGCAGCGACGCCGGAAGGCACCATCGGCCTGTTGCTGCCCTGCAGCCCCCCGGATGAACTGGAAGGCGAGCGGCAGAAGGATATTGTCGATGGGCGGCGGGTGGCGGATCACCTGGGAATACCTGCCGTTGTCATTAACCTGAGCGGCCTGTGGGAGCAGGCGGTGACCCTGTATACGGCAGCGGCCAGGGAGATGGCAGACAAGAGGGGGGTCCCGCTCGATGAGGCGAAGCTGAGTTGGGCCATCAACAACCTCAAGCCGACCCTGCGTATGATGACGGCGGGCTTTTTCGCCGATGCGTTCCAGGGGCTGATGATGGGCACCGATAATGCGATTGAAAACTTCCTCGGCTATTTTTCGATTCGGGGCGACGGCGTGGCCGACCGGCAGCCGATTCGGGACTGCACCAAAGGGGAGGTCCGCCGGCTTGCCGCCGGCGCCGGGTTCCCGGATGACCTGGTGGGCCGGGTGCCCACGGCGGGCCTCTGGCCCGGACAGACCGACGAGGGCGAACTCGGCTTTACTTACGATGAAGCCGATGCGTTCCTGGTCTGGCTGCTGGAGAAGCACCTGGAGACGCCGGTCATGGATGAGTACATGACCATCACGGCTGATGCCATCGCCGGCATCCTTGCTGATCCGACCTTGCCGGTCGCGGTCGAATCCGCCCGGAAGATCATCACCCAGAACCGGCGCACGTCGTTCAAGCGCAAATCGGACGACCTGCGAAACCTGCTGATCCGGCGGGGGTTGATCCAAGCATAAAGAAAACGGGGCTGAACCCAGGCGGGTTCAGTCCCGTTTTTCCGCTTTCCCCTCAGGCAGTTCACGGCCTTCCACGTCGATGACGTCGCCGTGGTCCAGCCGCACGCGCGGCGGCTCCTCCTCGGGCGGCGCCCCGCCGTAACGGGTATGGGTCCGGCCGTCGAACCGGTGGACGATGATCCGGTTTCGGAACCAGGGAAGCCGCGCCAGAAGCGGCAGCGCAAAGAAGAGGCCGATCACGGCCACGATCAGCACAATGATGATGCCCAGCACGGGCAGCAGCACGATAAAGCCCAGAACGCCGGCGGCCAGAAGGACCAGAATGGAGACCAGGTTGCGCATCTGCCAATCCACCCCATCGCCCAAAGTGCACTCCTACCGAGTATTTCCGCCTGACGGGGTGGAAATCCTGTCACTCCAAAGTCGCAATCCAGATCTGGTCGGGCGTGGCAGAAAGGGTCCACATGCCGGAGTCGGGCCGACGGCCCGGGCCGAGGAGAGCGATGGTCTGTGCGGTCATGTCATAGGCCACCACCAGTCCCACGGCCACCGTGCGGCCCAGATCATCCACAATCCGGACCACCGGCGCGTCGTAGCGGCCGAACAGGCCCCGGCCCTGCCAGGACCAGCGCCAGAGGTCCTCACCCGTTGCCGGGCGCCAGCTCCGGCTATCGGGCGGTCTGTCGGTCATAGGCGTGCCCTCCTTACGGCCGGCGCAGATCGGCCATGTACCGCTCGCCGTCCCAGGCGACAGTAAAGCCGAGCCCCTCGGCCACGAAGCGCAGGGGCACGACCGTGTGGTCGTCGTACAGCATGGGTGGCTCGTCCAGCAGGCGCGGGCTGCCATTTACGTAGGCGATTTCGGAGCCAATTTGGCAGCTAGCCGACCGGGCCCCCAGCGTGAAACTGACGGTCTCGCTGTCGCCATCCCAGGCGACGTCGGCGCCGGTGGCTTCCGCCAGGGGGCGGACCTGGCAGAGCGTGCGCCCGCCCAGAATGAAGGGCGGTATGTCAAACGGGATCTCCAGGCCTTCCAGCGTGATCCCGACGCCGTCCAGCCGCACTACCCGGGGGCGGGGGCCTTCATAAAATGGCGTATGGTGGATGGAGATGCAATTGTCAAACAGGACATCCCGGTGCCGGGCGGCGAGAGCACTATCCCGATAACGTGCGGGAGGTGCGGGGCGCCATAGACGCATCACAGAGCACGAGCCTTCTCGCCATCATGCTAGATCTTTCGTGTCATTATCAGTTCGCCTCCCGGATCAGACTGGCAGGGTATGGGAGCGGAGCCGGGGGCATGCAGTGGTTTGTGAAGTTGATCACATACTCCGTACCGTATCTCCGTGAACAGATCGTGCGCCAGGACCCGCCAGAGTGAGATAAGTGACGAAACAGGGAGATAATTGATAATGGCCAGCCGCCTTTCTGAATTCTGACGGGTTGGTTCCTGAGAAACCTGAGAGTAAGATATGAGTAATGCGGGTTTGTGAAAAGGGTCACATGACGCTGTTCCTCCATCCGGGCCCATCTCCGCCGTTTCACGACGACGGTTGGGAAATAATCTTGTACCAGGGAGGAGGTGCTAAGAAATGAAGAAGGCGCTGAAGATTGCGATGCTGTTGGGTATGCTGCTGGTCTTGGTCCTTGCTGCCGGTGTCGTCGTCGCAGAGAAGAAGGCGGTGCCGGAGTACGTCGGATCCCAGACCTGCCTGGCCTGCCACGCTGACCGCTGGTCCTCCTGGGCTGGATCGCACCACGCCGCCATGGTCCTGCCGATCAACGGACCGAGCGACATTCCCGGCTTTGACAAGGCCACCGAAGAGCAGAAGGCCGAACTGCTGAAAGCAGACTTCGTAGTGTCCGGAGGTCGTTTCTTAGCCAAGGATCATGCTACCGGCAAGCTCGAGTTCCTGAAGTATGAGTACAATCATGTTGAGGGCTACTGGTTCGACTACGACGAACCCGGCTCTGTCTGGCAGGATCGCTGCATGGGTTGCCATGTGACGCCCGCCCCCAAGACCGGCACGGGCAATGAGCCCGACGAGTTTGGCATCGGCTGCGAAGCCTGCCATGGTCCTGGCCGGGATCACATCACCGCCAAGGGCGACATCTCCAAAATCATCGTCAATCCTGCTGCCGACGTGTGTGGCCAGTGCCACAACAGCGGCTTCCGGATGGCAGACGGAACCCGGTGGCCCGTCGGCTACTCCCCGGCCAACAAGCTGACGGAGCTCACGGGCGTTACGGTTCCCAAGGCGATCGATACCACCGCTACCGCCAACCGTGGTCATCATAAGACATTCAACGAGTGGCTCGTTTCGGGTCACGGCCCGAAGGCCGTTGCTGACCTGAAGGCGAATGACCACGCCAGCGGCTCCTGCTACGCTTGCCACACGCAGGAAGGCTACTCGGCCAAGCAGCACGAGGAGGAGTTCGTGTACGACGCCACCGCTGAGTACGTGGCCATCTCCTGCGTGACCTGCCACCGGCCGCACAGCCTCAACAAGGCTGTCGACGAGAAGACCATGTGCGCCAGCTGCCATAACGGCAGCATTCCCGAGGGCGGCAGCCTGAAGCCCGGCGCTACTCCGCATCATCCGATGAAGGAGATGTTTGCGGGCTATGGCGCAGCCGGCGACATCAAGGCCACCAAGGAGAACTTCCACAAGGAAGTCGCCTGCCAGGAGTGCCATATGGCGAACAACAACCACCTGATGCAGGTGGTCAACCCTGGCGATCCCAACCTGGCTGAAGGCAGCGACGACGGCTGCACGATCTGCCACAAGGAGTCCACCCGGGAAGCCCGGGCCGGATACCTTGAGATGTGGCATGAAGTGACGTCCGGCAAGATCAACGCCCTGAAGGCGGACATCGCCGCGATCGAAGCTGCAGTCAAGGGCGGCACGACCATGAGCGCCGACCTGAAGCTGAAGTTCGACACCGCGAAGACGAACGTCCTCTTCGTCGAGGCTGACGGCTCCATGGGCGCCCACAACTTCGATTACGCCGCTCAGATCCTCACGGCTGCTCAGAAGGACCTGAGCACGGTCAAGGCTGAAGTGGTGAAGTAGTCGGACCCACGTGAAAATGGTCTTAGGGGGTCGGTGCCCGGCAGGGTGCTGACCCCTTAGGTCATTTGGCGGTGCAGGGTGATCATGTGCGGGTCAGGAACTCGACGTTGTGCGCAATGGTCAGGTCGATGGGGGCGCATGCATGACGGCCCCGCTCCCGGTAGACGGTCAGACTGGCCACCAGCTGACGGAGAATGGACCGGATGGTCATGGGGTCCTGCGCTGCCAGATCTTCAATCTGGCCGGCCAGCGCAAGGAGCCGCGCCAGATCCACCGACGACTGTTCAGCCTCCGTGCAGGCTGCTCTGGCTCGCTCGAGCTGATCGACGACGCTCGAAATCTCGGCCTCGAGGCGGTCCATCAGGCGGCCGTGCTGCCTGGCCTCCATCGCGCCGGTCAGGTAGTCGAGATCGACTTTCTCCCGCCTCATCTGCAGGTCCGCCAGGCGCCCGGACAGCTGCTCAACTACGCTGCGCCGCCCGGCAATGTGCTGCTCCCGGTGCTCCTCCAGACTGCGGATGTGGGTGCGCAGGTTTTCGGGGGAAAGCCGGTCGCGGACAGCCCGGAGGACTTCCTGTTCGATCAGCGCTTTGGGGATGATCCCGCTGTCGCACGTCTTCAGATCCTTCTGGTTTGCACACCTGTAATAGCGGCGGCCATCGCTGCCGTTCTGGCCGCTCATCGGCCCCCCGCACTTCGCACAGCGCAGGATCGTAGTCAGCAAGTAGTCACTGCTCCGGTCCGGCGAGCGCTTCTGTTCCGCCCGGTCCTCCCGGATGCTCTGCGCCCGGTCGAAATCGCTCTGGCGGATCAGCGGAGGCACTGCGCCACGGAGGAGGAAGGCCGGCGCCTTCCCTCGCTTCTGTCTGCCTTGATCGTAAGAGTAATAGCCGCCGGGGAGGTGGCCGGCGTAGATCGGATTCTGCAGCATCAGCCGCAGCGTCGCCCGGCGCCACAGCCCGCCCCGGGGAGCGCTGATTCCCTGGCGGTTCAGCCGGTCGCTGATCGCAGTCAATCCGCTGCCGGACAGGTACTCGGCGAAGACCTGCCGAACAACTTCACCCTCGGCGGGCGCGATTGCGAAGCCACCGTCGACGCCTTTACGGTAGCCGTAAGGGTACTGCATGCCCGGATTGCGCCCCTGTTCCCGGCGCTTCCGCTTGCCGCTCATCGTTCGCTCCCGGATCAGATTCCGCTCGAACTCGGCGAAGCTGACCAGAATGTTGAAGACCATCTGCCCGATGGAGCTTTGCGTGTCGAACCGCTCCATGGTGGAGAAGAGGGCAACTCCGGACCACTCCTGCCGCACCAGGTTGACGCAGTCCATCAGGTTGCGGGACAGCCGGTCCAGCTTGTAGACCACCACGGCACAGACCTGGCCCCCGCCGACGGCAGACCGCAGCGCTGCCAGGGCAGGGCGCCGCAGCGACCCGCCCGAGTACCCGTCATCCACAAACACGAGGTCGTCCCGGAACGCCCACCCCTGGCTCTTGATGAAGTGGCGGCAGGCGTCCCGCTGCACCTCCAGCGTCGTGCCGCTTCCCTGCTCTTCCGTCGACCACCGGATGTAGACGGCCACCCGGTTGGCATCCACTTGGGCCGTGCTAAACATGGTTCACGCTCCCCGCGAAGGCATCGTTGCCTTCAGGATAGTGAACCGACGTGAAATACCGGTCGCGGATGTTGTTATCGCGCAGCCAGTCCCACATGTCGTCGATCCAGTTTTGCGCGCCGTCTGTAAGCGGAGCGTCCGGGTCGCCGACGACGATGTGGCCGATGTGCGGCCCCCGGGTAAAGCTGGCGTGGGCGTACCAGATCTCGATCAGTTCGCCCCGGTGGTCGTACACGGTCTCGATGATGACGCCGCTGTGCCAGCCCTTGTTGAATTTGATGGTGTCGCCGGGCTGCACGTCACGGGCCCGCACCACCACCTGCCCCGCCATCAGCGCCTCAATCGACGTGTACTCGCACGTGGTGCCCATGGTCTGCACCAGAGGGCGGGCGCCCGTCATACGACAGGCCTCGTCCAGCACCCGATAGACGAAGCCGTTGCAGTCGATGCCCGTATGCAGGTCGGTGGGGTTGCCACCTTTCATCCAGTCTTGGATCCCGATCCGATCGCTATAGGGGCAGTTTTCTTCCGTGAATGCGAGAATCTGGCGGAGCGTGCCTTTCGCAAACGCATAGTGGTACTTGCCATATTGCGGATAATTGCTGTCCCAAGGAATCTGAATCCGGATCCCCCGGACGGAGGCGTGCGCCCAGTGCAGAGCGGACAGCTTCAACGCATTCGCCACGGCGGCCCCTCCCCGTTACTCTGTCATCAGCCCTTCCGTTTATTCTAACGGAGTTTTCTGACGATGGATGGTAGGAGCGGGCAAATCTCTCCGGAGGCGAAATAGGCGGCGCAGCCTGAGTTGACACGATTACCGCGCCCCTGTACCATTGACTAGATAAGAATGCACTTTTCGGACGGACAAGCGGGGTGCTCACGTGTCCTTCTCCACCCGACTGACAGATGAGGAGATCCAGCGCTATTCGCGACATATCCTGCTGCCGGAAGTGGGCGGCCGCGGCCAGATGCAGCTGAAACAATCCAGCGTCCTGGTGGTCGGCGCCGGCGGCCTCGGCTCGCCTGTGGCGCTCTACCTGGCGGCTGCCGGGATTGGCCGTATCGGCATTATTGACAGCGATGTGGTCGACACATCGAACTTGCAGCGGCAGGTGCTCCACGATACCCAGGCGGTCGGCCGCCCCAAGGTGCACTCCGCGGCGGAACGCATGCGCTCGCTTAACCCCGGCATCACCGTGGAGCCCTATCACGACCGCCTGGGCGAAAAGAACGCCGCAGAATTGGTTAGCAAATATGATGTAATCGTCGGCGGCGTCGACAATTTCCCGGCCCGCTACCTGCTCAACGACGCCTGCGTCATGGTGCGCAAGCCCCTGGTCGAGGCGGGAATTCTCAAGTACGACGGCATGGTGATGACCATTAAGCCGTACGAAGGGCCTTGTTACCGCTGCATCTTCCCGGAGCCGCCGCCGCCCGGTACGGTGCCCACCTGCTCCGAGGCGGGTGTGCTGGGGGCGCTGGCGGGCGTCATGGGCTCGCTGCAGGCCTTTGAAGTGCTCAAAGTGCTCTTGGGCATCGGTGAGCCGCTCATTGGCCGGATGCTGATGTTTGAAGGCCTCAAGGCCCAGTTCCGCACGGTGGAGTGGGATCGCAACCCCAAGTGCCCCATCTGCGGCGAGCATCCGACCATTACCCGGCTGACGGAATACCGGCTGGAATGCGACATGCACGGTCGGGAGCGCTATCGCAGGTAGCATTGCAGATATACGGCCTGGCATAGGGGGCGGCTGGTTGTTCTCGCTGTTCGGCAGGAAAAAAGCGACGCGCAATGCGCTATCCGGTCGCCGCAAGCTGTTTATCCCGGAAGTGCTCTATCGGAAGATGATCAACCAGTGTCTGGAGGAGCGGCCCCTGGAAGCCTGCGGCCTCTTTGGCGGCGCCCGGGGCCACGTTACGATGGCTCTTGCTACGGATAACGCCGAACGCAGCCCGATCTTATACCGGGTCGACGAGCGGCAGCTGATTCAGGCGCATCGCGAAATTCAGGCGTACAAGCAGGAGATCATCGGCATCTACCATTCCCACGTCAAGACCGATCCCGTTCCTTCGCTGACCGATATCGAAGGGGCGACCTTTCCCGAGGCTTTCTACGTGATTGTCTCCCTCGCACACCGGCGCCCGGTGGTGCGGGCCTGGCAGATCGTCGACCGGCAGGTGACCGAGCACGCCGTCGTGATCCAGAAGGAGCTGCCGGGCACCTGGCGAGACCTGCGGGCTGCCGTTCAGCGGAGCGCCGAGCCGGACGACATACGCTGACGGTCGCCGGCATAGTAACCCGCAAGGCAGGGCAACGCAAAGATCGTCGGGGGTGAAAAGGGTGGCGCAGCGGCGTCTGGTAATCGGCCAGCACCTGATCCAGCGAATCCTCGAGCACTGTCTGGAGGAGAAACCCTTTGAGGCCTGTGGCATTCTGACCGGGAGGGGGTCGCAGGTTCTGCATGCCTACGCCACCGACAACATCCGGCGGAGCCCGATTTATTATGAAGTCGATCCCGAGCAGCAGGAGTGGGTCTTGCGGACCATGGCGGAGGCGGGGGAGGAATTGGTGGCCATTTACCACTCCCATCCCACGGCGGCGGCTGTACCGTCCGCTAACGACATCCGGCTTGCGGTCCACTATCCCGACGCCATCAGGGTGATCGTCTCGCTGGCCGGTCCCGCTGTGATGAAGGCCTTCTTGATTCAGGACGGGAATGTGCGCGATGTGCTCCTGGATTCCCCTCACGATGGGGGTGGAACGTGGCACGACCTGCGTGGGGGAGCAGGTGGGCGTCAGCAAGAGATGTAGTGTGGGTTCTTTGTATGGCGCAGCGGTACAGAACTGATGTATCGCTGCGTTGCTTATGTAATTAAAGATTGCTTATGTGAGGTAATGGATGCATTTTGCCACGGAGTGCGCGGAAGGCGCGGAGGGCACGGAATGGGACAATGAAGTGGCCTCGGATGGCGCCGATTTCCAGGCTGCAAGCTACGGTAAAGGGAAGTTTATACTATATTTAATTATAAAATAGAGAGTACATCCCGCAAGAGCGGTCAGACATGGCCCGGAAACATCTTTCATCAGTATTTTTCATCCACGTTTTTCCCAAATCAGCGCCTCCAGCCCAATCCGGGGCCATATCACCTTCCCACTTCCACTGCCACGACTCCGTGTCCCCTTCCGCGCCTTCCGTGGAAAAAACCCCGTTCCCATTCCCGCATCGAAGGCCCGCATTATTACGTAACCGTCGGCATTCACGAGTTGTTGCCAGGATCGAAAGACCGGCCTGCCCCGGAAGGGCGGCCGGTCATCTGCTTTACTTCTTTTCTTCGGGCTTTTTCGGGTTCTTGATGAGGGTGTCGACCAGCACCTGGGTCTTGGCGGCATCGGCCTCCCAGACCCACGGGCCGCTTTTGAGGATGACGGACTTGCCGGGCACCATCTCCATGGTGATGGCGTTGGTATCGATCTTCGGAGCAACGCGCGCAAGTGCTGCCGCAGTACCGCTGTCGATATTCGTGGTCAGGTAGGGCGCCATGTCCTTCCACAGCTGCGGCAGTTGGCCGATCTTCCCGTTCTTCTTTAGTGAATCGATCAGCGCGTGCAGGAACTTGCGGGTTCGCTCTGTCCGGCCGATATCGCCCTGGCCGTCATTGCGGAACCGAACGTACTCCAGCGCCTTCTGGCCGGAGAGCGGCTGCGGTGTCTTACTGGCCCTGAAGTGAATCGACAGGCCCGGAGGCGTGGGATCTTCGTAGTCCATGTCCTTGTCGATCAGGATTTCGACGCCACCGAGGGTGTCGATCACCTTCTTGAACCCGTCATAGTCGACCCGGGCATAGCCGTCGATCTGGATGCCCAGGAAGCTTTCCACAGTCTTCACCGCAAGCTGCGGCCCCTGTTCGCCGCCGTAGGCGTGCGCATGGGCGAGCTTATCGGGGGAGTAGCAGACCTCAATCTCGCCGCACGGAATGTTGACGTAGGTGTCGCGCGGGAGCGACAACAGGTTGACGATGCCCTGGCGGGGGTCAACGTGGGCGAGCAATACGACGTCAGTCCGGGTCTTGTCCTGATCGACGCCCATCAGCAGGATGTTTTTCGGCGTTCCGCCGTCCAGGAAGAAGGTCTTGAGTGCCCAGGCGCCGCCTGCCAGCAGAATCACGGCCAGAAGAATGGGCAGGACCTTTGACCCGCCGCCCTTGTTCCGGGCGCTGCGGGAAAGATTTGGGCCGGACGATGTCGACATGGGTACGATTCGCCTCCAGTAGTCCATCAAGCTATTTCCACCTGAGAATATCACTTCCGGTATAGGTTAGACAACCGTGATTTCGCTGACGATCACTTCCAGGCTCTGGCGCCCACTTGGGGAAGGAGAGATGGGTCTTGTTCCCGAACATATCATCGTCGTGAACCGTCTATGTATCTTTAGGTGGTGCAATTTGTGCGCGTGTTAGGAATCGACCCCGGTACCGCGCTCATGGGCTTCGGGATTGTGGAATCCGCCGGATCCAAAGAAAGGGCTGTCGCGTACGGCGCCCTGACCACGCCGGCGGACATGCTGCCCGAAAAGCGGCTCCAGACGCTATACCGCGGCGTGGTTGACCTGATGCTCACCTACAAGCCCGAAGCGCTTGCGGTGGAAGAGCTCTTTTTTGGCCGGAACGTAACGACGGCCATTCACGTGGGACAGGCCCGTGGCGTAGTGCTGCTGGCCGCTGCCGACAGCGGGATTCCTGTGCGGGAGTTCACGCCCATGCAGGTGAAGATGGCGGTGACCGGCTACGGCCGGGCCGATAAAGCCCAAGTGCAAGCGATGGTCAAGATGCTGCTCGGCCTGCAGGAGACCCCAAAGCCGGACGACGTGGCCGACGCACTGGCAGTGGCGATTGCAGCGCTCCACGGCTCCAATTTGGCCGAACGGTTGGGAGGACGATGCTGATGATCGCTCACGTGCGCGGCGAACTGGCCGCCGCTACAGCCGATTCGGCCGTGGTTGACGCCGGCGGCGTCGGGTATCGCTGTCTGGTACCCACCTCCACCCGGTCCCGCCTGCCGGCGGTCGGCCAGGAAGTGCTGTTATTCACCTCTCTGCAGGTTCGTGAAGATTCGATGACGCTGTACGGTTTCCTTACCGCCGAGGAGTACGATCTGTTTGAGCTCCTGCTGAAGGTGGAAGGGATCGGTCCGAAGGTGGCGCTGAGCGTGCTTTCCGCCACCACGCCCGACTCGCTACGGCGGGCCCTGGCTCTCGAGGATATCACGGCTTTGTGCCGGGTGCCGGGCATCGGGAAGAAAACGGCACAGCGGATGGTACTGGAACTGAAGGACAAGGTGGGCGCCATTGGCGTTGCACCGATTCCCCTGCCCGGTGGCGTGCCCGCCGCACCGACCGTGGGCGGGGCGCCGGACGCCCGCCTGGACGCTCTGGAGGCACTTGCCGCTCTGGGCTACACCCGTTCCGACGCCGGTCAGGCCGTCGAGAAGGCGGCCCGGGAGGCGGGAGAGCAGCCGAAGACGGAGACGCTGGTCCGCCTGGCCCTGAAGCATCTTTACCGGGGGTAACGCCGCATGAGCTCTGAGAATCGCTTTCTGTCCGGCGTTCAGAAGCCGGAAGACGTTCGCTGGGATGAGACCCTCCGCCCCAAGCGCATGGCCGACTATCCCGGCCAGGAGCGGGTCAAGGAGGAACTCTCCATATATATTGAAGCTGCCAGGCAGCGCGGCGACGCGCTGGACCACGTCTTGTTATATGGCCCGCCGGGGCTCGGCAAGACCACGCTGGCGCAGATCATTGCCCAGGAGCTGGGCGTCAACTTCCGGGTGACGTCCGGCCCCGCCATCTCCCACCAGGGCGATCTGGCGGCCATTTTGACGTCGCTCTCCGAGCGCGACGTGCTGTTTGTCGATGAGATCCACCGGATGAACCGGCTCGTGGAAGAGACGCTCTATCCGGCGATGGAAGACTTCGCCCTGGACATCATCCTCGGGAAGGGGCCCAGCGCCCGGACGCTGCGGTTGGACCTGCCTAAATTCACCCTGATCGGCGCGACCACCCGGTTCGGCGCCCTCACTTCGCCGTTGCGCGACCGGTTCGGCGTAGTCTCC
Source organism: Symbiobacteriaceae bacterium (assembly GCA_035628915.1). Lineage (GTDB taxonomy): Bacteria > Bacillota > Sulfobacillia > Symbiobacteriales > Symbiobacteriaceae > JARBUG01. The sequence continues at coordinate 110,456 of DASPIW010000052.1, read as the reverse complement.
CAGCTCCAGTTTTACACCGTTGAGGAACTGAAGCAGGTTCTGCTGCGCGCGGCCCGAATTCTCAAAGTCGATTTGGATGAGAGCGGCGCCGAGGAGATCGCAAAGCGCTCCCGCGGGACGCCCCGCATTGCGAACCGGCTGCTGAAACGGCTGCGGGACTTTGCCCAGGTAAAGGCCAATGGGCATATCACCAGGGAAGTGGCGGATCAGGGGCTGCGCCTGATGGAAGTGGACCCGCTTGGCCTTGACAAGGTAGACCACAAGGTGCTGCTCACTATCATCCAGATGTACGGGGGCGGGCCGGTCGGTCTGGACACGCTGGCCGCCGCAACCAGCGAGGAATCCGAGACCATCGAAGATGTTTATGAGCCCTATTTGATGCAGCTTGGCTTCTTGCAGAGAACGCCGCGCGGCCGGATTGCGAACCGGGCCGCCTACGAATACCTAGGTCTTCCCTACAATGAACATCCAGATGGGAACGGAACCCCCAGTCAATCACGTCTATTGTTTTAGTGCTCCTCCTGCAAAGGGAATTGCAGGACTAAGGTCCCACCCCCATAAACTGCAAGGCCTGACCCGAATTACTTAGCAGACGAGAGGTGAACGCCGTGCTGGGGTTTCTTCTGAGCCTCTCGGGCCCCCCCGATTCCTCTGCCGTGGACAGGCTTTTGGAGCCCGCCCGGCGTGGAGATAAACAAGCTCGCGAGGACCTTCTGCGGCAATACACGCCCCTTGTGCTTCGCGTGGGAAGCCAGGTGTCGGGGCGGTATCTGCAGGTCGGTCGCGACGAGGAAGTATCCATCGGGCTCTTGGCCTTGAACGAAGCCATCGACCGGTTTGACGCCGATCGCGGCGCCTCGTTCATCTCGTTCGCCGAAATGGTGATCAAGCGGCGGCTGATCGACTACTACCGGCGGCAGAAGGGCCGTTCGGAAATCCCTATGAGCGAGCTGGAGTCGGAGGATGACGAAGGCAATACCCTGCAAAACGTAGAGCAGCAGGAGGCGATTTCCCGCTTCGCCCAGGAGCAGGAGGCGGACGACCGCAAAGGCGAGATCGTCAGGTACGCCAAACGGCTCGCAGAGTTCGGGATCCGGTTCAGCGAGCTCGTCGAGATCTGCCCTAAGCACGAAGATGCCCGGGAGCGGGCACTGGAAGCGGCAAAGCTCGTTGCCCGCAACCCGCTTTTTTCGCAGCACATGATCGCCAAGAAAGAGCTGCCCCTCAAGCAGCTCGAGGAGCAGGTCGGCGTAAGCCGGAAGACCTTGGAGCGCCAGCGCAAATACATTATCGCCGTTGCGTTAATCATGCTCGAAGACTTCTACCACTTGCGGCACTACATCGCCGGATAGGCTGGGACAGCTAGATTAGGAGGAGATCGTTGTGGGCAAGGGAATTCTGCTGGAGATGGCAGGCCGGCAGGCCGTGGTCCTGACCCCGCAGGGTGAATTTAAGAAGGTTCCCGTGCCCGGGGGCAACTGGGAGATCGGCGACGAAATCGAGTTCGCCGAAGCCCGCCAGCAGCCTGCCTGGCTGCGGTGGAGCACGGCGGCGGCCGCTGCAGCGGTGCTGTTTGTTGGATCCTACACCGGGATCAATATCTACCGCCTTGCGCAGCCGGTTGCCGTGGTTACGGTGGACATTAACCCGAGCCTGGAACTTACGCTCAATTTGAAGGATCAGGTCCTCAAGGCGCAGCCGCTTAACGCGGATGGCGAGCTGGTGCTCCAGGGCGTCGACTATAAGCGCCAGCCCCTCGATACTGTGTTGGCCGCTCTGACCGACCGGGCTGTAGAGGAGCAGAAGCTTGACCCGGCCGACGAGACGAGCACCGTGCTGGTAGGCGTGGCACCGGCGAAGGAAAAGGAACTGCCGCCTGAGCAGGTCGAGCGGGTGGTCGAGAAGGCGAAAGCGGCCGTTACGAGCGAAGTGACGAAGGTCGCATCTGAAAAGGGCCAAGAGGTCAAGACGAACGTTGCCGTGCTGGCAGCCACGACGGAGGAGAAACGTGAGGCTGAGCAGGAAGGTCTGCCGGTTGGCAAGTACATGCTCCTGCAGTCGGTGCGGGAACTGGCGCCCGATGTGACGGCGGAAGAGATGAAGGAATCCGGGCCCGGCAAGCTTTTCCGGGAGCACAATATCAACCCTGCCGAGGTCTTCTCCAAGGCCGAGAAGAAGAATGACGAAGGCAAGGCGAAGAAGAGCGAGCAGCAGGACGAGAAGGATCAGCCGGTAAACGCCCGTCCTGACGCCAACGGCAGCAGCGGCAAGCAGCAGGAGGATCCGCCTGCCAAGGGGGACGACAGGGACTCGGGCGAAGGTGACAAACCGGACGCATCGCAGCAGAACGGCCAGGGCACCGGGCAGTCTGACAAGCCGGGCAACGGCAACGGGAACGGCCACGGCAACGGCAACGGCAACGGGAACGGCAACGGGAAGAAGTCGGACGAGGAAGTCGAGGCCGACAGCAATAAGGGCTCCGACCAGAGCAACGGCAAGGGCGAACCCAAGAACGACGAGCCCAAGAAGGAGAAAGGCAACTCCGGTTCGCCCAAGAACGACGAAGGCAAGAAGGATGCCTGGACGATTCCGTGGCTAGGCATCAGCATCGAGAAGCCGGCCTTCCTGCGTGACAAGGACAGCGAGAAAGCGGCGGACGCCGAAGAGGCGCCGGTCACGGAAACCCCCCGGGCTGAGGCGCCCGGGGTGGCGGCGCCGTCTGAAAATGACGAGGGCCGGCACCCGGAGCTCGAGCCTGCTGAGCAGGAGCGGGAAGAGCGGGAAGATCGAGAAGAGCGGGAAGAGCGAGAAGAGCGGGAAGAGCGGGAACCGGAAGAGAAGAAGTCCGAGGAGAAGAAATCCGAGGAGAAGAAATCCGAGGAGGAGAAATCCGAGGAGAAGGAATCCGAGGAGAAGAAGTCCGAGGAGAAGAAGTCCGAGGAGAAGAAGTCCGAGGAGAAGAAGTCCGAGGAGAAGGAATCCGAGGAGAAGGAATCCGAGGAGACGAAGTCCGAGGAGGAGAAGTCCGAGGAGAAGAAGTCCGAGGAGACGAAGTCCGAGGAGACGAAGTCCGAGGAGACGAAGTCCGAGGAGACGAAGTCCGAGGAGACGAAGTCCGAGGAGGAATCCGAGGAGAAGAAATCCGAGGAGAAGAAATCCGAGGAGAAGAAATCCGAGGAGAAGAAATCCGAGGAGAAGAAATCCGAGGAGAAGAAATTCGAGGAGAAGAAGCGGGAGGAGTCGAGGTCGGAAAAGGACCGGCAGGAGCAATCCGACGAAGACAAATCGGAGTCGAACGATTTCCGGCAGGACGAGGAGAAGGAGACGGAGAAGGACAAGGAGGACCGCAGCGAGGGCTCCGACCGGGAAGACGACTCGGACAAGTGAAGAGCAAAGCTTTCGACAAGGGATGGTACATATTCCCGCGACTCGCCGCGGGATACTAACAGGGCGGTGGAAGACGTTGCAGCAAGTTAAGGGGCGCTGGCTCTCCTCCCTTGTCGTCATCGGAATCACCATGGCGGCGCTTTGTGCGCCGCTGTCCGCGTTTGCTGAGACCACCGCACCCGCCGCTCCAGCCCCGGTCCTCCCGTCGGTTCCTGCGCCGCCGGGGGGGGCGATCAAGATCGGTCTGGGGTGGGGCCTGACCGCCGCCGACATCGCGGCGGCCGGCGGCCTGTACGTGGCCGGGAGCGATGGCCAGCTGCTTGCGCAGATTCCGGCGGGCAAGGCGGTTCAGCTTACGCTTGACGCCGGACAGATTGCCGTGGCCGGAGTTGCCCAGAAGCTCACCGCGGTCCGGCTGGTGCCTGTTCCGTCTGCGGCCCCGGCGCCAGCCCCCACGACGGCCATTCCGGCCAGCCTCCTGCCGCCGGGTCCGACCCCGCCGCCACCACCGCCCCTGGCAGCACCGGCCAAGCCGGGCAATCCCGTGAACTTCAAGGGCAAAACCTACCGCGGAGAGATCATGGCCGTGGTGGCGCCCGGCACCAAAAAGCTCTCGGTGGTAAACGTGGTCAATCTCGAGGAGTACCTGCTGGGCGTTGTGCCGGAAGAGGTGGAGGCTACATGGCCTCAGGAGGCCGTGAAGGCACAGGCTGTTGCTGCCCGTACGTATGCCGTGGCGAACATGGGCAAGCGCGCCGCCGATGGCTTCGACCTGGTCTGCACCACAGGCGATCAGTTCTACGGCGGGTTGGCTTCTGAGAAGCCACTGTCGAATCAGGCGGTTATGGGCACCCGGGGGCAGGTGCTGGCGTACGGCACCCCGGGCAAACCGATCAGCGCCATGTACCACTCGTCTTCCGGCGGGCATACGGAGAACAATGAAATTATCTATTTCGGCAATCCGAAGGTGCCGTATTTGCGCGGCGTGCAGGATTTCGATCTGGTGGCGGGTAACAAGCTCTATAGCTGGGAGTACCAGTGGGACACCGTCCAGTTCGCCGGGCTCCTCAAGAGTGCCGGGCACGATGTTGGCGCCGTTGCCGCAGTCGCTCCCGTGGCTGCGACCAAAGGCGCGAGTGGAAGGTTTGGTCAGTGGGTGATCAGCGGCAGCAGCGGCAGCAAGACCATTTCTGGCCAGCAGTTGCGCATGGCGCTGAACCTCCCCAGCAGCCCCCGGTCCGTCCAGGTGCAGGCAGGCGGCATGGCGCCGCAGGTGAAGACCTACACACAGGCGCAGACGTTCTTCGTCATGGGCGCCGGCGGCGTTGTCCAGCAGCGGGCCGTAACCGGAACGGCAGCCATTGCCGCCGGGCAGGCTTCGGCAGTGGCGGTTGGCACGGTGACCGCTATGAGCGCCAACGCGAGCCAGCCGGCGGGCGTACGGGTCTCCGGCGGCGGCAGCGGACACGCCGTAGGTATGTCGCAGTGGGGCGCTTACGGTATGGCCCTGATTGGGAAAACTTATTCGGATATTCTCACCCACTACTACACGGGTGTAAGACTGGAAACCCGGCAATCGCAATAGAGGTGGAGACCCCAACCGTGAGACTCTCAGACTTTGACTTCTACTTACCCGAAGAACTGATCGCCCAGCGCCCCGTGGAACCCCGGGACGCTTCCCGGCTGTTCGTTGTCCAGCGCGACGGCGGTGCTTTCGAGCACCGCCATTTCCGCGATCTGCCGGAGTACCTGCGCCCCGGCGACGCACTGGTCGTCAACGAGACCCGGGTCATGCCGGCCCGGCTGCTGGGGCAGCGCGAAGGGACGGGCGGGGCCATCGAGGTGCTGCTGCTGAGGCGTATCGACCGGGACCGCTGGGAGACGCTGGTCAAGCCGGGCAAGAAAGCCAGAGCAGGCCAGCGCATTACCTTCGGCGACGGCCTGCTGGTCGGTACCGTCCAGGAGACGACCAACGTGGGCGGCAGGGTGATTGCGTTCACCTACAGCGGGGTCTTCGAGCAGATTCTTGACCGCCTTGGGAAGATGCCCCTTCCGCCATACATCCATGAGCAGTTGGAGGATCCTGAGCGGTACCAGACCGTTTTTGCACGCGAATGGGGCTCGGCGGCGGCGCCCACGGCGGGCCTGCATTTCACTCCTGAACTGCTGCAGCGCATTTCGGCGATGGGGGTGGAGATTCATAAGGTGCTCCTGCATGTGGGCCTGGGTACCTTTCGCCCCGTGCAGGCGGAGAACGTGCTGGAGCACAAAATGCATAGCGAGTTTTACACCGTCACACCGCAAACGGCGGAAAGCCTGAACCGCATCCGGCGGGATGGCGGGCGGATCATCGCCGTGGGTACGACCAGCGTCCGCACCCTTGAAACCGTCGCCCGGGCGGATGGCACGGTCGAGCCGGGGCAGGGCTGGACCGACATCTTTATCTACCCGGCGTACCGCTTCAAGACCGTCGATGCCATGGTCACCAACTTTCACCTGCCCAAATCCACCCTGCTGATGCTGATTTCTGCGTTCGCCGGACGGGAGCTGGTCCTCAATGCCTACGGCGAAGCGGTCGACCAGCGCTACCGGTTCTTCAGTTTTGGAGACGCAATGCTGATCCTGTAGCTCTCCGGGTATGCTGCGCAGGGAAAATGTGTTACCATACCTTGGGGAATCATCGGGGAGGAATCCATACGGCTGTCACCATCGAACTGCTCAAGACCGACCCTAGCTCCCGGGCCCGTCGCGGCCGGCTGCACACTCCCCATGGCACCGTGGAGACGCCTGTCTTCATGCCGGTGGGCACGCAGGCGACCGTCAAGACCCTCAACCCCGAAGAAGTCCGCGATCTGGGCGCCCAGATCATCCTCAGCAATACTTACCACCTGTACCTGCGCCCAGGGCACGACCTGGTGGCGGAGGCGGGCGGGCTGCACCGGTTTATGAACTGGCACGGAGCCATTCTGACCGACTCGGGCGGCTTTCAGGTCTTCTCGCTCTCCGAACTGCGGAAGATCACCGAAGAAGGGGTCAAGTTCCGGTCGCACATTGACGGCAGCGAACACTTCCTCAGCCCGGAAAAGGCGATGGAGATCCAGAACGCCCTGGGTGCAGATATTATCATGGCGTTTGACGAGTGCACGCCCTGGCCGTGCGAATGGGAATACGCCAGGCGGTCCATGGAACGGACAACCCGCTGGCTCATGCGCTGCAAGGAGGCCCACCGGCGCCCGGACACGCAGGCGCTGTACGGCATCGTGCAGGGGAGCACCTTCGGTGACTTGCGGCGGGAACACGCACGCCAGATTGTCGAACTGGACCTGCCGGGCTACGCAATCGGAGGGCTCAGCGTCGGCGAGCCGAAGGAACTGATGGCCGAAATGCTGGACGTCGCGGTGCCCTTGCTGCCGGAAAACAAGCCCCGCTACCTGATGGGCGTCGGCTCACCGGAGGATTTGGTGGAAGGCGTCTGGCGCGGGATTGATCAGTTTGACTGCGTGCTGCCGACGCGCATCGCCCGTCACGGTAGTGTCTTTCTGCCCGAGGGCAAGCTAACGGTGCGCAACGCTGAGTTCGCCCGCGATTTCGAGCCGATTCAACAAGGCTGCGACTGCTACGCCTGCCGGCATTACTCGCGGGCCTACATCCGCCATCTCCTGAAGGCGGAGGAGATGTTGGGCCTGCGCCTCTGCTCCATTCACAACCTGCGTTTTCTGGTCAGGACGATGGAAGAGATTCGAGCAAGCATTGAGACCGGAACCTTTGCCCGGTACCGCAAGGAGTTCCTTACCCGGTGGCATGAAGGCGAAAAGGCCCGGAAAGGCAAGACCGGTCCGGCTGAACCCATCATGCCCGAGAATCGCTGAGATGCACTGACCAATATACAGTCCTGCATAGTGCGAAGGGAGGATGTTATGACTATTGAGTACCGAGTGGCAAGGCCGACCGATTTGAAAGGGCTCTTGTCACTGGCTGAAGCCTTTGCCTTGGAGCAGCAGGCCCAAGTGCCCATCAACAAAATGGCGGAAAATTTCATAGAGATGGCCCGGTCAGGAATCGCGCAGGCGATCGAACATCCGGCGGCCTGTGTCATGCTCGCAGAGGATACCGAGGATTCGGCGCAGCGGGTTGTGGGCTACGCAGTCGGCACGGTGCAAGAACCGCCGCCGATTTTCGAACCCGAGATGTACACGTTCATTTCGGACCTTTACGTGGATCCGGAGTACCGGCGGCGCGGCATCGCCACTGCCCTCGTGGAGCGGGTGCGGGGGTGGGGGTGGGTGAAGGGGATCAATCGGATCTCGCTTGTACTACCTGTTAACAGTTCGGCGCTGGGGCTTTACGAGAAGTTAGGCTTTACTCCCATCCAAACGATGCTCTACTATAAGGATGGGGTCTAAGGTTAACGCTCGACACATCTCGCATAGTCCATAGCCCGGTGGGACTGCGCCCAAAGGTATGGCGCATTCTCAGGAAAGTCGTGGTATATTGTCAATGGTCGACCAACCAAGGAGGGACGTCCTTTGCAACAGCTGGGAGCACAACTCATTCTGCCGATCGCATTGCTGGCGCTCATGTACTTCATGCTGATCAGGCCTCAGCAGCAGCAGGCCAAGAAACGGCAGGAGATGCTCAACTCCCTGAAGGCCGGGGCCGATGTGGTTACCATCGGCGGGCTTCACGGCACCATCGTCACGATTGACGACAAGACGGTCAGACTCAAGGTCGCCTCTGGTGTGGAACTTGTTTTTAACCGTTCGGCCATTGGGGCCGTGCGCAAGACTGAGGGGCAATAATCTTCGCTCCCGGCCGGCACCGCCTGTAGCCGATACGTTGCTTATTGTTTGAACTCGGGGGCCCGCGCCCCCCAAAAGGTGATGGAGATGAGCACGACGACCCAGGAACCCGCCAAGGACATCGTCGCGGCGAACATCGACGCCCAGAAAGAGACGCTGAACCCGCATGCCATTGCCCAGTTGCTGATCAACAGTGCTGTCCGTGAGCTTGGCCTCCCGCAGTCCGTCTATGAGTACCTCAAGGAGCCGGAGCGGATCCTCCACGTCTCGATCCCCGTCCGCATGGACAACGGCGACGTCAAGACGTTCATCGGCTACCGGGCGCAGCATTCCACGGTGGTCGGCCCCGCAAAGGGCGGCGTCCGTTTCCACCCGGACGTCAGCCTTGACGAAGTGAAGGCCCTCTCCACCTGGATGACCTTCAAGTGCGCCGTGGTAGGTCTCCCCTACGGCGGCGGCAAGGGCGGCGTGATCTGCGATCCGGCGGAGATGAGCAAGCGCGAACTCGAAGCCCTTTCCCGTGGCTATATCCGGGCTCTGGGCAACTTTGTTGGTCCCGATCGCGACATTCCGGCGCCGGACGTCAATACCAACCCGCAGATCATGGGCTGGATGATGGACGAGTATTCCAAGATGAAGGGTGTCAACGCCCCGGGTCTGATTACCGGCAAGCCGATGATTCTCGGCGGTTCCGCCGGTCGTGGCGCCGCCACCGGCCGCGGCACCGTGATCTGCATCCGCGAGGCTGCCGCCCGGATCGGCCTGACCCTCAAGGGCGCCACCTGCGCCGTTCAGGGCTTCGGCAACGTCGGCTCCTGGACGGCCCTGCTGCTTGAAGAGCTGGGCGTGAAGGTCCTCGCCATCTGCGATGTTCACGGCGGTGCGCACAACCCGAACGGCCTGAACATCACCGAGGCGGTCGAGTACTACCAGCAGCACGGCACCGTCAAGGGCTTCCCGGGCTCCCAGCCAATCGACAGCTCCCACCTGCTCACCCTGCCGGTCGATATCCTGGTGCCCGCCGCTCTGGAGAACCAGATTACGCTGGCCAACGCTGCCGACATCAAGGCGAAGATCGTCGCCGAAGCCGCCAACGGCCCGACGACGCCTGAGGCTGCTCGCGTCCTTACCGAAAAGGGCATCCTGCAGATTCCGGATATTCTCTGCAACGCCGGTGGCGTGACGGTGTCGTACTTCGAATGGGTGCAGAACCTGCAGAACTACTACTGGACCGAGGAAGAGGTCAACGAGAAGCTGGAGCACGTGATGGTCAACGCCTTCAACGCCGTGTACAAAGTGCACGAGCAGCGCAAGGTCTCCATGCGGCGTTCTGCCTACATGGTAGCCGTCAAGCGCCTCGCCGACGCCATGACCGCCCGCGGTTGGATCTAAGCTACTGTATAACGCCAGGCGGCTCCCTCCTCGTGTGGGAGCCGCCTTCTTATGTAGTTATCACGAAATTTTACACAGTTAGTTGCATCATCTACTTAATCCGTTAATCTGCGCAATCAATGTAAGAAATGTCTCTTCCCAACATAAGAGGAGCAGGTGCATACGCACCTGCTCCTTCATTGCCATCCTCTGAGGGCTTAGCGCCCTCCGAGGATGACGCTCGTGGACTCGACCACGGGCATCACCCCCTTGCCTGTGTAGTAATTGCGGGTTGGCCAACCGCATCTTCAGCATACCAGGCGGGCATGGCGACCGTCACCGCAGAATACACCTCAAACCGTTCTTTCCCGGTCAAGGCGCTGGATGATCTTGCGAATGGAGTCATACCCAAGGTGGAACTCGGCCATTAGTTCTTCCATTGCGGCACCTTCGGCGCGGCGCTGGCGGATGGCCTCGTTGCGAGCCTTCAGCGCCTGGCGCGTACCACTGCGTTCGCCCCATCCCAGGCGCTCGTCGGTGCGGGGGACGTAGATTTGCCGGCCGGCCGCATAGCGCTGGAGATCTTCGAGCAGTCGGGCCGGAAGAATCTTGGCTGCATTTACGTAGCTGGACACAGACCCAGGCCTCCTTTGTTTTGAAAGACAAAACAAAAACCGCAGGGCAACACCCCGCGGTTGGCCTGGCAAATATGAGCCTCAGGCTACCGAAGTGAGGGTGTGCCACATGATGCTGTCCATGGTCATTTCACTGCCATTTCGCATTGATGGCACCTCCTTAAAGAATTGTGGGATTACTGTTGCCTATTTTACCGACCCTGCGCTTTGCTGTCAAGCGGTGGCAATCGGGAGCCCTTTCCGTGGTTCTCGGACGGTTCCTCTGCAAGAAGCACGCCAAACAGTGCACAATAGCGGAGACGAGGTGGGGTCGGTGGCTTTCAGACTAGTTCGATCTGGAAGAGCTTCGACCTCGGTGTGAGCTTGTGCAATCATTCACGAATAGTGCGAGGGTCTACGGTTCACTCCGAAATCAACCCATAAATGAAATTGATGGGGGTGCACCCGTGAAGTCCTGCCTTAGTTGGGCGCGGGTATAACAAATTCTTTTCAATATGGAAGGAAACTGTCCGGTCAGGGCGAACTCGAAGCAAGTGGTCAGAAGTGTTGGGTGGCATATGGGTTTGTAGATAGACCACAAGCACCATGGGGGGAGGAACCGACTAGTTCCGTTCCCATAGTCAAGACGCCCAAGCCGCTAGCGGCGCGGCTCTTAGGCAGAAGTGGGGATGGCGGGGGCAACAGGGCAGGACTAGAATCGGACTGGGAGATAGTGCCTTCTAAACACGCGTGTTTTTGCCAATCTTAACGTTGTGGGGTGAGTCCGCTTGTCTGACGATCGGTCCAAGATCGCACAGGATAAGGAACGCTGGTACAAGGCTCAGGTCGAAAAGACCCTGTCCCGGTTTCCCGAGCGCAAGGAGCAGTTCACCACGAACTCCGGAATGCCGGTCGACCGGGTGTATTCACCGGCTGACGTGGAGTTGGACTATCTGAACCACCTGGGTTTCCCGGGTGAGTATCCGTTTACGCGCGGCGTTCAGCCGACGATGTACCGAGGCCGCTTTTGGACCATGCGCCAGTACGCCGGCTTCGGCACAGCCGAAGAGTCCAATGCCCGCTACAAGTACCTGCTGAACGCGGGCCAGTCCGGCCTTTCCGTCGCCTTTGACTTGCCGACCCAGATTGGCTATGACTCCGATTCGCAGATGGCCGAAGGCGAAGTCGGCAAGGTCGGCGTCGCCATCGACTCTCTGGCCGACATGGAGATCCTCTTCGACGGGATTCCGCTGGACAAGGTTTCGACTTCAATGACCATCAACGCCCCTGCTTCGGTGCTGCTGGCGATGTACATTGCCGTCGCCGAAAAACAGGGTGTTCCCTCGACGAAGCTATCCGGCACCATCCAGAACGATATCCTCAAGGAGTACGCCGCGCGCGGGACATACATCTACCCGCCGTCGCCTTCCATGAGGCTGATCAACGACATTTTTGCCTACTGTGCCGAGCAAGTGCCGGGCTGGAACACCATCTCCATCTCCGGGTATCACATTCGTGAGGCGGGCTCCACCGCTGCTCAGGAAGTGGGCTTCACACTTGCTAACGGCCTGAGCTACGTGAGGGCCGCGATGGCCGCCGGACTTGACGTCGACACCTTTGCGCCCCAGCTCTCGTTCTTTTTCAACGCGCACAACGACTTCTTTGAGGAAGTCGCGAAGTTCCGGGCGGCCCGCCGCCTGTGGGCGAAGATCATGAAGGAAGAAGTCGGTGCCAAGAGCCCGAAGTCGTGGATGCTTCGCTTCCACACGCAGACGGGCGGTTCGACTCTGACGGCCCAGCAGCCGATGAACAACATCGTCCGGGTCGCCCTGCAGGCCTTTGCCGCCGTGTGCGGCGGAACGCAGTCGCTCCACACGAACTCGATGGACGAAGCGCTGGCCCTGCCTACCGAGCAGTCCGTCATGGTCGCCCTGCGCACCCAGCAGATCATCGCTTACGAGTCTGGCGCGGCCGAGACCATCGACCCGCTGGCGGGCTCCTATTACATTGAGTCGCTGACCAACAAGATTGAGCAGGAAGCCCGGGAGTACATTGACCGGATTGTCGCGATGGGCGGCTCCGTCAAGGCGATCGAGGCCGGCTACATGCAGCGGGAGATTCAGGATTCGGCCTACAAGTATCAGCGCCAGGTCGAGACCGGCGACCGCGTGATCGTTGGCATGAACAAATTCCAGACCAAGGAGGAGGCGCCCAAAAACCTGCTCCGGGTCGATCCGTCCGTCGGGGAGGCCCAGCGCAACAAGGTGGCCGAGGTCAAGGCCCGCCGTGACAACGCCGCCGTGAAGCAGGCGTTGGGCGACCTCCGGACCGCCGCCCAGGGCACCGCCAACCTGATGCCCCCGATTCTGGCTGCCGTCAAGGCCTACGCGACGCTGCAGGAGATCTGTGACGTGATGCGTGACGTCTTTGGCGAATACCGGCCGAGTGAGGAGTTTTAGGCATGGAAAAGAAGATTCGTGTGCTGGTTGCCAAGCCCGGCCTGGACGGCCATGACCGGGGCGCCAAAGTCGTGGCCCGCGCTTTTCGCGACGCCGGCTTTGAAGTGATTTACACCGGCCTCCGCCAGACCCCCGACCAGATTGCCGAGGCCGCCCTGCAGGAAGATGTGGACGTCGTCGCCCTGTCGATCCTGTCGGGCGCGCATAATACCCTGCTGCCCCGGACCGTTCAGGCCCTGAAGGAACGGGGCATGGACGACGTACTGGTCGTCGGCGGCGGCGTGATTCCGGCGGAGGACATTGAGGGGCTGAAGAACGCGGGTATCGCAGCCGTCTTTACCCCGGGTACTCCCACCGGTACGGCGGTGGAGTTCATTCGTTCGCACGTCGGGGCTTAAGCAGAAACTAGCCACGGAGGACACGGAGAACACGGAGAACACGGAATGAAACAATGAAAAGAATTATTTTCCATGTTTTTTACTCCGTGTCTTCCGCGGCTTCCGCGTCTTCCGTGGCAAAATCCAAATTCCCGCGTTCTCTCCATTAGGACACGGTATTAGTAGCTGGTAATAAGGAGGCCCATCTGGTATGATGAAGAAGATCAACCACCTGGGGATTGCCGTCAAGGACCTGGATGCCCAGATCGCCATTTATCGCGATCAGATGGGCATGCACTTTGAAGGCACCGAAGAGGTGGCCTCGCAGATGGTAAAGGTCGCGTTCTTCAGTGTCGGCGAATCGCGGGTCGAACTGCTCGCGCCAACTTCTGCGGAATCGCCCATCGCCAAGTTTCTGGACACGAACCGGGAAGGCCTGCACCACGTGGCTTACGAGGTGGAGGACATCCGGGCGGCCATGGCCGAGTGCAAGGCCAAGGGGCTCCGCCTCTTGAGCGAGGAGCCCAAACCCGGCGCCCACCACACGCTGGTCTGCTTCCTGCATCCAAAATCGACGGGCGGCGTTCTGACCGAACTGGTGGAACCGGCCAAGCATTAGCACCTTAGGAGTGACTTAGCACCGTGAGCATGGAGGAACTGGTCAAGCAACTGGCGGAATCGAGATCCCGCCTGGAGCTCGGCGGCGGCGAAAAGGCCCTCGCCAAGCGGAAGGAGCAGGGGAAGCTGACAGCTCGGGAGCGCCTTGAGCTGCTCTTCGATCCGGGCACCTTCACGGAGACCGATCTGTTTGTCAAGCATCGCGGCACGGAACTGGGCATGGGGAGCAAGGAGACCCCCGCCGAAGGCGTCGTGACCGGCTTTGGCAGGGTCGACGGGCGCGTGGTGTATGCCTTCTCCCAGGACTTTACCGTGATGGGCGGCTCGCTGGGGGAAATGCATGCCCAAAAGATCGTAAAAATCCAGCGCCTGGCCCTCAAGGCCGGCTGCCCCATCATCGGCATTCAGGATTCGGGCGGTGCCCGGATCAACGAGCATGTCGATTCCCTGAACGGCTACGGCGAGATCTTCTTCAACAACACCATCGCCAGCGGCGTGATTCCCCAGATTTCCGTGATCATGGGGCCGTGCGCCGGCGGCGCCGTCTATTCGCCCGGCCTGACGGACTTCATCTTCATGGTGGACAAGGCCAGCTACATGTACATCACCGGCCCCGAGGTGATCAAGGCTGTCACCCGTGAGGAGACGACGCACGAGGCGCTCGGCGGGGCCATGGCTCACGCCTCCAAGTCCGGTGTGGCGCACTTTGCCGCTCCGTCCGAAGGGGAGTGCATCGCCCAGATCAAGAAGCTGCTCTCCTTCCTGCCGGCCAACAACGTGGACGACGCCCCCACCATTGCGACCGCCGACCCGATCGACCGGGCGGAGGAGCGGCTGCTGAGCGTCGTACCCGAGAATCCCAACAAGCCCTACGACGTGCGCGACATCGTCAGCGCCGTCCTGGACAACGCCGATTTCTTTGAAGTGCAGCCCTACTGGGCCCAGAACATGGTCGTCGGATTTGGCCGCATGGGAGGCAAGCCTGTGGGCATCATCGCCAACCAGGCGAAGGTGATGGCCGGCTGCATCGATATTCACGCTTCCGACAAGGCCTCCCGGTTCATCCGCTTCTGCGATGCGTTCAACATCCCCGTCATCACCTTTGTTGACACGCCGGGATATCTGCCGGGTGTCAACCAGGAGCACGGCGGCATCATCCGGCACGGAGCGAAACTGCTGTACGCGTACTGCGAAGCGACCGTACCCAAGCTCGTGGTCATCATCCGCAAGGCCTATGGCGGTGCGTACCTGGCCATGTGCGCCCAGTCCCTCGGCGCTGACTTTGTCATGGCGTGGCCGCTGGCCGAAATCGCCGTCATGGGCGCCGACGGTGCGGCGAACATTCTGTTCAAGCCCGGCCCCAACGTGGAAGACCCGGCTGCCGCCAAGGCGCAATGGGTGGCGGATTACAAAGAGAAGTTCAACACGCCGTTCATGGCTGCCGCCCGTGGCTTTGTCGAAGCGGTGATCGATCCCCGGGAGACCCGCCGTCACCTTGCGGCGGCCCTTGCCGGCATGGAGACCAAGCGGGAGACCCGGCCCGCCAAGAAGCACGGGAACTTCCCCGTGTAAACTCAGGAGGCGCGACATACCGATATGGCCAGGAAGTTTCGTGTTACCATCGGTGGTACCACATACAACGTAGAGGTTGAAGAAGTGGGAGCTGCTGCTGCCGCACCTGTTGCTGCTGCGCCGGTCGCCGCTGCACCGGCCCGGGCCCACGCCGCTCCCGCCCCGGCGCCCGCCGCTGCGCCTGCAGCACCGGCCCCTGCGCCGGCTGCCGCGGCGCCCGCTCCCGCTCCCGCCAAGAAGGCGGCCGCGGGTGAAGGCCAGGCCGTTCCCGCACCCCTGCCCGGCATGATCGTCGGCGTGAAGGTGGAAGTGGGTCAGACGGTGAAACAGGGAGATATCCTGCTTGTGCTCGAAGCGATGAAGATGGAGAACGACATCTCCTCGCCGGTGGCCGGCGTCGTCAAGGAGATCCTCGTCGATAAGGGTACGGCTGTCAGCCTTGGCGATCCGCTGATTGTCATCGGTTAGGGGGGCTGGCATTCGTGGAACACTCGCAGGTCAGCCTGCCCTTGGAAGTCGTCGCGGCCATTACCGCTGCGATCGCGTGCTACCTGGATAAGCCCCTGGACCAGTTCGTGCTCAAGAGCGTCACGCCAGAGGGGGCAGGGGCGCCCCTGCAGAGCATCTGGGCCAAGGCCGGCGTGCTGGATGCGCATCTGAGCCGCCGTCAGTTCGGTTTCCGGTCCCGGTAGACATAAAGAGACCCGTCTCCAATAGAAAAGGGTAGTCTTATACCTTGGGGGAGGTAGAGTGAGCGTGGCCGTTAACAAGCCGCTGTTTAAGAAGGTACTCATTGCCAACCGCGGCGAGATCGCGATCCGGATCATCCGGGCCTGCCGCGAACTTGGCGTCAAGACGGTGGCCGTCTACTCCGAAGCCGATAAGGACGCCTTGCATGTCCGTCTGGCTGACGAGGCCTGCTACATCGGTCCGGCTCCGTCGAACCAGAGCTACCTGTCTGTGCCGGCCATTATCACGGCAGCGACTTCAGCCGGGGCGGATGCCATCCATCCCGGCTATGGGTTCCTGGCTGAGAACCCGTTTTTTGCGGAAGTCTGCAGAAACTGGAACATTACCTTTATTGGACCCTCTCCGGAAGCGATTCGTGCCATGGGCCTTAAGGATACCTCCAAGGCGCTGATGAAGAAGGCCGGCGTGCCGACGGTCCCCGGTTCCGAGGGTCTCGTTCACAGCGACGTCGAAGCGCTCGAAGTGGCTGAGCGCATCGGCTACCCGGTGCTGATCAAGGCGACCGCCGGCGGCGGCGGCCGCGGCATCCGCATCGCCCGGAACGCCGCAGAACTCACTACCAACCTCGAAAAAGCGGCCAGCGAAGCTGGCGCCGCCTTCGGCAACGCCGAGATTTTCGTGGAGAAGTTCATCGAGGTCGGCCGGCATATCGAAGTGCAGATTCTGGGCGACAGGCATGGCAACGTGATCCACCTGCATGAACGCGAGTGCTCCCTGCAGCGGCGCCGCCAGAAGATCCTGGAGGAGGCTCCTGCCGCCACCATCCCCGCAGAGACCCGGAACCAGATCCACGAGGCGGCGGTCAAAGCGGCCCAGGCGGTCAATTATGACAACGCCGGCACCGTTGAGTTGATGTACGACGAGAAGACCGGGGAGTTCTATTTCCTGGAGATGAACACCCGGATTCAGGTGGAGCATCCCGTTACGGAAGCGATCACCGGCATTGACATCGTCAAGGAGCAGATCCGGATTGCAGCGGGACAGCCCCTCCGGTGGAAGCAGGAAGATGTCCATGTGCGGGGCCATGCCATCGAGTGCCGCATCAACTCGGAGGATCCGGACAACCGGCTCTTCCCCAGCACCGGCACCATCAGCTCGCTGGAAGTGCCGGGCGGCCCCTGGACCCGCTGGGACGGCATGCTCTATCCGGGCTTTAAGGTCATGCCTTTCTATGACTCGCTGGTCGGAAAGCTGATTGTCTGGGGAGAAAGCCGTGAGGATGCCATCGAGAAGATGGAGCGGGCCCTGGGCGAGTTCAAAATTGAGGGAATCAAGACGACGATTCCCGTCCACCAGCGGATTCTGGACTCGGAGGACTTCCGGGCCGGCCGGTTCTCCACCGAGTGGCTCGAAGGATTCCTCGGCATGAAGTGATCGCCAGGGGGCCGTCTCTCCTCGTGAGAGCCGGCCCTTGTGATTTCTGTGACTCCCCTAATAGTGACCGAGGGGGAGTACACTTGACTCTCCCTGTTCTTTACAAGAGGAACAAGACCGTCTATAGTAGAATTCCAGGCATTGTGGCGCAGTTTTCGACAGTGGGGGCCATTTTGATAGGAGGGCCATCATGAGAGCTCTGAACTTTTACTCCTCGGTGTACCATGGGTTTTTGGTCAGTCGCGACAAGACCTGCACCATTCGCCTCGGAGACAAAACATACAAATACCAGGATGGCGACGTGGTACTGGTTACGTACGGCGACAAGTTCAAGCCTCGCAAGAAGGTCTTTACCGCGATGATCGACCAGGTCCGCGTCAAGAAGATCCGGGACCTCACCCTGGAGGATCTGCAGGGGGAAAACCCGGAAATGCAGACCCCGCAGGATGCCGTGGAATTCCTGGACCAGATCTACAAGAGCCCCATTACCCTGGATTCGGTGGTAACGGTGGTCCACTTTTCTGAGATTGTCGAGTAAGGAGCAATGAGGGGACCGGGTACAGCCCGGTCCTTGCCATCCCTATGGAGAAAAGCGATATTCGCAGGCGGATGATGGACCTGCGTGCGGCCCTGACGGCATCGGAGCAGGATGCGATGTCCGCGGCCGCCCAGGAGGCGCTGATCGGGTCGCCGCCGTTTGCCAGGGCGGAAACGGTTCTGATCTATATGCCGTTTCGTGGCGAAGTAGCGACGGAAGTTATTGCCCGTGCAGCGGCGGGCGCCGGCAAGCGGCTGGCCCTGCCCAGAGTGGTCAGGCAGCCCAAAGGGCTTGTGCTGCATTCCTACAGCGGCGAACCCGCAACGCTGGCCGGGGGCGCCTATGGCATTTTGGAACCCCGTCCCGAGTGGCCCGTGGTTGCACCGCGAGCGATCGATCTGGTAGTGGTGCCCGGCGTCGCCTTTGACCGCTCCGGTGGGCGGTTGGGCTACGGCGGGGGCTACTATGACCGGCTTCTGCCCGCTGTTCGCACGGCGAACCCGGGCGCCGTTCTGATCGGCCTTGCGTACGGATTTCAGGTAACGCAAGAGCTGCCGCGTGATTCGCACGACATTCCGGTCGACGGGCTGGCGACGGAGTGGGGATACGTTTCCGTGAGGCTGTGAGGAGTTACGGACGGAAACGGTTCGAGCCTGACGAAACGAGGAGTTGAAGGAAGGGTCGGACCGTTTCCGTCCGTACCTCCTGGCCGACGGGAACGGTTCGAGCCTGACGAAACGAGGAGGGACGAAGAGTATGCCCTGGCGCTTTCAATCGGCACTGGATATGGCAGTCGATGAGCTGCAGGCGGCAGAGGGTGTGGAGGGCATTCTGTTCTTTGGATCCGCACTGGCGGGTACCGCCGGTCCTACGTCAGACCTCGATCTTTACGTGATCCGGCAGGGGGAGCGCTACTCTTC
This sequence comes from Symbiobacteriaceae bacterium, assembly GCA_035628915.1. Lineage (GTDB taxonomy): Bacteria > Bacillota > Sulfobacillia > Symbiobacteriales > Symbiobacteriaceae > JARBUG01. The sequence continues at coordinate 91,677 of DASPIW010000052.1, read as the reverse complement.
GCACATCTCCCTGCGGCGGTACGCAGGTGTCGAGGTGGAGGTGCATTTCGCCCCGCAGGCGTTCTGGCAGGAGAAACTGGAGCAGGGGAACGTGGTGATTCTTCACGGTTTTGCCACGGGCCAGGCGCTGCTGGACCGCACCGGCGCCGTGGCCGAGCTGGGCACCCTGGCACGCCGCAAGCTGGAAGACGGCCCCCCCGCCCCGACCGCCGCCGAGGTGGACCGCTGGCGTTACCGTCTGACCGACCTGGACAAGGACCTGGAAGATGTGGCCGGCCAGCCAGCCGACGAACGGCTGCTCGGAGCGCTGCTGGTGCAGCAGTGCCTGGAGGCGTTCTGTGCGCTGAACCGGCTGTGGGGCGATAAGCCGAAGCGTCTGATCGCGTATGTGGAGCGGCATGATCCCGAACTGGGCCGCATGGCCCGGACGTTCTTTGCCGGCGGCATGGACCGGCACCTGGCCCATACGCTGGTCGACCGAGTCCTGGCGCCGCACGGTGGTCGGATTGGCGTCTGGGATTCGGACGTCGGGCCCCACTAGATTGCAATCCCCCTGGCCGACAGGGGGATTTTCTTATGCAATCATGGAACTTCTGGTAGGCGAAGAGCGTCTCACATGGCAATACCCCTGCACAGAGAGGGATGACCCACGATGACGGTGATCGAACTCCGAGGACTCCGCAAGCTCTTTTCCGTCCAGCAGAAGCCGGAAGGCGGCTGGGCCCGCTTTGTCGCCGCCTTCCGCCCCCGGACCACCCAGGTCGAAGCGGTAAAGGCCCTCGACCTGAGCGTTGCCAAAGGGGAGGCGCTGGCCTTCATCGGCCCCAACGGCGCCGGCAAATCCACCACCATCAAGATGCTCACGGGCATCCTCCACCCGACGGCGGGCGAGGCGTCCGTGCTTGGCTGTACCCCCTGGAAGCAGCGGCAGAAGCTCGCGTTCCGCATCGGTTCGGTCTTCGGACAGAAGTCCCAGCTCTGGCTCCACCTGCCGCCGGTCGATACGTTCAACCTGCTTGCCCGCATATACGAACTGGACTGGGCCGAGTACCTCAAGCGCCGGGCGCAGCTGGTGGAGCTGTTCGAGCTGGAGGATCTGATCCACACGGCCGCTCGCAAGCTCTCCCTTGGTCAGCGCATGCGCTGCGAAATCGCCGCGAGCCTCCTGCACCGCCCGGAGATCATTTTCCTGGACGAACCGACCATTGGTCTGGACCCGGTGGCCAAGGCGGCGATCCGGGACCTGATCCGGCGCGCCAACAAGGAGGAGGGGGTGACGGTCTTCCTCACTTCGCACGATGCGGGCGACATCGAGCATCTGTGCAAGCGGGTGGTCATCATCAACCACGGCCAGATGATCCTGGACGACACGGTCAATGCCCTGCGGCGCGACTATATGAAGAGCCGGGAGATCGACCTGAAGCTGGCCGCACCCTTTGACGGGAAGCTGCACCTGCCAGGCGTTACGGTCATCAAGACCAAAGGTTATGGCGTCAAAATCGGGGTCGACACCGCCGTTTCGCCGATCGATGTGGTGGTCGGCGAGATTCTGCGCAACTATGGGGTCCAGGATATCACCATTCAAAACCCGCCCATGGAGGAGATTATCGCGGCGATTTACCGGGGGAGGAGTGAGCCGGCATGACCAAGCGGCTGCTCAAGTACCTCGAAGTCGCCCGGATCAACGTTCGGTCCCGTTGGGCCTACCTGTGGGATCAGCTGGTCTCCACCTGGTTCCTGGTCGTGGTCATGTTCGTCTTCGTCCAGCTCTGGAAGGTGACCTACGGCGCCGGCGGCAGGGGCGAGATCGGCGGATACTCGCTGAACGAGATGATCTGGTATCTGGTCGCGACCGAGTTGATTGTGACTTCGGCACCGCGCATCCACTCTCTGATCGAGGAGGACGTCAAATCGGGCGATCTGGCCATCCGTTTGAACAAGCCTTACAGCTACCTGCTGTTTCACTTCAGCTCGTACCTGGGCGACGGCCTGATCCGCCTGGCTACGGCCGCTCTTACCGCAGGCTTGACGGTCTACCTGCTGATCGGCGGCTTTGGCTTCCGGTGGGAAGGGATTCCTGTTTTCTTCACCGTCTGGCTGGTCACCATGGGCGTCAACTTCTGCTACAACGCCACCATCGGGCTGGCCGCGTTCTGGATGGAGGACGTCGCCGGGCTTTACTTCGTCTTCGACCGGGTCAAGTGGATCCTCGGCGGGATGCTGCTGCCCGTGGAACTCTACCCGGACGCAGTACGCCGGATTGTGGAGGTTCTGCCCTTTCGGTACATGATCGCCGGGCCGGCGCGCCTGTTTGTCAAGTTCTCCTGGCAGGAGGCTAGGGCGCTGCTGCAGTCGCAACTCATATGGGCGCTGGTCTTCGGCGTGGTCTGCGCCGGTATTTACCGGCTGGGCGTGCGAAAGGTGGATGTCAACGGTGGGTAAGTTCTTACGCCTATACGGCGAGTACATGAAGGCCAACATCGCCATTGCGATGGAGTACCGGACGTCGTTCGTCTCACAGGTCTTTGGCATGATGATCAACGACGCGCTCTGGGTCGCCTTCTGGGTGCTGTATTTCGAGAAGTTTCCCATCCTCAAAGGTTGGACGCTGGAAGATGTGCTGGTGCTGTGGTGCTCCGTTGCGTTCAGCCTCGGGCTTGTGACAGCGTTTCTCTCCAACTGTGCGCGGATACCGACTCTCGTGGTGCAGGGCCAACTGGACTACTACCTCACGCTGCCGAAGGACGTGCTGCTCCACCTGCTGATCAGCCAGTTCCGGCCGACCGCCCTGGGCGACGCCTTGTTCGGTCCACTTCTCCTGGTCATCATGGTGAAACTGACCTGGATGAAGGTGCTGGTCTTTCTGGTCGTCTCCCTGCTGGCCGCATGCGTGTGGGCGGGCTGCTATTTGCTGACGGGGTCGCTCGCCTTCTTCCTCGGCCAGTCGGAAGGGATCTCCGCACAGGTAATGAACACGATCATCCACTTCGCCACCTATCCGACCACGATCTTCGATAACACTGTCAAGTTTCTGCTTATTACCATCCTCCCGGCCGGATTTATCACCACGCTGCCGGTGGAACTGGTGAGGGAAGTGCAGTTGGTTCCGTTCCTGGAGCTGCTGGCCGGAGCTGCAGTCTTCCTGGGATCAGGGGTGCTGCTATTCCGGGCCGGATTGCGGCGGTATGAGTCCGGCAACTTGATGATGATGCGCAACTGAAAACGCGGGAAGGAGCGGGCCAACGAGCCCGCTCCTGTCGCGTACCCGGAAGAGTTGGGTCCATGGTCCACTGACCCCAATGGGTCTAGTGAGACCTGCTCAAACTGCAGCGGGCGCCCCGCCCCAAAGTGCTAAACCGCTTTTTGTAAGGAGGATATGTTTAGGAAACCCATAATATTAGCTGAGCACACATTTCCAACACATTACTACATGGGGGCTTTCCATGGCACAGATTCGATTTGTCAATGTGACAAAGCGCTTCGGCGATGTGACAGTGATTCCCGGCTTCACCGCCACAGTCCAGGACGGCGAGTTCCTTACCCTCCTGGGGCCGTCCGGCTGTGGCAAGACTACGCTGCTGCGAATCCTGGCCGGCTTTGAGAAGGCCACCGGCGGCGAAGTCTACATCGGCGATTCGCTCATGAGCGGTCCCGGGCGCCATGTCCCGCCGGAGCAGCGGGACATCGGCATGGTCTTTCAGTCATATGCCGTCTGGCCCCATATGAACGTCTTCGATAATGTCGCTTACCCGCTTAAAGTCCGCAAGACGGCCAAAGAGCAGCTTCAGGAACGGGTGGACCGCGCCCTGGGACTGGTCCACCTGACGGGGCTGGAGCACCGCTTCCCCAGCCAGCTGTCGGGCGGCCAGCAGCAGCGGGTGGCCCTCGCGCGCGCCCTGGTCGCGGAGCCGAAGCTGCTTCTGCTCGATGAACCCCTTTCCAATCTGGACGCGAAGCTGCGCGAGGCGATGCGCTTTGAACTGAAGGAGATACAAAAACGCCTTGGGATCACGGTCGTGTACGTGACCCATGACCAGGCGGAAGCCATGGCCATGAGCGACCGCATCATCGTACTGAACAAGGGGTCGGTGGAGCAAGTCGCTGAGCCCACCCGTATTTACGACCAGCCGGGCAGCCGGTTTGTGGCTGATTTTGTGGGCCTGGTCAACTTCCTGGAGGCGACCGTCACCAGCCGGCAAGGAAACACGGTGACGGTGCGGACCGCCGACGCCCTGACCCTGCAGGTGGACCTGCCGACTGTCGGGACCGAGTCGCGCCTGCTGGTCTCCGTCCGGCCCGAACATATCCTCATGCGGCGCGATGGCGCCGGCGAGCCCGGCACTGTGGCCGGCACCGTCGACCGGCGCTACTATCTGGGGGACCGGACCGATTACTTCATCGACGTTGCCGGCGCCCGTCTGCGGGTGACGGCGGACGCACTGACCGAGCCGTTCAGCGAAGGCGATCCCGTCGTGCTGCATATCAAGCGCGCTTTTGCTTTCCCGCTGTCCTAACGCCCGTTCCATACTTTTTTCCAGGGGGTTATCACATGACTCGCAAACGCATGGGTTTCTCGCTCCTCTCCGTTCTGATGGTCCTGGGTCTGCTGCTCGGCGGCTGCGGCGGTGCCAAGGAGACTCCGGCCCCGGCCCCCGCCAAGGAGACACCGGCTCCTGCTGCCACTCCGGCACCGGCGCCGGCACCGGCTCCCGCCAAGGTCACTGGCAAGCTGGTCATCTACACGTCGATCTACCCGGACATCATCAAGCTGGTTGAGCCCGAAATCAAGAAGGCCTTCCCCGACCTGACCGTGGAATGGTTCCAGAGCGGCACCGAAAAGGTTGTCGCCAAGCTGGCCGGCGAAATCGAAGCCAACAAGGTTGGCGCCGACGTCCTCATGGTCGCCGATCCCTCCTACTACATCTACCTGAAAGACAAGGGCCTGCTGATGCCCTATAAGTCCAAGGAGTTCGACAAGGTCGTCATGGACAAGGACACCAAGGACGCCATGTACACCGCCGTCCGTATCTCCAACGTTATCATTGCCTACAACACCAAGGCCGTGAAGCCGGAAGACGCCCCCAAGTCCTTCAAGGACCTGACCGACCCCAAGTGGAAGGGTCAGATTGCGCTCGTCGACCCGACCCAGTCCGGCACGGCGCTCGTCTCCTCCTGGGCGCTCTCCAAGAAGTACGGCTGGGAGTTCTTCCAGCAGCTGAAGGCTAACGGCGCCGTGGTCGCCGGCGGCAACTCCGCCGTCGAGCAGAAGCTGGTGACCGGCGAGTTCAAGGTCGGCGTCATCCTCGAAGAGAATATCCTGAAGGTCCGGTCCAAGGGCGAGCCCGTCGACTTCGTCTATCCGGCGGACGGCACCATTATCATTCCGTCGCCCATCGGCATCTTCAAGTCGACCCAGAATCCCGACGCCGCCAAGGCGCTGACCGACTGGTGGCTGAGCGTCGAAGGCCAGAAGGCCGTCACCACGGGCTGGATGCATTCCGTGCGGGCCGACGTCGCGTCGCCCAAGGGCGCCAAGGCTCTGGCCGACTTCAGCAAGACCGCCATGCCGGTCGACTGGAACGACCTCGCCAAGAACCAGGGTGCAATCAAGGACCAGTTCGTTAAGATCATGAGTGCGAAGTAGTATGGGACGTCTGACGCTGCGTTTCGATGCAAAGAGCTTGGCCATCGCCGGTGCGGTGGCCCTGCTCCTTCTCTTCGGCGCCTTTCCGATCATCCTGCTGGTGGTCAAGTCCTTTACGGCGGAAGGCCGGGTGACGCTGGAGAACTTCATCCGGGTCTATGGCAATGAAGCCAATATGCGGTCGGTGCTGGACACCTGCAAAGTGGCCGGTCTGACGATGATCGTCAGCGTACTGATCAGCTTTCCCCTGGCCTGGCTGGTGGGACGGTCTGACCTGCCGCTCAAGGGACTGTTCCGCACGCTGATTGTCACCCCTTACATGATTCCGCCGTTCGTCGGGGCCATCGCCTGGACGTACCTGGCCAACCCGCGCATCGGCTACTTGAATCGGATCTTCCAGAGCCTCTTCGGCACGGAGCAAGCGCCATTCAACATCTACTCCATGGGCGGCCTGGTTTGGGTCTTCGTGCTGTTCTACTTCCCGTTCTCATTCCTGGCCGTAAGCCGGGCCCTGGAGAAGATGGACCCGAGCCTCGAAGAGGCCGCCCGCATCTCCGGGGCGGGCACGTGGCGTGTGCTGCGCGACGTGACGATTCCCTTGATGACGCCGGCCCTGGTGGCGGGCGCCCTGCTGGTCTTCGTGGCCGTGGCCTCTGCTTTCGGCGTGCCGGCCATTATTGGCGGGCCTGCACAACTGCACGTCGTGACCACCCAGATCATCAACTACGTATACATCGGGACGCCCGAGGCCCTGCGTGAATCGACCGCCCTGGCGACCGTGCTGCTGGCGATGGCCATGACCGTGCTCTGGTTCTCCAACTGGTATGTCTCCCGGCGTGAATACTTCACGGTGGGGGGCAAGTCGACCCGCCCGTCGACGGTGGAACTGGGCAAGTGGCGCTGGCCGCTGGCCATCCTCTTCGGGGCCGTCTGCTTCGTCTTTGCCGTTCTGCCCATCGGGGCGCTGGTCATGACCAGCTTCATCAAGTCGATGGGCCAGCCGATTGGCGGCTCCAACTGGAGCCTTGACACCTGGAAAACGGTGCTGGAAGACCGGGAGACCTGGAAGACGCTGAAGGTGTCGCTGATCACAGCGGTAAGCACGGCTACGGTCGCTACGCTGGTCGGCTTGCTGATCGCCTACCTCAAGGTCAAGACCCGGATTCGCTTCCGTGCTGTTCCCGATTTCCTGGCGACTTTCACCAACGCCACTCCGGGCATCGTCGTGGCACTGGGCCTGATTATTGCTTTCTCGGGCGGATATGGCCTCAATCTGTACGGAACCATCTGGATTCTCATCGTCGCTTACTTCGTCCATCATCTGTCGTTTGCCGTCCGGACATCGGGCGCCGCCCTCGAGCAGATGCATCCGTCCCTTGAGGAGGCGGCCCTCTCCAGCGGCGCGGGCTGGCTCCGGGTTTTCAAGGACATCACAATCCCGCTGGTCGCCCCGTCGCTGATCGGAGGCTGGTTCCTCGTCTTCATGCCTTCGTTCTACGAATTGACCATGTCGGTGCTGCTCTTCTCCACGCGCACCAGACCTTCCGGCGTCTTCCTGTACGACTTGCAGTCCTACGCTGACCCGCAGTCGGCAGCGGTGCTTTCGGTGCTGATCCTGACGCTCGTGCTCGTGGGCAACGGACTGATGAAGTGGGCCACCCGTGGCAGGGTGGGAATCTAAACGCGAAGGGGAGCCGTCGGAAGACGGCTCCTTCAGTTTCTGAGACAGTGCGGGCCTTGAATGTGGGAACGGGATTCTTACCGCGGAAGACGCGGAAGGGGACACGGAAATCGCGGCAGTGGAAGTGGGAATGTGGTGTGGTCGCGGATTCCGCAGATGGCGTGAACTTAGAATCTGCGCAATCAGCGCCATCGCCATTTTACTGTCCCACTCCGTGTCCTCCGCGCCTTCCGCGCCCTCCGTGGCAAAATGCATCCATTACCTCACACTAGCAGCCTTCATTTACATAGGCGCACACCGCAGTAACAACCTTGGGGAGCCGTGGCAGGACGGCTCCTTTCTCTGTTTACCGGAAGTCCTATCGTTATTCTAACAACATTCGCGATCGTCATATAACTCACGTGTGCATAAAAGGATGTTCTATTCCGACTGCCGAATTGTTAGGGGCGCAGAAGGGCCATGGTACCCCGGAAGGCCCATTTGCAGAGGGGGTTACGTCGCCCGTGGTCACAGTTAAACCCGCCACCGCTCCCAGGGCCACAGCACCGCGGCTGTCCCGTTGGTCGGGCTGGGCCGAGCCGCTGCTATACCTGAGCCCCAGCCTGATCATACTCACGGTGTTTGTCTTCTACCCGACGGTCCGCTCGCTCTATCTGAGCGTCTTCCTGACCAATCCGCTGGGCAATCCCAAGGTCTTCGTGGGCTTGGAGCACTTCGTGGGCGCCCTGACCAGCGGGCAATTTCTGCACAGCTTGGGCGTCTCGGTCATGTACGTCTTCTACACCGTGCCCGTGGGCATACTGCTGGGCCTCTGTCTGGCGCTGCTGGCCAACCGGCCCTTGCGCGGGATCAAGCTGTTCCAACTGATTTTCTCCTCGCCGCTCTGCATCTCCGTAGCGACGGGCGCCACCGTCTTCCTGATGATGTATAACCCGATTTCGGGCGTTCTCAACTACTTTCTGTCCTCTATTGGGCTGCCGAAGGTCAGCTGGCTGACTGACCCCGGTGTCGCCCTGTGGGCCGTTGGCGCCGTGACCATCTGGATGCGCCTCGGGTTCAACTTTGTCCTGATGCTCAGCGGTCTGCAGAACGTGCCCCAGGAGCTCTACGAGGCGGCCCTGGTCGACGGGGCCGGCCCCTGGGCCAAGACCAGGCATATCACCCTGCCCATGCTCTCGCCCACGATTTTCTTTGCGGCCGTTGTGGGTGTGATCCATGCGTTCCAGGTCTTCGGCGAGATCGACATCATGACCGGCGGGGGACCCGCCGAGGCGACCAACGTGGTCGTCTTTCAAGTCTATCAGGAAGCGTTCCAGAAGTTTGAGTTCGGCGCCGCGAGCAGCCAGGCCTTGCTGCTCTTCGTGGTCATTCTCGTCCTGACCTACTTCCAGTTCAAGCTGGGCGAGAGGCGGGTGCACTATCAATGAACATCAGAGTGCAGGCCTCAAAGCTCCTGACCTATCTCGCCCTGACCCTCGCGGCGGGCATCATGCTCTTCCCCCTGTACTGGGCGCTCAACGTGAGCCTCATGCGCCCCGGGGAAGTGAACGCTTTTCCGCCGCCGCTGTGGCCCAGTGATCCACAGTGGCTGAACTTCGTGGAAGTGACCAGGAGCATTCCGGTGCTCCGCTACCTGGCTAACAGCCTGATCGTGGCCACCGGTGTCACAGTAGGGCAGATGATCACCGCGTCGCTTTCCGCCTATGCCTTCGCTTTCCTGAAATTCCGGGCTAAGGGAATCATCTTCGCCCTTTTCATGTCGACGATGATGGTGCCCTGGGAAGTGACGATGATCCCCAACTTCCTGACGATCCGCAACCTGAAACTGACAAGCACCTACCCGGGCCTGATGCTCCCGTTCCTCGCCACCGCCTTCGGCACGTTCCTGCTCCGCCAGTTCTACCTTACCTTGCCCAAAGATCTGGAAGATGCTGCCCGCATTGACGGTTGCGGCCGCTTCCGTTTTCTCTGGTCGATCGTCCTGCCGCTCAGCCGGCCGGGGCTGATCACCCTGGGCGCCTACACATTCCTTTCGACGTGGAACCAGTATCTCTGGCCGCTGCTGGTGACCGACACCAAGACCATGCGGACTGTTCAGATCGGCATCCGGTTCCTGATGAACGAGGAAGGCCGCCAGTACCACCTGATCATGGCGGGCGTGGTGCTCTTCCTGATCCCCGCAGGCCTGATGCTCCTGTGGGGCCAGCGTTACCTTGTGCGGGGCCTGATGGCAGGCGCCGTGAAGGGATAGTAGTGACCAGGATCGATCGGACTCACACATGGAGGGGGATTCGTTATGCGTCTGCGCAGAGGTCCCGCAGCTTTTGTGCTCGCTCTTGCCCTGATCCTGTCCCTGCTGGCCGGCTGTGGCGGCACCAAGGCTACACCCGCAAAGAAGTTCGAGCTGCAGGCCGGTGAAAAAGTAAAGGTCACCTTCTGGCACGCCATGGGTGGCAAGCTGGGCGAATCGGTCCAGGCGCTGGTCGACCAATACAACAAGTCTCAGGACAAGGTCCAGGTGGAGGCAGTCTATCAGGGCACGTACGACGAGTCCCTGCAGAAAATGAAAGCGTCAGGTCCCAACGGCCCGACGATGATTCAGGTGTACGAAATCGGCAGCCGGTTCATGATCGACTCCGAATTGATTACCCCCATGCAGAACTTCATTGACGCCGACAACTTCAACACCAAGAACTTTGAGCAGAACATCCTGGCCTACTATACGTTCGACGGCAAGCTGAACTCGATGCCGTTCAACACGTCTACGCCGATCATGTACTACAACAAGACTGCCTTCAAGGAGGCCGGCCTCGACCCGGAGGAGCCGCCCAAGACGTTTGAGGAGTTCCATGAGTATGCCAAGAAGCTGACCAAGACCACAGGCAGCGACACCCGCTACGGTGCGGGCATCGCCTGGTACGGCTGGTTCTTCGAGCAGCTCCTGGCCGTGCAGGCCGCCCATTATGTCGACAACGACAACGGCCGCAAGGCGAAGGCGACGAAAGCGATCATCGATTCGAAGGAAGGCCAGACGATCCTGAACTGGCTCAAGTCGATGATCGACGATAAGTCCGCCGTCAATCTGGGCCGCAAGACGTCCGAGACGCAGGCGGCGTTCCAGGCCGGACGGATCGCCATGACGTTCGACTCCACAGCCGTAGTCAGCACCATGCTGGCCGGCGCCGGCAACAAGTTCGAGGTCGGCACCGCCTTCCTGCCCAGGCCTGCCAACGCGCAGGGCGGCGTCATCATCGGCGGCGCTTCGCTCTGGATTACCAACCTGAAGCCGGAGAAGGAACAGTGGGCGGCGTGGGAGTTCGTGAAGTGGCTGGCCAGCCCCGAAACCCAGGCCAAGTGGCATACATTGACCGGCTACTTCCCCATTCGGCAGGATGCCCACGAGCAGCAGATCGTGAAGGATTATCACGCGAAGCTGCCGCAGTTCAAGACGGCCATTGATCAACTGCGAGCCTCCAAGATCAACCCGGCGACCCAGGGCGCCGTGATCGGCGTCTTCCCGCAGGCCCGCCAGGTCGTGGAGGGGGCCATGGAGAACGTGATCCTCGGCAAGGCGACCAGTGCAGATGCCTTGAAGTCCGCCGCGGCTGACATCACCAAGGCGATTGAGAACTACAACAAGACCACGAAATAAGCGGTGGAACGTAGGCGGGCCAGGCAGCGGATGCCTGGCCCTGTTTTTTGAAGAGCAAAAATTGGTTTCACTCCCGCGTCTGTCCCCCTTCCGTGTTCTCCGCGTCCTCCCTAGTTCCGAAAAGGCCTAATACGATAATCCAAACCCAAATGCAAACAGCGGATCATACCCAGGATCCCCTACGTTGACAGGGATCTGCTGCTCAGACCGCGGCCACGTGTAGGGCAGCTTGCCCGTGGGTTTGTAGGCCCCGAAGAGCACATCGGCCACGCCGGCGCCCTCGGTGCCGGGGAGCCAGGCGGCCAGGAACCCCTGCCAGTCGGGGAGCTGATCCGTGACCACCAGGGGCCGGCCCGAGACGAGCACCACCACGGTGGGCACCCCTGCGGCCTTGACCCGCCGCAGCGTAGCAAGATCCTCCTCCGAAAGCCCTATGCCGCTTTCGCGATCGCCCTTGTACTCGGCGTACGGTTGCTCGCCGACGACCACCACGGCTGCACTGTAGCTCCGATCGATCGTCCTGGCGGCGGGATCGAACGCGACAGTGGTAGAGGGGGATACGGCCTGCTTGATCCCCTGCAGAATCGTCGTCCCGGGGGTGATATTGCCGGACTTGCCCTGCCAGGTGATCGTCCAGCCGCCGCACTGATTGCCGATGTCGTCGGCGTTTTTGCCCGCGACGTACAGCTTGGCAACATCCTTCCGGAGCGGCAGGACCTTGCCTTCGTTTTTCAGCAGCACCACAGACTGCCGGACGGCATCACGCGCCACCGCCCGGTGCTCCGCCGAACCGACCTGTGCCAGTAGGGTCCGGTCGGCTTCCCAGCGTTCAAACAGCCCCATGCTGAACTTGACGGTCAGGATGCGCCGGACGGCATCGTCAATGCGCTCCCGCGCGACCCGGCCCTGCTGCACTTCCTTCTTCAGGGTGCTGATGAAGCGCTCATAGTGCTGCGGCACCATCACCATATCGACACCGGCGTTAATCGCCGTGCGGACGGCAACTGCATAGTCCTTGGAGATCTGGTCGACGGCGGCGTAATCAGAGACCACCAGACCGCCAAATTGCAGTTCACCCTTGAGTAAATCGGTGATCAACGGCTTGTGGCCGTGCATTTTCACGCCGTCCACGCTGCTGAAGGAGACCATGACCGATGCGGCGCCTTTTTCCAGGGCGCTGACGTACGGGGGGAGGAGCAGCGAGCGGATCTCCGCCAGGCTCACCTTCGTGTCCCCCTGATCCTTCCCGCCCTGCGTCGCACCATCGCCAATGTAGTGCTTAGCCGTGGCCAGCACCGAGTTGGGATCGCTCAGCTGCTTGCCCTGAAGTCCGGAAACGATTTCGGTCATGGACGCGACAAGGCCCGTCTCTTCGCCAAACCCTTCGTATGTGCGGCCCCAGCGCTCATCAAGGACAACAGCCAAGGTGGGGGCGAAGTTCCATTTTGCGCCGACGGCGACCATCTCCGCGGCCGTGATCTCGCCGGTTTTTCGCACCAGGGCGGGATTGCGGGTCGCTCCCAGCCCGACATTATGCGGGAAGATGGTGGCGCCCACGACCTTGCTGTTGCCGTGCACCGCGTCCAGCCCGATCAGCAGGGGGATGCCGGGGTCCGCCGAGAGGGCGATGCCCTGCAGTTCGTCATGTAGGTCGGCCCACTGCGCCGGCGTGTTGGGCCTCGGGGCCGAATCGCCGCCCGAGAAGACGGAACCGATGGCATACTTGGCCAGGTCCGATCTGGATTTGAGAAAGACCCAGTCAACCTGCGTCATCTGGCCGATTTTCTGATCCAGGGTCAGGCGGCTCATCAGGTCAGCCACCCGCTCTGCCACGGACAGAGTCGGATCACCGTACCGGGCCGGTGCGGAAGGCGCGGCGGCTTTCGGGGCGCCGGTCGAGCTGCAGCCGGCCAGCACCAGGCTGAGGGTCAGCATCCCGGCCGTGAGGGGGCGTGCGAAGCGCACAGGAACCATCTCCTGTTTGACTATCTCCGAAAACGTTTTCGGAACCGGATTCGTGACGGGATTCCGATTCTCCTGCAATCTGGTACATTTCGTGGTGCTATAATGAGGGCACTGAAGTGAAAGCGGAAGGTGGGGTAGAGTGCGTATTCTGGCCGTGTCGGACGAGATTCACCCGGCGCTCTACGACCACCTCGATCTCAGCCGCTTTCAGGGCATTGACGCGCTGATCTCATGCGGTGACCTGACGGATCAATATCTGGACTTTCTCGCCTCCTCATTCAATGTGCCCGCCTACTACGTGCGTGGCAATCACGACCCCGGGGCGTGCCCGCAGGGGTGGACGAACATCGACGGCAAGGTGGTGACTTACCGGGGCTTGCGGCTGGTGGGCTTTGAGGGGTGCCGACTGTACACCAACCACCCGGTGGTTCAGTACACGGAACGGGAGATGTGGTGGAAGGTGCGCCGAACCCTCCCCCGCATCTGGCTGAAGGGCGGCATCGACATTCTGGTCACGCACGCCCCGCCCAAGGGCTACCACGAAGGCTGCGACCTCGCCCACCAGGGGCTGGAGGCCTTCCGCTGGCTCATGGAGAGATACCGGCCCCGCTACTTTGTCCACGGGCACCAGCATTTGAACTACGCATGCTTTCAGGAACGGGTCACCCAGGTGGGGCCCACTACACTGGTGAACGCCTTCCGTTACCATATCCTGGAAGTCTGACCGATGCCGTGGTTCTTTCCCGTCCGCACCGTCTCTTCATTTGATGAGGAGTGCGCCCGGCTCAACCTGTGCGAGGCCCGTGACCTCGGGGTGATGCCGATCGAGGTCGACAAGATCATCGGCAGCGTGGGGCGCTGGCGCGACTTTGACGCGAAGTTCCGCCTCATCAACAAGGCGACCCAGCAGCGCTACGCCAACATCCTCAAGAAGATGCAGGAAGGGTACAGCTTCCCGCCCATTCATGCGTACAAGGTCGGCGAGCACTACTACGTCGCCGACGGCAACCACCGGGTCTCTGCCGCCAAGGCGCTGGGCGTTGCCTACCTGGACGCCATGGTCCAGGAGTACTTCCCGTCCAGCGACGATGTGGAAGACGCCGTCTATTGGCGTGAACGCTCCTCCTTTGAGTTCGCCACCAAATGCTCGTCGATCAAGTTCTCGAATCCGGACTCCTACAGGCGCCTGCTGAGCCATTTGGAGACGTTCCGGGCCAATGAATCCCGGCGCCTTGGCTACGAGCTGGAACTGCCCCATGCCATGCAGGTCTGGCTGGCGGAGATCGATGCGCCCGTCCGCCGCCTAGTGCGGTCCGAAGGGATGGCGGAGCGCTTTGAAGGGCGCACGGAGGACGACCTGGTCTTTTACTTCCTGCACCACTATGTCGGCATGCTCCGGGCGGCGAAGGGGCCTGAGAACATTACCCACCGCGACGCCGTTGCCCGCATTCTCGCCCAACCGGGCCGGACGATGATGGGCCGCTTCAAGCGAATCCTCGGCGAACTGGCCGGCAGCGTGCGCGATGTGATCGATGGCATCGCGGAAATCGACATTTAACTCTGATATCGCCGGTAAGCCTTCGGAGAGAACACTCCGGGGCTTTTTTTCTATTGCAATTAGGACCAGAGTCCCATAGCGAAACCTTGCGATGACGGTGGGGACGTGGTAAAGTAGGTGGTGAGAAGTGGCGCGATGTGGTGATCTGGCCCATTGTGGGTCACCGGCCACCCTCGCAAGCGGCCGCCCGAAGCGGGGAAAACAGCCATGTTCATGGGGGAGTTCCAGCACACCGTCGACGCAAAGGGGCGCCTCATCATCCCGGCCAAGTTCCGCGATGGCCTGGGTGAGCGCTTTATTGCCACCAGAGGGTTGGAGAACTGCCTCTTCGTTTTTTCCGAGAAAGAATGGGCGCTATTTGGCGACAAGCTGAAGCAGCTCCCGCTCGCCAGCGGCGCCGCCCGCCAGTTCAACCGCCTCCTGTTCTCCGGTGCCACCGAGTGCGAACTTGATCCGCAGGGCCGCATCAACCTGCCAGCCAACCTCCGGGAGTACGCCGCCATCGAAAAGGAAGCCGTGGTCGTGGGCGTCTCCAGCCGGGTGGAGATTTGGGCGAAGGACAGGTGGGCAGAGTACTGCAAGAAGGCGGAGGAATCGTTCGCCGACACTGCGGAGAAGTTGCTCGACATCTAAGCGAGGCGAGGCTGTTTGGACTTTCACCACGTACCGGTACTGCTGCGCGAAACCCTGGAGGGGCTCGACATCCACGCAACTGGCACGTACGTCGACTGCACGCTCGGCGGCGGCGGCCACTCCTTCGAGATTGCGAGCCGGCTGGGGCCTGCGGGCCGCCTGGTCGCCCTCGACCAGGACGAAAACGCCCTGAAGGCCGGCGGCGAGCGCCTGGCGACTTTTGGAGAACGGGTCATTCTCGTCAAGACTAACTTCGAGCACATCGCCGCGGTGATCGAGCGGCTGGGCGCCGGCCCGGTCAGCGGCGTGCTGATGGATATCGGCGTCTCCTCCCACCAGCTGGATGAGGGGGAGCGGGGATTTAGCTTCCACCAGGATGCGCCGCTGGACATGCGGATGGACCGGGAGAACCCGACGTCGGCCGCCACCGTGCTTAACGAATGGCCGGAAGCGGAAATCGCGCGGATTCTCTGGGAGTACGGCGAGGAGAAGTGGTCCAAGCGCATCGCACAGTTCGTCGTCAAGCACCGGCCACTCAAGACCACGAGCGACCTGGTCGATGTGATTAAGAAGGCGATTCCCGCCGGCGCCCGCCGGGAAGGGGGACACCCCGCCCGCCGGACGTTTCAGGCGGTCCGCATCGCCGTGAACGATGAACTCGGGGTGCTGGAGCGGGGGCTGGAAGGGGCCGTGCAGGTCCTGAAGCCCGGCGGGCGGCTGGCGGTCATCACCTTTCATTCGCTGGAGGATAGAATCGTCAAGCAGACGTTCAATCGCTGGGTCAACCCGTGCACCTGTCCGCCCGGACTGCCGGTCTGCGCGTGCGGCAAGCAGCCGGTGGCGGTGCATGTCACCCGCAAGCCGGTGACGGCGGATGAGACGGAACTGGAAAGCAACCCAAGATCTCGCAGCGCCAAGCTGCGCGTAGTTGCAAAACGATAGATAGTTGTACTAAAATCTTCCTGGGGGGGACACATAATGTCTCTGGCGCGGCAACTCTCGACGCTAGACCGGCATATGGAAGGTAACGCTGCCCGGGCACTCCCGCCCGTCGAGCGCGAGCCGCGCACGGCACCCAGGCCTGCCGTCCGCCGGGCGAAGCGAAGCGTGGCCGGGCTGGTGCTGGGCAGCCTGGGGTGGCTGGCCGTGCTGGCGCTGTCGCTCTTCGTGGTGCACCGCAACACGCTGGTGCTGTCGGAAACCCATGCGCTGACGGGCAGGCAGGAGGCGCTGGCCCTCCTGGACCAGCAGATCATGGAGAAGTCCAGCCGGGTAAACATCCCCATCGAAGAGGTGGAGAAATGGGCCAAGGCTCACAACATGACGCGGCCGGTCGCCGTTAAGACAGCGGTAGCTGACCCGAACGCGGCCGCTCCCCTGCCGGAGCAGTCGCCCGTGGCCGTGGCCGCCGAGCCGGCGCCCGGCAAGGGCGGTCTGTACGGCACGGTGCGGGGGTTCTTCGCCCGCTTCACCGAGGCCAGGGCAGCCGCCGCCCCTAGGGGCAATTAGCACGTACACGAATGTACATGAAAACCGAGGGGGGCAGCGCTGCCCCCCTCGGTTATGTTTCCGCCGCCTTATGGCTTCTTCTGCCGAATGGGCTGCGGAGCCGCCTTCTTCGCGTTCTGCTTGACGCCTAGCCATTTGGTGGCGGGGGCGGCGAACTGGGGTTTCGGCGCCGCCGGCACGGCCTCTTTGTGGCTGTCGCTCTTTGAGGTCAAGGTTTGTTTGCTCATACGCTTGTTCCTCCTTCGTAACGGCCAGTGCGATTCACGTTGATACTCGAACGGCAGAGTAATTCGACTAGTCTATCGTCATTACCTTCTGCTTTGCGCGAGCCGGCCTCCTTTCGCCGGGGGCAGCCCGTCTTTTCGCTCGCTTTGCTGCATACAAATGGCTGCGTGCCGCGAGTGGACGGGCGGCTACCGAAGGGTCAGGAGGGCGAAGCCATGGTTGCCGGAATTCACAGCAGGCGACGGATCATTGCGCTCATGGGGATCTTCGGGCTGGTCTTTCTCAGCCTGGTGGGCCGCATGAGCTACCTGCAGTTTGTCCAGGGCGAGGAGCTGGGGACAAAAGGCTTTCTTTATCGCATGCGGAAAACACCGATTCAGGCTGACCGGGGGGAGATACTCGACCGGAACGGGCAGCCGCTGCTGACCAACGTGGTCTGCGAGTCGATTTACGCCCAGCCCATCGTGCTGAAAAACAAACCCGCGGCGGCGCAGGCGCTCGCTCCGATTCTGGGCATGAAGCCGGAAGATTTGGAGACGCGCATGAACCGGCCCAGCTACTTCGAGTGGCTCAAGCGTAAGGTAAAACCCGCCGTGGCTGACCAGGTGCGGGCCCTGAAGATCCAGGGCATCGGCTTCGCCCCGGAAAAATGCAGGGAGTACCCGGAAGGCGAACTGGCCGTTCACGCCCTGGGCATCGCGAACCTCGACCATCAGGGCATTGAAGGGCTGGAACTCTGGTACAACAGCAAGCTGAAAGGCGAGAACGGCGCCATTCAGTGCGAATACACTGCTCGCGGTCTGCCCATGGACGGCGGCGAATGCCGGGTCATGGCCGGCAAGCCCGGCATGACGCTGCAGACCACCCTCGACATGGGAATGCAGCGGCTGGCGGAGAAGAACGTGGAGCGGGCGATGCTGGAAACCCACTCCCAGCGTGCCGCCATGATCGTCATGCAGGTGAAGACGGGGGAGATCCTCGCCCTCGCGCAGCAGCCCACGTACGACCCCCTGCTGGGCGGCAACTCGGACATGAAGCTCCGCCGTATCTTCACCGTGGCCGATACGCTGCCGCCGGGCTCGATTTTCAAACCCGTCACCGCTTCTGCGGCCCTGCAGTCTGGTGTGATCAACAAGGAAACGCCAATCAACGATCCGGGGTGCATGCAGGTCAATGGCTGGTCGATCTGCAACTGGGACCACAAGGGGCTGGGGACCGTCACCATCCGGGAAGTGATGGCCAAGTCGTCCAACGTGGGCTTTGGCACCCTGGGCATGTGGCTGGGCCGGGATAACTTCTACAAGTACCATGAACTGTTCGGGCTCAATCGGAAGACCGGCATCGACCTGCCCGGCGAGGCCGTGGGCACCTGGATTCCCAAAAACCGGGCCAGCGACGTGGACCTGGCGACCCAGGGCTTCGGCCAGACGCTGACCGTCTCGCCCATTCAGATGCTGACGGCCATCGGGGCGATTGCCAACGACGGCAGACTGATGTGGCCGCACCTGGGCAAGGCGTTCCTGGATGCCAACGGGCGCGTGGTTGAGCGCATCGAGCCCAAGATGGTCAACCAGGCGATTTCGCCCGAAGTGGCCCGCTATGTCCAGGAACTGATGGTCGGCGTAGTCGAGACCGGCACCGGCAAGAACGCCCGCGTGGCGGGCTACCAGGTCGGCGGCAAGACAGGCACGGCCACGAAAGTGATCGACGGCAAGATCGCGAAGGGCAAGTATATCGCTTCGTTCGTCGGGTTTGCCCCGTACCCGAACCCGGAAGTCGTGGTGCTGATTTCGGTCGATGAGCCCCAGGGCGCCTACTACGGCGGCCAGATTGCCGCCCCGATCTTCGGGGAAGCGATGGCGGAGATCCTGGCGTACCTGAAGGCACCCGTTTCGACGGCGCCGGCGCCCAAGCCCGCCAACCCGTGGGATCCCCAGCCGCCGCGCCCCCGGGAGCAGGCAATCGTCCCCTCGGTGGTGAATCTTCCTCCGGCGGAAGCAATCAGGGTGGCGAAAGCTGCCGGGTTTGAGCTCTTCCTTGACGGCTCCGGCGCCTTTGTGACCGACCAGTTCCCGGCGGCTGGCTCCACAGCCTACAAGGGCGGCCAGATGGCCGGCAACACGGACCTGCCCGAACCGGGCAGCGAAAAAGTGCACGTACCCGACCTGACGGGCCGGACGCTCCAGGAGGCGGCTCAGTTGCTGGCCCAGCGGGGCATTTTCATGGACGCCGCGGGTGAAGGCGTCGTCGTGAATCAGGAGGCGCCACCCGGCGCTGAGGTGCGAAAGGGCACGCCTGTCCGTGTGACCCTGCAGCCAAAGCCAAAGAAGCCGTGATCCTCAGGAGTTCAGAAGGTTGAGCATATCCTTTTGCGGACGGCGAACGTTACGATTATTTAGAACTCCTGGCAGGTATTTCCCGTATATCTTGTGGAAACAATGGAAGTGAGGGCATCGGCCCGTCTTGGCTGGGGGTGTCGTCGCGGCCGTGCTACGTGGGCGGATGGGGACATTGGAAAACGGATCAAGACGGTGGAAAGAGGTCCTGTTCGGAGGTATCTCAATGCGACTCAGTGAGTGTCTCGGGCTCGGCAGGCTGGTGCAGGGCGACCCGGAGACGGAAGTGAACCGGGTGGTCTATGACTCACGGCAGGCCCAGCCGGGCGCCCTGTTTGTGGCAGTGCCGGGCTTCAAGGCCGACGGGCACGCGTTCGTAGCCGACGCGGTCCGCCGCGGCGCTTCCGCCGTGGTGGTCGAGCAGGAGATGGAAGTGCCGGAGGGCGTGCCGGTGCTGCAGGTCGGGTCAAGCCGGAAGGCCCTCGCCGCCATTTCGGCACGGCTGAACCGGTGGCCGTCCCGCAAGCTGCAGGTGATCGGCGTGACCGGCACCAACGGAAAGACGACGACCACCCACCTGATTCGGGCCATTCTCATGGAGGCCGGCCACAAGGTGGGGCTCATCGGCACTGTACATAACTTCATCGGGCAGCAGGAGCTCCCCGCCAGCCTTACAACGCCCCAGGCTTCCGACCTCCAGGAACTGATGCGCCGGATGGTCGAGGCGGGCTGCACCCATGTGGTGATGGAAGTCTCCTCCGAGGGGCTCGACATGCATCGTGTCGATGATGTAGAGTTCGACATTGGGGTCTTTACCAACCTGACGCAGGACCACCTGAACTACCACGGCACCCTGGAGAACTACCGGGAAGCGAAGATGCGGCTGTTCCACATGCTCGGCGAAGCCGGCGTCAAGCCGAACAAGGCGGCCGTCCTCAATATGGATGATGCCGCCGCAGGCTTCTTCCGCGATGCGTGTACCGTGCCGGTTACCGAGTATGGCCTGGACCCCCGGGCCGATGTGCGGGCCTCCCGCATTGACAGCGGCTCCCGGGGCAGTTCGGTGCTGATGCACACGCCCCTGGGCGACATGGATCTGACCCTCCGCCTGGCGGGCCGGTTCAATGTTTATAACGCGATGGCCGCGGCCGCGGCCTGCATGGCCGAAGGCGTCGGCCTGCCGGTTATCAGGCGGGCGCTGGAGGCCGCCGTGGGCGTCTCCGGCCGCATGGAGGCCGTAGACGCCGGGCAGCCGTTCGGCGTGTTCGTTGACTATGCACATTCGCCGGACGGACTGGAGAATGTGCTGCGCACGGCGCAGGACTTCGCCCGCGGCCGGGTGATCGCCGTCTTCGGCTGCGGCGGCGACCGCGACCGCACCAAGCGTCCCCAAATGGGCCGGATCGCGGCCGAACGGTCGGAGTACGTGATCATTACGTCGGATAACCCCCGCAGTGAAGACCCGGAAGCGATCGTGCGGGATATCGAGAAAGGCGTCAACGAAGTCAAGCCGCCGGGCCAGTTCTACGAAATCGTGGTGGACCGGGCCAGCGCCATCGCACGGGCGATTTCGATCGCCGCAGCCGACGACGTGATCATCATTGCAGGCAAAGGGCACGAGACCTATCAGATCTTCAGGGACAGAACCATCGACTTCGACGACCGGGTGGTAGCCCGCAGGTGCATCGAGGCGCGGATGGGCCGAAAGGAAGGGGCCTGAGGTGAAGCAGCTTTTCACAGTCGCGGAAATCATGGCGGTGACCGGGGGCCGGCTCCTGCAGGGGAGCCCGGCGGCCCCGGTCTACGGTTTTGCATACGATTCCAGAAAAGTCCGGCCCGGAGACTGCTTCGTCGCCATGCCCGGCGAACGTGTCGACGGGCATGACTACGCCGCCCGGGCGGCGGAAGCCGGGGCGACCTGCATTCTGGTCGGCCGTTCGGTCGCGGCCCGGGGCACCGCCCTGGTCGAAGTCCCTGACCCGCTGCTGGCGCTGGGCCAGTTGGGCCGGTATCACCGGGAACGGTACGGCGTCAAGGTGGTGGGCGTGACGGGCTCCGTGGGGAAGACGACCACCAAGGAGATGGTGGGCGCCGTCCTGGAGCAGCGGTTCCGGGTCTTCCGGTCCAAGGGCAACTTCAACTCCGAAGTCGGGCTGCCCATCACGCTCATGGATCTGGACCAGGGACCGGATGTCGCCGTCTTGGAGATGGGCATGCGCGCCCTCGGCGAAATTGAATATCTGGTCTCCATCGCCTGCCCCTCCGTGGGGGTGGTCACGAACGTGGGTGTCACTCACCTGGAACTGCTGGGCACGCAGGAGAATATCGCCCGAGCCAAGGGCGAGCTGGTGCGCGGCCTGCCTGCCGACGGCGCGGCGGTGCTGAACGCCGACGACCCGCTGGTAGCTGCCATGGCCGGGACCGGTTCCTGCAAGGTTTGGTTCTACGGCTTCGATGCAGCCGGGCGGGGCGAGCGGTGGGTCTCGGCTCGGGAGATCCGCCGGGAGGGTGAGACGGGTCAGCGCTTCACGCTGGTCACCTCGGCGGGGGAGACGGAAGCAGTCCTGCCCGCGCCGGGCAAACACAATGTGCTGAACGCCTGCGCTGCTGCCGCCGTAGGGCTGGAGCTGGGCATGACGCTGGCGGAAGTGGCGGCGGGGCTCGCCGGGTATGCGCCCAGCGGGAGCCGGATGCGCATCGTCAACGCCGGCGGCGTCCGCCTGCTGGATGACACGTATAATGCCGCACCTGCTTCCGTAATCGCGGCCCTCGGCGTCATGCGGGAGTTGGCCGGACCGGAGGGCCGTGCCGTCGCAGTGCTGGCCGATATGTTCGAACTGGGCGCCGCTGCGGTCGAAGGTCACTTGCAGGTGGGCGCCGAGGCGGGACGGCTTGCAGACATGGTGGTGACCGTCGGCGACCTGGCAAAACACATCGCTGAGGCGGCGGGGGCTCACGCCCGCCACTTTGACGCGAAGACCGGGGCCATAGCGTTATTGACCCAGTTGATCCGGGCCGGCGACACGGTGCTGGTCAAGGGTTCGCGCGGCATGCAAATGGAGGAGGTCGTCTCTGCCCTGGAGAAGCACCTCACCGCTTAGGTATACGGCCCCCAACCGGCATGCCGTAGCCAATCGAGCGCCGGCGGGGCATGATTGAAGCTAATTCTCCAAGCTGTGGCGACCTCCCCACGATTTCCTGGCGGAAAGGACTTGTACGTATATGTTCTTCACTCCGACAATGCGCCTGGTCTTGGCATTCGGCTTTGCCACCCTGGCCGCCCTGGCCATGGGGCCCCTGGTGCTGCCCTTGCTGCGGCGCCTCAAGGCCGGGCAGACGATTCGGGCAGAAATGCACGCGGCGCACCAGGCCAAAGCGGGCACCCCTACCATGGGCGGCATCATCTTCGTCGTTCCGGCGGCCCTGGCCACGCTGCTTTTCGCGCCCCGCGAGGGCGAGGCCACCATCCGCATGCTGATCGCCCTGGCCCTCACGCTGGGGCACGGCGCCGTCGGCTTTGCAGACGACTACATCAAGGTCGTGCTGAAGCGGTCGCTGGGCTTACGCGCCCGTGACAAGCTGCTGGCCCAGGTTGCGCTGGCAGCGATTTTGGGCTATGGCGCCGTCGAAGTGCTGGGCCTTGGCACCGAAGTCTGGATTCCTTACATCAACATGGCGGTAAACCTCGGCAAGCCGCTCTACTATGGCCTGATCCTGATCATCGTCTGGGGCACGGCCAACGCCGTCAACTTCACCGACGGTCTGGACGGCCTGCTGGCCGGCTGCTCGATCATCGTTTTTGCGTTCTATGCCATCGCCGTTTCGGCCGTGAAAGGCCAGTGGGACATGGCCACGCTGGGCATCAGCCTGGTCGGCGGCTGCATCGGTTTCTTGAAGTACAACGCTCACCCCGCCCGGGTCTTCATGGGCGACGTGGGCTCCTTCGCCCTGGGCGGCGCCCTGGCGGCTCTCGCGGTGCTCACCAAGACGGAGTTCCTGCTCGTCATCGTCGGCGGGCTCTTCGTCGCAGAAACCTTGTCCGTGATTCTGCAGGTTGCGTCATTCCAGTTGACCGGGAAGCGTATCTTTAAGATGGCACCGATCCATCATCACTTTGAGCTCCTGGGCTGGTCCGAAGGCAAGGTTCTGCGCTGGTTCTGGACGACCTGTATCGTCCTGGCCGGCCTCGCCTACCTGGCGCTGCCGGGATGGATCATGGGGCGGTAGCCGGGGATAAGAAGAGGGGGGCGGACTTCCTTGCAGCAGACGCGCAAGGCGCCGGACTACACCCTCATTACAGTGGTCGCGCTTCTACTTGCCATCGGACTCGTCATGGTGTATTCGTCCAGTTCGGTCATCGCCGAGGTTGAAAACCACAACCCGTTCCACTACCTGCAGCGGCAGGCGGTATGGGCGGTGGTCAGCCTGGCGTCCATGTGGTTTTTCGCTACCATTCCGCCGTGGACGTGGCAGAAGTACGCCCGGCCGATTGTGCTCGGCGTCATCGTACTGCTGGTGCTGGTGATCATCCCCGGCGTGGGCATCTACCGGCTGGGCGCCCGGCGTTGGCTGGGGGCCGGTACGCTGCAGTTCCAGCCGTCCGAGTTCGCCAAGTTTGCCTTCATCATCTTCCTGTCCGACTATTTGAGTCGAAACCCCCGGGAGATCAAATCGTTTTGGCGCGGCCTTCTGCCGCCGCTGCTCCTGCTGGGCCTATTCTTTGGCCTGATCATGCTGGAGCCCGACCTGGGCACATCGTTGACGCTGGGCGGCACCGCCTTTCTGATGCTCTTCGCCGGCGGTGCGGAACTTGCACATCTTGGCGGCCTTGGGGCGCTGGGCGCCCTGGGCGTCCTCGGCCTGGCGTTCATCGATGCCGAACGATGGAGCCGCATTACCACGTTCCTCAACCCCTGGGTTGACCCCAGCGACTCGGGCTACCAGATCATTCAGGCGCTCCTGGCCTTCGGCTCCGGCGGGCTCTTCGGGGTCGGTCTGGGGCGGAGCCGGACCAAGCATTTCTACCTGCCCGAACGGCACACCGACATGATCTTCGCGGTGCTCGGGGAAGAATTGGGGTTCATCGGCGCCGCCATGGTGCTGCTGCTCTTCTTCGCGTTTGCCTGGCGGGGCTACCGGATTGCCGTGCAGGCGCCGGACCGGTTCACCAGCCTGCTGGCGACCGGCGTTACATCGCTGATCACCCTGCAGGCGGCCATGAACATTGCCGTCGTGACGGCATCGATTCCCTCGACCGGCATTCCCCTGCCGTTCCTGAGCTACGGTGGTACCTCTCTGCTCATTACGCTGTCCGGCGTGGGCATATTGTTGGGTGTCAGCCGGTATTCCAGGCAATCATAGGCCCGGCCGGGCGGAGGCGGAAAGGCTCCCGCCCGGCCTTCATCCACGTATCGGAGGGACCGCACATGAAATACCTGATCGCAGGCGGCGGCACCGGCGGGCACATTTACCCCGCAGTCTCGATCGCGCACGCCATCCGGGCGCTGGACCCGCAGGCAGAACTGCTGTACGTCGGCACACAGACCGGGCGTGAGGCGACGCTCGTGCCCAGGGAGAATATCCCCTTCGTCAACATCTCCAGTGCCGGCCTGATCAACCTGTCGGCCATTCAGAAAGTGAAAGGCGCCCTGAAAGCGTTCAAGGGCCTGCTGGACTCTTTAGGTCACATTCGCCGGTTTCGACCGGATGTGGTGATTGGCACCGGCGGCTTCGTCAGCGGCCCTGTGCTCCTCGCCGCCCGCCTGGCCGGCCGGCCCGTGGTCATTCAGGAGCAGAACGCCTTCCCGGGCGTGACGAACCGCATCGCTGCCCGCTGGGCCAGAGCGGTCTTTGTGCCATATGAAGAGGCCCTGCCCTACTTCCCACCGGGCGCCCGCCTGAAGTTCATCGGCAACCCCGTGCGTCCGGAGGTCGGCCAGGCCGACCGGCAGACGGGGCGTAGGGCGTTCGCCTACACCGAGCAGGACAAGGTGCTGGTGATCATGGGCGGCAGCGGCGGCGGGCGCGATTTCAACCGGTACGCCGTCGACGCGGTCAAGCTGCTGGTGAGCTCGATCGATGGTCTCAAAGTCCTGCACATCACCGGGGAACGCTATTTGCAGCAAGTCAGGGAGCAGTACGGCCCCGAGACTGCCGGGGTCACCATCATCCCTTACCTGCATAACATGCCGGAGGCTTACGCCGCAGCCGATGTGGGGGTTTTCCGGTCCGGTGCCCTTACCCTCGCGGAAATCCAGGTCCGGGGGCTGCCGTCCGTGCTGATTCCCAGCCCCAACGTCACGCATAACCATCAGGACTGGAACGCCCGGACGCTGGAGAAGCGGGGCGCCGCCCTGGTCGTCCGGGAGAAGGAGATGTCCGCCGACAAGCTGGCGGGCACCATTGGCGTGCTCCTCAGCGACGAAACCATGTGCGCCGGCATGTCCGAGGCCCTGCGCACGCTGGCGCAGCCGGAGGCCGCAGCCGACATTGCCCGGGAGATCATGGCAATCGCCTCCGGGCGGTAGCACTTCCGGTCAACTTCACAGGAAAAGGAGGCCGGCCTGAGCTATGTCACCTTTGGAACAAGAGTTGCGTAGCATAATCCGCGACCCGGGCCGCATCCATGAGAATGAACCCCTAAGCCGGCACACCACGTTTCGGATTGGCGGCCCGGCTGATTTTCTGATCGAGGTCACAGACCGCCGGGAGTTGTCCGGGGTGCTGATCCTGGCTCAGCAATCGTCCCAACCCGTTCACCTGCTAGGGCGGGGCAGCAACCTGCTGGTCTCCGACGACGGCGTGCGCGGTTTTGTCCTGCTGCTGGGCGGCGAGTTTGACCGCTTCGAGGTGGATGGCACCCGCGTCCGGGCCGGCGGCGGCTACGATCTGCCGAAGCTGGCCATGAAGGTCGGCAAATTGGGCCTGGGCGGCATCGAGTTTGCCTGTGCCATTCCCGGCACCGTCGGCGCCGGGTTGATGATAAACGCCGGCGCCCACGGGGGCGACATGTCGCAGGTAGTCTCTTCGGCCACGGTCACCTGGCCGGACGGCGGGGAGCAGACATTTACCCCTCAGGAAATTGGTCTCAGCTATCGAACGTCTAGGCTACAATCAACGTCTGCGATAGTAGTGGAAGTCGTAATGGACTTACACCACGATGATCCAACGGGTATAGCAGAGCGGATGCAGCATCATCTCGAGCGGCGGCGGTCCACCCAACCGCTCAACCTGCCCAACGCCGGATCGATATTCAAAAACCCGCCGGGCGAAAAGCCCGCCGGGTGGCTGATTGAGCAGACCGGCCTGAAAGGGCTGACCGAAGGTGGAGCGCAGGTCTCGACAGTTCACGCCAACTTTATGGTCAATCTCGGGGGCGCCACGGCCAAAGATGTCCTGACTCTGATGCAACAAGTCCGCGCACGGGTCCTGGAGCGGTTTGGAGTACGGCTTGAGCCGGAAGTGAGGATCTGGGGCGAGAACCCCCATTTCACCGCCTGATCGGGCGCCCCTGGCACCCCGGTCGGCCCGCTTCCGACCGTGGGAGGTCTATTGGATGTGAAGACGACTGATCGCTATGTCGTCGCCGGCGGCAACCGGCTGCAGGGGAAGGTGGGAATCAGCGGCGCCAAAAATGCCGCTCTGCCCATTCTCGCGGCGGCACTGCTGACTTCCGGCGAATCGGTCATCCATAACACGCCGGTCATTCGCGACGTCTCTGTCATGCTGGAGATCCTGCGCCGCCTCGGCGCCGGTGTCGAAGAGCTGCCCGCCGGCGAAGCCGGGCGGACGCTGCGCATTGTACCGGGGAGTCTGGCCACCGGCGAAGTCGGGGCCGACTTTACCCGGGAGATGCGCTCGTCCATCTTTCTGATGGGCCCGCTGCTGGCCCGCCTCGGGAAGATCCGTATCTCCTACCCGGGGGGCTGCGCCATCGGTCCCCGACCCATCGATTTTCACCTTCGGGGGCTCGAGCAGCTGGGCGCCAGAATCGAGGAGCGCTTCGGCTTCATCGAGGCGTCGGTGCCCGGGCGTCTCAAAGGCACTGAGATCTACCTCGACTTCCCCAGCGTGGGCGCCACGGAAAACCTGATGATGGCTGCTGTCCTTGCCGAAGGTGCCACCGTGATTCGCAACGCGGCCCGGGAGCCGGAGATCGTCGATCTGCAGAACTTCCTCAACCGGCTGGGCGCCAAGGTGCGCGGGGCCGGCATGGACGTGATCCGCATTCAAGGTGTCAAGTCGCTGGGGACCACGGAACATACCGTGATTCCCGACCGGATCGAGGCCGGCACATTCCTGGCCGCCGCCGCCGTGACCGGCGGCGAGGTGACGGTGACGGGCGTCATTCCGGAGCACCTGGACGCCATTTGCGCGAAATTGCGGGAGATGGGCTGCAGCACCGAGGACGGGGACGACTGGGTGCGGGCCATCGGGCCGCAGCAGCTGCGGGCAACGGACCTCAAGACTCTGCCCTACCCCGGCTTTCCCACCGACATGCAGCCGCAGATGATGGCCCTCATGGTTTCGGCCGAGGGCACCAGCATCATCACGGAGACGATATTCGAGAACCGGTTCAAGGTGGCGGAGGAGCTGCGGCGGCTGGGCGCCAATATCAAGACCGAAGGGCGGACTGCCGTCGTGCAGGGCGTTCCCCGGCTCTCGGGCGCCACCGTCGAATGCCCCGCCCTGCGCGAGGGGATGGCCCTGGTACTGGCCGGCCTCGCCGCCGAAGGGACCACCACCATCGAACAGATCATCCACATCGACCGGGGTTACCAGAACCTGGACCAGAAGCTCCGGGGCCTCGGCGCCCGGATATCCCGGGGGTAAATCTTCATCAAAAGGGCCCGCCTGTGGCGAACACAGGCGGGCCTTTTTTCGTTCTTCGCGTACGAAAGGAGTTGAGGGAAGTGCTCGCGAAAAGACTGCTGGCAGTTCTCATTTGTGCCGGAGCTTTGATCGGGTCGGCGCCGGGATACCCGGCCGCGGCCGATCCCCCGCCGTCACCGTCGATCCGGCTTGACGGCTACCCGCTGGCGTTTCCTGTGCCCCCCATCATCGTGGAAGGCCGCACCATGGTTCCGTTCCGGGCCATCGCCGAAGCGCTCGGGGTGACCGTGATCTGGAACGGGGAGAACCGTTCGATCCAGGCCTACGGTCCGGGGGCCCTGGCATACCTGAGGATCGGGGTCAGGACCATGTGGGTCAACGGAACGGCCGTTGAGCTGGACGTGCCGCCCATGCTGGTGAACGACCGGACCCTCGTGCCCCTGCGGGCTTTCAGCACCGCCTTCGGCGCCGGTGTCGCCTGGAACGGCGACACCTTCACCGTCTCGATCACATCGCCCGTGCGAACAATGCGTACGCTTGCGTTCTACGCCCTGGGCAGCTTCCCGCGGCGTGATCTGGTGCCCCGGTTCTCCGACGTGGCGTACGGCTGGGCTCGCCTGAACGATGACGGATCACTCAATCTCACCGGCCAAGACTATTTCTGGCCGGAGCCCAACGGCGACGTCTCCCCGGAAAGCCTGCTCAGAGATGCCGCAGCCGCCGGCACCAGGCGCCTCCTGCTCGTCCACGAGACCGATACCGAAGCGCTGGGCATGACCAACCTGATTCTGGACGAAGCGAAGACCGCCCGGGCGGCGGATGCCATCGCCGCACTGGTGGGCGAGAAGAGGTTTGACGGCGTGGTGCTGGACGTGGAGTA
Organism: Symbiobacteriaceae bacterium; assembly: GCA_035628915.1. GTDB lineage: Bacteria > Bacillota > Sulfobacillia > Symbiobacteriales > Symbiobacteriaceae > JARBUG01. The sequence continues at coordinate 62,762 of DASPIW010000052.1, read as the reverse complement.
CCTTGGTTGGTCGGAGACCGACGAGGAGTTGGAGCGGGTCCGGCAGGGGTATGTCCGGTTCGTCGCGGCCGTGGCCGAACGCATGCGGGCGGCGGGAAAAGAGACGGCCGTCAGCCTGCCGCCTTTGAACGGCTCGTATCACGGGTACGACTACGCGGCGATTGCCCGGGTGGCCGACACCATGCAGATCATGGCGCACGACTACGTAGTAAATCAGCCCGAGCCGACGGACCAGGTGGACGAGGCAGTTCGCATGGCCGTGGCGGCGGTGGGCGATGCCAACGGCAGCAAGCTGCTGCTCGGGCTGCGATGGTACGAAACGCCCGACTCGCTGGCCGTGATCGTTGGGCTGGCCAAGCGGTACAGCCTGGGCGGCATATCCTGGTGGACGCTGGGCGAGCTGTCCGACGAAGAGTTGGCCGCGCTCGAAAGCAGTGTGGCGCGCCGCCGCTAAGTGTATATGCAGGAGATGAGAGGAGGGTCACGAATCCAGAGTAGCGGTAATACTAGCACTGGGCCGGGCCCATCTGACCCGGCAGGAGGAGTTGTTGCGGCCATGCCGCGCCTTTGCTTTATTGTCAACCCGACTGCAGGCCACGGGCGGGCCCTGAAAACCTGGAAGCAGATTGAGCCGATGGTGGCATCTCTGGGCGAGTACGGCGTCAAGTTTACCGAGCGTCCCCGCCACGGGGAGGCCCTGGCCCGGGAGGCTGCCGCCGAAGGCTACGATCGCGTCGTCGCCTTGGGCGGTGACGGCACCCTGAACGAAGTCGGCAACGGCCTCATGGGGACGAAATCCGCCATGGCGGTGGTACCGGTCGGCACAGGGAACGACTGGGTCCGTACCGCTGGCATTCCCCGCGACCCCGAAGCGGCCGTCCGGATCGCGTTGGGCGGGCGCCGCGTGCCGATGGATGCAGGGCTGGCCGTGGGTTACCGCTACTTCTTCAACATTGCCGGCATCGGGTTTGATGCGGAGGTATCCCGCCGGGTCAACGATTACGGCCCGGTGCTCAAGGCCGTGGGCGGCACGCTGCCTTCCCTGCTGGCGATTGCCGGAACGCTCTTCCGGTTCATGGGGGCGCCCGTACGCGTTCAGCTGGACGAACAGACTCTGGAGATCCCCCGCATGCTGCTGATGGCCGTGGGCATCGCACGGTACTACGGAGGAGGCATGAACATCCTGCCCGACGCCGTCTTAAACGACGGGCAGTTCGATATTGCCTGGGGCTTCGACCTGGGGCGGGCGGAGTTGATCGGCCTGGTCGGCAAGATCTACAAGGCCGGGCACGTGGGCCACCCGAAAGTCACATTTGCACGAGGCACGCGCCTCACGGCAACATCGACCGAGCGGGTTGCGTTTCACCTGGACGGCGACGTGGCGGGGAATCTGCCCGTCACCTTTGAACTCCTGCCGGGGGCGCTGGACGTGATCCTCCCGTAGCTGCGGCAACCGCACCAGGAAGACCCCGTCTGCAACAGGACGGGGTCTTTGTCGTGAAGCCGTTCCCACGGACGCATGCAAAAAGTGTCGTTTAAAAGTCGGTGTGTAGGAACATAATCCTGGAGTATAATCGTCATAGTACGAGCGCCGTACGGCGCCGCCGACGGGAGGCGGGACCTGACCGTGACGGAAGAATGGCGTGAGGAAGCGGAGGAAAACGAAGAACGCGAGCCGACCGGCCGGGGCTGGTTCTGGCTGGCCTTGCTGATCATGTTTTCCGTAGCCGCCATCGCTGCCTATCGGTCGGCGCTGTTCCGGGCCGTAGCAGTGCAAATCAACGGACTGGACCGGATCACCCAGGAGCGGGTCATGGAAGCTGCAGGGCTGGAACCGCGTGCGCCGCGCTGGCAGCATCCCGCGGCGGAAATCCAGAGACGGCTGCTGCAGGAACCATGGATCGCTTCGGCCAGTGCAGCATGGGACTGGGGCCGATTGACCATTGAGATCACGGAGCGGCGGGCCGTCGGCCTCCTACGGTATTCCGAGCGCTTTTATCTGGTGCTGGACGAGAACGCCGTGATCCTCGGCGGAACAGAGCTGGACCCCTCCATCACGCTGCCGGTCATTTCCGGCAAGACGGTTACCACCGCCCTGCGCGGCCAGCAGTTGCCCGACCCCGGGCTGCAGGATGCACTGCTCCTGCTCGCCCGGATGAGCGAAGGCTATCCCCGCCACATTTCGGAAGTGAAGGTGGCCGCGGACCGCTCCCTTGTCCTCTATATGGTCTCAGGCGCTACCGTTGACTGGGGGACAATAACAGACGGCAAGGACCGCCTTGAGGCGCTGGGCGAAAAAATCGAGACCTTTTTCGGCGTCTGGAACGGCTTGAAGAAGCGCTCGGGGGGCTGCAAGATCGACCTGCGGGTCAGCGGCAGCGTGATACCGTCCGGCTGTGGCGACTGACGTACACGTAGTCGGGAGGCAACAACATGAGTCGGATTCGGCATATGCCTTGGGCCATCGCACTCGTCTGTGTGGTGCTCGGCTTTATGCTGTCAATGCAAATGAAGGTGCAGCAACAAGTCCATCTCAAAGACGTTGCAGCCTCGAGCCGGGCACAGGAACTGGCTCAGCAATTGGAGCAGGCCGAAGCGACCCGCGACGCCCTTGGCGATGAGCTTGAGAAGCTACGCCAGGAGATGGCGGCCGTGATTAGCAACCAGGCGGGGTTCGAGGACCTGGGCCGGCAGTTGAAAGACGCCCAGATCGCCGCCGGGCTGGTCCCCATGAGCGGTCCCGGTGTCACGGTGGAGCTGCGGGATTCCATGCGGCCGCTCTCCCCCGGCGATAACCCCAACAACTCGCTGATTCACGATCAGGATGTCCTCCGCGTCATTAATGAGCTGTTTGGCGCCGGAACCGAGGCGATGTCGGTCAACGAACAGCGCGTCATCGGGCGCACGGAAGTCCGGTGCGCCGGGCCCGTCATCATCGTCAACGGCGTCCGGACGGCCCCGCCGATCGTCATCAAGGCGATCGGCAATCCGGACGACCTGGAGATGGCGTTGGAGATGAAGGGCGGCATCGGTGAAGAACTGCGGGACTTCGGCATTCAAATGGCGATCAAGAAAGAGCAGAACATAACGGTCCCTGCCTTCAAGGGCAGTCTGAAGCTTCAGTTCGGCACTCCGGCCAAATAGGAGGTGAGCGGCCCGAATGTGGATTATTCTGGTGGGCTTTGTGGTTGGCATCGTGGCGGGCGTGCTCTCGCCCTTTACGTTTCCGGTTATATACTCACGCTATTTGTCAATCGCCGTCCTGGCCGCACTGGATACAGCGTTCGGCGGCCTGCGGTCGAATCTGGAAGGCACGTATGATAATGGCATCTTCATTACCGGCTTCTTCACCAACGCGTTGCTGGCGGCCGGTCTGGTCTACCTTGGCGATCGCGTCGGCGTGGACAACCTTTACCTGGCCGGCGTAGCGGCCATGGGCATCCGCATGTTCAACAACCTCGGAATCATTCGCCGGGCCCTGTTCACGCAGTGGGGTCTGCTGCGCAAGAAGGACCCGGTTCCGCAGCGGGATACGGCTATGAAAATCTGATGTGGCCTTCGGCGGCGCCCTGGAGCAGTGGCATCACTCCCGGGCGCCGATTCACTTTGCACCGCCGACGTTCTTCCTGCCAAGATTTATGGGACCCCCCAATTTCTAGAGGAGGATTCACCGCCGTGATGTTGAATCGGATTAAGAGACCGCGTTGTTTGGCCAGCGGCTGAACCGAGCGGGACTTCACGACCGGGGAGGGCCGTCGAGTGGAAGGATCCCTCGTGCTGGGAATCGACGCCGGGTCGGCCAACACGGCGGCCGTACTGGCTGATCTTTCCGGGGGGGAGCCCCAGGTCATCGGGGTCGGCCTGGTCCCTTCGCATGGCATCCGTAGGGGCATGGTGGTCGACCTGGCTGCGGCGGCGGATTCGATTCGCTCGGCCGTGGCCCAGGCTGCGGGCATGAGCGGCCGCTCCGGCGGCGCTCCCGCCGTCGCTTCCATCAATGGTACGCACATTCAGTCCCTGATCTGCTATGCCGAAGTGCCCGTACATCGTCCCTCGCATGGCGTGACACCGGAAGATGTGCGCCGTGCGCTCGACGAGGCAGCCGTGGTGGAGTTGGCGCCGGGCCGCGAACTGATTCATGTTTTGCCCCGGGCCTACCGGCTGGACCACGCTGACGGGGTGGCCAACCCCATGGGCCTGGCAGGCCGGCGGCTGGGGGTCGAGGCCCATCTGGTCACTGGGGAATCCCTGCCCCGCCAGAACTACCTGGAAGCCATGAAGCTGGCGCATCTGGAGGTATCCGACTTCCAGGCGGGCATTCGTGCCGCCGCCGACGTTGTGCTGACCCGTGAAGAGCGGGAGGCCGGCGCGCTGCTCCTGGATATCGGCGCCGGTACGACCGGAGTGGCCGTGTACGATCGGGGCCATCTCTGGCACGTCGGCGTGCTGCCGGTGGGCGGTGAGCACATCACGGCCGATGTGGCGGCGCTTCTCCAAGTTCCCGTCAGCGTGGCCGAATCGCTGAAAATCGAACGGGGTTGGGCCGCTGCCGACCAGTGTCCTGACACCGCTTTTGAACTGATGAGCCCATCAGGCCAGAAGGCCCGCGAAGTGACGGAAAAGCAGGTCGCCGAGATCATCGAATCGCGCGTCCTCGAGATCCTGCAACTTGCGGCGACTCAGGTCAAGCGCTCGGGCTATGCCGGGCTCTTTCCGGGGGGGCTGGTGCTGACCGGCGGAACGTCCCGCCTGCGGGGGCTGGCGCCTCTGGCGGCGGATTGCCTGGGACTGCCGGCCCGTGTCGGCGCCCCGGATGGACCGCTGGTAGACGGTCCGGAGTTTTCGACGGCAGTGGGATTGGTGAAGTGGGGCGCCCGCCTGGCCCAGGATGAGGCGGCAGCCGCCGTAGAGGTGGCGAAGCACGACCGTTTGGGACGCATGAAGAACTGGCTGCGCAGCTTGTTCGGCTAGCGGCAGGCAAGGAGGATATCAATCGTGTACGAATTCCAGGCGGGGTCTGAGCAATTCGCCAATATCAAAGTCATCGGCGTCGGCGGCGGTGGAAACAACGCCGTCAACCGCATGATCGCAGCCGGTCTGCGCGGAGTCGAGTTTATTGCCGTCAACACGGACGCCCAGGCGTTGAAGGGCGCCATGGCAGGGCTGAAGCTCCAAATCGGCCAGAAGCTGACCAAGGGCCTCGGCGCCGGCGCCGACCCCGAAGTGGGTTTGAAAGCTGCCGAAGAGAGCCGTGATGAGCTTGCCAACGCCCTGCGGGGCGCCGATATGGTATTTGTCACCGCCGGCATGGGCGGCGGCACGGGCACCGGTGCAGCCCCCATCGTGGCGGAAGTGGCCAAGGAACTGGGCGCCCTGACCGTGGGCGTGGTCACCAAGCCTTTCACCTTTGAAGGCCGCAAGCGGCAAATGCAGGCCGAAAAAGGCATTCAGGGACTGAAAGGCAAGGTCGACACACTGATCACCATCCCCAACGACCGCCTGCTCCAGGTTGTTGACAAAAAGACCAGCATCGTCGAAGCCTTCCGCATTGCCGACGACGTCCTGCGCCAGGGCGTGCAGGGCATTTCGGACCTGATCGCCGTCCCCGGCCTGATCAACCTCGACTTTGCCGACGTGCGGACGATCATGGCGGACACGGGTTCTGCGTTGATGGGCATTGGCGTTTCCAGGGGCGAAGGCCGTGCTACGGAGGCCGCCCGGGCCGCAATCTCCAGCCCCCTGCTCGAGACCTCTATCGAAGGGGCCAAGGGTGTGCTGCTCAATATTACCGGCGGCGCCGACCTGGGCCTGCTGGAAGTAAACGAGGCCGCGGAGATCATTTCGCAGGCCGCCGACCCCGAGGCGAACATCATCTTCGGCGCCGTGATCGACGAGAACATCAGTGACGAAATCCGGGTCACGGTCATTGCCACCGGCTTCGGCGATTCCGATTTCGCCGGCTGGGGCCGCCGCAAGCAGGTGGCCGGCCAGCCCGGGCAGAACGTCGAAGTCAAGTTCACCGACGACCTGGATATCCCGGCCTTCCTCCGGCGTAAGCCGCAGTGACCTGAGCGTTAGCGAGAATCCCCTGGGCGAATGCCTGGGGGATTTTGATTTGGAACAATGCGAAATTAGCCGCGGAGGACACGGAGAACGCGGAAAGAGAGAAACGCGGAAAGGAATATTTGATATATTCCTCTATTCCGCGTCTGATCCATTCCGTGTGTTCCGTGTCCTCCGTGGCTCATTCCCTATGTCCCATTCCCAAAAGGATTCACGACAAAAATAGCCAGACTCCCTCGCCAGACCTCGCCAAATCTCACAGGCGTCCACCGCTATAATGTTGCATAAAGCCGGGACTTGCTTCGTAATCATGGCGGCACGGGGGATGAGATCGTGATCCGGATCGTCAGCGTCGACGTGGTCTTCCTGGCCAACTTCGCGATGGACCTGGTCTGGCTATGGGTCACGGCCAGCCTGGCAGGCCTGCGGGCCGGCCGGTGGCGGATGGCGGGCGCCGCTGCTGCCGGCGGGCTCCTCGCCGTCTGGGCCTGGTTCGACTCCGGGCTCTGGCTCCGCTCGCCCGCAGGCGCGGCCGCGGGCACGCTGCTCCTCCTGGCCGTCGCCTTTGCGCCATGCAGGCTGCAGCAGGCGGGGCGGCTGCTCGGCTATTTCCTCCTCAGCGGGGCAGCCATCGCCGGGACGGTATCGCTGGTTCAGCTGCGCATGCCCGGTGCCGGGCTTTACATGCCCAGGGCGTTTGCGGGCGGGCTTGTCGTCGGCGGACTCCTGCTCTGCGCACTCGGCGCCCGCCAGCTCTGGCAGGCGGCGCACGGCCGGGCACTGCTCGTGCGCGGCCTGTGGTCGCTTGGGGTGACCATCGGGGGGCAGTCGGTGACGCTGCCGGCACTCGTCGACACCGGGAACCACCTGCGCGACCCCCTGGCAGGAACACCGGTGGCCGTCGTGGAAGCGGCGGCGCTGCGGCAGGCGCTGCCGCCGGACGTCTACCGCGCCGTGGCCGCAGGGTGGGAGGGCCTGGAGCGGCTGCCCGGCGAATGGGCGGCCCGGTGCCGGCTGGTGCCCTACCGGGCGGTTGGGCGCCCTGACGGCATGCTGCTTGCCCTGGCGCCGGATCAATTGACCGTGACACCGCCAGGAGGCGGAACGGGGCGGGCTGTCCCGGGGCTGGTCGGGCTGTCGGTGTCACCCCTCCACCCGGAGGGGAGATACCGCGCCCTGCTGCCCGGGGAGCTTGCGTCTGACGAAAACTAGAGCCGGGGACTTATGTGGGAGGGGTACAGGGGATGCAGGATCTCTGGCAGCGGTGGGTATCGTCGGTCCGTTGGCAGTGGGCAGCGCTGCGGCTGTCGGTTGTGCGGTGGCTGGTGGCAAGGGGTCTGCTTCCCGGTGAGGCGATCTACTACGTCGGTTCGAGCGAAGCGCTGCCGCCGCCTCTGTCGGTCGATGAGGAACTGGCCCTGCTGGGGCGGCTCCAGTTGGGCGACGACACGGTCAAGAACACCCTGATCGAGCGGAACCTGCGCCTGGTGGTCTACATTGCCCGCAAGTTCGACAACACGGGCATCTGGGTGGAAGATCTCGTCTCCATTGGCACCATTGGGCTGATCAAGGCCGTCAAGACTTTTGACCCCGGCAAGAAGATCAAGCTGGCGACCTACGCCTCCAAGTGCATCGAGAACGAGATCCTCATGTACCTGCGGCGCTCCTCCCGGACCCGGGCGGAAGTCTCCTTCGACGAACCCCTCAATAAGGATTGGGAAGGCAACGAACTCCTCCTGTCGGATGTGATGGGCACCGAAAACGATATCATCTACCGGGGGCTGGAGGAGGAGGTCGACCGGGTCCTGCTCCGGAAGGCGATGGGGAAGCTGACGGGGCGTGAGAAGCGGATCATGGAACTCCGTTTCGGTCTCAAGGACAGCAAGGAGCGGACGCAGAAGGAAGTCGCGGACCTGCTGGGCATCTCCCAGAGCTACATCTCCCGGCTCGAGAAGCGGATATTCAAGCGGCTCAAGAAAGAGATCCTGCGCATGGAATAGAAACAGGCGGCTGCCCGATGCGAAGGGCAGCCGCCTTTGCTCTGCCGGGCCCGTCGAAAATAGTCGATCGGTTCCCACCGCCCGGCGAATATACGATTGATACACAACTCTCCGCTCTTCCAGAGCGGCTTTTCCGAGTCAAGCAACCCTCCGGGTGGAATCCTTGAAACTGATGCCTTTGGACTGCTTCCCCATTGCGCCAACTGGTGGTAAGGTAGATGGGTAGTAGACCCAACCGGACGTACTAACCAAAACCAAGGGAGGATCCTGACCGTGGCAAAGCCCAACCTGACTCCCGAATTGCGCCAGGCATGCGTCAACACCATCAAAATGCTGGCCGTCGATGCCGTGGAAAAAGCAAAGTCCGGTCATCCCGGCGCGCCCATGGGCTGCGCCGACATGGCCTTCGTGCTCTGGACGCAGTTTCTGCGGTTTGATCCCGACCACCCCCAGTGGCCAAACCGCGACCGGTTCATTTTGTCCAACGGCCACGCCTCGATGCTCCTTTACTCTCTGCTCCATCTGACCGGGTACGACCTGCCCATTGAGCAGCTCCAGCAGTTCCGCCAGTGGGGAAGCCGGACGCCTGGCCATCCCGAGTTTGGCCACACCCCTGGCGTGGAAGTGACGACCGGCCCGCTGGGACAGGGCCTTGCCCACGCCGTCGGCATGGCGGCAGCAGCCGAAATGATGGCCGCCCGCTTCGCCGCGCCCGAATTCAGCCCTGTTGACCACTACATTTACGGCATTTGCGGCGACGGCGACCTGCAGGAAGGCGTCGCGTCGGAAGCTGCCTCCCTGGCCGGCCACTGGAAACTCGGCCGGCTCATCTTCCTTTACGACTCCAACAAGATCTCGATCGAAGGCGACACCGACGTCTCCTTCACAGAAGATGTCGGCAAGCGGTTTGAAGCTTATGGCTGGCACGTGCAGAAGATCGAAGGCCACGACCACGGGCAGATCGCCGGGGCCATTACCAAGGCCCAGCAGGTCACGGACAAGCCCTCGCTCATCATCGCCCGGACTACCATCGGCAAAGGCAGCCCCAACAAGGGCGGCAAGGAATCCTCCCATGGTGCGCCGCTGGGCGCCGACGAAGTCCGCCTGACCAAGGAAGCCCTGGGCTGGCCGGCCGAGCCGACCTTCCTGGTGCCAGATGCTGTCCGCGCTTACTTCAGCGCCCTCAAGCAGCAAAAACAGGCCGAGCACAAGACCTGGCAGGAGAAGCTGGCTGCCTGGCGTCACAGCAACCCGGAAATGGCCGCCGACTACGAGGCTTTCACACGGCTCCTCGTCCCCGCTGACCTCGACGAGCAGCTCGTTAAGGCGGTGGAGGGGGCCACCAACGTCGCCACCCGCAAGCTGTCCGAAATGGTGATCCAGAAGGCGGCGGCCCTCGTGCCGAACCTGGTCGGCGGCTCTGCCGACCTGTCGGAGTCGAACCTGACGTACATGAAGGGTCAGAAGGATGTGGGCCCCTGTGCCAAGGTGGGCCACTACGACTGCACCTGGGCAGGCCGCAACTTCCATTTCGGCGTCCGCGAGCACGCCATGGGCTCCATCGTCAACGGCATCTTCCTCTACGGCGGTTTCCGGCCCTACGGCGCCACGTTCATGGTCTTCGCCAACTACATGTTGCCGCCCCTCCGACTCGCCGCCCTGATGGGGATTCCCTCCATCTTTGTCTTTACTCACGATTCGTTCTTTGTCGGCGAGGACGGCCCGACCCACCAGCCCATCGAGACGCTCTGGCAGTTGCGGCTGATTCCCCACCTGACGCTGTTCCGGCCGGCCGACGGCCTCGAGACGGCCATGGCCTGGGCCTATGCCCTCATGGCGGCTAAAGAGCCCGTGACGCTCGCCCTGACCCGCCACAATCTGCCGGCACTTGCCCGGCCGGAAGGGTTCAAACTGCGCGACGTCTGGAAGGGCGCCTACGTGATGGCCGATGGCACCGATGCGACGGTCATCGCCACCGGCTCGGAGGTCTCCGTCGCCCTGGAAGCCCGCAAACTGTTGGCCGAACAGGGCATCCATGTACGCGTCGTCTCCATGCCTTCCGTCAGCCTGTTCCTGGCGCAGCCTGCCGAGTACCGCGAGCAGGTGCTGGGCCCGCGCTCGCAGAAAGTTGCGGCCATTGAGGCCGGCGCCCCCGACGGATGGTACCGCTTCACCGGGTCAGATGGCCTGGTGATCGGCATGGAAGACTTCGGCGCCTCAGCTCCCGCTGCCGTTCTCGCCGAGAAGTTCGGATTCGTACCGGCCAAGGTTGTCGCTCGCATCCAGGCCTGGTTGGGAAAGCAATAGATTCTTACTAAATCATTACGAAACCCGGCAACTGCCGGGTTTCTTGATTTTACTAAGTAGAAGGAAGCTTAACAATAGGGAAATTCGTTTTTTGTCGACACATGTGAAGGAATTACCTCCAAGGAGTCGAAAAAAGTCACAATCGAAATGTCCAACAAACAAACGAAAAGAAACAGAGGGGCTCAGGACGAGGTTACACCAGGGAGATCGGGGATCAGATACTTAGAGAGGGGGCTCCTTTTGATGAAACGGTTGATGGCTCTGGTTCTGGCTTCTGCGCTCGTGCTCGCGGTCGGCTGCGGCGGCTCCAAGGCTGGCGGCGGCGCCGGCGGTACCCTTAAGGTTGGCATTATTGCTCCGATGACCGGCGACGTGAAGACGTTCGGCGAATCGACGAAGAATGGTGCCATGCTCGCCCTTGAGCAGGCTGGCAACAAGGCCGGCGACATCAAGATCGAAGCGATCGTCGGCGACGACCGGAACGACCCGACCGAAGGCGTCAACGTGGCCACGAAGTTCATCACCCAGGACGGTGTGAAGGCCATCATCGGTTCCGTCTCTTCCAAGGTCTCCATTCCCATCTCCGAAGTGGCTAACGCCAACAAGGTCGTCATGGTCACCGGCACCTCCACCAACACCAAGGTCACCGTCGACGATAAGGGCAACGTGAAGCCTTATATCTTCCGGGCCTGCTTCATCGACCCCTTCCAGGGCCAGGTCGGCGCCAAGTTCGCCCTGAACAACCTGAAGGTCAAGAGCGCTGCCGTCCTGTATGACAAGGGCAACGACTACACCGTCGGCCTCGCCGAAGAGTTCAAGAAGAACTTCGAAAAGGGCGGCGGCAAGGTTGTCGCCATGGAGACCTACGGCAAGGACGACACCGACTTCTCCGCCGTTCTGACCAAGGTCGCCGCTGCGAAGCCCGAGATGCTCTACCTCCCCGACTACTACAACAAGGTCTCCCTGATCGCCAAGCAGGCGAAGTCCAAGGGCCTGAACGTCCCCATGATGGGCGGCGACGGCTGGGACTCTGCTGACCTCGACTACGCCACCCTCGATGGCCAGTACTTCACCAACCACTACTCCGAACAGGACACCCGTCCTGAAGTGAAGAAGTTCGTCGAGTCCTACAAGGCCAAGTACGGCAGCGTGCCCGACGCTCTGGCTGCTCTCGCGTTCGACGCGACCACCCTGATGATCGAGGCCGTCAAGAAGGCCAACAGCACCGACACCGCCAAGATCCAGGCTGCCATGAAGGCCCTGAAGGACGTCACCACCGTCAGCGGCAAGGTCAGCTTCGACGCTCAGAACAACCCGATCAAGTCGGCTGCCATTCTGAAGGTCAAGGCCGACAAGAAGTACGAGTTCGTGACCACGGTGGCTCCGTAACAGTTTCGAGCGGCTCGGGGCGGGGTCCTCGCGGGCCCCGCCCGTCTCACACAAAACATGAGGAGGCCGCAGTAGCGTGATTCAGCTACTGGATCAACTATTAAACGGGTTGCAGTTGGGGTTTGTGTACGCCCTCATCGCATTGGGGTATACGATGGTCTACGGCATCGTGCGCCTGATCAACTTTGCGCACGGTGACGTTTTCATGGTGGGCGCCTTTTTGGGCTATTTCGGCTTTCAGCACTGGGGCCTGCCGTGGTACGTGGCGATCCTAGTGGCAATGGTCGGTTGTGCTGCCCTGGGCGTGACCATCGAACGGCTCGCTTACAAGCCTTTGCGTGACAAGGGCGCACCCCGCATTGCTGCTCTTATCACAGCCATTGGCGTCTCCCTGTTTATCGAGTATTTCTTTAGCCTCAAGTTCATGTTTGGTCCCAACTTCCGCGTCGTGACCCGCCCGTTTGCGGACTACCAGTGGAAGCTTGGCGGCGTCTCCATCTCCAACGTGCAGGTGCTGATCATCGCAGTGGTGGCGGTCATCCTGCTCGTTATGATGTATATCGTCTACCGAACGAAGATGGGCAAAGCCATGCGAGCCGTCTCCTATGACCAGGATGCCGCTCGGCTGATGGGCATCAACGTCAACGCAGTCATTACCTTCACCTTTGCCATGGGCTCCGCCCTGGCGGCTGTGGCCGGCGTGCTCTTCGCCATCGCCTATCCGCAGATCTTCCCGTTCATGGGCATCATGCCCGGCCTGAAGGCGTTTACGGCCGCCGTTCTCGGCGGTATCGGCAACATTCCCGGCGCCTTGCTGGGCGCCCTGATCATGGGTCAGGCCGAAGTGCTGACGGCAGGCTACATCACCACAAACTATCGCGACGCCATCGCCTTCTCGATCCTGATCCTGGTCCTGCTCGTCAAACCTGCGGGTCTGCTTGGTAAAGCCGGCCCCGAGAAGGTATAGGGGGTGGCGAGCATGTCAAACTTGAAAAAGTCGCTGCTTCCGGCAGCCGTCGTGGTTCTGATTTATGTCGTGCTCTTTGTGATGCGGCAGGGCGAAATGATCGGCCTGTACTGGGCGAAGGTCATTGACCTCAGCCTCGTCATCACGATCTCCGCCACTGGCCTGAGCCTGATCTATGGCTTCACCGGCCAGTTCTCACTCGGCCACGCTGCTTTCTACGGCATCGGTGCCTACGTCGCCGGCTATGTCACCAAGTCCTACGGCGGCGAATGGTATATGTTCGTGATCGCCCTGATCGTCGGCGCCGCAGCTGCCGGCCTGATTGGTTTCCTGATCGGTCTGCCGATTCTGCGCCTGCGCTCTGACTACCTGGGCATCGCCACCTTGGGTTTCGGCTTTATCATCAAGGTGCTGCTCGACAACACCGACAAGCTGGTGCCGGCCATGGGCGGCTCTCGCGGCATGCTGGGCATTCCGCAGGTGTCGAACTTCACCTGGATCTTCTGGCTGACCGTCGTCGTGATTCTGCTTGCCCGCAACCTGATTAACTCCAGCCATGGCCGTGCTCTGACGGCTGTCCGCGAAGATGAAATCGCGGCCGACCTGATGGGCATTGACACGACCAACTTCAAGACGCTGGCCTTCGTGATGGGCTGCAGCTTCGCCGGACTGGCCGGCGGCCTCTATGCCCATCTGTATCCGTTCCTCCATCCCACCAGCTTCGACTTCCTGAAGTCGCTGGACGTTCTGCTGGTCGTCGTTCTGGGCGGCCTGGGCAGTTTGACCGGCACCGTAATCACGGCCATTGGCTGGGTCTTCCTGCTCGAGGCGCTCCGGGCGGTGCTGCCGCAGGACCTCCTCGACTGGCGCGGCGTCATCTATGCGCTGGTGCTGGTCGTCATCATGATCACGCGGCCCCAGGGCTTGATGGGCGGCACGGAGTTCAGCTTCGACCGGTTCACCCGCAAGGGTCCCGGCGCGGGGAAGGAGGGGAACCAGCGTGCCTCTGCTTGAATGTAAGGACGTCTGCCGGTACTTCGGCGGCCTCAAGGCCGTCAACAACTTCAACCTGACGATCGAGCCCGGCGAACTGGTTGGCCTCATCGGCCCCAACGGCGCCGGCAAGACCACCGTATTTAACGTTCTCACGGGCATCTTCCCGCCGACCATGGGCACCGTCACCTTTGACGGCCACGACATGAAGGGACTGCCCCCCTATAAGGTCACCCAGCGCGGTATGGCCCGTACGTTCCAGAACATCCGCCTCTTCAAGGAGATGACGGCGCTGGACAACGTTCGCGTCGCCATGCACCCCCGTGCCGGCTACGGCCTGGCTGATTCGCTGTTCCGCCTGCCGGCTTTCGGCAAGGGCGAAGCAAACGTCACCAAGAAGGCCGAGGAACTCCTTGATAAGATGGGCCTCCTGGCCCGGCGCGATGCCAAGGCCGGCAGTCTCCCGTATGGCGAGCAGCGCCGCCTGGAGATCGCCCGCGCACTGGCGACGTCTCCGAAGCTTCTGCTGCTCGACGAGCCGGCTGCCGGCATGAACCCGTCGGAAGTCGGCAACCTGGTCGCCATGATCAAGGGCATCAAGAAGGACTTTGATCTGACCGTCCTGCTGATCGAGCACCAGATGGGCCTGGTCAACAACACCTGCGAACGGCTTGTCGTGCTGGACTTCGGCGAAACCATCGCCAAGGGCACTCCTGCCGAAATCCAGCAGAATCCCCGGGTTCTGGAAGCATACCTCGGAAAGGCGGTGGCGGGCTAATGCTGAGGGTATTGGACCTGAACGTAAGCTATGGCGCCATCCAGGCCCTGCACGGGGTATCGTTTGAAGTAAACGAAGGCGAAATCGTCACCCTGATCGGCGCCAACGGTGCCGGCAAGTCGACGATTCTGCGCACGATTTCCGGCCTGCTCAAGCCCAAGTCTGGGCAGATCATGTACCAGGGTCAGGATCTGACCAGGATCCCCGCCCACAAAATCGTCACCATGGGTCTTGGTCAGGTGCCCGAAGGGCGCCGCATCTTCGCCAACATGACGGTCCGTGAAAACCTGGAAATGGGCGCCTTCACGGCTGCCAAAGGCGATTTTGAGGCCGACCTCGACCGGGTCTTCTCTTCGTTCCCCCGCCTCAAGGAGCGCATCAACCAGTTGGGCGGCACCCTGTCGGGCGGCGAGCAGCAGATGCTGGCCATGGGCCGCGCTCTGATGCTCAAGCCCAAGCTGCTGCTCCTGGACGAGCCCTCCATGGGCCTTTCGCCCCTGCTGGTGCAGGAGATCTTCCGGATCATCCAGGAAGTCAACGCCAATGGCACCACGGTGCTGCTCGTCGAGCAGAACGCCTTCATGGCGCTCTCGATCGCGAACCGGGCGTACGTCCTGGAGACCGGCCGGTTCGTGCTCTCCGGCGTGGCCGCCGAGCTGAAGGAGCATCCGGCTGTGCGGGCTGCCTATCTTGGTGATGTAGCCCACGCAGGTTAGTTGAAGGGTTATCTCTCCGGGCGTCGTCAAACTCGATTGAGGCAACGACGACGATGAAGGAGCGATGATTGTGAGCAACCCCGAGCATCCCGAACAGCAAGCCTACGCCCAGGGATATCACGTCGGTTACCAGCACGGCCTGCAGGCCGCCCGCGAAGGATCCGGCGGCGGTCCTGAGGGAATTCATGCCTTCAACGTGACCGGACGGTATGCGCCTGAGCAGTCGCGGTTGCTGATGTTCTTCCTGTTCTTCCGGCCTTTCCTGCTCTTCCCGCATGGCATCATCCTGATGTTCCTGGGAGTTGCAGCGTTCTGGGTGATGGTGTTCGCATGGTTCGCGGTCGTCTTCACGGGCAGCTATCCGCGGCCCCTCTGGGACTTCCAGCTTGGCGTCATGCGCTGGTCCATGCGGTGCCAGGCGTATGCGCTGGGCCTGACGGACCAGTACCCGCCTTTCACCCTGAACTGATTGGGCACTTGCACCGTCATACAGATGGACGCCGCCGGATGCAGTCCGGTGGCGTCCTTGTGTTTGAGCAGGGAGGGGTGGTAGGATGGGAGCCACGTACCCGACGATTACCGGAGGGGCTCACATGCTGAGACGTCTGCTGGTCTTCTGCCTGCTGCTGGCCGTAACCCTGTCCGCAGCCGCATGCTCCAAACCCACCGAAGTTCCCCTGCGCTGGACGGGCGAGGCACTGGAAGGCGCCCAGTTTGCGGCGCGCGAATTCGATGGGGTGACAGTTCACTACGCGCCGCCCACCTATCAGGATCAGGCGGAGCGCCTCGCCAACGCCGCCGCGGGAATCGTGAAGAACCATCGGCAGTGGGGACGAATTACACGGGCCGAGCGGCTGCACCTGTGGCTGGTGCCCAAGGGCCGGAAGTGGCCTGCCGGATTGGCTGCAGCACCTCCCTGGCGCCAGGTCCGGGCCGCCGCCCCTATGGCCGTCGTTGCACTGGAGGAGGAAGCAGCCCGTGATGCTGCAGCGGCTGGCCTCCCCGAAGCCGTTGCGGTGGCCGTTACGCAAAGTGCCGGCAGCCCGGTCTTTCAAGTCGATTGGCTTCACGAAGGAACCGGGGGTGCGTTCAATACCGACCCTCTCTCGTTCCCCGGCGCAGTCATGAAGCGCGCCCACGAGCGGGTGAAACTGACCGGGCAGATGCTCGGCCTGCTCCGGGCCGAGCGCCCGTCCGGCGATGCTCTGTATCGGGCGGCGGCCACGGCCCTGGCCACGCTGGTCATGGACCGGTGGGGCGTCTCCTGGAGCAGCCAGTTTCCGAAGCAGGCCGCTGAACTGACCCCGGGGGCGGCACTGCTGTGGGCCACGGGCGCCCCCACCGAGGTCGCTGCCCTGCAGCTGTGGCAGGAGCGCATGGAGCAGGCAGCGGCCTTGGCGGCTGATGCACGGCTGCAGTCGATGGCCGACATGAGCCCGGTTCGGGCGGTGCCGAAACTGTCCCGCCTGCCCCCGGGCCCCGGCCCTAACGATAACTACTCGCCCCACGCCTACCATATCTCGGCCCGGTACGAACCGGAGCAGCGGCGCTTATCAGGCGAGGAACAGCTTTCGTGGGAGAACGGTGAATCCATCCCCATCGATACGCTGTACTTCAACCTCTGGCCCAACGCAGACCAGTATGCGCGCTTCGGCAGCGCCATCTCCGTCGAGAGCGTCAGCGTTGACGGCAAACCGGCAGCGCATACGGCGCAGGGCCTCGACCTGGTCGTGCCCCTTGGGCGGCCCGTGGAGCCCGGTGGCAAGGTGACGGTCGGCATCACATTCACCACCCGGCTGCCCGGGCTGATCTCTCCCCGTGTGCTGGGCCAGACCGAAGAGCGGTTCAACCTCGCCCACTGGTTCCCCATTTTGGCCGTGTTGGACGACCGGGGCTGGAATTTGCATGCGTTTCCGGAGTTCCCCGGCGAACCGTACTCCGAGAACGCACACTTCCGCGTGCGCCTCGATGTGCCCGCGGGCATCACGGTAGCGGCGACCGGTCACCCCACAGGGAAGACGGAGCAGGCCGGCCGCTGGATTTACGAGTGGGACGCCCCGAATTTCAAGGACTGGATTGCCGCTGCTGGCAAGGGGATGCATGAGGAGACCCGTCAGGTCGGCGGTGTGACGCTGCGCGTCATTGACGGCGACCCAGCCGTAGCCCGCACGATTCTGGGCGAAACAGAGCGGGCGTTCCGGCTCTTCGAGGACCAATTCGGCGCCTATGCATACCCAGACCTTGTGGTGGTGCCGTGCTGCGCCTGGCTCGAATATCCCGGGCTCTTCTACACGGAATCCTCTGCTTCCGCCCGGGGCAACTGGTGGCATACCGTGCTGTATCACGAACTGGCCCACCAGTGGTTCTTCGGCATGGTCGGCAACGATCAGTACGGCGAAGCCTGGCTGGATGAAGGCTTCGCTCGGTACGGCGAGCGCTATGGTGCCCGCACCTTCGGCTTTACCGATCAGCTGCGCGACATTCGCTCACGCCAGATCCCGCCGCAAGTCCACGTCAACAGTTCTACAGCCGCGTTCAATATCTACGGCGGGTACACGGCGGCGGTCTACGACCTCGGCGCCGTCCTGCTTGAGGATCTGGAAGAGCGGCTGGGCAAGGCAAAGTTCCGGCAGTTCCTGCACCGGTGGACGGATACGTACCGCTTCAAGACGGCGACCACTACGGATTTCGTGCGCATGGCGGAAGCGGTGGCGGGGGAGGACCTGTCGTCCTTCTTCCGGAGCCACCGGATCGATCCGGGCGCCCGGGAGCCTTATCGGGCCGTTCTGCCCCTCGGGCAGGTCAAACCGAAGTGACGCGCAGAGGGCGAGGCTGCGGCCTCGCCCTTACGGCTACACTCGCCTGCGCAGGCGGATTCCCCGCCGAACGGTCGGATCGACCCACCGGTGGACGAGAATCTCCGAGAAACCGACCAGCAGACCCGTTGCGAACGCGGCGCCCCAGGTCGCTACCGAGCCGGGCAGGAAGGTCTGAGCGCTTCGAATGACGAGGGTCGAGACCACTGTGTCCGCCGCGAACGCCGTCAGGTCGCCGCGCCGGTCGGTCAGAAACATATCGGACAGAATCGTGAAGAGGGCAACCAGCGCACCGACCAGCGTCAATTGGGTGTAGTCTACGTAGCCGAGGCCGGCAAACATGTTGGCCCCCAGAGCAACCAGCATGGGGCAGATGATGATCCGGAGCAGGCCGTTGGTCCAAGTCAGAAGCAAGCACCTCCAGCGCTACTTTCGAGTCTCCCCGCTAGTGTGCGCCGGTCACGTTGACTTCTTGCGCGCCCGGAATCGGCGAACTTTCATGAGATTGCCGCACGCCTTATCGTCACAGAAGCGCTTGTTGCGGTTGCGGGTATCGTCGAGGAAGACCCAGCGGCAATCCGGGTTGTCGCAGAAACGGATGCGCTCGGCGGCGCCCTCGGCCAGGCTCCGGGCCAACGACGCCGCAATTTCGGCATGTACTTGAGCCCAGCCTGTGCCTGCCGGCACGTACTTCAGTTCGTACGCACCGTGGGCCCCGTCAACCTGCCGCAGGACCGCCCCGCCGCCCAACGCGGCGTTCAGGGCGCCCAGGTCGCCTGCTGCCACAGCCGCCCCATCCGCCAGGCTCCGCGCGATGCGCTGCAGCAGCGAACGCAGGTCTTTCAGAGCAGCGATCGCGGCTGCATCCGGCTGGTTCGTCACGGGCAAGTGCCACTCCGCCAGGAATTCCGCCACCCATCCGGGCTTGTCCAGCCGGTCCTCCGACCGGCCGGAGCCGCGCCAATCATGGAGATCGCTGTTGAGAAATGAGATCCAAAGCAGATCCATGGGGTGACCTCCGAAAAGATATTGACCACAGGTGGCACCTGTGGTAACGTGAGGATGTAACCACTGTATATAGGTTTGGTGGTTACTGAAGAGCAACCCTGCATCGCCCCTATTGTAACCCGTAACTGCGGCTATTGCCAGTTACATAGCGAAGGGAGAGACTCACATGAGCCGTGATCGTGTCGAACTGCTGAAGGACGAATTCGAAATGGCGAACTCCCGGGAAGGGTGGTACGCACCGCTGGCTGCACTGCTGGAGGGCATCGGTCCCGTCGAAGCCGCCTGGCAGCCGCCCGGTGGCGGCAATACCATCTGGCAGACGGTCAATCACTTGAACTACTATAACGAACGGATCCTGCTGCGCGTCCGGGGCGCCGAAGTCGCCCCGGGGCTCGGTACGAACGAAGCCACTTTCGGTCCGGGCAACCCGGAGGATGCCGCTGCCTGGGCAGCAACGGTGCAGAAGGCCCATGAGATCGCGGAGGGGTATGCCAGAGTCCTCCCCGAACTGACCGACGCCGACCTGCAGCAGGAGGTCTTCGGTGGCCCGCTGCTGTCGACTCTGTCGGCGTTGGTTCTGCATCTGGCCTATCACACCGGCCAGGTCGCCCTGATCCGGAAGATGCAGCACTCCTGGCCGGCCACGAGGTAGCCGTCATGCAGCAGTGGTCGGAGGAGAATTCCCGCCAGTTCCTCTCCTTTGCGGAGATCATTACGCCGTCCCGGGCGGAGCAGCGGGCCATGATCAGCCGGCTCATCCCCGCGGGTGTGGACGAACCATTCCGGGTGGTGGAGCTGGGTTGCGGCGGTGGCGAACTGTCCGCTGCTATTCTGCAGCGCTTCCCCACGGCGGATTACCTTGGGCTGGATGGCTCCTCCGTCATGCTGGAGACGGCGGCCCGCCGACTGTCGCCATTCGGGGAGCGGGTGCAGCTGCAGCCTTTCCGGCTGGAGGAGCTTGAGCGCTGGCCTGCGCTGGTAAAGCAGCCCGTCCGGGCCGTCGTCTCCTCGCTGGTGATCCACCACCTGGAGCATGCGCAGAAGGCGGCGCTGTATCGCTTGTTGTACTCGCTGCTCGAGCCGGGCGGCGCCCTGGTGCTGGCAGACCTGGTGCTGCCGTCGGCGCCCGGGGCCGTGGTGGCCATCGCGGCGAACTGGGACGAGGCGGCCCGGGAGCAGTCCCGGGCGGCGACCGGCTCAGACGAGACTTTCCGCCAGTTTAAGGACGAGGGGTGGAACTACTACACGGACCCCGACCCCATGGACAAACCGGCCTCGCTCTTCGATCAGCTCCAGTGGCTCGCGGAGATCGGTTTCCGCCATGTGGACTGCTTCTGGCAGCGTGGCGGGCATGCGATCTACGGGGGCTACAAGTAGGAGCTGTGGGATTGAGAAAAGGCAGGGGGACGAGTTATCTCGGCCTCCCTGCCTTTTGTATCTGCTGCACGCTGACGCTCCGCAATGTCACACTTCGGGCCTTCAATGCGCGAATGGGAACGGGATTTTTACCACGGAAGGCGCGGAAGGGGACACGGAAATCGCGGCAGTGGAAGTGGGAATGTGTCCCTGCGCCTTGTCTGATGACTCTTTCAGGATCTGCCATCCATTTTATGATTAAATATAATAATATACAATTCCATCTACCCTTGGTTGTTGCTCGGAAATCCGCGCTGGCTCTGATCTGTAATCTGCGCAATCAGCGCCATCGCCATTTTATTGTCCCATTCCGTGTCACTCCGTGGCTTCCGCGCCCTCCGTGGCACAATGCCTCCATTACCCCACATTAGCGGGAAAATGCCTCCATTACCTCACATAAGCAGACATCAAGGGCATTCGTCTCACGCCAATCGCATGTGGTGCAGCAACTGCAAATACTGCTCGTACCGCTGCCGCTGCAGGCGCCCCTGCTCCACAGCATCGCGCACCGCGCAGCCCGGCTCCTGCATGTGCAGGC
Source organism: Symbiobacteriaceae bacterium (assembly GCA_035628915.1). GTDB lineage: Bacteria > Bacillota > Sulfobacillia > Symbiobacteriales > Symbiobacteriaceae > JARBUG01. Next base: position 41,771 of record DASPIW010000052.1, on the reverse strand, counting down.
ACCCGGGGCGGTTGCATCCGGCGCTGAAACTGCTGAACTCCCGGAACCCCTCGCCCAGGTCCGGCTTCCAGACGCCCAGCTCCCGCAGGCCCGGCAGATCGACCAGCCACGCGTCGGCGCCCAGCGGCAGCGCCTGGGGCTGCAGCAAGCTCCGCAGCGCCCGGATGGCACCCGTTTCGGGCGCGGGCTTCTGCCCGGTAAGGGCGCCGACCAGGGTCGTTTTCCCCGCCCCGGGCACGCTCATCACTCCCGTTACCTGACCGGCGAGGAGTTCCTTGAGTGCCGCGACCCCACGCCCCCGGAGACCGGCTACCACCGCGGTCTCGTACCCCGCTTCCCGGAAGGGCTTCACCCAACCCTCTGCTACGGCGGGCGCCACCAGGTCCGCCTTCGTCAGGCAGATGATGGGCGCCACGCCTTGCCGCTCGGCGTAAAGCAAGTGGCGGGCCAGCACGGTCGTGTGGAAGTCCGGCTGCCGGCATGACATCAAAACCAGCAGCCGGGTCAGGTTCGCCGCCACCACCGTCTCTGCCATGGTGTCGGCGTCCCGGCTGATCAGCACGGTTGTGCGGGCGGCCGCCTCGACCAGGCGCCCGTCGCGGACCCGCACCCGGTCTCCGGCCACCAGGCCTGCCGGGAAACGCAGGCGCACGTTGTCCGGGACAGCAAGCTCCCGCTCCTTGCCGTCCAGCCAGACCCGGCACCGGGTCGGCCCGACCGCCGTGGCCACGATCGGCAGGGGGTCGACAGCCGCCCTGGGGGCGGGGACCGCGACGGCCTGCTCTATGGCGGCAGTGGGTGCCGCATCGGCCACAGAAGGTGCCTCAGCGACCGGGGCCGCCTCCACAGCCTGAACCGGGTCCGCCGAACCATAGACCAGTTCCCGGGCCCGGGCGACGATCTCGCCGGGCAGGCCGTTCCTGGCCGCGATCTCCAGGGCGTGGCTTTCGCCCAGCGTCCCGTAGATCAGCCGGTAGGTCGGCTTCAGCGACTCGCCGTCGAAGCCCATGCCTGCGTACGCACAGCCCTTCGTCCGCCGCCCGTGCTCCTTGATCTCCCGCAGATGCGTGGTGATCAGGGTGTAGGCGCCCCGGCTCAGGAACGCCTCCAGCAAGGCGATGCCCAGACCCGTGCCTTCGTGCGGGTCGGTGCCCGAGCCCAGTTCGTCCAGCAGCACCAGCGTCTGCGGCCCGGCCTTCGCCAGCATTGGTGCGACGCTCGCGATATGCCCGGAGAACGTGCTGAGCGACTGCTCCAGGCTCTGGTGATCCCCGATGTCCGCAAAGACATCTTCCAGGTAGCACAGGGTCGAGCCCTCACTCACGGGGATATGCAGCCCGCACCGCGCGCCAATCACTAACAAGCCGAGCGTCTTGAGCAGCAGCGTCTTTCCGCCTGTGTTCGGCCCCGTGACGATCAGCACCCGGCTCTCCGCCGTCATGCGAATCCGGTTGCCGATGGCGCTTTTGCCCAACAGCGGGTGACGGGCGCCCTGCAGATCGATCAGCCCGCCTTCGTTCCACGTCACCGGACGCGCATCCCAGGCCACGCTCAAACGACCCCGGGCAATGATGAAATCCAACTGTGCCACAGCGCCCAGCGTCGCCTGCAGGCCATGGGCGTGCGCCGCCACCTGGCCCGACAGCATCATCAGCACCTGCTCGATTTCGGCGGCTTCCATGGCGCGCCACGACTCCAGCTCGGCGCACAGCTGTGCCACTGCTTCCGGCTCCACAAAGACGGTGGAGCCCGAGGCTGACGCCCCGTGGACCGCACCGGGCACGCTCGCCCGGCTACTTACCTTGACGGGAATTACGTAGCGCCCGTTCCGGGTCGTCACCAGGGCCTCCTGCAGGTGCTGCCGGTAGTGGCGCAGCACCCCGTTCAGGCGCTCCTGAATGCGGCCCTCCAGCGCCCCGATCTCGAGCCTGACCTGCCGCAGCCCCTGCGAGGCGCGGCTCGAAACCGTCCCGTGCTCAATGCACCGCCGGATCTCGTCTTCCACGGCGTCAAACTTGCCGAAGGCCTCGGCATGCCGCGTCAATAGCGGCGCCGCCGCCCGGTGCTCCGACAAGAACCGGTGCAGCTGCCGGCAGCCATAAATCGTGTCCGCCACGGCCACCAGTTGATCAGGCCGCAGCACGGCGCCGTTCTCGGCGCGCTCGACGTGAGACCGTACATCCTGAATCCCGCCGAAGGGGATGGAACGCCCGGCGCCCAGGATCGCCCGGGCTTCGGACGTCTCCTGCTGGACCTGGCGTGTGAGGGCCGGGGAGGAGAGGGGCTGCATGCCCAGAGCCAATTCCTTGCCCAACAGGCAAGCGCAGTGGTTGGCGAGTTCCTGCTGAATCCGGGGGAATTCCAAAGCTGCCATTGTCGGTGCGTGCAAGTGGGGTCACTCCTGTCAGAAATGAATGAAGGCCGCGTGCGCCTGCCAGCGCCCGCGGCCTGATGGTTCGTCAAGGCAGCCAGGACACAGCCCTCCCCGTCCGGACAAGGGAGCTGCACCATGGGCATACGAAAGCCGTGAGGCGTGCCTCACGGCTCTGCTTGACTTGCATAGGAAAGCAGAGGGGCATAAATCGCGCCGTTCGAAAAGCTATGCGGTTGTTACCTCGCTAGCAAGAACGGCCGACATCAACACAACCCCTTTACGAAAAATCATCCGAAAAGAATCATAGGCCTATCAACGGCCCCCGTCAAGAGGCAATTTGCATTTCCTCGCGAGCGGCCCATCGGAAGAAGATGATGGCCCAGGCGAAAAGATAGATCGCCATGCCGCCGACTTTCATGGTGATGCCCGCCAGCTGCTGGTCAATCAGGGGCGTCAGCGCCGGCCAGATGCGGGGCGCGGCCGCGTAGAAGTCGTACATGACGGAGTCGGCAAACGTGATCACCGCGAACACGGCAATCTGCGCGACTCCTGACACGAAGATGTAGAACATCTTCACGCCGTCGGAGAGCGGGGGGAACTCGGGAAGCCGACTGCAAATCGGCCACCACGAGAGCACCGCGGTAAAGACCAGAATCGCGTGCTGGACCATGTGGAACCAATGGAACCAGAGCGTCGCCTGGTAAGCGCCGGGCAGGTGCCACACCGAGTAGACCAGGTTGAAGAGCAGCAGCGCCGGCGCAGGCTTCGTCAGCCAGCGTGCCAAAAACGCCACCGGCCGCGGCCGGAACAGGGCCCGGAAGGCCCAGTCCGGCGTGCCCAGAATCAACAGGGGCGGCAGCACCATCGTCAGCAGGATGTGCTGTACCATGTGGGCGCTGAACAGGTACTGCTCCGCCAGTACGTGCATGGGCGTGCCTTCGGACAGGTAGACCGTCCAGAGCCCCAGCGAGAAGAGCACCTGCTGACCCGCCGGGACGCGCGGCCCCCAGCGGTAGCCCCGCCGCATGGGCCCCATGGCCAAGAGGTACGCCACCTGGACCAGTATCACCCACGACAGCACCCACGGGTGCCACAAGTCCGCAAACGGATGAAGACTGAGCTGAACCGGCATGTCAGGTCACCCCATTGGATCACGCAAGGTTGACGTATTTCTGCGCCAGCGTCATCAGCAGGGCCAGCACGGCACCGACTGCGAAGATCCAGCCCAGGAGGCGGGAGTCCCACCGCAGGTGCATGAAATAGCTGACCACCAGGAAAAACTTGACGGCCGAGAAGAGGAAGAGACCGGCCACGACCAGGGTCTGGAACCCCTGCAGGTAGACGATGCCGAACTCCGCCGCCGTGATCACAAAGAGAATCGCACCGATGCTGACGAATGTGCGGACGCTGGGGTGGCTCCGTTCGACCACTTTGGCCTGCGTTTGCGTGCGGCCCTGAATTTTCGCCATCTGCGGACTCCCCTTCCTACATTGCCGCTTCGAGCAGGTAAATGACGGTGAAGAGCACGATCCAGACGATGTCGACGAAGTGCCAGTACAGACCGGCTACTTCCACATCGCCCGCCTTATCGTGCCCCAGGCCGCCCCCGCGCCCGTGGAAAAGGAGGCTCAGCAGCCAGATGACGCCAACGGCCACATGGGCGCCGTGGAAGCCCGTCAGCACGTAGAAGGTGGTGCCGAAAAGGCTGGAGCTAACCGACAGCCCATGGTGGTAGAACTCGGTGAACTCGAAGGCCTGGAAGCCCAGGAAGGTCAGGCCCATGAGCGCCGTCGCCAGCACCCAGCCCCGGGCCGCTTTCGCCTGGCCCTGCTGGGCGCTGAAGACGCCCAGCACCATAGCCAGCGAGGACATGAGCAGCACGAACGTCGACAGCGACGTCAGGGGCAGTTTAAACAGGTCCTTGGGCGTCGGACCCTGGCCGTTCGCCCCGTGATAGACCAGGTATGCGACCAGCAGGCAGGCAAAGAAGATCGTTTCGGACGAGAGGAAGAGCCAGAAACCGAGCTTTCGGTTATCAATGCCGGTATTGGTCGCTTCCACATGCTCGGTAACGGTGCCCTGCGACATCAGTCATCACCCCCCGCAAGTTCCAGCACGGTGCCGCCTTCACCCTCGAAGGCCCAGCCGAAGATGCCGGCGACGATGCCCACCACGCCCAGGCCGAGCACAACGGCCTTCTCGTACAGCAGGCCGTAGCCCAGCAGGGTGATGCCGAGGGCCACCAGAGCGGGCATGTAGGACTGCCCGGGCAAGTGGATGCCGTGCCCGGCGTGCGGTACCGCAACACCGGCCGCGGCACGGGCCTTCTTGCCATGCCCGGCTGCCTCCGGGTACTTCCTGGCCCAGAAATCGTCACGGCTTGAGACCTGCGGGACTTCCCTGAAGTTGTACGACGGCGCCGGGGAGGGGATGGTCCACTCCAGGGTCCGGCCGTCCCACGGGTCGGCGGCGGCGCCGATGGGCTTACGCATGGTCTGCACGAAGTTCCAGATAAACAGCACAATGCCCACCGTCAGCACCCAGACGCCCAGGGTCGACATCAGGTTCCAAAATTCCCACCCGAAGCCCGGGGCGTAGGTGTAGATGCGCCGGGGCATGCCCATGAGGCCGAGGAAGTGGAAGGGGAACGCAAACAGGTTGAAGCCGGCGAACATCACCCAGAAGTTCCACTTGCCGAGCCGCTCGTCCAGGAGCCGCCCGAACATCTTGGGGAACCAGTGGTAGATGCCCGCGAACAGGGCGAAGATCGAACCGCCGATCAGCACGTAGTGAATGTGCGCGACGATGAAGTAGGTGTCGGTCTGCTGGGTGTCGGACGGCGGCAGAGCGTGCATGAAGCCCGAGAGGCCGCCGATGGTGAAACACATGATGAAGCCGATGGCGAAAAGCATGGGCGTGGTGAACCTGACGCGCCCGCCCCACATGGTGCTCAGCCAGTTGAAGATTTTGACGCCCGTGGGGATGGCAATGGCCATGGTCGTCAGGCCGAAAATCGAGTTGACCACGGGACCCATGCCGACGGCGAACATGTGGTGGCTCCAGACGGTAAAGCCCATGAAGCCAATGAGTGCGCTGGAGAAGACCATGACCGAATAGCCGAAGATCGGCTTGCGGGAGTAGGTGGGTAGGACCTCCGAGACGATGCCCATGGCGGGCAGGATCAGAATATAGACTTCGGGATGGCCGAAGGTCCAGAACAGGTGCTGCCAGAAGACCACGCTGCCGCCGTTCGCCACGTTGAAGAAGTTCGCCTCAAAGCGCCGGTCGAACATCAGCATGATCAGTGCCACGGTGATGGCCGGAAAGGAGAAGATGACCAGCACCGAGGTGATCAGCGTCGTCCAGGAGAAGACGGGCATCTTCATGAGCGACATGCCCGGCGCCCGCATGTTCAGGATCGTTACGATGAAGTTGAAGCCGGAGACGAGCGTGCCGATGCCCAGCAGCAGCAGGCCGATGGTCCAGAAGTCCGGCCCCAGGCCCCCGGAGAAGTTGACGCTGGTCAGGTTGGCGTAGCCGAACCAGCCCGAGTCGGGCACGGCGTGGCTGAGGGGGTCCAGGAGCTGCATCAGCCAGCTGGTGTTGATGAAGAGCCCGCCGCCCACATAGCTCCAGTAGCTGAAGGCGTTGAGGCGGGGGAAGGCGACGTCGCGGGCGCCGATGTGCAGGGGCAGCAGGAAGTTCATGAAGGCCGCCAGCATGGGCATGATCGCCAGGAAGATCATGGTGGTGGCGTGCATGGTGAAGAGGGCGTTGAACGTGTCGGCAGAGACCACGTCGAGGTTGGGCTTCATCAATTGCAGGCGGATCATGAACGCCTCGAAGCCGCCCATCAGGAAGAAAATAAACGCGGTGATCCCGTACAGGATCCCGATGCGCTTGTGGTCCACGGTCGTCAGCCACGCTACAGGCCCCGTCTGGGCCGTGGGCCGCGGGATGAAGCCCAGAGTCTTGGCAGCAGCCATCGTTTCCTTACCTCCTACTTCAGCCCGCGCAGGTACGCGACTATGGCTTCGAGCTCCTGATCGCTCAGGTTCGGGTGCACGGCCATTTTGGCCCCGGGCTTGAGCGACTGCGGGTTGCGAATCCACTGCTTCAGGTGCTCGTCGGTGTTCTCGATCAATCCGGCGCCGATCATGCTGCGGGCGCCGACGTTGGTGAGGTTGGGCCCGACTTTGGCCTGCGCCTTGGTGCCGTCGATCGTGTGGCAGGTGATGCAGTTGGCTTTCGACTTCTGGGCGCCCATGAAGAGATCCATGCCCGCCAGCGCCACCGGGTCGGTGGGCGTTTTCGCACCGGCCTTGCGGTCGGCCACCCAGGTATCAAACTTCTCGGGGGCCAGCGCCTGCACCCGGAACTTCATGTTGGCGTGGGAGGTGCCGCAGAACTCGCCGCACTGCCCGTAGTACTCTTCTTCACGCTCGGCGTTGAACATCATGTGGTTGGTCCGGCCGGGAATGACGTCCATCTTTCCCGCCAGCTTAGGCACCCAGAAGCTGTGGATGACGTCGGCGGACTCCAGCGTGACCTGGACGTCCTTGCCGAGGGGTATGTAGAGTTCGTTGGCGGTCGTAATGCCCAACTGCGGGTATTGGAACTCCCACCACCATTGGTGGCCGATCACTTTGACCTGCAGGTCGTTCGGGTTCAGGGTCGCCTTGGTGGCGAACGCGGTCTTGACCGTGGGCACGCCCACGATGGCGAGGATGACGATGGGGATGATCGTCCACGCGATCTCCAGCACCGTGCTCCCGTGGATTTGCTTGGGTACGGCCCTGGCATCTTCCCCGGACCTGGCCCGGAAGCGGAAGACGATGAAGAGGAGCGCCAGGGTTACAAACGCGCCGATGCCGATGGCGAACCACATGCTGAGCGCCAAAAGGTCCGTCTGCATGCGGGCAATTCTGCCCGCCGTGTCGAACGGTGACTGCGGCAGCGCCCTGGCGCAGCCCGTCAGCGCGGCTCCGGACAACGCGAGCAGCCCCAGACCGAGCATGCGAATCGGGCGCCGAATCAAACGTCGAATCAGACCCACACGGAATCGCCCCCTGCGTGAAAATCCACTACCCTCGCAATCCTTATTCAACTACTATGTCTAAAAACCTTCTTCATTCTAGGATATGCCGGGACTCCTTGTGGGGAGCCGGTTAGCGGGTTTGCAGCCCCGTCATGGCGTGCAGGATGCCGAGCCAAATCCCTTTCATATTCCGGTAAGTCGTGATGAGAAACCCGGCCCCCACGAGGCTCCACAGCAGCACGTGCGCCGTGGCATCCAGGTCGGTCAGGACTTCCACGGCGTAGACGCCCCCGGCCACCAGCACTGCCGTGATGCTGTACGCCACGACGACGGCGCCCAGAAAATCGCCTTCTTCCCGCTCAAATACCACCCCGCACGATGGACACGCCTCGTTCATGCGCGTCAGGCCGCAGTAGATCCGCCCGGTCTTGCAGGCCGGGCATTTGAGCTGCATGCCGATCCAGGCGGAGCGGAGCATCTCCCCCATGAGGCCTACCTCCCGTGTGCGGGGCCGTCAGCGGAGCTTTTTGATGTCGGCGATCACCCTGGCCGGATCCAATTGTTCCCCGTCGTAGTAGGCCCGCACTTCGCCCTGTGGGTCGACCAGCACGACCCGCCCGCTGTGGCTCACTTCGTACGACGCCCCGTGGGAGGCGTGGGCGGCTTTTTCCAGCCCCACCCGAAACCCCTCGGAAACGACCTTCTGCACCTGTTCCGGGCTGCCGGTCAAGAAGGTCCAGGCCGCCGTGTCGGCGCCCCGCTCGGCAGCGTATTGCTTGAGCACGCCGGGCGTGTCCCGCTCCGGGTCGACCGATACGGAGAGCAGTACGACATCCGTTCCCAGCAGGCCGGCCTTGCGCAGTTCGCCCTGCAGGGCGACCATCCGGCTGGTCAGCATGGAGCAGATGTCTGGGCAGCTGGTATAGATGAACCCGACCGCCGCGGACTTCCCCCGCAGGTCGCTGCTGTTGAAGGGCTGCCCGTCCTGATTGATCAGCGTAAAGTCGGGAACGTGGCCATAAGCCGGCAGGGCGCCGGCGGGCGAGCGGTTCAGCAGGGACAGGCCTGCGGCGCCCATAACGGCTAGCAGAAGCGCCGAGAAGAGCACCGCCAAGACCCAACGCGGCAACGTTGTCGCGCCTTCCACACCAGTCGCCTCCTCACTGCCCTCTTACAATCTCCACATCCTAACAGAACCTGGGGAATTTTACAAACATCTTTCGCGAAAATTTTGCAGGAGGAGATCCAGTATCTGTTACCTAACATATTAGACTAATTAGATGAGTAGTCGGTACGGCGGCACGGGCACAAAGGGGAGGAAGTCCGGGGGAATGGAGAGACAGACCTTTCGGAACGGCGTTCTGGCCGCTGCGGGGGCGGCATTTCTGCTGGTCATTTTGAGCGGGGCGGTGCACGGCGGCGCATGGTCCGGGTCGCAGTTGGCCTGGGATGCGTTTCTGGGCGCGCACATCATCCTGGTCGCAGCGGCCATCTCCGCGCTTGCAGCCGGCAGACGGGGCGCCCTGGTAGGGCGGGCCGCCTGGTTCGCCGGCCTCGCGCTGCTGCCCGCGCTGGCGCTGGTCTCGCTGGCCGGGCCCTGGCTGCCTGCGCCGCTGCATCCGGAAGTGCTGGCGGCCCTTGTCGCCGCCTGGCTGGCGGTCTCCGTACATATGTCCGACGGCCTCCCGGCCGGTTCACGGCTTTCATTCTTCCGCTCCCAGTGGCAGGTGCCCCTGTACGCGGCGCTGGCGAGCTACGCCGTCGTGCTCTTCGGCAGTTATCTCAAGAGCCAGGGGGCGGCGGCGGCCTGCACCGGCTGGCCGCTTTGCGCGGGGCCCCTCGACTCCCCCGCCGTGCAGCTTCATCTAGTCCACCGGGCCGCGGTTGCGCTTGCCGGCGGACTCCTGATCTATACCATGGCGTATATCTGGCGGCGGCACCAGCACCGGCCGGCCCTGCTTGTGCTGACCGGCGCGGCGGTCGTGCTCTATACCGCCGACGTCGCCCTGGGCGCCGGCGCAGCCCGCGGCACGCTGACGGCCTACGGCAGCATGCTGCACCTGTCAACGGCCATCGCCCTGATCGGCACCCTTGTGGCCATCGCCGCAGTTGGGTACTACGCGCCGACCATGCCGGTCATCGCCGGCGGTTCTGCCGCTGCCGCTCTGCCTGCCGTGCGCTCTTTCGGCGACGTCGCCCGGGACTACCTGGCGCTGACCAAGCCGCGCATCCTCGTCCTCCTGCTGATTACGGGGTACGCCGCCATGTGGGTTGCGGCCGGCGGCCCGCCTCCTTTCGGTCTGACGCTGGCGACCATGCTGGGCCTGGGCATCTCCTGCGGGGCCGCCAACGCCATCAACATGTGGTGGGACCGCGATATCGATTCGGTCATGACCCGCACCCAAAAGCGCCCCCTCCCGGCGGGCCGCCTGACGCCCGGCCAGGTGCTGGCCTTCGGCGTGATGACCGGGGCGCTCTCGTTCGTGCTGCTGGCCGCGGCCGTCAACCTGCTGACCGCCGTGCTGTCGCTCGCCGGGCTGCTGTATTACGTCATCATCTACACGATGTGGCTGAAGCGGAGTTCGACCCAGAACATCGTCATCGGCGGGGCGGCGGGTGCGGTGCCGCCGCTGGTCGGCTGGGCTGCCGTTGCGGGTAACGTCAGCTGGGCGGCGGTCGTGATGTTTCTGATCGTCTTCATGTGGACGCCGCCCCACTTCTGGGCGCTGGCCCTCTTCCGGAATGAAGATTACCGCCGGGCCGGCGTGCCCATGCTGCCCGTGGTGAAGGGCGAAATGGCCACGAAATGGCAGATACTCCTGTACAGCGCGCTCATGATTCCGACTACCGCCGCTCTTTACTGGACCGGCCTGGTCGGACGGGCATACCTCTGGAGCACGACGGTCCTGGGTGCCAGCATGGTGGCTGCGGCGGTGCTGCTCCTCCGGGAGCGGCTGCCGGAGAAGAAGTGGGCCGTCAGGACGTTTATCTGGTCGATTCTCTGGCTGGGGCTGGTCTTCGCCGTCATGATGATCGACCTGCGGGCATAGGAGGGGGCGCATGGAGCAGATTCTGAGCATTCTGCCGGCGTTCAACGCCGTGCTCATCTTCAGCAGCGGGCTGTTTATCCTGGCCGGGGTGGCGGCCATCCGCAAGGGGCAGCAGCAGCGGCACCGGAAAGCGATGCTGGTCGCCACTAGCCTGGCCACGCTCTTCTTCATCCTGTACGTCACCCGCATAGGGCTGGGGGGGCTGACGCCTTTCCGGGGCACGGCTGCCGTGAAGGTCGTCTACCTGGTCATTCTGGCGTCGCACGTGGCGCTTGCGTGCGTGCAGGCGCCCATGACGCTGGTCACCCTGTGGCGGGCGTTCCGGGGCAATTACCCGAGCCACCGGCGCATCGCGCGCATCACCTATCCGATCTGGGTCTATGTCTCTTTCACGGGCGTTCTGGTCTTTGGGTTGCTCCACTATAGGTTCGCGTAGGGGGGCTGGCGGTGAAGCGGTCCGCGCTTCTTGGTCGAACTGATTGCGCTGCTTCACGGAGCGTTGGTTGCCATCGGGGCGCTGATGGGACTGCTGCTCTTCCAGGCTCGGCAACGAAAGCGCCCGCGTGCAATTCGCGGAGGGGCGAAGTAGAAACGGGCGGCCTGCGATGAGCCGCCCGTTTCTGCTAGAGAAAAAGTGCTGAAGCAAGCATCCTTTTACCCTGTCTTTCCGTTAACTGATGTGAAAGGCAGGGATGGAGCGGATGCGATGGTATAGACTTGTCCCGGGAGCACTGCTGATCGGTCTGGCTGTCCTGCTGCTCGCAGGCGTAGGAACTTCGGTGATGGTTTCGCGGGAGCCGGCGCCCTGGGACACGGCGCCAGTTCGCCCCGAGCCGGCGCCCGACCCGGCTCCCGACCCGGCTCCCGACCCGGCTCCCGACCCGGCGCCGGCCCCGGTGACCCTGGTACCCTACGACGGCCCGGTGGAACACATCTTCTTCCACCCGCTCATCGTCTATCCCGAGCTCGCCTTTGACGGCGACGGCCTCTCCGGAGGGTACGATGACTGGTTCGTGACCATCAAGGAGTTTAACCGGATCATCGACTCGCTCTACCGGAGCAATTACATCCTCGTCGACTACGGAGCGCTCTTTGCCGATAGTGCGGACGGCGGCCTCGAACACAAGCCGCTTGCGCTTCCCCCGGGGAAGAAGCCGCTCATTTTATCCATCGACGATCTGAACTACTATCAGTACATGCGGGAGAACGGCAACGCTTATAAACTGATCGTCGACACCGACGGACGGATCAAAACCTACTCACTAAACCCCGCCGGCGAGCCGGTGATTTCAGCGGAGAACGAAATCGTCCCCATCGTTGACGAATTTGTCCGCCGCCATTCGGATTTCTCCCTGAACGGCGCCAAGGGCGTCATCGCACTGACGGGCTACGAAGGGATTCTTGGGTATCGCACCAACGACCCCTCGGCCCCGGGCTACGCCCAAGATGTGCGCGATGCCCTGGCCGTCGCAAAGCGCCTCAAAGAGACAGGCTGGAGTTTCGCCTCACACGGGTGGGGGCACCTGGACGCCGTGAAGATCAGCCCTGATTCCCTGGCCCGGGACACCCGGCGCTGGAAGGCCGAAGTGGAGCCGCTGACCGGCCCTACGCCCATCTACATCTACCCGTTCGGCGCCGCCGCCGCCCGGGGCGACGAAAAGCTAAAGATCCTGCGGGACCATGGCTTCCGGATTCTCGCCGGCGTGGGGCCGAACCCGTTCCTCGACCTGCAGGACGGCTACGTGCTGACGGAACGGCGCCACATCGACGGTTTCGCCTTCCGCGAGCAGCGCCAACAACTGCTACCCTTCTTCGATGCTAACGAGGTGATTGATGAGATCCGGCCTGCCCGATAAGAACGGAAGCGAGCCGGCGGAATTCCGCCGGCTCGCGTCACGCACTCACCCCCCGTGAGTCAATCCCAGCCTCTGCTTGATCGTGGGCAGCAAGCTCCGACTGATGGGCACCTCCGTGTGCGCCGCGTCGTCCATCACCACACTCAGACCCTGTTTGTACGTGGAGCTTACTTCTCCAACCTTGTGTAGGTTGACAAGAAAGCGCCGGTGCACCCGGAGAAATCCCCGATTGGCCAGCTTCTCTTCCAGCTCCCGCAAAGCGTACCGGCGGCAGAGCAGCGCCTCCTGGTGAAGCTTCAGCCAGACCTCTTCATTGCGGGCAAAGGCAAAGACGATCTCTCCCACCGGCACCAGCACGGTCTTGCTGCCGCGCTCCGCCGCAATGCGGTCCACCACCGGTCCGGCGCTGGGCGTCTCCCCCTGCAGCCGGTACAGGGCCCGTGCCAGGCGCTCTTCGTCGAACGGCTTGAGCAGGTAGTCGACGGCGCCCACGCCAAAAGCATCCACGGCATATTCCGGATAGGCAGTAGTGAAGATGACCCGGGGGTGCCGGGGCTGGGTCAGCAGCCGCCGAGCGAGATCGAGTCCCGAGCGGCCCGGCATCTGAATGTCCAAAAAAACAGCATCGTAGTCGATGGCGCCGATCAACTGTTCGGCTTCCGCCGAGTCGGCGGCGTCGCCGACCACCTGAACGTTGGGAAAGCCGGCCAGCAGCGCCCGCAGTTCCCGCCGGGCCGGAGCTTCATCGTCGACAATCAGGACTTTCAACATGGCGTAAGCCCCTTATCGCATCGGTATTCGCAACGTCACGTTCGTGCCAACTCCGGGGCTGCTCTCGATCACCAGGCTGTAGGCTTCGCCGTACAGCCGCCGGAGCCGCTCATTGATGTTGGCCAATCCGACCCCGTGCCTGCCGCGATGGACCCCGGGGCGGGCCTTCAGAAGTTGGGGAATCCGCGCCGGGTCCAGGCCGACCCCATCGTCAGAGACCGCAATGACCACCCGCATCGCCAGGAAGTCCACCCGGGCTTTCAGCCGCAGTGTGCCGGGACCTGCCTTGGGGGAGAGCCCATGCCGGACGGCATTCTCCACGAGGGGCTGCACCGACAGGGCCGGCACTTCGATTTTGAGTACCTGGGGGTCCAGATCGTAGATGACGTGCAGCCGGTCACGGAAGCGGGCCTGCTCGATGTACAGGTAATTCTTGATGTGCGTGTACTCATCGGCAAAGGGGATGGTCTGACCCGAGGACTGCATGGAGCCCCGAAACAGATCGGCCAGCCGAATCAGCAGCCGGCGGGTCGTCTCCGGGTCGTCGCGGCTGTAGGAGATGATTGTGTTCAGGGCGTTGAACAGGAAGTGCGGGTTGATCTGCGCCCGGAGGGCATTCAACTCCGCTTCGGTCACCAACTGCGTCTGGCGGTCCAATTGGCCCAGTTCGGCCTGCATCGAGACCAACTCCGCCAGAACCGTGGCGAAGCGCTCCAGCTCTCGTTTTCCAGACAGGATCGAGTCGGGAGTGCCAACCAGCCCGATGGCGCCAATCGGCTTCGCCTGAGACTGCAGCGCCGTGATGACCGCCGGATGTCCGGTCACCTTTACTACCTGGCTCCGGCCGGTACTCGCGGCCTGCCGGCAGCAACGGTGAAGCAGAGCCCGGTCCAACTCCGGCCCGACCTGCCCCTCGCAGGCCAGAATTCCGCCGGAATCGGCAATGACTACGGCCCCGACGCCCTCAAAGGTCGCCATGACGCGGGCCACCTGGGCGGCTGACTCGGGATTCAGGCCCCGGCGCAGCAACGGCAGGGTGTCGATCACAACGCCCATGGCGTGGGAGGTCGGCGGATCCGCCGCGCGGGGCACCCGAATGGCAGCGAACACGAAGTAGCCCATAATCCCGACGATGCTTGCGTTGGCGACGATCACCAACAGCAACCCCGGAGGGGACATGGACCCGAAGGACCGGAGAATAAGGACTTCCAGGAAAGTCACGACCAGGACCAAAAGGCTGGCCACCACGAGCACGAGGGCATCAGCTCCAGTAGCTCTTAAGTCGGTGTCAACGTTCTTCGCACACCTTGCAATGTCCTTTCAATATATACAGTTCATTCAGCAGGATTTCGCACAGAACCGCTGAATGTTGCGTTTACACTGCCGCGGGGGAGAGTGGGGCGCATGGACGGTGTGGAGCAGGAAACGGTCGACCTGCAGTGGGTTGAGGAGGAGTTCGATGCCGGACCGGAGATTGATGCCGTGTTTCGGGCGCAGCGCCGCCTCAGCTTTGCCTATGGGGGCGCCTTTCTCATCGTGACCCTCTCCATTCCATTCTTGAGCGTGTTCAGCCGTTATTGGACGGATGTGGCCGTGCTTGGCAGCTTCTCGCTGAACTTCCTGGTGGTCACGGCGATCTATCATGTGGTCTATGTGCTGATGGGTGCGGCCTACGCCCTGCAAGCCAATCGGCTGGAACAGGAGCTGCTTGGACGCCGCTTGCCGCCTTTGCGGCGCGGCGCCTCAAGGTAACCGCCATGCCCGTTGCCGCCGTCGTCATGACCGTCGGGCTCGTTGTCATCACCGTCCTCATCGCGATGTACAGCCGGCATTTCAACCGGACTTCGGCCGAGTTCTACCTGGCCGGGCGTCAGATTGGCTATGTCGTCAACGCCGGCGCAATCTGCGGGGATTATTTCAGCGTGGCCTCCTTTCTTGGTGTCGCAGCCGCCATCTATGCCGGCGGGCTGGACGGCGCCTGGTTTGGTGCCGGCTTTGGCGCCGGATTCGTCCCGGTGGTGCTTTTCTTTGCCTCCCCGCTGCGCCGTTTCGGTGAATACACGCTCCCCGACTTTCTGACTGCGCGGTTTCAGAGTTCCGGCGTGCGAATCATGTCGGTGCTGATGGTGCAGTTGATCTGCCTGCTCTACCTGACACCGCAGATGCTGGTGGTGGGGCAGATGTGGGAGATGTTAGTGGGGCGCGGCTTCGCGGGCCTCAGTGCCTACGTTACGGGCGTAACCTTGACCACCGTTCTGATGCTCTTCTTCTCGGCACTGGGCGGCATGCGGGGCACCACCTGGAATCAGATGGTGCAGTTCACCGTGCTCTTTCTTGCCATGGCGGCAGTGGTCTTTCTGGGGCTGCTTTACGCCGCGGAGTACCGGCGTGCCGTCAGCCTGGTCGGCCAGGAGACCCTGGTGGCACCGGTGGTCCTGCCGGTGAAGGATCTGGCGGCGACCGGCGCCCAGGCGTTCATGAGCGATCATTATTGGCGCACTGAAATCGAGCCGCACATGGCTGACCCCGAAACCCAGGTCACCGTACTGCTGCCCGTGACCAGCAAGCTTACGGGCAGGTCCATGCGGTTTGGCGAACCGGGCGGCCGCTACAACTGGCTGGACCAGTTTTCCGTGGTGCTGACCCTGATCATGGGGACCTCCAGCCTGCCGCACATCATGAACCGGTTCTACACCAACCGCTCAGGCGCCGGGGCCCGTATTACGACGGTGTATGTGCTGGTGTTCGTAGCCGCCTTTTACGTGCTCGCGGCAGTGGCGGGGGTCCTGGGGCGGGCGCTGATCCCGGAACTGAGCCCCGGGCGGGAGACAGGCGCGTTCATCGGACAGGTGGTCGATGGGATCCTGGCCAATCCGGATGCGGTCATGCCGTTTCTGGCCCAGTCGATGGGCGGCAATTTCGGTTTGGGCCTGGTCGCTGTGGGGGCCTTTGCCGCAGCTTTCAGTACCATGGGCGGCCTTCTGATCGCTTCGGCAGCCTCCTGGGGACATGATCTGTACGAGAAGTACATCGACCCGGGCTGCTCAGAAAGGCGAAAAGTAGCGGTGGGGCGGGCCGCCGTGGTCCTGATGGCCGCATTGGGGATGGCCCTGAGCCTGGGTCTGCCGTCGCTTGAACTGAACCGGGCGTACCCGGCCCTGATTGCACTCATGGTGACCTGGGCCCTCGCGGTCGCCGGCGGCGGCTTTTTCCCGGTGCTTTTCATGGGAATCTGGTGGCGCAGGACCACCACCCGGGCTGCCCTGGCAGGTATGGTGGTGGGCGGGGGCGGTTCGGTCGTCCTGATCGTGGCCAACGTGCTGCACAGCACCTGGGCCGAGGCTCCCGGCGGGCTTCATGCGCTCGGTGCCCTTACTTTTCCTGCCATAGTCACGGCCCCGGCGGCCTTTGCCGTCATGTACGCCATTTCACTGCTGGACCGGCACAACCTGCCGGCGAATATCGATGCCATCTGGGCGCGTATTCACGGCACTGCCAGTGAACGGGCCGCGCGCCTGCATCCATCCGATTGATCGAGCAAATAAACAGAAGCAATCCGGCGCCGGTGGTAAAAACCACCGGCGCTTTCCGTCTGTGCCTGTTCTGAATCACCATTCACCTCCGCAAAATCGCCGTTCACTTCGCAAATGAAGATGTTCAACCGTGGTTTTCGCTTATACAAATTATAAGAAAGGATTATCATCGTGTTAGGTCTAATATTCACGCAACCGAATGTGGGGAAGGAGGAACTCCAGACCACAGATCAGGGGTTGGCAGAGAGTAATAGAGTCACAACTTCTATGGGGGAGAAAGGGGAAGGTGCGATGAGTTCAGCGACGGCGAGTGTCCAGCAGGGTCATATTGTTTCGGAAAAGGCGATTTGGAAAGTAATCTGGGCTTCCGCGGCCGGCACCGTGATCGAATGGTACGATTTCTACATCTTCGGCAGTCTTGCATTCATCATCGGGCCTCTGTACTTCCCCACAGCCAGTCCCACCGCCCAGCTGCTCAACACGCTGGCCACGTTCGGTGTGGGCTTTGTGGTCCGCCCCTTCGGCGCCCTGTTCTTCGGCCGCATCGGCGACCTGATCGGGCGCAAGTTCGCATTCCTGATGACGCTCCTGATCATGGGCGGTGCAACCGCGGCAATCGGCCTTGTCCCGACCTCAGCCACCATAGGCGTTTGGGCGCCGGTCATTCTGGTCCTCCTCCGGGCCTTGCAGGGCCTGGCCCTGGGCGGCGAGTACGGCGGCGCTGCCGTCTACGTGGCTGAACACGTGCCGGACAACAAGCGCGGCTTCTACACCAGCTTCATCCAGATCACCGCCACGGCGGGCCTCTTCGTCTCGCTCTTCGTCATCCTGGCCGTCCGGATGTGGATTCCCAAGGAGCAGTTCGAGGCCTGGGGCTGGCGGATTCCGTTCCTGCTCTCGCTCCTGTTGGTGGCGCTCTCCACCTACATCCGGATGAGCATGAAGGAGTCGCCGCTCTTCAGCAAGCTGAAGGCGGAAGGCAAGTCCTCCAAGGCGCCCATCAAGGACACCCTGGGCAGCGGCAAGAACTGGGGCATGATGGCCCTGGCGCTCTTCGGCGCCACCGCCGGCCAGGGCGTGGTCTGGTACACCGGACAGTTCTACGCTTCGACTTTCCTGCAGGGCACGCTGAAGGTGCCGCTCGTCCAGGCGAACATGATCATGGGCGCGGCCCTCCTCCTGGGCGCCCCGCTCTTCGTCTTCTTCGGGTGGCTCTCGGACCGGATCGGCCGCAAGAAGATCATGATGGCCGGCAACCTGCTGGCCGTCCTGACCCTCCTCCCGATCTACCATGCCATGAAGGCCAACGCCGGGAGCCCCATCATCCTCGTCGGCCTCGTCTTCGTCCAGCTCGTTTATGTGACCATGGTCTACGGCCCCATCGCCGCCTTCCTGGTGGAAGTCTTCCCCGCCAAGATCCGCTACACGTCGCTCTCGCTGCCGTATCACATCGGCAACGGCGTCTTCGGCGGCCTCACACCCTTCATCGCCACGGCGATCGTCGCTGCCACCGGCAACATCTACGCCGGCCTGTACTATCCCATGACCATCGCCGCCATCACCTTTATCGTCGGCGGCCTGTTCTTGAGGGAGACCAACCACCACATCATCTGGGACGAAGTCAAGCCGGGCAGCCAGCCTGCCCCTGCCACAGGCGACTGATGTTGCAGCAACCCCTGCCCGGGCGACCGGGCAGGGGTTATCCGAAAGGAGGATGGCGCATGACCGACCATCAATTTGAAGCGCTGCTGAACGAAACCCGTCAGTTTGCACCCTCTGCTGCATTCAGGGCGCAGGCTGCCGTCAGCGATGAGAGCCTCTACGAATTCGCCGCCCGCGATCGGGAAGGGTTCTGGGCCGCCCAGGCGGAGCAACTGCACTGGTTTACGAAGTGGGACAAGGTCCTGGAGTGGACCCCGCCCTTTGCCAAGTGGTTCACCGGCGGGAAACTGAACGTCGCCTATAACTGCCTGGACCGCCACCTGTCGTCGTGGCGGCGGACCAAGGCCGCAATTATCTGGGAAGGGGAGCCCGGGGAAGAGCAAGTGCTTACCTACGGCGACCTTCACCGCGAAGTGTCGAAGTTCGCCAACGTCCTGATCGCACAGGGCGTGAAGAAGGGCGACCGCGTCACCATCTACATGCCCATGATCCCCGAAGCGGCCGTGGCGATGCTGGCCTGCGCCCGCATCGGGGCGGTGCACAGCGTGGTCTTCGGCGGGTTTTCGGCCGAGTCCCTGCGGGACCGCATCAACGACTGCCAGGCCAAACTCTTGATTACGGCAGACGGCGGCTACCGGCGCGGCAACATCGTGCCGATGAAAGCGATTGCCAACCAGGCGCTGGCCGAGGCGCCCTGCGTCGAGCGGGTGATCGTCGTCAAGCGCATCGGCCACGAGTCGCTGGTGGAGCACGGCTGGGTTCCCGACCGGGATGTCTGGTATCACACCCTGATGCGCAACGCGGGGCACCGCCATGAGGCCGAAGTCATGGACGCCGAGGATCCCCTGTTCATCCTCTATACTTCAGGGTCCACCGGCAAGCCCAAAGGCGTGCTGCACACCACCGGCGGATACCTGACGGGCGTGACGGCCACCCACCGGTACGTCTTCGACATCAAGGACTCGGACGTCTACTGGTGCACGGCCGACATCGGTTGGGTGACTGGTCACAGCTACATCGTCTACGGGCCGCTTGCCAACGGCTCTACCGTTCTGATGTACGAGGGCACGCCCGACTACCCCGACCGGGGCCGGTTCTGGGAACTCATCGAAAAGTACCGGGTCAGCATTTTCTACACGGCCCCGACGGCAATTCGCTCCTTCATGCGCTGGGGCCCCGAGTGGCCGGCGAAGTACGATCTGTCGAGCCTGCGGCTGCTGGGGACCGTGGGCGAGCCAATCAACCCGGAGGCCTGGATGTGGTACCACGAGCAGATCGGCGGCGGGCGGTGCCCGATCGTCGACACCTGGTGGCAGACCGAGACAGGCGCCATCATGTGCACGCCGCTGCCGGGCGTGACCGCCACCAAGCCGGGCAGCGCCACCCGGCCCTTCCCGGGCATCGAAATGGAGATCGTTGACGAACGCCGGGAGAGGGTGCCCTACGGCTCCGGCGGCTACCTCGTCGTCAAGAGCCCGTGGCCGGCCATGCTCCGCACGGTCTGGGGCGACGACCAGCGCTACGCGGCGCAGTACTTCTCCCGGTTTGACACGAGCACGTACTTCACCGGCGATGGCGCCAAATGGGATGAAGACGGCTACTTCTGGATCATCGGCCGGGTCGATGACGTCATCAACGTCTCCGGGCATCGCATTGGCACCATGGAAGTCGAATCAGCGCTGGTCGACCACCCGAAGGTGGCCGAGGCGGCCGTCATCGGGCGGGCTCACGAGATGAAGGGCCAGGCGATTTCGGCCTTCGTTACGCTCAAGGATGGAATTGCGGGGAACACCGAGTTGGTGAGTGAACTGAAGAAGCACGTGGCCGCCAAAATCGGGGCACTGGCGCGGCCCGAGGAGATCTTCTTCTCGGCCGACCTGCCCAAGACTCGCTCCGGCAAGATCATGCGTCGGCTGCTGCGGGACATCGCTGAGGGCAGGGCGCTGGGCGATACGACCACGCTGGCCGACCCCACGGTGGTTGCCCACCTCAAGTCGCAGTACGAAGAACAGGAGGGGGCTTGACGTGAGCAGCTTCGCGGGTTTGATGCAGTCCGGGAAGAAGATCATGCCTCCGGCCGAGCTCGTCCGGTCAGCGGTTGTACCGGACTATGAAGCCTGCTATGCCGGCGCCATGGCGGACGCCGTGGCGTACTGGGACCGGGTGGCAAGGACCGAAGTGGACTGGTTCAAGCCCTACGATCAGGTCCTGGACTGGCAGTATCCCCATGCGAAGTGGTTCGCGGGCGGGCAGACCAACATCTGCTACAACGCGCTGGACCGCCATGCGGATGGCGCCCGCCGCAACAAGGCCGCGCTGATCTGGGTGGGGGAGGACGGCCGCGAACAGGTCTTCACTTACCAGATGCTGCGGCGGCAGGTGGCCCGGTTGGCGGGGGGCCTCCGCAAGCTGGGCGTCGGCCGGGGCGACCGGGTCATCATCTACATGCCCCTGACGCCGGAGGGGATCATGGCCATGCTCGCCTGCGCGCGCATCGGGGCGGTGCACAGCGTCGTCTACGCGGGCCTGGGCGCTGGCGCCCTGCGCCAGCGCATCGAAGATGCGCAGGCCCGGTTCGTGCTCTGCGCCGACGTTGGCATCCGCCGGGGCAAGCGGGTGGGGCTGAAGTCCATTGTGGACGAGGCCACCGAAGGCAACCCGCTGGTGGAAAAAGTGGTGGTGCTGCGCCGGGTGGAGCCGGAAATCGCTTTCACGAACGGGGAGATTGACTGGCACGACCTGATGGCCATGGGCGACTACAATACGCCCTGTGAGTCGATGGAGAGCGAGGACTGGCTCTTCATACTCTATACGTCGGGATCGACCGGCACGCCCAAGGGCGTGGCGTATACGCACGGCGGCTACATGGTCGGTACCCAGCACATCTGGCGGATGGCCTGCGACATCAAGGAAGATGACGTCTACTTCTGCACGTCGGACATCGGCTGGATCGTCGGCCATTCGATCATGGTCTACGGCCCCATGGTGGCAGGTTCCACCATCGTCGTGCGGGAGGGCGCCCCGGATTATCCCCATCCCGGCGTCATTTGGGAGCTGGTAGAGCGGCTTCAGGTCACCAAAATGTACACAGCGCCTACAGCCCTGCGGATGTTCATGCGGTTTGGAGCGGAGTACCCCAAGAAGTACGATCTCTCCAGCCTGCGCATTGTGAACTGTGCCGGCGAGCCGCTCAACCCCGAGGCGCAGCTCTGGGCGCTGGAGCACATCATGCAGGGACGTGGGCCGGTGTTGGACAACTGGTGGCAGACCGAGACGGCGGCGCCCACCATCGGGACGCTGCCCAGCTATCCGTCCCGGCCGGGGCGGGCGGGGAAGCCGTTCCCGGGCATCATCGCCGAGGTGCTGGACCGGGAAGGCAGGCCCGTGGGACCCAACCAGGGCGGGCTGCTTTGCCTGCGGGGGCCGTGGCCCCACATGTTCCGCACCGTCTGGGGCGCCCCGGAACGCTATGAGCAATACTGGCAGATGATCCCCGGGGTCTACACGGCCGGCGACGTGGCCACGGTGGATGAAGACGGCTACATTATGGTGCTGGGCCGGGCCGATGATGTGCTGAACGTAGCGGGCCACCGGATTGGGACGGCTGATGTGGAGAGCGCGCTGGTCAGCCACGCCGCCGTGGGTGAAGCGGCGGTGATTGGCAAGCCGGACCCGGTCAAGGGCGAGGCGATCAAGGCGTTTGTGATTCTGCGGGCCGGGCACGAACCCAGTGAGCACCTGTCCCAAGCCCTGACCAGCCACGTGCGCCATCAGTTGGGCGCCATTGCCACGCCCTCTGAGATCACCTTTGTCGCCAAGCTGCCCAAGACCCGGTCCGGCAAGATCATGCGCCGGGTGCTGAAGGCCCAGGAGCTGGGGCTGGATCCCGGTGATCTGACGACGATTGAAGAGTAAAGCGTAAGCGAGCCGGCGGAAATCCGCCGGCTCGCTCGCTTCTGGATGTGAGGAACCTTTACTTGTCATGGGCACGGCGGCTTGTCCGCCGTGACGTGGCGCACTGCATCGCAACAGGCAGGGAGAGGTAGGTGCGGAGGGGGCGGGAGCCCCCTCTGCACTTTGTTCAGCTAGTTCTCCGCTTCCAGTTCGACGGTGAACGCACACCCACAGGCACACTTGATGTTCGTGGTGGGGCCGCGGGACGCCGCCGCTCCTTCGGTCAGCTTTGTGACCTTCACATCCGAAACTTTCTCAGCCAGGCCATAGTCGACAAACACCTGCGCCGGGTCCTTCTGGAAGAGGCTCCGCACATCATCTTTGGTCTTTACGTCCTGCTTCAGCGCCTCCAGACCCTTCCTGGTCTCCATTGCTCCGACACCCCTTTCTCACTGCACTACAGGCGATTCCGCCGGCAGTTCATACGCATCGCCCAGCACATCAGTCCACAGGGTCTCCAGACAGGCCCGCCGGCGGAACGCACAGTCCGGGGGCGGGGTCTGCATGGTCCCGTACGCGTGGCTCGCGCTGGCCTTGCATGCGCCGGTGCAAATGTAGCGCACCGGGCATTCGGCGCAGCCCGGCGTCTGATCCACATCCACGGCGCGGTAGGTTTCGCCGCCTGCGGCGGCGATGGTCGCGATCGGCAGGTTCCGGACGCTGCCCAGCAATTGGTCCGGTGCGGTCAGGTGGTTGCAGGGGAAGATCTGGCCGTCCGGGGCGATGGAAAGCGTGCCGAAGCCGACGCCGCAGCTGGAACGGACGACGCCGGGCTCCAGGCGGGCGGCGGCCAGCGACGTGAGGTTGGCGCTGCCGTGGCGAGCCGTGTGCAGGGCTGTCATCCACAGATCGTCCGGGCTGAGGGCCAGGCGCCCTTCTGCCGATTGGGACCGTTCGCCGCCCACAAAGAAGAAGGAGGAGCGAAACCTTACGCCCATGCGGGCGAGGTGGGCCTGCAGTCGCCAGAGGTTCCAGCGGTTCGTCTGCGTGACAGTCGCCGAGACCAGCACCTCGGCGCCCGCCGCCTTGAGCCAACGCACGGCATTCAGCGCTTTGGGCAGATGGTCCGGGCCCCGGGTCAGGGCGTTCTCGTCCGGCAGGATGCTGTCGATGCTGACCTGAACCGTCAGCTTGGGCACGACCGCCAGGCGGCGGGCCAGTTCCTGTGTGATCAGCATGCCGTTGGTGACGAGCCGGATGTTCAGCCCGTGCCGGGCGATGCCTTCAATGATTGCCGGCGCATCTTTGCGGATCAGGGGCTCGCCGCCCATCACGTAGATTTTGGCTTCGGAGTTGACGGCGGCAACCTCCCCGGCGACCCGGATCCATTCCGCAGCGGTCAGTTCGCCGCCCGCCGGTTTGCCGGCGGCGGGTCCGCTGTCGTAGTAACAGAAAGGGCACTGCAGGTTGCACGTGCGGGTCAGGTTGAAGATCACGTTCCAGAGCGCTGTCCGCGGCACCCGCCAGCCCTCTTCAAAGAAGTGCAGGCCGGTGAGGCCGTCGCTGACCTCTGCCAGGTGCTCAGGGGTCAACCCCCGGAAGTGGGGCGCCATGAGGGCATGGATATCCCGGAGGGTTCGGCGCCCGTCGCAGAGTTCGGCGAAGACCGCGGCAAGTCTGGAGCCCATGCACCAGCGCGGCCCCCGGGGGTTGAGCAGCAGGAACTGCTCCCCGCGCCGGTCGACAAACAGCTCCGGCAGGGCCGGTATGGGGTCGTCAAAGCTTGGCATGGGGTTCCCTCCTGCTTCCGACTGCGTTCAACTCTATCAACGAAATTTGCGGGCCGTTTTTGTATATTCCCAAAAAAGACTACCCATATGGATAGGTAGGTGCAAGGAAAAACAAGTGTGATTGTGGAAATCGTGACGCACTTCGCGGGGGGTGAGATATTGGCTGGGTCACACGACATGCCGCTCCGGCTGGTGCTGGTCGACGTGGACGGCACTCTGATCGACGGGCAGTCCTATACGTCACTCCTGAAAGAGTTGTGGCAGCGGGGATGGCGCCGCTGGCGGCTGGTCGGGCTGCTGTGCAGCCGGCTGCCATATCAACTGCTGCGCCGGCTGCATTTGACAAACCGGATGGAGAATCAGGTCCGGTGGGCCCGGGGCATGGCCTGGCTGCTGGCCGGTGCTGCCGTCCCAGAAGTGCAGGCCTTGATGAGCGCAGCCTGCCGGCGCCTGGCGCCCCGGATTCGCACAGCTCTGGTTACCGAGCTGGATGAACACAGGCGGGCCGGGCGGGAGATCTGTCTGGCCTCCACCGCCATCGAGCCGCTGCTCGCAGAACTGGCGCCGCTGGTGCATGCTGAGCGCTGGGTAGGGACGCGTGTGGCCGTAGCGGACGGACGGTACACGGGCGGCCTCAGCGGCGATGTCTGCCATGGCGCCGGGAAACTGGAGCGGGTCGAAGCCGCCGCTGGCCGGGGCATTGATTGGGCTGGCTCGTATGCGTATAGCGACGGGCTTCCGGACCTGCCCATGCTGGAGCGTGTCGGACAGCCGGTGGTCGTAGACCCGGACCGGGAGCTGGCTGCCATTGCCCGCTCGCGGTCCTGGCGAGTCGTTTGAGTCAACACCCTCCGCCGAATGGAAGCCCCTTGCCGCCAGTCGCGGCGAGGGGCTTCTTCACGCGCCTCCGGGCTACCCGCCCAGATAGGCCTTCTTCACCTCGGGGTTGTCCAGTAGTCCCGCCGGCACCACGCCGCCGTTCTCCAGTACATCCCCCTGGCGGGCGCCCGCGGGGGCCGTGGCGCCCACCGGGCGCCCTCTGCTGGTTTTTGAGGAGCGCCGCCCACTTAGTCGCGCAAGAATCGGCGGAGCAGCCCGTCCACGTGGGTTTTGGGCCCAAAACTCGGATCCGAGCCTACCTCCGCTGGTTCTTGCGCCCGGTTTCGTCCTTCGCACGCGCAAAAACCGGCAGAGAGGCCCGAGGAAGCCAAAACAGTCACCACGAGCTACCAACAAAAGCCGTCCAAGAGCTCAAGTGCCGGGCGGCGTAGAGCTTCATTTTGACCGCACGGCCACGATAGAAGTAATTTGTGCCCCATGCCCCCCCACGCCGGTCTGTCGGAGTGTGGCCTGCTCAAGACCTGCAGCCAGGTGCATTGGCCCAGGGCCCCTCCCGGGCCGGGGCGCCCGCCGGGGTCGAGGCGCCCACGTCCGGGCGCCCTCTGCTGGTTTTTGAGGAGCGCCGCCCACTTAGTCGCGCAAAAATCGGCGGAGCAGCCCGTCCACGTGGGTCTTGGGCTCGAAACTCGGATCCGAGCCGACCTCCGCTGGTTCTCGCGCCCGGTTTCGTCCTTCCCACGCGCAAAAACCGACAGAGAGGCCCGAGGAAGCCAAAACAGTCAGCACGGACTACCAAGCCGTCAAAGCGCTCAGGTACCGGTTCTTGACCACACGGCCACGATGGAAGTAATTTAGACTGCCCGGCCCGTGAACCCCTACGCCGACCTGCTGCCGACCTGCAGCCCGGTGGATTGGCCCAGGACGCCCGCCGGGGCCGGGGTGCACTCTGCTGGTTTTTGAGGTGGGCCGCCCACTTTGTCACGCAAAAATCGGCGGAGCCGCTCTTCCACCTGGGTTTTGGGCTCGAAACTCGGATCCGAGCCGTCCTCCGTCGCTTTTTGCGCCCGCTTTCCGCCTTCATACGCGCAAAAACCCGCACAGGATACCAGGAACCTCAGTCAACCAACACGAATTACCTGATTATGCTAAAAACGGAGGTTCACGCCTTTGGACAACCGGGGGGTTCAAGTGCCGGTCTCCTTGCTACTCGACCCTGATCAAACGGCCACGACAAAAGTCATATGGATGACCCAGCGTCGTCACCCTGACGATGGCCCAGCGCAGCTGAGAGCTCATACCGGCCTGTCGCCGAACACCATCCGTCATGGACTGGCCAAGGTTCCGGCCTTCAGCCGCACCCGCGGCGGCGCCCTGGTCACGGTACCAGGCGCCCTGCTCGCCGACCGTTCTGTCGGGGCTCAGACCAAAGTGCTCTATGGCCTGCTGCAGGCGACACCGGACTTTCGTGGAGCGAGCGGCCGGTTCTCCTATGCCTCACTCCGCGCTCTGACCCACCTCTCCCGCAGTACCCTCAAGCAGGCCATCGCCGACTTGACAGGCGCCGGGTGGGTCCGGGTTACCCAGGAAAACCGGCTCAAGCCGATTACCTTCACATTGGGCACTCCCGAGCTAATCCGCAGCCAGGCGGAAGCCGCCGCCGCAGAGCGGCGCCTCATTCGGGCCAAGTAGGTGGAGAGGCGATCATGCAGGAATATCTGTCGCTCCTGATCGACTCGGACGAGTACACCGACAACGCCAGGCCGGGCTTCCTGGTAAACCCGCTGACGGGAGAGCGGCTGGAACTCGACCGCTACTACCCGCCGAGCGTCGCGTTCGAATACAACGGCGACCAGCATCTGCGTATGGTGGCCGGGTTCTCAAGAGAAAACCCGCAGCACTTGCGTGACCTGATTAAGGCTGGGATCTGCCTCCATGAAGGAGTCCATTTGGTGATCATCGACGGGGCTGACCTGACGCTCCAGGGAATCACCCGAAAGATCGGCCGGAGTATGCCGCTGCGCAACCTTGCTGGCCATGAGCCGCTGATGGACGTACTGGAGCTGGCGAGCATCAAGTACAAGGCGGCGTCGGCCGCCGGACGGCGCGATGACGACGGTGCGCCGCCAGACGGCGCGATGACGACGGTGCGCCGCCGGACGGCGCGGTGACAAACGTGCGCCGCCCGGAAGACGCGTCAAACTTTCTCTGTGTCTAACTTTTCGCTGTAATGCAAATGTAATGCGCGGTATAATGGTTCCAAGCGGGGTGATGCCCACCATGGCCAGCCGTATCCTGCGCATCAACTTGACGACCCGCACCGCCACCCAAGCCAACCTCCCGCCCGACCTGACCCGCGAATACATAGGCGGCCGGGGCATCGGCGCCCGCCTCCTGGCCGAGGCAGCACCGGCAGGCGCCGACCCCCTGGGCCCCGACAACAAGCTCATCTTCGCAGTCGGGCCCCTGGCGGGCACCGCCGCCCAATCCTGCGCCCGCTGGATGGCCCTGACCATCAGCCCGCTGACGGGCCGCTACGGGCGGGCCGTGGGCGGCGCCGACTTCGGCGCCTGGCTCAGGCGCAACGGCTATGACTGCATCATCACCGAAGGGAAGGCCGATGCACCGGTCTTTCTCGACATTGACGGCCCCCGGGTGGCAATTCGCCCGGCCGCCGACCTGTGGGGCAAGACGCCCTGGGAGACCCAGGAGGCCCTCTGGCAGCGCTACGGCCGAGGCGCCCGCATCGCCTGCATCGGGCCGGCGGCGGAACGGCTCGTCCGCTACGCTGGCATAATCAGCCACCGGCGCATCGCCGCCCGGGACGGCGTGGGCACCGTCATGGGCGCCAAGCGCCTGAAGGCGATTCTCCTGCACCGGGGCGAGCGCGTACCCGTTCACGATCAGGAAGGGTTCACGCGCGCCGTGCAGCGCCAACTCAAGGATGTACCCGAAGGCGGCGCCCGCCCGAGGGAGTCCGGCTGCCATGCCTGTTCCATCGTGTGCGATCGGGTGGCCCGGTGCGAACAGCAACCGGCGCATCAACTCTGTGACGAGTACGGGCTGGACGCAATCAGCACTTCCGAAGCCGTCGCACTCGCCACCAACCTGTATGAGCACGGCATTCTCACGAAAGCCGATACCGGCGGCCTGGCCCTGACCCGGGGCGACGCCGCCGCCACGGCGGAACTGATCCGGATGATTGGCGAGCGCCGGGGCCCCGGCGCCCTGCTGGCGGAAGGCGCCGTGCACGCAGCCCGCCGCATCGGACCGGCAGCAGAGCAGTACTTGCGCCACGACATGGCCCGGAAAAAACCCGATACGCCCCCCGTCCTCACGGCCCTCTACGAGACCGGCATCGCCTGCGCCTTCCCCGTGCAGAACGGCTGGCTGAAGATCGGGCTCTTCGGGCAACTGCTCGCAAGCGTGACCGGCATCGCCGAATTTGCCGACGAGGCCTATCTGATGAAGGCGGCCGACCGCATCATCCGATTGGAACAACGCCTGAACTAAACAACCAGTGCGCCGGGGAGACTCTCCCCGGCGCACTGCGCGACCTGCCCTGCCGGCCCGGTCGCCTCAATCAGCCGCATGCGCCCCCGTCTCATCGCGGGCAGCGTGCACAAACACCGGCAGATGATCAACCGCGAGCGCATAGAGCAGCGCCCCCGTCGCTACAAACCCCACCGTGACCAGCAGTTCCACCACACTTGGGAAATACCGCCCGCCCAGATCCGACGCCATTCCGATCATGGCCGAGTTGAACCGGTTGAAGATCGTGCCGACCAGCACGAAGGCCTGCGCGAAGAGCAACCCGTCAGCGCTCCTGCGAATCCCCTTCATCGCCAGGAGAAAAAGCGGCACCACAAAGCCCAGGGCCATCTCGAACAGGAACATGATGCTCTCCGGGCTGCCCTCCAGCACATAGCCCAATCTCCCGCCGTACCACAGGTCCGTCATCCGGGCCGCGAACAGCACGGCCAGCACCCACCACGTCCCCTTGGCAATCGAACTGAGCAGCGGCATCTCGATGCCCCGGCCGTGGGCGCGGGCGCTGATCTGCGCCTCCACCGTCACCATCGCGAGCCCCGTCGCCACCGCCGACATTAAGAAGAAGACCGGCAGCCACGGCGTGTACCAGAGCGGATGCAGCCGTCCGGCGGTCATCAGCAGCAGCGAGCCCAGAGAGGACTGGTGCATCGTCGAGAGGATGATCCCCAGCACGACCATGGGAATCATCAGCCCCCGCACGACCCGCAGGGCCCGCTCCCAGCGGCGGCTCTCAAAGAACATCGGGCTGAACTCCAGCGCCAGCACGGTCAAATACGTGATGACGCACGCTGCCACCTCGAACATCGGCGAATGCAGATTCCAAAAGAAGATCGGATGCCAGATCCGCTGCGGCTGGCCAATATCGACGAAGATGGCCGACGCAGCCAGCAGGTAGCCGATGAACGCTGTCACAATCGCCGGGCGCACCAGCGGGCGGTAGCGCTTCAGATTCAGCACATACACGACCAGGGCGATGGTGAACCCGCCGGCCGCGAGCGGCACCCCGACCATCACATCAAACGCGATCCAGATGCCGAACGGAAACTTGTCGCTCAGGTTCGTGGCCGCCCCCAGCCCATAGACGAAGCGGTAGATCACGGCCCCCAGCCCGATGCCGACCAGCGCCAGCAGGATCTTGCGCGCCGTGCTCATGCATCTTCACGCCCCTTCCCGGCCGCCGCCACCTGCTCGCGCCGGTGGGTGTAGAAGTAGAGGCCGCTCATCAAGCCGCCGACGGTCAGAGCCACCCAGGGCACCGCCGCCATCGCCGGCTGCACAAGGGTCGGGAGCGGCTGCTTCGCCTTGGGCATCAGCCCCAGCTCGGCGAAGGGCACATCCGAAATGTACAGCCACGAAGTGCCCCCGAGTTCATCCTTACCATAGATGTGGTTGATGTACTTCTCCGGGTGCTCGGCGATCAGCTTCTCCGCGCGGGCGATCAGCTCATTGCGCTCGCCGAAGGTCAGCGTGCCCACCGGGCAGGCGGTCACGCAGGCGGGCCCCATGCCGGCCGCGATCCGATCATCGCAGAGCAGGCACTTGCGCTTGAGCCCAAAGCGCTCGTCCCACTGGAAGGCCGGGCCGTCGTATGGGCAGACGTAGAGGCAGTACCGGCAGCCGATGCAGCGCTCCGGGTCGTAGACCACGGGGCCGTCCGCCGTCTTGGTGATGGCGCCCACCGGGCAGCCCGCCTCGCAGGGCGGGTACTCGCAGTGCATGCACTGGCTCTTGACGAACCGCCATGTCTCCTCGCCTTCGCCCGTAATCACCTTGCGGGCGTCAATCCGGGTCCAGGACTTCGGGGTGATCGTGGGCGGGTTGGTGCCGCCGGTGAAGCGGGTCTTCTCAGCCGGGATCTCGTTCCACTGCTTGCAGGCCATCTGGCAGCCGCGGCAGCCGATGCACTTGGTTACATCTACAAGCACGCCCTTGCCCACGCATCATCCCTCCAGTACCCTCGCCACGTTGCAGAGAAACGCCTTGTACTCCGGAATGCTCGTATTGGCGTCGCCCACGCTGGGCGTCAGATCGTTGGCCGTCGCCCCCGTGGCCAGACCGGCGAAGCCGAAGTGCCAGGGCAGGCCCACGATCTCCACCGGCCTGCCGTCGACCAGCAGCCGGTGCGCCCGGGTGCGGACCAGCGCCCGGACTTCCACGGCACCCCGCACCGTGCTGACCCGGATCAGATCGCCGTGCGCCACGCCCAACTCGTTGGCCAGCAGTGCCGAGATCTCCGCGTACATCTCCGGCTGCGGCTCGCAGAGCCACGGGCTGTTGCGGGTCATCGTGCCGGACTGGAAATGCTCAGTCACCCGGTAGGTCGTGCCGACGAACGGGTACTCGGCGGTGGCCCCCGCCGCGACCTTGCCCATCTCGCTCTTCCAGACGGCCGCCGCCGGATTGGACTGCGTGGAGGAGAGGAGGTTGCGCACCGGGCTCTCCACGGGTTCGTAGTGCTCGGGGAACGGGCCGTCCTTGAGGGCGGTGTCGCTGAACAGATGCCCCTTGCCGTCCGCCTGCATGATAAATGGGTTTGCCGCCGAGGTGGCGGGGGGGATCCACTTGCCCGCCGCGTCCTTGATGCCGAAGTCTGATACGTCCCGTGACAGCCACTGCGTGCCGTCCCAGCGGAGCACCCAGCGGTCGTCGCCGCCCCAGGGCGCCCCCCCGGGGTCGACCGAGGCCCGGTTGTACAGCACCCGCCGGTTGAGCGGCCAGGCGAAGCCCCAGTTCGGATGCAGCCCGATGCCCGCTTTCTCCGCCTCCCGCCGCTTGACGGGCGGGTTGGCGAGGTCGTTGTAGTAGCCGCTGAAAATCCAGTTGCCGCAGGCGGTGGAGCCATCTGCCAGCAGCTTGCTGAAATTCAGTACCGGCTTGCCGTCGGCCACGGTGTAGCCGTTGATCTCCAGGGCGACCTTGGCCACATCGGGCTCGTCGCCGTAATCCCAATGCAAGTCCAAAATCGGCTGGGGGAAGGCGCCCTGCATGCTGTCATAGTAGGCCTTGCGGACGGCCCGGAAGAGCCGGTCGATGATCCAGAGGTCGCGCTTGGCCTCGCCGGGCGGGTTGAGGGCCTGCCACCGCCACTGCAGCCAGCGCCCGGAGTTGGTCAGGCTCCCTTCCCGCTCGAAGGAGGCCGCGGCCGGCAGCAGGAAGACCTCTGTCTTCACATCAGCGGGCTTGACGCCCGGCGCCTTCCAGACCCCGGCCGTCTCGTTCTCGAACAGGTCGACGCAGACCAGCCAGTCCAGCTTTTGCAGTGCCGCCCGGGCCGCGCTCGAGTTGGGGCCGCCCACCGCCGGGTTCTGGCCCCAGCAGAAGAGGCCCTTGATCTTGCCGGCGGCCATCTCCTCGAAAATGCCGATGTGCGAATGGTTGCCCCCGTCTGCCTTGGGCAGGTAGTCGTAGGCGAAATCGTTGGCCTTTGTGGCCTTGTCGCCCCACCACGCCTTCAGCATCGAGATCAGGAACTTGTCCCGGTTGGTCCAGTAGCTGGTCCTGGGCACTTCCATGGCGATGTACTTCGCCAGGGTCGGGTCCCGCCCGGCGGTGGGATAGGGGTTATAGCCGGGCAGCAGGTGGTAGAGGAGGCCGATGTCGGTCGAGCCCTGCACGTTCGACTCGCCCCGCAGGGCGTTCACTCCGCCGCCGGCCCGACCGATGTTTCCGAGCAGCAGCTGCAGCACGGCGGTCGCCCGCACGTTCTGCGACCCGTGGGTCGATTGGGTGATGCCCATGGCGTAAAGCAGCGTGCCGACCTTGCCTGGCTTGTGCGTCGCCGTGAAGGTGCTGCAGGCTTCCTCGAAGATGCCCCGGGGCGTGCCGGTAATGCGGCAGACCGTCTCGGCGTCGTAGCGGCTGTAGTGGGCATTCATCAACTGGAAGACGCACTGCGGGTCCTGCAGCGTTGGGTCGGTCTTGATGGCGCCTTTCTCGTCCCGCTGATAGACCCAGGTGGACGTGTCATACGCGAAGGCGCCCGCGCTGCCGCCCGCGCCGGAGAAGAGGCCGTCCGTAAACCGGTAGCCGGGGTGGACGAGTGCGGCGGCGTTGGTGTAGGCCGTCACGTACTCCTTGTCGTAGCGTCCGGTCTGCAGGGCGTAGTGGATCATCCCGCCGAGGAAGGCGATGTCGGTGCCGGGCCGCAGGTTCGCGAAGATATCCGCCTGCAGGGCCGTGCGGGAGAGGCGGGGGTCAACCACGATCAGCTTGGCCCCGCGCTCTTGTTTGGCCCGGTCGATCCACTTCATGGCGACGGGATGGTTCTCCGCCGGGTTGCAGCCAATGGCGAGGATGACGTCCGCGTTCTTGAAGTCGATCCAGTGGTTGGTCATGGAGCCTCTGCCAAACGATGCGGCCAGACCGGCCACGGTGCTCGAGTGTCAGAGGCGGGCCTCGTGGTCGATGGACTGCAGCCCGAAGGCCCGCTGCATCTTCACCAGGGCGTAGCACTCCTCGTTGTCGAGCGCGGCGCTGCCGAGGTGGGCGATGGCCCGGGTCCGGTTGACGGTGACGCCGGCCTGGTCCTTCAGCTCAAAGGTTGCATCCCGGGTGGCCTTAAAGCGCTTGGCGATCTCCGCGAGGGCCCAGTCCCAGGGCTTCTCCGCCCACTGGTCGGCGCCCGGCGCCCGGTAGAGCACCTTGGTGAGCCGCTTCGGGTTGAGGACCGGCTTGCCTTCTTCGAGGTAAATCTGCCGCAGGTTGGAGAGTGCGGAGCCCTTGCTGCAGAGCGCACCTTCGTTGATGGGGTGGGCCGGGTCGCCTTCGGCATTGACGATCAGGTCGCCGTCCGTCCGGAGCACGATGCCGCAGCCAACGGAGCAGTAGGGGCAGATGGTGCGGGTCTCTTGCCCGGCCGTCAGTTTGCGAGTGCTGTCCCGCAGCTGGCCCTTGGCCTGGGCGGCCTTGTCCAGGAGCAGGGTGGTCAGGGACGCAGCTGCCGAGATCTTCAGGAATTTACGCCGGCTGATTGGCATGGCATCTCACCTCCAGTCCTTGCTCTGTGTAGAGTGAATTGTTGCTTTGTTCCAAACATACCATGGTAAGAGTTTGGTAAGAAAGCGACCTCTAGTGACCAATTTGATATGGGGTGAAGCGGGTAACCTACTTCGTTATTGTTTGAACAATTAGACTAAGTGGTTATTGGGGTCTGGCCCGGATGACGAAAAGCGCCGGGGCTTCGACCCCGGCGCTCCATTCAGACGACACGACTACACGGAGACCCAGCCCTCCGGGGCGCCCAACAGCGTCGCCAGCCGGTCCAGGAACCTCGCCGCCGGCGCCCCATTGATCACCCTGTGATCCACAGTCAGGCAAAGCGTAAGCACCCAGCCCGGGACGACCTGCCCCTCCCGCACAACGGGCCGTTCCACAGCCCGCCCCACGCCGAGAATCGCCGGCTGGGGCGGATTGAGCACGGGCGTAAAGGCATCGGCCCCCAGCAGGCCGAGATTGCTGACCGTGAAGGTCGCCCCCTCGAAGTCAGCGGGGGCCGCCTGTCCCCCCAGCACGGCGGCGGTCAGGCGCCGCCGCTCGGCAGAGAGCCGGCGCAGGTCTGCCCCGCCCGCAGAGCGGATCACCGGCACCAGCAGGTCGTCGCCTCGGGCGACGGCGAAGCCCAGGTGAATCTCCTCAGGCAAGACCAGGTGATCCCCCGCGTGCACCGCCTGCAGTAGGGGATGCTCCGCAAGGGCCAGCACCACGGCCCGGTGCAGCAGATCGCTCAGCGTCCACGGATCCCCGGCCTGCCTCGCCTTCTCCCGCAGGGCCATCAGGGCGGTCACAACGGCCTCGCGCAGCAGCGTGAACTGGGCGGTCTCCCGGAGGCTCTGCAGCATGCGTTCCCCGGTGATCCGCTGGGCCCCGCTCAGCTCCCGGGCCACCCGCCGGGCGGCGGGGGTGGCCCTTACTTCCCGAGTGGGCTCGACCGCGGCGGGGAGTATCAGGCAGAGCGGCTGCCCTGCCCGCACCGCCTCTCCCGGCGCGCAGAGAATCCGGCTCAAGACGCCATCTGCCGGGGCGCAGACCTCGCTGGCGACTTTCTCGAACTGGACCTCCAGGAGCAGCTCGCCTGCCTTGACCGGCTGCCCTTCGTCCTTGAACCAGTTGATCACGGCGCCTTCGGCGCCCGCGGGCCCGATGCCTTCGGGCAGGCAAAACTCATGAACGGCTGCCATGGTCAGGCCTTCAGCAGTTCCCGGACCGCCCGGGCGATTTTGCCCGCATCAGGCAGCACGAACTGCTCCAGGGGCCGGGAGAACGGAATGGGCACATCCGGCACCGCCAGCCGCCGCACCGGCGCTTCCAGGTAGTCGAACGCCTGCTCCGCCACGGTGGCTGCCACCTCGCCGCTCATGCCGTAGCTCAGGTAATCCTCGTCCACCACCAGCAGGCGATGGGTCTTCTTGACCGAGGCGACGATGGCTTCCCGGTCGAGCGGCTTGAGGCTCCGCAGATCCAGCACCTCGGCGCTGATGCCTTCCCGCTCCAGTTCCGCCGCCGCCTCCAGCGCCCGGTAGACGCCCATGGAGAGGCTGACGACCGTCACATCCTTGCCTTCCCGCTTGACGTCCGCCTTGCCCAGGGGGATCGCGTAGGGCTCCTCGGGCACCGGCCCGGTGGCGTCCTTCACCACCGTCATCCACCCGAGGCCCATCAGCCCCTTATGGTAGATGTAAAGCACGGGGTTGTCATCGCGGATGGCCGCGATCAGCAAACCCTTGGCGTCGTAAGGGGTGGAGGGGGCGACCACCTTCAGCCCCGGCACGTGGGCAAAGAGGCCCCACAGTGCCTGGGAATGCTGCCCGGCGTCGTTGTACCCGGCGCCTGCCGCAGTGGTGATCACCAGCGGCACCTTGACGTTGCCGTCGCTGAAATAGATGTTCTTGGCAATGTGGTTATAGATCTGGTCCATGCAGACGCCGAAGAAGTCGATGAACATCAGCTCGGCGACGGGGCGCATCCCTTCCATGGCAGCGCCCAGGGCGGCGCCCAGGAAGCCGGTCTCGGAAATCGGCGTATCCATGACCCGCTCGGGGCCGAACTTCTCCAGCAGCCCCTGGGTGGCGCTAAAGATGCCGCCGTACGTGCCGATATCCTCACCCATCACGAAGACCCGCTCGTCCCGCTCCATCTCCTGGGCGATCGCTTCGGCGACGGCCTTCGACATCGTCAGCTTGCGCTCAGTCTTAACCGACATGGCTGGTCCTCCTCTCGGTCTCCACAAATACGTGGAGCAGCGCCTCCTCGGGGGCGGGATACTCCGACTGGCGGGCGAAGGCGAAGGCTTCCGCCACCTTCTGCAGCGCCTCCGCGTCCAGTCGGGCGACTTCGGCCTCGGTGGCGATGTCGTGGGTAAACAGGTAGGTGCGGAGCTTGTCGATGGGATCCTGCCGGCGCAGGTCCGCTACTTCATCCTTCGGCCGGTAGACTTCCGGGTCGCCCTGGAAGTGGCCGAAGTACCGGTCGGTCTTGACCTCCATGAGGGTGGGCCCGTCGCCCCGACGCGCCCGGGCCACGGCTTCGCCCGCCGCCCCATGGACGGCGATGGCATCGTTTTGGTCAACGCGCACGCCGGGGATGCCGTAGGCCGCCGCACGGTCGGCGTTCGACGCGATGGCTGTGGACGCTCTCTTCGAGACCGAGATGCCCCAGGCGTTGTCCTCCACGATGAAGAGAACCGGCAGTTTCCACAGTGCGGCGAGGTTCAGCGACTCGTGGAAGGAGCCCTGGTTGGCGGCGCCTTCGCCAAAGAAGGCGACGGCGACGTTGGGCTTCTTCAGCTTCTTGAAGGCCAGGGCCGCCCCCACGGCCTGGGGGATGCCCGCCCCGATGATGCCGCTGCAGCCGAAGTGGGCTTCGGGGTCAAAGAGGTGCATGTGGCCGCCCTTGCCGCGGCCGAGGCCGGTCACCTTGCCGAAGATCTCCGCCGTCATGCGGTTCAGGTCGACGCCCTTGGCAATGGCGAAGTGGTGGGGGCGGTGGGTGCCGGCCACGGCGTCTTCACGGGCGAGGTGGGCACAGACGCCCACCGCCACGGGCTCCTGGCCGGCGGCCAGGTGCATTTCGCCGGGGACGGGGCCTGCCGCAATGTTGAAGATGGGTTGCTTGCCTTCCATATAAGCGGCCGCCAGTCTCTCTTCGTAGCGCCTGATGATCACCATGTCTCGGTACATCCGGAGCAGGATCGGATTTGGAATGCTCACACTCCGAACCTCCTTCTCTGTGTCGGATTCGGTACACCTAATATTCTAACTTATGTGTATGTTCGGTCGCAATGAGAACAAAAACGCCTCCCGCGGTCCGCGGGAGGCGTTTGGGGTTTGCGCTTACTGCGGCAGCCGGAACGAGGCCTGCACGATCGCGGTCAGTTTCTTCTCAATGGTGGATGTGTCGTAGGTGCCGGAGTTGGAGGATTGATCGGAGTTGACCGGCGTCAGCTGCAGCGGCTGGGTGGTCAGTGAGACCAGTTGGCCCACGCTGCCGCCGGTGCTCAGGGCGATCTGCTCGGCCCGCTGCTGCGCATCTTTGGTGGCTGCCGCCAGGAGTTGGGCTCTCAGCTCCGGGAGCTTCGAGTAGAAGTACTCCAGAGAGTGGGTGCTGAACGTGACGTCCTGGCGAATCAGCGAGCCGAGGTCGCCGGCCACGGACGTGATCTTGGGCACGTCGTTGCTTTCGACGATCACCGTCTGAATCAGGCGATAGGAAGGCCCGTTGGCACAGGCCTGAGGGTTGATTTTGCAGTCGACGTAGTTCTGGTTCATCACCATCGGTGCGATGGTGACGGCGCCGTCCGGAACACCGTTCTGCGTCAGGAAGTCGCAGACGGCAGCCTTGGACTTCTCCATCTTAGCGTAGCCGGTTTGCAGCGACGCACCGCTGGTATCCACGAAGAAGCTGCCCGTCCATTTGACGACGTCGGCGGTGACCAGTTGTTCTGCGGAGCCGGTGGCAGTTAGCAGCGAGGTGTTGAAAGTCTTCACGTACTGGATGGTGCGCGTGACGATGACGGTGCCGATGACGATGCTGAGGCCAAGGAGCAGCGCGGCGGTGACCAGGGACCAGCTGTGTTTGCCCGAATCCATGTGCAAGCGCCTCCCACGTCCAGATCAGTTGGCGTGCCAATCATTGGACGTGCTTGCCGGCAGACGGGTTGCGCGGTGCGTCAGAGCCTGGGCCACCCCGAAGCCGACCAGAAGGCTTCCCATGAGCTCTCCACCATACCGGTGCATGAAAGGGAACCAATCCGGAATCCAGCTCAGTCCTAACGACCCGGCAAGCATCCACAATGACGACATCAGCGCGAGCGCCAGCCCGGGCGCCCCGTAGAGTACCAGGGTGGGCCAGTGGATGGCAAACCTTCTTGGGCCGGCGAGCGCCGTGGCGACGGTCGGGAGTGCCAGGCAGAGCCCGGCCAGGGTCCAAAGCACGAACGCACCATAATAGTGACTCCAGGACATGCCAAGTTCTCGAGCAGAGACTGCGGCGCCGGCCTGGCGGACAAGGGTAGCCCACCAGCCCAGCATGATCGTGCCGCCTACCGCAATGACGTGTGGCAACATGCGTCTCATGGTCTCGCCTCCGCATCCCTCATTGAACACTCTGCCCATACTTTTGCCGTTCCGGTGCGGTCTCCCTCCCAAGATGGGCAGGAATGTTTCGACACTTGTCAGAAATGTGGGAGGGAGATCGGACAGGAGGTGTTGGTCAGCCATGCAGGCCCATGAAGCAGTCAAGGAGCGGGCCCGACGCGCCCTGGCGGGTGCCCTGTGTGAAACGAGGGGCACCACCGTTTTCGACCCCGAACAGGATGGGTACGTCTTCCGCCTGGCCGACAACCTTGTGAACGGGGTGACGGTCGAGCAGATCCGCCCATTCTTCGACAAGGCGGCCGGGCACGAACTGGACGGAAAGATGCGCGCAGCTTACTCTTCATCGGCCCTGGCGGCCAACAGCTTTACGCCTTGGCTGGCGGATCCGGGCCGGCTGGCGCTGGCCGGAGAGTCGGGCTTTCGCTCGTTGGAGTTCGAGGCCGTTTGTCCGACGGGGCTGGCGGGAACAGCGCCTCATTTGGATCTGCTCGCGAAGGGTGCCGACGCCGTTGTCGGCGTGGAGTCCAAGTGCATTGAGTACCTGGATGCGCATCGGGACCAGGGATTTGCTGAGTCCTATGAACCGGTGCTGGCGCCGCACCGGGCCCTCAGGGCGGTGGCTGCCGATCTGGACGGCTACCTCCACCTGAACGCCGCCCAGCTTGTGAAGCACATGCTGGGGTTGTTTCATACATATCCGGAAAAGCCGGCGACGTTGCTGTATTTGTTCTGGGAGCCGGTCAATTGGCGGGAGTGGCAGGTCTTTGCGGACCACCGGGCCGAGGTGCGGCTGTTTGCCAGGACGGTGGCAGGCGGGCCCGTGGCTTTCCGGGCGATGACCTACCGGCAGCTCTGGGATGAGTGGTCGCTGGCCGCCGGTCCGGCTTGGGTGGAGGCGCATGCGGAGTGCCTGCGGGATCGGTATGAGGTGCGAATCTTGTCACGGTCAGCCGAAATCTGACCCACCTCTCGCGGTTTAGCTGACCATACCACCGGCGGGTATCAGGTCTATGGGCACGCCCCCGCCCATGCTCGACCGCATAAAAATGCACGCCGAGGATGTTGTCCTCGGCGCGTTGCGTTCGACCGGCCCAAGTCTGGCCCGGGAGCTGTCGGTGCCTATTTCGGTCAAGTCGAATAGTGACGAACAAAGGTTCGAAAAAACACTAACCGGGCGCCTTTCCTTCGACAGAAGAGTGAGCCCGGTTGGTGTATCCTGGTAATGGAGCCTCGCGGCCTGCGTCCCCGAAAGGGGGTGCGAGTCATGAAGATCACCATCGAGTTGTCGCTGCCCGCGCTAATCTCGGTCGTGCTGATCCTCGCGACCATTGCACTCGCCGCTAATCACTAAGCGGTAGCTGACCAAGAGTACATGATCAGCGGCCGCCGATCTCAGAAATGGGACGGCGGCGTGGGCTCCCAGGCGCTCGGTGACACGGGCGCCTGCTCTCATTTTGTCCCAACGTAGTCGCCCTCAAACCGGCCCGCTGTAGAGTTGTGCGAAGTGGTTTGCATTACGTGCATAAGGTTGGACACGGAGAAGAAACTCCCCGACTAAGCCTTGTTGGCCTCCCACTCTTCTGGAGCGGGAAAGTAACGTCTGTATTCTTGCTGGGCAGCGGACGTTAGTCCCGCCCACCAGGCCGCGTACCGCATAATGTAGTCTTCGCCAGTCCCCATCCGCCAGAACATATGGTAGGGATGGACTCCAGGGTAGGCAATCCACTGCGGCAGATAGAATTGGCCGTCGTATTCGGGGAGGTTGTTACGCACTTCCATGAGGATAATCCCTAGCAGGTTCTTGCCAGTTCCATCCCCGTTGTCCGCCCAGTAGGCGTCATTGGTGGTGTGCTCGACTAATCTGCAGTTCCCAATCGATAGCAGGATGGACCTAATCAACGAGTGCTGATGTAGGTTTTTGCACGGACGGCAGCTCGCATGATGTCGTCCTTGACTACCTCCCAATCGGAACGCAAAGGAAGATCAGGTTGCCGGCCCAGTCTTGCAGCTTGCATCGGAGTGGATGCAGTTCGGACTGCTTCTTCAAAACGAGTGCCTTTGAACTTCTGGGCTTGGAAGTAGTGCTCGGTCGTTGGCCAATCCTTGCCGTCGAGCTGGATTGGATACACAGCGAAGTTCGAGAAGCAACCGTACGGCCTATCAGTTTGGTAGAAGTGAATTTCGTACAACGATTCTCCTCCCCTCAACTGCTGTGACTTGGCCACTACCAAAGTAACATATTCCAGGGTTGCATAACAGTTGCGCACCAAAGAATCCCGGCCGGATGAAAAGGCGCCTGCTGGTCGTAGTGACAGAAGCCATGATTCCCTACCCTATACTTTTTACCGGAATTCCACAGCGCGCCACTCCTTTTTCATGCCGGGAAATGACCCGACCGCGAGCGATGAACCGGCCCGATGTGGCAGCGCCATGGCCCCTCGTGTAGTTCTTCCGTCACCAGCGGGTAAGTCAGTGCTAATCCGGTGCCGCACAACGTCAAGCCGTTCCGCTCGGGCTCTAGGTCTTGTCCCATAGCTTTCGTGATTCTGAGAGGTACTTGTCTCGGAGTTCAGGGACAAGTTTCTTCCGACGTTTTGACGCGCTTATCCCAGGCCATCAGTACACCTCCCGTGGTTGACCATCTTAACGGCCCGACTCTTCATTGGACCGGCTGGCTAATCGGATTATGGTTGACTTCAGTCCACTGGAGGATCTGATGTTTTAAAGCAGGCGGTCTGTGCGTTGATCCGTGCTCTCTCAGATAAGGTGAGTGGATGATGACTACCTGAAGAACGATAACGCCAGTACGGCTGGATTAGGATTACCAACCTTAATACGACGCCAGTTCACAAACGCGGTACATTCAATCAGGGCCGCATATTGTTCTGGGCAACGGAGGCGAAAATCCTCGATGTTATCAAGCTGAATCGTTACCACCGAGCCTACGCCGCAGTGTACGGTTGATAATCCATCATCAGGGGCGTCGAGCGATGTCATGCAGTCGATCCAGGCATCCATGTTCCGACCATAAAAGGGTGGAAACCCGAGCGTGTTTGACCTGATCGGCGTCGATTTCTTGAGATTCGCCGCTCACTTTTGCATGAAGAGGCAAAATCTTGTGATCCATCTTTACCTCCCGGCCGTATGTCAAGTGAATGGCACCCGCCGGAACGACGGCGGAGCGCCAGTCGGGGAACCGGCTAGATCATAGGGAGGTTGATGATATGGTACGGGGAAGGTGGACGCGCCTGCTGGCCTCGGTCATGGTTTCTGTGCTCAGTCTGATGGGTTTCACCGGTGGCACGGCCCTCGCCGGTGATGTAGATCCCTGTTCTACCACAGCGGCGCCGTTCGTCGTCAAGGTGGACGCTCCCCTCGTGGAAGTCAAACCCGACGCCGAGATGGAAATCAAGGTGATGGTGAGCAACTGCACGGCCGCCGACTGGAGTGGCAACGTTCGCCTTGAGGTGACGCCCTGGGGTGAAGCCTGGTGCGTCCCGGACGGCTCCTTCCCCGGACAAACGGCATCCGTCCGGGCCGGGGACACCCGGACGCTCAGTTTCCGGGACACCCAGCCGCTTTGCCTCGGCACCTACACGGCGACTGCTACAGCCTTCGATACAGTCGATCTGGCGACGGGCTCCGACCTGTTCGCGGTCTATGCCAGGCCGGTTAAGTACAGACCCTAGAAGTCTGGTGAAAAGATCTCTTGAACCAAAATGATTCTGTTGCACCTTCGTCGAAACTGTATTGTGAGAAACACAGCAGAGGTGCAGCACAATCATGCAGGGCAAGCGTTACAACCAATCCCGGCTGGTTCAAGA
>DASPIW010000051.1:0-48601 GCA_035628915.1 Symbiobacteriaceae bacterium | reverse complement strand
TCAACAGCCACCATTTCCAACTGAGCTTGGGACTCCACGGCGTTTCGAATCACACCGACCAACTCCAACGCGCTAGTTATTACCATTGTAGCATGAAATATTAAAGGCCGCGACTAGGTCGCGACCTTTGTAAGCAGCCTGAAAAACCCCGCCTAGGCGGGGTTTTTCGCGCTATCCGTTCTCCCTGGCCGCCACGGCGGCCAGGGCGCCCAGCGACAGGCGAATCAGGGCCATTTCGCCTTCCTTGAACGTCCGGTGGGTGGCATGGTCGGCAATCGCCATGTGCCGGCTGCTCGACTCGCCTACTTCCCGCGCCTCGCCCCCGTCCAGCACGAAGCCCGCCGCGGCACGCCAGCCGCGGTACTGGGCGACCACGAAGAGCGTGTCGGCCTCCATCTCAATGGCCAGCACCCCGGCCCGGCGGAGCAGGGCCGTCCTCGCTTCGGCATCCGGCGCATAGAACGCATCGACTGCGGTGCAGACGCCCAGATGCACGGGCACCCCCGCCGCGCGG
Source organism: Symbiobacteriaceae bacterium (assembly GCA_035628915.1). Lineage (GTDB taxonomy): Bacteria > Bacillota > Sulfobacillia > Symbiobacteriales > Symbiobacteriaceae > JARBUG01. Next base: position 48,087 of record DASPIW010000051.1, on the reverse strand, counting down.
GCCGCTTCCGCCAGCGCCGACGTCAGCCCGAAATCCGGCACGGCCGGAAACTCCGGGGGCAGAAAGCGGCTGCCAGTCCCGCCGCCGCGCACCGACCCCGTCGCAATGGCAATGTCGCCGACGCCCAGTCCGGGAGCGATGGCCCCGGCCGATCCCACCCGAATGAACGTATCGCAGCCCATGTTGCCCAGTTCTTCCATCGCAATGGCCGCCGCCGGCCCGCCCATGCCCGTGGAGCAGACCGTCAGCCGCTGGCCCGCATAGTATCCCGTATACAGGTAATAGCCTCGCGTCGCGGAAACGACCCGACACTCCTCCATCCGCTCGGCAATCAGCCGGCCCCGCAGATGGCTGCCGGGAATCAGCACATACCGGGACAGATCTTCCTGCTTCACTTTGATGTGGTGCTCCGAAAAGGGGCCCCCGGCCGGAACGTACTCACGATAAGCCTGTTCGGGATTGATCAGGGGCACGCAAAATCACCTCTTCATCCATCTGGCGACCGGGACCTCCCGCCGGAAGCCAAGCCGGCGGACGAGCGACACGGCCGCCGCATCATCGATGGGAACGGCCAGTCCGACCTTGCCGGGAGCCGCCATGCGCGCCGCTTCGGTCAGCAGCCGGGCGCCCAGCCCCCGGCGGCGCAGCGCCGGATCCACACATACGCAGTCGATCCAGCCGGTGGCCCGGCAAAACCGCATGCAGCCGGCCACTTCACCTTCAAGCTCAAGCACCCACGCATCTGCGAGCCACTGCTCCGGCCTCACCCGGCGCCCGGGGAACGATTCGGCCACGAGCCATTCGAGCCGCCCGCGGTCGCCCGGCGCAGCGGGGCGGACCAGCCCGCCGCCCGCGGCGACCGGGCGGAGCTCACCGGGGTAGAGCCAGGTCAGCAGCAGCTCCGGCGCTTCGCTGTCGTGCACATACCCCCGCCACTCGGCCCAGGCCTGCCCGGATTTGTTCCCCAGCCCGATGAGCATGGAGAAGCCGACCGCCCCTTCCTGCGCCGCCAACGCCGTCACCCGCCGCTCGAGCCACGAGCCCACGCCGCCGCTTTCTACGGCCACCAGCGGCCCAAACAATTCGGCTTCACCGTCCGGCAGCAGCCGGTAGCCCGCAACGCCGGCGATGGCAGCGGACTCTTCATCTTCCGCCACGAAGAAGGCGCGGCGGCCCGGGGCGCCCACTTCGGCGGCCGCTTCCGCCTCCGTTTCCCACAACGGCCGGCCGACCAATGCCCGCCTGGCGGCATCGTCCGTCAGGGTGACGACCGCCGGCAGGTCGGCTGGAAGCAGCGAACGAATGATAGCCATGGACGGAGACCCTCCTTATATGCAACGCAGGGCAGGGAATGGCACACCTTGTGCCAGGAAGAAAGGGTATTCAGCACTGGCTCGTGAAATCCTTCTTTTGCGTGCTATTCTGCCGGTTCTGAAGTTGATATGATGGCAGGGAGCACAAACGAACGGAGCGAACAGGAGTAACATGCTGAAAAACTTGGTTGATTATCACAGCCACACCATCCGCTGCGGCCATGCAGAAGGCAGCATGGAGGAGTATGTGGAAGCGGCCATCGCCGCAGGCCTTCAGGAATTTGGGTTTTCCGACCATCTGCCCATGTATTGGCTGCCCGGCGATCAGCCCGATCCCACCAGCACCATGGCCATGAGCGAACTGGAAGACTACGTGGTCGATGTGCTCCGCCTGCGCGCCCGCTACCCGGAAATCCCCATTCGCCTCGGCATTGAGGCGGACTACATCCCCGGACGGGAAGACGACCTGGCCAGGCTGCTGGAGCCCTATCCCTGGGACTACGTACTGGGGTCTGTCCACAATATCGGCGAGTGGGATTTCGACAACCCCACGAAAATCAGCCGTTACGACGACTGGGACATCGCAGAACTCTATACCCAGTTCTTCGAGCTTGAACTGATGGCCATCCGGTGCGGACTGTTCGACATCATGACCCACCTCGACCTGATCAAGAAATTCGGCCACCGGCCCCCGCACGACCTCGGGTCCACTTATGCCGAACTGGCCGGAGCCCTTGCCGGGGCGAACGTGGCCATCGAGCTTTCCACCGCCGGACTGCGCAAGCCTGTCCGCGAAGTCTACCCGCACCCGTCGCTCCTGCGGGAATGCTGCCGGCGGGGCGTGCCGCTGGTCCTCTCATCGGACTGCCACGCACCCGGCGAAGTGGCCTGGGGCTTCGCCGATGCGGCCGCCCTCGCCCGCCAGATTGGCTGGACCCATACGGCCCGCTTCGAGCGGCGCCGCCGCTACCTGATTCCGCTGTAGCACGGCACGTGCAGGGCGCCCCTCGCGGGGCGCCCTGCCGATTCTTCTCTCCGCTTCGTCAGGCTCGAACCGTTTCCGTCGGCCAGAAGTTAGGGACGGAAACGGTTCGACCCTTCCTTCAGCTCCCCTTCTCGGCGCTGACGCGCCATGAAACAGATGCCGTGCGGCCTCGCCGCTCTGCGGCGCCGCACTAGACTAGACGGCCCCGAAACCCACGCCGCCCGGGTAGGCGGCAATGCCCGGGATACCAGCGGTAGTCGGATATGCGGAAGGAACGGTCGCAACCGTCGTCACGGGAACCGCGTACTCATAGACACGGTAGACAGTGGCGTTGGCAGCTGGGTACGCCGCATAGCCCGGAGCGATGGCGAGATCGTTCACGCCCGCCTGCGCGCCGATGAACGGCGAATACGCTGCCGGGGACCCAAAAGCGCCGAAGTTCAAAGTAAGAGCACCTCCTTCCCCTATAGCCTATGTCTGCGCATCCGGCGTGGTGTGTCGGGCAGACTATGGCTGAGGTGAAGTTGCCAGATGGCGGAGAACGACCCTAAGGAAGCGCAGGGCGCCGACAAGTTCAAGCCGGTGGACGTGGAGCACGCCACCCGCAAGGAAGATATGGACCGCATCCGCGGCATGCAGGATATTCAGCGCCACGGCAAGGGTGCCACCGACCACGGATCGAATCCCAACGGTTGAGGGCGGGGCACATGGCCCCGCCCTTTCCCTTCTCGGCGCTGACGCGCCATGAAACAGATGCCGTGCGGCCTCGCCGCTGCGCGGCGCCGCACTGGACCGGTCAAATATGGGGATCGTAGGTACGATACGTGTCGTTCAGCGCATCCAGCACCAGGTTCTCCTGATCGTACGTCAGATTGTTGGTGGCGGATTCCCTGCCGGCTTCGGTCGATGGCTCCCAGGCGATCAAAGTGAGGCCGAGGTCATTCTCCAGGCCCTCAATGGACATCATCTGATCAGGCGTCAGGTTGGCCAGACGATAGGGCGGCACTGCACATACACCTCCTCGGAAGCAGGATGCCCAGGGGGGCGAAATAGAATGTGTTGGCGGAAACTACCGGGGGGAGAGGAATATGATCATGCTGAGAACTCGCCTGTGCGATGTGCTGGAAATCCAGTACCCCATCATTCAGGGCGGGCTGGCCTATTTGGCCCTGGCCGACCTATGCGCGGCCGTTTCCGAGGCCGGCGGGCTCGGGCAGATTACGGCTGCCACGCTGCCGGATCCGGAAGCCCTGCGCCAACAGATCCGCACAGTCCGGGAACGGACGGGCAAGCCGTTTGCCGTCAACTACGCCATGGGCTATCGCCGCCTGGAGCCTTATATCGATGTGGCCCTGGAAGAGGGCATCCGCGTTGTTACCATCACGGGCGGCAACCCCGAGCCGTTTATGAAGTACATAGACGAGCGGGTGCCAGGCGTCCGGAAAATCGTCCTGGTGGCCGGCGTCCGGGCCGCCCAGAAGGCCGAGAGCCTGGGCGCCGACGCCGTCATCGCCGTCGGGTACGACGGCGGCGGGCACCTGGGGCGGGACGACCTGGGCACCATGGCCCTGATTCCGCGCGTCGTCGACTCGGTCAAGATCCCCGTGGTCGCCAGCGGCGGCATTATGGATGCCCGGGGCCTGGTCGCCGCCCTCACCCTCGGCGCCGACGGCGTTGAGATGGGCACCCGCTTCGTGGCCGTCCGCGAGTGCATCGCCCACCCGAGCTACAAGGAACTCCTGCTTAAGGCCAAGGAGACCGACACGGTGATCATGGAGCGGACGATCGGGCGCCCCGCCCGGGTCCTGAAGACGGGCGGGGCCGAGCGTGTGCTGGAAGCGGAAGCCAAAGGCGCCACGCTTGAGGACCTGCTGCCGCTCATTTCCGGCAAAGTGAATGCCGCCGGGGCGGTCGACGGCGACATGGAGACCGGCTTCGTCTATGCCGGCCAGGGCATCGGGCTGATTGAGGACATTCCCACTGTGGCAGAGCTGTTTCAGAGGCTGCTCACAGGCGCAGAGGCCATTGCAAGGCGCATCGCCCCGTGAGCATGCCGCCCAAAATCGGCCCCGATACGATCATTCCCGAGCGGGCGCCCCGCCTCTGGGTCCCGCTCCGTTTCTTCCTCGCCGGCCTCGCCAGCCTGGGCGCCCTGCTCTGGATCGCCATCAGCCGTGCGCCGCTTTTGGCGTCGGACTACCTTCACAACATCGCCACGCTCGCCGTGACCCACCTGTTTACCCTGGGCCTGGGCGGCTTCGTCGTCATGGGCGCCCTGTATCAAATGGCTCCCGTCCTGCTCTACAGCCACCTGTTCAGCGAGCGCATGGCTGACGTGCACTTCGGCGTCCACGCGATCGGGCTCACCTTGATGGTCGTCGGCTTCCTCGGCTTCAACACCGTTCTGATCTCGACCGGCGGCGGGTTGGTGCTGACCGGTGCGGTGCTCTTCGTCATCAACCTCGGCATCACGCTCCGCCGTGCTGAGCGGTGGAACTGGCATGGCGCTTTCATGCCCGTCTCGGTGCTCTCCTTCCTGAGTACCCTGACCTGGGGCTTCATCCTCGCCCTCAACCAGCGCTACAACCTGTTCGGCGAAGTGGAGGGGGCGGCCCTGAACGGCCACCTTACCCTCGGCTTTCTCGGCTGGTTCAGCCTGATGATCGTGAACGTAGGCCTCAAGCTCTTCCCCATGTTCGCCCCGGCCAAAGTGCTGCCCGCCCGCCCCGTGGCGGTGACCGCCGGCAGCCTGGCCGCCGGCGTGCTCGCCATGCTCGCCGGGCTCTGGCTGGGCAGACCGCTGCTGTGGATCGGCATGGTGCTGGCGGCGGCATCCCTGCTGAGCTACGTGGTCCTCATCAGCATCACCTACCTGCACCGGCGGACGGGACCGCTCGATTTCAGCATCCGCTTCTCGCTCACGGCGGCTTACCTGATGATTCCCGCCGTGCTGGCGCTCCCCTGGGCCAATCGGGAATGGCGGGCCGGGCTCGTCTTCCTCTTCGGGCTCGGGTTTGTCGGCGGGACGATTCTGGGCATGCTGCTGCGGATCATCCCCTTCATGGTCTGGCTGCACCGCTTCCGCAACCGCACCCACAAGCTGGAGAAGATTCCGTTCCTCCACGAACTCTTCCAGCCGCGCCTGGCCTGGACGGCCTATCTGACATGGTTTCCGGCCGCCGTCCTGATCTCCCTCGGCGTGGCCGTGGAACTGGGCGCCCTGATCGCCGCAGGCGGCGTCACCGGCCTCGTGGGGCTGGCCGCCTACGCCTGGGCCGTGCGGCAGGTCCTGCACCACACCCGGCCCGGCACGCCGCCGCTCTTCCCGGGAGCCAGCCGAAAGTAACGGCTCATCTCCGCCGGGCATACGCTGGCAAGGAGGCCGCACCCGCGGCCACAGCGGAGGAGGAAGACCTGCATGCCAAACGATCTCGCCCAGGCCCTGACCGACCTGATCGGACAGGTCGTTACTGTCGGCACGACGAACGGGACCTTTACCGGAACGGTCGCTTCGGTCACCAGCAACCTGCTGATCCTGGCTGCCAACGGCGGCGTCGTCTATATACGGCCCGGGGAGATCGTCGCCGTCTCTACAAACGGGACCGTCACCACACTGTAAACACATTGCGGCCCGGCGATCTGAGCAGATCGCCGGGCCGCCACGCGCCCATCGCTACTCGCCCCCGAGCGCTTCGATCGCCGCCAACGCAAACAGGGCGGCGCCGCGCTCAATCACCGACTCATCGACCGTAAATTTCGGATGGTGCCACGCCTCGGGGCGCCCCGTCCCCAGCCAGACGAAGCAGCCCGGCACCTGCTGCAGATACATGGCGAAGTCCTCGCCCCCCATGGTCGGGACCGCTTCCACCACCGGCAAGCCGGCGGCGGCGGCCACCCGCCGCATCAGCTCCGCCATCTTCTCATCGTTGATGACCGCCGGCGTTGAGCCGGGCAGGAGGGTGAGGGTCGCTTTCGCCCCGTACCCCGTCGCCACGCCGGTCACAATGCGCTCCAGCAGGCCCGGCATGCTTTCCCGCAGAGCGGGGTTGTAGCTCCGCACCGTCCCCACCAGCCGGGCCGAAGGCGGAATCACGTTGTGGGCGCCCGTCCCCGCCTGGAACGAAGTAATCGAGACCACCGCCGCCTCCAGCGGCGAGACGTTGCGAGAGACAGCCGTCTGCAGGGCCATGACGATCGCTGCTGCGGCCACAATGGGATCGACCGTCTGATCAGGAATCGCCCCATGACCGGCCTTGCCTTCCACATCGATCATGATCGAATCCACGTTGGCCATCAGCGGCCCGGCCTTGATGCCCACGAATCCCGCCGGCACGTCGGGCTTATTGTGCAGGCCGAAGACGGCGCTTACGCCGTCGAGCGCCCCCAGGGCAATCATCTCCGCGGCGCCCGACGCCGTCTCCTCAGCAGGCTGCAAGAGTATCCGCACCGTCCCCCGCAGACGGCCCGCCATTTGCTTCAATATAAGAGCGGCGCCGAGGATGGTCGCCATATGGAAGTCGTGCCCACAGGCGTGCATCTTCCCCGGGATCTCCGACGCGTACGGCAGCCCCGTCTCCTCGGTGACGGGCAGCGCGTCGATGTCGCTGCGGAGAGCGACCGTGGGCCCCGGCAGGGCGCCCCGCACTTCGGCCACCAGGCCCGTCGCCAACGGCAGGTCCAGTACCGCAATCTCCGCCTCAGCCAGCCACCGCATCAACTGCGCCGTCGTCCAGAACTCCTCCCGGGCCACTTCCGGATGCCGGTGCAGTTCCCGCCGCATCTGGATCAGCCGGGGGGAGAGCTGCGCGGCCAGGCTCAGAATCTCATCCGCCACCTTGGCCATGTGCGATCCCTCCATCACCCCATACCATTCGCCTGGCGCACCACCGGCTCCTCCGCGCGCTGGTGCACGATGTGGCGGAACCAAAAAAAGGGGGCGGCGCACGAGGGCTCTGCAAGAGTCGTGCAGGACTGCGATAGCATCTCCTGGCATGTGGGCGGCAGGAGTATAGTCCGCCGCATCGCCGCCTGAGTTCAACGATGCTCACAAACGACAACGCACTCACGGAGGCGCCGCAACGAAGTTGGCGCCGACCTACCCAGAGGGCCGTCTGCCGCGTCAAGCATGCAGACGGCCCACGTTGTCGTTTGTGAGCATCGATTTCACGTGTAGGGGCGGCGCGGCGGCGGCGTACTCCAGCTGCCCACATGCCTGCCCCATGCTATTGCAGTTTCCTGCACGCCACTTTTGCAGGGCCCTCGGTCGAGGCCCCCTATTTGACCTAATGCACCTTGCCGTCGGAGAGCATCTTCGTCAGCATCGACATCAGGGCGTGGCGCTCCTGGTGGTCGCCCCGGTCCCACAGCTCCTTGAGCAGGCGCTGCTCGCGGTTGCGGGGATCGACCTTGTCGGCCAGGAAGTGGCCGATCCGTTCGGCCGCGTTGACGATGTTCTCCTCGGAGGCACCGGCCTGCTTGGCATTGCTGATCTGCTGAGAGAGGAAGCTCTTCCACTGATCAAAGTTCTCAAGAACCGGCGTCTGCATTTCCATGAGCGTGACCCCCTGTAGTCGTTTTGGTCAGCGTAAGAAGCGGAAACCGCTCTTAGTCTGCCACGCGGCCACAGGCTTATTCCCAGCCCTGCACGAACAGCTCCTTGTAACTGCCAAAGTCCTTGCAGTCAATCACCAGCTCCGGCCGTTCGTTCAGCAGCGAATCATAAAAGACGACAACGCCGTCGGCGGCGAAACGGCTGAAACCGTGTGCATCGGCCGGTGCGCCGGGCTTCACTTCCGGCGGCAGGGGGCCCGAGCAGCAGGAACTGAAAATCAGGCTGCTGACCGTCACTGCCGTGGCGCCTTTCTCTCTTAGAAACGCAGCGGCGGCAGGGGTAAACGCAATGTTTATGATCGCCCCTCCTTCGCACAGCGCACGTGCGCATAGTAGTATTGTTTCCGCCCCAGGCGGACGGCTCGGGTGCCCGCCAGCATGGGGCGCCCGCAGATCTCGCAGGCCATCTCCGACGGCAGCACCACCGTCTTGAGCGGCTCGGGTGGCCTCTGGCCGCCATCGGCCGTTTTGGAGCGAACCGGCGCGTCCGGCTTCCAGTCGACGATGCCTTCTCCCGCCAGCCAGCTCAGGGCGGCGTCCTTGGCGTCGGTGACGACCCAGACTTCCTGGACCGCCGAGCCGTTCTTCGCCAGCAGGCGCAGGCCGGTCTCCGTGAAGCGCTGGAACGTCACTTCCAGCCCCTTGGCGTTCAGCGGGCTAATCGGCCCGGGAATGATGCTCGCGATCAGATCGCACTCGGCCATGCGCTCCAAAATGGGCCAGACCCGCTCGATGACGCTGTGCTCCCGCTTGATCTTGCCGGCCCGGTATTTCTTCACCGCATGTCCGCCCCTTGCTGCCGATTCCTATCAAGTATATAGGGGATCGCGGCGTAATGCCATGGAGAACGCTCTGCGCATCGTCTCGCTCTGCCCCAGCAACACAGAGATCGCCCATGCCCTCGGCCTGAGCCACTGGCTCGTCGGGGTTGACGATTCGTCCGACTGGCCGCCCGGGATATGGGCCGATATCCGGCGGGTCGCCGCCCGCCTCGGTGTGCCGAAAAAAGGGGAGGAAGCCAGCCTGCCGATTTACCTGCTTTTTGCAGACTGTGTCCGACGGTATGACGCAAACGACCGGCGAATCCTTGGAATTGGGCGCCAGCCAGCTCAGTAGGCTGCCTGTTATCGGGCTTTTCGGGACCGGATGCCATGGTCTGGCCTGAAGAAAGGCCGTTCTGAGGGCAAAAAGGCTCCTCGGCCACGTGATTCGCCGACAAATTGCTTACATCTCTCGAGCCCCTTCGGCAAAGGAGCGGCGAATCTGGGAGGCCACCCAGGCTGTGACTTGACCGCAGTCTGCCGGCGGCAAAGGGATCCCAGGTGGCTCCGTCAGACCGCACCGTCAGGCTCGGTGGCAGCAAACCCGCCCCTTCCGGCGCATCGTTCGATCAGCGAAGACCCCTACTCTGCCATCCCTCCCGGAACTTCTCTTGCCATCACGGGCGTCCAACAGGTGGCAGAAAGGAGAGGTCTGGCATGGCAATGCGGCGAGTTCCTCTACTGGGAACCGGGGTACTTAGCATCCTCATTGGCAGCCTCTACGCGTTTCGCGCCTTCGGCCCAACCGAAGCGGAAGTGGCACAGTGGGGGGGATTCTGCATGCTCGCCGGCCTATGCGCGCTCGCAGCGGCAACTCCCCGGTCCTACCCCGCCACCCTGCGGCTCACGGGAGCGATCGGCTTCGGCGTCCTCGCAGCCGCACAGATACTCCCGATTCTCCTCTGGTTCATATTTCACGGAATGTCGATCAGTGATCCCACGCCGCCCAGCCCGTTCACGGCCCACTGGGCGTGGGCCCTGCCCCACGCACTGCTCTTCCTTGGGGCGGCTGCCTCGGCCGTCCGCCTCTGGCGCAACACATAACGCAAGGGCCAGCCGAAGCAACGGCTGGCCCCCTATCTTCAGCGCCGTTCCAGCGCCTTCTTTGCATCGCGAAACTTGGACTCAAAGAGGAAGGCTTCCGTCGGATCGACCTCGAGTTCGGACAAAATCTGCAGGGCGCCCAACCGTAACTGAAGTCGGTCATGGCGGAGCACCAGATCGACCTCCTGCAGCGGATGGGGCGAAAACGCTTTCTCCACCGCCCGCGTGGCCATATGCATCGCCTTGCCCACCACCCAGCCGATCACGCCCGGCGCCTTCTCCGCACCCTCCCGGCCCTTGGCCAGTTCGTCGTCGATTTCCGTGCGAAACCCCTCATCGGGCTCCACCACCACATGAGATTCAGTCAGGATGAGCGTCGCCTTCCCGCGTTGGGACCGGCCCTCCAGGCGAAACAGCTCCGACACACATGTCACCTCCGCACATGACTGCCTAAACCATTCAACAGACGAAATGATGAATTCCTTCTTTTTCCCTATGGGCGAAAAGGGACCCAATCGGCGCATGGGGAATTCATCCAACTACACCAGTCATGTGCAAGAAAGCGAGGCGACCGGTATGCCCCTGCGCCCTGACTTGCCGTCCGGCCTGAACCTGTCCCGGCGCGCCACCACCCCGGTCAAGCTGCCGAAAATGAACTTCCCCATGCTCGGGGGAGTTCCGGAGTCGGCTCCGGGCTACGCCGAGCCGGCACATCAGCCACTGCCGGGCGCCGTGGAGGGGACCGTACCGTTGCCGGAGGAGGTACAGCCGATGACACCTGCCATCCCGTCTCAGTCAGTCAGTGCCCCCGCTCCTGCGCTTCCCGCCCGTGAGGCCGCCCGGGTCATCGTCTACGGCCGGAGCGGCTGCGTGGCCGCCATGGACGCCATTTCGGACCTGATCGAACGGCAGATCAGCTTCACCTACTTCGACGTCTCCCGCGACGCCAAGGCGATGGCGCACCTGCAGACCATCTGCGGCAACGCCGAAGTGGTTGTTCCGGTGATCATCCACATTGGCTTCGGCGGCACCTGAACGATGTAGCACTACTCCCGGCGTTGCCGGGAGCCGGCCGACACAGCAGGCCCTGCCCGCAGATTATGCGGGGCAGGGCCTGCTGATTTCATCTACTCACCCGCCCCGGGGCGCCGCCGCCGGCGCTGTCCCGCAGGCGGCTGTGCCTTCTTCCGCAGCAGCGGCACCAGCCACTGCACATAGGCTGCAATCAGCACGGCGGATACCGCCAGGGTCCCCAGTGCGCCCAACTGGGCGCCCGCATCCGCCGGATGGTTCGGATCGGGCACGAAGACCAGTACGAAGAGCAGCGAATAGAGCGCCACTACAAACCAGGGCACCAGCGTGCCGCCCGGTACCTTGAAATCCCGGACCATGCCCGGCATCGTCCGGCGCAGCCGCAGCACCGATGCGGCCATGGCCACAAAGATCATGCACTCAATCGCCGCACCGAGGAAGATGAAGAGCTTGTAGGCGCCCGTCCAGAGCACCGCCGCGGCCATGGCCGAGCAGAGGCCGTACAGCGTCAGAATCGCCGTCCAGGGCGTCGCCCAGTCCGGATGCAGTTTCGTGAGGAACCGCGGCGCCGCCCAGTCGCGGGCCATGGCATATAGGAAGCGCGAGGCAGTCAGCAGCCCGGCGTTAAAGCTGGTGATCGACGCCAACGCCGAAACGGCGGCCATTGCCACCAGGCCCGCCCGCCCCAGCGCAGCCTCGCCGAAGAGCACGTGGGGAATGGGGGAGGTGGCCAGAACCGCCTTGGGCACCGTCGCCATCATTCCGACGTGCAGAATGCCGTACACGAAGGCCAGAATCGCCAGCGACCAGAGCATCCCTTTGGGAATCAGCCGGAAATCGGTCACCTCTTCGGCCAGGGGCGTCACCCATTCAAAGCCGAGGTAGAGGAAGACGCCCAGTGCGATTGCCTGGGCCGTGCTAAAGCCCGATCCGAGCTCAAACGGGGTGGGCACCGGCGGGGCGCCGGGCCGCAGCAGGGCCCAGGCCGCCAGGCCGACGATGGCGATCACCATGGCGTAGGTGGTCACATCCTGCGCGACGCCCGTAATGGCGATGCCCCGCAGGTTGATCAGCGTCATCACCGTCAGGAAGCCAAATACCCACCAGACCTGCGGCACCGACGGAAATGCATAGTTCAGTACGGTCGCCAGCACATACGACTCGCTGCCGACGATCAAGACCGAAATGCCGACATATAGCGTCGCACAGATCAGCGCCGCCTTCTCGCCGAAAGCTTTCTCAATAAAGAGCTTGATGCCCGCCGCCGTCGGGAACATGCCCACCAGTTCGGCGAAGCACCAGCTGGCCAGCACCGAAATCACGCCGGCGGCCAGCACCGCCATCCAGCCGGAGGCGCCCGGCAGGCCCAGGCCGATCTGCACGTCGGCGGTCAGGGAGACCGTTGCCAGTGCGAGGCCGGCGCTGGTGGCGATCACGGTGGGGAGCCCTACTCCCCTGCGCAGTTGCGTCATTGCGGCCAGATGATCATGGTAATGGCGTCAAGGCGCATCACGTCTTCCGGCGTGGCCTTGACGAGGATCTCCCCCCGCAGGTACTTCTGCGACGGGTTCAGATCGCCCCAGAACATGTCGCACAGGTCCTCGCTGGTGGCATGCACGACGATGTCCGGCACGCCTTCCGTCCCGCCCGAAAAGGCCGTGATCTCCCCTTCGACGACGACCATGGTGAACCAGTTGCCCGTGTCGGTGGCCCGGAAGTGGAGCCGCTTGGTCCAGTCCTTCTGCATCCGCCGCAGGCGGGCGTTGCCGTTGCACTGCACCTGGTAATCTTCAAGAGCCTCCAGGATCTCCGCACTCGTGGCCATGCTCTCCCAATCCCTCCCTATCCGTTCGGCCGCCGCCGCTTCTTTTCGCCGGACCCCGCCGCCACCGGCGCCCCCGCCCCGGCGCCCGCCGCAATCGCCGCCATCGAATCGTCCAGCGCCTGCAGCACCTCATCGACTTCGGCCGGCTGGATGATCAGCGGCGGCTGCAGCCGCATCACCGTGGGGTCGTTGCCGGTGTAGAGGGCGATCACGCCGTGCTGGGCCAGCTGATAGCTCATGCGGGGGCCCATCGAATCGTCCTTGTACTGCAGGCCCATCATCAGGCCCCGGCCCCGGTACTCCACCAGCACGTCCGGATACTTCTCTTTCAGATGTGCGAACCCGGCGAAAAAGCGCTCGCCCATCGCCCGGGCGTGGCCGGGGAGGTCGTGCTGCAAAATGTAGTCGATGGTTGCCAGCCCGACGGCGCAGCCCAGGTCGGCGCCCCCGAACGTACTGAGGTGGATGAACGGGTTCATCACCAAAAAGTCGCCCAGATGCTCCCGGAAGACCGCCGCCGTGATCGGATAGAGCCCGCCGCCCAGCGATTTGCCCAGCGTCATCATGTCGGGCACCACGCCCGCCCACTCGCAGGCGAACATTCTCCCCGTCCGGCCAAAGCCGGTCTGAATCTCATCGAGGATCATCAGGGCGCCCGTCCGGTCGCAGAGCGCCCGCACGCCTTCGAGGTAGCCCGCCGGCGCCACGTTGATGCCGCCTTCGCCCTGCACCGGCTCCATGATTACGCCGGCCGTCCGGCCGTCCACGGCGGCTTCCAGGGCGGACAGGTCGCCGAAAGGCACCCGCACGAACTCGGGCATGAGGGGGTGAAAGGGCGCCTGATACGCATCGCGCCCGATGGCCGAGAGGGCGAAGCCCGTGTGCCCGTGGTAGCCCTTGACCGTGGAGATGATTTTCGGGCGCCGGGTGTAGCCCCGGGCCAGCTTGATGGCGAAGTCGACGGCCTCGCCGCCCGAGGCGCCGAACATGGCGAATTTCAGGTCGCCCGGGGTGATCTCCGCCAGCCGCTTCGCCAGGTCGGCCTTGCCCTTGCTGCAGAGCAGAAAGATGCCCTGGTCCGCTTCGTCCAGGGCGTCCTTCAGCGCCTGCACGATCGCGGGGTTGCGGCGCCCTACGTTAAAGCTGCCCGCCGAAGTGATGCAGTCGATGTAGGGCCGACCCTCCAGGTCCCAGACACGCACGCCCTCCCGCCGGGCCTCGATGATATCCAGGCCGGCGTGGTGCAGAATCCGGGCCTTCATGGGATTGACGAACTCGGCAAAGTCGTGCAGCGCCTGCGCCTTGACTTCCTGCGGTTCCATGGGCAAGCCTCCCTCGTGGGTTCTTTATACCTATAAACGAATACAGGTCTGAAAGGGTCGATATCGTCCCGCTCAATCCTACGCCGTGGAGGTAAGCGAAGAACCCCTGCATTTGTCAGGAAGCGACAGAATTCGCGCGTGCGGACTGGTAGAATATGGGTAGCTGGGGCTTTTTGGAGAACTGCCACTGCCACGGAGGACGCGGAGGACGCGGAGGGCACGGAAAGGGAAGACGCGGAGGTGAGCGTGTGAAGGAGTTGCTCCATGAAGAGATCACCAGCCAGGTGATTGGTGCCGCGATTGATGTACATAAGGCATTAGGTCCTGGGTTTCTCGAAAGTGTCTATGAAGGTGCACTGGTGCACGAACTGGCCTTGAGAGGGTTATCGTTCGAACGCCAGGTCCGTGTCCCGATTTTCTACAAAAATGTCCAGGTATGTACTCATATTCTTGACCTGGTTATTGAAAATAAAATAATAGTTGAATTAAAGTCCATCCATACTTTCGCAGAGGTCCACCAAGCCATTGTCTTGTCGTACCTTTCCGCTACCCAACTCCCGGTGGCACTCATGATCAACTTCGGTCAGCCCAAACTCGACATGAAACGCCTCGTTGGCCGAAAACATTCGGCCTAGACTCCGTGTCCTCCGCGTCCTCCGTGTTCTCCGTGGCAAATTCCAAACTACCCCACTTTTCGACAACCTTTCCCAACCCCCGTTGCGCCCAGAGGTAAAAAATGGTACAATCATCCCAATCTTGGAGGGAAAGGGTGTGTCTCCATGGTCGATAGCGGCCTGCTGGCGCAACGCATCCGCTGGGCCCGGAAGGAGCAGGGCATCACCTTGCAGCAGCTCTCCGAGCGCAGCGGCCGGGCCGTCAGCTATCTGTCCCAGCTGGAGCACGGCGTAAAGGACAACCCCACCCGGCAAACGGTCGAGTCGCTGGCCCAGTCCCTCGGCGTCCGGGCGGCCTTCCTCTTCGGCGCAGTCTCCGCCCCCGGCCGCGAGCCGGCCAGCTCCGGCCCGTCCACCGCGACCGTCAGCCGCGAGTTCCGGCGCCACTGGAGCGCCCTGCCCGCCCGCCGCCGGGATGAACTTGCCGCCGCCGACCCCGCAGGGCGGTTCGCCGAGCTGGTCACTTTCCTGGTCCGGCGGTTTCCCGAAAGCTTTACTTCTATTGAACTGGCCTTCCAGCTGAACATCAGCTACGCCTACTTCCGCGAAATCATTGACATTGGCGCCGAAGTCAGCCACTACATCGCCCAACAGCTGGCCCGGGTCAGCGGCGTGCCGCTCCGGTTCATCACCCACGGCTACTTTGACGAGGCGGAGGCGCCCGTGCCCGCACCCGACGCACTCCTGTACGTGGAAGCCATCCGCCTCGCCCTCGAACACCGGCTCACGCCGGACGACCTGAAGCGGCTGATTCTGACCGCCACCGCAGCCCGCTGAACACAGACAGCGCCCCGCCACCCAATTGGTGGCGGGGCGCTATGTATCTCCACCGAACGAATCTACCGGAACTACTTGCCCAGGGCCAGGTTAATGGTGTTCTGCAGCAGTTCCGGCTCCCCGAAGAGCAGGACGCCGGTCATGCCCAGTACGAACAGGGACGTCGAGACGATCGGATTCACGCGAACCTTCGTGAGCGGCGGGGGCAGGGTCCCCTTGAAGAGCATCATCATGCTGCCACCCAAGAGGCCGCTGAAAACGAAAACGCCGATCCACTTAACGACGAGCGGGATTTGCACGGTTGGCTGCGCCTCCTTACAGGTCTATCTAGCTCCCAGCGAACAGGCTGCCGGATGGCTGATGCAGAAACTGTACGATAACCCTTTGGTGCCATACGCATAGTACTACCAGTCCCTTATTATAGACGAATTTTGCGCCGGGGTCTATACCAAAGTCAGCGAATCGACAGCCGAGGTGAAGATCTGTGAACCGGGCCGTATCCGGGACGCTGACCGTGCGGGAGTCGGGTCGTCCGCTGGCTGGTCTGCAGGTGGTCGCCGCCAGACTGACGGGCGGCGATGAAGTCGAACTGGAGCTGCTGGGCGGCGCCATCAGCGGCGACCTGGGCCGCTTCCGGGTGGCCTACGAGCCCCTGGACGGTCCGTCCGACCTGCTGCTCTTCGTGTACTCGCCGACCGGACGCCTCGTCTACACCGAACCGCTGCACCGCGCCATCGCCGGCGCCGAACTGCGCCTGCACGTCGAAATCCCCCGCCGCAACCTGATTTGTGACCTGCACTAGCGCTGCGCATGGGATGACCGGAATAAGGGTGACGGATACGGGATAGCATCACCCTGAGGGCATTTTTTGGCTGTGATACCAAACGCTGCCGCCCCATTGTCCGTATTACTACATGCGAGGGGGTGACGACAGGTGAGGGAACTGGCTGAGCGGGCCCGCCAGGCTGCCGCTGCTCTTCCGGTGCGGCCTTCCTGGCCGGTGGCACTGGCGGTGGCCGCCCTGCTGTCGGGCCTGCTCAGCTTGCTCTTTGCCGTGCCGCCCGTCTACCAGGTGTACGTGGGCGACCGGCATGTGGCCGGGAGCCGCCATCTTGCCGAATTGGTCGCCCTCGTCGAGGCGGACGTGGCCCGCGACCTTTCCCGCACCGTGGCGCTCACGGCAGGCGAGAACCAGTGGTACTACTCGCTTGCCAGTCTCGGCCTCACGCCTGCGGTCGACGCAGCGGCCGCGCTCACGGAGGCCGCTCAGCTTGTGCCCTGGTGGCAGCGAAACGGGTGGAGCAGACCGGCGCTGCACGTGAGCGGCCTGACCACGTGGGACGCCGCGGTGTTGGAAAGCGCCATCGGGCCGGTGCGTCTGGCCCTGCAAACGGAGCCCTCGCCCGCCCGGTTCGCCGTCACCAACCGGGAGCCGGTCATCACGCCGGAAGTGAACGGCGTATTGGTGGAGACCCAGGCGGTCCTCGTCGCTCTCCAGGGCCTCGGCCAGTCGGACTGGCTCGAAGTGCCGCTCTCGCCGAAACCGCCCGCCGTCACCCGGGCGACGCTTGAGTCGATGCGCATTCGCAAGCTGGTCTCCCAGTGGACCACGCAATACGACCCGACCATCCCCCGGGCGGAGAACGTCGAGCGGGCGGCCCGCGCCTTCAACGGGCTGGTCATCAAACCGGGCGAAATCCTGTCGTACAACGCCACCGTCGGTCCGGTGGATGCGGCCAACGGGTGGAAGGAAGCCTACATCATCGTGAGTGGCGAACTGGTGCCCGGGGTGGGCGGCGGCGTCTGTCAGGTGGCGACCACCTTCTACGGGGCCGCCCTGCGCGCCAACCTGGAGATCCTGGAACGTCACCCGCACCAACTGGCGGTGACCTACATTGAGCCGTCGCAGGATGCGGCCATCGCACAGGGGTGGGAGGATCTGAAGATCCGCAACACCAGCCCGGGCTACATCTACATTGAAACAGAAGCCGGCGAGGGGCGGGTCACCTTCCGGGTGTACGGCGACGCCCCTGACGGGCAGGAAGTGCGCATCGAATCGCAGATTCTCGGCTCCCGGCCGTTCACCAGCCGGCGCATCGTCGACCCGGCGCTGGCCCCCGGCCAGCAGGTGGTCAAGCTGGCGGGCCATCCGGGGCCCGTCTCCGAGGCATACCGCCTGGTCTACCAGGACGGCGAACTGGTCAAAAAGGAACTGCTCTCCCGCGACAACTATCTGCCCACCACCCAGGTGATCCTGACCGGTCCGGCGCTTCCGTAAAGTTCCATCCACCAAATGTCGAGGGACCGTCACAAACTGGACGGTCCCTTACGCATGGTCTCGTGACTGGAAAAAAGAACCGCAACACACTGTGACAGGATTCACAGGAAACTGCCCGTCCCGGCTCGAACCTTGGTATACCCCGCATTCAACGCAACATATCACTTCACTCATGGGGGGAAGATATGGAGAAGGTGTCACATCGCCTGCGCCCGTGGCTGATCGGTGCCGCTGCAGTCACCCTGACCATGTTGCCCCACACGGCCTTTGCCGCCGATCCGATCCGGGCCAGGCTCGATGGACGCGAACTGGAGCTTTCCGTGGCACCGATTATCGAGAATCAGCGCACGCTCTTTCCGATGCGCGCCTTGCTGGAAGCGATCGGCGCCAGCGTCAGTTGGGACCCGGCCGCCAGCACCGTGATTGCGACCCTGAACGCGACGACGATCAAGGCTCAGATTGGCAGCACGGAAGCCGACGTAAACGGCCAGAGAGTTGCGCTTGATGTGCCCCCCCGCCTCGTCGAAGGCCGGACCCTGATTCCGCTCCGCTTCTTTGTCGAGAACTTCGGCATGGCCGTGGCGTGGGAGGGCGAAACCCGCACCGTCCTGATTGAGACAAAAGCAGAGAAGCCGGTTGTCAGCCGCGACGGCGGTACCACCACCCGAAACGGCGCCCGGGCCCTCGCCGTGGCGAAGGAGATGGTGGGCCTGCCCTACGCCTGGGGCGGCACCAGCCCCGACACGGGGTTCGACTGCAGCGGCCTGATGTGGTACGTGGGCCAGCAGGTCGGCACCGAACTGCCCCGCACATCGCACGAAATGTTCGAGATTGGTGTGCAGGTCAGCCGGGATCAACTGCAGGCCGGCGACCTGGTCTTCTTTACGACCTATGCGCCCGGGGCTTCGCACGTGGGCATTTACGACGGGGCCGGGGGCTTCGTTCACTCCCAGAACGCCGAGACCGGCGTGAAGGTCACGCCGCTGTCCAACCCCTGGTGGGCGGAACGGTATTTAGGAGCCCGTCGGGTCTTCCGGTAGGTGGAGGGAATCGCTGTGAGTGCACGGGTAGGGAAGTGGGTGGCGCTGGCACTGCTTGCCGGCGCCATCCTTGCGGCATGGCCGTATGTGCGGCCGGCGTTTGCCGGCGGGGCGGCTGCGGCCGCGGGGCTCCTGGCCCGGACCGGGGCCTGGGGGCCAGCGGTGGTTATCGGGCTGCAGCTGCTGCAGGCCGTGCTGTCGCCTTTGCCTTCGTGGCCCGTCACCATGGCGGCCGGCGCCCTGTACGGCCCCGTGCCGGGCATGTTCTACTCGCTGGTGGGCGGCACCCTCGGGGCGACCGTCAACTTTGCTCTGGCCCGGCGCGTCGGGCAGCCCCTGGTCCGCAGCAAGCTGGGCGAGAAGTGGGTGGAGCGGGCGGCACAACTGGGGCCGTTTCACTTCTTCATACTCACGCTCTTCGGCCGGCTGATTCCCATCGCTTCGTTTGATGTGGTCGCCTACCTGGCCGGCATCAGCCGGATTGGGCTCTTCCCGTTCCTATCGGTGGCGGTGGTGGGACAAGCCCCGGCGCTCCTCGCCTACTCCTGGTTCGGCAGCGACCTGGCCGCCGCCAACCGGGCCGGGCTGCTCAGCACCGCCGTGCTGCTGCTCTTCGTGGTGTTAATCGCCGGCGGGCGCCGGCTCTGGCAGCGGCTGACGGCTTGACGGGTTCAAATCCAACACCTACCTCCATATGCAAGTACCCGGCGCCAGAACCTGGCGCCGGGTTCTTACCTAATCCCATGTAAGAAAAAAGGTGGTTACATGAACGTGGAATTGCAGGCCCTCCAGCACTGCCTGCGAATGCTGCACACTTCAAGCTGCCGCGATGCCATTCAGGAGGCTGTGACTCGGTGCTGCGCCCTGACCGGTGCCAGCGCCGGCGGGGTCTATTTCCTGGACGCCAACGGCGGCAGGCAGCAACTTCTGGTTGGAGAGTCGTCAGGGAACGTGGGCACGCAAGCATACCTCAGCCACCTGGGCGATTTGACCATGCATACGGGGCAGCCGCTGCGCTACAGCATCGCCCGACCCGGGATCTCTGGTGCCGCAGAGACCGCCCCTGATGAGATTCGCAGCAAGCTTGCCGTACCGGTGCGGGCGGCGAGGCGGGTGGCTGGCGCCATGGCCCTGGTCAACAAGCCGGACGGCTTTACCATGCACGACCAGGAAGTGGCGGCCAGCTTTGCTGACGTGATTGGTCTGGCCCTGTTAGCGGCCCAGGCGGAGAACGCCAACCCAACGATCGAAGTGGCGCGCGAGCGCGATCTCCTGAAGCGGTCCCGTGACTTCTATCTCGCATTGTTCGATGAGTTTCCCGCCCTGATCTGGCGGTCCGGGCTGGACGCCATGTGCGATTACTTCAACCGCAACTGGCTGCGGTTTACGGGCCGCACCATGGAAGAGGAACTGGGCAATGGCTGGGCAGAAGGGGTGCACCGCGATGACTTCGATGAATGCTTGCGTATCTACCTCTCAGCTTTCGCCAAGCGGGAAGCGTTCGAAATGGAGTATCGCCTCCGCCGCCACGACGGGGAATATCGCTGGATTCTGGACATCGGCCAGCCGTTCTATGGCCTGGACGGTGAATTTGCCGGATACATCGGTTCCTGTTACGACGTGACCGAGCGGCGGTTGCAGGACCACCATAACCGCTATCTCGCCACCCATGATGCCCTTACGGCCCTGAAGAACAGGCGGGGGATGGAGGAGTATCTTCAGACCTTGTTCCAGACGCTCGGCAGCGATACGGAGTCCGTGCTATGCCTGGTGGATCTGGACAATTTCAAGCAGGTAAACGACAGACTGGGCCACGTTGCGGGCGACGCATTTCTCGTCAAGGTGGCCGAGTACCTGCGCGGTCAGGTCCGGGCAACCGACCTCGTGGTTCGGCTGGGCGGAGACGAGTTTGCGATCATCCTGGCTGACACCGGACTTGCGGCGGCCACCGGGATCGTGGAGCGCATCCGGGCCGGCATCGAAGAGATCGCCTGTGAGGGTCTTGATACCGCAGTGCACCCTTCCGCCAGCATTGGTATTGCGCGCATGCATCCGGGTTACGAACTGACGGAACTCTTGCACAGAGCCGACCTCGCAGTATACTCCGCCAAAGTGAGCGGCAAGAATCGGGTCATTGTGGGAGAAGACTGAAGCAGCAGTGGATTGGGCCGGCGATCGACCAGGCTCACCGCGCGTCGCGATTGCGCCGTGTGCTATGGCGCCAGCGCAGCTTCGGCCACCGGACGCGCGGAAGCCGCATCAATTGCCGGCCCTTCCACTGGAGGAAATACTCCCCTTCATGGCTCCTCATCAGTCGCAGCTTCCCCAGTCGCCACACCATGCGGAGCCATGGCATAGGACTCACTCCCTTATGTGCGGTCTCTCTTCACTCCTTCTATCGGAAATCGAGAGAACCAGCTAAAGGGTCATTTTCCAGGGAAGACTGTGATCCAGAGCGCGGGGAGCTGTGGACGGTGATCGCCGTCCTGGTACTCAGCGCGGGCACTGGTGTCGCCATCGCCATCGCTCCCGAGGAAGTCACTCTGGGGCGGGCGATCATCTCGCTCCTGCAGCCGGCGGGCGAGTGGCTGGTGGGGCCGGAGGCGCAGTAGGTGCACGCAAATCGTTCATATAAGAAGCCGCCGGGAAGTCGATCCTTCCCGGCGGCTTCTTTATGTGACTGTGCCTGTCCCATCCGGGGCGCCCACCAGATGCCGGCCCACCGGGTGCGCTGCCAGCTCCCGGTAGACCCAGAAGGCCGAGGTCATCAGCAGCAGGCCGGTGAAGACGAAGACGGCCCGGGGGCCGAACCAGTCGGCGACGTACCCGCTCAGGGTGGGGCCCAGCACGGCGCCAATAAAATGAGCGCTCTGGTTGATGCCGTACGCCCGCCCCCGGAACGAGGGGTGCACCGCATAGGCGAGCGTCGCGTTGATCGACGGCTGCACGGCGGCCGTGAAGATGCCGTAGATGAAGCGCAGCAGCATCAGCATGCCGGCGGTCCTGACCAGCGACTGGGGCAGCACCAGCAGGCCTGCCATGAGGAGGCCGGCTGCAAGGAGTTTTGCGAAGCCAAGCTTCTCGCCGACCCGGGCCCAGCGGGGCGCCGCGACCAGCACCGCGATGGCCGGCAGGGAGAAGATGAAGCCGGCGATGAACGCGTTGGCATCCGCCCGGCCAAAGAGCGCTTGCGTCAGCCAGACCAGCGCCCCTTCCATGCGCAGTTCGGGCACGAACTTGGTGAGAATCGGCTCCAGCGACTGAATCGACGCGTTGATCAGCATCGCCGAGATCATCAGCGCAAAGAGCGTCCGGTTGGTCACGGCGACTTTCAGATCCTGCAGGGGGCTGGTGCGGGCCCGGCCGGCGCCCAGTATCTGCTCGCGCACACCGACCGCTACCAGCAGGGTAGCCAGCAGCAGCAGACCGCTGCCGATGCGCATCGACATGCGGATACCGAACAGGTCGGCCAGCGTGCCGCCCAGCATGGGCCCCATAATGGTGCCGGCCGCGGTGCTGGTCTGCAGGAGGGCCAGCGCCCGCCCCACCCGGTGCTCGGGCGTGTTGGTCGCAACGAGTGCGATGGCGGAGGGAATGAACCCGGCCAGGGCGCCGTTGAACAGGCGCAGGAAGAAGAGCTGGTACGGATTGTGGACGGCGCTCATGAAGAGGTAGACGATGCCGATGCTGATGCCCGAGCGGATGATCATCGGTTTGCGGCCGAAGCGGTCGGCCAGGTTGCCCCACACGGGCGACATGACGGCGCTCGCCACGAAGCTGATGGAGTACGTCCACCCGGACCACGCATAGACGCCGTGGCTGACGCCCAGTTCCTCAATGAAGCGGGGGAGGAAGGGCATGACCAGCGAAAAGCTGCAGGCGGCCATGAAGCAGCCGGCCCACAGAATGTAAAGATTTCGTTTAGCTTGTCCTGAGTCGATCATGGGGATTTACTGCGCCTCCCTCATTATTTTATCCTTTGGACATACCAACACGAAGTTCCTCCCCGATGGGGGAGGCGACAGCTTGGCCATCCGCAGTATAATCGAGGGAACGGAAGGTTCCGACTTTGTACTTTATGCGACAAAAACTATTCCGCATACGTTAGTATTGGATGATAATAGGCCTAGGACTTTTGTCCTGCAGTCCCTGCACCTCCGTCGGCCATCGAAATGGCAGGTCCAATATAGTACTGGAGATAATTAGGTCCTTAAAATTTGGTTATGGGGCAG
Source organism: Symbiobacteriaceae bacterium (assembly GCA_035628915.1). Classification (GTDB taxonomy): domain Bacteria; phylum Bacillota; class Sulfobacillia; order Symbiobacteriales; family Symbiobacteriaceae; genus JARBUG01. The sequence continues at coordinate 25,134 of DASPIW010000051.1, read as the reverse complement.
GAATGCTGGATTTGGTGGCTAATTAGACCTTACGCAGGCCAAAAAGATTGGTACGCGAATGTCACTATTTGATTAGGTTTGGGTTGAATGGGTTCTGCTTACATATTGGGATTTGGCATAGTCGCACAAGGAGGGAGATTTGAAATCATGACGATTCGCAAGTGGACTACCGCACTGATTGTGGCCACCGTTGTTGCTAGCGCTAGTACTGCCATGGCTGCTCCCACGGTTCCGGGTGCCGTCTATAGTGACCAGCAGGCTGCCGGCGTGAATAAGCCGATCCAACAGGTCCAGCAGGAACTGGAGCAGGCGGGGGTCCAGGACGTGAAACCGACTGACTGGTTCGCCGGCTCGGTCACCGTCCTCGTCCAGTCCGGTCTGCTGAAGCCGGATGCCGGCGGGGATTTCAAGCCGGAGGCCAACGTGTCGGGCGGCGAGGGCGTCGCCGTCTTTGCCAAGGTGCTGGGCATTGCGGCCAAGGATGACACGCCTGACCAGGCGATGTCCAAGATGAAGGATGCCGGCCTGGTCGACATTCACGCCAGCATTGAGCGCGACATGAGCCGTGTGGAGTTTGCCCGCCTGCTGGGCCGGGCCCTGGGCGTGGAGGTCCAGCCGGTCACGAATGCTGCCGACTATCCGTTTGCTGACTTTGATGCTGCTTCCCCCGAGGACCGCGGTGTCATGAAGGCCCTGTATGACCTCGGCATCTTCAAGGGTTACCTGGACGACGGCGTGCGCACCTTCCGGCCTGGCAACATTCTGACCCGTGCGGAGCTGGCCCTTCTGGTCGACCGCATCCTCGGCGCCAAGTAATAAGACGGCCGGGAACCAATTGAGAGCACGAAAAGCCCGGCCTCTCTCGCACGGAGAGGCCGGGTCCCTGTCAAAGAGCCCGGCACAAGCCGAGGGGGACTTCCCTACATGATGGAGCAGAATGAGCTGGATTTACGTGAAGTATTCCGGGTTCTGCAGCGGCGTTGGTGGATGATCGTCGCCCTGCCCCTGGTGGCCGGGCTGACGGCAGGCATTCTTAGCTTGTACGTACTGAATCCCGTCTATAGCGCTTCGACTACCTTGTGGGTCATCAAGGAAGGATCAGGGCAGATCAGTTACAACGACCTGATGCTGAACCGGAATCTGACCAAGACCTACGCGGAAGTCGCCAAGAGCCGGGCCGTCATGGCGGACGCAATTGAGCGACTGGGACAGGAAGGCAAGATCACCGTAGTCGAGGTGCAGAAGAAGCTGACCGTTACGCCCGTTCGTGATACCGAGATTCTCTCGTTCACGATTGAGGATGAAAACCCCGCCATGGCGGCCAAATGGGCTGATGCCGTCGCCGAGGCGTTCAAGGACCAAATCCGCACTTATATGAAGGTTGAGAACGTGGTCGTGGTGGATCCGGCCACCGTGCCGGTTTCGCCCATCAAGCCGCGACCCATGATGAACACGGCGGTTGCCGTGGTCCTTGGTCTTATGGCTGCTGTAGGTATCGCGTTTCTTCTGGAGTATCTGGACACTTCGATCAAGACGCCTGAGGACGTTACCCGTCACGCTGGGTTGCCCGTCCTTGGCATTATCCCCGTCATTGATATGAGCGTGGAGGATAGTCCGGCACAGCGGCAGCACCGGAGGCGGTCGACCGCCAAGAAGCCGGGGGAGGGGGTGGGGGCGTGAACATGCGGTCCACGGTTGCCCGTACTCCCGCACAGGCGCTCATTACCCATCGCGATCCGATGGCGGCGCCCTCTGAAGCCTTCCGGGTGCTGCGGACGAATCTGCAGTTTATGGGGCTGGACAAGCCCCTGAAGTCGATACTGGTGACTTCGGCCTCGCCGGGTGAAGGGAAGTCCACCGTGGTTGCCAACCTGGCGGTGGCGTTTGCGCAGACGGGTGCTTCTGTGTGTCTGGTTGATGCGGATCTGCGGCGCCCGATGGTGGCCAAGATTTTCGGGCTGGACAACTACACCGGCCTTACCACTGCCCTGGTTGGGGGTGCCGCGAGCGAGGGCGCCGTGCGAACGACGGAGATCAACGGGCTGGCTGTTGTCACCAGCGGCCCGATTCCGCCGAATCCGGCCGAGCTGCTCGGGAGCGGAAAGATGGAGCGGTTTATCCGGAGTCTGGAAGAGCACTACGAGATGGTACTTGTCGACAGCCCGCCCGTGCTTGCCGTGGCTGATGCAGCGGTGCTCGCTCCCAAAGTCGGGGGGGTGGTGATGGTCACCCGGGCCGGGAAAGTAGCTCGGCAGCAGGTGGTGCGAGCCAAGCAAGCGCTGGAAGCGGTGAAGGCTCACGTACTGGGGGCGGTGCTGGACGGCGTCCAGATGGAGGGGCGCGAAGGTTACTATTACTACTATTACTATCAGTCGCATGATGGTGAGCGCTCACGAAGCCACTGAAGGTAGCAGGCTACTCGACTTTGCTTGTCGATGAAGGAGTTGGCAGCGGTGCGTGTCCGCAAAGCAGTGATCCCAGCAGCCGGCTGGGGGACCCGGTTCCTGCCTGCGACAAAGGCCCAGCCCAAAGAGATGCTGCCCCTGGTCGATACGCCCATTATTCAGTACGTCGTCGAGGAAGCGATTGCGTCCGGTATTGAAGATATCCTCATCATCACCGGGCGCGGCAAGCGCGCGATTGAAGATCACTTCGATCGGTCTGTGGAGCTCGAGACAGTGCTCACCCGTGGCAACAAGACGGATATGGCGTCCACGGTCCGGGACCTCGGTAATATGGCGGACATCCATTTCATCCGCCAAAAAGAGCAGTTGGGGCTGGGCCACGCCATTTACCAAGCCCGCCGGCATGTGGGCAATGAGCCCTTTGCCGTACTGCTGGGCGATGAGTTCTATACCGGGGAGAAGCCCTGCCTTCAGCAGCTCATTGATATGCAGGCGGAGACCGGCGGCTCTGTGATCGGTGTGAACGAGGTGCCGTGGTCAGATGTGCGGCGGTACGGCGTGATTCGCCCTGCCCGCCTGGGCGAACGCCGGTACCAGGCGCTGGATCTGGTGGAGAAGCCGACGGTGGAAGAGGCGCCTTCGAACCTGGCGATTATCGGCCGGTATGTGCTGAACCCCGGCATTTTCGACATATTGGCGACTCAAGCGCCGGGCCGGAATTGCGAGATTCAACTGACGGATGGGCTGAAGCGGTTGAGCGAGACGTCTCCGATTTACGCGTTTGACCCCGTGGCTCGCCGCTACGATGTGGGCGAGAAATTGGGGTACTTGCAGGCGACGGTGGAGATCGCGTTAAGCCGAGCAGATGTCGGTGGACCTTTCCGCGAGTATTTGGAGAGCTTGATTTCCCGCGAGCGGATTGGCAGCCAAAATTAACCGAGGCCGGGGGTATTGGGATGCGCGTTCTGGTTACTGGCGGTGCAGGCTACGTCGGCAGTCATGTTGTGCAGGGCCTGCTTGAGGCTGGGCACGAGCCATTCGTGTATGACAATTTATCTACTGGCCATGCAGGTGCTGTGCCAGACGCAGAGCTGCTGACTGGCGATGTCAGGGATGCCGAGCAACTGGAGTCTGTGTTAAAGCGGGTTCCCTTTGATGGGTGTATCCATTTGGCGGCCGCGAGCCTCGTAGGGGTCTCAATGATGGAGCCTGCCGATTATTTTGACAACAACGTCAGGGGCGGTATCACCCTTTTCGATAGCCTGGTCAAATGTGGTGTTCCGTGGATGGTCCTCTCATCTACAGCCGCTGTTTACGGTGAGCCAGAAGTCGTACCAATTCCAGAAGAGCACGTGTGTCGCCCGACAAACCCTTATGGCGAATCCAAACTCATGCTTGAAAGGGTTTTGCATTGGTACGAAAAGGCTTACGGCTTCCGGAGCGTGGCCCTTCGCTACTTTAACGCTGCGGGAGCAGATCCATCGGGCAGAATCGGCGAAGATCACCAACCCGAGACGCACCTGATTCCGCTTGTACTCCAAGTAGCTCTCGGTAGGCGTGATGCAGTATCGGTTTTCGGTACCAACTATCCCACACCTGACGGTACTGCCGTACGAGACTATGTTCATGTAAACGATTTAGCCGACGCCCACCTCATTGCAATGGGGCGACTGAGCCGGGGTGGCAACACGGTTTCGTATAACCTTGGCAGCCAGATGGGTTACTCCGTGCTAGAGGTCCTGGCTGCGGCCCGTTCTGTTACCGGGCACTCCATTCCGGCGGCATCGGCAGAGCGGCGGGCCGGCGATCCGGCGGTATTGGTGGCATCGGCCGAAAAGGCAAGAGCGGAGTTGGGCTGGCTTCCTAAAGGCGGGCTAACTGATATCGTGAGTTCCGCATGGGAGTGGCACCGAACCCACCCATCCGGATACGGGGGGCGTTGATCCATGCGGACGTGGATATATGAGGCATTTAAACGTATTGTCGACTTCATCGGCTCGGCGATTGGCCTGATTTTGCTTTCTCCAATCTTTCTCATTATTGCCGCCATTATTAAACGTTCCAGTCCCGGACCGATCTTCTTCCGACAGCAACGTGTTGGGAGAAATGGGCAGCCATTCAAGATCGTCAAATTCCGTTCCATGCGGGGCGATGCTGAAGACGTGCTCCGCAGGAATCCGGAGTTGTATGCTAAATACGCTGCAAATAGTTACAAACTGCCGGAGGGAGAGGACCCCCGGATTACCCCTATCGGCAGGTGGCTACGGAAGACCAGTCTGGACGAGCTTCCGCAGCTTTGGAACGTGTTGGTCGGGGAGATGTCGTTGGTAGGTCCCAGGCCGTTGCTCAAGGCGGAGATTGATGAGTGGTATCGCGAAACCCAGCGAGACCTGCTGTCCGTCAGGCCTGGAATGACGGGCCTGTGGCAGGTCGAAGGTCGGAGCGAAATCGCTTATCCACAACGAGCCGACCTCGAGTTGCGGTACGTGCGTGAATGCTCTCCTACCTTGGACATCCGAATTCTCATTCAAACTGTCTCCGTAGTAACAAAACGGCGGGGCGCGCATTAGCCCAGTCTATCGCACCGCATTAGATTTCGCCGAAGGGATTGGGAGCAATGGCTGAAACTCAAGCGGTACTGAGTACGCTCACAAAGAGAGTAGACGTTGTAGTCATCGGATTGGGCTTCGTAGGACTTCCGCTTGCCCTGAGCTACTCCCGGAAGGGGTATCGTGTAGTGGGTGCGGATATAAACGCGGCGCTTGTGGCAGAACTTCAGGCATGCCGGTCGGTTCTGCTTGAGGAAGCAGAGGGTCAGTCGATTCAAGACATCATAAGGGAGTGCCAGCGTAAGGGTACCTTTTTTGCAACGTCTGATGTTGGCTCAGCCATCAGGATGGCATCGTCCATCATCGTAACCGTTGGCATCCCTGTAAAGGACGGTTGCCTGATCTTCGAACCGTTGGATCAGGTCGTAGACACCATTGCCAAAAATGTTGAGGACGGGGCGCTGGTCTTAATCCGTGGTACGGTCGTTCCGGGCACCACGGAAGAGCGCATCCTCCCTATGCTTGAACGAACCGGGAAAAGGTTGGGGCGGGACTTCTTCCTCGCCTACGCACCAGAGCGAATTGCGGAAGGTGCCGCCTTCCGGGAATTTGCGGAGATGCCTACCCTGGTGGCTGGCTGTGACGAGGAAAGCTTAGTTCGCGCTGAAAAACTCCTTTCCCAAATCGTATCGGCTCCGGTTGTTCGTGTGGATAGGGTTCGAATCGCCGAATTGAGCAAGGTTGTAGAGAATGTCCAACGCGATGTAAACATCGCCATGGTGCAGGTCTTTGCACGTATGTGCGAGGCCATGGGAGTGAACGCCTCGGAACTAATTGAGTGTTCGAATACCCACAAGCGCGTTAATCTCCTCCAGCCCGGGCCTGGTGTTGGCGGCTTCTGCCTGCCAAATGCACTTTACTACCTCGAACCCAAGGCAGAAGAGCTGGGTGTTGACCTGACACTTCTCCGAGTGGCCCGGAACATTAACGACCAAGTCCCTTCTTTGATTGCAGACAGGGTCATGCTTGAGATGGCAGCCACCCAGGCGCCCAAGAAGGTAGCAGTCATTGGCTTGGCCATGAAGGACTTTTCTTCCGATGCACGGCTGAGCCCGGCCATAGCTGTCTGCGAAAAGTTGATTGAAGCGGGCTGTACGGTTTCGGCGTACGACCCTGAGGTTCCGCGGAGCTTGCCTTACCACCAGGAACGACTCGAGGACTGTCTCCAAGGCGCTTCAGCTTTGGTCTTGCTGGCAAAGCAACGCAAGGTCTTGCTGCCCACGGCGATCGAACTTGTCAAGCGTATGGGACCGAATCCGGTTGTAATCGACACCCGAAACTGGTTTGACGACCCGAATGCAGCAGCAGTCGGCTTAAGGGTGTGGCGGCTTTGATTGCCTCGTTTGATCGAAGAGGCTTCGTGCTAGTCAGTGTCCTGGTGCTTGGTCTGGTCGTAGGGCTGATAGCCATGTCGCCTACGCATCTAATTTCCTTGACTGTCGTGGGTGGATTGGTCTTTGCCCTGGGGCTTAAGGTGCCGACGATCTTGTATCTTCCCGTGTACTCGCTCATGCTGCTTGCCATCAACATGGACCTAGCAGGCTTGGCCATGTGGGGTTCCGTCGCGTTCACCGCGATCGTGGCGGGAGCCAAGTTGGTTTCCAGTAGGCAGCACCTAATAGGCAGTGAATTCCGGTCAATTCTCGTGTGGTGGGCGCTGTTCTTGGCCGCCAGAGCCCTTAGCGCCGTCTTTTCACCGTACCCGGATATTGCTGCGGAAAATCTCCTTCACTACGGGATCGTCCTGGTGCTCTTTGTCGCAACCTACATCGCGCTTTCGCCTGGGCTCGTCCCTAAGGTCGTCTTGCACAGCATCGGAGCGACAGCAGGCTTGGCGGTCATAGTTCTGGCAGCCTATTACTCATACTACGGTGGCCTTCGGTGGGGGCTGTTCGATCGGGCTATGAAGTTCGCCTTGTGGAATCAAGGGATAAACCTCAACGTCATCGCATTTCTATTGAGTCTGGTGGCCTTGCCGGCTGCTGCCCTTTTCTTGCAGGTAAAGTCGGTCCTCATGAAGGCAGTGACGGGGGGAGGCACTGCGTTAGCGGTAATCGCCGTAGCATTTTCCAACTCTCGCTCGGCCGATCTCTTCCTGCTTTGCGAAGGCGTACTCTTTGGCACATGGTTGCTTTTGCGCAACAGTCCGAAGCGGGCCTGGTCAGCTACCATGGCACTCCTATTGGCCGCCCTCGTCGGCAGCGCCTTACTTGCCAGCGGCGTTCTGAGCGGTTCCGGTGACGGTCGGGCCATTCTGATGGAAATCGGTTGGGAAAAATTCGAAAGACACCCCGGGCTCGGTTGGGGCCCTGGAACCTTTTCTCAGGGTGTTGAGCAGTTCGCTCTGCTTGACGAATTACGGCGGCAAACGGGGTTGGACGAAAACCTTGCGGGCCAGGCCCATAACATGATTTTGAACAACCTTGCCGAGGTGGGCCTGGTCGGAACGGCTCCTGTCGTCGGGTTCTTTGTCCTTATAATGGTAAAGGCGTACCGCCGTAGAGAAAAGCTCTCTTTGTTGTCAGCGGCTTTGCTGATATCCGTCCTGTGCATGCCGATCCGAGATTTCTTTGAAATATCAGGTCTCTTTGGCGACGCTGACGGCATGGCGGAACTTTTTTCATGGGTGTGGGTAGCGATTGCTGTCCGATCGCTTGAGGGGCGAGAGGAGGAGGCCGCTTGATTCTGCGGCTTTACCTGGAGAACTTAAAACGCGTATCACTGGGCCAGGTTTTCCAGCGCATTCGCAAGCGAGCACGAAAGTGTATCCCCGTCCGCCTCAGGCGGAGCCTCTGCGTGCGCCAGGTCATCGGCCAACCTCCGGTGCCTGGCGCTTGGTTCATTCAACCTAACCATTCCTGGGTTGCTGTTGGCAGCCATTCGCCTCTTCTCGAGCGCATGAATCCGCCCCGGCTCTGCGGCACCGAACTCTCCATAATTGCCCATTCAACAAAGCAGGTCGATGCGTTTGTCCAGTTTGCCTACCATTCGTTTGATTTTCTAGTAGAAGTGCTTGATCAAATTCTACTTTCCGGAGAACAAGACGATATCGACTTTCTCACAGGCGAGTTGGACCGGTGGATGGACCTGTTCGGCGAGGGTGATGACATTGGATGGGAGGCGCACCCTACGGCGAAACGGGTCTGCAACTGGCTGCGGATTCTTGATTCTCTACCTGTCCAGATCCCAGTTGGACTTCGTAACCGCATGGCTATCTCCCTACAGGAACAGCTAGCCCTTCTGTTCCGCGATATCGAGTACGACCTGGGCGGCAATCATCTCATTACGGAAGCAAAGGCTCTATTGATGGGTGGCCTCTACTTCGGAGCCCACCCCTCAGCATCCCGCTGGGTTCGGACCGGGCAGGCAGTATTGGAGAGCGCCTTACCCAAACAAGTACTGTCGGATGGCGGCCACTATGAGCGGAGTCCCATGTACCAGATCGTGGTTCTATGGGACTGCCTCGAGGCATTTGGACTCTCTGTGCGCAAAGGCATCAACTGGGCATCGACCTATCAGGCTGCCCTGCGGCGGATGCTCCGGTTCACGTTGGAGTGCGTCTGGCCTGACGGCACCGTTCCTAATCTAAATGACTCGTTCTCTAACTATGTTCCGGTAGCGCGGGGCGAGGTGTTGCTGATTGGGCATATCCTTCTGCGGACGGACTATGATCTTGCGGACTCGGTTCTAACGCCAAAGGTGTCCTGGGTAACTGGAATGACCGAGTGGTCGCTAGGCGGTCGGTCCGTCGTCGTGCGTCCGGATACGCAGCTGCTGAGCTGGAAGGCAACTGGTTATGTGGGGTATCGCTCGGCCGACGACATGATCCTGCTTGATTGCGGGCCGGTTGGCCCGCAAGAAAACCCTGGCCATGGACATGCTGACCCACTTCAGGTGCTTTGGCACGCCGGCGGCTTGCCAGTGTTGATCGACCCGGGAGTAAACACGTATCACGACCTTAAGTGGCGTAATCACTTCCGCGGGACGGCTGCGCATAATTGTGCAGTCATTGATGGGGAGAATGCAGCGGAATTATGGGGCAAGTTCCGATTTGGTAAGCTTTATGAGGCATGCTGCGATAACGTTGGAGTTGTGTTCACCGGGGGTGTACCTGCCTTCCATTTTCGGGGGAGTCATAACGGATATAAGCGCTTGCGTGACCCAGCTCAGGTCGAGCGTGAGGCATGGTTTCTCCCCGGAATGGCACTGGTCGTCTTGGACACGATCAGAGCGCCGCGAGAGCATGTCGCAACCGTGCACTATCATTTCCATCCAGGTGTCCAGATAGGTACAGCCCCTGAGCGCGACGCGCTACAGTTCTTCGTTGATGGGCGGGAATTCCGGGCCCTTGCCTCAGCAAGCGCGCCCATATCCCACGAGACTTTGTACGGGCACGCCAACGGCGGGTGGTTTGCTCCGCGTTACAACACCCTGGTTCCTGCGTCAACCTGGAAGATCACTGTCAGGTTTCGCGAAACGGTCACCATCCAGGCCACCTTTCTCTACCCGGGCGTGGATACCAACCACCTAGCACTGCAGCAACTACTGGCGCAATTATCAGCATAGGAGGTCAGTCGAATGGGCTCTTTGCTCTTATTCACACAGATGTATGCCCCGGAAGTAGGAGCCGCGGCAAATCGCATGAATCGGCTGTCCAAGTTCGCTGCGGTGGCTGGTTACGCCGTTGACGTGGTCAGTTGGTTTCCGCACTACCCACAGCGGCGAATCTACGATGGGTATCAGGGATGGTTTCATTGCGAGAACATCGATGATGTGGCGGTCAGGCGCTTCCGGCCAGTTGTCCCCAAGCCCACGCTGATCCGCCGGACACTGGCTGAGGGGTGGCTTGCCGCGGGGGCGACGCTACTTGGTCTTCTGGGCCGGCGTCCCGATGTGGTTTACGCGACCACTCCGTCCCCGTTGCTGAGCATTGCGGGGTTAGTCGTGTCGACAGTGCGCCGGTCGCGGTTCGTTCTCGAGGTTCGTGACCTCACCTGGCGCTACCCCTCGGCCATTACGGGGCGTGAACTGAATTGGGTTGAGCGCATGCTGGAGAGAGTGATGCTTTGGGTCGCCCACCATGCGGACCTAGTCGTAACAACCACCGCCGAGCAGGCGGAGTTTTTCACCAAGCATGGCCTGCCAGAGGAGAAACTTGCCGTGGTTCCCAACGGTGTCTCCCGCGACGACCTGAAGGAAGAGGTGCCGTGGCCAGAAAACTCGCGGCGGCCATTTACGGTCATGTATGCCGGGCTGGTAGGGCTCCCGCAGGGTTTACAGGTCCTAGTTGACGCGGCTAACATCCTCCGGGAACATCCGATCGAGTTTGTGGTTGTAGGAGACGGGCTAGAGAAGCCGAAGCTTCAGCAACTCTGTGCCGACAAGGGACTAACCAACGTGCAATTCTGCGACGCCGTTCCGAAGAAAAGACTCACAAAATATTACGAGCGAGCGGATGTACTCTTTGCCCATTTGCGGGGTGCGGATGCTTTCGCCACCGCCCTGCCCTCCAAGCTGCTGGAGTACATGGCAACCGCCCGGCCTGTGGTCTTCGGTGGACGCGGTGTTGCAGCTGAACTAATTACCCGGGCGCGGTCCGGTATTGCGGTTCCTCCGGAGAACCCTGAGGCACTTGCAGATGCCATCTTGCGCCTCTACGAGGCTCCCGACCAGGGGCGAGAATACGGCTCCAGAGGCCGCCAATATGTCACTCAGAATTATTGCAGCGATGATCTCCTGACTTATCTATTCACAAGGATAAAGCAACTGTAGGTGGCAGACCGTCATGAATAACCGTGCACCGGCCGTGCTTGCGTTAGTGGTTGCCCTCGCCTCTTTTGGCAGCCGAATCTTGGGCTTCGCCCGCGAGTCAGTCATGGCCGCTCTTTTCGGTGCAGGTACGACAACTGACGTCTTCGTCGTTGCATCCACACTACCTGTCATGCTCTTCCAGGTCGTCACAGCGGCCTTGTCGGCAACGATTATCCCCGTATTCATCGGGGCCTTTCAAGAGGGACGGGAACGTGGTTTTCGGTTCACCAGCAATCTGGTGAACGTAGCGGTTCTTGGGGGCGCGGTCCTGTGGTTGTTCGTACACAGCACAATTGAACCTATGGTGCGTTTGCTCGCTCCAGATTACTCCGGAGCGGAGTTCGCACAGGCCCTTGAAATGACACGTGTGATGCTACCCAGTACGGTAATACTGACACTTGCAGCACTTGCCACTGGCCTTCTTCAGTCTCAGGAGAGATTTGTCGCCCCTGCAGTGGCGCCGCTCCAGTATAACGTAGTGACGATCCTATGCATGGTCACACTCGGCCACAGATTCGGTATTTCAGCCCTGGCCTGGGGAATTACTCTGGGGTCGTTGGCCCAATTGCTGGCACAATGGCCGGCCATTCGAGCCCTTGGCTACAGGCACAAATGGGTGATTGACCTCCGGGACCCAGCACTCCAGATCACCGGCCGGCTGATTCTCCCGGTTCTCCTGTCCTTGGGCGTGTCACAGGTCGGCGTCATGGGAGACCGGCTCGTGTTATCTCGGTTAGGAGAAGGCAGCCTGTCGGCAATCAACTATGGGGGCAGGGTTTTTCTCCTGCCGCTTACTATATTCGTCTCGGCGATTGTTACGGTCATCTATCCCTCAATGGTGCGTAGTGTCGAGCGGTCGCGAGGTGAGTTCGGCCGATCAGTTTCACAGGGAACTCTTGCGGTTTTGGCCGTTACGATACCGGTGTCGGTCCTTCTATTGGTTTGTGCTGAGCCGGTAGTCAGGTTGTTATTTGAGAGGGGCGCCTTCGACGGCAATGCCACGCGTGCCTCCAGCCAAGCGCTGATGTTTTACAGTCTCGGCCTCGTTCCCGCCGGTGTCTACGAGGTACTGCAACGGGCTTTCTTTGCGATGCACGACACGAAGACACCGATGAGCTTTTCGGCGCTCCGTGTGATTCTGAATATTATCCTGAACGTGGTGTTTTCCCCGTTTTTTGGACATGTAAGTATTGCGCTCGCCTATACCCTTAGCTCGTGGCTAATGGTTGGTCTACTGTATCTGAGGCTTTTCCGGGCGGCCGGCGCAGATTGGAGGCCGCCGGTCTATTCTCTGTCAAAGCTGTCACTTGCGGGGGCGGGGATGGCCTTGGTTCTAGCCCTTGCAGAGCGGTTTACCGGCAACGGTTCGGGGAGTACGGACGGCCTGTTCCGACAAGTCTGGGAGTTGTCGTTTACTATGGTGCCTGGCCTTCTCGTCTTCTCCTTATTGGCATGGGTACTGCGTGAGCCAGGCTTTCGGGAAGTTACCAGCATGGTGGGCAGACTGTTTCGCAGAAGATTCATGCGTAAGCGGACGGAGGCGGCAAGTTGATGCGCATTTGTCTATTTCAGACCATGCCGCGCTCAGGGTTGGCCTTCTATGGACACTGCCTTGCCGATGCGCTGGGCGCAGAAGGTCATCAGGTAGACCTACTTACCACGGTTGACTACGAGTACCGCTCCGAGCGGTACCGTATTCTCAATTGGCTTCGGCCGTTCGGAGCCAGCAAGAGCGGGTTTCTTCGCAAGATCTCTTCACTCTGGTCCTACTGGCTTCACGCGTGTGCTCTCACGCGACTTGTCAGGAGAGCCGATCCGCCGTACGATGTGGTGCACCTGCAGGTACCTTATATTGTCTTTCATTGGCTGTTTGCCCGGCTGCTACGGGGGCATGGACGAGTTGTGGGAACTGTTCACGACGTAATTCCGCACGTACCGGTCCTTCACCCAACTGTTGATAGACTGTTCTCGCAGTGGACCTTTTCGGCCTTTGATAGGTTGATAGTCCACTCCCAGGAGAATGAGGAGCAACTGCACCGACACTTCCGAGTAGCCCCGGACTCAGTACACGTTGTGCCCCACGGCGTCTTCTACTATGGTCATGCGCGGCAAATGCCCGAACCGGCCGGTGAGCACCTGCGGCTCCTGTTTTTCGGCGGAATCAGGCCGAACAAGGGGCTTGGGGTACTTTTGGAAGCGATGACGCTCATCCGTTCGGTTAAGGCCCACCTCGTAATTGCGGGGGCCGGTGGGTCCGCAGACTCAGCCCTGCTGGAGCGGTACCGCAACCGGTTCGATAAGCTGGGAGTTGATCACCGCATTACCTGGTACAACCGGTTCATCAAAGACGAAGAGGTCCCCGACCTCCTTTCGAGTGTGGACGCCGTCGTACTCCCGTACACTTCATTTGCTTCACAAAGTGGTGTCCTCAATGTGGCCATTGCTTACAGTCGCCCCGTAGTAGTAACGGACGTAGGAAGCATGGGGGCGACTGTGCGGGAATACGGGAACGGAAAAGTGGTGCCGCCACAAGATGCGGCCGCTTTGGCGATAGCCCTGGAGGGACTTGCTCCCGGCAGTCCTGAGTATGACCGGATGGTTAAAGGTGCTGCTCGGGCCCGCTCTGAACTCGACTGGAACCGGATCGCTCAGCGGACCGTGAAATCGGTCTATCAGGGGTAAGAGAGGCGATCATAGTGGAACGGCTGCCCGGTGCCCGTGACGGCAGAAATGTCCTAATCGTTGGCCCAGTGCCTCCGCCTGTTGGTGGAGCGAGCGTCTCTTTTAAGACCTTCCTTGACGCTTGGACTGTGTGTATCGGTAGTCCCGGCGGCCTGATTAACACTTCGGCGCGTTATCTGAAAACAACGAGGAAACTAAAGTTCTCCGACGTGATTCGGGGTATCAGCGTTGCCTGGAAATTGTGGCAGAAAGCGCCACGGGGAGGCACTATCCTGGCCTTTGTCAACAACGGGTTCTACCTGCGGTACGCGGCCTTTCTATCCCTCCTTCAACGGGTGCGTAACGTGCGGGTCGTTCTTAGCTTCTTTGGAGGAAACCTTTACAACGACCTGATGAGCCTCAGTACGTCTGAGCGTAAGCGCATTCTTGGGCACCTGAGCCAAGTGAAGACGACAATAGTAGAGACGCAGAACTTACTGACCAACTTGTCCGGGCTGGGGCTGCAGAATCTGGTTTCGATCCCCGGGTATCGCCGGATTGCTTGGGAGAGTCTGCCCGAGATCCCGCGTGACCGTTCGCCTGAAATGAAACTCGTCTTCCTGAGTCACGTTAAGCCCGAAAAGGGCGTGGGGGAACTGCTGGGGGCTGTGGAGTCAGTGAACCGGAATGGATGCCGGATTCATTGCGATATCTTTGGGCCCATTGTCGCAGAATTTGAAAATGAATTCCACCAACGGGTCAACGGGATTCCCGGCGTGAAGTATTGTGGCGTGGCAAACGGCGGGACTCCTGCACTTCTAGCCGGCTATGATGCGTTGGTGTTGCCGACCTGGTACCCCGGCGAGGGGCACCCGGGTGTGATTATCGAGTCAATGATGGCCGGCATTCCCGTGGTTGCAACTCGATTCCGTGCGATTCCTGAGTTGGTTGAGGACGGTGTCAACGGTCGGCTCTGTGAGCCAAGGGATGTGGCTAGTCTTTGTCAGGTCCTAGAGGAGTTGGCGCATTCCCCCGACGAGTTGCTCAGAATGGGGGTTGCGAATCGACAGCGCCTAATGCGGCATGACGTGTTCAAGGCGGTCGATACAGTATACGGCATTATTTCCAGCGGGGAAAGCGCCCCTCGTTGCCCTTACCAGGGAGCGAACTAGTTTTCGCACCGGACTTCCGCTTCGGCCCTGAGTACCAGCGGGAACTGGGCCTGATGGGCAAGTCCGAGTTCAACTCGCGGAACTCCCAGGTGCAACTTCAGGAAGAACTGCTTGCCGAGGATGCTGCTGCACTGTTACAACTCAGTGCCGTATTACCGCTCTCTGATGGACCGCTTGCGGCTGCAACCGGAGGATTGCAGTACGCTGGACGGTCTAGCCGTCATCTTACACATACGCCACTGACCATAGAGGTTGGTGGATTGTCGTTTTGGACAGATGGTGTACCGCAAAGTGGATTCAGTCAAGCCAGCCGGCGGAAGAGAGGAGCCATCACGGCGTGAACGCAATTCGAATGTACAGACTTGCCCGTCGACTATACCTGTGGCATGTGCCCATAATGCCCAAGGCCATTTATTGGTTAATTTTTCTCCTCTACAATTCGAGTATTCCCTACACCGCGGAGATCGGACCAGGAACGAAGTTTGGATACGGCGGGATGGGAGTTGTAATCCATGACCGGGCAAGGATTGGAAGTGGATGCATTATCTCACAACAGGTGACGATTGGGGGACGGTCCCGGCACTACGAAGTTCCAGTCATCGGAGACAACTGTTACCTGGGTGCCGGCGCGAAGATCCTGGGGCCGGTTGTGTTGGGAAACCATGTCGTCGTTGGTGCCAACGCTGTGGTCACTCACAGCGTCCCCGATCACTGTGTCGTAGCCGGCATACCGGCCAAGGTAATAAAGCAGGGTATTCTCATGGAGGACTATGTGTAGCGGAAGGGGCCATCAATCATGACCAACACTGTCAAAGCCGTTGTAATGGCCGGAGGCCGTGGTGAACGCTTCTGGCCCGCAAGTACTCCAGACCGACCCAAACAGTTTATTGACCTAACCGGCGGCGGAACCCTCATTCAGCAGACGGTGAACCGTCTGGCCCAGATTATACCGTTCCGCGATATCTTCGTGGTAACCGCGGCCTCTCACGTCGACCTAGCGCAGACTCAGTTGCCGCAGTTGCCCAGGCGGAATTTCATAGTGGAGCCTGTCGGCCGGGACACGGCACCGTGTGTCGGCTTAGCGTCCATCTGGTTAGAGAAGTTTGATCCGGAGGCTACCGTGCTCGTGGTGGCCGCGGATCACTTTATCCCTGACCAGGAACGCTTCTGCGACATCGCACAGGCCGGTATCAACTTCGCTGCGAAAAGCGGCGGGTTGGTAACTTTCGGCATCAAGCCGACGCGTCCCGAAACTGGCTACGGGTATATCGAGCTGGGGGAGCTTAGCTCTTACTCGGAAACCGAGCCAGTCCACCGGGCCAGGCGCTTTGTAGAGAAGCCAAATGCGGCCATAGCTGCGGACTACATGGCATCCGGCAGGTTTCTCTGGAACGCGGGTATGTTTGTCTGGAGTCTGCGTGCCATTCGCGAAGAAATTGAGCGGCACCTGCCCGAACTCCACAACGGACTTGAGGAATTGGCATGTTGCCCCACCGTCGAGGAGCTTCAGGCGAAACTGCCGGAACACTTCCCTCGTCTGCCAAAGATCTCAATCGACTTCGGTGTGATGGAGCGATCGGATCGGGTCTTTGTCATTCCAAGTGACTTCAGATGGGACGATCTCGGCAGTTGGACGGCCTTAGCCCGCCTACGGACGCCCGACAGGGATGGCAATGTTGTGAAGGGGCTGGTGCTGACCGAGGACTGCCGAAACGTAATGGTGGAAGCGAATGGGGGGCGCTTGGTAGCAGCCCTTGGTGTAAGTGACATCATCGTCGTGGAGACCGAGCACGCCGTGCTGGTTTGTGCGGCCGACCGAACTCAGGATATTCGACGACTGGCCCTGAAGGCCCAGGAAACAGCGACCGCAGCCCGAGAGCCTGAACCCCTTAAGGCAGTATAGACATTCACTCTGATGGAATGCTCACCTATCCCGGGATCGCGCGCTGAGTTGGCTCCTACGTAGCCGGATTTCGCCTTGTTGATACCAGACTCAGCTGATTCGCTGCACGAGTAACCCCCAATGAGCGCCTTCACAGCCTTTTGAAGGACGTCCATCAGATTGATAAGGGCTCAACCCCCCTATCCAAATGGGTTGAGCCCGATGGTTTTTGCCGCGCAGTCTTTCATAATGACATTCGGCCATTAAAGGAGCAACCGAAACTCAATGCAAACGCGTGGGAGACATGGGGCCCCTGGAGCTCGTTGGACCGCATCGTTTCAGTACATAGCGCTCACCGGCAGTGGCACACTGGAACCTTGCGGGTCACCAGGATGCTATCATTGCTTGATAAACCCAGACGCGCTGCACGTGTCTTGCAGTGGTCAGCGTCTGCTCACTTCCTACGGATCCCATTCGTTCAGCGGAAGGAGTTCTTCACTTGGGTTGCGCGTTCGGCCCTTTGTTTACGGCAAATAGAAGAGCTCCCGTCGCTCATTGTTTTCGCGTGAGCTACGGGAGCCCTTTTTTGTGGGGTCCCGGGCTCTGTGGCGCCGAATTGGCGGGGATATTGGCACGGAAATAGCACGAGCAGGAGGTCGCCCTCCTGCTCGAAGTTATTTTGGAGATGGCACGAATTTCATGCCTCAAGGTGCTGGTGGGTGTTGTAGGATGGGCGTGTAACTGCAACGAGAAAGAGCTCACCGGGGTGCATGGTTTGGCCGCCGGCCCCCAGAGAGCTCTCCCACTCGGACAGGACTGTTCCTGCCATGTCCATCGTACTGCCCTTGGCGCACAACGTCCAGGGCTATCTGCGACGGTATGGGCAGGTTGGTCCTGACCTGCCCTTGCTGTGTGTCCATTGCGACGCCCAGTCACTTCACCGGCATGGGCGCTATTGGCGCGTCGTCGTCTGCCGCTGGCGGCTTGTCCGGATCCCCGTCTACCGGTGGAAGTGCCCGGAGTGCGGGCGGAAGGTGTCAGTGCTTCCGGACTTCCTCAAGCCTTACGCCCGCTTCGTGTCGCTCCTGCGGGAGAAGGCCATCTGGCGGCGGCTGGACGGCTGGACCTGGGAGCGGATCGCCATGGCCGTGAGTTCCCCGGCAGTGAGCGTGGTCTCCGTCCGAACGTTACTTCGCTGGTTCAAGCGTGCCGTGTCCTGGGCCGCCGGGCGAGGGGCCGAGCCGGTCGGGTGGATCGCACAAGCCGCGCCAGCACTGGACATCGCCGGGCTCAAGCCCGCTGACGTGACCGCCGTAGACCTGCTCACGTTCCTCCGTCAAACCGGTCACCTGCTGCAGCACCAGGTGGGGCGGCTGGACCGGAGCCACCCGGGCCTGTACGCCTTTCTGAACAGCCTTTTCGGGGGTCCGCCCTACCTCTGAGCCAGCCCACAGACTATGTCCATCGCCCGGTGCGTATTTCGGACGGATTCGACCACCCATTTCGGTCGAATCCGTCCACGCGTTTCGGGGCAAATCGACCACCTGTTACGGCGGAAATCGACCAGTCGTTTCGGTGGAATTCGACCGGCCTGAGCCTTAGAGCGGAGCGGCGTTGGGCACCTCGCAGGGCTTTGCGGCGCCTTCTGGAAGTTGTGGATAACCAATCACAACAGGAGGGCGACTGCGGGCCATGCCAAACAGGAGGCTGTCTATGCGCAAAATCAAGGAAGTACTCCGCCTGAAGTGGGAACTGGGCCTGGCGGCCCGTCAGATCGCCCATAGCCTGTCCGTCTCGCACAGCACCGTACTGGGCATGTTGCGACGAGCCGAGGAAGCCGGGCTTTCGTGGCCCATTCCTGACTTGGACGACGCCGCACTGGAGGCAAAGCTGTATCCCCATGGCCCTGAGCTGCCCAAGAATCGACCAGAGCCGGACCTGGCCTACATTCACAAGCAGTTGCAACGGAAGGGGGTCACCCTTCAGTTGCCGTGGCTAGAGTACAAGCAAGCTCACCCCGGCGGGGTTCAGTACACCCAGCTTACTCAGCGGTACCGTGACTGGCAGAGCAAGCTGGATGTGGTGCTCCGCCACCATCACCGGGCCGGTGAGCGGATACAGGTTGACTTCGCGGGCCCAACCATACCGGTTGTGGTCAACCGTGAAACGGGCGAGACCCGCGAAGCCTCTGTTTTCGTTTCGGCCCTGTCGGCCAGCAACTACACGTTCGCCAAGGCCGTCTGGTCTCAGGATTTGCGGGCCTGGATCAGCTGCCACTGCGACATGTTTGAGTTCATCGGTGGTGTGCCCGAGATGGTTGTTCCGGACAACCCGAAGGCAGGCGTAAAACGACCGTGCCGCTATGAGCCAGATCTTAATCCTACCTACCAGGAGATGGCCACCCATTACGGCACTGTCATCATTCCTGCCCGGCCGTACAAGCCCAGGGATAAAGCGAAGGTCGAAAACGCGGTCCAGGTGGTGGAGCGGTGGATCTTGGCGCCACTTCGTAACCGCACGTTCTTCAGTCTGTCGGAACTCAACGAAGCCATCCGTGGCCTGCTCGATACGCTGAACAACAAGCGGTTCCAGAAGCTTGACGGTTCACGGCGTACGCTGTATGAGTCGCTCGACAAGCCGGCGCTTCGTCCACTCCCGCCCCACCGGTTTGAGTATGCCGAGTGGCGAAAGGCCAAGGTGAACATCGACTACCACGTGGAGGTCGACCATAACTACTACGAGGTGGACCCTGCTCTGGCGGGTCGGAAGGCGACCCTGCGCTACGACCCCTTCGACTTGAGTCAGATCCAGATCTGGCTCGACGGCCAGCGGTACCCAGACCCGACCCCAGTCGAACTGCACCGTAAGCGCCGTCGGGAGGTTGAGCGACTGACGACATCACCGGCGCCGGCGACAGGGTGAACTACCTGGCCCTGGCCAAGAAGCAGCATGAGGAGCGGGTCCAGCAGGAGTTGGGCCAGACCCACTTTAGCCGTCTCATGAGCGGGGAGGGCAAGCCGCATGCTCAGTGAGTACTTCGGGTTGCACAGCCAGCCGTTCCGCAAAGACCTGGCGACCAGCCAGCTCTTTCCGTCGCAGCAGCACCAGGAGCTCATCGCCCGGTTGCAGTACATCATCCGGACCCGGGCCTTCGGCGTCATTACGGGTGAGGTTGGGGCCGGCAAGTCGACCGCCGTTCGGGCACTCTACGACCAACTTGACCGCACCCAGCGCCAGTTTGTTTACATAGCCGACGCTGAGTTGAACCCACGCTCGTTCTACAGGGACGTGCTCACCCAACTCGGCCTTCAGGCACCGTTTCACGGTCGGGAAGCAAAGCGGATGTTCGAGGCCACCTTACTGGAGGGATACCGGACACAGGGCCGCCAGCCCGTGGTTGTTCTGGATGAGGCCCACCTGCTGGCGCCGGACATGCTCCAGGAGATCCGATTCATCCTGAACTTCCACTTTGACTCGGCCTCACCGATTAGCTTCGTTTTGGTCGGCCAGCCAGAGCTCCGCGGGAAGCGAGAATTTCCAGGTCAGACCAAGGAATTCTTGATGATCACACCAGGGAGTTCCCGATGATCAGACCAAGGAATTTTCGTTGATCAAAACCTCCAATTCCAGTTGATCATAAACAAGCTCAAGATGCGGACCTTTGAGGCACTGGCGCAGAGGGTCCAGGTGCGCTATCACCTGAGCGGGCTGCCTCAGGAGCAGGTAGGCACTTACATCGAGCACCACATGCGCCTGGCCGGCGCAAGCTGTCCAATCTTCTCGGAGCAGGCTGTGAGCGCCTTGGCAACGCTGACGCGTGGCGTTCCCCGGCTCATTAACGCCTTCTGCGCCAGTTGCCTTCTGGATGCCCGAACTAGGGACCACAAGGTCGTCGACGAGGCCAGCGTCCGGCGGGTGGCCAGCGAGTTTGACGAGGCCGATCGGGCGGCCGCCGGATGGTAGAAACAGCACGACCCCAGTACAGGTTTTCCTGACTGGGGTCGTTTAGTTTGGTGCCAGCGGCACCCGGCAGTGCTGGATGCCAACGGCGTCCGTCGTTTCGGCGCCAACCAGCGCCGGCCGCGACACTTTTTTCGGTCGTAAGAATCGACAAGCTATCTGCTCTACATTCTACGATCTAGAGACGGAACAGCAAGGCGGCGACGGGAATAGCCACAGATTATGCTGTGAACTCATTTTTCGGCTACCAAAAACGCTGACGGACTAAACAGAGCCACCCGCATAGTTCTTGCAAGCATACGCCTGAGCTTCGAGGGCCTCAATGTCATGAGCAACTCCTCTACAACGAGTAAGTAGCTTAGGTAGAGGCGGCTCTTCCGAGGCTTAGGCCAACCAAGTCGTGTCCGAATTGAACCGGGCACTCTGAAAACAGCCATGAGTTTGGAGAACCCGGCTGATTGGGCCGCACTACATAGCTCCTTGTACGTGTACTCCTTTAAGTGCATCCCCATAGGAGTGTCATATCCCATGATGCCTGAGATGTCACACGGACCGACCGACGCATGAGGCGTCGAAAAAATGTATCTTCCACCCGGCTTGAGAATATGGAATGCACCTTGAAAGTGGTCGACGATGTCATCGGGATGCAAGTGTTCGATGACCTGGTCCGAGATCACTACATCAAAGTGCGACTCAGCCGCAAACCTCTCGAGGTGCACACCGTCAGTGACACCCCATTCAAGATTCGATAGTTGATCTTTAGCCCATTTTTTCCCTCTTTCTCGTGTCACTTCAGTCGCTAGGCATCTGTGACCGAGCTTAGCTAGATAGGTGATCAGTTCGCCTCGCCCAGATCCTACTTCATAGATTCGTTTCTGCGGTAAACCAATTGCATCCGCCCAATCCTGGTATCGTGTCGAAACAACGCCATTTGTCCGGGGCTGATTGACCCAATTGATCTCTTCATAAAGGTTTGTGTAGCAACGTTCGAAAACTTCCCAGCGATTATCGGCATTTGATTCGAGAAGTTCGCGAGTCAAACGGCGCTCCAACTCCCAGTGCCTCAGGACCATTTCTTGGGTAACTTCAGTCCCGTTAGCAATTCCATAGTTGGCTATATATCGGCCAACCAGTTCGTTTGCCTTCAGTTCCAAGCTCAATAATCACCCTTTCTGACCGCCGATGGTATTTGCCTTATTCACCTAAGCCCGATCCGGACGGGAGTGCCTTCCAGTTGTAGCCCGATGAGCCAGAACGCACACTCAAGGGCTATCGAGGCGATCGATGCCACCGTTTGGCCCCATAAGTCGAGTCTCCGGAGGACCGGCATAAGGTGATCTCCGGCATGAGCAGACTCGTCTTGTTTTGCGAGGGTGCCATTCGTACTGTCCAAAGTCGTTTCGCCTAGGTAACTCGTCCGTAGGTTCGGCGTGATGAATGGGCGTTCCTGCCACTGGAAGCAGGATTCTACGGCTGCCCGAAGAATCGACACAGGTACAGTTGAGATCCGGCTAAAGGAGATGCAACTCGTGTCGCTCGTAGAACAGACAGCTATACTCTGGGCCTCTCATCCTTACTTCGACGAAGCCTCCCGCGCAGAACTCGCCCCACCCCCTGCAGATATTGAAGAACGCTTCTGCCGCGACCTCGAATTCGGCACCGGCGGCCTGCGCGGCATCATCGCCGCCGGCACCAACCGGATGAACCGGTACGTCGTTCGTCACGCCACCCAGGGCCTGGCGGACTACATCAACGCCGTGGCCAGCAATGCCAAGAGCGTCGTCATCGCCCACGACTGCCGGCGCTTCTCCAAGGAGTTCGCGCTCGAAGCTGCACTCACGCTCAACGCCAACGGCATTGCCGCCTTCCTCTGGGACGACCTCCGCCCGACCCCCATGCTCTCCTTCGCCGTCCGCTTCCTGGGGGCCACCGCCGGCATCGTCATCACTGCGAGCCACAACCCCAAGGAATACAACGGCTATAAGGTCTACTGGAGCGACGGCTGCCAGGTTCCCCCTGAGCGGGCCTCCGCCATTCAGGAGCGCATCCGGGCCATCACAGAGATCACTACCATCCACCCCATGGCGGAGGAGGAGGCCCGGGCCAGGGGCCTGCTCCGGTCCGTTGCCCCCTGGGTCGACCGGGCCTACTACGACCAGATCCTCGCCCTCATCACCAGCGATCGGGCGCTGCGCCATCACATCAATATCCTGTATAGCCCCCTGCACGGCACGGGGAACATACCGGTCCGAAAGGTCCTTGCCGAAGCCGGCTTCCAGGTCAGCGTCGTGGCGGAGCAGGAACTCCCTGACCCGGAGTTCTCCACCGTGAAGTCCCCCAACCCCGAAGAACCGGCCGTCTTCGAGCTAGCGCTCAAACAGGCAGAGCGAGAGCAGCCCGACGTCATCATGGCCACTGATCCGGATGCGGACCGGCTCGGCGTCATGCTCCGGGACCACGCCGGCCGGTACCGCCTCCTGACGGGCAACCAGATCGGGGCAATTCTGGTGGACTACGTGCTCGCCAGCCGGCAGGAGAACGGGACACTGCCGGCCAACGGCGCTGTCATCAAGACTATCGCGACCTCGAACATGATCGAGCCCCTCTGCCGGGACCACGGCGTGGCGCTGCTGGACACCCATACCGGCTTTAAGTTCATCGGCGACAAGATCCGGGAGTTCGAGGAGACCGGCTCGCACACCTTCCTCTTCGGGTTTGAGGAGTCCTACGGCTACCTGGGCGCCACCTTCGTGCGCGACAAGGACGCCGTCATGGCCGCGGCCATGCTGGCTGACGCCGTGGCCTATCAGAATGCGCATGGGCGGACGCTCTTCGACGCCCTGGAGCAGATTTGGAAGCGCTGTGGCTTCTTCCAGGAGGACCTGTATAACGTGACGCTGCCGGGCAAGGAAGGGCAGGAGCGCATTGGAGCCATGATGTCCGCCCTCCGCCAGGACCCGCCCGGTATTTTCGCCGGTCTTCCTATTGCCTTCGCCGATGACTACGCTAAGGGCGAGGGGATCGACCTGGCTACAGGCCGGCGGTATCGGCTTGAGCTGGGCCGGGCTGAAGTCCTGCACTACCGGTTTGCCGATGGCGGCTTCGTCATGGTGCGGCCCTCCGGCACGGAGCCCAAGCTGAAGATCTACGTCTCCGTGCAGGCCGGCAGCGTGGCCGAGGCCGAGGAACTGCTTAAGGCCGTGCGGACCGGTGTATTGAAGCGCATGGACTTGATGTAATGCGAACACAATAAGCCTCCCCAAGCAGGGAAGGCGCGCATGGACCGGCTCGATCTCCGAGCCGGTCCTCACGATTCTTTGCCGTTCAATGTAGTCGATGGAATCCCACTACGTCTCCAAAGGAGAGAAGCGATGTGCGTTGGCCCGGAGTACGGCCGCCGCCCCGGCTGAAAGGAACGGGGAGTAGCGAGTCACCGTCTGGGAGAACGATACCTTGAACTTGACCCGGACCTCCCGCTCCGGCGCGTTCTTGCTGGACGGGGATCAGTGACGCAGTGTGCGCCGGGCTGGCGCGACGCCTCCGCTACATGAGCCCCGGGGGCTGGTAGTACGCACCGCCATTGCCTCATACTACAGGTGAGGTGATGGTGGTGGAGGAGTACAGTAGGTGGACGCGGGCTGCTCTGGAGGGACTTGAGGGCGTGAAGGCTGCAGTCGGCGCGTTGAAGGGACGCATAGGGGAGCTGCATCAGAAGGAATCCCTCCTGGCCGTCCTCGATCAGCTCGATGAGATCGACGAGCGGCTCAATGCTGTGTCGGACGCCTACAAGCGGCAAAACCGGGCCATCGAAAAGCTGAAGCGGAACCAGGGGCAACAGCCTCCCACCTCTGCAGGAATCTGATGCCTGTCTGTCCAATATATGGGAACAGATGTTCTGGGTGAAAGTTGGGTCTCTGTTGGACGAGGCACAGGAACTGCTGCGTACGGTGCTTTCAAGGCTGGAGGAGTTGTCGGCCGATGTTAAAGGCCTGCGCAAAGAGATGGGCGAGGTCAAAGGGGAGCTTGCTGGTCTCAGAGTGGAGCTCAAAGGAGAGATCGCTGATCTTAGGTCGGAGCTCAAGGGTGAGATCGCCGGTCTACGCAAGGAGCTGAGTGAACGGCTCTTTGACGTTGAAGTCGACGTCGATCTCATGAAGAAGCGCTACCTCGAACAAGAGCGCGAAATCGAGAAGCTCAAGCGCCGGCAGGCGTGACGGAATCGACCCTCCCTGGTACGCCGGGGAGGTCGCTTTTCGCTGTGTTGCTTCGGACGTCACGCGTCCAGGGA
This sequence comes from Symbiobacteriaceae bacterium, assembly GCA_035628915.1. Taxonomy (GTDB): domain Bacteria; phylum Bacillota; class Sulfobacillia; order Symbiobacteriales; family Symbiobacteriaceae; genus JARBUG01. The sequence continues at coordinate 346 of DASPIW010000051.1, read as the reverse complement.
AGTGAACACGAGCGAATTATTTCAATTATCAAAGCATAACAGAGTTCGTCCGAGACAGCGCGGCAGCAACGAATCGGCCCCGGGGCTCGCCTGGCGAGCGCCCGGGGCCGATTGCTGTACTTTGGCCCTTTTCGTAAGCAGAAGGACCCCACAGGCGGCGCTAGCCTTGGGGTGCAGGGGAATTCGTGTGAGTCGTTTCACGCCGGCGGCGGCAAAATGTCGCTGGTTAGGCTGCCTTGGGCCTGCCTGGGGGACGGGAAGCACACCGCCCGCCTGCGACACCCTGGGAAGCACCCCTGTCGATCAGTTCTTCACGCACCAGCGTCAAAATGTCCTCAATTGAAGG
>DASPIW010000050.1:0-179866 GCA_035628915.1 Symbiobacteriaceae bacterium | reverse complement strand
TCAACAGCCACCATTTCCAACTGAGCTTGGGACTCCACGGCGTTTCGAATCACACCGACCAACTCCAACGCGCTAGTTATTACCATTGTAGCATGAAATATTAAAGGCCGCGACTAGGTCGCGACCTTTGTAAGCAGCCTGGGGACGCCCCGTGAAGGGCGTCCTCCTCATTTTCCGTTGTCTGCAGGCGCTTCGTTAACCGCAACGCCGCTGGCGATTCCCGGGGCCAGCTTCTGCAGCGTGTCGTTAAAGACCTTGCCGGCGTATCCGACGGCGAACGCCAGGCCATAATCCACCAGGAGGTCTGCCCCAAAATCGGGCGCCTTCTGGTAGACGGCAACGGTGGCCAGCACCGTTGCGCTGATGGCCGCACAAAAGATGCCCACGCGCATCACCCAGAGGCCGAGCAGCATCGCCCCGGCATACGCCCATTCACCGAGTATGGAGCTGGACGGGCCGTAGAGGAACCATTGCTTCCAGCCTTTGATGTCGTCCGGTTGCGGTACGCGGTACTTCTCGGCGCCCTCGCTGTCGGTGAACTTCGTATCAGGGGCTGCCAGTGGGACTGGCACGAGGTTGTAATTTGTGACCGCTCCCTTGACGGCGATATACAAGGCCTGCGGGGTGGCATCGGCGGCGAGCCCTTCGATTGCGGTTTGGATCTGCCTCCAGGCGAAGAAGTTGTGCGGCTCGAGATATTCATCCAGTTGGCGAACCCACGTCGGATATGTCCCCACCATCAGCATTTCGCAGAACGTCAGTTTCTTGTCCGCCTCAGCGTAGGCGGCTGGGGTGCCCGCCGCCAGGTTCTGGCGAATCCAGGTGGCCATTTGGAGCAAAAGCTCCGGTGACTTCGGCGCGGCCGCATGAAGGCGCGCCGTGAGGCGGCGGTAACGTTTGAAGAGCGGAATCTCGGCCTGGCGGGTGCGGAAGCGGTTGACCAGCCAGTTGGCCAGGAGTCCGAGCAGGGCAAAGAGCAGCGCCGGCCCCAGTCCGTTGCGGACGTGTAGGGTCACAGGCACGACCCGCTCCGTCTCCCCTTCCGAAATGATCAGCTGGCCGTTATATGTACCGGGCCGTACGGTCTTGTCTTTCGGCTCAACGGTAATCGTGTAGTACCGGACGTCCTCGCCGTTGAAGGCGATGGCCGTCACAGGGTCACTGCACAGCGACTGCCCGCCGACCGGCACGAGCACCGGGCGCCCGTCGGTCAGGTTGTGCTGGCGCTGCACATCGGTAAAGAGGCTGAACCGGAACGATTCGGCCACGGTCGCCTTCGCAGGCTTGGTGCGGAAAGTCAGCACCTGGCCGTCGCAGCGCGTCCCGGCGTCGACGCCGGTCGCCCGGGCGAGCAGCTCGACGGGGGCAGCAAAGAGCCGCCAGCCGCCACTCGGGTTGACGTATTGCCGTTGATAGAGATTTGGGGAGAGTTCATCCATCGCGATGCTCCCGTCGGCCAGCGCGATTCCGGGAACGAGCAGCAGCCAGACCAGTATGGCTGCGAACCATCCGGCACGCAGTGCGGCCCCCTGCCTCATATGCGACTTCCCCCTGTCGTGATCCTGTTGCCGATAATTTTAACAGATTATTTCGCATATGTGAATGAGCCAGTCTGCGCAAGAAAAAAGCGCCGGAAGCTGCATGAGCGTTCCGGCGCTTCATTCGTTGTGGGCTGTGTTTAGTCGTGGCCGGCCAAGAGGCGAGCCACTTCACGGTGCAGCGCCACCCGATAGCGGAAGAGCCCGCTGCCGGAGGCCAGCATCACATCGGCGATGGGGCCGCAGAGTTCATCCAGCGTGCCCCAGCGGGCGCCGGCGATCTCCTTGGGATCGCCGACTGCAAGCTCCGCACTGCCCGCTGCTTGCGCCGCGACCACGTGCGTCGTCCAGGGTTGGCGCCGCTCTCCACAGGTAAAAGTGACGTGGATGCGCAGAAGGTACCGGGTCAGGCGCACATCGAGCCCGGTCTCTTCGCGGGCCTCCCGCCGGGCGCCGAACGCGAACGGTTCGCCGGGGTTAATGCCCCCGCCGGGCGCCCGCCAGGCCCCGGGCGGATAACTGTGCTTCTTGATCAGCGCTGCTTCGCCGCCGGCGTTAAAGATGAAGATCGTCACATCATGCAGGCGGGTCTGGCCGCGGGTGCTGCTGACGACCATATCCATTTCCGCTTCGCCGATTTCGTAGGACCAGTTGCGCTCCCCGGGCCGCCCCAGGCTTGCCTCGGCGGGTCCCCAGACGGCTTCTGTCACATGGGCCACACTCTCACCCCGACTAGAAATCCGGGTAGACTCGTTTGGCCAGGGCATCCGGGTCAGCGGCGCCGCCCACGGCGATCCAGTAGACCTGGCGGCCCTTGGCGTAGAAGTAGTTGACGTTCCCCTGGCCATCAGTCCTGTAGGCCTTCACCCCGCCCAGGTCCACCTCGCCGGGCTGTTTGAACGTCTTGTGGGTGCCGCCGATGGCCTTGGTCATATCGAGCACCATCTGGCTGGCGTGGCCGTCATTGGCGGCGCCGGCAATCCAGATCGAAAGCCGGACCTTGCCGTCCGTGTAGTCGCCCTTGACGCCATCTTTCCAGGAGATCTTCTTTTCGTGCTCCTTCTGGAAGGCGTCGAGGGCGGGCTTGCCCTCAAGGTTGGCAGACCGGGTGAATTCCTGCCACTTGTCCGGTAGGTTCAGCTTCAGGGGGACGTCTGATTCCTGGGCAGGCCGGAAGCTCAGGAAGACGACGACCATCACCACCGCAAACGCAGCCAGCGCGATAACGGGAAACAGCTTGCGCACGGACAACCCTCCGGGTATTTCATCTCCCTATGAGCATAACCGCTGCCAGTTGGACCGCCAAATAGCCCGAACGGATCATTTCGGCCCGCGGCGGGATGAGCAGGCGGGGCGCAGGCACATGCTAGCATCGGAGGTGGTCGGGAGATGGTCGATAACACGATCGAATCCGGGCGTCAGGCGGTGGAGCGCGCGGCCGCAGCCGCCGGGCAGTCGGGCAGCCTCGGTCCGGGAACGGCGGGGCACACCATAAGCGGTGCGGCCTACCGGGGCCGGGAGGTGGCCGGCAACGACGGCGCCCCCACGCCGGCGGAGCCCGGATTTGGGCAGACGAACGGGCTCGGCTACAACGACGCCGGAGGAGGGACGCATAGTGGCTACGCCCCCGCGCAACGGCCCGCAGAACCCCCCTGGCAGTAATGCTCAGGTGGCGGAAGCCGGCCTTGATGTGGAAAACGAGTTCGCTGAGCTTGACGGACCCACGGCCAGAAGGATGAGCCGGGAAGCAGCAGCAAATGCGCGGCAAAACGGCGGACGCAGCGCCGTGGAGATGCTCGGGAGTCCTGTGGCGGAAGAATGAGGTTCATCGCCGCGAGACGGCGGAAAAGGCGGCCTCCCGACGGGGGGCCGCTTTCCAGTCTCGTACCGCGGATTATTTCGCAAACGAGAAGGAGTGATGATGTCTCAGGCGAATGTGACGCCTGTCAGGAGGGATCTGATTTGGACTTGAGCCTGATTCTGAACCGCACCCAACCCCCGGCACCCTGGCAGGAAGCAGAGAACATTCCCTGGCACGAGCCCGGGTTCAGCCGGCGGATGCTGCAGGCGCATCTCGCACAGGATCATGATATGGCCAGCCGGCGCCAGGCGGTCATCGAACAGCAGGTTGCGTGGATTGATGCGGAACTGCTGCAGGGGCGCCCTTCCCGGGTGCTGGACCTCGCCTGCGGACCGGGCCTGTACACGGCGGCACTGGCACGGCGGGGCCATACGTGCCGGGGCATCGACTTTTCGCCCGCCTCGGTGGAGTACGCCATCGAAACAGCCCGCCGGGAAGGGTTGTCCGCCGAGCATGTGCTGGGTGACCTGCGCACGACGCATTACGGCGATGGGTATGACCTGGCGATGTTCATTTTCGGAGAGTTCAACGCCCTGCAAACGAGCCAGGCCGAAGAAGTGATCCGCCGGATGGGCGAGGCGCTGAAGCCCGGCGGGCACCTGCTGCTGGAGCCGCATACATACGAGGGCATGAAGGCTATGGGCACGACGCCGCCGCGCTGGTGGTCCTCGCAGAACGGGGTCTTCGCCGACGGAGCCTACGTCTGCCTGAAGGAGTCCTTCTGGGATGAGGAGGCACAGGCGGCGACGGACCGGTATTTCGTGCTGACGGAGCGCGGCGTGGAGCGGATGGCCGGCAGCTACTCGGCCTACACGGATGAGCAGTACGTCGCGATGATTGAGCGGTGCGGCTTTACGGAGGTGAAGCTACTGCCGGGGATCGGCGAGCACCGGCAGGAGCATATCATGGCAATCACTGCGGTTCGCCGGTGATTGGAAACGGCTCCCCTAACCCAGGGGAGCCGTTTATGTCGTTTCGTCATAGTTCGGGCCTTGAATGTGGGAATGGGAACGGGATTTTTCCACGGAAGACGCGGAAGGGGCACGGAGTCGTGGCAGTGGAAGTGGGAAGATGATATGGCCCTATTTCATAATTAAATATAGTATAAATTTCCCTTTACCATAGCTTGCAGCCCGGAAATCAGCGCGGGTTCCATAGTCGGTGAAATCCGCGCCATCCGAGGCCACTTCATTGTCCCATTCAGTGTCCTCCGCGCCTTCCGCGCCCTCCGTGGCAAAATGCATCCATTACCTCACATTAGCAGCCTTCAAAGACATAAGGGCAGCGTCCCGAGCTCACCGCTCGAGGAACATCTCCGGCGACTCGTCGGGCGCCAGGTCGGTCGGGTAGGAGCGGAGCACGTCGCTGCGGCTCACGATGCCCACTACCCGGCTCCGGTCGCTCGGATCGACCACGGGCAGCCGCCCCACGCCCTGGTGGGCCATCATGTTGGCGGCGTCGGCCAGGGTCTGGTCGGGCGTGAGAACCGTCACCTTGCGGGCCATCACCTGGGAGACGAGCGTTGTCAGGCGCCGCTCGAGGGGCACCGTCCGCACATCGCTCAGGGTGATCATCCCGACCAGCTGGCCTTCCGGACTGAGTACGGGGTAGCCGCCGTGCCGGTGAATCTGCATCAGGCCGATGACGTCCTTCAGCTGCATGTTGGGGCGGACCGTGTGGACATCACGGGCCATCACCTCGGCCACGGGCACGTGCCGCAGGTCGCGCACCTGCCAGGGCAGCAGAATGCCGTGCTCGGGCAGGTGGACGGTGTCAATGGAATAGGGGTCCAGCCGCTGGCTGAAAACCGCGGCGATGCCGCATGCGACCATGGCGGGCAAGGCGATGCGGTAGTCGCGGGTCACCTCGAAAATCAGCGTCATGGCGGTCAGCGGGGCATGCGTCGAGCCGGCGATCATGGCCGCCATGCCAACGACGGCGTATGCGCCGGCCTGCGGCACGATGCCCGGCAGCACTGCCGACGCGGCCCAGCCGAAAATGCCACCGGCCATGGCGCCCAGGTAAAGCGCAGGGGCAAATACGCCGCCGGGCCACCCGCTGCCGCTGGTCAACCCGATGGTGACCAGCTTGCCCAGCAGGAGCAGCACCAGCAGGCCGATACTCAACTGTCCCGCCAGTGCGTCGGTAATGGTCGAATACCCCGCCCCCAGCGTGCGGGGCAGGAAGATGGCCACGGCGCCGAATGCGATGCCGCCCAGGGCTGGCTTGATCCAGTTGGGCAGGCGCCTGATGCGGGCGCCCAACTCCTCGGAGCCGTAGATCACCTTGACGTAGACCCGGGAAAGCAGGGTAATGAGGACACCCAGACCGACGTAGAGCAGGATCTCCCAGGGGTTGTTCAACTGATAGGCCGGTATGGGGAAGGACGGCGCCCCGTACATCATGCCGGAGACCTGTGCCGCGCTGACGCAGGCCACGGCCACCAAAGCGAAGGTACGGGTGGAGAACTGGATCAGGACGATCTCCATCACGAAAAAGACGCCCGTAATGGGGGCGCCGAAAGCCGTGGCGATGGCCGCACCGGCGCCCGCCGCTACCAACATGGAGATCCATTCCGGACGGAGCCGCAGCACCTGCCCGATGGCCGACCCCAGGCCGCCTCCCAGCAGCACCACGGGGCCTTCCCGGCCCAGCGACCCGCCGGCGCCCAGCGTCAGCATGGCGGCCAACGTTTTGAGCAGCGTGCTGGCCGGGGAGATCCGGCCGGCCCGCTTATCCATCGCGACGATGACCAGGGGCACCGAGTGATGGCGGTCAGGCTTGCGCACGAGGGTCTTTACCCCGGCGACCGCCAGACCGAGCAGGGCAGGATATGCGAGATACGATGCGGCACCCATCCATTTGGGCAGCGTGTGGAAACCGAAGTCGAGCGACAGTTCGACGATCTCTTCAAAGGCGCGGACGGCGAACGCGGCCAGCACGCCCACCAGACCGACCAGTCCCAGCAGCACGCCATCGGACCGGCGGAAAACTGACCCGGTGGGCCACCAGGAGCCCTGTCCAATTTTGTGCGCTGGCACCTTCACCACCCCACAGCTTTCAGCATGAAGAAGACGGCGTAGGCCAGAAGGGCAAGGCCGGCAATGAGGTTGACGGCCCGGAAGACCCACGGGCGCTGTCCGGCGAACCGCCGGGCGCCGGCCACCAGGAGGGCCAACGTGGCAAACCAGGCGGCGCTCCCCGCAAAGACGGAGAAGAGAACGGCTGCCGCACTGCCAAGGCTGAGCCCGGTCAGCGTAGCTCCGGAAAACGCGACGCCCAGCCCCAGCCAACTGGCGATGGTGCTGGGATTGAACAGGGTGATGCCCAGGCCGAACAGATAGGCGCTTCGCCCGGGGCGCCCAGCGGCGGGGGCGGGCAGGCCCCCGGCCCAGGCCCGGCGTAGGGCGGAATAGGCCATCTGCCCCAGCAGCAGGGCGCCGGCCACGTAAAAAGCCGTCATCAGCGCCGGGAGGCCCCGGAGCCAGGGGGCTACTCCCACGTACACCAGACCAAGATAGAAGAAGTCAACGGTCGCGGCCCCCAGCCCGATGAGGAAGGCGCCGAACCCGCCCCGCTCCAGCCCTTCGCGAATCGCTGCGGCACTGACAGGCCCAAGGGGGGCGGCCACGGAAACGCCCAGGACAAACCCGGATGCCAACAGGGTGATCACTTGCCGGTACCCATTGCCGGGAACGGCGGCACCGCCGTCTCTTTGGCAGAGGAGAGCACGATGGTGGTCCGGGTCCGCATGACGCCGGGAATGGGCCGGAGGAAATCCGTAATCAGCCGTTCCAGGCCGCGGGTGCCATCCGTTCGGACTTTGAGCAGGTAGGAGTCCTCGCCCGCCACGTGGTGGCATTCCATCACTTCGGGCATGGCGGAGACCGCCGCCAGGAACGGGTCGGAGTGCTGGGGCCGCTCCAGGCTGATGGCCACGAAGGCCAGCAGGTCGGCGCCCAGGGCCTCCGCATCCACTGCAATGGTATAGCCTTTGATGACACCGGCCTGCTCCAGCTTCTGGACGCGCTCGGCAGCAGTCTGCCGAGTAATGCCCACCGCAGCCCCCAGGTCGGCCCAGGAAATGCGGCTGTTCGCCGAAAGTTGCCGAATAATTGACATGTCGATATCGTCCATAGCCGTTCCACCGCCAGTTCGTTATCCACCCGTTGTACGTATTTTACTCCACGTCAACCGGAAGAAACAAGCAGGGGGTCGGACGTCGATGGCGAATGTATGTTTGTGTGGGCTTGTGCAGGGGAGATCGTTTGTTGGGAGGGCTGTCGCCATGCCCATGTCGGGTTTTCATCCAGTAGTCTGCGCCTGGTTTGCGGAAACGTTCGGCAGCCCCAGCCCGCCCCAGGCCCGGGGCTGGCCGGTCATCGCCCGGGGGGAGAACGCCCTCATCCTGGCGCCCACCGGGTCGGGCAAGACGCTCGCAGCCTTTCTGAAGTGCCTGGACCAGCTTTACCACGACTGCCAGGACCAGCCGAACGGCGTGCAGGTCCTGTATATATCGCCGCTCAAAGCGCTGAACAACGACGTTCACCGCAACCTCGAGGTGCCGCTCAAAGGCATCGAGGCAAAGGCGCGCGCCATGGGCGTTCCGCTGCCCAAGCTGACCACGGCCGTCCGGACGGGCGACACCAGCCCCCGGGACCGGGCGAATATGGTCAAGCGCCCGCCGCACGTGCTGATCACAACGCCTGAATCGCTCTACCTGATTCTGACCTCGAATGCCCGGTCCATGCTGCGTACGGTGCGCTACGTCATCGTCGACGAAATCCACGCCATGTGCGGCACCAAGCGGGGCGTCCACCTCTCCCTCTCGCTGGAGCGGCTGGAAGCGCTGCTCTCCAGGCCCCCTGTCCGCATTGGGCTGTCGGCCACCCAGCGGCCGTTGGAAGAGATCGCCCGCTACCTCGGCGGCGTCGGGCGCAACGTGACCATTGTAGACACGGGCACCCGCAAGCACCTGGACCTGAAAGTCGAAGTGCCCGTGGACGATATGCGCGCCCTGCCCGAGAACACCATGTGGGCGGCCATCTATCCGCGCCTGCTCGAACTGGTCAGCCAGCACGAGTCTACTTTGATTTTCGTCAACGGGAGGGGCCTGGCCGAACGGCTGACCGGCCGCCTCAACGACCACGCCGGCTACGAACTGGTCAAATGCCACCACGGCTCCGTCTCCAAAGAAGTGCGGGCGCAGGTCGAGCGCGATCTCAAAGAAGGGCGCCTGCCGTGCCTGGTGGCCACATCGTCGCTGGAATTGGGCATCGACATCGGCTTTGTCGACCTCGTCATTCAGATCGAATCGCCCAAGAGCGTCGCCCGGGGCCTCCAGCGGGTCGGCCGGGCGGGCCACGTCATCGGCGCGGCATCCAAAGGGCGCCTCCTCCCGAAGTGGCGGGGCGATTTGCTGGAGACAGCCTGCATTGTGCGGGAGATGGCCCGGGGCGAAGTGGAGGAGACCCGGGTGCCCACGGGCGCCCTGGATGTCCTGGCCCAGCAGATCACCGCGATGGCCGCCGCAGACGACTGGCAGGTGGACGACCTGCTGGCCATGCTGCGGCGCAGCTACTGCTACCGCGACCTGACGGACCGGCAGCTCTTCTCCGTGCTGGAGATGCTCTCGGGCCGTTATCCGTCCGAGGAGTTCCGGGAGCTGCGGCCGCGCATCGTCTGGGACCGCCAGGAGAACGTGATCCGCGGGCGGGACGGGGCGAAGCACGTTGCCATCCGCTCCGGCGGCACGATTCCCGACCGGGGCTACTATGGGGTCTACATCCGGGGGACTGCCGTCAAGCTCGGCGAGCTTGATGAAGAGATGGTCTACGAGTCCCGGGTGGGCGACACGTTCCAGCTCGGGACCGCGAGTTGGAAGATCGAAACGATTGAGCACGACCGGGTCACGGTCAGCGAAGCGTTCGGGACGATTCCCCGGGCGCCGTTCTGGAAGGGCGACGGCCTGGGCCGGCCGTTTGAGATGGGGCAGAAGCTGGGCGCCTTCATCCGGGAAGTCGGCGACCGCCTGTCTGACCCGGGCCTGCCCGCATGGCTGCAGCGGGAGTGCCATCTGGACGAGCGGGCCGCCTGGAACCTGCGCCAGTATCTGTACGACCAGGTCGAGGCGACGGGCGCCCTCCCCCACGACCGGCAGATCAGCGTCGAGTACTTCTGGGACGAAATCGGCGACCGGCGCCTTGTGGTCCATTCGCCCTTCGGCGGGCGGGTCAACCTGGCCTGGTCGATGGTGTTGAAGCGGCGCATGCGTGAGTTGCTAGGCCTCGAGGCCGAGATGATGCAGACCGACGACGGCATCTTCATCCGGCTGCCGGGCGCCGACACGCCGCCGCCCGTCGAAAAGATGCTCCGGGTCGACCCCGCCACCGCCGAGGAGATGCTCCTGGAAGAGGTGGGCAACACCGCCGTTTTCGGGGCCTACTTCCGCATGAACGCCGGGCGGGCGCTGGTCCTGCCGCGACCTCAGCCGGGGCGGCGCCAGCCCTTCTGGCTGCAGCGGCTCAAGGCGGCGGACCTGCTGCAGGTCGCCCGCCGCTACGACTCGTTCCCCGTGGTGCTGGAGACCTACCGGGAAGTGCTGCGCGACGTGCTGGACATGGACGGCCTCCGCTACGTGCTGACCGGCCTGACCACGGGTGAAATCGGCCTGCAGGTCATGGAGACAGACAGCCCCTCCCCCTTCGCGGCCGCCTTCCTGATGAACTTGGTGGGTGCGTACATGTACGAAGGGGAGACGCCCAAGGCCGAGCGGCGGAGCGCCCTGCTGCAGATGAATCGCGACCTGGTCAAGGAGGTGCTGGGCGCCGAGTCCCTGCGGGAACTGCTGGACCCGCGGGCGATTGCCGAAGTGGACCGGCGGCTGCAGCGCCTTGCGCCGGACCGCCAGCCGCGCAACGCCGACGAAGTGGAGGATTTGCTGCGTTGGGTCGGCGACCTCTCCTTGCGTGAGCTGGTCGGGCGGGGCGTCCAGCCGGAGTGGCTGGACGAACTGAAGGGCCGCGTGACGCTGTTACCGCTGGGCGGGGAGGAGCGCTGGATCGCCGCCGACGACCGCGGCATGTACAGCGACCCGGCGGGCCACGCCGGGGCGATAATCCGGCGCTTTGCCCGCAACCACGGTCCGTTCACGCCTGAAGAGATCATGGACCGCTATGGCTACGACCGCGAGACCATCCTGCGCTACCTGGATGTACTGCGGGCGGAAGGCATTTTGGCCGCGGGTGAGTACACCCGGGGCCGCACCAACCGGGAGTATTGCGACACAGAGATTCTTCAACAGATCCACCGGCAGACGCTGTCGCTGCTGCGCCGGGAAGTGGAGCCGGTGGACGGCCCCGCTTTCGCCCGGTTCCTGCTGGACTGGCAGGGGGTCGGGGTCAAAGGTGCCGGCGCCAAGTCCAGCGGCGTGCCCCACGCCCTGCGCCGGGCGCTTTCGCACCTGCAGGGCGTGCCCCTGCCCGCCGAGGCCTGGGAGCGGGACGTCGTGCCCGCCCGGGTACCGGGCTACCTGCCCGTCTGGCTCGATCAGATGCTCGCCATGGGCGAGCTGCACTGGGCCGGCCTGCCCGGCGGCAAGCTGGCGTTCTACCTGCCAGAGACGGTGCATGCCTTCTCGCCCCGGTTGATGGCACCGCCCCCGGCGGAGCTTAGCGCAGAGCAGACGGCAGTGCTGAGGGCGCTGGAAACCAGCGGTGCGGACTTCCTGGGCGGCGTGGCCAGGAGCAGCGGGCTGTCCCCCACGGCTGCCCTGGAAGTGCTGTGGGAGTTGGCCTGGCTCGGGCTGGTCACCAACGATACATTCGCCCCCGTCCGGCAGGTGATGCGGGCGGGAAAGGCGGCCTCCCGACGGGGGCGCCCGGTCTCCCTGCAGGGGGGTACGGGGCGCTGGTCGATTACGTCCCGGCTGCTGCGGGCGGACAGTTATGGCGCGCCCGCCGCGGCCTACGCCCAGGTGCTGCTGGACCGCTACGGCGTGGTGACCAGAGAAGCCGTCCAGTCCGAAGACGGGCCCCTGACCTGGAGCGAAGTGCTCGCCGTCCTCAAGCAGATGGAGCTGCGCGGCCAGGTGCGGCAGGGCTACTTCATCAAGGACCTGTCGGGCGCCCAGTTTGCCTTGCCCGATGCGGTGGAGAAGCTGCGGGCCGCCCGGGAGAACCACGCCGGCGCCTTCCGGCTGGTCGCCGCCTGCGACCCCGGCAACCCATACGGATCGATCCTCCCCGGTGCCGCCCGGGGCACGCGGTCCTATCTGGTGCTGGAAGACGGCGCGCCCGTGCTGGCGGTCGAAGCGGGCGGCAAGCGGCTGGCACCGCTCTGCGACCTGTCCGGCGACCGCCTGACCGCCGCCCTGGCCGCCGTCCGGAACCTGCTGACGGGGCCGGGCGCCCCGCGCCGTATCGAAGTCGAAACCTGGGAAGAGACGCCGATTCACGATGCACCGGCAGCCGAGGTGCTTCGTCAGCTCGGCTTTGAGCGCATGCCCAACAGCCTGGTGCTATATCGGTAGGGCAGATCATATCTTCTTCATCTCAAGGGAACCAGTTTGCCAGCTGAGACGTCTCATATTTTCGCCGGGTAAAAACAACGCTCGGCGAACTTCTTTTCACCACCTCGTTCCGTCAGGCTCGAACCGTTTCCGTCGGCCAGGAGTTACGGACGGAAACGGGCCGACTCTTCCTTCAACTCCCACCGACGAGGATGGAGGTGCCTATGTCCTCACGCAGCCAGACCCTGATCGGCGCCCTGGCCAAGTACAAATGGCGATATTTCGCCGGCGTGGCGGCCCTGTTCGTGACGAACCTGTTCCAGCAGGTGTGGCCCGACGTCTCCGGACGCTTCATCGACGACCTGAACGCCGGAGCGCTGACCACCGCCGGGATTTACCGGTACGCGGCCATTCTGCTCGGCGCCGTCGCCGTCGTCGCGGTGTTCCGGTACGTCTGGCGGATTTACGTCTTCGGCACGGCGCGCTATGTCGAACAGGACTTCCGTGAAGCGCTCTTTTCCCACCTGGAAAGGCTCCCGGCCTCCTTCTACCACACCCACAAGACCGGCGACCTGATGGCCATGGCGACCAACGACTTGCAGGCCGTGCGCGGCATCGCCGGTGAAGGCGTGCTGATGACCTTCGATGCGTCGATGATGACGCTGATCACCATGATTTCGATGATCCGGAAAATCGGGTGGGAACTGTCGCTCCTCGCGCTGATGCCGCTGCCGATTCTCGCCTGCGCCTGCATGTATTTCGGCAGGCTGGTCTTCGTCCGGTCGCGGGCGGTGCAGGACGCGTTTGGCAAGCTGTCGGACGTGACCCAGGAGAATATCTCAGGCATTCGGGTCGTCAAGGCCTTTGGCCAGGAGGCAGCGGAAGAAGGCCGCTTTGACGAGGCCAACAAGTCGTACCTGGCCCGCTTCATGTCGATGATGCGGATTCAGGGCGCGATCGAACCAACGATTCAACTGCTGGCGGGCCTGTGCTTCGTGCTGGCCCTCGCCTTCCCCGGCCGGGCCGTGCTCCGGGGTGAGATTCCGGTCGGCAGCTTCGTCTCCCTGACGATCTACATCGGCATGCTGATCTGGCCGATGATCGCCATGGGCTGGGTGGTCAACATCATCCAGCGGGGGTTTGCGGCGTTTGAGCGCATCCAGACGGTGCTGCTGACGGAGCCGGATGTGGCGACTCCGGCCCACCCGGTGCGCGTCGGACGGATCCACGGCCAGATCGAAGTGAAGAACCTGACCTTCCGCTATCCCGAAAAGAAGCGGCCCGCTCTGCGGGATCTGAGCGTCACGGTCAAGCCGGGCCAGACGCTGGGGATCATCGGGCGGACGGGCAGCGGCAAGTCGACGCTGGTCTCGCTGCTGGCGCGGGTTTTCAATCCGCCTCGGGGCACGGTGCTGGTCGACGGGGTCGATGTGCTCGACCTGCCCCTTGATCAGCTGCGCCAGGCGATTGCGTTTGTGCCGCAGGAGTCCTTCCTGTTCTCCCGGACGGTCGGCGAGAACATCGCTTTCGCTCCGGGCGAGTGGACGGAGGAGCAAGTGCACGGGGCGGCCCGGACGGCCCAGGTGGAGCAGGATATTCTGGAGTTCCTGCCGCAGGGGTATGAGACGATGGTCGGCGAGCGGGGCGTGACCCTGTCGGGCGGCCAGCGCCAGCGGGTGGGCCTGAGCCGGGCGGTGCTGAAGGACGCCCCGATTCTGGTGCTCGATGATTGCCTGTCGGCGGTCGATACGAGCACGGAGCAGCGGATTCTGAGTGGCCTGCGCCCGGTGATGCGGGAGCGGACAACGGTGGTGATTTCGCACCGGGTCGCGGCCGTGCGGGCTGCGGATCAGATCATCGTCCTTGAAAACGGGGCCATGGTGGAAACGGGTACGCATGAAGAGCTGCTCGCCCTTGAGGGCCGGTACTTCCGGACATATCAGCGGCAGCAGCTCGAAGAGGCGATCGCGTCGGTTGAGTAGTTATCATCGGGATGTCGGGCTGGGGCAGGGCGGCCGGTTGGTAGGGTGCCCCCGGCTCCCCGAGGCTCGCCGCATGGCCTCAGACCGGCCATGCGAGCCGCGGACGTCGCTGGGGGCACCCCACCAACCGTCCACCCGTCCTCCCGTCTCCCCCCGGGCTACTCACCGCCGCTCTCGCCCTGCCGGCTGTGCCGCTGCGTAAGAGCTCCTCCAGGAGCGTTTTCAGCGCGGTAACCGCTGGCCGACGTCGGAGCGTGTGTGCAGGTGCACCCGCAGCGACGTCCGTGGCTCGCATGGCCAGTTTTAGGCCATGCGGTGAGCCTCGGGGAGCCCCGGGGGCACCTGCACGCCCGCTCCGGTACCCAGAGCCTGGAGGCCGGAGGAAAAAAGCACTCCCGTGACACCCGCCCATTTAATTCGAAAGAAGGAGGCCCACATGGGGGATTTTCGCCAAGAAGAAGAACTTGAGAAGGCGTATGACGCCAAGCTGATGGCGCGGCTCCTCTCCTACGCGCGCCCCTACTGGAAATCCATCCTGGTCTGCATCCTCCTGCTCGCGCTCTCCGTCGGGCTGGACCTCAGCCGGGACTACATCAACAAGCTGGCCGTCGACCTGTACATGAAGCCGGGCATCGACAGCCCGGAAGCCCGGGCCGGGCTCCTCAAGCTGGCCGGCCTGCTGGCAGGCGCCCTCATCTTCGGTTTCATCGTCATGTACAGCGAAGTCCAACTGCTCCAGTTCACAGGCCAGCGGATCATCTACACCATCAGGCGTCAGCTCTTCGGCCATCTGCAGCGCCTGCACCTGAAGTTCTTCGACTCCAACCCGGCCGGCCGTCTGGTGACACGGGTCACCAACGACACCGAGACGCTCAACGAAATGTACACCAGCGTCCTGGTCAACCTCTTCCGGGACGTCTTCATGCTGGTCGGCGTGGCGGCCCTCATGCTGCACAGCAACTTGCGGCTGGCGGCCATCAGCCTGTGCCTCGTGCCCCTCGTGGCCATCTACTCGAACTTCTTCATGCGCAGGGCCCGCAACGCCTGGCGCGAAGTCCGGACCCGCCTGGCGCGCATCAACGCCTTCCTGGCAGAGCATATCAACGGCATGAAAGTCGTCCAGCTCTTCGC
Organism: Symbiobacteriaceae bacterium; assembly: GCA_035628915.1. Taxonomy (GTDB): domain Bacteria; phylum Bacillota; class Sulfobacillia; order Symbiobacteriales; family Symbiobacteriaceae; genus JARBUG01. The sequence continues at coordinate 164,845 of DASPIW010000050.1, read as the reverse complement.
CCGGGAAGCCAAGACCTTCGCCGAGTTCAAGGCGGAGAACGACGGGTACTTCAAGGCCTCCTGGGCCCAGTTGATGATCTGGGCGGTCTTCCGCCCCATCCTCGACTTCATCGCCAACCTGGCCGTGGCCCTGCTGCTCTGGTACGGCGGCATTCAGGCGATTGCGGGCAGCGTCTCCATCGGCACGCTGGTGCTCTTCGTATCGCTGATTCGGCGCTTCTTCGAGCCCCTCATGGCCCTGGCCGAAAAGTTTAACATCATGCAAAGCGCCATGGCGAGCTCAGAGCGGCTCTTCAAGCTGCTCGACACCCCGCCCGCCGTCCTCGATCCGGCGGAGCCGACGCCGCTGGGACGGGTCAGCGGCGCCGTCGAGTTCAGGAACGTCTGGTTTGCCTACGACGAGGAGGAATGGGTCCTCCGGGACGTCAGCTTCAAGGCGCAGCCCGGCCAGACGGTCGCCTTCGTGGGCCACACCGGCGCCGGCAAGTCCTCGATCATCAACCTACTCACCCGCTTCTACGATGTGCAGAAGGGCGAGGTGCTGATCGACGGGGTCAACGTCCGTAACATCGCCCAGACCGACCTGCGGAGCAACGTCGGGCTGGTGGCCCAGGACGTCTTCCTCTTCACCGGCGATATTAAGTCCAACATCCGGCTCGGAAATACGGCCATCACCGACGACCAGCTGGTGGAAGCCGCCCGGGCTGTGGAAGCGGACCGCTTCATCCGGCAGCTGCCCGGCGGATATGAAGAGCCAGTGGCCGAACGGGGCGCCACGCTGTCGGCGGGCCAGCGGCAGCTGGTCAGCTTCGCCCGGGCCCTGGCCTTTGATCCGGCGATTCTGGTGCTGGACGAGGCGACGGCCTCCATCGACTCGGAGACGGAAGCCGTGATTCAGCGGGCGCTGCGGACGCTGACCCGGGGCCGGACCACGTTCATCGTGGCGCACCGGCTGTCGACCATCCAGCACGCCGATCAGATCGTCGTCCTGCATAAGGGGAAGATCCGAGAGCGGGGCACCCATGCGGAGCTCCTGGCGATGCAGGGGCTCTACTACAAGCTCTGGCGGCTCCAGTTCGAGGAGCAGTCCGAGGAGGGGGCATCCGGCGGTGTCGCGGTGGCGGGGGCATAGCGAAACGGCCAGCTGTCAAGCCGGCCGTTTTGGCTGTCACCAGGCTCCGTCCATCACAAGACGAAGACGTCGAGCTTCCGTATCCTGTTTCTACCAAGAGGGGCGTCCGATCCTTCCCAGACCCTCCACAGACCCTTCCCAGACCCTTCCCAGACCCTTCCCAGACCCTTCCCAGACCCTCCACAGACCCCTCACAGACCCTTCACAGACCCTTCACAGACCCTTCCCAGACCCTTCCCAGACCCTTCCCAGACCCTTCACAGACCCTTCACAGACCCTTCCCAGACCCTCCACAGACCCCTCACAGACCGTTCTCAGACCCTTCTCAGACCCTTCATAGACCCTTCATAGACCCTTCTCAGACCCTTCATAGACCCTTCCCGGGGGGTAGACCAGGGGGCGCAATCTGATACCAAATATTGGAGAGAAACCCCCTCGCGTCAGGATCGGTCACCTTCCGGATGATCACGGGCGCCCCGCCCATGCAGCGCCAGTCGTATATGTTCGCCCGGTCGCGGACGTACATCGGGATAAAAGGGGAGTCGGGATTCTCACGGCAATAGAGGACCATCCCCTCCGTCGGCGTGCGGCTGGTCTCCGCCCGGGACATGCAGGGAATGTTGGCGCCCACGTTGCAGGCGTAGACTTCGCCGCCCATGCAGCGCCAATGGGTTCCGCGGATGAAGTGGTCGGGAACGGTATCGCCGGGTATCCGGAACGCCTTCTGCAGGCCCCGGGCGATCACAAGCGGGACCCGCTCGCCCGCCCAGCGGGCGTCCGGCGCATCAACATTGCCCACGGCCGCACAGTAGGCGAAGGGGTCAGTATAAGTCTGCGGTGCAGCAGCAGCGTGCGGCTGGATGGCAGCCACCAGGAGAAGAGCCAGAAGCAAGAGGCCGCGCATGAGATTCCCCCCGTGTCTGGTAGAAAAGGGGCGCCCACGCAGGGCGCCCCTGGTCTCGCTAGCGGGTCTGCCGCCCCCGGGCCCCGGCCCTCTGCTGTCCGGACGCACCATACGTCACGTTCTTGTAAGCCGCCAGGCTTCCGCCCTCGGTCAGCTCCGTGCCGAACTCGTAGGTGCCTTTTTCGGGGTCGGCCGCAGCCTGCCCCCTTGTCCGTCCGTCGGCGAAGAGCTTGGCTTGCCGGTGTTTCGCATCCCCCATGGTGGAACTCCCCCTTATCGTTGGAGTGGTTCCGCGGGACCAGCTTTAGTCTTTGCGGATGGCTGCACGGTAATACCGGTTCGGCGGCACCCCCGCACCCGGAAAGTACCACCGACAAGATCCCACCGATCAGGCCCAGCCAATGGCAGCGCTTTCAAAACCATGCGAAATGGCAGGGAACAGGCCATAACATACAGAAATCCCGGAGATAACTGGCGACCAGCGGGGGGGCTTCATCATGCAGGAACGGGTCTTCATCGGCCGGTGCAGCAGCTATGATCCACAGGCCATTGCAGCGGTCATTGCCCGCGGGCTGACGGAACTGGCGGCCTGGGACCGGATCCGGGGCAAGGTGGCGATCAAGCCAAATCTGGTGCTGGCCCACCCGGTCCATGCCCGGCACGGCTACACCCGCGCCGAGTTCATGGCAGGCGTGCTGCAGCACCTGGCGGCACTGCGGGAGCGGGGGCAGGTCGCCCGGGTCGATATTGTGGAGAAGTGCGGCCGGGGCGCCCCCACCCGAGGCCAGTTCAGGAGCGCGGGCTATCTGCCCCTGGCGCGGCGCTTCGGCGTCACGCTCCACCCCATGGAGGAGGAGCCGCGGGTAGCGGTGGCGCTGCAGCGGGGCGTCTGTCATCAGACGGTGCACATCTCCCCGCATGTGGCGGGTGCCGATACGGTGGTCTTCACGCCCAAGCTGAAATCCAACGTGCTGGCCCACGGCATTTCGGCGGCGCTGAAGCTCAACATCGGCTCGGTGGATGACGACGAGCGGATGCTCTTCCACGACCACCGGCTGGACGACAAAATCGTCGACCTGCTGGAGGCAGTCCACCCGCACCTCATCATCACCGATGCGATCGAGATTGCCGCCGGCGGCAACCAGATGACCCAGGCGGGCCATCCGTTGGGCGCCGTGCTCATCGCGACGAACCCGCTAGCCCATGACCTGGTGGCGGCCCACCTGCTGGGCCTGGACCCGGCCGGGGTCGGCCATCTGCGCCGGGCCGTAGAGCGGGGCTACACCCCTGCGTCCATCGAGGATATTGAAGTGGTGGGTGATTACCCCCTCGCCGATGCACAGGCGGTGGTGTCGGAGTACGATCTGGGGTTCATCCGCGTGGAAGATTTTCAGTGCCCGATGGCCATACAGTCGGGCGAGCCGTACTGCACAGGCGGCTGCCACGGGGTCTTCCTCGATTGGCTGCACATGATCAGGGACCGGCAGCCCGAGCGGATTGCCGACCTGCCCGACGACGTGACGGTGGTCATCGGCGAAGTCAAGGAGCCGGTGATGGGGCGCCGGGTGCTGCTCTACGGCGATTGCGCGGCCAGAAGCCGGGTCGCCGCCGGCCGGATGGCGTGCATTCGGGGATGCCCGCCGAACCACAAGAACACGATTTTCTGGATGGCCGTCCTCTACCGGGTCTTCGGCCCCCTCTTCCGCCTCGATCTGATCTGGGAGGGTTACTTCGTCAACCCGGCCGCCCGTGTGCTGGGCTGGTGCCGTCGGGTCCTGGCCCGGGCGGCCTGAGCCAGTAATAAGTCAAGGCGCCGCCCGCATGAGACGGGCGGCGCTACTTTTCAACCCTTATACCGGCCTTCGAGATCGTCGAGGAACTGGCGGGCGGCCCGCCCGGACCGGGCGTTCTGCCACATCACCCAGCGGAGGGCTTCTTCGTGCAGGACCTCGCGCGGGACCTGCAGTCCCCGCACTTCGGCCATGTGCTCCACGATGGCCAGGTAATCAACCTGCGTGGGGGCCGTGAACAGGACCGTAATGCCAAACCGGTCAGCCAGCGAAAGCTTCTCTTCCATCGTATCCTGGCCATGGACTTCCGCCGTGTCCGGGGTGTGCCGGTCCGACCAGCGCTCCGGCACCAGATGGCGCCGGTTAGTAGTGGCATAGAGCGTCACGTTGGCCGGCCGCTGCTCCAGCGTCCCTTCCACCATGGATTTGAACGCTTTATAGTCGGCCTCGGCCTCATCAAAGGAGAGGTCGTCCAGGAAGAGCACGAAGCGATACGGCTCGTTTCTGAGGCGACGGAACAGTTCACCGACACTCCCGATGGCGCTGCGGGCAACCGCCACCAGCCGCAGCCCGGCGGACCCATAGCGCGCTGCCAGCCCCCGCACCATGGAAGACTTGCCGGTGCCGCGTGAACCGTACAGCAGCAGGTTATTGGCCGGCCCGCCCCGGAGGAACTGCTCGGTGTTTCGCAGCACCGTTGCTTTGGCCTGGTCGATCCCAACCAGATCATCCAGATCAAACAGATCCGGGTCGCCAATTCCATCCAACTGACCGGTCCACTGCAGATACCAGTATGAGCAGAACAGGCCGGCGCCGGATTGCCGGTGGTAAGCGGCCAGGTCCTGCGCGCACCGGCCCCAGTCGGGGGCGCCCGCCAGCGCTTCCGCCATGGCCGCCAGGGCGCCGCCCGCCGGGCCCGCACTCGTCCGCCCCCAGGACGGCCACATGGGCAGCCCGGAACCGGCAGCAGACCGGCAGTGTTCCGCCGTCAGGCTGAAGAGGGTTTGGAGCAGCCGCAGGTCATAGGCCGCGGCCTGCAGCAGTTCGGGGGGCAGCATCCCCGCCGCGGCGCCTGTGCTAAAAGGGTTCTCATCGGTCAGCACGCGCTCCAGCAGGTGGTTCTGCCAGCCATCGCGCTGCGGGGCGGCGGCCGGACCTTCCTGGCAGAGCGACCGGACGACGGCGAGATAGGCCTCTTCCACGCCCCGGCCCGTCCGGCAGGCCGCGAGGTATCCCATCATCGCCCTGCCGGGCGCCGACTCCAGGACCCGGTGATAGAGCACGAGCCGGTTGTGAATCTGCGGGTCAGCAGAGACATTCAACATCGATACGCTACTCCCTCCGCGGGCCGCCTGGTACTGACCACCATATTATCATGTCGGACTATCAGTTAGCGAAGAAAATACTATGCGTGCGGTACGGACATACCCTGGCGACCTGATGCACGTTCAATGGCAGGGTGTATATACTTTGACATGAAATGGTTGAAAAGTAGCAAAAGGAGGCGCAATGACACAATTGCGAGGTACCTTGACGCTTATAAACCTGATGAGAGCGTATGCTGCCGAATCCCAAGCCTGGAACCGGTACACCTTTTATGCGGCGGTCGCCGCCCGGGAAGGCCTGAAACAGTATGAAGCCCTTTTCATGGAAACCGCCGATCGTCAGGCGGAGCATGCCAAATGCTTTTTTGACCTGACGCAGGAATGTCTGACCGGCAGGAAGTTGGCCCTGGTCGAGCGCAGTTGTAAGTGCACCGTGCCGTTCGGCAGCATACTGGAAACACTGAAGGTGGTAGCAGGCGAGCATGAAGACTGGACGGAAGCGTATCCCATCTTCGCGGAGGTTACGGGCAGCCAGGGCTTTCCTGAAATGGCCACGGCATTCAAAATGCTCGCCCTGGCTGAGGAGTCGCATAGACAGCTGTATGCCAAATTGAGCTAGCATCCGGGCAGGCGGGTTGATCGATCGGAAGGTCGCCAGGCGTGCCCGCAGCGCATCAACTGCACGTACATATCCCAAGGCACTGCAGTGCCGGAAGCGAAAGGACACCGGGGAGGCAAGCCTCCCCGGTGTGACGCGATTGCTAGACGGTTTGTGCCTCGTCGACGCCGGCCTCTACAGCCGCACAGACCATGATGATCTCCTGGGTGCGGTCGCCCTTGTCGGCAAGGAGTACACCGCTGTCAGCAATCAGACCGCCGGGGAGGACTCGGACTTCCACGGTCCCGTATGGGAAGACGGCCTTGACTTGCTCGACGTCCAGGGGGAGGGCGCCCGGCACATCGGGAACGCCCAGGGTGACGCGGACTCGCATGTAGCTCCTGTCGCCGTTGGGGCAGAGCATGCGCCAGCCCGGCAGGGAGTTGCGCTCAATCGCGTTGCGGCAGGCGCGCACGGCTGCCACCGTCAGGTCCTGCCCGTGCAGGTCGACGCCCATGCCCAGTTCTACGAATAGTACTTTCACTTGATATCGTCTCCTTCGCTGCCTCTTGCCGGATTCCCGCCCCGGCCGCCAGGCTCACCTACCCGCGCCCGACGGCTGCCTTCAGCGCATCGACCGTGATGTTGTAATGCGAATCATGCCAGATCGCCTTGCCGTCCCGAATCAGCACCGCCTGCGGGCTGGCGTGCTTCGCCCCAACCTTATCCGCAAACGCCAGGGAGACGGGGCGCTCCTCGATCACCCGGACCCAGGCATGCCCGACCTTGCCCGCTTCCGGCGTCTTCAGAAACTCAGCCCACGCACGGTGGGCACGCGCGGAAATCGGTCAGGTGGTGGAATGCTTGAACACCAGCACGGCCCGCCCGGAGGACTGAGCCAGCACGCCCTCCAGATCAGCCAGCGAAAGAAGTTGCTTGATTTCGGTCATCTCGGTGAAACCTCCCCGGTCCCGAATTCGTCATCATAATATCTGACGAAAACACCTGCGCATGCGGTACGTACGGTTCTTGGGGGGCCAGGCCCGTCGTAAGCTACAGGGGCATACTACTCTTCCCGGGCGCCCGCATGGCGTGCCGCAGGAAAGGGGTCGAATCCGTTGAAGCGCCTCCTGCTCGCCTGGCTCCTGCCGGCCGCGATACTCCTGGGCGGCTGCAGCCTGCTCTCCCAGAGTCCGCCCGCCGTGGGCCCCGTGACCCTGACCGATAAGGTCGCTGAGAAGACGATGGCGCCCCTCAATCCGACGGACAAATTCTCGACCGCTACGCAGCTAATCTACGCGTCGGCGCTGGTGCAAAACGCCCGCAAGGGCACCCGGGTCGATGCCGAGTGGACCTTTGACAAGGAAGGCCAGGGTACATACGTACCCGTCGATAGCTCGGGCGTGACCTTCCCCCAGGCGGGAAAGGAGAATTACGTCGCTTTCAGCCTGAAGGCCGTGACCACCTTTATGCCGGGTACATATAAAGTGCGCATCCTCCTGGACGGCAAACCCGCCCGGGAAGCCACCTTCACCATTGCAGAAAAGCAGTGACCGAAAGGCGGGGCGCCAGGGCGCCCCTCTTGCAGCGCCCTCTCGCCATTCCCCGCCTTCTTACGTCAACTGCGGCCCCTCCCGGAGCATGATCAGCCAGTCGCCCTGGCTGTCGCGGGTCGTGCCGGCCGGCCTGAACCCCAGGCCCCTGTACAGCCGCACCGCCGGCTGATTATCGGGCCGCACTTCCAGGCGCACCGGCCCGGCGCCCAGCCCGTCGAGGCGCCGCAGCCCCAGCCCGCACAGCACCCGGGCGATGCCCCGCCCCTGATGCTCCGGATGCACGGCCACAGAGAGAATCCGGGCCTCCGCCTTCACTTCCGGCTGCCGGCTGCTGCTAAGGAAGTCCAGCTTGTTCAGCGTCAGCGCCCGGATGGGCGCCGCCCCAATGCGGTATTGCCCGCTGATCCACCGCCAGGCCCAGCGGAAGATGATCCCCTTGCGCACCGCCACCCAGGGCAGGCGGCTGGTAGCTGCCGGTGCAAAAATGTAGCCGGCGATCCGCCCCCGCCCAGCGTCCGCCACGTACAGGGCGTCGGGCTCCGCCTCCATGCAGAGCGAGAATGGCTCGGCTACCACCGCCGGCGCCGGGGGCGCATCAAAATAATGCTGGATGCTCTCCGGAAACGCCGCGACGAAGACCCGCGCGATCCCTTCGAGATCATCCCGCCGCGCCAGCCGGAACTCGTAGGTCAGACCTGTCACCTCCCGTCCAGCGATACCGGCCGCCAGGCGGTCCGGTCCAGCAGGACGTTGTCCACCCGGGTCTCCACGTTGATCAGCACCGACTCGGGCTCGCCCATGGCCGGGAGCGGCAGCGTCACCGTCACCCAACTCCCCCGCTGCTCCGCCCGGATCAGGTCCCGCCCGGTGCCCGCCGGCCACGCATCGACCCGGTGGGCGCCTTCAGGCTGCACGGTGACTGAGGCCAGGTCGCCCCAGCCCTGTCCGCTGTGGAACTCCCGGACGTAAAACCGGATTTCCACGGGGCGCCGCGGCCTGGAGACCATCGGTACTGCCAGACTTAGCATTCCCCCGTTGCGGGCCGCCCAGACGCTGAGCGCATCGGCGCCGCGTTCGAGCTCACGGGCCACCGTGTCGGCGCGTGGATCCGTAATCACCTGCACCCAGTTCAAGTCCGGCCACGGCGGCTTTTCACCGGGGAAGAACGGGTAGGGTTCTGTACTGCCCGTCAGTTTGACGCGCGCAATGGTGCCAAAAAGCTCATTGGTACGGATGAAGCTCTGCAGATACCGCTTCAGCACCATCGTCTGCGAGCGGTAGTCTTGGAGGGCTTCTTCCTTTCTTTTCACCTGCTCCGGGTTCAGGGGATGCTCCTGCCAGGATGTCATACCCGTGGCGAGCCCGACTGGCGGCAGCAGGCCTTCGGTGGGCCGGTAGCCCTTGGGCGCCGGCCAGTCGCCCCGGTGGACCAGGAAGAACCACTCGGCGGGCGGCTCCCAGTCGGGCTCCGTGCGCCGCAGTTCCTCCAGGGCGGCGGTGACGAAGTTGGAGAGGGCCCAGTGATCGACGTGCGACTCGTTGGGATGCGGATAGACGACCACGGCCGGCCGTGTCTCCCGGAGGATGTCGATCAGTTCGCCCAGCAGGGTGCGGCCCGAGTATGGCACCCCGACCCGGCGTGCCTCCGCGTACGGCACGCGGTTGAACCGGGTAGTCGGGCTGGTGTAGAGCCTGTCCGGCTGCCAGTACTCGCCCCACAGGCGGTGCAGGCCCCCGTCGGGGAAGCCCAGAAAGATCAGCCGCTCTTGCGGCAGGCCCAGGCGAGCCAGAGCCGACCGGGATTCGCCCAGCCGGTGGCGGCCGTATTCCACCATGCGTTCCGGCAGTACGGGGCCGCGGTGGTAGATCTCGGCGCCAACCTTGAACCCGTCGCCGCTGGTCACCAATACGACACGGGGTTGGGCGCCCTGCGCCTCCAGGTCGGCCAGGAGGCCGCCGGCGGCGACCACCTCGTCATCGCTGTGCGGGGCGAAGACCAGGGTGCGGCGCGGCACTGTCTCCAGCCGCGCCAGCGGACCCATACGGGGCGGCTGGGGGAAGAAGTAGCTCCACGAACTCAGCAGGGCCAGCACGCCGGCTGCAGCCCACATACGGCTCCGCATGGGTTCACCCCTCTCTCCCTCATCATTATATCCCTGCGGGAGTAGAAATGGTAAGATTTGCTCTGCTCACTCACCAGGGCGGACCAGCCGGAGGATCTCCTCCTCCACCCGGAACCCGAGGCGCCGGTTGACGGCCAGGATGGGTGCGTTCCTGACGTGGTTCAGGGTCGTCATCCGAGCGATGCCGGCGCCGCGTGCGTGCAGGGCCGCCGCTGCCTTCAGCGACATGCCCAGTCCCTGCCCCCGGAAGCCGGGCGCCACACCGGTCATATAGATGTGCGCCACCGCCGGTCCCGGCAGCTGCGCCATGGTGAATCCGGCCCAGCACCCGTCCGGAGCGAGGGCGACCATCCAGCCTTCGGGCCAGGCGCCTTCCGTGCCGAAGGCGAATTCCCGCCAGGGTGCGAAGGGCTGGTAAGGCGACTCGGCGGCATCGGGCGTGTGTGAGAGATACTCCTGATACATCGCGTGCAGCCGCTGCTCGCCTGCGGGCGACCGGAGCCGGTCGAACGTAACGAAAGTGAATGGCGAGGCCGCCACCAGCGCCGCCCAGGGCGCCGGGTCAAGGGCAGCCAGGTCAAGCGACTGATAGAGCAGGTGCTGGGTGACAGCGAAGCCCCGCCGCTGCGCCCAGGCCACCGACTCCGGATCATGCGGGCTGCCATTGGCCCGCAGGTGGGCAGGATGTTGCGGTCGGACGGCCTCCAGCAGGTCGTGCCAGAGGGCGGCGCCCACGCCATGGCGCCGTTCCGCAGGCACCACCTGCACCAGACAGCGCAGGTCGCCCGCCGGGGTAGCGTGGGGCATGAAGCCCGCTGAAGCCCGCCCGAGCAGCCGCCCCGATTCGTGGACCGCAACCAGCCCGGTAAACCCCGGGCTGCCGGCTGCCTGTGCGGCAACTTCTTCAGGCGGCATGCCCTCCAGCGCCGCAATGGCCGGGTAGTCGGCTGGAGTCTGCCGCCGGATGATAAGAGTCAAAAGATGCGCCCCCTGCTGCAGTAGTGATATCACCACTATAGCGGGGGGCGGCTGATCAGGCGAGGCCTATTTCGGCGGCCATGGCTGCCACCCGGCGGATGCCGCCCCGCACCGCGGGCGTCAGGTTCCGCCCCCAGCCGGTGTCGCCGGGCTGAATGCCCAGCAGCAGCACCCGGGCGCCCGTCTCGGCGGCCAGGTAACGCATCAGCAGAGCCAGCGGCGGGCGGTGACCATGCCACGCCGGCCGTTCCTCGAGATCATCTGACGTGAGCAGCGCAACCGCCCCCGGGGCTTCATCCAATTGGACGGCGTCGATGAGTAGGATCACGTCAGGGCGACGACTTTTGATTCGCATCGTGATCGCCTCGGGTGCGGTGCCGGCAACCATGACTTCGCAGGTGCGGCGAAGGCGCAGGAGGCGCGCGAGCACCAGGCCCGCCCGGTCATCACTGCGGTCCGGATTCCCGATGCCCACCGCCAGCAGCGTCATGGGTAACCTCCAGAGTAGGCTGCTTGAGGCCCATCGCCACGGTGACGGCGTGGAGAATCGCCTCGGGGCGGGGTGGGCAGCCCGGAATGTAGTAATCGACCGGCAGGACGGAGCCGAGGCCGCCTTCCACGTGGTAGGTGTCAAACCAGATGCCCCCGCCCGTGCAGCAGGAGCCGACCCCGATGACGACCTTCGGGTCGGGCACCGCCTCGTACAGGCTGAGGAGCCGGGGCTTGACCTGCCGGGTGACGGGGCCGGAGATCAACAGCACGTCGGCGTGCCGGGGCGAAGCGACCAGCCGAAGGCCTAACCGCTCCGCATCGTAATGCGGCGTGAAGGCGCAGATCTCCTCGATGTCGCAGCCGTTGCAGGAGCCGGCATTTGCGTGGTAGACCCAGAGGGATCGCTTGAAGCAGGCCTTAGTCATCCGCTGCAGCCACTCCATGTGCATGCTCCCCTCCTTTCTCGCCGCCGGTCAGGAAGATTCGGCTGCCCGCCCGCACCAGCAGCGTGATGGTCAGCAGGCTGACGCCGACCGCTACGCCGGCTGCCCAGCCGTAGCCCCCCCGGGCCGCCGCTGCAAAGAGGGCGAACTTGGAGAAGAAGGCGGGCAGCGGCGGAACGCCGCCGAGGCCCAGGGCTGCCACCAGGAAAACGACCGCGGCCCAGGGCTTCTGCGTTAGCCGCTCGTTCTGGGCGATGGACGTCACCGGCAGCGCCGCGGCGACCGCGAACAGGATTGCTTTCAGAAGACCGTGGTTGATGATGTGCAACTGCGCAGCCGCCAGCCCGCCCACGCCGATGCCGAGGAGGATGTACCCCGCCTGACTGACGCTGGAGTAGGCCAGCAGCCGCCGCAGGTCATCCTGGCCGAACGCCGCCGCCACCCCTACCACCATGGTGATGCAGGCGAGGACCACGGTGACCGGCGCCAGGGCCGGTGCCGAGCCGATCAGCGGCGGCAGCAGACGGATCAGCGCCAGCAGCGCCACCTTGGTGCCCACACCGGCGAAGAGCGGCGTGAAGCCGCCGGGGCAGTGCTCGTAGGCGTCAGGCAGCCAACCGTGGACGGGGACGAGCCCCGCCTTGGTGCCCAGGCCGACCAGCAGCAGGGCGCCAGCCAGAGCCCCCGCCCCCGGTGGCATGGCGCCCATGTCCGCGATGCGGGTCGACCCGGCCGCTGCGTAGATGAGCCCCAGGCCGCACAGCGCCGCCGTCAGGCCGAGAATGTTCATCAGCAGGTACTTGCAGGCCGCCGCCCGGCTGCGCAGGGCGATGACGGGAGCGGACGCCAGGGTCGACAGCTCCACGGCCACGTAAAGCCAGATCAGGTCTTCGGTCAGCGCCGCCCAGCAGATGGCCCCGGCGAACAGGGGCATGCACAGGTAGATGAGCGGCTCATGCTCTTTCAGGTAGTAACGCGCGTAAGCGATGGCGGCGGCGCACAGGCCAGTGGTCAGCAGCACCAGCGGCCCCGCTCGCATGATCAGCGCCGCGCTGAACCCCGCCGTCGTGAGGATGAGCGCCGCCGGGGCGGCGCCGCGCAGGGCGAAAGACCGCACCTGCGGGGAGAGCAGCAGCCAGACCGCGAGTATCAGAGCGATGAACAGGCCACTTTCGGCGGAGAGCCCGAGCGACGGCAGCGCCAGATGCACCCCATTCTCCACCAGGCAGATGCCCAACACCGTGCGCCGCTGTGCGAGGATGGCCCAGGTGCCAACGGCCAGCAGGATCGCCGCCGCGGGGGTGAAGGATGGCGCCACGGCGGGCGCCCAGCGCCATGCGGCAGCCCAGGCCGCCGCACCCGCGAAGAGGGCGGCGCCGAGCGGATAGCCGCTCTGGTCTTTGGTCGGATACCGCCACAGGAGCAGCGGGATGATCAGCGCCCGTCCCACCAGGGCAAGCGCCGCGGCCGCCGGAGAATGCGCCGCCGCCAGGACCGCGATCACCGCGCCCTGCAGCGCGTAGGATACCACCGACCAGCGGTGCTTCGGCAGTTCGGCGGCCAGGGCCGCCGTAAGAAGCAGCAGCAGTTCAACCACGCCGCGCCACCCCCTTCAGCTTCGCGGCCTGCGCCCGGCGCTTGCACGTCGGGCAGAGCATGCCGGCGCCAGGGAAGTAATCCGCCATGGACCGGGTGGCGCCCAGGGGGCGCCCGCAGCGGCTGCACGCGGCGAGCGGCAGTTCGGCTCTGACGCGCAGGGCCGCCGGGTCGGTGACGGCCGTCTCGTACCGGTTCGTCATAACGATGGCCTGCGACGGGCAGACCTCCGCGCACCGGGCGCAGTAAAGGCAGCGCCCGAAGTCCGCCTCCCAGACCACCGCGGTCGGCCCGGCGGTCAGTGCAATCAGCCGTGAGGGGCAGGCGTAAGCACACGCCCCGCAGCCGAGGCACCGGGCGGCGTCCAGGGCCGGCAGGCCCCGGAAGCCCGGCGCCGGCGGCGGCGGCACCAGCCGGGTCGCCTTCTTGGTGCGAATGGCAAGGGTGATCTGGCGGAACTTGGCGTTAAACATCCGTCATCGCCTCCCCGTCAGGCCCCGAAGGCAGCGAACAGCAGCCCCGCCAGGGCCACCGCCGCCAGGCCTTCGAAGAAGCGGATCGCCTGCGCAATCCGAACGCGGGGACTGAAGACCGCCACGACTTCCACCAGCGCCAGAATGACCAGCACCTTCACGGGATGGAGCAGCGGCAGCCAGGGCAGGAAGAGCGCTGCGAAGAAAGAGGCCAGCACCGTCTGCCGAATCATCAGGGCCAGCTGGAGCAGGGCCAGGGGGGGCCCGGAGTACTCGATACACGGCCCGCCCATCAACTCGGTCTCCGCTTCGGCGATATCGAACGGGAGCTTGGCCGATTCGGCCTGCAGGACCGCTAGGGCAGCCAGGGCGGCAAAGGCCGTGGACGGCGCCCAGGTCAGGGCGCCCGCCCCCGCCACCGCCAGGGCGTTCTCCCGCACGCCCAGCGTGAAGAAGGCCGCCGCCAGCACCGGCTCCACGACCAGCAGCAGCATCACTTCCCGGCTGGCGCCCGCCGAGGCAAAGGGGCTGCGGGAAGCCAGCCCCGCCAGCACCGTCCCGACCGACGAGAGCGTCAGCAGATAGATCACCACCAGGCCGTCGCCGGCGGCGCCCAGGGGCGCCGCGAACGCCATGGGCAGGAAGAGGCCCGCGGCCAGGGCGCCGGTCAATACCAGGGCCGGGGCGCCCCGGAAGATCCAGTCGGCGGAGACTCGGCGCTCCTCCTTGCCCAGGAGCTTGAACAGATCGAAGTAGGGCTGCAGAATCGGCGGACCCTGGCGGTTCTGCAGGCGGGCCCGGAGTTTGCGGGTGAGACCGGCGTAGAGCGGGGCGAGCAGGAGCAGAAAGACGAGGTTGTAGAGAAAACCCATCAGTCTCGCCTCCTCACCACTTCGTAGCGTTCGGTACAGGAGAAGCAGGGGTCGATGGAACCGGCGATGATCGGGAAATCCGCCACCGTAGTCGCCGGACCCAGCATGTCCGGTACCGCCTGCAGCAGCATGTAGGTCGGGGCCAGCACCTTCCAGCGGTACGGCCTGCCGTCCGCGCCGGTCAGCACATAGTGGCAGCAGGCGCCCCGGGGCGCCTCAATCTGGCTGATCCCTTCCCGCCAGGGTGGAATCTCGCCCGGGTCGGCGTAGATCGGGCCTTCCGGCATGCCCTCCAGGGCGGCCCGAATCAGGCGGATCGACTCGAAGAGCTCGGCGACCCGCACCTCAAGGCGGGCCCAGATATCCCCTTTCTCCCGCACGACCGGGGTCACCCCAAGCTCGCCATACGCCCCGTACGGATGATCCACCCGCACGTCGATGGGCACACCTGCAGCTCTGGCAACGGGTCCGATCACCGCCCGGTGCCGGGCCTCTTCACGGGTGAGGACGCCAACATCCGACAGGCGCATCTGCAAAGTGGTGTCGCCCACCAGAGCCTTGACCAGCGCCTGCGCCTCCCGCTCCACCTGTGCCAGCGCATCGGCTAGCACCCGGGCGCCGTCAGCGGCAATGTCCCGCCGCACGCCCCCGACCCGGACCATGCCGTAGGTCTTCCGGTTGCCCGTCAGGGCCTCGGCGGCCGTCATGACGGGCTCGCGCACCCGCCACGACTGCATGAAGACCGTATCGAACCCGACGATGTGCGCCGCGAGGCCAAGCCAGAGCAGGTGCGAATGGATGCGCTCCAGCTCCAGCAGGATGGTGCGGATGTAGACCGCCCGTGGCGGCACCCCCGCCCCGGCAGCCCGCTCCACGGCCTGACAGAAGTTCGTGGAATGGACGAAGCCGCAGATGCCGCAAATCCGCTCCGCCAGGAACGGAATCTGGTCGTAATGGAGCGTCTCGCCGAGCTTTTCGATGCCCCGGTGGCTGTAGAAGCCCCGGTAGTCGCAGCCCGTCACCCGCTCGCCCTCCACGTAGAGGCGAAAGTAGGCCGGTTCCTCCAGCGTGGGGAAGAACGGTCCGACCGGCACCACCGTTGCTCCTTCGGGAGAAACCTTCAACGATGGACGGCCCACGGCAGCAGGGGGTCGGTAATTGTGGGGCACGTCCCGCCGCTGCGGAAAGACCCCGTCGGGCCAGTCGTCGGCCACAGTCAGGCGGCGCAGGTCGGGGTGCCCATCCGGCACCACACCCAGCAAATCGTACAGTTCCCGCTCGGCCCAGGCTGCCGCCGGCACGGCAGGCGTAATCGACTCCACGGCGGGCTCCCTGACCCGCTCGACCACGGATTCGACCCGCCCCTCCGCGTCATACGCAATCAGATGGCGTACCTCAAAAGTGCCGTCCAGGGGGCGCCGGTCGGTGCCCACGGTGGTGATGAACCGGCCGCCGCTCACGACCGCATCACGGCAGGCTGTGCGAAAAGGTCCCACCCTACACCCCCCCTTCCACACCCAGCAGAATCGCCACCACAGCGACTACCGCCACCAACTGCCAAACGTGTCCCCAGCGGAGGGCGGCCAGGCGGTCGGCGCACCAGAGGAAGCCGCGGGTCAGGGGCCGGTACATCCACGCGTCGGCATCCAGGGCGCGCCCGAGCCACGCCGGTGCCGAAGCGCGTGGCGTGAAGAGCGGACGCAGCAGCAGCGAGAACTGCGTCTGGAACGGCTGATACAGGTGGGCTGAGCCGTACCGCGCCTCGCCCGGGGCCAGTTGCTCGCCGCCGTACCAGGGCCGCGCCGGCCTTACGGCGGCACCGGCCGCCCGCTTTACGCCCAGGGCCAGGGCGAAGCCCAGGGCAATGGCCGCCAGCACCGCCAGGGGCTGGTAGGTCCCGGCGCCCAGCACGCCGCCCAGAATCTCATCCGCCGTGGCGGCGGCGCCGGGCAGCGCCCGCAGGGCGACACTCACGACGGCGCCGGGCACCAAACCCAGCCCGACGCAGACCAGGCCGAGCATCCCTTCAGCGAACCGCATCGGCAGCGGCACGCGCCGGGGCGCCACGGCAGGCTCACCCAAAAAAACCATGCCAAAGTACTTGAGATAGGCCGCCAGGCTGACCGTGCTCAGGAAAATTGCCAGAACGCCGCACAGAGCCAGCACCGGCAGCTCCCGCCCGCCAAATACCGCCGCCCGGTAGATCAGCCACTTGGAAGCGAACCCGTTCAGCGGCGGCGTGCCAGCAATGGCCAGGGCGCCGACCAGGGTCGATATGGCAACCGCAGGCAGAGCCAGCGCCAGCCCGCCCAGGCGGCGCAGGTCGGTCGTGCCCGCCGCCCGCTCAATGGAGCCCACGGTCAGGAAGAGCAGCGACTTGAATGCCGAGTGGTTGATCAGGTGATAGACTCCGGCGGCAAAGGCCAGGGCGCTGAGCGCCGGCGCCCGCTGTGCCAGAGCCACGCCCATGCCCAGGGCAAGCAGCACATAGCCAATCTGCCCGATGGACGACTGCGCCACCAGCCGCCCGGCCTCCTGCTCGCTCAGCGAACGGATGTTGCCGATGAGCATGGAGGCGGCGCCCAGCGCCAGCAGGACGATGCCCCAGCCGGCAACGCCCGGGGCTGCGTAAAAGAGAATCCGGATCAAGCCATACAGCCCCATCTTCGCCATCAGTCCCGAAAAGACGGCGCTGGCGGGCGACGGCGCCGCCGCGTAGGCCTCCGGCAGCCAGAATGACGCTGGCCAGACGCCTGCCTTGGTCAGGAAGCCAGCGGCGAACAGGCCGATCATCAGGTGGCCCATCACAGGATCCTGCGCCAGCATGAACTGCAGTGCCCCGGCGGCGGCCTCAAAGCTGTAGTCCCCGCCGACGAACGACAGCGCCGTCGCAGCGACCAGAATGCCGCCGCTGGCGATGTGCGTCGTCACCAGATAGACCCAGCCCGCCTTCACCGGCCGCTCCGTCTGGCGCCAGCCCTGCAGCACCAGGAAGTACGAAGCTAGCGTCATCAGCTCCCAGGCCAGCAGGAAGAAGATCCAATCCGCCGCCGTCACCACGCCCGTCATGGCCATGGTCAGCAGGATCAGGTTCGAGTAGAAATGCCGGGCCTCCCCCGCGGAGCGGTCCACCAGCCAGCCTGCGGCATGCAGGCCGGCCACGCACGGAATCACGGCCAACAGCAGGAGAAAGAGTCCGCTGAGCGCATCGGCCCGGAAAAAGGGGCTCGACGGCAGCCCGGGCAGCAGCTGTCCGGCAAACCAGCGCGCCTCAACCGGGCCCTGCGCAAATGCCAAAAACCCCAGAACGCCCGTCAAGAAGCCCGCCGCGGCGAGCGCAGCCACACCGGTCACCGCCGCCCCCCGGGGACGCCACGGCCAGACCGCCAGGGTGACCAGGCCCAGGCAGAGGACCGCCAAAATCAGTGCAAGCAGCATGTCCGTCTACCCCCCCGTTACCCAGCGCACCAGCGGAATGCCCACGTAGGGCGCCGCCAGCGTCATTGCCATCAGCCCGACCAGCACGCCGCCCATCGTCCGGGGCGGGTCGTGCCCCTCGGCCACGGCGGACGACGGTGGACCAAAGATCACCCGGTGGGCCACCCAGAGGAACCAGGCCAGCGACAGACCGGACTCGACCAGCACCAGCAAGGCGCCGCTCCAGCCCCACACCCCGCCGACGGCGACGGCCGCCCGCAGCAGCAGGAGCTTGGACCAAAAAACCCCGAACGGCGGCAGTCCGCTGATGGCCAGGGCGCCCATGAGGAAGGCAGCAGCGGTCAGTGGCATCGACCGCATCACGCCCTGCAGCGCCCCGATGGTGCGCACGCCCGTGGCGTAAGCCATGGCGCCCACCGCCAGGAAGAGCAGGCTCTTGGTGAAGGCGTGGCTCCACAAATGGAGCAGTGCCCCCTCCAGCCCCGCCTGGCTGCCGAGGCCGGCCAGGGCCAGGCCCAGCAGCATCAGGGCCAGATTGCAGATGGTCGAGAAGGCCAGCAACCGCTTCAAGTCATCCTGATAGAAGTAGCCCAGCACACCGACATAGAGCGTCACCAGGGCCGCACCCCCGGCCAGCAGGGCCGGCCCCCCCGACAGCACCCCGGCGGATACCAGCACCCGGGCCGTCAGGAAGATGCCCGCCTTGACCATCGCTGCGGCGTGCAGAAATGCACTGGCGGGCGTCGGCGCCGCCATGGCAGAAGGCAGCCAGGTATAGAAGGGCGCCTGTGCGGCCTTGCCCCAGGCGGCAATCAGCATCATCACCACAAAAGCCGCCTGCCACCCGCCGGGCAGCTGCCGGACGGCGCCAAAGCCGACGGAACCGCTCAACGTCAATAATGCCAGCAGTCCCCCTACGAAAAACAACGAAGCAAACTGGGTGACGGCGAGGGCCTTCAAACCGGCGCCCACCGCCTCCCGGCTGCCGTAATGGGAGATGAGCGCCCAGGAGCAGATCGTCGTCAGTTCCCAAAAAACGAAGAGCGCGCCGAAGTCGGGCGCCAGCGCCAGACCCAGCATGGCGGCAACAAAGAGCAGCAGGAAGAAGTAATAACGCCCTTTCCCCGCCTCGCCCGGGTGATCGCGGTTGCGATCGCTGAAATACCCAGCAGAGTAGACAGCGATGCCCAGGCCTACGCTGGTGACCACCAGGGCCAGCAGGCCGCCCAGCCCGTCCAGCCGGAGCCCCGGGGCGGCGCCCAGCCACTGCACGGGCAGCACGACAGGCGCCGGCCCGGTCACCACGGCGGCAACCGCCAGGCCAAGGGCGCCGGCCACGGTCAGCGACGCCACCCAATCAGCTGCCCGTCCATGAAGCCAGGCCACCATCAGCGCGCCGAGCACGGGGAGAAGGATCAGGCTCATCAGCAGCATAGTTCATGCCCCCAGCGCGTAACTTCGGCGGGCGGGGCCTGGTGGGCCCCGCCCGCAGTTGGCAGAGGTTTACTTGACGCCAATCTTCACCAACCTGGTCAGGCCGAGCTGTTCCAGCTTGGCATCGGTGGGCCTGCCGTTCTCGTCCCAGCCGCGCACTTCGTAGTACTTGGGCAGCATCTCGTCGAGCCGGTTGACGTTGCCCTTCTGGCCGCCAAACTTGAGGGCGTCCTTCAGGAGCCGTTTGGGCAGGGTGTCATCTTCCTTCTTCAGTCCCGCGGCCAGGTTGAAGAGCCGCTCCAGGTTCCAAATCCGCTCACCGGTCAGCAGCACCTCGTCGGTGGTGATCTCCAGGCCCGTGGCAGCGGCCAGCTGCTCAGCAAGTTCCGGCGCACCGAGGGCGAAGGTGACGAAGAGGCAGAGGCCGGCGGAGTCGAACGTGGCGGTCACGTCCTGGAAGACCTTGACCCAGGCTGGCTTGGAGGCTGTATCCTGCGGGTCAAGCTTCTCCGGAATGCCCGCGACTTCCGGCGCGATCGTATAGCCGCGCACATGACAGCCGCCCCGGTTGGATGTGGCGTAGTTCAGGCCGATGCCCTGAATGGCGCGCGGATCATAGGCAGGAATCTCCTGCTTCTTGACCGACATGGAGAGTTCGGGATGGCCGAACCGAGCGGCCAGGCGGGCCGAGCCTTCTGCCAGCAGATCACCGAAGCCTTCCCGGAGGCCGGTCATGCGGGTCAACTCCACCAGTGCATCGGCGTCGCCGAAGCTCAGCGGACGGCCCGTCTCCTTGATGCCGATGTAGCCGTTCTCATAGAGCTCCATGGCGCAGGCGATGGTGGCGCCCATCGCGATCGGGTCGATGCCCAGCTCATTGCACAGGAAGCTGGCCTTACAGACGGCCGCCAGGTCGCTGACGCCGCAGCTGGCGCCCAGCGCCCAAGCCCCTTCGTATTCCGGGCCTTCGCCGGTGGATGCGAACTTGCCGCTCGGCACCTTGGTAATGCGTCCGCAGTCGATGTTGCAGGCAAAGCAGCCCTTGTTGCGGACCAGGAACTTCTCCCTCAAGGCCTCGCCGCTGATCTGCTCCGCCTTCGACCAGGTGCCGCTGTCACGGAAGTTGTGAACCGGCAGGCCGCCCACGCTGTTGAGCACGTTGATCAGAAGCATGGTGCCCAGGGCGGGCAGTCCCTCTCCCGTGAGGCTGTGGCGCTCAAGCATGCCGCGCTGCTTGATGCAGACGTCCTTGAATCCCTCGGGATCGGCCACCTCGACGGCGCCGTGGCCCCTGACCACAATCGCCTTCAGGTTCTTGGAGCCCATCACGGCGCCGACGCCGCCGCGGCCCGGCGCCCTGGTGTAGTCGTTGAGAATGGCGGCGATCAGGCTCAGCTTCTCACCCGCCTGCCCAATGCAGGCCACGCAGGCGTCCGGATCGGTCGCCTCCCGCAGGAAGTCGGTAGTCTCATAGACATCATGGCCCCAGAGGTCGCCGGCCTGGCGGATCTCGATCGTTTCGTCTTCAATCCAGATATAGACGGGATGATCGGCCTTTCCTTCCAGGATGATGGCGTCATAGCCGGCGAACTTCAGCTCGGCGCCCCAGTAGCCGCCCGAGTTTGATGCTGCGATGGCTCCAGTCAGGGGTGACTTGGTCACCACGTTGAAGCGGGCGGCCGAAGTGGCCAGGGTGCCGGTCAGGGGGCCGGTGACGAAGAGCAGCTTGTTCTCGGGGCTCAGAGGATCGACTTTCGGGCTGACTTCCTGGGTGTACAGGTAGGTGCCGAGGCCGCGGGCGCCCACGAACTTGCGGGCGATTTGCGGGTCGAGGAACTCCTTCTTGATTTCGCCCGTGGTCAGGTTAATCCGCAGAATGTTGCCCTTCCAGCCGTACATTAGAACACCCCCTTGAAGCCGGCCTTAAGGCGGGCTGCATACGCGCGCTTGCGCTCGGTGTTCGCCCGGTTGGCATCCACATACTCCAGGGCGTCCGACGGGCAGACCTTGACGCACGCGGGATTGCCGCCGCACAGGTC
This sequence comes from Symbiobacteriaceae bacterium, assembly GCA_035628915.1. Lineage (GTDB taxonomy): Bacteria > Bacillota > Sulfobacillia > Symbiobacteriales > Symbiobacteriaceae > JARBUG01. Next base: position 143,652 of record DASPIW010000050.1, on the reverse strand, counting down.
GCACTTGAGGATCCGGCTGGCCTCGGGGTCGAAGGCGGAACCGCCGAACGGGCAAGCCTGGACGCACATCCGGCAACGAATGCAAGTCTTTTCGCTGACGATCATGGCGCCCGTGATGGGATCCCGGGTGATGGAACCGGTGGGGCAGGCGGCCTGACAGAACGCATCCTCACACTGGACACACATCATCGGCACGGAGATACCCTCGCGCTCCCACGTGAAGACGCTCACCCGTGAAAGCGCCGGGACGAACCGGGCTTCCTTCTCCAGCGAGCAGCCCAGCTCGCAGGTCTTGCATCCGGTGCATTTCTCGGGTGAGATCAGGAGCATCTTGGCCATTCTGGTCACCTCCTGGCTTGTAATCCTGGTACAGGGGACCAATTTTGCCGCTGAGGACGCGGAATGCGCGGAACCGGAAAACGCAGAATTTAATCATAATTACTGATTTTTATCTCTCTTTTCCGCGTCTTCCGCGTCCTCAGCGGCAAAATGGTTTCTTATCCACCGGCACTGGGCGGGAAGATAAGCAACTCATCACCAGCAGAAACAGTAGCGGCGAGCCCCCCGCAGTGGCGAATATCCACTCCCCGGACGGAGATCAAAAGAAAGAGCTGCAATTCCCCGTCCGGGGCAAAGATCCGGCGCCGCAGGGAAGGATATCGTTCGGTGAGCTGCTGCAGGACCGCCCTTACCGTCTCACCTTCCCTGACCGGCAGTGAAACGGCGGTGTTGCCCACGCAATCGCGCAGCACACCGAACAGCTTGACGCGCAACGGCGCCCACCTCCCCGCCGGCAAAATTCATTACAGATTTCTTTCAATTCTGTAATGTCCGTTCAAGATTCATACTAAGCCTTCTATCCGCAGAGCGTATCCCCCGTTGGGTCCAAATTGAGCGAAAACGTGGTAGTCAGAGATGCCTAGCGAAATGCCCCCCGGTTAGCACAGAGGCGCATCTCCCGCACGGATTTGGAAGTCTAAAGCAGTGAGACACGCCAGGTGGAAGGAGAGATCTGCATGAGCCTCGTTCCGTACGTCATCGAACAGACCAACCGCGGCGAGCGTTCCTACGACATCTACAGCCGGCTCCTCAAGGACCGGATCGTTATCCTCGGCTCCGCTATCGACGACCAGGTGGCCAACGTTCTGATCGCACAGTTCCTCTTCCTCGAAAGCGACGACCCCGACAAGGAGATCAACCTGTACATAAACAGCCCGGGCGGCTCCGTCAGTGCCGGCATGGGCATCTACGACACCATGCAGCACATCAAGCCGAAGGTCAACACGCTCTGCGTCGGCATGGCTGCCAGCATGGGCGCCCTGCTGCTGGCGACGGGCACCGGCACCCGCATTTCGCTCCCCAACTCCCGCATCATGATCCACCAGCCCCACATTCACGGCGACGGCATCGGCGGGCAGGTGACCGACATCGAGATCACGGCCCGCGAACTGATCCGCACCAAGGAGCGGATGGCCGAAATTCTGGCCAAGCACACCGGCCAGCCCCTGGAGCGCATCAAGGTCGATACTGAGCGGGACCGCTACCTCTCCGCCGTGGAGGCCAAGGAGTACGGCCTGATTGACCAGGTGCTGCTGCCCAAGCACCGGGGGCCCAAGTAAGGCAGAAAAAAACCCGGTTCTCGAATTGAGAGCCGGGTTTTCCTGTGTACGGGCCATTACGGTGTGCTGACCGACATCCGGTACGCCTCTCGCACGTGCCTCAGCTTCGTTTCGACCCGCTTCAGCCACGCCGGCGGTTCCCGATCTGCCGGCAGGTCCAGCGCCCGAGACAGCCGCGCATATGTATACATCCCGTGCAGCCGCAGGAACTGCGGCAGTTGGGCCGATAACGTGCGGTTCAGGGGATGCTCCCCTTCGTACCCGGCCAGGAACGACTGGACCTGCGGACTTGACAGGCCCGCGCCCTCTTTGAAGAGGTCCCGGAGAGCGTAGGCGATATCAGCCGCGTACCAGTAGTGGGCGGAGTCGTCGAAATCCAAGATGCCGATGGCCCCATCCTGCCAGCAGAGGTTGTCAGACTCAAAATCAAAGTGGATCAGCCCAAAGTCATCGGGGCCGGACGGCAAGGCCGAAGCCCAACTCTCCAGGCGGTGCCACTCAGCCAGGAGGGCCGGTTCTCCGTCCACATACGGACGGGCTTCTGCGAGGTGGTCGCGCCACGACGGACGGCTGGCGGCGGACGGATCCTGATAGGCCTTCATGGCGGCGTGCAGCCGCCCCAGCGCCGCGCCCCACGCCCTGAAATGCGTTTCCTGGCACTCAGCCGTCTCCAACTGCGAGCCTTCCAGCCCCAAGAAGACCACGCCGTGAAAGCGCCCCAAGGCAGTCTCGACCGTCTCCACCAGCCGGCCTTGTCCCGACGGCACCGGCGCAGCCACCTTGATCCCCTGCCGGCCGAGCCAGGCCACCAGCTTCACTTCTGCCAGGATGGCCTCCAAGGGCCGCTCCCCGGCATCACTGAACCGCAGGAAATGCCGCCTGCCCTCTTTCATGAACTCGCAGATGAAGTTGGCGCTGGCCCGGTAGAAGCGGAGAGTGCCCACGGCGCAGCCCCATGGCTTCAGGATCTCCGCGGCGAGCGGGCAGGCGCCGCCATCGCCGACGGTTGCGACCACCTTCCACATCGTGCTCAGTCTCATCATCAACTCTCACATCCTGCTGCGTGCGTTGATCGCCTCCAGTCTACCATATCGGCGAGGCAGACTACCGACGCGACTACCGCTGCAAAATCAGCCCCTGCTCTCCAGGCCAGGAGAGCAGGGGCTTCGTCTCCCATTAAAAATGTTTAACCACCAGCCGGGGCCCCGGCACCGGGCGGAAACCGAGCCTGAGGTTCATCACCTGAACCGCCTGATTTTCTGGGTCGGTGGTCGTGCGGATATGATCGACCCCCCGGGCCTTGCACTCCTTAATATTGACCAGCTTCAGCGCCACGGCGATGCCCCGGCCGCGATAGGCGCGCCGCACGGCTGTAAAGCCCTGGCGGGCGCCGCCTCCGGACGCCGGAGGCAGGTAGATGATACTGACCCCGACCAGCCGCTCGCCGTCAGTAGCCACGGTGCAGAACTGCTCGCCGGGCCATAGGCTGGTGTGCTCCCGCGCCCAGATTTCATAGGCCGGGCGGAATCCGGAGAAGAACGGCGCCTCTTCCAGCGTCTCCATCTCCAAATCGTACACCTGGTGCAGCAGATCCTCCCCACTCAGGGCCGGCAGGCTCACAATCCGGATGCCTGAGGCACGGACGGACGCCACCTGCTTGCCAAACCGGGCGCCGTCCCAATCGGGCAGGTGAAGCACGGCTTCCAACCGCTGCCGCTCCAGCTTAAACCCCATTTCCAATGCAAACCAGAACGCCTCTTCCTGGCTGCCTTCGACGATGGCCCGGATGCTGCGGGCGCCCCGTTCCCGGGCAAACGCCTCGGCCCGGTGGTACAGCTCCCGACCGGCCCCCCGGCGGCGGTGCTCGGGGGCGACGCCGAAGGTCACAAACCATTCGCCGGGCGGCGATTCGACGTCCTGGACGGCAACCACCTCACCTGCGGCCTCACCCGAAGGCGTGACCGCAACCAGGTGCAGATGATGTTCAGAGAGCTGCCGCTCCCTTTCCGCATAGAGCTTCAGGACCTCGGCCGTGACCGGTTCCGGGCGGTAGCTGTTCCGTATGCGGGCAATGTCCGGATAATCTTCGGGTATGACGGTGCGGTAGGTGTACATGTCAGCCCTCCTCTACCTTCTCCCTTTTTCTTCGAGGTTCGCCCACTCCCTTCCCCCCGGTGGGCGATTTGATCTATTATTGGTTTTGTAATAGTACTTTTCGACTCTTCCCAAATGATTCCCTACGGTCTGACAATCAGGGATTAGACAGACGGAGGACGCAAGACAGGAGACGGATCGCATGGAACGATTGAAAGGCATCCCGGCTTCCGCCGGCCTGGCCACCGGCCCCGTTTACCTTGTTCGTACGGAGACCGTTAGGGCCGAGCGCGCGGTCGCCACCGACACCGCTGCCCAACGGCAGCGGTTGGATGATGCCCTGGCCAGGGCCGCCGGCGAAATCGAAGCGCTGCGCCGCCGCACGGCGGAAAAAGTCGGCGAAGCGGAAGCGCGGGTCTTCGAGGCTCACGCCATGATGCTGGGCGATCCCATGCTGGTGGACGCCGCCCGCGCCATGATCGAAACCGAGCAGGTCAGTGCGGCCTGGGCCTTCCAGTGTGCGGGTGAGGAGACGGCCAACATGATGGCCGGCCTCGACGACGCCTACCTGCGTGAGCGTGCCGCCGACGTGCGGGACGTGGCCATGCGGGTCGTGCGCATTCTCCTGGGGCGCCCCGCCTCCTCCCTGCTGGACCTGCAGGAGCCGAGCATCATCGTCGCACGGGACCTGACGCCGTCCGAAACCGCCCAGATGGACTACGAGCTGATCCGGGGCTTCGCCACGGACATCGGCGGGCCGACGTCACATACCGTCATTATGGCGAAAACGCTGGGCATCCCGGCGGTAGTAGGGCTGGGCAATATCTCGGAGCGGGCCCTGCACGGGGATATGTGCATCGTGGACGGCACCGCCGGCGAAGTGACCCTCGACCCTGACCCCGCTGCGCTGACCGAGGCCGACCGGTGCGCTGCCGTCAACGATAAGCGCCAGCAATTCCTGGCCACCCTCGCTGAGCTGCCACCGGTCACCCTCGACCAGCACAAGGTGGAGTTGGCGGCCAACATCGGGCGCCCCGCCGAAGCGGTACCGGCGCTCAAGCACGGCGCCCAGGGCGTGGGCCTGTTCCGGACGGAATTCCTCTATATGGACCGTCCCACCCTGCCCACGGAAGAAGAGCAGTATCAGGCCTACAAGGCTGCCCTGGAGGCGATGGCTCCCCACGCTGTGATCATCCGGACGCTGGACATTGGCGGTGACAAGCACCTGGAGGCGCTGCCCCTGCCCACCGAGGCGAACCCCTTCCTGGGTCTGCGGGCCCTGCGGCTCTGCCTGGAGCGCAAGGACCTGTTCATGACCCAGCTGCGGGCCCTGCTGCGCGCCGCCGCCCACGGCACGCTGCGGATCATGTATCCCATGGTCCAGAGCCTGCAGGAACTGCAGGCCGCCAACGCGCTGCTGGCAGAGGCCCGAGCGGAGCTGACAGCTGAAGGAGCGACCATCGGCACGCCCGAAGTGGGCATTATGGTGGAGATTCCCGCCGCTGCGGTGATCGCAGATCTCCTAGCCCCGCATGTAGACTTCTTCAGCATCGGGACGAACGATCTGATCCAGTACACGCTGGCCGTCGATCGGATGAACGAGCGGGTCTCACACCTGTACCAGCCTTTCCACCCGGCGGTGCTCCGCCTGATTCGCAACATTTGCCAGGCGGCCCACGCGGCGGGCAAGTGGTGCGGAATGTGCGGCGAAATGGCCGCCGACCCCGTGGCGGCGCCCCTGCTGCTGGGGCTCGGCCTGGACGAATGGTCGATGAGCGCGCCCTCCATTCCGGCGGTGAAGGAGATCATCCGGGCGGTCTCCGTGGCGGAATGCAACGCCCTGGCCCGGGAACTGCTGCTGCTGTGTGACCCCTCCGAAATCCGTGCCGGCGCCACGGTATTCTACCGCTCCCGCGTCCAGCAGCCCTGAGGGGGGTATGCCCTTGAAACGGCTCGATCGAACCCGCCAGTTGCTAGCCAGCTACGGTGAACAACTGCAGCGCGGCCTGGATGCGGCCGAACTGGCCAAGTTGATGGGCGCCGCGCGCCACAACGTCAGCTCTGACCTGAACGAACTCTGGCGGGACGGCCACGTCATCAAGCTGAACGGGCGGCCCGTCCTCTTTTGGGATCGGGAAGTCTACCGCCGCCTGCACGGCTCTGCCGAGCCGCCGGCTTCGGCTGCGGCGGTTGCCGCCCAGGCGCCCGGCGCGGCCGATCCGTTCGCCAATCTGATCGGCGCCCAGGAGAGCCTGCGCAGCCAGGTTGAGCAGGCCAAGGCCGCCGTGCTCTACCCGCCCGACGGGCTGCACACGCTGCTGGTCGGCCCGACAGGCGTCGGCAAATCGCTGATGGCCGAGCAGATGCACGCCTTCGGCCTCGCCTCCGGGCGCCTGCCGGCGGGCGCACCGCTGGTCACTCTGAATTGCGCCGACTACGCCGCCAACCCGCAGCTGCTCATGGCTCACCTCTTCGGGGCCGCCAAGGGCGCCTACACCGGCGCCGACCGGGATCGGGAAGGCCTGGTGGAGCAGGCCGACGGGGGCATCCTCTTCCTGGACGAAGTCCACCGCCTGCCCGCCGAAGGGCAGGAGATGCTCTTCCGCCTGATCGACAAAGGCCTCTACCGGCGGCTCGGCGAGGCCGGACAGGAGCGCAGCGCCCGCGTGATGCTGATCGCCGCCACCACCGAGAAGATCGACTCCGCCCTGCTGCGTACCTTCACCCGGCGCATCCCCATGGTCATTACGCTGCCCGCCCTGGCAGAGCGGACTGCGAACGAGCGGTTCCGCTTTACCCGGCGCTTTCTGCGGGCCGAAGCCGCCAAAATCGGCGTCGACATCGTCGTGCCGCAGGAGACGCTCCGCATGCTGCTGGAGTACGAGTGCCTGGGCAACATCGGCCAACTGCGCAATGACGTCCAGCTTGCCTGTGCCCGCCTCTTTCTGAGCTACCTGACCCAGAAGCGCGATCCCATGGAGCTGGCGCCGATCCATCTGCCGGAGCACATCCATCGGATGGTGCCCCCGGCCCGCCACCGGAGCATGGAAGTGGCGGACATGCTGCACGCCACGGGCGGCCGTCTGGTCATCGCCAAGCGCCCGCCCAACGGGTCAATCAGCGATGCTGACCCCGAGAACGCCCCCCTCACCTTCTATGGCCTGATTGAACGGCAGATGGCCGAACTGCAGCGGCAGGGCCTTTCGGTCGCAGACGCCGAGAAAGTGATTCGCGTCAACATCGCGGAGTACTTCAAGGACTTCGTCGACCAGGTCCGCCACCGCCACCAGACCCAGCGGCAGGAGCTCTCCAAGCTGGTGGGCCAGCAGGTCCTCCGGGCCGTGGAGCGGGCGCTCCTGTGGGCGGAAGAGCGGCTGGGGCGGGCCCTGCCCGAGCGGGTACTGTATGCGCTGACCCTACATATTCACGCGTCCGCCGAGCGGGTGCGGGAAGGACGCAACCCGGAGTATCAGATCGACCTGCCTGCCGACGACTCACCCGAAACCGTGGTGGCGGCGGGCATCATTACCCTGATTGGGCGGGACCTGGGCTGCTCGCTGCCCGCCAGCGACATCGCCTTCACGGCTATGCTGCTCCGGCCCGATACCCCTTCGCCTTCCCTGGAACAGGTGGGCGTTGTGGTCCTGGCCCACGGGCGGGTCGCCTCCGCCATGGCGGATGTGGCCCGCGCCCTGACGGACGTCACTCTGGTCTGCGCGATCGATATGCCGCTGGACGAAGAACCCGAGCGGGTGCAGGAACAGATCGTCGCCCGGGCACAGGAAGGCCAGTTCCCAGGCGGGCTGCTCCTGCTGGTGGACATGGGCTCCCTGGAGGCGATGGGAGAGGCGGTCAGCCAGCGCACCGGCCTGCAGGTCCGCACCGTCGGGATGGTCAGCACGCCCCTGGTGGTCGAAGCCGTCCACCAGGCCAGCGTTCCCGGCGCCACGCTCGACCAGGTGTACCACGCCGTGCTGGCCGCCCGATCATCCATGCTGGACCGGGACGCGTCACACGGTCTACCCAACGTGATTCTCACGTTCTGCTTCACCGGCGCCGGCAGCGCCCACGCACTGGCGCGCATCGTGCGAGAAGCGCTGGGGCAGCAACTCCAGAAGATCGATGTGATTCCGGCCAGCATCGGGACGGGGGCCGGCTGGAACCGGCTGGTCGAGACCCTGCTCCGCTCCCACCGGCTCCTCGCCGCCGTCGGCCCGTTTCACCCCCGCATTCCGGGCGTGCCGTACATCAGCACCGAGGAGATTGTGGTGGGCCAGGGCACCCGCCGGCTGCGCCAGCTGGCCCTGGAGACCACGGGCGTGCGGGATGCCGAGTCGCCCGCGCCGGCCGCGGTGCCTGACCCCTCGTCGGTCTTCGCCCAGCTTGCCACGTCTCTGGGAGAGCACCTAAAAGTCACCAACCCGGCTGCGACGGTGCCGGTGGTCCTCAAAGGGCTCCGGGTGATTGAGCAGCACCTGGGCCGCACGCTTGACGACGCCCTGCGCGTGGGCCTGACCATGCACCTGGTCTGCCTGCTGGAGCGCAAGGTCCAGGACCGCCTGCGCGACGACCCCCGCCCCGCAGGCGAGGCGCCGCCTCACAAAGGTAGCCTCCCCTGGCTGCCGGGCGCCCTGCGCGAGATGACCTCCATGTTCCATGTCCAGCTCACTGCACCGGAACTCGAGCGGTTGGATGAGATCATCACCCGGTCCACGTAGTGGAAGTCTGAAAATGGGAAATGGGACATTGGAGAGGGAGGACGCGGAATACACAGGAAACACGGAATGGGGGCACGGAACATCTCCTTCGGCGTGGTTCCAATTCCGTGTCCTCTGTGTCCTCCGCGTCCTCCGTGGCAAAACTGTTCCAGTGTCTTCATTCCCGATAAAGTGTCTTGCTAGTGTCTAGGTTCTCCTACCACAGTCTCAGACACCCTCCTCCCCTAGAAGGAGAAGGCCTCACAGGCACCTGACCATGTTGGCACGGTTCGTGCTTTAAACAATGGTCAGGTGCCTGCGTCTTTTCGAGGCTCGAACAGAAGGGGGTGAAACGTGATGCAGCAGCTCGAAGTGACGGTCAATTCACCGGTCGGCCTGCACGCTCGCCCCGCTGCGAATCTCGTTCAGACCGCCAAGGGCTTTCAGGCGGAGATTCTGGTGGAGAAGAGCGGCCGAAGAGTCAGCGCCAAGAGCCTGCTGTCCGTCCTCTCCCTCGCAGTCAAGGCCGGAGAACGGGTGGCGATTCACGCTGACGGCGTGGACGAGGCAGAGGCACTGGCGGCCATTGGGCAACTGGCGGCTAACAACTTCGGCGAAGCGAAGGGGGTGTAAGCAGCGTGAAAACGATCCTGCTCTGCTGTTCCGCCGGCATGTCGACCAGCCTCCTCGTCGAGAAAATGAAGAAAGCCGCCCTTGAGCGGCAGCTGGAAGTGACCATCGAAGCCATCCCCGTCGTCGAGTTTGAGACCCGGATTACGGAAGCAGACGTCGTCCTGATCGGTCCCCAGGTCAAGTATCGCTGGGCTCAGTTTAAACAAGTGGCGGATGCCAAGGGGAAACCCATCGAAGTCATTGACATGATGGCCTACGGAATGGTAAACGGCCCCAAGGTTCTGGACCAGGCCCTGGCTCTAATGCGGTGAACTCATTTTTATGGGGGGCATTGAGGCATGAAGGGATTCATGGCATGGATTGAGAAGTACCTGGCACCCATTGGCGGCAAGCTCTCGGAGCAGCGGCACCTGGCTGCCGTGCGCGACGGCCTCCTGGCAATCACCGGGCTCATCATCATCGGTTCGTTCGCCGTCCTCATCAACAACCTGCCCATCACCGGCTGGGGCGACCTGTACATCATCAAGCTGATCAAGTTCTATGACGTGCCCATCTGGAACGGCACCATGGGCATCCTGGCCCTGCTCGCCTGCTTCAGCATCGCTTCCCACCTGGCCCAGCACTACAAAATGGACGGCACCATCGCCGGCACTCTGGCCGCCGCCGCCTTCGTAACGGTGACGCCGGAGATCACCGAAGGCGCCTGGGGCCAGCCCTTCTACACCGCCGCCTATCTGTTCAGCGCCATGATCACTGCGCTCCTCGCCGTCGAGATCCAGCACTGGTTCGTCAAGCGGAAGATTGTCATCAAGGTTCCCGACAGCGTTCCCCCGGCAGTCGGACGTGCATTCTCCGCCCTGCTGCCCGGCCTCGGCGTCCTGATCGTCTTCGCCTTGATCCGCGGCGGCCTGAAGGTCCTGTGGGCCCTCTCCTTCAATGACTTGATCCAGACCATCCTCCTCCCGCTCAAGGTCGTTGGCGGCTCCCTCGGCGGCGCCATCGTGGCCGTCGTGCTCCTGCACCTGCTCTGGGCCGTGGGCGCTCACGGCGGCACCATCGTCTTCACGATCTTCGGCCCGTTCTTCCTCGAAGCTGCGACCAAGAACGCGGAACTTGTTGCGGCCGGCCAACTCCCGACCAACATCATCACCGGCCCGTTCCTTGACATCTTCGTCTACATCGGCGGCGCCGGCGCCACCCTCGGCCTGGCACTGCTCATGATCCTGCGGGCCAAGTCGGAATCGCTCAAGGCAATCGGCAAACTTGGTGTAGGCCCGGCCCTGTTTAACATCAACGAGCCCATCCTGTTCGGCGTCCCGATGATCGCCAACGCGATGCTGTTCATTCCATTCATCCTGGCCCCGGTTGCCATGTGCCTGGTCACCTACGGCGCCATGGCCACCGGCCTCGTCGGCAAGACCATCGCCGTCGCACCGTGGTCCTCCCCGGTCATCATGGGCGCCCTGGTAGCTACCGGCGACTGGAAGGCCGTGATCCTGCAGGTCATCAACGTGGCCGTCTCCATGGTCATCTACTACCCGTTCTTCGTCGCCTTTGACAAGATGAAGCTCCGCGAGGAATCCGACAACGCCACCAAGCTCGGCAAGAAGATCGCATAAGTTCCGGCCCATCACTAAAGAAAGCATGTGCTGCGGGCGGGGCGCCCCGGGCGGCGCCCCGCCGCACGAAGGAGATCGACAAACATGGTGGACCTGGAACAGAGCACGATGCAGCTTATCATTCACAGCGGCAATGCCCGTTCCCTCGCCTACGAAGCCTTCGACCTGGCGCTCGCGGGTGACTTCGCCGCTGCTGGCGAAAAGCTCCGGGAAGCTTCCGCAGAGATCAGCCGGGCCCATGCCCAGCAGACGGCCCTGATCCAGAACGAGGCGGCGGGCAAAGGCGTTCCCATCACCCTGCTGCTGGTTCACGGCCAGGATCACCTGATGGCCTCGATGACCGAACTCAACCTGATCGAACGGCTGGTCAAAATGCTGGAGCTGCGCAAATGAGACGTGTGATCGTCAATGCCGATGACCTGGGCCTGAGCGAAGGCGTCAGCCTGGGCATCATCAGGGCCCACCAAACGGGCGTCGTCACCAGCGCCACGGTCATGATGAACATGCCGGGCGCTGTTGCCGCTCTTGAGCTTGTGCGGCCGATCCCAACGCTCGGGATCGGCATCCATTTGACCCTGACGGGCGGGTGCCCCGTCTCGGGGGACGTTCCCAGCCTGACCGGACCCGATGGCCGGTTTCTCAAACTGCCCGTCCTCACCGAGGCGGCCCGGCGGGATCACCTGGAGCGTGAGCTCCGGGCGCAGGTCGATGCGTTCTTGAAGCTGGGGCTGAAGCCTACTCACCTGGACAGCCACCACCACGTCCATATGCTGGTGCCGGCTGTCACGGCTATCGTCACGGATCTGGGCCGGGAACTGAATGTGCCGGTGCGGGGCACGGCGGGCGCCCCCCGCTTCACGGACCGGTTCTACGGTCAGGGCAACATCGGGGTGGCTGGACTGATCGCCATTTTCGACGGAATCGCCGACGGGGAGACCGTGGAGATCATGAGCCATCCAGCCCTGCTCGATCCCGAACTGCTGGCTGCTTCCTCGTACGCCGTGCAGCGGGTGCAGGAGCTGGCGACGCTCACCGCTCCGGAAGTCTGGGAGGCCGCGGAGGCCCGGGAAATTACCCTCATAGGCTACCGTGACCTGCAGCAGAAAGGGGATGCGCCATGGGTAAGCGGCTAAAGATCGTGACCATCGGCGGCGGCTCCAGCTACACTCCGGAGATCGTCGAGGGTTTCATCAGACGGGCGGCCGAACTGCCGGTCGGCGAGATCTGGTTCGTCGACATTCCTGAAGGCCGTGAGAAGCAGGAGATTGTCGGCGCGCTGGCCCGCCGCATGGTGAAGAAGGCCGGGCTGGATATCGAGATTCACCTGACGCTGGACCGGCGGGCGGCCCTGCCCGGCGCCGATTTCGTCACCACCCAGTTCCGGGTGGGACTGCTGGAGGCCCGGGCGCGCGATGAGCGGATTCCCCTGCGCTACGGCGTCATTGGGCAGGAGACGACGGGCCCCGGCGGTTTCGCCAAGGCCCTGCGCACCATTCCTGTCATTTTGGATATCTGCCGGGAGATGGAGGAACTCTGCCCCGATGCGTGGCTGATCAACTTCACCAACCCGACGGGCATCCTGACCGAGACCATCTTGGGCCATACGAAAACGAAGACCATGGGCCTCTGCAACGTGCCCATCGGCATGAAAATGGGCGTCGCCCGGTTTCTGGACGTCGATTTGCGGCGGGTGGAAGTCGATTTTGCGGGCCTCAATCATATGGTCTACGGCCTGCACGTTTACCTGGACGGCAACGAGATCACCCGCGATGTGATCGAGACTCTGGCCGGCGGCGGCTCCATGACGATGCGCAATATCGCCGACCTGGGCTGGGAGCCGGACTTCATCAGATCGCTGGGGCTCCTCCCCTGTCCGTACCACCGCTACTTCTATCAGATGGATCAGATGCTCGCTGAAGAGACGGAAGCGGCCAGGACGCACGGGACCCGGGCGGAAGTGGTCAAACGGGTGGAGGCCGAGCTGTTTGAGCTGTACAAGGACCCCAACCTCGCCATCAAACCGCCCCAGTTGGAAAAGCGCGGCGGTGCCTACTACAGCGACGCCGCCTGCAATCTGATCTCTTCGATCTACAACAACAAGTGCGACGTCCAGCCCGTCAATACCCGCAACAACGGGGCCATCGCCGACCTGCCCGACCATGTCGCCGTGGAAGTGAGCAGCGTCATCACCCGGACGGGGCCGAAGCCCCTGAACGTAGGAAGCCTGCCGGTGCAGGTCCGGGGGCTGGTGCAGCTGGTCAAGGCGTACGAAGAGCTAACGGTGGCGGCGGGCGTGACCGGCGATTATGGCACCGCCCTGCAGGCCCTGGTGATGAGCCCCCTGGTGCCGTCCGCCGAGGTGGCCCAGAAGCTGCTGGATGATATCATCCGGGAGAACATCGCCTTTTTGCCGCAGTTTGCACGGGTGGCCCGGGAGCGTGGGTTGGTGTAGGCCTTGCCGCTAGTCGAGAAGGGCCGCCTGCCTGGCGGCCCTTCATCGCGCCTATGAGACCGCAACTTTGCGCAGCCGGCGAGCCGGCAGCTCGGCCACGCCCATGAGGAAGCGCTCCAGGTGCCACATGGCGACCCGGGTCGCCGGTCCAAGGTTGAACAGCACCATATCAAAGGCGTGGTCGGTGTACGGCAGGATCAGCGTGGATGCGGGAACGCCCATCTCCCGGAGGCGGTTGCCCAGCCAGGCCACATCCGCCGCCGGCGAGACCAGGTCATCGGTACCATGAATCATCAGCACCGGCGGGCAGTCGGGGTGAAAATGCTCGACGGGCGAGAAGAGGGAGTATTGGTCAGGCAGGGCGCCGGGCTTTCCGCCCAATATCCAGTCGAGCCGGCCGGCGGCCATCGCCTTGTTGAACTTCCAGCGCGCCACCGTCTGCCCGAATAGCTTCTGAACCAGGGGCGGCAACGGGGCGTTCCAGTCCTTCGGCGGGTCCTTCATCAGCTCCGCCGACTTGTCCACGTGCCTCTGCGCGTAGCAGGTCCGCAGGTCGACCGGGCCGTACACCGAGACTACGCCCGCCACGGACGTGTCCAGATTGCGCACATCGGCCGGGGTCAGGTGCGGATTGCCGTCGGTGAAGGCTGCCAGCAGCGACAGATGCCCCCCTGCGGAGCCGCCGCCGATCACAATCCGGTCCGGATGGACCCCGTATTCCGCCGCATGCGCCCGCATCCAGGCCACGGCCCGGCGCACGTCTCCTACCATGCCTGCCATATCGGTATCCGGATAGAGCCGGTAGGCCACGTCCATCACGACGTGCCCCTGGGCAGCCAGGCGCCGGAAGAAGGGGCGGGTCTGCACGTCCTTGTCCAGCATCACCCAGCCGCTGCCGTGAAAGTAGATGAAGGCCAGCCCGGACGGCGCAATCCCTGACGGGGGCGACCAGATGTCGCACAAAAGCTGACCGCCGCCTTCCGGCGGCGTCCAGAACGGGAGGTCCCGCTTGCAGCGGGGCTCGGGAACGGGGCTCATCCAGAGGCCCCAGAGGCGGCGCAGCATGTATGTACCTTCCCCGGAGGGAAAGGAGTCACTGGTGACCGGTTTGGCCATCGCAATCATGACCACGGGGAGGATGGCCATCAGCAAGATCAGTACGTAGGTGATTGTAAGGATGACGTGACCCGCCACGGCCGCAGCCACCAGCGCGCTGAATGCAACGATGGGTGACAGTGCAGTGGAGGCGATTTTGAGTGTGAGGACGTAGAACCCGCCGGGAATAGCCAGTTTGGTGTAGGTCAGCCCCACCCAGAGCAGCAGCAATCCTGCTAGGACGTATCCGAAAATCACCAACAGCAAGACCCCCTCGATGGTGCAACATCTCGGGTGTGTGAATTCCACAAAAAATGCACTTGACCTTTCCGTTACGGAAACTGGTACCATCATATTCGTGAAGCGCTTTCACACCGGGAGAGGGGTACAGCCCATGAACGCTCTGCACAAGATCGGCGACGTGGCGGATCGCTACAACGTAACGGGCAGGACGCTCCGCTATTACGAGGAGATGGCCCGCTGCAAAGCATTCGGCCGCCGTCGACCGTCTGGAGCAGATCCTGCTGCTGCGGAAGCTCGATCTGCCGGTTGCGCGGCGTGGTCGATTCCTTCTTGAGGCTACTTGGGGAGAAGGGATTCGACACAGCGGGCGGACTGCGGCTGCTCCAGGAGACGGGCGAATTGCCCGTGGAGCGGCGCCCTATCAAAAAGGAGGTTCCGGCTATGCCCGTGCCTGGGCGGTCATGCTCAAGTGGGCCGGCGAGCAGGGATTGACCGACCTGCCCACGACCCGGTTCTTCGGGTTCAACAACCCCGAGCCCGCCTATGGGCGGCCCGAGCACGGCTACGAGGTCTGGATCAACGTGCCGGAGGGCACTGAGGCACCGGCGCCCGTTCAGATCAAGCGTTCTGCCGGCGGGCTCTATGCCGTGACTTCGACCTATGTGTATGAGATCGAGGAGCGGTGGCAGGCGCTGTGGCACTACATTAACGAGAGCAAGGAGTACGCTTGGGAACGGGGCGGCCGGTGGCTGGAAGAGACCACTTCACCGGGGAAGTCGGCCACGCCGCACGACCATCTTCAACTCGACCTGTTCCTGCCCATCAGGCGCCTATAGGCAAGCTGTAACAAATCCTCCCGGGAGATTGTCTAACTATGTGGCAATCTCCCGGGAGGTGTTTGCATGTACAAGTGTCGGCACTGGCTCCCGCTCTGTCTCATGCTCCTGGTCGTTACGGGATGCTCTGCCCTTCAGCCCGAACCGGCCACACCGTCGACCCAGCCTGCCCCACCGTCCGCCAAGCCGGGGATTTGGGCAGCACTGCCGGATTTGGTCAGCGACGGCGATATGGCAGTAGCGAAGCAGGCGATTCTGGGTGCCAAGGGACAGGACCTGCAGGGCAAGGATTTCTCGCACGTCTCTCTCGAGCGCATGTATGACCTTACCTATGACACCGGGACGCGCTGGCCGGACGCGAAAAAACTGCCGGCTGGCTATGACCCGGGCCGGGCCCTCTCCTGGGGAATTGATCCGGGACTGGGGCTGCGGGCGCTACATGGGCAAGGGATCGACGGTCGGGGGGTTGCCGTGGCGGTCTTCGACAAACCCATCCGACAGACTCACCAGGAGTTTGCCGAGCGGATTCATTACCTCGAGGTCTTCCCGAATGACCCCAAGAACGGGACGTTCCACTTCCACGGAGCTGCCACGGCCTCCATTTTGGCGGGGCAGAGCATCGGCGTGGCCCCGGGAGCAACTCTCTACTACTTCGCGGTGCCCGATAATGGCGAGAACCTGTCCAACTACGAAGTGGCGATGGAGCAGTTGCTGGCGCGCAACGCCGTACTACCGCCGGTGGAGCGAATTCGGGTGATTTCCATCTCCGACGGATACAACGAGCAAATAACGGGGCGAGAGGAGATTGCCCGGTGGGAAAAGATGATCCGAACGGCGGAAAGCCAGGGGATCGCTGTCATTCACTGCTCTGTGGCCTTTGCCGTCCCCTACGACCTGACCGGGGCGATTCCGGAAAAGGACCGCAATAACCCGGATAACTACCCCGGTACCGGGTATCGGCTGCTGGTGCCCGGGTATGCCCGAACCACGGCGGACAACGAATCCGATACGGCCTATGCATACTGGGCGAAGGGCGGCGCCAGCTGGGTGGCGCCCTACCTGGCCGGGCTCGCGGCACTGGGGCTGCAGGTCAATCCGAACGCGACCCCGCAGCAGATGTACTCGTTGATGCTTGACACAGCCACGATGAACCAAAAGGGGCTGCGCATTCTCAACCCGGCAGGGTTCGTCCAAAGGCTGAAGTAGCACGGAGCAGGGTCACAGCATGACCCTGCTCCCTTTTTGTGCTCCTACAGCCGGGGGTCGACCGCTTCGCTCTCCAGGGCCAGCACCCCGAAGACGCACTCGTGGATACGCCGCAGAGGCTCCCGGGCGACGAACCGCTCCAGCGCCTCGACGCCGAGGGCAAACTCCCGCAGGGCGAGGCTCCGCTTTGTGGAGAGCCCCCGGGACCGCAGCCGGTCAATCTGACCGGGCGCCGTGTACTCGGGGCCGTAGATGATGCGCAGGTACTCCCGGCCCCGGCACTTGACGGCGGGCTGGACCAGGGTGCCGTGGGAGTTGCGCACGGTGAAGCTGAGCGGCTTGACCACCATGCCTTCGCCGCCGCGGGCGGTCAGTTCTTCCCACCACCGGACGGCATCGCTCGTATCGTCATTGAGATCCACCACCCGATGCGGCGTCGGCGTCAGCAGCCCCGTGGCATCGGCCCGGCAAAGCTCGGCGAGCGTCTCCATATGCCAGAGATGATCCTTGTCGATATGCACGGCGCCTTCGGATGCCAGCAGGTGGAACGGCGCCAGCTTCAGGTCAGCGACCGTTGCGACGTTCCAGCAGTACCGCTGGTACGCCTCCACGTAGCTGGTCAGATGCGCCGCCCGGCCGGCAAACCGGGCCTGCAGTTCCGTGGTGTCCAGGCCCCGGGCGCCCGCCTGCGCCAGCGCCGCCGCGGCCGCAGCCATGCCGGCGCGGCCGGCGGCGCCCACGGCTGCGTATTGCCGCAGCAGCAGGTCGCGGGCCTTGGCAGACCAGGGCATCAGTTCGGCGTCCAGGCAGACCCAATCCGAGTTCAGCTTCTCCCAGAGGCCCGCGGCGGTGATGGCCGCCCGGGTCCGGTCAATGACGGCCGTCTCCAGGGGCCGGTCGGCAAAGAACCGGCGCCCCGTCCGGGTGTAGCAGATGCCGGTGCCCTCTCCTGCGATGCCGAACCGCCGCCGGATGGCGTCTTCGTCGCGCCCGAGCACCAGCACTGCCCGGGAGCCCATGTGTTTCTCCTGACAGACGACCCGCTCCACTCCGTTTTGCCGGAAGTAGGTGAACGCTTCCTTGGGGTGTTCCAGCAGGTCTGGTTGGTCGGAGGTCTGCGTGGGCGACATGGTCGGGGGCAGGTAGATCAGCCACTTGGGGTTCACGGCGAACCGGCTCATCGCCTCCAGGGCCGCCCGGGCGTTCTCCTCCGGAATCACCACATTGCCGTGCAGCCGCGTGATGATCGTGCGCCGCCCATCGAGGTCATCGATGTCGAGCACGTCGTCATGCGCCTGTTGGGCGGTGAGGGCTGCCGGAGTGGCCGACTTCAGGGGCCGGGCGGGTTCGCAGTAGACCCGGGCGGCTTCCACGGAGACAAGTTCCCGTTCGGGGTAGCGCAACGCCGTCAGGGCGCCGCCGAAGGCGCAGCCTGTGTCGATATTGATCGTCCCGTTCAGCCACTGGGGTTCGGGCACCGGGGAGTGGCCGTAGACCACGGTCGCACGGCCCCGGTATGAAGCCGCCCAGTTGAGCCGCACGGGCAGGCCGTATTCGTCGGCCTCGCCGGTCGTCTCGCCGAAGAGAGCGAAGGACCGGACGGCGCCGGAAGCCCGGCCGTGCATCTCTTCGGGCAGGCCGGCGTGGGCGACGACCAGACGCCCGCCGTCCAGCACGTAGTGGCTGACGAGGCGGTCCAGGAACTGCATGAGCTTCTCCCGGAACTGGGCGCCCTCGGCTTCGAGCTGCGTCAGCGTCTCGGCCAGACCGTGCGCCACCTGCGTCCGCTTGCCCTGCAGCGTCCGGAGCAGTTTGTCATCGTGGTTGCCCGGCACGCAGAAGGCATGGCCGGCGGCTACCAGGTTCATCACCAGCTTCAGGACGCCCGGCGCGTCAGGCCCCCGGTCGACAAGGTCGCCCAGGAAGATTGCTTTGCGTCCTGCGGGGGGCGTGGCGGTATAGCCTTCGCCCGCCACCTGCCAGCCCAAGCGGTGCAGCAGTTCGGTCAGTTCACCGTAGCAGCCGTGGACGTCGCCGATGATGTCGAACGGACCGTTTTCGTGCTTGAGATTGTTGTAAAGTGGCGTCCGTTCCACTTCTTCCACGTCATCGGCGCCGCCAATGGTGCTGACGCTGTTGAAGCCTTCTTTGTGGAGGGAGCGCAGCGACTGCCGCAGCTCCACGCTCTGCCGGTGGATCACGTGCGGCTTGAACTCCCGGTCGCTCCGCTGCCGGTTCCGCTCCCGGCAGAGCTGTTCAGGGAGATTCAGCACGATGGCCACGGGCAGGACATGGTACTGCTTCGCCAGGGCGATGAGGGGCTTACGGGCTTCGGGCTGGACGTTTGTCGCGTCGATGACCGTCAGGCGCCCCGCGGCCAGCCGCTTGGCGGCAATGAAGTGCAGGACGTCGAAGGCATCCTTCGTGGCAGCCTGGTTGTTCTCATCGTCACTGACCAGGGCCCGGCAGCGGTCGGAACTGATGATCTCCGTCGGCAGGAAGTGCCGGGCGGCAAAGGTCGACTTGCCGGAGCCGGAGGGGCCCATCAGCACCACTAGCGCGAGTTCAGGAATCCTGAGCTTCAGGGGAATCCCCTCCTTCTTCAGCAGTAAAGACGGCCATCTGGCTGGGGGCGCCCACATCCTGGTCTTCCTCGCCGATGGGCTTGATGATGGCCCTGTAGCCGTGCTTGGCGGCTACTGCCCCTGCCCAGGCGGCAAGTTCGGAGCGGGTCCATTCGAACCGGTGGTCCCCGTGCCGGAAATCGCCTTCGGCCAGGCTGTCGTACTTGACGTTGTACTCCCGGTTGGGCGTGGTCAGCACGACCACCCCGGGCCGGGCGAACTCGAAGAGCACCCGCTCGAAGTGGGGCAGGCGGTCGGGTTCGAGGTGCTCGATCACTTCCACTACTGCGGCCGCGTCGTATCCATTCAGGCGGCTGTCGCGGTAGATCAGCGAACCGTGGATCAGGTCAACCCTCCGCTGCTGCGCCCGGGAGAGCCGGTCGAGCTTGAGGCGCCCGGCGGCCCGCTCCAGGGCCCGCAGCGAAACGTCCATGCCCAGGACTTGCTCGAACTGAGGCTCGGCAAGCAGCAGCTTCAGCAGCCGGCCCTCGCCGCAGCCCAGGTCCAGCACCCGTTTGGCCCCGCAGGCTTTCAGTTCCTCCAGCACGGCTTCCAGCCGCTGCTGGTGAAGGCTGACCCGCTTCTCGCTTTCGGGCTGTTCTTCGTCGTCCTCGGACTGCTCCTCGGGCACCAGCCGGGCCAGCGCCTCCCGGGCCAGCCCGGACCGGTACTTGAGGTAACGGGCGGTGATCAGCACCTTTTCCGGGTGCTCCGCCAGCCAGCCCTCGCCAGCCCGCAGCAGCTTCTCTACTTCGGCATCGCCGACCCAGTAGTGCTTCTCGTTGTCCAGCACGGGGATCAGCACGTAGAGGTGGCGGAGCAGGTCGCAGAGCCGGACGGTGGCTGAGAGCGTGACTGAGTGGTACGGGCTCTCCCCCCAGTCCGGAAAGGCCGGGTCTAGAGGTATGCGCTGCGTTGTGATCTGGTAGCCCAGCGGCGCAAACAGCCGGTGGAGTATGGCCTCGCCGCCGCGGCAGGGCAGCACCGCGATGGTGGCCTCCAGGGGAATCGGGGTGGCCGCCAGTTCGGGCCGGTCCTTGGACCGGCCGGCCATGGCCGTGCCGAAGACCTCAGCGATGGCGACCGACAGGAACGAAGAAGCCGCGTACGGCCGGTCATTGACGTAGTGTTCGATCAGCGCCGATTTGCCCCGGACCAGACCCACGGGGTCGACGTCCAGAATCAGGGCGCAGGTGCAGCGGTGAGCCTCCGCTTCCGGGTAAACGACGTGCGCCTGCCCAAAGGTGAGGGAAAAAGTCTGGGCGCGGCCGGGATGCTTCATGAGCAGGTAGCCTAGATCGGTGGCGGGTTCGTAGGTCGTGGAGATGGTCAGGAACACGGTCTCCCTCCTCTGTCCGTTTCATCCTTATACGAGTCGTGGACGTCGCCGCCCGCCATGGCCACCCCGATGGGCCGCAGCACGTGCAGCACGTCAAGGGTCCCGGCGTGGGCGTCCAGCACGTCCTGCAGTTTGCGGTAGACGACCGGGCTCTCGTCGGCGCCAGCGCCCCGCAGCTCTACACCATACGCCCGGATGGCCTCCGCCACACTCCCTTGCTTGGTTGTTGGGCAAAAGAAAAGCGGTGCACTGCCGGCAGCATTCGCCGGTCAGGCACCGCAGACGGGACCTATGCCGTTCAGACGCATGGTAAGTCCATGCGACGGCATGGGCCGCGCGCGGTGCAGAGGAGCGCGTGGAGTTGACGGCTGCCCGACAAGTATGGATGCCTGCTGTCAAACCGCTTGGTCACGCTGCTCACTCCTTCCTGGTCTTCCAGGTGCTTGATGCGGAGTCTAGCATGGGACAGATTGGTCTGTCAACACTGATTCTGAGAAAAAGGGGGGCGTGCGCCCCCCTAACTGCTCGCCACCTGCTCGTCAAGCATCGCCGTGATGAACATATACCCCGGCGCATGCGTAATCATGAACTCCGGCTTTGATTGGATCGCCACCGCCTGGGGCGTCACGCCGCAGGCCCAGAAGACCGGCACTTCGCCGGGGTTGACCGGCACAGGATCACCCCAGTCGGGCCGCCCCAGGTCAGCAATGCCCAGCGCCTCTGGTGCCCCGATATGGACGGGCGCCCCGTGTACTGCCGGATACCGGGCGGTCACGGTCACCGCTTTGGGCACCAAATGGGCGGGAATGGGCCGCATGGAGACGACCATGGGGCCGCTGAAACGTCCCGCCGGCACGCACATCCGGTTGGTGCGGTACATCGGCACGTTACACCCGCAATCGATATGCCGGACCGGCAGCCCAGCGTCGATCAGCGACTTCTCGAACGTAAAGCTGCAGCCGATCAGGAACGCCACCAGGTCGCTGCGCCAGAGATCCCGGATTTCGTCCCGCTCCCCCACAAGCTCACCGTTCTTGTACACCCGGTACTTTGGCAGATCTGTGCGCAGGTCGGCGCCCGGCGCCGTCAGTTTCGGCTCCGGATCGCCGGGCTCCAACACTTCCAGCACGGGCATGGGCTTGGGGTTGCGCTGGGCCAGCCGCAGAAAGTCGAAGGCGTCATCCTTGGGCAGAATCACGAGGTTGGCCTGGGCGAATCCCGGTGCCAGACCTGCAGTGGGGCGCCTCCACACGCCTTCCCGGCAGGCCTGCCAGACTTCTTGAGCAGTCTTGTACATTAACGTTCCCTCCCTCTGAGTTCGCGGAGAATCTGGAGATAGTCATCCTGCGCCAGGCCGTCCACCGTCGCGGCGGCCTCCAGCCGCACACCATCCAGGGCGCCCGCCACCACCAGGGCCGTCAGCAGCCGGACCTCCTCTTCCGGTTCCGGCAGCAGGGTCGGATCAAGCGCGGCCAGCATGCCGTATGCGCCCCAGTTGGAAGTGCCGGCAGAAATGAGGTAATCGGCCGGCACGACCGACGCGATCTTGTCGCCGCCCTTTACGGCCTGATGCACCTGCACGGCGACCTTGCCCATCCCCGCCTCGTTGCCGCCGTCGCCGACGCCGATGGTCGGAATCGACCGGCTGGCCGCCAGCAGCAGCAGCTCGTCGAGGGGCGCCGTCCGCTCCGTGATGGGGATGCCGCGCATGTTGTAGTACTGGCCGTCGGCTGCGCGCCCCGGCAGTTCAATGGAGACGACCAGGTCGATTTCATACTGGTCCAGCAACGGGGCAGGCGACTGCGACCGGTCGAGCACTTCCAGGGGCGCTTTGAGCGGCAGGTGCGCTAACCCCGCGGCCATTACCGGCGCACACAGGCGGTGCGTCGCAAAGACGACGCGCTTTCCCAGGTGCTCCATGGCCCTGCCCAGGAAGAGCGCCCCGGGCGGACCATCCGTCTCGGCCACGCCCTGGGGCCCGACGCTGAAGCCGGTGATGATCAGTACCCGGCTGGCTGCCGCCAGAGCGCGGGCTGCGCGGTCGAGGTCACCGGGAACCAGCAGCGCCGCGACGCCCCTTCCGCCAGGGTCGTGGGCGATCAGCCGCTCTACGTCATACATCAAAAACCGCCCCTTAATGGAATGCAGGGGCAATCTTCTCGGTTTTCACGGCAGAACCCTTCCGCTCATCGAAAGATACGGAAAAGGCCCCTCGCCACATGCGAAGGGCCTGATGTCTGTGGGCTACTGATCGCTCTGCTCTTCTTGACCCTCCGGCTCCGTTTGACCGTCCGGCTTTGTTTGACCGTCCGGCTTTGTTTGACCGTCCGGCTTCGACTTACTGGCCTTCTTCGACTTGCGCTTCTTGATGAGCTTTGTCTCCATCGGCTTGGAGAAGTCCAGCATGAGCGCCGGACCCACCGGGCTCTCGGGCCCGGTCACCATGGTCAGTTCGTAGCGCTCACGCTTGCCCATTGGCACCAGCAGATTCTCCTTTGCCAGGAAAAGAAACATGTTCAGCCTCATCTGGCCATGTGACCGCTTGACCTCGATCCCATTGGCGTCTTCGGGGTGCGTCGGGTAGATATAGATGCGCGTTTCCTTTCCTTTGCGTGCGGCCTGTACTTTGTCCACCTCGCCGGAGTTCGGGTTGGTGGGCACATCTCGCAGGCCGGCCAGTTCGGTGAGGGCCCAGTCGGTGGACGCAAAGCATTCAAGCGTCCCTCCCTGCCCCCATCCGCCCGGTCGGTACTGGTAGCGCTTCATGACAAAACGGTTGGAGTTTTGGTTGGTGCGAATCTCCGGCTGGCCCTTGCCCTCGGGTTCCGGAACGTTGTTTGCGGCAGCAAGACCGGAATCCTGCTGCGGGTTCTGGTCGTCCGACTTCTTTCGCATGGGATCCCCCACTCTCTCCAACGCCCTTTATTGGGAATGGCGTTGATTTGAGTCAGATGTTACCACATCTGAATCGTCACTGCAAGTAAATTCGAATAATTTAGAGTTCCGCGACTTACTACTGTGGAATTGAACTCAGCGCGAAGCCTGGGCACATTCTCCCCCAGAGCCTTCCCAGACCCTCCTCAGACCCTCCTCAGACCCTCCTCAGACCCTCCTTAGACCCTCCTCAGACCCTCTTCAGACCCTCTTCAGACCCTTCTCAGACCCTTCTCAGACCCTTCCCAGACCCTCTTCAGACCCTTCGCAGACCCTTCCCAGACCCTCCTCAGACCCTCCTCAGACCCTTCCCAGACCCTTCCCAGACCCTTCCCAGACCCTTCCCAGACCCTCCCCAGACCCTCCGGCGACCCTTCCCAGACCCTCCCCAGACCCTCCGGCGACCCTTCCCAGACCCTTCCCAGACCCGTTCCTAACGCGGTGAGCTACCCAAGCAGGGATTCTCCTTTACAGCGCCAAGTATTAATGGTGTAAAGTAAGGGAGGGCCGGCGGCTTGGAACAGTGGAAAAAGAATATTTACGTCCTGTGGCTTGCCGTTTTCATCGCGTCCATCTGTTGGACCATGATCATGCCATTTACCCCGGATTACCTCGTTCAACTGGGCGTCGAGCACGCTGCCGAGTTCTGGTCGGGCATCATCATCTCGTCCTCCGCCCTCTGCTCCATGGTGATGTCACCCATCTGGGGCGCCGTAGGCGACCGGTACGGCCGGCGGATGATGATGCTGCGGGCGGGATTCTTCCTGACGCTCGGTTACGTCCTCATGGCCCTGGTTACAGGTCCGTACGGCTTGCTGGGCGTCCGCATGATGATCGGTCTGCTGACGGGCTTCGTGCCCATGGCCATCGCCCTGGTAGGCGTCTCCACGCCCCAAGAGCACGTGGGCCGGGCCCTCGGGCTCATCCAAACTGCGTGGCCGACGGGGTCGATCATCGGGCCCGTCATCGGGGGCATCGCCGCAGACGTTGTGGGCATTCGCGGGTCCGCCTGGGTATCTGCCGCCCTGGCAGCCGGGGCCACCACCCTCGTCCTGCTGACGGTGAAGGAGCAGTTCTCGCCGCCCACGTCGGGCAAGGCGAGTATTGTGCAAGACCTGAAGGCCGCTGCCTCACACAAGGTGCTGCTGGCCATCGTCCTGATTACTGCAGCGCATAACGGCGCCATTATCGCCCTGGAGCCCGTCCTCGTGCCCTTTGTCCGCGAGATTGCCGGCGCCGATGCGCCCAGTTGGCTCTCCGGCCTCCTCTTCGCTCTGCCCGGTGTCGCCTTCATATTCCTGGCGCCATACTGGGCCAAACGCGGCGAGAAGCAGGGGTTTGCGAAGACGGTCTCCATTGGCCTGATGGGATCGGGTATACTGTATCTCCTGCAAACGTTCGTACAGTCCCCCTGGCAGATGGGCGCCGTTCGGCTGATATCGGGCGTCTCCGGTGCCGCCATCGCCCCCGGCGTAGCTGCGCTCCTGGCGACCGCCGTCCCCCGTGACCTGCGCGGCCGGGCCTTCGGTCTGAACCAATCGGCCGGCTCGCTCGGCTCCATTGTCGGGCCGCTCCTGGGCGGGTATATCGCCTCGTTTGTCAACGCCCGCGGCGTCTTCCTGATGACCGGATTGATCTACCTGGCCGCTTACCTCTGGGTCACCCGGGTGGTTGGTCCGCGGATAAATCAAGAAACTGCGTGAAAAAAGAGAGATCGCCTGAACGGCGGTCTCTCTTTCACGTCTTACTTTGTAAAGGCTGCTTCGTACTTCTCCCCGACGATCTCCCAGTTGATCAGGCCCATGAACGCCGTGATGTAGTCGGCCCGCCGGTTTTGGTATTTCAGGTAGTAGGCATGCTCCCAAACGTCCATGGTCAGCAGCGGTGTATCGCCGACAAACAGCGGGTTCTCCCCGTTCGGCGTGCTGTAGACCGCCAGAGTCTTTTCCCCCGTCACCACGAGCCACGCCCACCCGCTGCCGAACCGGGTGGCACCGGCCTTTGCGAACTGGTCCTTGAAGGCCTCAAACCCGCTGAAGTCCTGCATGATGGCGTCCGCCAGGGCGCCGTGGGGCCTGCTTGCCCCACCCGGAGTCATCACCTCGAAATAGAGGCTGTGGGCATGATGCTGGCCGCCGTGATTCCGGACGGCTGTGCGGATCGATTCGGGGACTTCCTCAATCTTTCGGAGCAGCGGTTCGATCTCCATCTCCTTGAGCATCACATGCTGCTCAAGGGTCACGTTGAGGTTATTGACATATGCAGCGTGGTGCTTGTCATGATGAAAATGGAGTGTCGCCTCATCGATGTGCGGTTCCAGGGCCGTGTAAGGGTATGGCAAGGGCGGTAGCAGATGGGCCATGTGATCTCCCTCCTTGTCTGTATCTAGCGTGATCCACCCGGCTAATGGGTTCTACATAAGTGTGAGTCTTCCTGGCAAATCGAGCGAGAAATCAGGAGGTGAGACACGTTGCGCGCAGGATTCGTGATCGCTCTGTCGGCCATCGCCCTGCTGCTGAGCACCGGCTGCGCAAAAGAAGAGGCGCCGCCCGCGGCCGCAAAACCCATGGAAGCGGCTCCGACCACCGCCCTTACCGCCGTATCGAATGTCCCCCGCGACAAGCCATTCACGTTCCCCCTGCCCGAGGGCCTGACGGCCGACCAAATCGAAGGCGTCGCCGTGCTGCAGGGGAACGAGTTTGTTGCGGTCGGGGCCGAACTGAAGGACCGGCAGGTGATCATCGCTCCCGCCAGCGCTTACGAGCGCAACGGCACATATACCCTCCGGCTCTTCGCCGCTGGCGGGAAACGGTATGAAGGCAGCTTCACAACGGAGTCCTACGTCCGTGTGGAGCCGGGCCGCATTCAGGATGTGGCCGCAAATCCGGCAAAGGGTTTTCATTTCGACTACTACCTGTATGTACCGCCGGGTGTGAAGCCGGGCGGAGCGTATCGCTTCCTGATCGCACCGAACGACTCCCGGGGCGCCCTGTCGGACAGTGCCGAGTACCATGCCGGCTTCGCCTGGAACCTCGTGCAGCCCAGCACCCAGGCCCGCCTGGTCGCCGATGCGCTCAACCTGATCGTTCTGGCGCCGGCCGTCCCGTATCCCACCTCACCGGCGGGCCTGTACCTGCAGACGCTCAGCCGGGCGACCCTGCAGGTGAAGCAGGCGCCCTTCGTCCGGGTGGACGAGCAGGTGATTGCGATGGTCGACGACGCCCGTCAGATGCTCGCCCAGAGCGACATCCAGACGGAGAAGCAGGTCTTCGTCAGCGGTACGGCGGCTGCCGGACTCTTCGCCGACCGGTTCGCCCTGCTGCACCCGGACCTGGTCGCCGCGGTGGCCTGCGGCGGCACGTCCGGCATGATCACCCTGCCCCTGGCGGATTACCAGGGCAGGACCCTGCGGTATCCGATCGGCATCGCCGACTTGCAGGAAGTCGGGGGCATTGCCTTCCGGCCGGAGGCGTACCGGCAGGTTGCCCGGTTCGTCTACCTGAGCGAGAAAGATACCAAGGATTTCATGCGGGACGGCCACGCTTTCGAACAGCAGGACGCCGACCTGATATCGGCGGTACTGGGCGCCCAGTTGCAGCCTGACCGCTGGCGCAAGACCCAGCAGATCGCCCTGGAGATGGAACTGCCCATCCGGTTCGCCACCTACCCGGACGCCCCTGACGTGGCGGATCTGATCGACTTCTTCCGGGTGCGGATGAACGAGAACGGAGGAACAGCCAAATGAAGCGCCATATCATGCTGCTGCTCCTCGGCGTTGCCTTGGTGGTCTCCGGCTGCGTGAGAGCCCCAACCCCCCAGTTCAAGGACGCCACGGCCGTTCCCCTGAAGACGACCTGGAAACTCGACCTGCCCGAGGGAGTCAACGCCGCCGATGTGGACGGCGTGGCGATCTTGGACGGTCAGCAGTTCCGTCCCGTGTCGGTCGAACGGGCAGGCAGCCGGCTGGGACTGTCGCCGGCCTTCCCGTACGAGCGGGGCAGCCAGTTTACCGTGCGGGTCTTCCTCAAGGACGGGCGGCGGGAGGACCTGCCCATGCCGGCGGAGGGCTATCCGACCCTGGTGGACGGCCTGTCTGTTGAGGTGCCCGCGGCGCCTGCCATGGGCTTCTACTACCCGTATTTCCTTTACCTACCCAAGGAGATGCCGCGGGGCGAGAAGACCCGGCTACTGGTCGAACCCAACAGCACAGCCATCTCGGACGACCTGCTCCATCACATTGAACGATCCCGGGCGCAGCTGACACCGAAACGGCTCAGCACCACCATCGCCGGTGAGCTCAAGCTGCCCGTGCTGGTGCCCGTCTTCCCGCGGGTTGTGCACGGCCCGGCCACGCACGATCTGAGCCGGGAGACGCTGCTGGTGCCGACCGGTCCGCTCCGGCGGGTCGACCTGCAGCTGCTGGCCATGATCGAAGATGCCCGTAAGATCCTCGCCCATCATGGCATCGAGACGGAAGAGAAGGTCTTCATGCACGGCTATGCCGATATCGGGCACTTCGTCAACCGGTTCGCCATCCTCCACCCGCAGGTGGTCCGGGCCGTCGCCGCGGGCGCCGTGGACGGCGTGGTCACCCTGCCCGCCGCCTCCTATCAGGGCCGGCGGCTGCGCTTCCCGGTCGGCATCGCAGACCTGACCGATATTACCGGCATTCGCTTCGACGAGATCGAATACCAGCGGGTGGCGCAGTTCATCCACATGGGCGAGCGGGATACCAACGACCGGGTGCAGGATCCGGACGTGTTTGCCCGGGAAGATGGGGGCCTGATCCGGGAACTGATCGGCGCCAAGATGATGCCCGACCGGTGGGCCAGGACCCAGCAGTTGTACAAGGAGCTGGGCGTGGCGGCCCAGTTCGTGACCTACCTGGGCATGGCGCATCAGCCCGGCCCGACGGAGGATCTGGTCGCTTTCTTCCGGGCCAATGACAACGACGGGCCCCCGGCGTTCATCACGGCTACGCAGCAGCAGTAGATAAAGATGCCCCTGGCTGCGGCACCTGCGCAGCCAGGGGCATCGTCCCCTACCAGGTCTCGGCCGGCAGTTCGCGCAGACAGATCTCGCTGAAAATGCCGGCGCCCTCCTCCACAAACAGGCCGATAGTCGGTCCGCGATGATCGTATAGGCGGTTTGCCAGTGCGACCCGGCCGTCCACAAAGACTTCGGTGATGGTGCCGCTCACGAAAACGGCAAGCTCATGGCTCTGTCCGGGGGTGCAGGTGAGCGGACGGATCATGGGCTGGACCGGAGACGTATCCTGCGGGCCGAAGCCGGTCAGGCTGACCCGGTTCCGTCCGGGCTCCACCGTCACCTGATACCCCGCACACAGCTGCTCGTCTGTCCGGAGATACAGACCAAACCGCTGGGTCGGCCCGACGGGCGTAAACCGGCAGCGGAGCAGGCAGTTCCTCGGCGCCGGCGCCGTGGCGTAGGCGAGTCCCCAGCGATGGGCAACAGCGAGGTCGGCGCCATGCCCGCCGGCGGCACCGCTCCACTGACCCAATTGCGGCGTCCACACCGGCGCCGGCAGGGGCGATCCCAGCGCCAGCCGCTCCGGTACGCAGCGGGGCCACAGATAACCGTCGGCATCCTGCCATATCTCCCGGACCAGGCCGTGGCCGCCCCATTGCATCACCCCGGCATCTGTGTCGCCCTTGCGGGTCCCCGTCCAGCCGAAGAGGAAGCGGCGGCCGCCGGCGCCCGCAGTCTTGGCGGCATAGAAGGCTGAGCCGTCGAACGTGTCGACGGGCGGCGTCTCCCAAGGGCCGGTGATGGAGCGGGAACGGCGGTAGAAAGTACCGCCTTCGGGTGTGCGATGGCCCGACCAGATCAAGTACCACCAGCCATTCCACGCAAACAGGTCCGGGCATTCGATGTGCCGGGTCAGGCAGGGCGCCCAGAACGGCGCCTTGGCCTCCCACCGGCGCAGGTCCGGCGACGTTAGGAGCGCAAGGCACCCCCGCCGCCCAGCAGGGCCGCCCGGCAGCGACGCCGTGACCAGCATCCAGTATTCGCCTGCCGCCTCGTTCCAGATCGGGAAGCCGTCCCGCCAATCGCTGATTGCGTACCGGGTCAGATCCGGCCGGGAGAAGGGGTTGTCCGCATCCTTCACCCAATGGATCAAATCCCGGCTGGTGGCATGGCACATGGTCTCGTACATCACGCCGTTCGGTGTGAAGTAGCGGCCCAGGTAGTAGAGGTGGAAGACGCCGTCCTTGTGGAAGACCGAGCCCGTCCCGCATGAGGCCTCCGGCTCCGGCTCAATCGCCATGGGCGCCTCCTCCCAGGCGACCAGATCCCGGGAGACGAAATGGCCCCAACTATGGCAGACCCGGGGCAGCACCAGGTGGCCCTGATCCCACACGTAAAAGAGGTGGTAGACTCCGTCCCAGTAAAACGGGACGGGGTCACCGAACCAGGCGCCGGCAGCCCGATCCGTCGGACGGAGATGCACGGCGTCGACCTGCTTGAACAACCACTTCGCCTCCATGCTGAATAGGCATAGCGCAGCCTTAGTCTATTTGATAGACTAAGTATACATGCTGATGAGAATTCCAACAACGGGGGCCTATCGTTATGTTCAGTATTGTGTCGCTACGGGATAACCCGGTTCGCCGCGGCATGATCGCCTCCATCGTCGAAGGGTCGCTCTTTAACGTTTGGGCCGCGGCCGTGGGCGGCAGCTACCTGACGGGGTTTGCCCTCTACCTGGGCGCGGGCGGCTTCGCACTGGGCGTGCTGGCAGGCCTGCCCTCCTTCTCGACCATGCTGCAGCTGCTTTCCGCCCCGTTTGTGGTCGGTCTGGCCCGGCGGCGCAACTTTCTAGCGGCCTGGTCGGGTGCACAGCGCATTACGGCGGCCTGCTCAGGCCTGCTGGCGCTCTGGCTCATGCCCTCCCCGGCGGCTCTCTGGGTCTTCGTCTTTCTGCAGATGTTCGCCTGGGCCTGCATGGCGCCGCCCACGGTCGTCTGGCACGGGTATATGTCCGACCTGATTCCGCTGGAAGTGCGCGGAAGGTATTTCGCTCGGCGCTCGGCATGGGCGGGGGGCGTCGCCATGGCCGCCGTGCTGCTCTATGGCCGCCTCCTGGATTCCTTCCCCGGCGAAACCGGCTTCCGAATCCTGTACATCGTCTGCCTCGCAGCGGCCCTCCTCAACGTGAGCTCCTGGTTCCTGCACCCCGAGCTGCCGCCGGGAGATACCAAAAATGCCCGCTCGTTCTGGGAGAGCGTGCGGGTGCCCCTGTTGCGCTCAGGCCCCCACCGCCCGGCGACGCTCTTCTATGCCGCCTGGGCCTTCGCCCAGGGCATGGCGGCGCCTTTCTACCCCGTGGTGCTGGTACAGAAGCTGGGCATCTCCTACTCCACCGTCTCGGTGCTGGCGACCATTCAAGGATTGACGGCCATCCTCACCGCCCCGTTCTGGGGCCGCCTGCAGGACCGGGCGGGACAGCCGCGCGTCATCACTCTGGCCTCCGGTGCCATGGCGATTGTCCCCCTGCTCTTTCTGTCCGCCCGGTGGGGCGGCATAGCCGTGCTGGTGGCCGCCCACATGCTTCAAGGCACGGCGATCAACGCCATGGGGCTGGCGAACCAGACGCTTAACATGCGGCTGGCGCCCACCGAGGACCGCGGTTCCTACTTCGCCTTCTTCGGCGTGGCCAGCGGATTGATGGGCTTCTTCACGCCGCTGGCCATGGGGCCGTTGACCGGGCCCTTTATGGATGGTCTGCTGATCGCATGCGCAACGGCGTCGGGGCTGCTCTGCGCCCTCTGGCAGGGAAAGCTCGCTCGGCTTGTGGCCGGGCACTAGTTGTCCGTTCATTGTAGAGGAATTAGAATAAACCACCACTAATACTATTGCCGAACAAACGGACAAGGGTGGTGGAATCGTGCTGCGAAGGCTGAGCGCCCTGCTGGTTGCCGCCACGCTGGTACTGGTGCCCGCCGGTGTCGCCCTGGCGGCGGCGCCGCCGTCCAAGATCACCAGCATCAACTTTCCGATCCTGTCGGAGCATGGGAACATGGACTTCTGGAAGATCCCGTGGCAGCCTGGCGACAAGCTTGAGGGCTCGTTTGAGGTGAAGGTGAACGCGCCGGTGCGGGGACTGACCGTGCGCCCGCTGACCGGTGCGGTCTCCATCGACCCGGCCAGCCGGCGCGTGATCCCCCGGGATCATATCCAGTTCAGCGCGCCCGACGGCTCCATGCCCCTGGGTGCACAGGCGGATGGCCCCGACCAGGGGGTGCTGGCGCCGGGCGGCTACCTCTTCACCTTCTGGGCGGACAACATTCCGGGCGAGGATACATACCTGGTGGAGATTGAGGCGGCAGGCGAAGTACAGGACCCTGCGACCGGTCAGCTCACCCCGTTCACCGAACAACTGCCAAACATCAAGCTGAAGGCCTTTGCCGAACCTGAGGTCCGCATGATTACCGGGTCAACGCTGACGGCGCAGTGGATCAACGTAAACGCTCCCTGGGGGCTGCTCAAACCCCTCGAACTCCTGCTCGACCGGAGCCGCGAAGCGTTCTCCAACCGCTACAGCCCGCCGCTGGTGGTGGCCATGACCATGCCGGGGCGCCCCCACGTGGAGACGACCCAGCACTACGACATTGATGTCGCCCTCGATCCGCTACTCGACGAAGACGGCAACGAGTCGGACCAGGTGGACGTCTCGCTTGCCATTGTCGCGCAGGACGCGGAGGCAGGCGCGGCCAAGGATCCGGAGACCGGTCTGCGGCACCGGACGCTCCCGGTAGGCGGCAACAAAACGCTGATGATCAGCGTCAGCCGAAGCGCGTCGGCTCCGGCGCCCGATGGGACGGTCTCGACGCAGCGGATTGCGCCCGGCGTATATAAGTCCCAACTGCACATCAAGACGGAGTGGGGCACCAAGTATGACCTGCCCGTGGAGATTCGCGTCAAGGACAGCCCGTTTTTCGCCGTGCTGGCGCTGATCACGGGCATTCTGGTCTCGCTGCTGGGCGCCTACTGGCAGACCCGGCAGCCACTGTACCGCGCCCAGGTCAAGGCGCGCCGCTGGCAGCGGTATTACGACGAGCAGGGCATTCTCCTGGCGCTGGTCGACCGGGTCTCCCAGCGGCTCAACGGCTGCATCGTGGCCGGCGACGGGGCGGGGGCGACGCAGTCCGCCGACCTGCTGGAGTCGCTGCTGCGGGAACTGCCGGGGACCTTAGCGCTGGACGCCGCCCTGACCGAGCTGCAGGGGCTGGCGCCGGCCAGCGCCTTTGAGTTCTGGTCGCTGACCTTGAACGCCCCCAATATCGCCAGCGCGTTCGAGCGCCTGAAAGGGTTCTGTGCGTCCCATCACGATCCGAATGTACAGAAGTTCGGGGGCAGCATTGAGACCAGCGTGTGGCACGCCACGCCCCGGTCCGTGCCCGCCGCTCAGCCCGAGATGCCCTTGCGGGAACGGTTCGGCCTCTGGCTCCGGGCGGCGGGCGCGGCGGTTCAGACCTGGTTCAGCCGCCTCCGCCTGCCGAGCCTGTTGGATATGACCACCATGGTCGTGATGTTCGTGCTGGTCAACGGCGCCCTCATCGCCCTGCAGATGTCCCAGTCATACTCCCATAACGAGACCTTCGGCGCCGGGACAGATTACATGAGCCTGCTGCTCTGGGGCTTCGCCGGTGACGCCACCCGGGCGACGCTGACCGACCTGGCCGGCAAAGTCGTGCCGCGGGGCGGGGGCAGCGCCGCGGGCGGTGGCGCCCCACCCAACCAATGAGGCCGCGAACGAGCATCGCCGCCCGAGCGTATTCGGGCGGCGATGTTGCTTTAGTGACACTGGACCCCTGCCAGCAGCCCATCCATCAGGCGGCGCAGCACGGTCCGCTCCACCGGCGCCTGCTGCAGCCCGTTCACCACCAGCCGGACGAGCCGCTGCGTCTGCGGACAGGCCCACTCCACCGTAATGGCGGGCACGGTCCGGCGCCCCAGCCAGCCCTTGGGCACCTGCCCATGGAAGCAGACGCCGCCGTGCTCACCGATATCGACGGGCTCCCCGCCCATGGCCAGGGTCATCACATCGGTGGTGGAGACGGACAGCTCCACTTCGCACCGCACCAGCCCCCGTTGCTCGGGATGGGGCTCCACCAAGCGGTACACGCCCTGGCCATGCCTCATCCAGCGGCGATCGCGGTACTCGCTCCAGCTGTCAACCTCCGGTTGGGCGTATCCATCCAGCAGCCGCCAGCCCTCAGGGACCGCTAACACCAGGAGATTCGTCGTGCCCAACAGAGCGTTGCGGGCCGCCAGCAGTTGCTGCCCCATAGTTACACCACCGAGTACAGAGTGGCGTCAGCCGGGGTGAGCATGTCGCGCGTCACCTGCCGCAGCGCCTCAACGCCATGGACTTCATCCTTGTATAGCGGGATATACGACCGCACCAGCGGTCCGAGGTCCTCTTCAATGACCTTGAGATACCCCAGTTGCTCATGGTACTTGTTCTGCAGGTACTCGTCCTTCAAGGCCTTATGCGCCTCGTCGGAGCGGATGCAGGAGTTGACGATGACGCCGCCCACGGGGATGTCGTACGCCCGCACCTGCTCGATGAACCGCTTCACCACCGAGATCGGCAGCGTCAGCGGCAGGGTGACGAAGAAGAAGGCGGTCACATTCGGATCGATCAGCAGGACCTTGACCCGGTTGAACCGGTCCATCATATCCATCAGGTCGCGCAGCATCGGGTCCTTGCGGACCTCTTCCTCCACTTTCTCCTTGCGGAAGGAGAGCTGCACCCGCAGGGACAGGGCTTCCTTGCGGCTGGCAATCATGCGGCCCAGCCAGAGGCCGTAAATCTTCGACAGGCCGATCAGGCGGACCGCGTTGGCCACGGCTGCCGTATCAAAGACGATCCGGTCGAAGTCCTTTGCCTCGTTCAGCATGATGTCGATCATCTTGTCGAACATGGCCGACTCTTCGAAGGCCGGGTTCGTCACGGCGATGTCGACGAAGGGTCCCGAGTCCACCGGGATATCGGCGTATTTCAAGAACTCGCGCACCCGGACGGCGATGTTGTCCCGATAGCGGGTGACCACACTGGAGGCGTCGACTTCGACGGCCCACAGGTTCGGCATGCCCTCCACCTGCTTAAACTGCCCGCCGGACAGGTTCTGCCCAAAGACGGAAGTCAGCGAGTGGACGGGGTTGAGCGAGGCGACCAGTGTCTTCTTGCCTTCCTGGGCAAACTGATAGGCCAGGCACGCGGCCGTGACCGTCTTGCCGACGCCGCCCTTGCCGCCGGTGAAGACGAACCGGAGGTCAGGCTTGGACTGAAGAAACTCCTGCAGATTCTGCGACATGCCCTCCACCTCCTCACCGCGCCGTCGGCACGGGCAAATCGATCTTGCAGTCGACGAGATACTCGGACGCCGTCGCGATCATCTCCAGGCCCTTGGGCTCGCGGGTGAACATCGGCACGATGCCCTGAACCTTGTCGCCGAACTTGGCCGAGATCGTCTTCATGTGCTCCTGCTGCATCATCACCCGGTTGCGCAGGTACTCGGAGGTGCCCTCCTTCTGCAGCAGTTCCGCGGGATAGACCTGGTTGACCACCAGCCCGCTCATGTTGATGCCCAGATTCTCGAACATCTTCAACGCCCGTTCGGTGTCGAGGATCGCCATCTGCTCGGGAATCAGGACCATGAAGAACGCCGTCCGCTTCTTGGCCGTGATCAGGTCGGTGAACGACTTGATCTTGTTGCGGATATCCAGCAGTTCGTTCATGACCATATCTTCGTGGCCTTTCTCGCCCTTGAGGGTGGCCGCCACGGCGTCGTACTCGGCAAC
This sequence comes from Symbiobacteriaceae bacterium, assembly GCA_035628915.1. Lineage (GTDB taxonomy): Bacteria > Bacillota > Sulfobacillia > Symbiobacteriales > Symbiobacteriaceae > JARBUG01. The sequence continues at coordinate 108,429 of DASPIW010000050.1, read as the reverse complement.
CTTGGAGCGGGCTTCGGTGATCTTCTCGACCCACTTGGAGAGAATGTCGGCCATGGCCACCATGCGGACGCCGTGGCCGAACGGCGGCATGTCGAAGATGTAGATATCGTACTCCCGTTTCGCCACCAGCTCCGCCATGGCGTCGTAGGTGGCGGACTCGTACATGGCCGGCTCCGCGGAAGTGGAGTCGATGTATTCGTCGATCTCCTTGGGCACCTCCGTCAGGCCGTACATGTCCATGATCTTCTGCTTGACCTGCTGCTGATACTCCCGGACCCGGCGGTCAGCGTCGATCTCCACCACGTACAGGTTCGGGAGGATCTCCACTTCGCCCTGGCCGAAGATGTTCCGCTCGAAAATGTCGGAGAGGGAGGCCTGCGGGTCGGTGGAGAAGAGGAGCGTCCGCTTGCCCCTCACCTGGGACATGTAGTAGGCGAGGCCGGATGAGCTGGTTGTCTTCCCGAGGCCGCCCTTGCCGGCGAAGATGACGATTTCGGCCTCCGGGTTTTGCTCAAAGTATGCTTTCAGTCCCCTTGGCACGTACATGCGCCTCCCGCTCTAGTAAATTGCGTCCGTGAAGTCCCGTTCCCGGAAGACCCGCTGCTTCCACGACTCAATGTTGGGAACGGCGTACGGAAGTATCCGGAGCGAGTAGTACGGCGGCAGCACCGGAATGCCGAGCATGTCGCCCAGGGTGATGAACATGAATAGATGCTCCATGTGCATCCGGGTCCGGAGGGCGGCGGTGACGTTGCCATGGCTGGCCATGCCGTAGAGCACGCCTTTCATGGCCTGCATGAACCCGCCCTTCTTGGCCTCCTCCTTCTTCTTCTTGTCGCTCATTACATATCCACCTCCTGTGGGCGGGGACCGGGCCGGCGCCCGGTCCCCTGCCCTTATTCACCGACTAGTCGTCGCCCGCCGCCACTTTGGGTGATGGCTGGGGGTTCTTCAGCGCAGCTGCGTAGGACTGGTAGGTCCGATAGGCCATCACCAGGCCAAGGATGAACATCGCCACGCCGATGACGACGAAGATGCTGTCCATGGTCCGGGCGAAGCCCACATACTGGTTGAACGGATACTGGACCAGGGTCTTGGCGGTTCCCGCGGCGGCCGGCCAGTAGACTTTCACGATCTGCCAGCCCAGTGCGGCCAGTGTGGTCAGGATCATGAAGGTGGCCGGTATCATCGTGTACAGGGTGGGTGCTTTGGTCCTGGCCAGGTGGATGGTGATCAGCATCAGGGCCAGACCGGCCAGCAGCTGGTTTGCACCGCCGAAGTAGAGCCAGAGGTTGTTCCAGGAGCCCGTGACGGCAAAGGCCAGCGGAATCAGCAGGCCGACGATCGTCGCCACATGCTTCTGGCCGAGCACCCGGAACGGTCCCTGGAAGACTTCCGTGGAGACCAGGCGCCAGAAGCGGGTCACCAGGGTCTGTACAGTCAGGGCGTACAGGATCAGCACCACGCCGAAGTAGGCTTTCAGGAAGGCCGCGGCACCGGCGCCGCCCAGGAACGGGCTGGTAAACTTGATGGCGCCCGCCACCCAGCCACCGACGTTGCCGGTCAGCTGCGCCTTCGGAATCACCATGTAGGCCGCAAGGGAGGCCAGAGCCAGCAGGCCCTCGGAGAGCATGGCGCCGGCGCCCACGGGATGGGCGTCGGTCTCCACGTCCAGCTGCTTGGAGGTGCTGGAGGAGGAGACCAGGCTATGCCAGCCGGAGATGGAGCCGCAGGCGATGGCCACAAACATCAGCGGCCACATGGGTCCGGGCGCCGGCGGGTTGAAGGCGATCCAGGCGGGCTGCTCCAGCTTCACACCCGTCATGCCCGAAACCAGGGCGCCGACCAGAATCAGAATGATCGCCAGGAAAGTCGGGAAGAACGAAACGTAGTTGATCGGCTGGATGAACAAGGGCAGCGGCAGGACCGAAGCCAGGTAAAGCACGACGCAGGCGATCAAGGCCCAGATCAGGAGGGAGAAGTTGCCTGCGATGCCGCCGGCCGGAGCCGTTGCCGAGGGCGGCCAGACGCCCTGGGGCGTCTGAAGGAAGCTGAATGCGGCCGCCGCCCAGATGACCAGGCCCAGCAGCACCAGTGAAACCAGCGTGGTGGTCACCACGTTCGTCCGCAACTTATACAGCATCTGTCCGGCCAGCACGCCGATCAGCAAAATGCCGACGGTCGCAGCAAATGTGGCGGGGAAGATGTGCCAGAACAAGGCGATGAAGTAGATGAACGTGGCCGAAATGATAATCAGGTAGAACAGAATGAAACCCAGCAGAGTGTTCCGGCCACCGTTGCCGGTAAACTCGTAGGTGATGGGCCCGAAGGAGCGGCCCGCGTTGCGGATCGAGAGCATGATGGCGCCATAGTCCTGGAGCCAGCCGATGAAGAAGTTGCCGAGAACGATCCAGGCCAGTGCAGGAGCCCAACCATAGTTGATGGCGATGTAAGGACCGAGGATCGGACCGAGGGCCGCCACGCTCTTGAACTGATAGCCCCAGAGCACGTATTTGGTGACGGGGAAATACTCCACGCCGTCCGTATACATGTGGGCCGGCGTCGTCCGCTTGGCGTCCGGTTTCCAGACCGTGCGATCGAACCACTTACCATACAGGAAGTACGCGATGCCATAAGCCACGATCGCAATCAGCACGAACAGGGCCGGTGAGTTCACGGTGTTTCATGCCTCCTCTCTGTCGAATGGCTTGGGTTAGATTCGGGCCTCTGGACCGTCACGACGCCGTCCTGCTTTCGCCTCCTTTCCACGGGCTCACAGATTAGGCAACCTTTTCACAACCATTGGAACAATGAAACCACTCGTAATATTACGCTTCAGAAATGAAAATCCTCCAAGATTCAAAGGATTGTCATAAACAGAGAACGAAATATGGCCCAAGACAGCCGTCACGCAAGGAGATGGATGCATAGTGGGCCATTCTCACGAAGGACACGGGCAAGCGCACGGCGACGAACCATGGGTACGGCACCGCCGTCTGCATGAACGGCCGCGGACCTGGCGCGAGAAAGTGAAGCAGTTTCTCTGGGGCTTCATGTTCTTTGAGTGGTACCACGAGCTGCAGCACGAGCGTGCGAAGTACAACGATGTGATGAACCTGATCCTCTATGGAGAGCTGATCGGCATTCCCCTCATGAACTCTTCGATCGGTCTACGGCTCCTGCCGTTCCTGATGCCCGAGCTGCAAAGCTGGAAGGAACGGCAGCTGGAAGAGCATGAGGTGATTGAGCACGCACCACACATGCACTGAGGGGGCCGCTACTCATGTTCACCCTGCAGAATCTCGTCATTGCGCTCGCTCTGGTCCTCTTTGCCTGGTACTTCATCGGTGTCATTGTGGGACGGCAGCGGGGCGCCACTTTGGTACGGGAGATCCGCAGCGCCCTCGAGGGCACGGGAAAGACGTTCCTGATCAAGTGGTTCGGCCGGTCGGCCTTTCAGGTTGACGTCAGCGAGCCGGCCTCGCCTCTGAAGGGGCTGCAGGTCTTCTGCCTGCTCGAGCCCCGCGATTTCGCCCTCGCGTTGGCGTGGAACCGGATCCGGCGCCGGCGCGACCAGGTGATCATCAGCGCCAGTTACATGAGCCCGCCGCCCGCCCTGGTGCGGCACCCGCTGGAGTCGTACGGCATCCCGGGGCTCTCCGCCATGGAAGTGGGCCCCGAGTCGCCCCACGTCCGCCTCACCCTGCAGGTCGGGGTGGGGAACGAGGGTGCAATCCGCACGGCCCTCGAGTGGTTGCGGCATAACCACGTAAAGAAACGGGCATAGGAGACCGATGACTCTGCCGCGGAAGTCGTGTCTTCCGTAAGCGTCAAATAGCCCCCACCGTGCGACACGGTGAGGGCTATCGTAGTCTATGATTGGACCAGTTTGCAGGCTGAGGGCAGTGACTCCGACCAGGGGAGCAGCCGGTCCAGTGCCGCCGGATCCTTGGGGTCGTGTAGGCCAACTGAGGCATCTCCTCAAAGGGCCAAGTGAGGTAGGTCAACGGGTTCACCCCGTTTTCCTTGGCTGTGTCAATGACACTGTAGATCGTGGCGCTGGCGCCACGGGGCGTCTTGGAGAAGAGCCAGTTCTTCCGGCTGATGACGAAGGGTTGATCGACCGCTCGTTCCGGCTTAAGTGGACGGGCGGCAATGCGTGAGTCGAGATGGAAAGGTGTTGGGCGCCGGTCATTCAGCCGGCGCCCACTTGTCTGCATGCCATCGAAATTTCGGGGCCGGCTGAAACCCTGGCTCTTTTGCCGGCTCTATTCATGTGAGTCGACCAGAAGGGGATGTGCAGGATGCAACGCAAAGGGAATGTCGTCATCGAGGGAGCCATCGCCGTCCTGATGGTGGCGGTGCTCGCCGCAATTGCCCGCCTCACCAAGGGCTATGATCTCAGGTTTGCCTGGCTGAAAAAGGGAGTGATTGGGGACATGAACGGATTTCTGGCGCTACTCTTCGGTCCCGACATGCAGGTGTTTTGGATTGGCGTCCTGGTGCTGGGCTTTGTGTGCGGCGCGCGGTACATGGTGCGTGCAGAACGGTGAGGGCTAATTTAATTATTGATTGAACGACCCTATGAATCGACAGCTCCACAGTTCCGCCTTCTTCACGCGACAAGAGACAACCCTCCCCGAGGCGTTTCTGGGGAGGATTGTCTCAGAAGCTGCCGGCGATTTCTAGGTGGGTCCGCAGGACCAGGGTTATACTTTCTATTTTCTACGGCTGCAGAAGTGAAGTCGCACTCTTTCGGCGAATATTGTCGTCAGTAGCCGCCCCGCAAGGGCAGAACGGAGGGCATATGTCGATGAAGCGAGCCACCGGCTATCGGGCCAAGCTGCTGTACGGTTCCGCAAACATCTCCGCCTCGGTTACCGCACAGTTCTTCGCAACCTTTGTCCTCTTTTACTATGTCGATACACTCAAGCTCTCGCCCGCGCTCGTCGCCCTGGGGATGTCGCTCTACGGCGTCTGGAACGCCATCAATGACCCCCTGGCGGGACAGTTGTCTGACCGGACTCGCTCCCGGTGGGGCCGCCGGATTCCCTGGATTTTGTGGGGCACCATCCCCTTTGCCGTGGCCTTCTGGCTCATCTGGGTGCCGCCGTTCCGGAGCGGCTGGCCGCTATTTGCCTGGTTCATGGGGGCCATCTTCCTCTTCGACACGCTCTATACCATCGTGGTGCTGAACTGGACCGCCCTGTTCCCGGAGATGTACCCGGGGCTGGAAGAGCGGTCGTCGGTCTCCGCCCTGCGGCAGGCGCTGGGCATCGTCGGCATGATTCTCGGCACGGCGCTGCCGCCGGTGCTGACGGGCGCCCTGGGGTGGGGCGCCACGGGCGGCATCTTTGCCGTGGTGGCGGCGCTCTTTCTCATGCTCTCCCTGCTCGGCTCCCGTGAGCGCCCCGAATGCGCGGAAAAGGCCGGGCTTCCCATCTGGCCGGCCTTGCGGGCAACATTTGCCAACCGCTCTTTTGTCACGTTCGTGACGGCTTCCATGCTGATCCAGTTCACCTTCGTGACGTTGACCGCGGCGATTCCGTTCTTCGCCAAGTACGTGCTAAAGGCCACCGACTTCGAAACGACGCTGATGCTGGGGACAGTCTTTGTGGCCGCGCTCCCCCTGGTGTACTTGTGGGGACGGCTGACCGTCCGCTGGGGGCCCCGGACGGCGATGATGGTCGCCACGGCCCTTTACGGGACGCTCCTGGTGCCGTTCTGGTTTGTGGACGGCTTCCTGGGCGGGCTCCTGACCATGGCCTGCGTGGCGCTGGGGCTGTCGGGCCTGCTGGTGCTCCTCGACGTCTTCATCGCTGACATCGTTGATGAAGACCAGCTCAAGACCGGCGTCCGCCGGGAAGGGATGTACTTCGGCGTACACGGGCTGATGATCCGGCTGGGCATTTCGCTGCAGGCCCTGATTACCGGACAGATTCTGGCCCGGACGGGCTATGACGCCAACCTGGCGGTTCAGCCCGCCACAGCGGTCGCCGGCCTGCGGCTGCTCATGACGGCTGTACCCATGATCGCCCTGGTGCTCGCCCTGATTGCCGTTTGGCTCTACCCGCTCCATGGGGAGCGGCTGCAGCGAGTGCGCGCCGAAGTGGCAGGGAGGTCACTTACCTGAGGCGGAAGAACTGAAAGCCCAGGTCGATGGCGGCGCCGGGCGGATTGTGGGCGCTGTCCGAGGCCAGCTTGGCGATCACCCGCTCAGTGCGCGCTTTGCCGATCTCCATGATCGTGCTGAATCCGGCTGTGCGGGCAGCCGAACCGGCCGGCGTCGGCTCGGGCAGCTGCACGCAGATGAAGCGCCGGTCTCCGCCGTCTTCGTAGTTGAGTGCCAGCACGGCGTGCGCCGTGGTGCAGGAGCCGGCAAAAAAGTCGAGGACGATATCGCCGGCCCGGGGCCGGGTCGCCAGCTGCAGAATCCGCCGCAGCAGCCCGAGCGGCTTGGGATAGGGGAAGGTCTCCTTCGCAAACCCGAGATCGACCATCTGCTCGGACCCCCGCTCGCTGTTGATATCCGTCTGCAGCCAGGCAGAGGTCGGTCTGACGATCTCATCTTCCTCCAGAAAATCTTTTTCAAATACGCTCCACACCTTGCGCCTGGGCATCAGCCTGGGCACAAGCCGCGTCATGCGGTCTGCCGCGGTGCTCAGTTCCCAACGCCAATTGCCGTCGGTGCCATCCTCGCGCAGGGGCCGGATTTGGATATAGCCGGGCGGGACGGACTCCTCACGCGTGGGGTAAAAATCGCCGGAAGGCTCGCTATACAGGAAGTAGTAGAAGAGTTTGGGCCGGTCTGCCCGCCGGTCGTTGGAGCCGGTCTTGCGGAGGTCCAGTTCGCGGTACTGCCTCCCGGTCGCCGGGTCAGTGAGGCGGTAGCGGCGGGTCACCTTCTCTTCGGGCGCCCAGCCGTGCAGTTGGAGATTGCCGCGCTGATAGACCAGCAGGTACTCATGGGCGGTTGCGATATGCTTGTCGTCGGAGCGGCCCTTCGGGTTGTTGACGTTGGCGATGCAGGCGACGAAGTTCTCCTCGCCGTACAGCTCGTTCATGATCAGCCGCAGATGATGAACTTCGCGGTCGTCGATGCTGATGAAGATCACCCCGTCGTCCCGGAGCAGCCGACGGGCCAGGGCCAGCCGGGGGTAGATCATCGTCAGCCACTTGGCGTGATAGCGTCCGTCCGTCTCGGCGGCAGTGTTCAGCTTCATACCCTGCTCGTCAAGCTGGCCGGTTGCGCGCAAGTAGCCCTGCAGCCCTTCTCGGAAATCGTCCCGATAGACGAGATCCTTCCCGCCGTTGTATGGCGGATCGATGTAGATCAGCTTGACCCGCCCCAGGTGCGTCTGCTGGAGGAGTCTGAGAACAGCAAGGTTGTCGCCTTCGATCAACATGTTCGCCGTTTCGCTGAAGGCCACCGATTCGGCGGGAAACGGCTGCAGTGCCGCAGTGCACTCCTCGTCAATGTTCCGCACGGCATCGCACTTGCCGGGCCAGGAAAGACCGTACCGCTCGGGGCTCCGGTCTGCACCCTCCACCGCGCTACCCCTCCCGAGTTCAGCTACAAGCCAAATTCACCCAATTCGACAAAATGAGCCCTTATCCCCACCGACAGGAATCGACATCTGACCGTATAATGAAGGCAATCCGTACGGAGGGGAGGAAGCCTGAATGCAAGCGCGACGCGCCGCTCTGCAGCGGCTGCTGGCTGACCAGTCCAGCCGCATCCCCCGTCCCGCCCGGCACCTCCTGAACGGCATCGTGGCAGACGACGCCCTGCTCTCCCGCATGCACTTTTGCTGTCCGGACGAGCGCCCCCTGCTCCGCAACTCCCTGCTGATCTCCACGGACGAGGTGCCATGCTGGGCGATCCTCCTCGGCAACGTACCCGGGTCGGCCGCCAGGACCCGGGCGAAGCTGGTCCTGCAGGGGCTTAACCTGGCGCCGGCCGAAATCCTGGAGCGCCTGCGCACCCTGCCGGTCTGGTTCATCGCCGTTGATCCGCCCTATGCGGCGCCCGCGCCCGGTATCGCCGCCGCCCTGGAAAGGACTGTTTACCAGTTGGCGCGGCTCTCCCCGTTCCGGCTGCGGACCCGGGCCATTCTCGACCAGATTGACGCAGCCCTTGACGAGGGCGATCTCCAGACTTGCCGGCGCCTGCACGGGCTGCTGCCCCGGCAAGCTTAGGAGGTTGGCCGACACGGTGGTGCATAGGGGACATGCTCAAGGCCAGGGCCATGTTGAACCGGGCGCCCGGGTGAAGCTGACCGACCTTCAGGGCCTCCGCCAGCGGCGGGACGGCCTCGGCCGGGCTGCCGGGCTTTTTGGCCACAACACCTCGGCATGATCATCGGCACCGTTGGGCCCAATTCTGTAAGTCATCCGAAAGATCCTGCAGGAATGGGCTCGCCCTCCTATCGAAAGAAGAGGCCAGGCCACAGTGAGAGGGGACAGATCATATGCAGCTCGTTACTTACCAGGGACCCCAGGGCCCGCGCGTCGGACGGCTTCTTGGCTCAGGCATCGTCGACCTGGGCTTTACGGACATGACGGAGTTCCTCTCGCAGCCCGACTGGCGCGAGTTGGCTGGGGCCGCCGGACAGGGTGCGCCGCAGCTCTCCGGCGCCCGGCTCATGGCCCCGGTCACGCGGCCGGGCAAGTTCATCGGCATTGGCCTGAACTATACGGACCATGCTGCGGAAAGCGGCATGCCGGTCCCCAAGCAGCCCATCCTGTTTGCGAAATTCACCAATGCGATTACTGGACCCTATGGGCCCATTCTGCATCCCGGCGAGAACGTGACGACCCGGCTGGACTGGGAAGTGGAACTGGGCGTGGTCATCGGCCGGAAGTGCCGGCGGGTGGCCCCCGAAGCCGCACTGACATACGTGGCGGGTTATACGATTATCAACGACGTGAGCGCCCGCGACCTGCAGATGTTCGACGGCCAGTGGCTCAAGGGCAAAACCTGCGACAGCTTCGCCCCCATGGGTCCGGTGCTTGTCACCGCCGACGAGATTCCCGACCCCCAGAACCTCCCCCTCGCCCTGTACGTCAACGGCGAGAAGATGCAGGACGGCAACACGGGCAAGATGGTCTTCTCCGTCGCTGAGACCGTCAGCTTCCTCTCCGGGCTGATGACCCTGGAGCCGGGCGATGTGATCGCGACGGGCACCCCGCCCGGTGTCGGCATGGGGCGCAAGCCGCAGGTCTTCCTGCGGGTGGGCGACCTGGTGCGCTGCGAAATCCCGGGCATTGGCTTCATTGAAAACCGGGTCGAGCTTGATGCGTAACGTGGAACAAGGGTCCGACGCCCGCCCGGGCGGTCGGACCCTCCGCATTTTCCGAATATGCCATGGCAAGAGCCGGGGGGTTGCGTCGTTCCAGCGTCAGAGGGTATTGTGAGTAGCGGACCCTCCGTTTGCACGAGCGGACGGGCAGCCCAATATCGTGACGATTTCGAAGGGCGCAACCGCATGGAGAGATGCCCGCGCCGGAAAGCCGCCCAAGTATAGGAGGCTTCGCAGCAACACATGGGGACATTCTACGCACTCGTGACGGGTCTTTGCTGGGCCGCGTATAACCTGGCCGTGCGCAAGGGCCTGGAAGCGATGGACAGCGGGACAGGTTATGTCATTACCCTGATTTTCGGCAGCGTGGCAAATCTGGCCTTTCTGCTTATGCCCGTCCCCGGGCGCGGCGCCCCCATGCTGTCTGTGGCAGCCGTCGTGTTCTTCGCTTTGTCGGGCATCGTCAACACCATCGTGGGGCGCTGGGCCCTGTTCCGCAATATCCAGCTGGTGGGGCCGAGCCGGGCCAGCGCCTGGAAGAATGCCACGCCGCTGTACACCCTGGTGTTTGGTTTCCTGCTGCTGGGCGAGCGGCCCGGCGGCATGGACATCGTCGGAACGGCGGTGGTGGTGGCCGGCCTAGCGCTGCTGTCGCGGGAGCAGCTGCGCAACAGCGGCGAGCGGAATCGCTCTGCCGCTTTGCGCGACGTGGCCCTGCTCGGTGTCGTAAGCGGCGCCTCGTTTTCGGCGGCCATGCTGCTGCGCAAGGCGGGGCTCAATGCGTGGCCGGATGTGGCATACGGCAACGTTGTTGCCGGGCTGGCGGCGCTGGTGGGGTACCTGCCGTACGCCGTTGCCAAGGGTGAGCTGGCAAAGGTGACGAAGGCGCCCCGGAAAGGCGTATCCGCCTTCCTCGTGGCTGGCGCCTTCGCCACCCTCGCTTTCCTGACGACGCTGATGTCGCTGCGGGAGACTACGGCGGCCACCACGCAGGTCATCGCCGCCCTGGAGCCCATGTTCACCATGGTGCTCAGCGCTGTGGTCCTCAAACGTTCTGAGGTGCTAAACTCCCACCTCGCGGGCTCAGCAGCCCTGATCTGCCTGGGCGTGGCCCTGATCGCGCTGTAGCCGGCATCTTTCTGCCTACTGCATGTCCAGTTCGGCTTTGAGTCTGTCCGCGATGGCCTGGCCGAACGGGCCGAGCCGGCCGTCCATGAACGCCCTGAGCGACCCCACCGCCACGCCGCTGGTGGCCTGCTTGATCAGACCCGCCGGGATTCCCGCCGCCTCCAGGCGCCGCTGCATACGGACGGCGAGCCGCACGGCCTCCTCGGTGGCCGTCCGGTTCGTGGTCAGGACCCACTCTTCCTTGCCCGGCACCACCGGGGCGCAGTGGCGCATGATCGCCCCCGTCACCTGCTCCGCCCGTGCGCTGCCGGCCTCCACCACAATTACAGCGCTTCCGCCGACCTGCATGTCATAGTAGTGGCCCACAAACTTGGCAGCAGCCACCCGCTCGGACGGCACGGCGCCGATCAGATCCTTGCGCATGACGGCCGTGGCGATATTGATGACCACCGCCTCCTGCGGGATGCGCGGGGCGATGGCTGCCAGCACCCCCGCGGTCGCCTCGGTAGGGAGGGCCAGAATCACTGCTTCGGCGCCGGCAAAGTCCGTCTCCAGGGGCGCCGTCCGCGCGCCGACTTCACGGGCAGCCGCCGCCAACCGCTCCGGGTCCCGCCCTACCAGTACCAGATCCACTGCAGGAGCCAGGAACCGGGCCACCAGCTTGCCCATCCGACCGGTGCCAACCAAGTATACGACCATTATTTACAGCCTCCTCGTTTCGTCAGGCTCGAACCGTTTCCGTCGTCCAGGAGTTACGGACGGAAACGGTCCGACCCTTCCTTCAACTCCTCTATATATCGACGAGGGGATGGCGTCGCATCGCCGTCCCCTCGTCGCGTGCGAGTTGCCTACCCTTCGCCGCCGAGTTCATCATCCCACGAATCGGCGAGCATTGGTGGCGCCTCTGCGCCAGGCGGATCCACGGGGTTCTCCAGGCCGCCCTCCCCCGGCGGATCGATCATCCACATGGGGGGCTCGGCTGCCTGGGTCAGGTGCGTTCGCTTCCGGGTCTGCTGAGCCATCATAGACCGCCCCTGTTCCTGCAAGGTCGGCGTTATGATGTGCTTCGCTCCGCGGGCCTATGCACCGGCGAAGATGCCCAGCGGCAGGTATGCCGTCACGACCCAGTTGGGGCGGTTGACGATTTCGCTGATCTTCAAATCGACCACCACGCTGCAAAGCATGTATGCCTGGTCACGGTCGAGCCCGTACTGCTGCTCCACGTGGGCGATCATCGAGCGAATGGCGTTCTGTGCGGCCACATGCAGGTCCGGCCCGATGCCCGTCGTGCAGTGGTAGCCCTGCTCGCAGGCCCGCACCAGCGGTCCGGGGGTGACGAAGGCCGGCCCCGTGACCGGCTTGCCCTGCAGCACCTCGAAGCGGAGCGTCGCCGTCAGGGGCGCCTCAATCGCCGTGATGCAGACCTCCCCGTCGCCCTGGGCAGCATGGCCGTCGCCGGCGCTGAACAGGGCCCCCTCCACTGCCACCGGCAGATAGAGCGTGGCCCCTTTCGTCAGGTGGCGAATGTCCAGGTTGCCGCCGTGGCTGCCGGGGGGCGCCGTGTCGATCTCGCCCGGCTCGGCGGGCGCCAGACCCATCACGCCCAGGAAGGGCATGATCGGGACCCGGATGCCAGGACGGAACTCCGCCCAGTCGCCGTCAAAGTGCCAGACTTTGAGGCGGGGGCCGAAGTCCTCCAGCAACCCCATACCGTGGCGGCAGTAGGTAAAGCCCCAGCCATGGTGCCGAATCTCCTCGATGTGGACCGCCAGCGTGTCGCCGGGGCGGGCGCCCCGGATATACACCGGCCCGGTGAGCGGATGGCCCCGCCATGTGGATGCCGGAATCTCCGGCCCGTCCGGGGTATCCGCCGTCACGTACCCGTGGCGGACGGCCACGCACTGCATGGTGACGGTGTCGCCGGAGTCGATGGTCAGTACCGGGGGCAAGGCGTTGTTCCAGACATCGTGCAGCCGCTCAGCCGGAAGCATGTGGTGTGTCTTCATGCCCTGTCACTCCTTCAGCCAGGTCACCATCCGATCCAGATTGTCGCATTCCAGATCAGCGGGGAAGCGGGCGTCGCGGGGGCGCCCATTGCGCTGCACCCAGACGGATTTCATGCCGGCGGCGATGGCCCCCGCCACGTCGCGCTCGGGGTTGTCCCCCACCATCACGCAATCGCGCGGCTCCACGCCCAGGTCATGACAAATGTGCCGGAAGATGCCCGGGTCGGGCTTGCCGCAGTCGATTTCGCCGGAGACGACCGAAGCATGGAAAAGAGTGGCCACACCGCAGCCGGCCAGCTTTTCCCGCTGCAGGTCTGGAACGCCGTTGGTCACGATGCCGAGCCGGTACCCCTCCCCCTCTAAGTGGGCCAGCAGCGCGTTGATCTCCGGATAAAGGGGATACCGCCGGCGGGTCTCGAAGTACTTAGCCGCCATCAGCGCGGGCAGGGCGGCGTCGGTCACGCCCTGGGCGCCCAGCGCCTCCTGCCAGACGGCGAGGCGATAGCCGGGCGCCCACTGCCGCAGACCGGCGATGGCAAGGTGCGCGCCGACGTCGTAGCGGGCCGCCAATCCCTCCCATGCGCTGTGACCGATACGCAGTGTATAGTCATAGAAAGGCCCTTCGGCCCACCGGCGCCGGGCGTTGGCGCCGGCGTCGGCGGCCAGCCGGTTGACATCGGCCCCGGTGGACGCCGCGAGGTCGGCCGCGGCCGCAAACGCCGCGTGCGAAATCGGTTCATCCAGGATCAGCGTTTCGTCCAGGTCAAAGAGTATGGCTTTCACGTGTGTCCCCCCACAATATCCATACTGTCATCTTATCATGGGAGGCGTACCAATTGGAGAAGACAGCACTGGCAAGACTCGGTCAGATTTGCGAAACGCTGGTGGGACCGGCGGACTTGATCTGCTACGGGTTCGATGCCACCCATCAGGACGCCCGACCGGACGCGGTCGTACTGCCCCGGTCGGCCGGTGACGTGGCGGAAGTGCTTCGTCTCGCCAATGAATTGTGCTTCCCGGTCACCCCCCGGGGCGCCGGCACGGGGCTGGCAGGCGGGGCGGTGCCTGTGCGCGGCGGCGTGGTGATGTCGCTGGCGCGCCTGAACCACATCCGCGAAATCGATCGGCGCAACTTGCTGGCCGTGGTGGAGCCAGGGGTCGTCACGCTGGACCTGCAGCGGGCGGTACACGAGGCCGGTCTCTTCTACCCGCCCGACCCTGCGTCTGCCCGAGTTTCGACCATCGGGGGAAATCTGGCGACCAACGCCGGCGGCCCCCGCTGCTTCAAGTACGGCGTGACCCGCGACTACGTGCTGGGCCTGCAGGTCGTGCTGCCCACGGGCGATGTGCTGCAGACCGGAGGGCGAACGGTCAAGAACGTATCGGGCTATGACCTGACCCGTCTGATCGTTGGTTCCGAGGGCACGCTCGGAATCATCACGCAGGCGACGCTGCGCCTGGTGCCGCAGCCGGAGGCGTATCAGACCCTGATGGCCGTCTTCCCCGTGCTGGAGAATGCGGGGCAGGCCGTGGAAGCGATTGTGGCCGCGGGCGTGGTGCCGTGCAGCCTGGAATTGATGGACCAGGCCTCGCTGCAGGTCGTCGAGGAGTACCTGCATCTCGGCCTGCCGGTGGCGGCGGAAGCGGTCCTGCTGGTGGAGGTTGACGGCTACAAGGCGGCGGTGGCGCGCCAGGCAGCCGAAGCCGCCCGCCTCTGCCGGGAGTGCGGCGCCGCGGACGTGCAGGTCGCCGGCAGCGAGGCCGAAGAGGCCCGCCTTTGGCAGGGCCGCAAGGCGATCAGTGCTGCCCTGGCGCGCATCAAACCGGTCAAAATCGGCGAAGACGTGGCCGTACCGCCTTCGCAGGTACCCGAATTCCTCCGGCGTTTCCGGTATCTCCGGGAAAAGTACGGCCTGTCGGCGGTGGTCTTCGGCCACGCTGGCGACGGCAACGTCCACCCGAACGTGGTCGTCGACCCCCGCGACCCGGCAGAGATGGCCAAGGTCAAGGAGTGGCTGGGCGCTCTGGCCCGGTTGGCCCTGGACTTGGGCGGCACGCTCTCGGGCGAGCACGGCATTGGCAACATGAAAGCGCCGTACCTCGAATGGGAAGTCGGCCCTGTGGGGCTCCAGACCATGCAGGCGATCAAGCGGGCGCTCGATCCCAGGGGCGTCCTGAACCCGGGAAAACTCGCCCTCTAGCCCCGTGTGCGGATCCGGTACCGGGTGAGTTGGCCAGCCGCTCCGTCGCAGTAGGGGTCTTTCATGAGGGGTCCGGGGTGTTGACCCGGCGCCTCCGGTCCGACTGGTGCTTGGTGCTCCCCTCCGTTGGTATTTGAGGGGCCGGGCCTGGCTTGGTGCTCAAGAACCAGCGGAGGTCGGTGTTCGCGCCCGCAAACGCACCATACTCCCGTCCTCTGCTGCGATTTGCGCGTCCGGGGTGGGTCCAGATGCTCAAATTCCTACAGAGCAACCAGGCTTGATGCGACCTGGTCTCGTGCCGGATAGGATACCCCGCAGTAGGAGCCCTGGTATAAGGAAGCGCGTGGAGAATGATCATACTAAGGCCGGACGAGTCCGTAGATGACCCGTCCGGCCAGTCCCGTCTTCCTACATCGACTAACTACCCGCGGGGTCGCCGCCGATGCAAACGGATAATGTACTGGTACCGGTCTCCCCGATAGATCGCCCGGGTCCAGAGCATCCCCCGCCCCGACGCGTTCCACTCGGTGCGCACCACCTCCAGGGCGGGAGAGCCGGTGGTCACCCCGAGCATCTCCGCTTCCCACATGTGCAGGCTCCGGGCCGTCACCCGCTGCTCGGCCGCGAAGGCATTGACCCCGTGCCGCTCCAGCACTTCATGGATCGGAATCTCCGTAATCTGCCGCACATCGAACGCGAAGCCCATATCATCCGGCAGGCAAATGTCCAGAATCAGAAGCGGCGTCCCTTCCACCCGAATGAGCCGCCGGGCATAGTAGACGCCCTTCGCACTGCCCAGGGCATGCGCCACTTCCGGCGACGGTTCGCGGTACCCTTGCTCCACCAGCTGCACGTCCGGCTTAAGACCTCTGCGCTGCAGTTCTTCAAGATGCCCGACCAGTTCGGTCAGCGTCTCGACGATGGGTTCAGCCGCCACGTACGTCCCCCGCCCGACTTTCCGGTAGACCAGCCCTTCGTTGGCCATGTCCGACAGAGCCCGGCGAACGGTGATCCGGCTGACGTCGAACTGCTCCATCAACTCACGCTCGGCCGGCAGCAAGTGATGCGGCTGGTACTTGCCGCTCCTGATCTGCCGGACCAGCGCTTCTTTTACTTGTGCATATAGCGGTAGGGCACTCTCGATTGGCAGCATAGATACCACCCCCTCAGTTCGTCTCATTATCATGTTGTCATACTGTTTAGATTGATATAACAACCGATCCCGAAACGGCGCCTGCGTTGATCACGCAGGCCCGTTCAGTTTCTTTACGAAGCAGCAGACTTGGCTTGGCTATTGCCCTCGGCAATCAACCTTGCCACCATGGGCTTGAGCCAGAAGAAGGCGAGGACGGCAGCAATGGCATCCATGGCGACGGCGCAGTAGAAGACCGGCAGCCAGGAGCCTGCCCACTCCATCAGCAGCGCTGCGCCGGGTCCGGCCAGCAAGGTGGCCACACCCTTTGATGTGTACTGGATGCCGTAATTTGATGAGGCGTACTTTGACCCGTATACGTCGGTAATGGCGGACGGGAAGAGCGAATAAATTTCGCCCCAGGCAAAGAACGTCATGCCGGACATGATGATGAACGCGATCGGGCTCTTGATCATGTAGGCGAAAATTGAGATCATGATCGCCTCAAGGCCAAAGGCCAGAGCCATGGTATTGTAGCGGCCGATCCGATCGGAGATGTAGCCCCACATCGGCCGGGTGAAGCCGTTCAGCGCCCGGTCGAGCATCAGAGCCAGGCTGACGGCTGACATGCCCAGAACCATGTACTTGTCGTACCCGTAGGAGACGCCGATCGGTTTCAACTGGGCGGTCACCATCATGCCGCCGAATGCGACCATCGTCATCATCAGGTACAGGACGTAGAACGGAGCCGTCTTCATCATCTGGCCGGGAGTGTAGTTACGGGTGTTCTGCAGCAGGCCCTTGCCGCTGGTCTTGGGCACCCAGCCGGCAGGCTTCCAGCCAAGCTCCGGTGCCCGCACGAACTGGGAAGCGATGATGATCACAACACCCATGACCAGACCGGCAACCAGGAAGGTCTGCCGCCAGCCGTTTGCGTCAAGGCTGTTCTGAATGGGCAGGACTGTGAACAGTGTACCGAAACCGTACGAGCCTGCAACCATGCCGGCTGCCAACCCTCGTCTGTCAGGGAACCACTTGGCGGCCATGCCGATGGAGGCCCCGTAGATGGTGCCGACGCCGATGCCGCCGATGGCATAGGTCAAATAGAACACGGACAGAGACTGGACCTGGCTGGTCATCCACCAGCTAAGGGCGAGGATGGCACCGCCGGCGGTCATGATCCAACGGGGGCCGAACCGGTCGACCAGGTAGGTCTCAACGGGTACGAGCCAGGTCTGGACGGCGATAAACAAGGTGAGTGCGAGCTGAACCGCAGCCAGCGAAGCGTTGAAGTCCTTTCTCAGATCAGTCGTGAACAGGGTCCACGCGTACTGGGGGTTCGCAACCGCCATCATGGCCACAACGAGGGCAATGAGAATGAACCACCGGGTCGTCATATTCTTGTCCGGAGCCGCAGCCGTTGCCTGGGTCATCAGATCTCCCCCTTCGCTTCTATCCTGAGTAGATCAACGCCCCAACGCCGAGCAGCAGCCACAGTATGCCCATGGCTCTCCACTCCATGGGGCTGCAAAGCGGTTCGTCCCGTTCCACCCACGTCTGTCGGGTCGGGCGAATACCAGCGCGGCGGTAGCGAGCCGCCAACCCGGGCGCGCAGAGAAGGCACCACAGTCCCCATGCGGCAAGCACCAAGCCCATCCACATGGCTCGTCCCTCCCGTCAGGCGGGGGTACCGGGGGCGTGGCAAACCACGCCCCCGGACCATTGGCATCCTACTCGGTAGGCGGCAGTACTGCGGGGAGTCCCAGCTCCTGGGCCCGCTTGTCGGCCCATTCCTGCATTTTGGCGAAGTGCTCAGGCTGCAGGTGGCTGAAGCGGCCCTGCAGGCGCATGTAGTCCGCCACGGGGCGGCGCTTGCGCGGCTTGTAGGTAACCTTCATCTGGCCGTTCTCGATCTCGTACAGCAGATACATGCCGGTGTCGACCGCCAGCTTGGCCATCTCGATGGTGTCCTTGGCGGGGAAGTTCCAGCCCTTCGGGCAGGGGGCATGCAGGTGGATGTACGCCGGTCCCTGGGCGTTGCAGCCCTTGCGGACCTTGTTCATCAGGTCGATCGCGAAGGCCGGGGAGGCGGTGGCCAGGTACCGGAGGTTCGGATGGCCGCCGGCGACCAGCTTCGGGTTGTCCTTCGGCCACAGGACCTTGCCTTCCGGGATCGCCGGGCCGGACGGCGTGAAGGTCGTCCATGCGCCGTACGGCGTCGTCGGGGAAGTCTGCACGCCCGTGTTGGCGTAGGACTCGTTGTCGTAGCAGACAAACAGGACGTCGTGGTTGCGGTAAATGGCGCCCGAGAGCGAAGTCAGGCCGATGTCCGTGGCGCCGCCGTCGCCCCACATGACGATCACGTTCGGCTTTATGCCGTCGCCGCGCTTCTTCTCGAACATTTTATAGGCCGCTTCGATGCCGGCAGCCACACCGCCGCCGTTGGTGATCTGGGCGTGGATCCAGGGGATCTTCCACGGTGTGCAGCCGTACGACGTGTTGGCGACGTACATGCAGCCCGTCGGGCCGATGAAGATCGAGTTGGGGCCGGCCGCCTGCGCGACCAGCTTGTAGACCAGGGCGGGGCCGCAGCCAGCGCAGGTGCGATGGCCGGGGACCATCATCTGATCCTGGGGTACGTTCTTAATACCCTTGATCTCCTCGAGGATCTGTGCCATGAAGCTTCCCTCCTCCCTGCTACATCTTCAGGTCGAAGGGCAGCCAGTAGGCTTCCTTCTCGACCTTGCCGGTCCGGGCGACAACCTGCAGCTTGTGGGTCATGTGGTAGAACTCTTCCCGGGAGACGACTTCGCCGCCGAGGCCGGCCACGAAGCCGACGATCTTGGTCTTCTCCAGGCCGAAGCATGCAGCCCGGACCTCGGAGGTCAGGACGCCGGCGCCGACCGGGCAGCCGAAGTCGACGTTGGTGTCGATGACGCCAACGGCCTTAAACCGGGAGAGGCTCTCACGCAGCTCGAGGGTTGGGAACGGCCGGACCCAGCGCAGGCGGATGACGCCGACCTTCTCGCCGAGGTGGCGCAGCTTCTTGGCCACGGTTTGGGCGGTCAGGGCATGTGCGCCGGAGACGACGAAGACCACTTCGGCGTCGTCGGTCATGTACTCGTCGAGCCAGTTGGCGTAGTGGCGGCCGAAGGCCTTGTTGAACGACTCGGTCAGCTCAGGAATCGCTTTGCGGACGTTCTCGAACGCCAGCTTGCGCTGGTGCTGCATGGCCGGGCCGGAAGGCGGGGAGATCTGGGGGCCGAGGGATTCGGGCGCCCGCGGATCAAGCTTGTGCAGCGGCTTGAAGGGCGGCAGCCATTCCTTGACCCGCTTCTCGTCGTAGACTTCCACTTCGTCAGCGATGTGCGAGACGAAGTAGCCGTCCTGGCAGTTGAACTGGGGCAGCACGACCCGGGGATCTTCGCCGAGGCGATACAGGAAGATGGTGTTGTCAAGCGCTTCCTGCGGCGTGGATGCCCAGCCCATGATCCAGCCCTGGTTGCGGAAGGTCAGGGCATCGGTGTGCTCTTCGCCGAAGTCGCCGGGCGGGTCCAGGGTCCGGTCGGCAATGGCCATCTGCAGTGGGAGCCTCTCGCCGGAGATCGGCGAATACAGCTCGCCGGCATAGGTGACACCGACGCCGGAAGAGCCGGTGAAGGCACGGGCACCGGCAGCGCAGGCGCCGTACACCACGGAGAGCTGGTCATGCTCGCCCGCGGCATGCAGGTACTCGGCCACGAGTTCGCCGTCAGCGATCATGCGGGCGAGTTCCGACATTATGCCCGTATAGGGGCGAATGGGGTACGTCGAGATCACGTCTACATCGGACAGACGAACGCCGTGTGCTACGGCGCCGCAGCCGGTCAGGAGCCGCTTGAAGGCACCGATGGTCTTTACTGCCATGTCGCTCCCCCCTTACGAGACAAAGTCGAGCTCGGGAACGTCACTGAAGGCGTTCGTCGGGCAAGTAGCCGTGCATAGACCACAGCCCTTGCAGAAGTCGTAATCGACTTCGACGGCGCTGGCGGTCAGCTTGATGCAGGCGTCCGGGCAGTTCAGCATGCAGATCTGGCACTGCGTACAGAGCTCTTCTTGCAGCACGGGCCGCTCGATCCGCCAGGTGTTTGTGACCATGCCGAAGTTCCGGTCCACGGGAGCCTTGACGGTGCCGGCGAAGGGGACTTCCCACACGGTCTGGGGCGGATTGTCGCCCTTCCATTCCTTGCCAATGCCCTTCTTGAAGATCTGCTGGGCGTCGGCAATGACGCAGGTGTTGAAACCGTATTCGCAGGCGCCCGGGTTCTTGGCGACCTTCTTGAGACCTGCGAGGGTGACAATGCCGGTGGCCTTCGCCACTGCGCCGGCCAGCGGGCCGGCGTAGCCGCCGCCGATACCGGTGGCGTCTGTCGCGCCTTCCTGGCCGGAGAGCGTGAATGCAGAGCGGCCTTCCTTGGAGGCGTCGACGCAGACGATCTGCTTGAGGTGCGGATGCTTGGGCAGGAACTTGGCGATCTCCTCAGGGTCCCGCTTGGTGTTGACCACCAGGGTGGCGCCGCCCACGATCATGTTGAGGATGGGGCTGCGGACCAGCGATTCCTCAAGGACCACAACGACGTCATGGGCGTAGTTCTCATAGAGGAACTTGGACTCGATGGGCTCACTAGCTATGCGGGCGAAGGATGTCACCGGAACGTTGACCCGGTCGGGGAGATCGACGTAGTTCTCATAGGCCTGGACGTACTTTCCGTCCGCACGGCCGGCTTCGCCGAGCAGGAAGGAGACGTCGCGTCCGTCCTTGATGAGAATCACGCCGCGGCTCCAGGTGGTGATCTGCTTCAGGGTCGGCTCAAAGAAGAGCTCATGGGGATTCACGCAGGGATCCCTCCTTTCGCATACTTTGGAGCTACTGAGTCCGGGACCGGCTGGATCCTCCTTCCATTTCGCGCTCTGCAGTGGCCAAATGAACGGCTTGCACCATGGGAGGTGGGCCCTGCCTCCCCCCGCCCAGCCATTGGTCGGCGGCGAGAAGGGCGGCCCGCTGGCAGAGCGCACAGAGCGATGCGCCCGTCCAGCCTTCCGTGGTCTTAGCCAAATGTGACAGATCAACATCGGGAGCCCGGGGCGTGTTGCGCAGATGCAACACAAGGATCTGGTAACGGTCCTCCTTGGAGGGCAGCGGGAACTCCAGCACGTAGTCGAACCGCCCGGGTCTGGTGAGAGTCGGCTCCAGTCGGTCCGGCCGGTTGGTGGCAGCCAGCACGATGACGCCGGAGTCGTCGCGCAGGTTGTCCAGTTCGGCCAGGAGCTGGCTGACCGCCCGCTCGGTGCCCTCGCTGAGGTTAGCGCTGGACCGGGCCGGGGCCAGGGCGTCGATATCGTCAATGAAGAGGACGCAGGGCGCCGCCTGGCGGGCTTTGCGGAAGAGGTCCCGAATGCCCTTTTCCGTCTCGCCCATCCACTTGCGGAAGAGGGCGGGGCCTTCGACGGCGATAAAGTTGGCGTTGATCTGACTGCCCAGGGCCCGGGCCGTCAGGGTCTTGCCGGTACCGGAGGGGCCGGTGAAGAGGATGCCCCTGGGCAGTTGGAGGCCAAAGTGCGTCAGGTCTTCCCGGTATTGGAGCGGCTGCTCGACCAGCAGGCGGAGCCGCTGGCGAATCGACTGCAGGCCGCCGACGGCCTCCCAGCCTTCCTTGGGCCGGTCCATGACCAGCTCGCGGGTGGCGCTGGGCTCGACTTCGGCCAGTGCGGCCTGGAAGTCGGCGTTGGTTACTCTGATATCGCCCGCATCGGCCTGCTTGGTCGTCGGGTCGAACGTGATGGTCGGCAGGTAGCGCCGGAGGGCGACCATGCCCGCTTCCCGGCAGAGGGCGGCGAGGTCGGCGCCGACGAAGCCGTGGGTCACGTCAGCGAGGGCGTCCAGGTCCACCCCATCGCCCATGGCCATGCCCCGGGTGTGAATCTGCAGGATCTGCTTGCGACCCGCCCGGTTAGGCACGGGGATCTGGACTTCCCGGTCAAAGCGGCCGGGCCGCCGGAGCGCGGGGTCCAGCAGCTCCGGAATGTTTGTGGCGCCCACGACGATGACGTCGCCCCGGTCCTCCAGTCCATCCATGAGGGCGAGGAGCTGACCCACCACGCGCTTCTCCACGTCGCCGTGGACGGACTCCCGCCGGGGGGCCAGGGCGTCGATCTCGTCGAGGAAGATGACGGCCGGGGCGTTGCGCCGGGCCTCGTCAAAGACCTCGCGGAGTCGCGCCTCGGACTCGCCGTAGTACTTGCGCATGATTTCGGGCCCGTCGACGTGTAGGAAGTGGAGCCGGTTGTCGGCCGCGATCGCCCTGGCGATCAGGGTCTTGCCGGTGCCGGGGGGGCCGTAGAGCAGGACGCCCCGGGGCGGCCTGACGCCCAGCTGCCGGAAGAGGACCGGGTATTTGAGCGGCAGCTCGACCATTTCACGGACCCGGGCCAACTCTCGCTCAAGGCCGCCCACATCTTCATAGGTCACGGGGCGAGCCTTGGAATGTTCCACTTCAATGGCGGCCAGCCGGATGTTGGTCTCTTCCCCCACCTGGACAGCGCCCTGAGGGGCGGTGCCGGTGACGTTGAAGAGCATGGGCTCACCGGTGAACCGGGGCAGACCGACGATGTCGCCGGCGACGACCGGACAGTCCAGCAGCCGGCGCCGGAGGGCGGGGATCAGCTCCTCGCCGGGGGCGGAGGTCGACTTGCCGTCGATGAGCGTCAGTACGATGGCCCGGGCCGGTACGGCACCGATTTTCTGGACGGTCACTTCTTCGTCGAGGCCGATGCCGGCGTTCTGCCGGGTGGTACCGTCGAGCTGGATGAATCGGGCTTGCTGTTTCGTATCGGCGACGAACGCCCGGGTCACGGTCGCCTTGAGCCCGGTCACCTGAAGGACCTCGCCGGAGGTGACGTTCAGGTAGGCCATGGCTGCGGCGCTGAGGCGGGCGGCGCCTTTGTGCGTATCGCTGGAGGCTACCTCCGCCACTCGCAGGCGGAGTACATTCGCCTCGCCGTCGAATTCCATAGCTTGACCACCCCTCATGTAAAGGGTATCAGTCATGCAAGGTATGTCCCAGTCGCCACCCGGTCATCGTTGGCCGACTTGTCGGACTATTGCAACTGACCTACTGGCCAAGCTGGTTAGCCTGTAGTACAATGAGGGCGCGGGAAGAGGCATTTTGCCACGGAGAACACGGAAAGCGCGGAATGGGAATTTGGCCACAGATTTCATGGATTGCATGAAATTAAATAGAATATTATATTTATTATAATCGGTGTAATTCACTGTAAAGACTGTTCCAAAAAACCCCGTTCAACTGCCCAGATTTCCGTGGTATTCCGCGCACTCCGTGGCAAAAAAAAGACCCGAGTCATCCGCAAGGACAACTCGGGTCTTACTTCAAAAATCAAGCATCCAACATCCCGGTCCGCGCGACCATCGCAATCAGTTCTGCCCTGCTATGCAGGTTCAGCTTCTGCAGGATGTTATGCAGGTGCAGCTTCACGGTGCTGACCGACATGAACATACCGCGTGCGATCTCCGGGTTGGACTTCCCCTCGGCGACCAGCTTGATCAGCTCGCGCTCCCGGGCCGTAAGCGACAGGGCGCCGGGGTTCTCGCCCAGCAGCTGCCGCTGGGCGAGGGCGCCCACCAGCTTCATGGTCAGGCTGCCGGAGATGGGCATCTCGCCGGTGGCGGCTGCCCGCACGTGGACCCACAGCTCCTCCGGCGCCACGCTCTTGAGCAAATAGCCCTTGGCGCCCGCCTGGACCGCCGCAACCAGGTTCGCTTCATCATCCATGAAGGTCAACATGATCACGCGGGTACTTGGGACAGATTCAACAATGAGCCGAGTGGCTTCCAGCCCGTTCATGCCCGGTAAAGAGAGGTCCATCAGTACGACGTCGGGCCGCAGGCAGCGGGCCATGTCGACGGCATCCTGGCCGTTGTCCGCCTCACCGATTACTTCCACGCCGCCCATGAGCCGGAGCGCATTGGCCGTTCCTTGCCTGAAGATGGTGTGATCATCCACGAGTAGAACGCGAATCGGCGTCACGTGCTCAGCCCCCCCTTTCGGTTGGGAACGGTCAGAATCACGGTGCAGCCTGATTCCGGGGCGCCGTAGATTTTCAGGTCACCCCCGATCCGGTGGGCCCGGTCCGACATGATCGTCATGCCGAAACCGTGTCCCAGCCCTGTGGGCACAAAGCCCTTTCCATCATCCTTGATGGCAAAGGTATGGCGATCGTCGGCAAACGTCCAGCGAATCCAGACGTGGGACCCGCCGGAGTGCTTGCGGGCGTTGTTGAGCGCTTCCTGCACAATCCGCAGGACCTGCAGCGTCACCGTCGGCGGGATGGGGGGCCGCTGTTCCGGCACCTCCACCAGTTCGGCGACCAGGCCGGACCGCTCGGAAAACAGCTTGAGGGCCGCCTCAAGCGCCTTGCGGAAGTCGCCGACCACTGCCGGGTTGCGCAGTTCGCCCAGCGCCATCCGCAGTTCCTTGTGCGCTTCCTCGGAGAGCTCCAGCACTTCCTGCAGGTCGGCTGCCACGTTGGCTGCGTCCGTGGAGCGGCCCAGCACCCAGCGGGCCAGCTTGAGCCGCTGGGTAATGGCGCCCAGCAGTTGTGCCAGGCCGTCGTGCAGTTCGGCCGCCAGCCATTCCCGCTCCTCCCGGATCGAAGCCGCCTGAGCGGTTTGAATCCAATCGGCGTGTTCGAGGACCTCGCCAGCCAGCGCCGCCAGGTTGCGCAGCACCTGCGATTGCGCCGGGCCGTATTCGGCGGGGTGGCGCGCCGCAACCATCAGCACGCCGGTGGGCTCACCGTTAATCACGACCGGCACGGCGAGCGCCGCTTTCAGCCCTTCCGCCGACATGGTCTTGTGTTTTTCCGGCGCATCGAGGGCCTTGTCGGGGAAGTTATTGATGCAGACCTGCTCGCCGGTACTGACCACCCGTCCCCGGATGCCTTCCCCCAGGGGAACCCGCGTGCCGGATGTGGCCGCGGAACGGTGGCCGTCCTGCACCAGCCAGACGACCTCCAGCCGGAAGGGATCGAGCCGTCCCAGAGCCGCATAGTCGGCGGCGAGCAGTTCCCGGGCCGATCGGACGAGCCCCTGCAGCACCGTGGTGCTGTGGGGCGACAGCCAGGCGTCGCCGGGCTCCTGTTCCATTTCCGGCTGCTCGGCCGTCGGGCCGTGGGGGCGCAGAATCAGCACCGCTTCTTTCTTTCTGCCCGGTACCCAGGTGCAGGTGGCGTCGACCCAACTCCGCTTGTCGCCGACTCCCATGGCAGCAGTAAACCGAACCGTTCCCGTCCCCTTGAGCAGCGCCCGCCCGACGTGGCAATGGCCGCAGAAGCGGTTCGGCGCCTCGGGTGGGCCGCAGCGGAACACGGTGTGGCACCGGGACGAATGGTAGGAGATCGTCGCAACGGTCCCCAAAAGATGACACGCGGCCGGGTTCATATAGCGGATGACCCGGTCTTCATCAACAATGACCATTCCGTCGCCCAGGCTGTTGCACGCCATGAGCACGGACTTGGGCAGAGACCTACCCGAATCGGAAAGCATCAGAACCATCCTCTCGGAGGGGCTTGGGGCTTCCCTGGACCGGTGTAGAGTGGCTTCGCGAACATTACTCTTACAATTCTAATGCCTCGGACGATTGAAGTGCATGACACCATAGCACTAAACATGATACGTGCTGGTCAGGTGGGCGCCGAAAAGAGACCGGGTCCGGACGCGTGAAAACCCCGGCCTACAAAAGGCCGGGGTATTTGTACGGTTCGGGCAGATGTCAGGGCTGCATTTCCACCTGCTGCTCCAACGTGGAGGCTGCCGGTGCGGTCAGCACGGTGGCGACAACCGCCCCCATGACTAGGCCGGCGACTACTCCCGCAAGGAGTACAGTGCCTCTGGTGGTGCCATGCGTAAGCCACTGAGAAATACGCTGCAGCAAGCCGGGCTTGCGCGGCGCCCGCTGCTTCTTTTTTGCCTTGGCCACCCGTCGACGGGCATCCCGGATATGGATCACCTTGTTGGGAACCATCAGCACCACCTCCTGACACCAACGATCTTTAGATAAAGTATAGCGGCCTCACTCCGGAAGTCAATACCAAAGTACTATTTCGTTGCACGATGTAACCATGTCGGTTGGTGCTTTTACGGGTGGTGTCTCATCTCCCTCACGAACGTGGGCGAGTCCGGTGGGTCGGGGTGGCATTCCAGGGATCATCCGGCCAGTAGTGCTTTGGGTACCGGCCCCTGAGGTCCTTGCGCACTTCAAAGTAGGCGCTGCGCCAGAAGCTGGCCAGGTCCTGCGTCACCTGTACGGGCCGGTGCGCCGGGGATAGCAGGTGGAGGATCAGAGGGGCCGCCCCCCCGACGATTCTGGGCGTATCGGCCAGTCCGAACATCTCCTGCAGCCGTACGGCCAGTACCGGCGCGTCCGGGTTGCTGTAGTCGACAGGTATGCGCGAGCCGCTGGGCACAGTGATATGGGTCGGGGCCAGCTCGTCCAGCCGGCGGCGCCGGTCCGGGGACAGCAGCCCTTCGAGAGCGGACGCCATTTGCAGCTGCTGCAGGTCGCTGCGGCTCCGCAGTCCATAGAGGTGCGGGGTAAGCCATTCGGCGGCATTGGCGAGCAGCGCCTCGTCGGAGGCGTCAGGCCATGACGGATCCCGGCGGTGCATGAAGATGACCCGCTGCTGGAACTGCCGGGCGTTACGGGTCCAGGGGAGCATATCAAGGCCTTCCTGCCGCACGGCTTCCGTCAGCGCTTGGGCCACCGCCCCGGGGTCGGGGTCGGGCAGGGGCGCCTCCTGCAGGATGATGGCGCCCAACCGGCGCCGCCGGCGCGCCCGGACGGCCTGCGCGGGCCGGTCCCAGACAATCAGTTCCTCATCTTCGATCTGATCGCCGAAGTGCCGCTCAATGTCCGTCAGTTCCAGCGGCGCCGCCAGAAAGATACGGCTCTCCGCCCCCTGGTCGTCCAGGTCGACGGCGACGAGAAACGGTGCCTCGGCGAGCGGCTGGTGGGGCTGGGCGAACGCCGCCCCCCGGCCGTTGCGCAGGAGGAAGCGGCCGTTCCCCCGGCGGGCTGCAATCCGGTCGGGGTAGGCCAGCGCGAGCAACGGTCCGGGGGCCCCGGCCGGCTCATCATGGCGGATATCGAACCCGGCCTTCAGTTGTCGGGCCTGGGTGACGATCTGCCGCGCCTCCGGGGCGCCCCGGCGCACCAGATCGATTCGCAGACCGATATCCGCATCGGCCCCGGCCCCCCGGAGCAGGTCGCGTTCGCTCAGGAGCGCTGCCAGTTCGCAGGCCGATCCGCCTGCACCAGCCGCAATCGCCCGGAGGATCATATGCGAGAGCCGTGGGTGGAGCCCCACCTCCGCCATGCGGCGCCCGTGGGGGGTCATGCTGAAGTCGCTGCGCATGGCGCCCAGTTGGCGCAACAGTTCGCGGGCCTGCGCCAGCGCTGCCGCGGGCGGCGGGTCGAGCCAGCAGAGCTCGGCGGCGTCGGTCACGCCCCAGGCGGCCAGTTCGAGGGCAAGGGGTGCCAGGTCTGCTTCCAGGATCTCCGGGGTGCCGCGGGCGACCAACTGCTCCTGTTCGGCCCACAGGCGGTAGCAGACGCCGGGCGCCAGTCGCCCGGCCCGGCCCCGGCGCTGGTCCGCCGATGCCTGTGAGACGGGTACCGTCTCCAGACGGGTCATGCCGGTGCGGGGCGAAAAGCGCGGCACCCGGGAGAGACCGGAGTCGATGACGACCCGGACGCCCTCGACCGTAAGGCTGGTCTCGGCGATCGAAGTCGCCAGCACGACCTTTCGCCGGCCCGGGGGTGAAGGCAGAATGGCACGGTCCTGCTCCGCCTGCGGGAGGTTGCCGTACAGCGGCACCACCCGGGGATCGGCCATCAGTTCCTGCACCCGCCGGATCTCCGCCGCTCCGGGGAGAAAGGCCAGGATATCGCCCTCGTGACTTGCCAGGGCCTCCAGCGCGGTGCGCGCCACGGCCTGCTCAATCCGCCCCTCCGGCCGCCGGGGGGCGTAGCGGGTCTGCACCGGAAAACTGCGGCCTTCGCTGACGATGATCGGGGCGCCGCCCAGCAGGCTTGCCACGGGTTGCGCGTCCAGCGTGGCCGACATGGCCAGAATGCGCAGGTCGCCCCGCAGGAGCGACTGTGACTGCAGGCATAGCGCCAGCCCCAGGTCGGCGTGCAGCGACCGCTCGTGGAACTCGTCGAGAATGACCAGGCCCGCGTGCTCAAGGGCCGGGTCCGCCTGCAGCAGTCGGGTCAGTACCCCTTCGGTAATCACTTCGACCCGGGTGCGGGCGCCGACCCGGGTCTCCAGGCGGACCCGGTAGCCGACCGTTTCACCCACCTGCTCGCCCAGGGAAGCGGCCATGTACCGGGCCGCCGTCCGGGCCGCCAGCCGGCGGGGCTCGAGCATCAGAATGTGACGGCCCGCCAGCCAGGGCTCGTCCAGGAGAGCCAGGGGCACCCGTGTCGTCTTGCCGGCGCCCGGCGGGGCGACGAGTACGGCGGCGGTGCGCTCTGCCAGGGCTGCTTTGAGGGTTGGAAGGGCCGGTTCGATGGGTAGTCCGAACGTGGGTATCTCCTCCCCTTCTCGGCGCTGACGCGCCATTTACGGGTGCCGTGCGGCCTCGCCGCTGCGCGGCGCCGCATTGGACAAGACCCTGCGACCGCTGAACTGCAGGGTTTTTGCGTGCTCTGTAGAAATGGGGTATCTCCGGTATTTCAAAGAACTAACATTTCGGCGTCAAGCGAGGCGACCCCTTTGATCAAGTGGCTGAAGCGACCTCCGGAGCTTTTCCTCTCCGTTCGAACCCACATCGCACTGCTGGCCACCGGTATCGTCCTGCTGGCCGGGGCAGCCGGCACGATGGTGGTGGCTGCCTACACACTCAATTCCGTAGAAGAGCAATTGGGGCGGCGTGTTCTGCACGTCGCCCGCACCGTCGCCGAGATTGATGACGTGAAGCGCTCGGTGGGGCGCCCGGGCGGCGATGTCGTCATTCAGCCCATTGCTGAACGGATTCGCCAGGCGAACACGGTGGAGTATGTGGTGGTGCTGGACATGGACCGCCGCCGGTATTCCCACCCGGTGACGGCCCGCGTAGGGACCATTTTCACCGGCGGCGATGAAGGTCCTGCTTTCGCGGAGCACACCTACGTTTCGCATGCCGCCGGCATGTGGGGGAACAGCGTCCGGGCATTCGTGCCGGTCATGTCCGAGGACTATTCCGAACAGGTCGGGGTCGTGGTGGTCGGCATACTGACCCCGTCAGTCATCTCCGTTTTGTCTGACCTTGCCCCGGAACTGAGCGTCGCTCTGCTGGTCGCCCTCTCCGTCGGCCTCGTCGGGGCCTGGCTGCTGGGCAGCCGGATCAAGCGCCAACTGCTCGGGCTGGAGCCGCCGGAAATCGCCCGCCTGTTGCAGGAACGCGTGGCGATCCTCAACGCCCTGGGCGAAGGGGTACTCGCAATCGACCGGGAGCAGCGCATTACGGTGATCAGCGAAGAAGCGCAGCGAATGTTGGGCCGGGGTCCCGAGGCGGTCGGCATGCGCCTGGAGGATCTGATTCCCCACTCCCGTCTGCCGGAGATTCTGCGGTCCGGCCAGCCGGAGTTTAACCAGGAGACGCTGCTGGGCACCACAGTTGTATTTGCCAACCGGGTGCCGGTGCGGATTCAGGGGCGGATCATCGGGGCGGTGGCGACCTTCCGGGACCGTACCGAAGTCCACCGCCTGGCCGACCAGCTAACCGGCGTCACGAAGTTCATCGACTCCCTGCGGGCCCAGAACCACGAGCACATGAACCGGCTGCACACCATCGCCGGTCTGATCCAATTCGGCCGCCAGCAGGAGGCGATCGACTACATCTACTCCAGCTACGAAGAGCAGCAGAACCAGACCCGCTTCCTGACCCGCCGCTTCCAGGACTACCGGGTGGCCGCGCTGCTCCTGGGCAAGCTGCACCGGGCGCGGGAATTGAACATCACGATGACCATCGACCAGAGCAGCCGGCTGCGCAGACTGCCCCCGAATACCGATGCCACCTCCCTGACGGTGATGGTCGGCAATCTGCTGGAGAACGCCATGGATGCCGTCGGGGGCGTGCCGGCTGACCGGCGGCACGTCACCTGCCTGATTCGGGATGGCGAACAGGGCCTGCGCATCGCGGTGAGGGATACCGGCCTGGGCATTCCGCCGGAGATGCGGCAGGAAGTATGGCGCCCGGGTTTTTCGACGAAATCGGGCCAGCACCAGGGCATTGGCCTGGCGCTTGTGCAGCAGCACGTGGAGAGCGCCGGCGGCCAGATCTCCTTTGTCACCGGACCGGAAGGGACCTCCTTTGAGATCTGGATTCCCTATAACAAGCGCAGCGCAGAGGGGGCGGAACCGGTATGACCGAGTATCGGGTGGTCATTATTGAAGATGATCCCATGGTGACGGAAGTGAACCGGACTTACGTGGAGGCATCCGGCCCGTTCCGGGTAATCGGCACCGCCCGCAATGGCGAGGACGGCGTCCGGATCACGGCGGAGCTGGTGCCTGACCTGGTCATTTTGGATGTGTACATGCCCGATCTGGACGGCGTCCAGGTTTTGAAGGAGCTCCGCCGCCGGGAGCTGCCGGTGGATGTGATTATGGTGACGGCGGCGCAGGATGCGGAGACCGTGCAGGATGTCCTGCGCGCCGGCGCGGTCGATTACATCATCAAGCCATTCAAGTTCGAGCGGATCAAGAGCACCCTGCAGGCCTACGCCCGGATGCATGGGGACCTGGCGGGCTCTCAGAAAGTCAGCCAGGAGCAGTTGGACCGGCTCGCCCCGGGGCTGGGGGCCGCGGCGCCCGGCCCCGTGCCGGAAGCGCAGCCCGCCCCCGCTCCCGCTCCCGCCGGCGCCGAAGCCCTTCCGAAGGGGCTGACGGACTGGACGCTCCGCCAGGTGATGCTCCACCTGGTCCACCAGGAACGACCGCTCTCGGCCTCGGAAGTGGCCGACGGCATCGGGCTCGCCCGGGTGACGGTCCGCCGCTACCTGGATTACCTGGTGCACCGGGGCCAGCTCCGGGTTGAGCAGCACTACGTTGGCGTCGGGCGGCCCGTATATCGTTATACGACACGATAGTCTAGTGCGGCGCCGCACAGCGGCGAGGCCGCACGGCACCCGTAGATGGCGCGTCAGCGCCGAGAAGGTCTAGTGCGGCGCCGCACAGCGGCGAGGCCGCACGGCACCCGTAAATGGCGCGTCAGCGCCGAGAAGGGGACCACTCGTGTGATTTTTGGTCACACACTTCGAACGATAACTGCATTAAGACCAAAAGCTTCCCTTATGTGTTGCATAACTCGTATCCTCTAGATGGGAGGGCTCTGCCGTGAGCAGTCGCCCCGGAAACAAGTCAGGACTTGCGGCGCTTATGCTGGGCCTTGTGCTGTCAGCGGCTGCCGGATGCGGCCCCCAAAGAGCCGTTGATAATGAGCAGTGGGGCTCAGAAGAGAAGATTATCATCAAGTTTTCCCATGTGGTGGCGGAAAACACCCCCAAGGGGCTGGCGGCGCGGCGGTTCGCTGACCTGGTCAGTGACAAGTCCAAAGGCCGGATCCAGGTGGAAGTCTTTCCGAATGGCCAGCTCGTAGGCGATGAAGCGGAAATCCAGGCCTTGCTCGATGGGCAGGTGCACCTGATCGCCCCCTCCACCGGAAAGCTGGCGGAGCTCTTTCCCGCCTGGCAGGTCTTTGATCTGCCCTACGCTTTCCCGGACCAGGCGGCGGTGGTGGAGGCCATGGAAGGGCCCATCGGCCAGAAGCTGTTCCGGACCTTGCAGCGGCGCGGTCTACGCGGCCTGGCAATGTGGGACAACGGCTGGAAACAGATGACCTCTTCCAGGAAGCCGCTGGTGCGGCCCGCCGATTTCGCCGGCCAGCGCTTCCGGGTCCAGCCCAGCCAGGTGTTGGTTGAGCAGTTCAAGGCGTTGGGCGCCACCGGCGTCCCCGTCGCCTTCGACCAGACGTTCCGGGCCCTGGAAACGGGCCAGGTGGACGGCCAGGAGAACACCCCCTCGAACATCTATTGGAAGAAGTTCCATGAAGTCCAGCGGTACATGACGGTCTCCAATCACGGCTACCTCGGGTACGCTGTTCTGACCACCAACCTGTACTGGGAGAACCTCCCCCAGGAGGCCCGGCTGATCGTGACCGAGGCACTGGCCGAGACAACACCCTGGGTGCGGGAGAATGCCGGCCGGCTGAACCATCAGGATCTGGACCGCATCAAGATGGGCCGGATCGAGGTCCATATCCAGACGGAGCAGGAACGCCTGATCTGGAAAGAAGCCCTGCGGCCGGTTTACGACTACTTTTCCCGGGAGATCGATGCCGAACTGATTCCCGCCCTCGGGCAGCTGGAGCGGAAGCCGAAGCC
This sequence comes from Symbiobacteriaceae bacterium, assembly GCA_035628915.1. Lineage (GTDB taxonomy): Bacteria > Bacillota > Sulfobacillia > Symbiobacteriales > Symbiobacteriaceae > JARBUG01. Next base: position 76,176 of record DASPIW010000050.1, on the reverse strand, counting down.
ATGATTCTCCGCCGGGCGGAGGCTGGGCTTCCGCCTGCAGATAGAGCAACGAAAGGAGCAATCATGGTGTCACAGCCCGCACTGAAGTCACCCGATGCCCAGAAGATGCCCGCCGCCCATGAGTCGTCCTTCGGCCTCGCTAACAAGATTGGTCTCTTCCTCGGTCCTGCCGTCTTCCTCCTCATGCTCTTCTTCTTCAAGCCCCAGGGCCTCTCGCCGGCCGGTGTCTCCGCCCTTTCCGCGACGGTCTGGATCGCGATCTGGTGGGTGACCGAGGCGGTGCCGATTCCCGTGACCAGCCTCCTGCCCATTCTCCTCTTCCCGGCGCTCAGTCTCGGCAAGATGAAGGATGTCCTGGCGCCCTACGCCGAGCCGACGATCTACCTGTTCCTCGGCGGCTTCGTGGTGGCCGTGGCCATCGAGCGCTGGAACCTGCACAAGCGGATCGCTCTGGCTGTCATCAATATGGTGGGCACCAGCCCCAGCCGGATCGTGCTCGGCTTCATGCTCTCCACCGGTATCATCTCCGCTTTCATCTCCAATACCGCTACCGCCATGATGATGCTGCCCATCGGCCTGGCCGTCATCTCGCAGATCATGCACCTGCAGCATAAGGATTCGCATGTGGAACCCATGCCCGGCACGGTGGCCAAGACGAATTTCGGCGCCCTGATCATGCTGGCCATCGCCTACGCCTCCTCCATCGGCGGTGTCGGCAGCATCATCGGCACTCCGCCCAACGCCGTCATGGTGGGCGTGGCCGCCAAGACTCTCGGCGTGGAGATAGGCTTCTTCAAGTACATGCTCGTCGGTATGCCGATCTTCATTGTCTTCACGTTCATCGCCTGGTTCATCATGCTGAAAGTACTGCCGCCTGAGTTCAAGGAGATTCCGGGCAGCAAGGAGTTCATCAGGAAGCAGCTGGCCGAGCTCGGCCCGATCAGCAACGAAGAGTGGAAGGTGCTGGGCGTCTTCTGCCTGACGGCCTTCCTGTGGATCATCTACCCGTTCACGCTCAAGACGGTCATTCCCGGCATCGATGACACCATGGTAGCGATCTTCGGCGCCCTGCTCCTCTTCCTGATCCCCTCGAGCAAGGGCAAGGGCGAGTTCCTGCTGGGCCCGAAGGCTCTGACCAAGATTCCCTGGGATATCCTCCTGCTCTTCGGCGCCGGTTTCGCCGTCGCCAGCGTGTTCCAGACGACCGGCGTGGCAACCTACATGGCCGGGTGGCTGAAGGGCCTCGGTAACGTCCACCTCTTCTTCATCGTCCTGTCTGTGACCACGTTGATGGTCTTCCTGACCGAGGTCACTTCGAACACGGCCATCGCGACCCTCTTCATGCCGATTATGGCCAGCCTGGCCACCGCCCTGCATATCTCTCCCGTCGGCCTGATGATGGTCGCTTCGCTGGGCTCCTCTCTGGCCTTTATGATGCCGGTAGGCACGCCGCCCAACGCCATCGCTTTCAGCACCGGGTATGTGAACATGCGGCAGATGATCAAGGTCGGCTTCTTCCTGAACCTCGCTTCCATCGTTACGATCACGCTGTTCGGCTACTTCTGGATTCCCATCGTGTGGGGCTCGAAGTAGAAATGGGCCGCTTCGGAGAACCGGTTGGGCGTTACGGCCCGACCGGTTCTTTTTTGGGACAAACACGGAAAAGCTCCTTGCCGAAGGCTGTCAATCTCCCTCGCTTCACATAACATGGTTGCGGGGGCCTGTAAGCCCCGAGGGGAGGAGCCTAAGTGCCCTGCACGGTTAATAATCCAGCTTTTCCAACCAGTGTGACCATCACCGGTCCGGGGACCACTTCCTATCTGCTTGAAGTGATCTCCTTCTCCAATGCGGGCGGTCAGACCACCATCTGCTATCGCCTGACGAACAATTCGGGCCCTGGTGGCGGCAGCGGCGTCAGCCATATTGATATTGCCCTGTGCCCGGAGCAGACGTGCGACCCCAGTCCCGGCATGTTCCAGGCATGCTGCGCCGCGGCCATTCCGCCGTTCGTCGTGAACGAGCCGGGGCCGCCGTTCGTGGTCCTGCCGGTGTGCACCGGCATGGATCCGACGGACTGCGTTGAGTTCCCGGTGCCCGTGGCGAACGGCGCTGCGACCAACTGCGGCTTCCGGATCAATTTCAACCCGAGCATTGACCGGGGCCAGTCGCGGGTCTTCTGCCTCAATTTCCCGACCGTTTCGCTCAACTTCGCTCCCGCCCCCTTCGCGCTGAAGATCGGCGCCCAGCAGGACCCCATCACGGCGGGGTGCACGATCCTCAGCGTCAATTGCTTCCCGCCGCGGACCACGACGACGACCACCACCACTACCACTACCACTACCACCACTACCACCACTACCACTACCACTACCACTACCACCACTACCACGACTTCAACCACGTCAACTTCCACCACTTCGACTTCCACCACCTCGACTTCCACCACCTCGACTTCCACCACTTCGACTTCCACCACCTCGACTTCCACCACCTCGACTTCCACCACCTCGACTTCCACCACCTCGACTTCCACCACTTCGACTTCCACCACTTCGACTTCCACCACCTCCACCTCGACCACGTCCACCAGCAGCACTACGACGCCACCGCCCAGGGGCGCCGGCTGGCCGCTGCTCGTCCACGAAGTGGAGCACTAAAAGGCAGGAGGAGCACGTCCCCCCGGGGGCGTGCTCCTCTGGCTGCGCGGGTCATGCTAAGCCGCCAACATCGTCAGCGGCACGCTGGTAACAACTTGGCGACCGGGTTCTGTTGAATGATCGCTTTGTCACAGTACGGAACTCCAATGGGAGATTGGGAATGGGATTTTACCACGGAAGGCGCGGAATTTACGGAATCGCGGAAGTGGAAGTGGGACTGTGTTATGGCCGCCGATTCTGCAGATGTAATACATTAGTAAGATGTGTCCCTGCGCCTTGTCTGATGGCTCTTTCAGGATCTGCCCGCTATTTTATAATTAAATATAATGATATGATATATAATTCCATTTCCCCTTGGTTGTTACTCGAAAATCCGCATTGGTTCCGTAATCCGCGCAATCAGTGCCATCGCCATTTTATTGTCCCATTTCGTGTCCTCCGTACTTCCGCGCACTCCGTGGCAAAATGTCTCCATTACCTCACATAAGCAGCCTTCACTTACGTAAGCGCAGCAACGAAAACGGCACGTCGATGCCGGCCACCACCTGCGAACTCAGTGCACCAAACGCGCAGCCGTGCACGCGTCTGCACCGAGCTGTCCAACCAAGAGGAGCTTGTGATCAGTCAAAGGAGCACGCCGGGAAGGCGTGCTCCGTGTCTATGGCTCATGCAACAGGGGCTCCAGCTTTCGCTGAAAGACGGCGTCCAGGCTGTGGTTCCGCACCACCGAGCGGAAGCTGTCGAGCGCCCGCTCCTGGTCCAACGCCCCGATGATGATCCGGGCCCAGTCCGCCCAGTAAGCGTCCTCGTTCTGGTACGTCACCCGGAACTGGTTGCTGCCGAACTGCGGATAGAGCGCCCGCTCCCCGCCGAACTCCCGCATGGAAGGCACATCCCGGTTCAGCACCATCAGGTTCTTGCAGAGCGCCGCCTCCAGCAGGACCAGTGAGCAGCACTCCGAGAGGGACGGCATGATGAAGACGTTGGACAGTTGGAAGAGCTGCCGGATCGCTTCGTTCGGCACGCTGTACTCCCACTCGGCGCCCAGGGTCGACGTAAAGCAAATCTCAGAGTCGGTCAGGCCCCGGCTCCGGGCGAACGCCAGCAGATGCCGGACCGTCTCCCGCTCGCGGCCGTCATTGCAGTGCGCGTTGACCAACACGAGCAGCACGCTGCGACCCTGCTCCTTGATCTTCGCGATCAGCCAGATCAGTTTGATGATATTCTTGCCGTCCCAGCGGGGCGTCGAGAACGGAAAGACCGAGACCACATCGGCCGAGAGCAGCGGGTGCCGGTCGCTGATCGCGCGGGCGAGCGGATGGAGTCCGAAAAAGGCCCCGGGATCCCGCGGATTGGGCACCACCCGGACGTGCTCCAACGACGTTCCGTACATTTCCGCCAACGGCAGGGTGTCATAGTGGTTGAGATAGACCAGTTTACTGTTGGGCGGCAGCGAAAAGCGCAGGGTGCTGGGGAAGACCAGATTCGCCGGGCGCCCCGAGGGCGCCGAGTGGATCCAGTGCAGCCACTTGACGGCCGGCGCCTCGCCCGCCAGCTGCCGGACCGCCTCATTGTGCGGCAGATACCAGCCCAGGAAGATCAGGTCGTGGGTGATGGCCACGTCCGTCTCCTGCAAAATGGGCCGGAGCGCTTCGACGATGGCGGCCACGCTGCCGGCATAGTCCGGACGGGGCTCCTCGTGCGGCTGGTAGTCGTGCAGGGGGAGCACTGGCATGATTTTGTGCAGGACAGTGCCCTCCGGCACACGCCCCTCATCCGAGAAGTTCGTCTGCACGACCAGCGCAGGCTGATATCCGTGTCTGATCAGCATGCGCAGCTGGTCGGCCACCACGCTGGCCAGCGAATAATCCGGGCTCAGGTCCGCAAAGGTGGTGATGATCACCACACGCTTCACAGCTACTCCCTCCGCTTCCGCGCACACCAGATGCCGTTATGCTCACGCAGCACATAGGGGTCGGTCCAGAGGCCCGAAGACAGCACCACCTCGTCGATCACCCGGCGCACATCCGGGAAGAGGGAGTGGCAGTAATCGTGAAAGGCGATGATGCCACCGGGAACGATATGCGGGCTGAACCGCTGGTAGTCGGAGAGAGCCCCTTCATAGCTGTGGTCGCCGTCAACAAAGAGCAGGGAGATGGGCTTCTGCCATGCTGCGCCGATGACCCGGGAATCGCCCTTAAGGGCTACCACCGCATCTTTCAGGCCGAGCTGCTCCATCAAGGCCAAGAACCCTTCGAGGGTGCCCGTGCCGCTCCACCGGGCGGGCGCCTGGTCCCACAGGTCGATAGAGAAAATCGGGCCCCGCCCCCGGTTGACCGCCACCTGGGCAAGATGCGCCGCCGATTTGCCGGAGCGCGACCCAATCTCTACAAAGCTGCCCCGATCGGCGGGCGCCTTGGTGGCCAGGTAGGCCAGAAACTGGGCTTCCCGGTTCATCATCATGTTGTTGTTGTGCGCAAAGAGCGCATCGACCCGCTCCTGGCCGGGGAAACGAAAGGTCTCGGGCACCCAGTCGGTCAAATAGCCCGCACCCGGCGCACCCAGGTCGTGATGCGGCGCCAGCCGCTGCGTGAGGGCGTGAAGCTCAACCGGGGAGACATCCGGAAGCTGCGCCGCGGCCTCGGTCAGGTTGCGCCAGTAGTCCCGGTCGAACCCAGGGGTGACCACGCCGCCCGCTTCGGCGCCGTACCGCCTTGCGATGATCTCATAGCCCGACGGCTGACCTGGGCGGTCCGGCCCCAGCTCACTGATGTGCGTCACGCCGTTGCCCCACCGGTACAGATACATCAGCTCGCTGGGCGTCGCCGGGAAGTGGAGCCAGCGCTCCCGGGGAATGCCCGCCTCGAAGACCACGTCCTCCCCGGCGTTCATTTCGGGGTACCAGCCCACGTGGTCAAAGAGCGTCCGCCGCATCGCCGCCTGACCGTGAAAGTAGTTGTGGGCGATGTGGTAGCGGCCGTTGTCGGTGGAATGCCAGGCCCTGGTCGCCTTGAACACCCACTTATCCGGCGCCGCGGCGAGGTGCCGGACGGTGTCGGTGATGCGCCAGGGCAGGTAGAGATCATCGTCGTCCCAGTTGAGCAGAATCTCGCCCCGGGCCAGGCGGGCCGTTTCGTTCCGCTTTTGTCCCATGGTTGCCAGGCGTGCGGGCAGGTTGTGCACGACCACGCCGGGGTACGGCCGGTCGAGCGAAATGGCATTGGGATGATCGTTGACGATCACCAGTTCCTTGTTGGGATAGTCCTGCTGCAAGAAGCTCCAGATCGCCTCGCGCAGCAGCCGCGGGCGCCCGTAGGTCGGGCATAGGCAGGAGACGAGGGGCATGGCGTCAGCCATTCTGCAACACCTTCCATCATTAGTGAGGCACGCCGCGCGCCTTGAGATCGGCCAGGACTTCATCGAGCGTGAGTCTGGCGTTCTGCCGTACCCACTGGCGCTCTTCCTCGCCGGAAGTCACGGCGTCTTCATAGAGGCGGGCGAGCACGTCCGGGTTGGCCCCCGGCCCCCGGTGGGACTCGTAAACCTTGTCGCTCCAGTCTTTGTCGCCGAGGATATAGGCCGTCATGGCCATGTTCCGGAAGAAGGTGTCGTTGCTCCAGTGATACGCCTGGTTCCGGGTGCTGCAATGCAGGTAGTAGACGCCCGGATCGCAGTAGTTGCGGTACCCCCACATGCGCATTTTGAGATTGAGATAGGTCTCCTCGCCGCCGTATTCGACAAAGGGCGCCCGGTAGCCGCCGACTTCCAGGAAGCGGTCCCGCCGGCAGGCGAAGCAGCCGTGGCCGCTGCCGGCCGTCTCCGTCAACTCCTTGAAGTTGCCCACGGCGTTGACGCCCCAGAAGTTCTTCTCCAGGGTCAGCACGTAATGGGTGGCGGCATGATTCATCAAAATACCGTTCCAGCAGATGGGGTAATGCACCGTGCCAACGGTGTCCCAGATACGGTTGCGAATGGTGTGCAGGGCCTTGTTGAAGAAGTCGTGGGCGACGAGAATGTGGGCGTCAAAGAAGAATAGCACGTCTCCCCGGGCCGCTTCGGCGCCCAACTGGCGGGCCCGCGGCCCCGAAACGCCCTCCGTGCGGATCGATTTGACAAAGCCTTTGATCACCCAGTCGTTCAGGAATGTCTGGGTGAAATCGGTGCTGCCGTCATCGATGACGATGATCTCGCCGCCCTCGTCGGGGTGGTGCTCCCACATCTGGCGGATCATGTGCACGGTGTACCACAGGTGCGGGATCTCGTTCTTGGCCGGGATGATCACCGAATACACAGGACCATTCCTCCTCCGGCGATCAGGGTCGCTCCAGGTAGTGGCTTAGCGTACGTGCGAGCCCTTCGGCCAGGGCCACGGACGGCGCCCACCCCAGCGCCCTGCGGATGCAGCCGGTCTGCAGCGCCGACCGTGGCGGATCGCCCGGGCGCCGCTCCCGGCGGATCACCGCCGCCCGGGCGCCGGCGAGCCCCTCCAGCGTCCCCAGCAGTTCCCCGATCGCCGTCTCTGTTCCGGTGCCCACGTTGAACAGGCGCCCGGCTGCCGCCCCGGCTTCTGCCGCCATCGCGACGGCCCGGGCCACATCTTCGACATAGATGAAATCGCGCGTCTGGCTCCCGTCGCCGTACAGGATGACGGGGTCGCCCGCCGCCAGGGCCGCCGACCACCGGGCGATGACACCGGCCTCCCCCTCGGCGCTCTGCCGCGGGCCATACACATTCGCCAGCCGCACGATCACCCATTCCATGCCGGCCGCACCGGCCAGATGCTGCACGTACCACTCGCCGGCCAGCTTGCTGATCCCGTACGGCGAGGCGGGGCCTATTTGTGCGTCTTCGCCCATAGGCGGCTGTGCATCCGGGGCGTAAACCGCCGCCGATGACAAGTAGATGAACCGCTGCGCCCCGCCGCCGGCTGCCGCCCGCACGGCCCGGATGGTCCCGACGATGTTGGTCAGGGCATCGCCCGCCGGGTCGCGGGCCGAGACGGCCACGGATGTCTGGGCGGCCGCGTGGACCACCGCCCCGGCGCCCGCACAGACCTGATCCAGCGCCGGATCGAGCACTGAGATTTGGTGAAGGTCGGCCGTAGGCGGCAAGTTGGAGCGGCACCCCGTGGAGAGGTCATCCACAGCCGTTACGTGATGCCCCCGGGCCAGGAGCGCTTCGGTGATATGCGAGCCGATGAATCCGGCTGCACCGGTAACCACGGTGCGCATGGCGTCCCCCCAAGAGCCGAGAGTCGGAAACTGCCTTACATAATACTTCCGGCTGCGCCGGTCGGTGAGTGGCGAGACGTTATGTCGCCCCGCTTCATAGGATGGTGCAGACTGCTCATAAGCCGGTGGGGGGAAGCGCAATGAGTGACGAGTGCCGGCAGGTCTTTTATCAGTTGCTCGGCGTCTGCGGGGAGGTCACGGTCACGCCGGAGCTGGACTGCGGGCCGGTGACGGTTACCTGCCTGGACCATAGAATCGTGCGTGGCGCTACACATTTGCCGGCGGGATGGGAGCAGAAGAAGTGCCGGTTCACGGTCTTCCAGGAGCTCTGCGTGGCCGTGCCGGTCAGCGTCACGGTCGCGTCGGAGTGCCGCCTGTCCGATGCCGTCTGCCACGGCGTATCGGATGGGCCCTGTGCGGGCTCAGCGCCGGAGTCCTGATCCGGACCGTCGGAGGTGGCGTCGATGAATGCGTGGACCGTCATGCTCTATCTGGCCGGGGCCGATGACCTGGAGCCGTATATGGCGCAGGCGCTGCTGGCTCTGGAGGAGGCGGGTCCGCCGCCGGGGGTCGAAGTGATCGTGCAGCTTTTCCGGGCGCCCGGAGCGGCGGTGGAACGGGCCCTCGCACCGGGGCGCCGCCCTACGGAAATTGACGGGGATTGGGCCGGCGCCCGCCGCTACCGGCTGCGGCGGAGGCAGGCGGGCGCCTCCGGCGACCGGTTCGCTTCCGAACTGCTGGCAGATCTCGGCGCCGCTGCTGGCCCGGCGGATCCCAAGGTTCTGGGCAATTTCGTGGCGGATGCCCTGAGCCGGTTCCCTGCCGAGCGTTCGCTGCTGCTGATTTCCGGGCACGGCATGGGCTTCTGCGGCATTACCCTCGATCTGGTGACCGGTCCGCAGCCCGCCACCATGACCATTCGGGCACTGGCCGCGGCTCTGCGCAGGTTGGAACGCCGGCCAGACATTCTCTTGCTGGATGCCTGCCAGATGAACTCGCTGGACGTGATCACCCAGTTCGCCCTCCCGGCGCCCGCCGCGCAAGTGCTGATCGCCCCGGCCAGCCATGCGCCCCGGGCGGGGCTTGACTACACCGTGCTCCTGGGGGCCCTGGGCGGGCATTCGACCACGGAAGCCGCTGCGCTGACGGCGGGCGCCCTCGAACGGGCAGCCGGCCTGCAGGTGCTGGCGTTCCGGCTGGATGTCCCAGCCTGGCGCGCGGTAACCCGGGCTGCCCGCTCGGCGGACGGCCCGGGTTATCTGCCCATGTATGCGGAAGCGGCCCGGGCCTGCATTCACCCGGGGGCGGGACAGCGCCTGCGCCTGCTGGTCACGTGGCCCAACCCCGTCGATTTCCCGGCCCGCTATCACCATCTGTATCAGCGGCTGCAATTCGCCCGGCGGTCCGGCTGGGGACGGATGCTGCAGCCGACGGCGGGGCCGTCGCCCGCCCGGGAGCGCCTGGCGCCGGTGACCGTACCCGCGCCGCTCCTGCACGCCTGGCTGCAGATTCTGCGGCGGGACCTGTCGCCCCAGCAGGTGGCGCTGTTGCTGGAATCGCTGCGTTGGTCCGGTTCCTGAGAATGCGCAGCAGTTATGTCAACCGCAAGGATGCGACATAGACTGAAAAGGCGGCACCTGCCGCTGACCGAAGGGAGGTCCTCTGATGAGTGCAGAGAACCAGCCGGTCAACCCCGGCGACGGCTCTGTCCATGTGCGTACGCCTGCTAAATTCTATACGACGCAGGAAGCGCTGGCCAAGATCCCTGGTGCGCCGCCCCCCATGGCTGGCGGACAGGTTCCGGGCGAATGCTCGCTGACGGCCCACCAGTTTATCTGCGTCAGCGGTGAAGTCTTCACCACGGTCACTCCCGGCCCTTGCACCACCAAAGTGGTCTGCCTGAACGGCGGTGTTGGCAGCGTCACCTGCCCGCCGGGGACGCCGCAGCCTTGCTCGTTCAAGTTCTTCCAGAACCTGTGCGTCGAAGTGGATGTGACCTTCGTCGCTGAAGCCATGTGCCGTCTGAACGACGTGCAGTGCCTCGGCGTCGAGGACGGTCCGTGCCCGCCGCCTCCGCCTCCTCAGCCCTAAGAGACGGCCCCCTGCGACCTCGCCGTCGCAGGGGGCCATTCATTTACAGCAACCCGTATGCTTCACAGAGCACGGTCACGGGATGAACCGCCTGCCGCCCCGTCAGATGCTCAATCTGCCAGCGGCACGCCTCGCAGTCGGAGATGACCCGGTGCGCGCCGCTCTCCAGCACGGCCTGCCGCAGGGGTTCGCCCACCAGCATCGACAGGTCGTACTTTTCGCGCTTGAACCCGTGGGTGCCCGACGCGCCACAGCAGCCGGCATCCATATTCCAGGCGTGCAGTCCCGGCACCAGCTTCAGCAGCCGGACCGCCGGGGTGCCGATTCCCTGCACCCGCTGATGGCAGGGCTGGTGGTACGGCAGGACTTCCTCGCCTCTGGCCCGGAAGTCGGTGCGCAGCCGGCCTTCGTCGTGCAGCTGGCCGAGGAATTCGAAGAGATCGTAGCAGAGCGGCGCCACTTCACCGGCGCCTTCGATTCCCAGCAGGTGCTCATACTCCCGCTTGACGGTTAGCGAGCAGGATGTCGACGTGAAGACGATGGGAATCCCTTGCTGTGCGAAGGGCTTGAGCTGCGCTACGTTGTACCGGGCCCAGCCGCGGGCTTCATCCAGCTCGCCGTTGCCCATGAGCGGCAGTCCGCAGCACTTCTGCGGGGGCAGGAGCACCTCGAAGCCGTTGTGCTCCAGCACCGCCACCGTGTGGCGCCCGATTTCCGGCAGCATGTAGTTGGTGCTGCAGCCGTGGAAGTAGACGACCTTGCCATTGGGCGCCGGCCGGTCGTGCCAGGGCCGGGGGCGCCGGGCGAACCAGTCACGGAACGTACCGGATGCATAACGGGGCATCGGGCGGCGCCGGGCGATGCGCAGCGCTTTCTCCATGCCAATGCGGACCGGCGTGAACGAAAGCGTGCCGTTGGTCAGCCGGGGCATGCGGACGGCGACTTCGCCCATCAAGTTCGTGTGGGTCAGGAGCCATTCCCGGGGCGGCAGGCCACTGCGCCGCACTTTTTCGATCTTCGGTCTGTGGATCAGAGCCGCAGGGCTCAGGCCCGCCGGACAGACGACTTCGCAGGTACGGCAGCCCAGGCAGAGGTCCAGCCCGGTCTCATCCACCGGTCTGCCGGCAGCCCGCAGCCGCTCGAGGCCGGGACCACCGTTCTTCGGTCCGGGAAAAGCCGGCGCCGCCCGGAAAACGGGGCAGTGCAGTTCACACAGGCTGCATTTGAGACAGGCATCATATAGATCGGTCATCGCACCGCACCTCCCGCGAGCCCGCCGGCCCGCCAGCCGGAGGCGATCGCGACGCCGCCCCCGCAGCCTTCGGCGTACGGGTCGTACCCCGCCAGCAGCTTGCCGCAGATGTACAGATTCGCCCGGCCTTCGGGCCGGAGCCAGTCATCGGTACGGACGCCCGCCCGCACGAATGCGTGGCCGCGAACCGACAGCAGGTCAGCATCGGCCCACGGGCCGCCGGGCTGCTCGACTGGCAGGTCGAAGACCGTTTCGCAGAGCGTCCGGTCCCGCACTTCCAGCCCCCGGCCCAGGAGCCCGCCCGTCGCCACGATGACGGCGCCGGCCCGGTACGTCACGGGACCGCCCACCGTCTGACCCGTCACCGTTGTAATGCGCCCGCCTTCCGCCGCAGCACCGGCCGCCTGGACGCCCATGCAAAGCTCGACGCCCCGGCGCTGCACATACCGGTAGAGCCGGGTGGCAAGCCGGAGGCCGGGCAGGGAAGGCGAAAGCAGTGGGACTTCCCCGACGGGCGCCCCCAGCGCGGCGCTCACGTCGGCCCGCACGGCTTCGGCGCCGTCCAGACCGAGTACGGCGGGCATCAGAACCGTGGTGCCCGCCGGGACTGATGGCAACGCTTGGAGTAGTTTCGCCCGGAAGACCGGCTCCTCCAGCAGGCGTGCCAGCTGCACGGGCTGCAGGTCGTCCGGCGTCCCCGCCGGCAGCGGCACCCACCGGGCCGTCACAGGGGTTCCGGGCAGTGCCCGCTTCAACCCCTCGGCCACGACGCCGGGGTGGAACTCCTTCATGCCCTGCAGCCCGATGACCGCAACCGGGCGGCGGCCCGGGTCCGCGGCCGGGTCCGGGCGGATGACGGCGGCGCCTGGCGCTGGCAGATAGGTCGTACGGAGGTTTCCCACCGCCGTCACGGTCACCTGATTCCGGCCGTCCGCCGGCTCCGAATATGGCAGCCCCATGCGACCGGAGGCCGCAACGAAAGCGGAGACCGCTTCACGCACGGCGGCGGCGCCCAGGAGGGTGTAGGGGTGCTTTCGCAGACCCGTCATCGCCGTCCAGGGGCTTTCCGTTGCGCCAAACAGGTCGATGCAGCCGGAGGAGAGCTCAAAGGCACCGCCGCCTTCGGCCAGGACGGCCACTTCGGCCCCCTGCTCCCGGGCCGCCAGGGCCGCCATGAGGCCCGCGAGGCCGGCGCCGATCACAATCACGTCATAGGATTGGGTTTTCATCGCTTGCTCCCCCCGAAGAGGCCGGCATAGAGGGCGTAGGTCAGTTCGGCACCGGGCAGCTCGGGGCCGGGCAGGGCTGCGGTAACGCCATGCCAGCGCTCTGCCTGCATCTCCAGCATGAGGCCGGGGGCAGCCGCCGGGTCCGCCACCCCTGCTTCGGCCAGCACCAGGGCGGTGCGGTACCCGCAGAAGGCGCCCTGACAGGTGCCCATGCCGAGCCGGGTACGCCGGCGAATATCTGACAGCGACGGTTCCCCCAGGCTCCGGGCTACGGCGATCACTTCGCCCCGGGTCACCTGCTCGCACTCGCAGAGGATCTCCGAGCCTTTCGGGGCAGACAGCTCCCGGACCACGGCCGTCAGGTGGGCGGGATGCCGCTCGGCGAGGGCCGCCGCATGGGCCGGGCCGACGAAAGCCTGGACGCTGCGGACCAGGGCGGGCTCCGGCGGCGGCAGAATCGGCTCTGCGGCGGTCCGGCAGGGCGCCGTGACGCCCAGCTTGCCGGCGGCCATGTCAACCGTCTTCTCGGCCATCTCCCGGTAGGTCGTCAGCTTTCCGCCGATGATGGAGACGAGGCCCTCTACACCGTGGGCGCCGGCGTGGTCGATCACCTGATAGGTCCGGGGCAGGTCACGGGTGCTCGCCCCGTCGCCTTTGGCCTTGAACAGGGGCCGGACCCCCGCAAACGCCCGCAGCACCCTTGAGGTGGCCGCTGCAGGCAGCATTTCGGCACCGAGCCGGAGCAGCGAAGCAACTTCATCTGCCGGAATCTCCAGATTGTCGGGGCTCTCCACCGGCGTGGCCGTCGTGCCCAGCAGCGTCACGCTGCCCGCCGGCACGAAGATGTCGCCGTTGCCCGGCGGCCGCAGCCGGTTGATGACCCGGCTCGTGAGCCGCCCGTGGTAGACCAGCAAGACGCCCCGGTCGGCGACCAGGTCAAGATGGATGCCTGCCATGGCGGCGATCTGGCCGGTCCAGGCGCCCGCCGCATTGATGACCAGGTCGGCCTCCAGCGCCTCGGATGCGTCGGTCCGCTCGCTCTGCAGGCGTACGCCCGCCACCCTTGCGCCATCCATCAGCAGGCCCGTCACCCGGCGGTAGGTCAGCGTCCGGGCGCCCAGGGCCTCGGCGGCGGCCACGTTGCCGGAGATGAGGCGGAAGCCATCCACGCTCGCATCGGGCACACGATAAGCCGCCACAGCGTCCGGGCTGATGCCGGGCTCCTCCCGCCGCAGGCGCTCCAGGTCCAGCAGCTCCACGGGCACGCCTGCCCGGCGGCAGGCCGCGAGCCACTCGGCGCGATAGGCCGGATCGTCCTGCCTGAGCTGCAGGAAGACACCGCCGCACGGTTCGACGGCAAAGGGGGCAATCCGCCGGAGGATGGCGTTTTCAGCGGCGCATTCGCGGGCCGATTCGGGGTCGCGTACGGCATAGCGGCCGCCGCTGTGCAACAGCCCGTGATACCGGCTCGACGTGCCGTGGACCAGGTCACCCTGTTCGACCAGGACTGCCGGAATGCCGCGCATCGCAAGGTCCCGCAAAATCCCGCTTCCGGTGGCGCCGCCGCCGATCACGACAACTCGCTGCATAGGTGGCTCATCTCCTTCGAAAACAGCAAGCCCCACCAGGACACGCCCTGCGGCGCATCCTGGTGGGGCTACTCCATTTCTCCGCCCCGGCTGCCGCCGCTGTCATTCGGCGGAGCCTTCTTTAACTCTAGCGGTTGGGGCCGCTCCCGGCTATGGCACGTTCAGCCTACGATTGTCCCCCCGACATGGTACATTGGTGTGGAGAGGTGGGCGGCAGGTGGAGAATCTGATCCTCGAACGGCTGGACCAGATCATGGCAGCCGCAGATGGTTTCGCTCAGCGCATGGATCACATGGAAAAGCGCATGGATGGTATCGAAGACGGTATGGATCAGTTCGACATCCAGATGCAGGCGCTGGAAGACCACCTGGCGGCTCGCATTGATGCCGGCCTTGCCGAAGTCCGCAGACACCTCGCCTACCGGTCGGAGGTTTCTTTTTGCAGGATTGTTGTCGGCAGCAGCGGCCCTGCCCGAGCCGCGAGGAGCTCTTCATTACGGGGGAGACGGTCAAGACCCATGTCGCTCATATCCTGCACAAGCTCGGCGTCACTTCGCGCACGCAGGCCGCCATCCGGGGACGGGAGCTGGGCCTGTGAACGGCGCCCGCGAAAGGCCGGGGACGAAGCCAGGCATCATCTGCCGCCCCGCGATCTGCTTAGCGGCTGTGGGCCGTAATAAACGGCTGGATATCCACGTTGTAAAGGGATTCGTCCTTGTGCACCTGCATCCATGGCTGCTCGCCTTCCCAGGTGGCGCTGTACGTGGTGGGCAGCAGCAACCCGCCGGACCGCTCCCACTCGAGGAACGTGAAGCGCCACATGCGTTGGGCTGCGTCTGCCCGGTCCTTCCAGCGCAGTGCCTCCATGTACTGCATCAGGCCCGTCTGCGCATTGAAGGCCACGGTGAAGGAGTCGGTGCCGGCGGGAGCGGGCACCACCAGGCGGGCATGGGTCTGATCAATCGGTTCCCACCGGACCCGCGGGTCGGTCAGGAAGATTGTCGGCGTGCACGCAGCCCACATTGCCAGGTTGGACGCCTGGTTCATCTTCGGGTCGTTGTCCGGAATGCCGGGCGGCATGTCGACATGCGCACTGCCGTTCCAGAACGTATCCAACCAGGTGACCATAGGGCGGCCGAAAAACGTCGGCTCGATGATCTGGTAATACCCCTGTCCGACCTGCTGAACCGCCCGCAGCCGTAGCGGCAGGCGGAGCCCGAACATCCGCATCTCGCCGTGCAGCGAAGAGGCGCCGGTTTCAATGACCGGAATCCGGTCGCCGACCGTGGTGCGATAGAAGCGTTCCACCGGTGCGGGCAGCCCGCTTGGCAAGGGAACGGTGCTCAAATTCGGGGTACTCCCCGGGAAGGGGTCGTACGGTTTCGGCTCCACGTGAAAGCCCCAGTATCCCACGCCGAACAGAAGGACGGCTATACAGATGATGGTGATGATAACGCGAAGGGTAATACTCATATCCTGATGCCTCCCGTCTGCGATCTCCATGCCACACTCTGATCATAGCGGCAGTCGGGCGCGTGCACATCCCCCGTCGGAGTGAGACTGGCGGGGGATGGATCACTCCTTCCCGCTTCCCTCAAACGCGCGAAGGAGACCGTGCCGCTTCGCCGACTCGGCGATGGCCGGCGCCGACAGGGAGACCGGCTTCCCCTCCCGCCGCTCCATCGCCAGCAAAAGGGCGCCCACCACGGGCTCGTAAATCGCATCCACGATGCGCGCCCGGGGCGCCTCGGCCAAGATGGCCTGGGATACCGTCTCCCGCAGCCCGGGCAACCGGGCTTTGAAAATGCCGCCCGACAGCACCACATCCTGCTCAAGCTGCGTGGTGCCAAAGCGCCGCAGTCCTGCCGTCACATATCTGGCCAGCCGCTCCCCGAAATCGACGACGAGGCCCGTCGCCACGGGGTCCCCAGCCTGGACTGCGGCTACCAGCACGGGCAACAGTTCACTCGTGGGGCCAAGGCGACCTTCTTCGTAACGGTGGAGCAGGTCGTCCACCGTGGTCAGCCCGAAGTGGCTAAGCATCCCGGCGCTCAACAGCGTAGGCGGCCCGATGCCCGATTCGGCAGCAAAGACGGCCCGCAGGGAGAGCCGGCCCAACGCCGTTCCCCCATGGTCTTCACCGTTGATGTAATACCCGAAGATATACGACTCCCCCGTGGGGCTGATGATTGCGGCATTCAGTCCGGTGCCCGCGCAGAGGACGGCGCCCCACGGGCAGTCCGTGCCGGCCCGCCGGGCGATTATGCAATCGTTGACCACTACGACGCTCCCGACGCCGGTCGCCGTCCGGATGGCGCCTTCCAGCAAGGGGTATTCGTGCGGCCAATCGGCCCCTGCGATGCCGCCGAAAAGCAGCGCCACTTCGCTGAAGGACGCCCCGGCCTGGCTCAGTGCCCCCTGGGACGCTGCCCGCACAGCCGCCATGGCCGCCTCCATGCCGTCGCTGGCGTGGCACGCCCCCCGGGCGCAGGCGGTGCCCAGTATCTCCCCGTTCCCCGCGGCCACCAGCGCCGCCGTCTTCGTCGATCCCTGGTCAACGGCCAGAATCAGCCCCACGGGCAACCCTCCTACCAGGAAAACTGCGGGAGCTACTCCCGGTTCGCCCTCAACATCTCACCGAGCAGGGACCGGGGCGTTTTCGTACCCCCATACCAGCGAATGGGCCAGCAAGGCCATACGGCCTTCGGTGGTTGCCACGAACTGCACGGGCGCACAAGAGTTTTCGATTTCCCTGGCTCAACTCCCTCTAGAGCGCCAAGCGGCGTGACACCCATCGGTGCCACGCCGCTTGCGCATCAGCGCTTCGCCACATCGAAGTTCGCCTCGATTTGCTGCCAGTTCTGCGGGAACGGCAGGCCGAGCCGCCAGTAGCTGATGCCCCGGAGGCCCAGTTCCTTCACCAGATCGATCTTGGCCTGAATTGACCGGGCATCCTCAAACCAGACGCGGTGGTTTCTGCCCTGTTCATCTACATAATCAAAGTACGGAGCCTGCGCCGTCGTGTCATACTCAATCGCGACGTTGCGTTGTGCGGCCAGCCGGATGGCGGCCTGCGGACTGAGCGCCCGGGCAAATTCACCGCCCCGGACGTAGGGCAGCCGCCAGTCGTACCCGTAAAGATTCTGGCCCATCAGGATCTTCCCGGGCGGAATCTCGGAGACCGCATACTCCAGCACCTGCCGGACCGGACCGATAGGGGAGACCGCCATGGGCGGCCCGCCGCTGTACCCCCATTCGTACGTCATGGGCACGACAAAATCGACGATTTGGCCATGGGCCCGGTAATCGTGCGCTTCGTACCAGGCGCCCCTCTGCGCCGCGCTCGTCTTGGGCGCCAGGGCGGTGGAGATCATCAAACCCTCGCCATGAATCCGGTCGGCGGCGCGGCGCAGGAACCGGTTGTACGCCTCCCGGTCCTCCGGCCGCAGGAACTCCAGGTCGAAGTGAATGTCATGAAACCCAAGGCGCCTGGCCGTCTGCAGGATGTTGTCGAGCAGGCGTGTCTGGACTTCCTGGTCATTGAGGATGATGCGCCCCAGTTCGCTGCTAAAGCGGTCGCCTTCAATATTGGTCACGACCATCATGGGCGTGACGTCGGCGCTTTCTGCCAGCCGCCGCAGATCATCGAGCGCCGGGGCCTGCAGCGTGCCGTCACGCCGGACCCTGAAGCTGAACGGTGCCAGATAGGTTAACTGCGGCAAGGCGCGGCGTACATCGGCCAGCGCTGCTTCTGAGTAACCGTCCCCCGTGGGCTCCACGTAGGCGTTGATCTCGGCCCGGCGCCTGGCTCCGGGCGGTATGTAGAGCCTCAGCCCCGCCTGAATCGGCGCCTCGAGGGGAATCTGGTTGACCCGGGCCAGTTCCGCCGCGGGTACGCCGAACCGGCGCCCGATCGTATAGAGCGACTTCCCGGGACGGACGGTGTAAATCTGACCGACCACGGGTATGACCAGCGCCTGCCCGACGACCAGGTGCGGCTGCCCTTCCAGTTCATTGACCTGGGCGATGGACTCCGGTGAAACCTGATACCGCCGGGCAATCGTATAGACCGACTCCCCGGGCTGCACCACGTGAATCTGCATGCTTCTCGTCTCCCCTTGAGACCAGAAGTATGCAGTGCGGCAGCGGAAGGATCACACCGGCCTTACTTTGCCGGCTTGTCCAGGAGTTCGTCCACCTTCAGGTCCAGACCGCGAAGCACCGGTGACTCCACCCGATCGCCGGCGCCTAACAGGCCCCAGGTTTCCATATGGCCGTCCTGATTGACGATCACCTCGACCGTGAGGGCGTCCGGGTCGACAATCCAGTACTCCCGCACGCCATGCCGGCCGTAGACGTGGCGCTTGATGCCCCTGTCCCTCTTAGGCCCACCCCCTCGCCAGCAGTGTACCACAAAAGCGGACTACGCCTTCGCCATGACGGCCCGGGCCACCCGAATCTGCTCGTATGTGTAGCGCTCGCCCAGTTCCGCGTAGACCGCTGAGAGGGGTCCCTCCGGGTGCGCCCGCAGGCCCTGGCGGATCGCCCGGTAATCTTCCGGGCTGATCACCAGGCGGACGGCCTGCTTCCAGCGCCCGGTCTCATCCGCCGCCAGCCAGTCCAGGAAGTACTCAAAGACCGTTGATTCCGCCCGTTCCAGCCGGACCGCCGCTTCTGCCGGCGCCAGCCCGCCCGCAAAGAGCTCCCCGGCCCTGGCCAACATTTCGGCCCGGCTGACCCGCACTGCTGCCGGCTCGGGCGCCGGCACAGCGGCGGCGATCTCTGCCAGTACTTCTGATCCATACTGCTTCAGCTTGACCGGCCCGAGGCCGCGGCAGCCGGCCAGGGCGTCAAGCGTCCGCGGCGCTGCCTCGGCGATGCTCTGCAGATCCTTGTCGCCGAACACGATATAGGCCGGAACGCCCATCTCATGCGCCTTGCGCTTTCGCCACTCTCGGAGCCGCTCAAAGAGCGCCGTCTGCTCCTGCGGCCCCAGCGTTGCGCTTTGGGCGTTGGCCCCGCTGCGGGCCGGCGGCTTCTTCTTGCGTGACGCACCGGCTGCGGCTGCTGCTGCGAGATCCGACGGCAGGGGCCGCGGATGGCAGGTGCTGCAACATGCCTCGGCCTGCGGCGGCACCGTCTCCCCGAAGTACCGGAGCAAGTGCTGCCGGCGGCACTGCCCCCCAAGATAGACAAAGCTCCGCATGCGGCGGAAGCGCTCCTGCCGGTTCCGCTCATGTTCGGTCAGCCGGCGCCGCACTTCGCCCAGGGCGGCAGCCGGGATCGGTCGGCTGGCCGTAACCTCCAGGCCCTCGGAACTGCGGCAGAGCAGTTCGATATGCCCGAGCGACTGCAGATGCGAAACCACCAGCAAGGTCAGCGAATCGTCGTTTCCCTCCGCCGGCAACAGGCCGCCACCCGCCTGTGCGACGGCCTGCGCCCGGCGAAAGACCGACTCGAGCGCGGGTCCCGTCACCTGCTCCTGGCCCAACAGATACTCGCGCAGCTTCACATCCAGCCCCTGCACCAGCACCATGGTGCAGGCCGACGGCAGACCGTCGCGCCCGGCCCGCCCGATCTCCTGAAAGTAAGCCTCGAGCGAATCGGGTACGCAGGCATGGATGACAGCCCGGATATCCGCCTTGTCGATACCCATGCCGAAGGCGTTGGTGGCCACGACTACCCGGCAGAGGCCGGACATGAAGCGATTCTGCACCGCCGTCCGATCGCCGGCGGACATGCCTGCGTGGTAGTAGGCGACCGGCTCAGCCAACTCGCCGGCGAGCAGGTCAGCCAGGCTTTCACAGTCCTTGCGGCTCCCGGCATAGATGATGACGCTGCCCGGCGACGTCCGGGCCAGATGGGCGATTTTCGCCCGCTTCTCGGCGACGGTCGTGCAGGCCTCCAGGCCGATCCACAGATTCGCCCGGTCGGCGCTGGCACTGAAAACGCGGGCGTCCCCGATGCCAAGCTGCACCATGGCGTCATCACGCACGTCAGGGCGGGCGGTTGCGGTCAATGCCAGCAGCGGCGGCGCCCCGACGGCGCCGTGGAAATCCTTGATGAGCCGATAGTCAGGCCGGAAATCGTGCCCCCACTGCGAGACACAGTGGGCTTCATCCACGGCCAGCAGGCTGATGGCAATCCGCCGGCAGGCGGCCAGGAACGCGCTGTTCGACAGGCGTTCGGGCGCCACGAAGGCCAGCTTGACTTCACCGCCCGCCAACGCGTCCAGCTTGGCCCGCCCTTCGGCGGCGGTATCCTGACTGTTGATGGCGACCGCCCGAATGCCGCGGGCCACCAGTGCATCCACCTGGTCCTTCATCAGCGAGATGAGCGGCGAGATCACCAGGGTCACGCCCGGCAGCATCAGGGCCGGCAGCTGGTAGCAGAGCGACTTGCCGCCGCCGGTAGGCAGAATCGCCATGGCCGGGCGCCCGGCCAAGACTTCCGCGATGATCTCCGCCTGAAGCGGTCGGAACTGCTCCAGGCCAAAATACTCGCGCAGTGCGCGATTCAATGCTGACGTCCCCGTCACATAGAGTCCTCCCCATCACGGTGATCATCTGGTGGACTTCGCCGGCGGTACCCCGATATGCCTGCCGGTTCCAAAACCTCCCGACTGGATGAAACAACAGGACAACACCATTCGTCTATCTAAGTAATGGTTTATCCCGTTCCATAGGGGGGATTCCGACTGCTGCACCGGAGAACTCTCGCTGCATTTCTTCTCACCGCCCTGACTACTACGCTCGCCGCTCCCGCGGCGCTCGGCGCCGATCCCCCGCCGATCTACCTGAACGGCAGCCGCCTGAATCTGGCGACGCCCCCGGTCCTGGTGCAGGACCGCATGCTGGTGCCCGTGCGCAGCTATATGGAAGCGTTGGGGGCTGCCGTCTACTGGCAGCCGCCTGACACGGTGACGGTCCAGTGGGAAGACCGGACGGTCAGCCTGCGCATCGGCGACACGACGGCCCGGGTAGGTGCGGCGCCCGTCACGATGGATGTGCCGGCCCAGTTGATCAACAACCGGACCTACGTGCCGCTGCGGTTTCTGAGCGAAGGGCTCGGTGCCGAGGTCGGCTACGACGGCGCCTCTGTCCGGGTCACTTCGCCGATTGGTTCCCGCGTTGTCTTTGACGGTCCCCTCAACGTCCGGTCGGCGCCGGATATGTCGGCGCCCGTACTGATGACCGTGCCGGTCGGGACCCGGTTCAGCGTCCTGGCCACCGACATGCAGTGGACGAAGGTCACACTGCCCCGGGACCGCACCGGCTGGGTGGCCACCCGCTATACCGAGCAGCTGTCGCAGCGCCCGCCGATTGATCCATTCGTCGGCATGCTGGCAGGGGCCACCGGATATCTGGCGGTGCAAGGAAAGTGCCTGGGCGCCGCGCCCATCCTGAACGACAAACTCCATCTCCCCCTGGCGCCGACGATGAAGGCGCTTGGCGGCGCTGTGGCGGACGGCACGGTGCGCCTGGGGGAGACAAACTGGCGGGTGCCTGCGACGGAACTGGTCCAGATAGGCGGCGAGACCTTCGTGCCGGTGCGCACCCTTTCGCAGGGCCTGGGGCTCTCCCTCACCTGGGACGGCACCCGCCGTACGGCCCGGCTTGCGCCCCCGGGCGGAGCGGGGCCCGATGGCTGCAACCCGGCATCCGCCGCGGTCTCCTATCTGATCATGGACGCCCGGTCGGGCCTTATACTCAGTGAGCAGCGGGCCGACGACCCACGGCCCGTCGCCAGCATCACGAAGATCATGACGGCCCTGCTGGCGCTGGAGAAAGGAAAACCCACCAGCGTGATAACGGCCAGCCGGAACGCCGCGAACCAGATTGGCACACGCATGGGGCTGCGGGCCGGCGATAAAGTCAAGCTCGGCGATATGCTGTACGGGCTGATGCTGCCGTCGGGCAACGATGCGGCCACCGCCATCGGCGAGCACCTGTCGGGCAGCGAGTCAGTGTTCGCCGCATTGATGACCCGGCGCGCTGCTGAACTGGGAGCGAAGAATACCCTGTTCTACAACGCCTCCGGCCTCGATGACTGGGCAAACCCGACCAGCAGCGCCCGGGACATGGCGCTGATTGCCCGGGAGGCGATGAAGAACCCGGAGTTCCGGGCGGTGGTCAGCCGCGAGGATTACCGCTTTGCGGGTCCCAGGGGGACCTGGCTGGTGGAGAACAAGAACGACTTCGCCGGCACGTACCCCGGGGCGACCGGCGTGAAAAACGGGTGGACGGAGAAAGCTGGGCATACCCTGGTCGCATCTGCCTACCGGGACGGTGTGGAGTTGATCGTCGTAGTATTGGGAGCGCCGACCCGGAACAGCCTGTACGCCCAGGCGGCCACGCTGATGGACGCGGGCTTCCGGCTGGCGGGCCAGGCGTGGCTGCTGAACCCTTAGGGGAGAGAACCGCATAACGGTTCATTCGGCCCGGACATGCTATGAGTGCAGGGGGGCACCGGCCCAGGGGTCAAAGCCAGTGAGTAAGAACCCATAGGGTCGCTTGACTCAGCAGGTCAATGATCTTGGGAACCCCATAGGAGATGCAGGCAGCCAGAAAAGCCACATACAGCTTCTCCTTGTCCAGCTTGCTCACTCCTTTCCTGAGGCATGTTCGCCCCCCCTGCATCCAGAATATACCATAACGAACTCGTGTTCTGTGTCGAAGCGTGGTGTCGAACACGGGCAATGCAAAGAGCCGGCGCGTGGGTTGCGCCGGCTTTCGTGTGCGTTCTGTTGACCGACTGCTGCGTCACAGTTCGGGCCTTGCATGTGGGAATGGGAACGGGATTTTTACCACGGAAGGCGCGGAAGGGGACACGGAAATCGCGGCAGTGGAAGTGGGAATGTGACACGGCTGCGCGGATGGCGCTGAGTTCGTGTTTCCGCGACCTCCCTCTTCAGAATGCATCCATTACCTCACATAAGCAACCTCAATGACACAAGCGCTTGGAGGAGAATGGTGCTTCCACGCACACGGTCGGGTTGATGCCGTCACCTGAGATAGAGCGGTACACGCACTGCCATGTATCTATCCCTCCAACCGGAAATCGAGCAAATCCCGGTCATACGGCCCCAGCCGGGCGCCCGCCCGGGCGAAGTAGGCCGCCCAGAATTTCGTAATGGCGTTGAACCGCTCCTGCGGCACCGAATACGTCTGCGCCTGTCCCGCCGTAATGCCGGCCACGTACACATCCGCGTCCAGCTTCGGCGCCAGCCCGTCCTTCTCCAGCGCTTCAATGACCGGCTCGGGCGGGGTCAGGTCTGCCGTGGTAAAGTCGAGCTTCCCCTGCTCGATCATGTCGGAGAAGATCACCAGCGTGTGGGGCCGCCCCTTCCCCTCCGCCGCGAAAATGGCCGCCGCCTTGGCAATGCCGCTGAGAATCGCCGTGCCCGGCTCCTTGGGTCGCTCCGATCCAAGCAGCCGGGCCACATCGTTCTGCAGCTTGAGCCGGGCATCTTTGAGCTTCTCGGCATCTGAGACCGGGTTGAACGAGGCAGCCGGCATCGTGCTCGACGTGTGAATCTGCGGAACAAAGCTGCCCGTAATCGGTACGACGAAGATCTCTTCCCCGCCCCGGGCGGCGTTCAGTACCGTCGTGAAGTTCTTCATATAGGAATTGGCATCGTCCACAGCACTGGTCGTCATATCGACCAGCACCACGACCACGGCACCTTCGACCTCCGGCTTGTCCGGGGTCCCGCAGCCGGCAGCCAACGCCGTCAGTACCAGCAAGAGCACAATCAGTCGCCGCATGTATGGATGTCTCCTCCGGTGTGATTATAGTGCGCCCGGCGCCCTGCCCCAGTATGTCGCACCCCGATCGGCTTCGGGGTAGGTCCAGTCGAGCTCGTCCAGCGACTCACGCCCCGGCACCGGCGGCTTCTCCCGCAGGCTGGCGTGAAGCTCCTGCGTGCCGCGCCGGCGCATGTTGGCATCGGCGTAGGCCGACATGAGCCAATAGATATCGTCGCGTGATTGATCCAGGCGGACCTGCGCTTCTTTGTACCGGGTAAGCCGGTACGTCCTGGTCATCGCCACCCGGCGATTGGCCCGGCATAACCGCCGGCGCCCGGCCCCCAACCGGGCCTCCGCCCGGGTGGTGATCCAGTTCAGCTGGCCCACTTTGAGCACCCTGGGCCGCCGCTCCACGTAGTAAGCCAGAATCGCCGGCACCACCATCCCCATCATGGTGACGGTCAGGAACATGAAGAAGCCCGGCAGCATGGCGGGACTGAACTCCCAGGTCGCCGGCGGACCGGGGGGCTCCTGTGGGGCGGCCGCGGGCGGGGCGCCCGGCGTAACAGTGACCGCTTCGATCTCCACCGAGCGGGTCGCCGCCAGCGCTTCGGCCTGCGCCTGCTCCCGGAAGACCGTCATGACTACGGAGATTGCGATGACGACCGCCACCAGCCCCGCCTTCGTCCAACGCCCGGCCGTGCCGTGGCGAAACCGGTCGCCGATGACGTGGCCGATGACCACCATGGCCACGACTACCATGAGTGAAAGGGCGCCCACCAGCCAGGGCGTCACATCGCCGATGGTCAGGAAGGCGGTGTAAGAGATCGCCGCATCGCCGCCGATGAGGAGGCCGAGCAGCAGCCAGGAGAGTACCACGGGAATGTAGGCCCGGCCGGGCGGGTTGAGTGCGACCGCATCTTCCTGGTCGCGGGCTCGCTCCAGTTCGTAGCGCTCACGGGCAGCGTCAGCCTGCCGGACCAGCAGGGGCAGCTCCAGTTCCGCCTGATGGTGTTGGTTCTCCGCGTCGATCCACCGCTGCTTGCTCCGCCGGTCTTCCCGCCAGAAGCGGCTCTCGAGGCGGCTGGCCTGCCGGCGGCCCTTGCGGGCCAGGTACTCGAAGTACGGGTTGGGGCCCGGGCCCTCGGGGAGAGCGGAGCGGGCATCTCTGTCGCCGCTCAGCTTCGCGCTGACGAGGTCGATCCACAGGGACAACGACATTTGTTTACCCCCCAAAATGACAGTTCCATTTTTGTTAGACGATGTCGGATAGGGCCGACCCTTCACCGATCTCGTTAGGCCAACGATATGTTTTTGACCTGAATTGATCCTGAAAGGCGCCCGGCTACTTCCTGGAAACAGACTGCCGAACTTTATGTACGAAGGATTCGTATCAGAAGTAGCAGTCGAAGACGGGGGGATCAGGATGGCGCGGCGAAAACGATACCTGGTTTTGTCAGACCTGGCATCATCAAAGACGGCGGACTTCGCTGAGCGGCAGCAGGCCGATTTTGCAGACTGCCCGGCTGCCGCGCGATACAGCGATGAAGAAGCCGAAGACTTCCTCCTGGTGGCGATGACCTATGACTTCGGCGTGCCTGGTAAACGGCCTGACTTGGGCAAGCCACTGCGCAAGGTCGGGATCTCGTATCCGCCGGACTTGACCTACGACTCGTACCGGATGGGCCGTCACATCTTCCGCCGTTGGGGTGACCAGCAGTTTCGCAAGCTCATCATCGGTCGCGTGATGCACGTAAACGCCGGCAGTTGGGGCGGCGTCCTGCGGCGCAAACTCACCGCTGTCATGGAGATGGTCGAGCACTATCTCCTGGCAGCCGGGGTGGCGGCCCTGAGACTGGCCGGCCTCGACGATCTGATTCCGGCCGTGAAGTCCGCCTTTTCGCCCGAACAGCAAGCCCATTATGCAGCGGTGCTCCTCTACGGCAAGCTTACGCTGCACCGGTTCATCACAGAGCCCGAGCCCGCCAGAGCGCCAAGCCGGTGGGAGCAGAGGAAGCTCCTGCGGCGCCTGCGCCTTCGTCAGGTGCAGATGCGGTCGCTCAGGCGCAGCCTGTACCATCTGAGGCGGGAGCGCAAAGCCCTCCTCAGCCGGCTGCGGGCGCTCAGCGAAGAGGCCCCGGAAGTGCGGCTTCTGGCAGAGCAGCTTGAAGCGGTGGAAGCGGAGCGGCAGGCGGCGGAAAGCCGCCACGCTGAAGCGGCGGCGGCTCAGAGACTCCAGTATGAAGCGGCGATTGCAGCGTTGCGCACGCAGGTGGAGGCGGTCAGGGCCGATCATGCGCAGGCCCTTGCCCTGCGGGACCGGCTGCTCGGCGCCACACGGAGGTGACAGCCATGAGAACTCACTGGCTCTACGGCATTCCGGCGGGCTTATCCTGGTATGAACTGCATGAATGGGCCAAGCAGGCAGAAGCGGCCGATCCGGAAGTCCGGGCAATCTCCGCTTTGGAAGCAGAGGAATTCATGGCCACCAGCCACCTGATCGCCTCCGCCGCGCCCAAGACGCTGCATAGGTTAAAGCAAGCATTGCGGGTCCATGTGGCGAGCGACCGTGAGCACGGCCGGCAGCGGGCTGTAACCTTAATGCTGCGGCAGTGGAAGCTGCGCTCGTCACGCGAGCTCATGACCAGTCTGATCCCGCGCGTGATCAGGGGGCGGTTCCTCGACCCGGAGATGAATCCGGGAATCTGGACCGATGAGCTCTTCTATGAAGCCTACTATGAAAACCTAAATGTGTGCTGGCTTGTACAGATAAAGCGCTACCTTGATCCGACCGCCAATATCGACGAGTGGCTGGAGGCCCTGGACGAATTCGCGCCGACGGAGTACGCCATCTGGGTGGCAGTCGGCCGGATCACACTGCGGCGGCTCTGCCGCCCGCCGGCACCGGTGACCAGGGCGGAGGAGTTGGCCGCCCCGGGGCTGCTCGACGACGTGAGGGCAAAGTCAGCGCAGTCCAGCGGTCTGCGGCAAAATGTGCGCCTCCTGGAGCAGGACCGAAAGCGGCTCAAAGCGGAGGCGCGCCGCCAGGAGCAGGAGCGCAAGCAGATGCTAAGCCAGGCGCAGGGCGAGTTGATAGCAGCCCGCCGGCGCCTGAAGGATCGGCTTCATGAGATGCCCGGGGAGTTGGCCGATGAGGCCAGGCGGTACGAAGCCCAGTTGGCTCAATTGCGCAGTCAACTGCAGCAGGCCCAAACGGACTTCCAGTCAGCGCTGCAGGGGCGGACGGCGAACTTCCTTGGGGGGCGTACAGTTGCTGTGCTCGGTGGCGAGGCCGAAGCGAACCGCATGATGGTCGAGACCCTGGCCGGCGTGCTGGTGACGCAGGATCCAGCCATTTCGATCAGCGGCGAAGGCGGCGCCGCTGAAGTGGAGAGGCAGCTGCACGGTGCGGCACTGGAGCGCGTGCAGATTCGGTGCGATGGGTCCAGGCGCCGCAAGGGCCGGCGACCCGGCATCGCGACCTCGGCGTTCGAGGTCTACATCGGTGGCAAGGCGGTCCATCGGGAGTACCGGGTAGCCTGCTGCGGCTCAGCCGCCGGCAGCTTGATGGCCGAGTACGGTGCCGTGGTCATGGCCCTCAGTTGGCTGCTCGCATCGTGCCCCGCCCGGGGGAGCCAGGTCGAGGTCTGGTCCGACTGCCGGGATCTGGTTGATCAGGTCACGGGCCGGCGCCCGATGGAGCCGGTGCGCGGCTGCACGGTACTGGGGCGGAGGGTCCGGAGCCTGCTGCGCACACTGGAGCGTCGGGGCTGTTCGGTATCTGTGCGGTGGGTGCGCAGGGATCTGGTAGATGCCTGCGACCGCTTGTGCGAGCGGGCCTACCGTGAGGCCGCCTGGTACCACGGCCCCGGGGAGCGGCTGCCGCTCTCGGCCTTCCTCCGTTCCTTGCCGTGATAAGGTCCGCGGGCGCCGCCGGCCGGGCTGGCGCTCCGAAGGCGGGGCCCGGGACAAAATGCCCCCACCACGGAGCCGTTATGCCAGCGATCCCTTCTGGCAAGAACGTTACCGTCGGTGGGGGCAGATGTCTGTGGCGGGCATGAGTGCAGTGCGAAACGCTCCCTGCGAAAGCTTTCCGCACACTGCATGGGAATCTGTATGCAACCATTGAACAGGCTGCTCAAGGCTTTCAGGGAATCTGACAGACGGCGAGCTTGCTCAGGGGGGGCGCCTTCCAGGCGCTTTCATGGTGTCTCAATGGTATCGCAGTGGTCCCAAAACATCGCTGACTAGTCCCCGACCGCACGCTCCAGGCGCCCGCTCCGAATCAGATAATGAGCGAGACTATCCGACAGGGCCTGCCAGCTCGCTTCAATGACATTGGTCGATACCCCCACCGTCCCCCAGGCCCGGTCCCCGTCGCTGGATTCAATCAGCACCCGCACCAG
This sequence comes from Symbiobacteriaceae bacterium, assembly GCA_035628915.1. Taxonomy (GTDB): domain Bacteria; phylum Bacillota; class Sulfobacillia; order Symbiobacteriales; family Symbiobacteriaceae; genus JARBUG01. Next base: position 47,973 of record DASPIW010000050.1, on the reverse strand, counting down.
GGCCCCGGTGCCCTGTGACCCCTCAAGCACCCGGACCTTGAAATCCACCAGCTCCACGCAGGCAATCGACGGGTACACTTCGGTCAGGGCCTTGCGCAGTGCGGTATCCAGCGCGTTGACCGGGCCGTTGCCCTCCGCCGCCGTGTGTACCACCCGGTCCCCAATCCGCAGCTTGATGCTGGCTTCGCTGGTCTGCGGCGACTGCGCGCCACCCGTGAGGAGCACTCGCAACCCCAGCAGCTCAAAGGGCATATCGCCATGGTAGGAGATAAGCTCCAGAGAGGCTTCTGCACCTTCATATTGGTATCCCTGATTCTCCCGTTCCTTGACGAGCTTGACCAGCGCCGCCGCCTCCGCTGCGTTCATGGATCCTTCAAAACGGTGCAGGACATTGGCGCGGCCCGACAGTTCCGACACCAGCACGTGCCGCTCGTTGCCGATGAGCTCCGGCGAGAGATGTTCATACATGCGGGAGTCTTTCATGAGAGCGCTGACATGAACCCCCGCCTTGTGCGTAAAGGCATTCCGGCCAACAAAAGGCTGGGCGTCCCACGGCGGCAGATTGGCCAGTTCGCTGACGAAATGGCTGACGGACGTCAGCTCGCCCAGGCGCCCGGGCGGCAGGCACGGCCGACCCATCTTCAGCTCCAGATTCGGGATCACGGCGCAAAGGTTGGCGTTGCCGCACCGCTCGCCGTACCCGTTGATCGTCCCCTGGACCATGGCGGCGCCAGCCTCGACGGCAGCCAGGCTGTTCGCCACCCCCAGACCGCTGTCGTCGTGGGCATGAATGCCCAGGCTGGCGCCGGGGAACCGGTCCTTCAAGACCTGCGTCAGCCGGGCCACCTCCCCGGGCAGGGTGCCCCCATTGGTGTCGCACATCACCAGCCAGTCGGCCCCGCCCTCGTGGGCCGCCTGCAGCGTTGCTAAGGCATACGCCGGGTTCGCTGCGTAGCCGTCAAAGAAGTGCTCGGCGTCGTAGACGACCTCCCGCCCCCGGCTCTTGAGGTAGGCCACCGACTCCCGGATCATCCGCAGGTTCTCTTCCAGAGTGGTTCCCAGCCCCGTCAGCACATGGAAGTCCCAGCTCTTGCCGAAGATGGCCACCACGGGTGTTTCCGCCGCCACCAGCATCCTGAGGGTCACATCATCTTCGGGCCGGCTGCCGGCCCGGCACGTGCTGCTGAACGCCACCGCCCTGGCATGGCGCAGGGGCTCGCGACGCAGCCGGGCAAAGAACTCTTCGTCCTTGGGGTTGGAGCCAGGCCATCCGCCTTCTATATAGGCAACGCCAAGGGCATCCAGCCGGTGTGCGATCCGGAGCTTGTCCTGAATGCTGTAGGAGATTCCCGCCCGCTGGGCCCCGTCCCGCAGAGTCGTGTCGTACAGAGTCGCTGCCTGCATAGTTTTCGCCCTCCCCAAAATACATAAAGCCCCCGTCCCAATTGGGACGGGGGCTTGCAGCCAAGCCTCCGCGGTACCACCCAACGTGCCGCACGTGACGCGTGCAGCCGCTCATTGCCAGGTACAATCATACCTGCCTCCGGGTAACGGTAGAGGTTCCGTCCGAGCCTATCCCCCTTGTGCAGCGGGATTCGGTCGGCAGCTCGAAGGGGATTTTCGCCGGGCCTCCGTGCGGAACTTGCAGCGCACTGCCTGCGAGGCAGTGGTTCCGCTCTCTGTGACGGATGGGTGCCGGGTACGCTTCCTTCTCATCGCCAGTTTGAAAAGTTATTATAACGAATACTAATGGGAAGACCTGCATCTGTCAAGAGTCAATTAGCTTCCCTTCGGAATCCGCTACTGGCCTGTAACCGCTGCGTGCAGCAGCGGCTTTAGGACGCTGATCTGTGCGACTAGCGTATTGTCATTTTCCTTCAGCGCAGCCTGAGCGTCGCGTGCCACCTGGTCATGGCCGCGCTCCGCCTCTACCAGGTGCAGCCAAAGCCATGCCTCCGCCCTGACCGGGGCATCGGCAGCCTGCGTCAGCTTCTTCAGGAGATCGGATGCACCCGCCAGATCCCCGGAAAGGGCCTGATACTCAGCGATCTGCAATTCCAACGGCGGCGTTCGGGTCAACAACAGCGAATCGGCCATATGCTGTGGCTGTGCTGCCTCTTGTTGTTGGAAGCGATCAATAATTGCTTTCGTTTGGGACAAATAGCTATGGGCATCGGCCATCTTGCCCGCCTTGAGGCTGTTCTTGACGTTGAGGAGACCATGGCGGATAGCCCGCATATAAGTGTCAGCCGATTTGGTATCTAGCAGGCTGGCCTGATTCAACGCTTCAAAGGCCAACGGATGATTCCCGATGAGCATCGCATAGTTAGCATACATAATTTGGTAGTCGGGGTTATGGGGATCAAGAACTATTGCTCTGGCCAGTGCACGCTCAGACTCCGGCAACATGCGCGCATTTTTTGATGCCGCAGCAAGTTCGAGCACATTGTCACCATACATGGACTGGAAACTGGGGTTCAGGGGATCAAACCGAGTAGCAGCCCGCAGCTGTTGCTGAGCAGTAGCCCTGTCACCGCGTTTGAGAGCTTCTTCGGCGTTCCGGGCATACCAGGCACCGGTCAAGAGGCTGGCTGAGACCAAGAAAAGCAGTACCGAGGCACTTCCCGCAACCGGTAGAACCCACGACTGGCGGGCTTCCCCCTTAGCCAGGGGCCGGTATGTGGAAACGGCCGAGCGCCACACGCCAAAGACGGCATAGGCTGTTAGCGCAATGGCCGGGTACGACCAGTCCACATCCATCATAGAGTGAGCGATCAGTCCTGCCATGCCGCCTATCAGCCCTGCCCAGACAACGGGCTGGGCTTCGTCCGTCTTCGGCATGCTCCTGAGCTTCCAGGCAGACCAGATACCGAGCAGCCACACGGCAACGAAGATCAGGGCCCCCTGTACGCCCACTTCCACCATCGTCTCCAACAGACTGCTGTGGACGAGCCGCGAGACGAAGCTCAGGCTCTGGTATTTGGTGAATACGGCGTTCCAGCCGCCACCGCCCAGTCCCAAAACCGGCCCTTCCGTCCACCAGGCCCGGAGAGCATCTTGATAGGTGACGAAACGCAGTATCAAGCTCTGGTCACTCATGCTGAACGAGCTGAATCGGCTGATCAACTGGGGGGCGCGCATGACGGCAACGGCGATGGCAGGCACCAGTGCCAGCGCTCCAATCGTCCACAGCACTTTAGGCGTTAATGCCAGCTTCCTCACGCCCAGTGCCAGGCCTTCAAGAGCCGCTACCGCCACCAGACCTGCGAGATACCACACCAGGACGAGCGGTGAGCCGCCGGCCTCCAGGGTGCGGTCCAGAGGAATCGTAACGGCGACCGTGGCGATTAGCGCGGGGATACCGCCAACCACGAGCGAGAGGCGGTGTCCACGGGGGGAAGCCAGCCAGGAGACCAGCAGGGCCAGTCCAGCAGCAGCTAACCCGATGCGTGAATGGGTTGCGAGCGCTGCAAGTGAAACGGTATACAGACAGACGCTCCACAGAGTACCGTCCACGAACCGGGCCGCAGACGACCTGAAACCTAGGGCCAGGCCCAGTCCGATGAGGAGATAGGCAGCCAGTGCATTGGGATAAGTGAAAGGACCAGCAAGCCGCCAAAAGGATACGGCACCCTCGACTGGGACCCACCCCGTGGCCAGGAGGAGCGAACCGAAGCCGACAGCGGCAACGAGCCAGCCGAAGCATTTCGCAAAACGGAGCCGGTCGCTATTGTTTTGGATAGAGCGAGATACCATCCAGTAGAGTGACACGTACATGCACTGCTTGATGGCCTCCTGCAAGGCCGCTCTGGGTGACACTGCCCAGAAGAATGCCATAATGTAGAACCCTGCCAATGTCAGAACCGCCACGTCAAGGGGCTGAATCAGCCACTTGGACCGCCTAGGAGAGTCTAGGACGAAGAAGCCTAGAGCACCAAAGATGATCATGCCCACCAGCAACTGATATGCTGGTGCATACAGGCCTTGCGGGAACGGAGAAATTCCCATTAATGCAATAAGAAAAGGCAGCCAGGCCGGAGTGATCTTTATCATTTGAATGGCCTCCTGTTGGGGTGGTCCAGTGGTCCAGGTCCGAGAGATCACGCGATGGTACCGTGGTGCTTCCGGTGGCACTGCCAGACCGCTTACCCTAGTACAGGCTGCAAGATAGCGGAAAGCCCCGCATTTGCAACGTTTGAGCGACAACAAACGCCACTTTGAGACCATGTGACTTGGCACACTGAGTCCTGATTGACCCGACAGGACCAGATTGGAGATCCCAGCATACCGAGCCTTGGAACGACTGCGATATATTTCATCCGCAGGATTATTAACTCCTGCTGAGAATGGCCGCGCACAACATCCAGAAAAAAAGTGGCCTTAGGGCGACCCCGAAATGCGGGTACAGCACCCAGACCTCTGCCGGCTCTCTATTGGAGTACTCTCTCATAGATAGAGGCGATTTCTCCAACCATCTTGACCTTGTTGAACCGTTCCTGGACTGTCCTTCGTGCCAGGGACCCCATTTGCATCAACCGGTGCTGTAACGCCAGGTCGCCGATGGCGTCCGCAAGCGCCCTTACGTTGCCGACCGGGACAAGGCGCCCGTTCTGTCCGTCGGCAATCACCTCGGGAATGCCCCCGACCGGCGTCGCAATGACTGGCCTTCCTGCCGCCATGGCTTCCAGAATATTGTAGGGTAACCCTTCCTTAAGAGATGGCAGAACAAATATGTCAATTCCCTTCAACGCAGCTGTAGGCTCCACGAAACCCGGGAACAGGATACGATCGTGAATTCGAAGGGCTCTAGCTCTAGCCTCCAGTTTCGGGCGAAGCGGCCCTTCGCCGGCGATTACAAACCGGCACGACCGATGACCAAGCACCACCGCAGCCGCTTCGATGAGATCCACGAGCCCTTTCCCGGGCACGAGCCGCGAGATAACGCCAACCACGAGCTCCCTACCGGCCAAGCTGGGTAAGGGGATTTCTGCGTAGGGTGTACAGTCAATGCCATTGTGCACGGTGACCACTTGGTCGGCAGATGCAATTCTCCGTTGGAGAGCCAGCCGCCGGTCTGCTTCGGAAACAGTAATGATGCAGGTAGTCCAGAATCGACCGGCCAGGCGCTCGGTCGCCAGGTAGACTGCCCTCGCCGGAAATGAAGCTGCGCCTCCTCCGAACGCAAATCCGTGAGCCGTGTAAAGGGCTGGGATCCCCATCTCATGGGCGACCCACCGTCCAAAAATCCCTGCTTTTGAACTGTGGCTATGCACGATGGACGGTCGGACCATGTGAATGAGGTTGCAGACTTCTGAACGAGCTCGGAAATCCCTGAAGAGCGAAATCCCACGCTGAAACGAAGGGATCGGTATTACTTGAATGTGCTTGGCCTCAAGTCTCTCTACCAGTGCGCCGTCAGGCGCACAAGCAACGATGATCTCAAACCGGTCCCGATCGAGACTAGTCGCCAGATCGAAAACATGGCGCTGAGCCCCTCCCCAATCAGCTCGTGTAATCAGCTGCAGTATGCGATGACGAGTCATACTAGTCCTCCTCGGGTTGAGCATCAACGGAACTTCCCGACCTAACGGTGGCCTGCCCAGGAACCCCTGGGTTGCACGGACGAGTATCCTGCGATAACCGTTCTAGTTCTGACGGTTTGAACCCTCGCTCAATGCAGCGAGGGTTGGGCAATGTCTGTGTGTTAACGGACGAGTGACTGATACAAGTCCAAGTATTCTTCGACCATGCGATCAGCTCCGAACCTTTGGAGCAGCCCTGAGTTGGACCATGGCTGCTGACGTCGGTTCATGACCTCTCGGATTGCGCTTAACCAAACGCCAGGGTCGTAGGAATCTAGAAGGGTTATCCCTTGCGTAACTTCCGCCACCTCAGGCAGTCCCCCCACATTTGCTGCGACCACCGGCACCCCCTCAAACAAGGCCTCCAGGGCGGCCCGGGGAATTCCTTCCCTTCGCGACGGCAATAAGAACACGTCGAACAACGGCAGAATTCGCTGAACATCACCCCGTTCCCCCAGAAAAAGGACACGGCCGTCCACCCGCAGTTCCCTCGCCATCGCTTCCAGTCTTGGCCTTTCCGGGCCACCGCCGACGATGATGAGGATGGCGGAATCGTCCCGTTGCGTTACGGCTGAGAAAATGCGCAAAAGGTGATCTATGCCTTTTTCCGCAGAGAGGCGCGCCACGCTTCCCAGGATCAAGGCATTCGGTCGAATGCCAAGACTCTCCTTTAGATACGGCGGTTCTGTGCTCCGGGGGATTCCGGTCCAGATGACTCTAGTCTTTACGGGTGAAACGCATAGCGCCTCCGCTGTTTTCCGACTAACCGGGGCGATCATCGTCACGAGGGCAGAGAGAAGGACGCCCGACATCCGATAGGTGGCGTCTCGCAGACCATGAACCGTACCAACGACCGGGATCCCCGGAGCAGCGAGGCGAGCGGCAACGGCCGTAACGACTGAGTGAGCGTTGATGACGTCCACATGCGAGTTCTTAAGCACCCTCCGGATCCCTGCGACAAAGCGAAGGAAGGCGGTTGCCTTTCCCGTATGTTGAACGGCCGTTAGCGTTACGTCAGCCGGTAATTGCTCTGCAAGGACGCCGGGACGAGTGAGAATATGAACCTGGTGTGCTCTAGTAGTTAGCCCGCGAACCAGTTCCGTGACCATGGTTTCAGCCCCGCCGACGTCGAGTTGCGGGGTTACCTGCAAGATCGAGAGTTTCACAGACTCACCTCAGAGAACCGGTTAATCGCATTCTCCACAGCCGATTGGTACTGGCCAAACCAGTTCGCCGCGTGTGCCTTCACAAACGCCGCTGCGTTATCAGTCACCCTCCGACGCAGCAGTGCATCGGTCGCCAGCTTAATGATGGCGGTGCCGAGCGCAGTCGGTTCAGCCTCCGGCACGAGTATACCCGTCTCGCCGTCTGTAATGATCTCCCGCAGCCCCCCGATGGCCGAAGCGACCACCGGCACCCCCACCGCCATCCCTTCCAACGCCGAAATGGAGGTGGCTTCCTGAACGTTCAGGTATGTGGCAGAAGGAACCACAACACAGTCGACCATTCCATAGAGCGCCGGTATTCGACCTCGGTCAACGGAGCCGAGAAATCTGACTACATCGGCCAAGCCGTTCTCCCGGGCCAACTTCTCGAGGTCGCTCCGCTCCTCACCTTCGCCGGCAACAAACAGGAGACAATCGGGATACTGTTGCCGAACAAATGCCATCGCTTTGATCGCATAGCGTACGCCGTTTTTGGGGACCAACCTGCGTGGGCACAGCACTACAAATGTTGGTTCGGAAACACTGTACTCTTTACGGACTGCACTGCGGCCTTGCTTCAGAGCTGGCTGGAACGAAGAGTCCGGTCGGTTAAGGATAACCCTAACGGCACCGCTCGGAGCCCCAAGGGTCTTTGCGTGCTCGGCAATGCGCCCATCTACGGTTAATATCCCATGCGCGCTTTTGTACGCCAGCCGCTCCAGTTCCCGCATCACCTTGACGCGGTAGGCGCGTTCTGCTTCGTTCCGGGCAAACGCAGCCGTTTCGTCAGCCGCATAACCGTGGAGTGTGAGGAGGACCGGAATCTCCCGAACTTTGGCCATTGTCAAGGCAGCACAACTCCAAACGCACTGCGCATTGACGATATCATATGACTGCCTGGACAACTGGCGCTGAATGACTAGTGCAAGGGACCGAACCCGATCCATATTTAGCTGGTGCCAAGCAGCGTTTCGATTGACCAGTGCCTTTGGAGCTGCCAACCCCTTGCTCATCAACGTTCGATACCTCGGAATATCGCTCGCCGATACAATATCCAAAGAATGCCCAGCGGCCAAACCCTCAGCCTGGAGCGTCTCCAAATAGCTGGACACGCCCCCAATCTGAGGATGGGTGAAGCCCGACGCTATTAGAATTCGCATGAGACTACTCCGTTTCGGTGAAAATGCGCCTACTTCCGTCGGCGTAAACGATGAAGAAGAGGGTCCAGAAGATAACACCATACCTGGGATACCACAAAAAGTAATCAGTAGTCCAATTGGCGGCAGCAACTACCAAGGATATCGATAGGGCGACCGTTTCCGGTGCAAGGACTTGGGTACCCCGGACCAGCGGACGCACAAGAACCCAGACTCCGAACGCGATCATGCCTATTGCCACAGGGAGACCCAGCATCAGTCCTAATTGCAGATAGGTGCTGTGAACGTGCATCAGGGTGCGCCCACTCAGCTTCACGTCGTGGTATGAAACGGCCATCACCGTATTTGGGCCGGTTCCTGCGACGGGATTTTCCTTGATGAGATTCAGCGCAGCTTTCCAACTATGGAGGCGGTCAGACACTGAAAACTCATCAGCAGATGTGCTTCCAACGCGTGTCATGGCAGGTGAAATGACGACTTCCGACGGCTGACTCGAAGGGATCGGCGCCGAGGTTGACAATTCCTTAGCTGCTACCGCAGCAGCAGCCGCATCCTTGACCATTAACGGAGACGAGATCAGGAGCAACCCTGGAAGCGAGCTGGCAACGAGCAACACCAAATTCGTTTTCCAGTTGGTCTTCGGGCGCATACACGCTGCCCATGCCACAACACCGACAAGTGCAGAAATCCACGCTCCACGAGTCAGTGTCGACAGCAGCCCCGCGAAGAGGCTCGGTAAACTCAGCCACGACCATATGCCCCGCTTGTCTGACGTAGCCAGGTACAGGGCAATCGGCACGACCATGGCAATGAAAGCAGCTGTGACATTTGGTCCCCCGATGGGGCTGTAGCCTCTTGAGGCTCCAGAAGACCAGAAAACCTGCAGGCCAAGACGTGCTGACCACGATGTCGGCATAGTAGCTAGGAAAACGGCCTGGGCCGCCATAAGGGAGCCCGCTCCCACTAGGCCCCAAAGCAATACCCTGAACGGCAAGAGTCTTGGTAAGGTGGCTCCAAGGATACCTCCCAAAATAATTGGAGCCACCAGGTCGACATAACCGAATCCTAATTGCGCCCAGTTTCCACCAATCGCTCCGTGATAGGCGGTCACGCCCCCGATTGCCAATGCCAAAACAGCTGGGCCTTTCCACTCCCATTTTCCTTTGATGAATACTAGGGACAGGACGGCAACTGCCACAATGGTCAGGTCAAGTAGCGAGAGACTTGAAACCACAGCAGCATCCGCAAACCGGCTCGGAGACTCAAAAAGCACCAATGCCATAGCGAGAATTGCAGCAATCAGTAGCCTCTTCATCCCATTGGCAAACCCCTTCACACGAACATGTGTCAACGCGACTACAACTGGGATTCTTTTCGGGATTTGTAGAAGAGCGTCCACCCCCAAAACACCACCAACAAGAACTGAGTGGCAATGGAGGCCAGGGACGCGCCGCCCCACCCGTGCTTCGGAATCAGCCAGAGGTTCAGAAGTAGGTTCAGTACTAGGGCGCCGATATGCCCCAAGGTACGGTAGATCTGAAGACCACTGCCCGTCAGGGCATCCCCGATGGGAAGATGAACACACTGAAGTAGGACAATCACAGCCAGCAGTCTCATCGCTCCTGAGGCATCTCCATAATCTGAGCCAAATAGCTTTGCCAAGAAGGGAGAAAAAAACCACATCCCTCCGAGGCCAACCAGGCCATATGAGACGGTAACCGGCAGGATGCGCAAAGACAGCTTGAACGCTGCCCGGGGCCCGTTTCTACCCACGTCGAAGAACTTTGGGTAGGTAGTAGCCAAGAACGCATACAGCGGTAGTGACAGGGCGGAAGAAACCCGAAAGGCAGCCGAATATACACCTGTGGCTTGATAACTCGAGAGTCTCGCCAGCATGATTTTGTCCAGATCCATGTAACTACTCTGGACAGCTGAAGCGAGAGACAGGTTGAGTCCGGGAAGTACCCTGTCCCGGGCCTCACTAGATGACCACGTTGGGATTCCCCAGGTGGCTGCACACCAACATAAGGCTACGGCCCCCAGCAGCAAGTTCTGCGCGAGGAACATACCGGACCACACCTCTGGCGTGCGATACGGAAGCAAAAACAGGAAGCCAACCAACGCCAGCGAGACGAGCCCGCCGCCAATTTCCAGGGCTGCGTTTCTCCACAGTTTTCCTTCAGCTACGTGGATTCCAGTTATGATCGAGACGATTTTCTGCCCGACAAACACGGATAAGCCGACTGCCCCGATTAAGGACAATGGCAGAGATGGAACCATAATTGCACGGAGAAGCAGCAAAATGACTAGGGCCGGCGGAACAGCCATAACCACAAGCACGAGGCTATTACCAACCGCACGTGAAGGGGTAGCGCCGTCCACAATATCTTTGATCACGAGACTGTATGCACCTAACTCTACGAATGGCCCGACCAGAGTAGCCAGCGCAAGCCCCGCAGAGAAGGTGCCAAACCCGTCAGGCCCCAAGGCACGAGCAACGAGGATGAATGTCAGACCCTGAAAGAGCGTCCGTGCGGCGTATCCGATGAGCATCCAGGATGTTCGGGTGACAAGGGGATGATGCCTTGCTCTAGACAAGTATCCCTTGGCTGTAGCCCAAGTCGTCACAGCACTGCGTCCCCTTCTTGGACAATTTACCAGCAGAACAGACCATGGTGGATATTAGGCACCGGCCTGTGTCTTGGAGTTCAAGCCGGCGTTAACCGATGTTCTCGACAGCCCTTCTGCCTGATCAGGGGTCAACACCGTTCTGACCGTTAGTAGGAGAATCTTGATGTCCAACCAAAGCGACTGGTTGCGAACATAGTGTAAATCGAGTCGCAGTTTGTCATTTGCTGATGTAGAATAGTAGCCAAATATCTGAGCCAAGCCAGTGACACCGGGCTTAACTAAGTGCCGAAGTTCGTACTCTGGATTCTCCTTCGTGAAGCGGTCGACAAAGACTGGGCGTTCTGGGCGGGGTCCTACGAGGCTCATGTGGCCAAGCAATACCATGAGCAATTGTGGCAATTCGTCAATTCTTGTTTTTCTTAAGAACCGTCCTACAGGCGTGATCCGCGAGTCATTCGCAACCGCCAGTTGCGGCCCACCCTTCTCAGCGTCAACAACCATACTCCGTAGCTTGAGCAGGGTAAAGGTCTTGCCATTTTGGCCCACGCGCTCCTGCGCGTAAAAAGCAGGACCTTTCGATGTAACCCTTATCATGACAACAGCCGCGAGTAGAATGGGTGTGGCAAGGACTGCTAACGGAAGGGCTACAGCCATGTCAAATACCCGCTTGAAGAAACGGTTTAGTGAACTCAACCCCAGGGGTTCAATGCAGAAAACCGGGAGATCGTCCAGTTGATCAACGCCGTGTCCATCAACCATTATGTCGTAAAGGTCTGGAACCATGTAAGTTGAGATATTGGCTTGCTGGAGCCACATCAAGAGCCTACGGCGTGTCTCGTGGTTTACCGAACCTCCGACCACGACCGCCTGCACCCCGTCCCGGAACCGGTGAGCTTGTGTCCAAAAAGCCTCTGGAGTCAGTGCATCTACAAGTATGAACCAACCGGGCGGCAACCTATCGAGTTTGGCCCTTATTGCATGACAGTCAGCTTCAGTCCCAACAAGGAGCAACCGTTGCTTTCCATGCGTAGCCATCTTTATACCGATGTGAAGCGTCCGCCACGCCCCTAACAATAGGCAGTGGAAAAGAAACGCCACCAGCATGACACTTCTCGGAACCGAAAAGGCACGAAGCCAGAACGCGAGAGCGGCAAGCGTTAAGAAGACGGCCACGTTGGCAATAGCCAGCTGTTTGTAAATGGAAACCAATGACCTGTTGTTTCGATATAGGCCCAGTGCGTAATAGATGATTAGTGCCATCAACATGGTCCAGGGAAGGGCCACACGAAGGCCTTCCCAGTTGAATGCGGGAGGTGGCCAGCCGACTCGAACCCGCATGGCCAAAATGAACCCCAGGGCAAGTAACGAAAGATCCACCAGCGGCAAAAAAAGATTCGCAATGGTTTGTGACACCCTCACGTGTGACATACCTTGGGAAGACCTCCTGGCCGTGCCATATGCTACACCCGGTCTCTGGAATAATTGGCTATTAAAAGTGTTCAATGGTAAGGATTTTTGGCAAGGCAACATAAGAACTATACTACATGTTGCAGTTCAACGCAAATGCCTCCGCCAGCACGGTGGCGCGGAGAGTGGAACCCGACTCCTTCAGGGCATGGGACCCTATCTGATCAACCGTGGATGGGCGACACTGTCGGCCATTTTCCACCTGCCAGTGACCATGGCCCCAGTTCCCCAGGCTGACAAGCCGAAGAAACCCGTACCCGCTCATAGCACCCGCTCACGTTAGGGCTGGCAAGGCGGCAAAGCAAAATGTAACATCTGAAATAGATGCTGCAGATCGACTGCCAGTGGGGCCTCACCGAATCTCCACACTTGGAGGCTGCCGCCGATGAAAGCCGTATTGTATGAAGCCTTTAACGCCCCGCCCATGATCCGCCACCTCCCCGACCCCACCCCCACGCCCGACGGCGTCGTCATCCGGGTCAAGGCCACAGGGCTCTGCCGCAGCGACTGGCACGGCTGGGTCGGCCACGACCCCGACATCAAGCTGCCCCATGTCCCCGGTCACGAGCTGGCGGGCGTGATCGAGGCTGTAGGGAACCGGGTTTCCCGGTGGCGCCCCGGCGACCGGGTGACCGTGCCGTTCGTCAGCGGCTGCGGCCACTGCCCCGAATGCCGCTCCGGCAACCACCAGGTCTGCGACCACCAGTTCCAGCCGGGCTTCACCCACTGGGGCTCCTTCGCCGAATTCGTGGCGATCGATTATGCGGATATCAACCTGGTCCGCCTGCCGGAGAGCGTGGACTTCGCAACGGCCGCCAGCCTCGGCTGCCGGTTCGTCACCTCCTTCCGGGCAGTGGTCGACCAGGGCCGGGTCACGGCGGGCCAGTGGGTGGCCGTGCACGGCTGCGGCGGCGTCGGCCTTTCAGCCATCATGATCGCCCAGGCGATGGGCGCCAACGTGGTTGCGGTCGACATTACCGACGAGAAACTGGCCTTCGCTGCCCAGATGGGCGCCGTTGCAACCGTCAATGCAAGCCGCACCACGGATGTGTCCGAAGCAGTGCGCGAGATCACTGGCGGCGGTGCCCACGTCTCGCTCGACGCCCTGGGCCATCAGACCACCTGCTTCAACTCAATCAACAGCCTCCGTAAGCGCGGCCGGCATATCCAGGTCGGCCTGATGACCGGGGAGCATGCCACGCCGAAAGTCCCAATGGCCCGAGTGATTGCCCACGAGTTGGAGATCCTCGGCAGTCACGGCATTCAGGCCTGGCGCTACGATGCAGTCATGGCGATGCTCACCGCCGGGAGACTGGCGCCGGAACAACTGGTGGGCAAACGCATCAGACTGGAGGAATCGGTGGAAGCGCTGATGAACATGGACCGGTTCGACGGCATCGGGGTGACCGTGATTACGCGCTTTTGATCAAAATGCGATGCGGCAAAGGCAGGCCACAGCGGCCTGCCTTTGCTTATGCCTGCGATCGAAAACCATAGGAAGATGGCGGATACCAAGGGCTCGGCGCCGGTCATCTCCGATAACGGCGTCTAATTGGTTATAAGAACTTTTGACCCCAGAAATATACACGAGTACAATCAGTCTGTGTTCATTGAAAATTTAGGTACCTGACTAGTTTTAATAAACCGCTTTGTAACATATTACGGGGGTGTTCGAATGGAAGTGGACCCACATGTCTGGCTCCTGGGGTTGGGCTTTGCCGCCCTGGCCCTGGGAGCCGCAATCGCCCTGGTCCCGCTGCGCAGCCCAGCCCTCGTCACCTACGGATGTGCCGCGCTCGGCGCCGCAGCGCTCGCCGCAGGGGCCGTCAGCGCCCTGCTGGCCGGCCGCTGGCCCGACCTGGGCGCCGTCGCGCTCCTGCCGGGTATGGGCGGGCTCCGCTTCCATATGGACGCGCTTTCGGCCTACTTTGTCCTGCTGATCGGCGGACTGGGTGCGGCGGTATCTGTTTACGCCATCGGCTATGCGGACGGCCAGGCGCGCCTGCAGGGCAGCCTGTGGAGCCTGTTCATCGCCGCCATGGCCGCCGTGGTCCTTTCTGCGGATGGCCTGGGTTTTCTGTTTTCATGGGAAGTGATGGCGGTGGTCTCATTCCTGCTGGTCATGGCTGAACACCGGGACCCGGAAGTTCGCCAGGCCGGCTATTTTTACGTGGTGATGACCCACGTGGGCACCGCCTTTATCATCGGGGCGTTTCTGACACTCTACGCCGCTTCGGGCAGCCTCGGCTTCGAGGCGTTCCGGGCGGCCGCGGCCGGACTGCCGGTCGGGGTGCGCAGCGCCGTCTTCGTAATGCTGGTGGTGGGCTTCGGCACCAAGGCCGGTCTGGTACCGCTGCACGTCTGGCTGCCCCGGGCCCACCCGGCGGCGCCCAGCCACGTCTCAGCGCTCATGTCCGGGGCCATGGTCAAGACCGCCATTTACGGTCACCTGCGCTTCTCCTTCGACCTGCTGGGCGGCGGGTCCGCACCCGCCTGGTGGGGCGGGCTGCTGGTGGCGCTGGGCGCCGTCTCGGCCGTGACGGGCGTCCTCTACGCCACCCAGCAGACTCATCTGAAGCGTCTGCTGGCCTATAGCACTGTGGAGAACGTGGGCCTGCTGGTCATGGGGGTCGGGGCGGGGCTCGTGGCCCGGTCGTTCGGGCTGGGCCTTCTCTCCGTGGCCGCCCTGGCGGCCGTGCTCTTCCACGCCGTGAGCCATGCGGCCTTCAAAGGGCTGGCCTTCATGGGCGCCGGGGCCGTGCTGCACGGGACCGGCACGGCGGACATGGAGCGCCTGGGCGGGCTGATTCGCCGAATGCCCCGGGCAGCCGCCCTGTTCCTGGTCGCCGCGATGGCCGTGGCCGGGCTGCCCCCCCTCTCCGGCTTCATCGGCGAGTGGCTCTCCTTACAGACCTTCCTGGGATTGGCGGCGGCAGGCGGGAGCGCAGCCGCCCGGCTCGGGGCGGTGGGCGCCGTCACGGCCATTGCGCTGGCGGCGGGGCTCGGGGCGGCGGTGGCGGTGAAGGCTTTCGGCATCACCTTCCTCGCACTGCCCCGTACCGGGCAGGCTGAACGCGCCCACGATGCCTCGCCCGCGATGGTCGGCGGCATGGGGCTGGCAGCGCTGGCAGTCCTCGGGCTCGGTATGGTGCCCGGGGCGGTCTTGACGCTGGCAGCCCCCGTCGTAAGCGCCGCTGTCCCCGAGTTCGGCTCGGAAGCCGTGCCCGGAGCCGGCGGCCCCCTCACCTGGCTGAGCATCAACCCCGGCACCGACCTGCAGCCCCTGGCGACCCCCGCCGCCCTGCTGGCGCTGGTGGCCGCCGCACTGCTGGCGACGGTCATCCTGGGCCGGGGCCGGCCCCGCTGGCGCAAGGACATGACCTGGACGTGCGGCATCGAGCCGGGCGCCCGCATGGAATACAGCGGCGCCGGGTTCTCCAAGCCCATCTTGCTCATGTTCCGGGGTGTCCTGCAGCCGGTGCGGACCCTCAAGGTCGACCCGGCTGCTCACCCGCTCTTCCCGGGCCAGGTCCACTACCAGAGCGAACTGAAGGCGGTCTTTGAGCAGCGGTTCTACCGGCCGGTCACCCAGGCGGTGATGGGCGCCGCCACCCGCCTGCGCCGCCTGCAGACCGGCAGCCTGCAGATCTACCTGCTCTACCTGCTCGTGGCGGCGGTCGGCGTGATCGTCGCCGCACGCTGAGGGGGTCACACGCTGATGCTTACGATGCTGTTGCAGTTGCTGCTCTTCGCCCTGTGGGCGCCGCTCGTGAAC
Organism: Symbiobacteriaceae bacterium; assembly: GCA_035628915.1. Taxonomy (GTDB): domain Bacteria; phylum Bacillota; class Sulfobacillia; order Symbiobacteriales; family Symbiobacteriaceae; genus JARBUG01. Next base: position 32,156 of record DASPIW010000050.1, on the reverse strand, counting down.
GGCGTCATCAAGGCGACCAAGGCCCGGCTCCAGCGCCGGGTGGGTCCGCCCATCTGGCAGCCGTACCGGGACCTCATGAAGCTGTTCCGTAAGCAGATGGTCATCTCCGGGAGCGCCACCTGGCTCTTTCATGGGGCGCCCTATGTTCATGCCGGCGCCACGGCGGCGGCTGCCCTGCTGGTCCCCTCCGTGCCGGCCCTGCAGCGCGGCGGCGACTTCCTCTTATTGATAGGGATGCTGGCTCTCTCCCGGTTCGTGCTCGCCCTGGCCGCGCTGGAGCCGGGCTCCGCCTTCGGCGGCATGGGCTCCAGCCGTGAGATGGCCGTCTCCGCCTTCGTGGAGCCGGCGCTGCTGGTGACGCTGGGGGCCTTCATCGTCATCGGGACCGGCTCCGGTCCCGGACGGCTCCTGGCCGCCGCCGCTCTGGTGATCATCACCGTGGCGGAGACCGGCCGCGTGCCGGTGGACAACCCCGACACCCACCTCGAACTGACGATGATTCACGAGGGCATGGTGCTGGAATACTCCGGCCCCTATCTCGGCCTGATCGCCTGGTCCCACGACGTCAAGCAGCTGATCATGCTGACACTGCTGGCCAACCTGGCGCTGCCGGTGGGGCTCTTCGGGCAGATCTGGCTGGCGCTGCCGGTGTACCTGGTCAAGACTCTGCTCCTGGGCGTGCTCCTGGCGTTCATCGAAACCGGAATGGCCAAGGTCCGGATTCTGAAAATCCCCGACCTGCTGATTACGGCGACGGCCCTCTCCGCGCTTGCGGCGTTGAGCGGCCTGCCCCTGGGGAGGTGACCTGCCAATGGAGATGTTTACGTACGCACTGCTCACGACCGTGCTGGCGATGGTGGCCGTCCAGAACCTCTACTTGATGGTGGGGCTGGCAGCCGTGCAGGCCCTGCTCCTGGGCGCGGAGGCCGCCTGGATCGGCTGGCAGCACGGGGACACCGCCCTGTATTGGGCGGCTGCCCTGACCGTGGCGATCAAGGCGGTGGTGATCCCCCTCTTCCTGCGCTACATCATCCGCCGCATCGGCGTCATTCACATCCTGGACTCGACCCTTACGGTAAAGGTGACCCTGCTGATCGCCATCGGCCTGACCTTTGTGGCCCACTATGCCACGGGGGCGCTGGCGGAGGTGGGCGGCATTGAGAGCGAGGCCCTGGCCGCTGCCCTGACCCTGGTCCTGATCGGCGCCTTCCTGATGGTAAGCCGCCGGGTTGCCCTGACGCAGGTCCTCGGCCTGCTGGTGATGGAGAACGGCCTCTTTTTGGCCGCCCTGGCAACGACCCGGGGGCTGCCCCTGCTGGTGGACGTCGGCATCTTCTTCGACGTCCTGGTGGGCGCCCTGGTCATGGGGCTGATGATCTATCGCATCAACGCCACATTCGAGTCCATCGACACCAGCAAACTCAGGAGGTTGCAGGGGTGAGTACTGAAGCGCCTGTATTGGAAGTCCCGATTCCGGCGGTGCCGCCGGGACAGGCCGTCACCTGGGCCGGCGGGGTCTGGTCGGGGCTGGTTCTTGTGCTGTCGCTGCTGGCTGCCCGGGCGGTGTTCACGGCGGGTCCGGTGCGGAGCCTGTTCGGGATCGTCTACGTAGATAGCCTCGGAGCGCTGATGCTGGTGCTGATCGCCCTGGTCGGTCTGATGGCCACGCTCTACGCCGGCAGCTACCTGCGGCACGAGCAGAAGCGGGGGCAGGTGACGGCACTGCAGCACCTGCACTTCTTCGGCTGGTTTCATCTTTTTCAGATCACGATGATCGCTGCCGTGGTGGTAGAGAACATCGGTTTCATCTGGGTGGCCGTTGAGGCGACCACACTGGTTTCGGCCGTGCTGGTGGGCTTTTACAACCGGCGCGAATCGCTGGAAGCCGCCTGGAAGTATGTGATCCTCTGCAGCGTGGGCATCGCCTTTGCCATGCTGGGCGTGATTCTGCTCTACACGTCGGGGGTGCATGCCGGACTGGACCACCGTGAGGCCCTGAACTGGACCAGCTTGATGGCGATCGCTCCGAACCTGAACCCGGCGGTGGTGCGCATGGCCTTCGCCCTGGCGCTGGTCGGCTTCGGCACCAAGGCCGGCCTGGCTCCGATGCACACCTGGCTGCCGGACGCCCACTCCCAGGCGCCCTCGCCGGTCAGCGCGCTGCTCAGCGGCGTTCTGCTGAACATCGCCCTCTACGCCGCCCTGCGGGTGGAACTGATCACCCGGCAGGCGTCGGGCGCCGGCTTTACCGGCAACCTGCTCCTCACCTTCGGGCTGGTCTCACTGGGCATCGCCGCCCTCTTCATTCTGGTCCAGCGGGACCTGAAGCGGCTCCTGGCCTACTCCAGCGTGGAGCACATGGGCCTGGTCTGCGTAGCTATCGGCCTCGGCGGGCCGGTGGGCCTGTCTGCCGCGGTGCTGCACATGGTCTGCCACTCCCTGGTCAAGCCGGTACTCTTCTTTGCGGCCGGGAATCTGGGTCACCGTTACCACAGCTATCACATGGAGCGCATCCGGGGCGCCTGCCGGGCCATGCCGCTGACCGGCGGCCTCCTGATCGCCGGGGCGCTGGCCATCACGGGCATGCCGCCCACGTCGCTCTTTCTGAGCGAGTTCGGAATTGTGGCTGCCGGCTTCGCTGCCGGGCGGGCGTGGGCCTCCGTCGTAGTGCTGCTGGCCCTGGCGGTCGCGTTCGCCGGCCTGCTCCTGCACGTCAAGGAGATGGCCCTGGGTGAGGCGCCTCACGGTATCCAGATCGGCGAGGGCCTGGACTGGCGCGCCCTGCCGCTGCTGGTGCCGCTGGCGCTGGCGGTTCTGCTGGGCATCTGGATGCCCCCGGCTGTGGCCGATGCGCTCCGGCAGGTAGCCGCCATGCTGGGAGGTGGGCTCTGATGCAGTCGCTGCTCGAGCAGTTTCCCGGGCTAGCGGCGCCCGTCAGCGGCCCGGCACCTAACGAAACGACCTACGCGGTCCCGGCTGACCTCTTACGGCCCGTGGCGGCCTGGCTCGCCGGCGAGGCGGGCGCCGCCCTGGTCCTGATGGTCGGGGTGGATGAGCGGCCCATCGACGGCCGGTTCCGCATCTACTGCATCTTCCGGGCGGTAGATCAACTGGTGATCCTCCGGACGCCCGTGGACGGCGAGTTCCCGTCGATCACGCCGGAAGTGCCCGCCGCCCACTGGTACGAGCGGGAGATCCAGGACATGCTGGGGCTCCACCCCGTCGGTCACCCGCAGCTGCGGCCGCTGGTGCTGCACGGCGGCTGGCCCCGCCACCTGCACCCGCTGCGCAAGGACTTTGACATGGCCGATTATCCGGAGCCCACCGGCGAGCCGCCCCTGGCCTTCCAGGGCGTGGAGGGCGGCGGCGTGGCCGAGGTCCCGGTCGGGCCGATCCACGCAGGCATCATCGAGCCGGGCCACTTCCGCTTCAGCACCATGGGCGAGAACGTCCTCCGGCTGGAGGCCCAGCTCTTCTACACCCACCGGGGGCTCGAGAAGCGGGCCGAGGGCATGGGCCTGGAGCACGGGCTCTACCTGGCGGAGCGGATCTGCGGCGCCTGCGCCCTGTCGCACGCCGTGGCCTACGCCCAGGCGGTGGAGCGGCTGACGGGCGCCGAAGTGCCGGAACGGGCCCTTTACCTGCGCTCCATCGCGCTCGAGATGGAGCGGCTGTACAACCACGTGGGCGACGTGGCCAACCTCTGTGCCGGGGCTGCGTTCGCCTTCGGCAACACCCAGGGGATGAAGTTGAAGGAACAGCTGCTGCGCCTGAACGACCGGATCTGGGGACACCGCTTTCTGCGGGGCGTGGCGGCCCTGGGCGGCTTGCGGCGGGACCTGGATGCGGCGGCCCTCGCCGACCTGCTGGGCACCCTGGGCAAAGTCGAGCACGAGTGGCAGGAGATCATCGGGGGGATTCTGAGCAACGGCGTCTTCATGGATCGGGTGCGCAAGACCGGCGTGCTGACCGGCGATGTGGCCCGCGCCCTCGGTGTGGTGGGCGTGGCGGCCCGGGCGTCCGGAGTGGCGGTCGACCTGCGCCGGGACCTGCCCTACGCCGCGTACGGCGGCCTGACGCTGCAGGTACCGGTCTACGAAGCGGGGGACGTGGCCTCCCGCATGCAGGTCCGGCTGGTGGAGAGCTTTGAGTCGATCGAACTGATCCGTCAGCTGGCCGATGAACTGCCCTCCGGCCCCGTGCGGCTGCCGGAGCTCCCGCCGGCGCCGGCCTACGCCCGTTCGATTGGCTATGTGGAGTCGCCCCGTGGCGCCGACATGCACTTCTTGATGACCGGCGCCACGGGCGGCGAGATTTACCGGTACATGGTCCGCTCCGCCTCCTACCCCAACTGGGCCGCGGTGCCCTACGCCGTGCCGGGCAATCTGGTTGCCGACTTCCCGCTGATCAACAAGAGCTTCGAGCTCTGCTACTCCTGCCTCGACCGCTGAAGGGGGCACCGTCATGTGGAAGATATTTGACAAGATCCGCCGGACTCCGCTGGCGACCGAGCCGCTGGCGGTCCTGCCCCCGGCGCCCGCCGGGACCCGGGGGGCGCCCGTGCTGCTGCCCGGCGGCGACGGGCTGCCCGCGGCGGTGCGGGCCTGCCCGTCGGGCGCCCTGGGCGCGGGCGGCGGCCTGGACCTGGGCCGGTGCGTCATGTGCGGGGCCTGCGCCGAGGCGGCGCCCGGGGCAGTGGCGCAGAGCGGGCGCTACGCCCTCGCGGTCCGGGACCGGGCGGCGCTCCTGGCGGCTGCCGGGCCGGAAGCCGTTTCCGGGGAGATCCATGCCGTTCTCGGGCGCTCCCTGCACATCCGGCACCTGGACGCCGGCTCCTGCAACGCCTGCGACTGGGAGCTGACGCACCTCCTGAACCCGGTGTACGACCTGCAGCGGTTTGGCGTCGACTTCGTGGCATCGCCCCGGCATGCCGACATGCTGCTGGTGACCGGCGGCGTGACCCGCCATTTGGCGGAAGCGCTGCACCGGACCTTCGACGCGGCCGGCGAACCCAAGCTGGTGGTAGCCGTGGGCACCTGCGCCGTCAGCGGCGGCCTGATCGGCCGGACCTACGCCCAGCGTGGCGGCGCTGACACCGCTCTGCCGGTCGATGTGTACGTTCCCGGCTGCCCGCCCCGGCCGGAGGCGATCCTGCAAGCCATTCTGCTTGCCGTCGGGCGGGCGCCGCACACAGCGGAGGTGGCCATGTGAAGCTGATCGTGGCGATTGTGCCGGACCATGCCGCCGGGAAGGCCGAACGGAGCTTGGTGGCGGCGGGCTTCACGTCCACGCGCCTGGCGACGACCGGGGATATCCTGGAGGCCGGGAATACAACGCTCCTGATCGGTGTACCGGGAACGCGGGTGGACCGCGTCCTGCGCCTGCTGCGGGAGTGGGCGCCGGGTGAGGGCGAAGCCTTTGTCCTGGCCACGCAGGCCGCTGAGGCCGGGGTAATCCAGGCCTTCGCCGGTGTGGGCGCCGGCCGCCCCGTGTGACCCCTCCTCGGGATCAGGCCCCTGGGACATGTGAATGTTCGCCAAATTCGCTGCCGTCAGGCTACGTTACCGCTTTATGTTGGCGGACAAAAAGGTGCAATTTGCGGGATCGCCACTTGCTGAATGTGCTATTCTAGACGATAAGGATGCATGCAAGGGCGGGGCGAATGTGGCGCTCCCAACGACGGGTATGGAGAGCTTCGTAGGTGGCCTTGTCGGAACCTTGTCAAAGCGTAGCGGCTGAGGGCGGTTGCATCGCTCACTCAGCCGCTACGATGTTGTTCTCGGCATATCTCGTACTCCGGCACACGGCATCCGGCCCGTGGAGCAGGGACCGCCGCAACTGGCGCAATATTACGAGTGTGTACGCTGCCTGTCACAAAGCGCGGGCGTCCCCGTCTTTCTATCAGGGAGGTGACTGGGTGGACCTGCAGGACCTCTATACTGCGACGTTCCGGCGGGCGCTCCTGCTCTTGGGCGACCGTCACGAGGCCGAGGATGCCGCCCAGGAGGCGGTGACCCGACTGCTCGGGCAGGGAAAGGGAACCGTGAAGAACCCCGGCGCCTGGCTCCGCCAGGTCGTCAGTCGTCTGGCCTACGACGCCCTCCGCCGCGGGCAGCGCACCGTCGATCTCCCGCCCGAGGCCCCTCCGGACCCGGCGCAGGTGATGGTCGAGCACGAGCAGGCGCAATTGGTGCGGTCCGCGCTCGACCGGCTCTCGCCCCGCGACCGGCTGATCCTGCTGCTCCGGGCCGAGGGGCTCTCCTACAAGGAGATCGCCCAGGCGGCCCGTTGCCGACCCGGATCAGTCGGAACCCTCTTGGCCCGTGCCGAAAGGAGGTGCAAGGAGCAGTATGAGTTGGTGGCTAACTCACCCGCCAGAAGGTGATCTCCGTGCCGTTTTGGACCACGAACTGGGGTCCGCCCGCCTGCAGCGCCATCTCGCTTCCTGCCCGACCTGCCGCGCCCGGCTGACGACGCTCGAAAGGACCGCCCGGGAGACGCAACAGCTCCTCAGCGCCGTGCGAGCGGCGGTCGCAAAGAGCCCCGTGCCAACCATTTCATGGGAGGAGATCTTACCCGTGCAAAGGACCATGCCTCGCCTGTTCCCCGCCGCCGTCGGCGCTGCCGTCCTGGCGCTCTTTGCGGCGACGCTGCTCGTCGATCCCCTGCGAACCGCCGCTGCCAACTGGCTTTCGATCTTCCGGACGCAGAAGATCGCCTACGTCGAGACGAGCCCGCAAGCGATCGCCAACGCCATGGATGGCCTGGAACAGAAGCTGTCCCCCGAGTTGATCCGCAAGCTGGCGCAGGTGAGCGGCCCCGAGAAGCTCCCCCCCATGGAGACGACCACACCTGAGGCGGCGGCCGCCCTGATGCAGCCGTTGCTGCAGCCAGCAGCCCTTCCGGCCGGCCTGCCGGCGGAACCGACTCGCTGGGGCGCCAGGCTCCCGGCCACCTTCACCCTGCGCCCCGATGTGGACGCCATCAACAACTGGCTGTATGACCAGGGCATCATGGCCTCCCTCGACCCGAAACTCAAGGGGCAGACTTTCCAGGTGGTGACGCCCACCATGGTCGCCCGTCAGTGGCGGGGGGCAGACGGCCGCAGCCTCATGATCGTCCAGGCAACCAGCCTGCAGGTGAGCGGCACCGACAGGGTCGATCTGTCGGCGCTCGCCGGGCTGATGGGCCAACTGGCGGGGGCGCCCGCATCCGTGATCGACCAGATCGGCCAGATCCCCGACCTGGCGCACACCCTCCCGCTCCCCGCCGGCCCGGAGATGGGCGAGAAGGTTACGATCGGTCAGGCGCAAGGGGTCTACTACCCGAGGGAGAATGGCGGCGCCCTGGTCTGGCAGCAGGACGGCTTCACCTACTACGTAGGCGGTAACCTCACCCGCGCCGAACTCCTGGCCGTGGCGGTGCGGTAGCGCCATGAGCATTGCCGTCCAAACCCATGGGCTCACGAAGTTCTACGGCCGGGCGCGGGGATGCCAGAATATCTCCCTGACCGTCCCCACCGGCTCCATTTTTGGCTTCCTGGGCCCGAATGGGGCCGGGAAGTCGACCCTGGTGAAGCTCCTGACCGGCCTGCTCGAACCGACCGCGGGCAGCGGCGCGATCTTCGGCCACCCCATCGGCAGCCGGCAGGCCAAGGCGCTCCTGGGCTTCCTGCCCGAGCACTACCGCATGCCCGAGTGGCCGAAGGCGCTTGACCTCCTCGGCTACTACGGCCGCCTGGCCGGGATCAAGCCGGATCGAGAGCGCCTGATGGCCGTGCTCGAACAGGTAGGGCTCCTGGAGGTAGCCAGGCGGCCAGCCTCCACCTTCTCCAACGGGATGCGGCAGCGCCTCGCATTAGGCGCCGCCCTCCTCCATCGCCCGCGCCTGCTGATCCTGGACGAACCGACAGCCGCCCTCGATCCCCTTGGGCGCCGCTTCGTCCGCACGCTGCTGCGGGAACTGCAGGCGGAGGGTGTCACGATCTTCCTCAACTCGCATCTGCTGGCGGAGCTCGAACAGCTCTGCGACCATCTCGCCGTAATCCGGTCGGGCCAGATCGTGGCGTCGGGCTCCATGGCTGAGCTGGCCGGGCGCGAGGTCGAGGTGACCCTCCGGGCGGAGCCGCTCACGCCTGAGCGACTCGCCGCATTTGGCCCGGTCACGGCGCTGCCGGATGGACGGCTGCGCGTCGTTCTCCCGGATGAGACCCACGTGCCGGACCTGGCCGCGGCGATCGTCCAGGCGGGCGCCCGCCTCCATGAGCTGGTCCCCCGCCATCGCAGCCTGGAGGATCTCTTTGTCGATCTGGTAACCGCACCGGGGGAGGTGAGCGCCGGTGGCTGATTGGGCGATTGTAGCCGGCTTCCAACTCCGGGAACTTGTGCAGCGCCGTCTCGTCTGGCTCCTGCTGCCCGCCTCTGCCCTGCCGGTCGCACTCTTTGCCCTGGTCCTGCGCTCGGAGGCGAATGACCCGGCCACGACCCTGCTGCAGCGGATCGAAGTGCTCCAGCAACTGCTCACCATGATGCTGGTCTGCACCTGCCTGCTCATCAGCGCCGTCGCCTCCTTTGCAGCCATCGTGACGGCGGGCATGGACGCGGAGTCCGGACGCGCCCAGATGGTGATCAGCCGGCCTGTCCGTCGGGAGGGAGTCTTCCTGGGGCAGTTCCTGGGGCTGGGCGCAGGGGTAGCCGCTTATGCAGCCCTCTTTTACCTGGCGATCCTGCTGACATTTGGCTGGACCAGGGGGGTCTGGCCGCTAGGATGGTGGATCGCCCTGCCGGTCTTCACGCTTGCACCGCTGGTGCAGCTCGCCCTCACGCTCTGGCTGAGCGCGCGGATCGGTCCGATCGGGGCCGGGATTGGCGCCCTCCTCCTCCTGCTCTTCACCTGGCTGGGCAGCCTGCTGGAGACGGCGGGCCACATGATGCGCCTGCCGAAGCTGGAGCTCTCGGGCGTCATGCTCTCGCTCCTCTTGCCGGGCGCCAGCCTGAACGGCTGGGTGACCGGACATCTGCGGCACGGGATCGCTGAGCCGGGGATCATTCAGCTTCAGCTCGGGTCGGACCCGTCCGGCTGGATGCTGCTCTACGGCCTGCTCTACCTGGTGGGTGTCCTGCTCGCCGGGATGGCCGCCTTCCGGCGGCGGGAATTCTAAACGCAGCCGGTCCGGATTTATATCGAGCGTTGACGAGCGAAAAGCGGAACGCACTTTCAGCCTACACAGGCCGAAAGTGCGTTCTCCGCTATCAGGTAGCGGTTAGCCAGAGGGGTGCGGGGTTCAAACCGGCATGGGGCCCGTCTTCTGCTCCGGGTTTAGGAAAGCCGTTCCCACGAGATGGCTGCAGCACCCGCGTGGCTGTCAAAATATCCAAGCCTTTGGTCGCAAATGGCTTGTACGGATTGAAAACCGGACCGGCTTCCCGGCCCTCACAGGTCTCCAATGGCCCCACTTGACGGCCCAAATGACAGGATTCGCCAGAGTTCGCACGGTTTCGTTACCTGGAGGGGTATCCAACACCGCTAGGCGGCGGTTCAGTTGTGAAAATCTACAAGGTCTGGAGCTCGCTGCGCTGGGATATCTTGACAACTGGCCCCCAGGGGGGGCAATACGGACGGGACCGTGCCCACGTCGCTGCCCGGTCCGGTGACGGTGACGGAACATGTGCGCTTTCACACACGTTCCACAACGCGGCGTTTTCGCTGTTCGGGCAGCGTCGGTAGGGCGACCGGTTTCGTTGGGAAAAGCGCGAATGAGGGTCCTGAAGAAGCCTGTGCGAAATTTAGACCCTTAGCGAGCCGCGGAAGCCCCTGGCGGCATAGTAAGAGGGCGCACTGTTGTGATACACGAAGACGGTGTTGTAACGGCGATCAGCAAAGAGGGCGCCTCCGAGTTTTCGAATATCGGAAGGTGTTATCACCCAGCTCGACGTCTTCGTATCGAACTCTCCAAGGGTCTGCAGCTCCCGATATTGTGCTTCCGTTAATAGCTCAATGCCCATGGCCGCTGCCATATCAAGAGCACTGTTTTCTGGTTTATGTTCTTTCCGTGATTCCAGGCCTTCACGGTCGTAACAAAGACTTCTGCGGCCTAAAGGGCTTTCCGCCGCGCAATCATAAAAAACGTATTCGCCCGTCTTTTCATCATGACCAACGACATCCGGTTCACCGCCAGTTCTTTCCATTTCACTGAGTGACCAGAGTTTTTCGGGATTCGCTTCCAGCTTTGCCTGTACTCCAGCCCATTCAAGACCTTTATGTCGGTTCATGTTCTTCGCAAAACGGGCTCTTAATGCTTTGAGTAGATCTTCACCCTGTGCTGGTGACAACTCCTTGATGATGCTGCTCATCCTTTTGTACCTCCCCTTGGTGATGCCGCATAAAGTTTCTCTGAAGGTAGGATCTCTTTGACCAAACTCGTTGATACCTTGGGGGCCGTCATGTCTACATTCTCGCTACTAAAATATCGCCTCGCTGTGAGGTATTACAACGGGAGTAAGGGTGAATCCTCCCGAGCGAATTCGTAAGGACCAATCACGCCAAAGTGGCGGCCTGACCCCTCCCCGGGGTCAGGCCGCTCGCTTATTCCTTCCAGACCGGGCTGACGTACCAGTAGGCCAGGCCCATAAACATCGCTCCGCTGACGATGTTGCCCAGAGTCACGGGCACCAGGTTGCTGCCGACAGCCGCCCAGCTAATCTCCGGGCCGTGCGGCAGCAGATTGGCCAGGGTCAGGAGCGTCATGTTGGCAACGCTGTGCTCAAAGCCCGAGGCAATAAAGGCCAGCAGGCACCAGAAGATCATGATCAGCTTGCCGGACTCGGACTTCAGCCTGTAATAGGACCATGCGGCTAACACCACCAGCCAATTGCACAAGACGCCTCTGACGAATGCGGTCCAGAATGGCAGGTGCATCTTCTTGGCGGCCATGGTCTGCACGAAAGTCAGCGCCGGGGCCGCCGCAAAGAGACCGGACTGCTGCGCCAGCCAGGCGACCAAGAGCGAACCCAGGAAGTTCCCCACGTAAGTAACGGCCAGTACCCGCAGAACCTGACCCCAGGAGACATACCGGGTGAACGCCCCCACCGGCATCACCATGGTGCTGCTCGTAAACAGGTCGGATCCGGCCATCAGCACCAGGCTGAGGGCGATGCCGAAGGTGGCGCCCATCACCAGGCTGGTCACCGGCGACTTGGCCGCATAAAGCGGGGCGCCCACCAGGAAAATCAAGAGAATCCCCAGGCCGACGTAGGCCCCGGCCATGGCGCTGTGGAGCAAGAACGCCGCCAGGCGGGACTGGCAGAAGCGGGCTTTGCTGATCGCCGCCGATGAGACTGCTTCCAGGGCTTCGCGGTACAAAACCTACTCCCCCACTTTATTGATGATGTGATCTCTATCGGCGGTCGCTGGGCGCCGGCGTCTTCCACCAGGGGTAGGCGATCCCCGCCAGACGGTTGATCGCGATCGCCTGCAGGACGAGCAGCAAGACCGCCCCCATCAGGACCACCAGGGTCGCAGGACGGGCCATGATCCCCAACGCGATGATCAAAGTCGTGGCACCGGCCGGGGGGTGCTGGCAGTCCAGCCAGGCGGTCAGCCCGCCGGTGACGGCCAATGCCAGAGCGGCCGCGACCACACGGGCGCCGGTCACCCCGGCGACGAAGGTCGGGGGCGCCAGCGTCAAGTCTGTCAATACCAGGGCGCCATACCCGGCCATCACACCGATCAGGTGTCCCAGGACCACGTTGCGGGGTGCTGCCACCGCCACCGTTGGCGTGGCAAACAAAATGATCGCCGTCGGACCCAAGGAGGGAAACAGATAGGGCTGTCTGGTAACGAGGGCCAGAGTCGCCAGCAGGCCAATGGTGAGAAAGCCGTTCACCACGATGTATACCGCCTGGACAGAACGGATACCGAACCGCTCTTTCAGGGCATCCAGATGATACGGCTTTCGGAGGCCGGGCTTCGTCATGTGGTCACCGTCCCTGAACTGCGATTTTCTCTATGAGTCTACGGCAGAAGTACGCTATGCCCCTACTGCCAAAGTTCATGGCTTACTTGGGACATTTGTCACATGACTGCCGGGCGGATGGCGACGAAAAAGGCCCGCACCGCACATGACTGTGCGATGCGAGCCTCTGGCAGGTGGGGCCGGTGCGGGTTAAGGTGTGGGCTGCCGGAACCGGACCGTCAGCCCGCTCTGGGCCAGCGCCTTCCCCTCCGCCGACTGCGCATGGAGCCGGAAGCTGAGCAGTCCGGCATCAGCCGGCATGCGCACCGTGAAGTCGGCGACCGTCTTGCCGTCCACCTGCCGGGGCGTGATGCGCCAGAAGTATTGGTCGATGGTGCCGTACTGCCCGGCGTTGATACCCGGGATGTCATAGGAGAAAGCGGCGTCGGGCCCGGTAATCAGGTCTTTGAGGGCGCCCGCCCGGGGCCGGTCGAATGCCGTCACCTGGAGAATCAGTTCCGGGGCCGTTGCGTAAGTCGGGTCGGTCAGCTCCATCCGTACCGGCGTCTCGCCCCCCAGCACCCAGCGGTCCGGCAAAAGGCGGGCGCCGGTGTCCATGCCGCTCTCCCCGCGGTAGGCGGGCATCCGCACGAAGGCGCTGATCTCCGCCAGATCGACCGCCAGCCCCTGGCCGCGATAGAAGCTGAAGAAGTCCTGATGATTCTTCCCGGTCACCTTGTTCAGGGCGGTGATCACGTCCGCCTCGGTCAGGTCGGATTTGGTGACATCCCGGAGCTGCCGGGCTTCTTTGACGAACTGGTAGAGCGGCCACTCCCGGGGCTGCCAGCGGACTCCGAAGTCCGGGCTGCCGGCCGCACCGATCAGCTCCATGTCCACGATGTAGGCGGAGGGATGGCCGTCGTACCAGTAGTCGGAAGTGGCCTTCACCCAGGCAGGCCAGTCCGCCTTTACATCATCCAAGGCCGAGACGTCCAGGCTGTCGGTCCGCAGAACATGCTGCTCGTAAAACGGGTGCCAGTCCAGGCCGGTCAGCTCCCGGAGGAGGCCCAGCACCTGCTCGTCGCTCACAATCACCTGGTTCGGCCCCTTGTAGCGATTCCAGAGGGCGGCCATCAGATCGTCGATCGACTTCTTGCCCCCGGTTGCCTTCTTGATCTCACGGTCCATCATCGCGATCTGGATGGGGCCGGTCACATACTGGGCGGCGTTCTGCTGCAGGTTGCCGGTAGATGTACTCCGCTTCGGCCACGCCCCGCATCTGCTCCCGGATCCGGTTGGCGCCGGCCTGCCAGAAGTCGGGACCGACAATCAGGTGCTCGGCGTATGGATACTCCCCCATCAGCGTCTTCATCCGCATGGCGACGTCGTGGTAGACATCGGCGACCCTGAACGCCTCTTCCAGGGGCGTGGTGCTCATGGTCGCGTTCCAGTGCCGGAAGGGCTGGCCTTTGAAGCCGATCACCCGGACCCTGAAGCCATCGGGATAGGTTTTGGTCTGGTCAAATCGACGGTTCCGAAATACCAGCCGCTGGCCTGCAGCTCCAGCCGCAGGTCGGCAAAGTGGGTCGGGGTGACTTGATGCCATCCGTCCTGCCGGGGGTAGGACGAGACCGCACTCCAGCCCGCCGGCAGGTCGAACTTGCATTTCGCCGCCGTGACTGCCTGGTTCTCCGGCACGAGGAGGGATTCGTAGCCTGAGAGCTTGCCGCCGAACGACTCGACCTTCTTGCCGCGGTCGGTCGCCTGCTGGAGGTCCTGCAGCCAGGTCGCAACGACGGCGCCGTCAGCCGGCACCGCCACGGAGAGGGTGCGCCCGTCCACTTTGGCGAAGCTGAGCGGCTGGCCGGAGAGCGTGCTGATGCGCAGCTCCTTGAGGAGGGTCAGGTCCATCGGCCATGAGGGCAGCCCGATGGTAAGCCGCAGGGGCGACGAGGCGCCGCGGTAGACGGCAGCAAAGGCCATTGCCGCAGGCTCCGGGGGGGTGACTTTGACGGTGTACTCGGCGCTGACGCCAACGGCAGCCTGCACTCCGGCGGAGGGCGTGAGGGCAAGCAGGGTAAGGAGCAGCATTGCAAGAGTAGTGAAGCGTCTCATGAAAATCCCCTCCAGACGCATGGCCGATCAATCGGAGTTCGTGAAAACAATTCACGCTTCGATAATTGTCTGGCATACTCCTTTGGCCTGGTTGCTGGTCCAACGCAGCTGTTTGTGCTTGCAGGTCGCCGCGAATACTTGTCGGTGTTCTTCGGTGTTCTTCGGTGTTCTTCGGTGTTCTTCGGTTGTCTTCGGTCGTCGTCGGTGCTCGTCGGTCATGGCTGGGCTTCTCAGGTCTTATTGGCTGCAAGAGGACCGGTGGGGCTGGTGGCTGTAGGTGGCAGCGGCAATTCTGCTGTGGCGGGTCTTACCAGATCTCGCGTACACAGTAGCTCTTCGTCGGTTGGCGCAGGGTGTCGTCGGATGCTCCAGGCTGCTGCAGGATCGTCCAGGATGGCGTCGGATGGATCACATCTGAACACATTGATTTTTCAATGTTTATTGACAAGTAGGTTGAAACCGCCTATCCTAATAATTGTCATTCCTTCTATTGAACATACAGGGATGACATACTATGTATTAGGAGTTGGTGAGTGGTGGCAGGACCGATCAGCCCGAACCCGGGGGAAGGGACTCGTTTCCAGCGGATCACGGACAATTATAATGTTGCCGGTGGGGCGCGGCGGGACGATGCGAAGATGACCGTGGCCAAGTCCGGCGCCGTTCGGGGCAATACGGGTGCGAAGGAGATGGCCGTTGCGTTCGCCGAGGAGGAGGGCTTGAACCCGTCCGACTTCCAGTTGGCCTTCGGCGGCAACGTGGAGGCGGGGCAGTTGGCGCTGTATGCGCCGAAGCCGGGCGACAAGGGGCTGATGAAGGTCACCATTTATGGGCATGCGATCACCTTCCATGCTGGGGCGGTGTTCAAGAAGCTCCCCGGGCTGCGCCCGGCGACCACGGTGGATTGCCACGTGGAGAAGACCAAGGATGCTGATGGCGTTGCCTGCCTGGTGGTCCATGTGCTGGCCGGGGCGCCGACCCGGACCGTGAAGCGCAAGAAGTCTGGTGAGGAGACGGAGAACGAAGAGTAATAGGGAAGGCGACCTGCTCCCGGAGGGGGGCGGGTCGCCTTTATCGGCAGATCGTAGGCTTCACTCCTTCGAGGTATGCACTCACTCCCTCCCCGCCGGGGTAACATCAGCCCATTCTTCGCTCCTTCGAGGGACGCACTTGCTCTCCCTCCGAGGGTAACATGAGCTTAGTCGAAGCACTGCTCTTACGAGGAGGAGTATGCGTGAAACAGTACGCGTATAAACCTTGGAAATTCTATGCTCTAACCATGTTGGCTACCTGGGTGGCATGGTTCCTGGCGGCGTACTTCAGCTATCAGACCGGCAAGGAGCCCATCATGATCCTACTGACGATTACCGGATCAGTCGCGCCGTTTGTTGTCGGCCTCTTCATGGTTTATGGGTCCGGGAGCGCGGCCTTGAAACGGGACTTCCTGATTCGGCTGCTTCAGGTCAATCGGGTTGGTCTCCGACATTTTCCGACGATCCTGTTGCTCCTCCCCGTCTCTCTGTTGGTGGCAGTCGCCATCTCTGTACTTTTCGGCAAGTCTACCACCCAGTTCATGCTCGTGAGTGAGTTGAGTCTTCTGATTCCGATTCTGGCCCCGACCTTTGAGGAGATCGGGTGGCGTGGCTACGGTGTGGACAGCTTGAGGAGCAGGTACAACCTGCTGACGGCCAGTCTTCTGTTTGCGCTCCTCTGGGCGTTGTGGCATGTGCCGCTGTTCTTCATCAACACCTATTATCAGAACGAACTATGGAAGATGGGCATTCCCTACGTTCTGAACTTCCTCGTCAGCCTCGTTCCTTTCACCATCATCGTGAACTGGCTCTATTACAGGGCCAACCGAAGCATCCTGGCAGCCATCCTGTTCCACGTCGTCGCCGTCGTTTCTCCCGAAGCATTCCGCGTGGAGGAGTCCACGAAGTTCATACAGACGGGTATCCTTGTGGTCATAGCAGTAAGCATTGTCGCCAAAGACCTGGCATTCTTCACTGCTGACTCAACTCCCGGCCTGGTGGGATCCCGGCGTTCGGCCTGAGCCGGCTTGTACCGCGGAAGACCCCGGTGGCACATCGCCACCGGGGTCTCGGATTGTCAGTCCATGCTCAGGACGGGACGAATCTCTGTTGTGGTGTGTCCGAACAAGCCGCTCTGCATCAAGGCGTCCATAATGACATGTGCATTGGGCGCATCCAGCACCAGGTAGTTGACGTGGGCCGCGGGATCTGCCCACCTGCCGAGGGCCTTGACACCTGAAGCGTCCAGGAGTCCCTGCATGGAGTTCACGCACGGATGAATCGCTTCGTTGCCCGGGCGACCGGGACAGGACTCAGGACTGTGGCGGATGATGACCATGTGGAGCATGCGTAATCCCCTTTCGCTGACCCGCAGAGTGCGCTTCTTACCGCCTTATGTGGCGTCCGGCGCCTGCCTCACGACCTCGTCGCGATCTCCCTGAAACCCGGTGTTCGTAATGGTGACTAGCGTTTCGTTGTCTGCCCGAGAAGCAAAAGTCCACTCGGCCGTGGTGTTGTCAGCAAAGCCGATGAGAATCCGCCTGTTTTCGTCGATAGCTTTTACATCAACGTCTGCCGAAACACCGTACATCTCCCAATCCCGGTGGATAGGTTTTCCCGTCTCTAGTCTTCCGTTCCTCTTTGTGAACCAAGACTTGCTGGTAATGGCGGGATCGACAAAGGCCTCGAACACTTCTTTAGCCGGTTACCCCGCGTAACTGTCCACAGCCCTTATGCTCAGCTTTTTTGGCTCCGGCGAACGCACGGTTTTCATCTCTTGGAAGGCCACAGTGTGAGGTTTGGAGACATGGACAACCGGTCGCCGTAGGGGTGCGCGGGCCGCCCCCTGTATGTGAAGTGGAACTACACCACTGGCCTTCCACTCTTGAGTTCGTACCCGCTTCTGCTGCACCGGTGCCATCACATTCATGTGAACATTCCCAGCGTATTGAGGTCGAATACCGAGTAGGTGAATTTTTTAGTTAATTGGGAGGATTTTAGCAGACCCTAACGAATGCGGTTTCGTAGGGGTGATCGTCATGGCTCAGCAGCAGTTGGCTCTTTTCGATGCAAGCTTTCTAGAGGACCATGCTGGCATGATCATGCGAGACCCGCGGACTGCCATCGTCGAACTGGTGGCAAACTCATGGGATGCTGGAGCCACTAGGGTAGAAATCGACTGGCCGTCGTTTGAACGGCCTGTCTTTAGAATCGCGGATAACGGTCAGGGGATGACGCCGGAAGAGTTCCAGCGCCGTTGGAGGACGCTCAACTACCAACGGATAAAGGAACAAGGTGCCTTCACGACCCTTGGAGATGGAACCAAGAGAGTGGTGTTCGGGCGAAATGGTAAGGGACGTCACGGTGCATTTAGTTTCGGTGAAGAATACCATATCGTGACGTTTCGAGAGGGCGTCTGCACAAAATGCAGGGTGCAACGCTCGACCGATGCCGAGACTCCATTCAGGTTTGAAGACCTCAGCACGTCATTCTGTGAGGGCGATGGCACCATCATAGAAGTGACGGATGCGAGGGTGCCACGACTGGCGCCCGCCGAAGTAAGAGAACTCATTGGCACGAGGTTTTTTGGTAGACCCAGCGTTTACTGTCACCGTTGATGGTGAACGTGTGACCTTGACTGATATAAGCCGATACATTGAGTCGCAGGAGCTTGAAGTAGCGGGTATGGGTACTTTCCGCATCCACCTAATCGATGGCGGCGACAGTGACCGAACCATGCGCCTGCATGGCGTCGCGTGGTGGGTCAACAAGCGATTGGTTGGAGATTGGACTTGGGATGGGGTTATCGGGTCTGGCAGATACCTAGACGGCCGGAGTGCAGAGGCCAAACGTTATACCTTTATCGTCGAGGCCGATTCCCTCGCTGATGATGTGCGTCCCGACTGGACTGGGTTCTGGGACACGTCGGCCGTTACAACGGTTCGAGCCCACATACATGAGCACATTTGGGGCAGACTGCAAGTCCTCTTGAAAGAAACGCGAATTGAGAGAAGGAAGACGGCACTTTCAAGAGTCAGCCCCAAGCTGTCGAGAATTCCGAGACTCTCGCGTGAACACGTCATCTCTGCGGTGGATGCAATGCTTGAGCGCTCACCGTACATGCAAGAGCGAGACCTTACGAACATGGCGGAAGTACTTGCGAACCTGGAGCAGGCCAGGACGGGCTACACCCTGTTGGAGCAATTGGCATCAGTGGGCCCTGATGAGCTGGACAAGTTGGTCGAAATCCTGGGAAAGTGGACGATCACAGATGCGAAGCGGGTTCTTGATGAGCTCTACAAGCGCCTAGATGTCATCTCCCAAATGAAGACCCTTGTCCATAACCCGCAGGCTGACGAACTACACCAATTGCAGCCTCTGTTTGGTCGCGGCTTATGGATCTTCGGTCCGGAGTACGAGACTGTTCACTTTACGTCGAATCAGACGGTCACATCGGTCATTCGACAGTTCTTTAGAGTCAAAGCCCTCCCAGTGTCCAGCAGAAGACCTGACTTTGTCGTTCTCCCGGATTCCTCGATTGGTGCGTACAGTAGGCCACGCTATGATGCCAGTGGTGAAGAATCTGGTCCCGAGAAGGTTGTAATCATCGAGTTGAAGCGAGGCGGCTTCGAGCTTACTAAACAAGAAATGGACCAGGCTGTAGAATATGCGCTTTCACTCCAAGAGAGCGGGACCCTCCCCGCTGACACTACGATCGAAGCGTTCGTCCTGGGCGCTTCACTGGGAAGGGGAGCTGCTGGTGGTCCAGTGGGTTGGGGGAACCACATTCAGGCCAAGCCTATGGCGTACTCGTGGGTCCTAGAGCGTGCCCATAGCCGTACATTCCGGCTCCTGCATGACCTGAAGGACTTCGTGCCAAGCGAAAACTTGGCCGAGGATATCCAATCCTCTCTCGACTTGGGAGGAGATGCAGCGACAGGCAGCCACTAGCGCCTTCAAGTGGCTTTGCGCTGCACCGTTCCAGGCGGCGTCCTCTCTAGGTTCGAAAGGGCAAAGCCGATGATCACATTCGGCACGAAATTCATGGGTGCCAGAAATGGGAGTAGGGAGTTGGCAGTAGAGCACAGCCGCAGGAGTGATTGGTGACAATATTGGGGGCATAAATTCAAGCGTCCCGCCCACCAAGGGCGATTTGTCAGACAGACCATATCGGTTTGGACAGTTCATGGCGCAGATTCCACCTTGAGTTACGCAGGACACTTGTAACATGCCCCTCGCCTTGCGTCGATCAAGGGGCCGGAAAATGGACACGAACCCATCTCGGTTGGATAACCAGAACAGAGCGTCAGTTGCCATCTACAAGGAGGGGATGTCGCCTTGCAAGAAGCTCGGGCTACGTTTACGCAACCAACAGCCCCTTTGCGAAAACCTAGGTCGAAAGAGGAACGCATACAAAGGGAAAGGGAAGCTCTGGTCAGCCAGTTGGCCGCAGAACGCCTAGATACAGTGCGAGCCCGAGTGGCATTCGTCATGAACCACTACCCCGATGCAAGAAACTCCGATCGCGTCTTATTCCTGACCTATTGGCGCAAATTCCAGCCCGACGTGTTGGGGCCCGAGGAGCACCTCGACGAAGAGAAGGTACTACTCCTGGAGAACCCAATGAGCCTCATTCGTGCCCGCCAGAAAATCCAGAATGAGTTCGGCCTCTTCCAACCCACTGAAGAAGTACAAGCGTTCCGCAGGGAGCGGCGCTTGGAGATCTCGGAGGCGCAGGTGATGGACAAACCTGATCGCCCGTTGCTTGGAGTATACGCGGACGAGAGCTACAAAAAGGATGGCTTTGCTCTAGTGGGGAGTGTGTGGACGCTGGACTCACGGCGGTATTCACAATTGATGGTTCGCCTAGTCAAGTTTCGAGCGGAACACGACATCAACTATGAGTTTCATTTTAATGAGCTGACGAAGCACAAGGTGGACAACGCCAAAGCTTTCTTCCTCGAGGCATTGTCGGTTTCTGACACACTTAGCCTCAAGGCGGTCACCGTACCGCTCTCTGGTATCAATCGCCCAATAGACAAGATCTTTGAGGAAATGTACTATCGCCTTGTACTAGAAGGCCTAAAGCATGAGTTCGACACGCGCCGAGTGTCTAGGCCTAGGATCTTGCAGGTCTGGAAGGATAGGGACAAGACTAACGATGCTCTAGATGCCCTGGCTATGGCTAGGCTTCGGGACGACCTCCGTGACGGCCTCGCAAAACGTTTCGAAGACGAAGTATTCCTCGACCTGCTTGAGAGTGTGGACTCGAAGGCAAACCATTTGGTTCAGATTGCGGACCTCTTTACTGGAAGCATAAACCGTGTGTTGAACGCTCCTGGCGAGACCACGAACTTCAAAGACGAGTTTGCGGCCTTTGTCCTGAGTACTCTCGGTCTGAAGCTAACCAGTGAAGGGCTGGTGGAATCAGCCAGACAGGATGTGGCCACGGTACTCCGAATCGGCTAGCCTCGAAAGTCGCTCGTCAGCTCACTTGCGAGCGTTCTTGATTCTTGCTGGCATCGGTTACCACCTACAGCCAGCATCGTAGACAGCAACGACCCACCCGTTTTCTGGAAGACGGGTGGGTCGTCTGCCCGGTATTCAAACAGCACTCTACTCATGGGCACCGGGTCAGGCTTTGGCGGCCACCTAGCGACGACTTCCCCGGTCAAGGCGACAGCGCCACTAGCATCCAGCATTTCACCGTTTTACTGGTGTGTGGCCGACCACACCGTTGGTGGGTCACCATCCCGCCTATCATTCTCTCCACCGGTACTTCGACCGCACAAAAACCGCACGCCGAAGGTGACGTCCTCCGCACGTGCGCTTTCGAATCGACCCAAATTTGCTGAGGGGCACAGTACCTCTGCGTTCACCATGCCTTCACTGCTGGTTCCGTTTTCTAGGTGATATGCTTGTCTCTCAATTTGAAACCAGTCAAAGCTTGAACTTTCCCCCATACGGGGTGCGGTGTACATCAGGAAGCAGACGGCCCACCATAAGTAAGCTGGAAAACCGTATCCATTACCAACCGCCGGAATGACTCGTTATCCATGAAGGCTTTGAAGAACTCTGTATCCGTCTTCATCCGCCCGATGGCCGCCCGCTCCACCGCTTTGTCATGCTCAATTCGCGCATTCTGCTTGTCCGAATTCTGTTTGGCATTCTGGTAGGCGGTATCGGACAGAACATCACTGGTCAATTCCTCGGTGACAATGCGGGTGATCCGGACCCGGTCGCTCTCGCTGAAGGCGAAGTTCCCGCACAGGTCGTTAAAGCTCTTCAGAATGTTGGAGAGCCGGTCCATCTCCGGGTCCGGTTTGTGGCCTCCACCACCGCCCGGCACCGGTTCGATCTCCGCCTCCTGGTCCGGGAGTTGGATGGCCATGGCCGCCTTCTTCTCCACCCGGTAGCTCTCCATGTCAATCGCTTCGAGAATCCCCTTCGACAGGTCCTCCTCCACCGGCGCCGGCAGTTTGGGCACCAGGAAATTCAGGAAGATCGAGAGCTTTTCCCAGTCGGCGTTCGTATACGGGAGGATGGAGGCCAGGAAGCCATAGGTCCGCAGGAAGCCCTTTGCCTTCCCCTTGAAGTCGACCTGCCCGTCCTCATCCAGCTCCTTCTTATACACCGCAACGCAGGCATCCAGAATCGGATCCAGCGTCGGCCGGTCCGCACCGTTCAGGTAAAGCTCCGCCAACTGGTCAACCTGTTCGGGCGAATAGATTTGGTAGCCGTCCAGCGCCGCCTTCAGGTCGTGAAGTTTGTTGGGGTCAGTCTCGGCGCTCAGAATTGTGGTGCGGTAGTAGTCGGCAAAGGCGTCCCGGATGGTGTCGGCATCGTTCATGAAGTCGAGCACGAAGACATCATGCTTCTGCGGACGCGCCCGGTTCAGGCGGGAGAGCGTCTGCACCGCCTTGATGCCGGAGAGCATCTTGTCCACGTACATCGTGTGGAGGAGCGGCTCGTCATAGCCGGTCTGAAACTTGTCGGCACAGATCAGGAAACGATAGGGCTCCTCCTGAATCTTGTCGGCGATTTGGCTTGACGGGAATCCGTTCAGCGATGCCTCGGTTACTTTTGCGCCGCCGTCCTCATGCTCACCCGAGAAAGCGATGATCGCCCGGCAGGGGCTCTTGCGCTCCACCAAATAGTCGCTGACGGCGTGGAAATACTGAATCGCCCGCTCGATGCCGCTGGTCACAACCATTGCCCGGGCCTGCCCGCCGATCTTGCCCAGGGCCAGCACCTGCTCATGGAAGTGGTCCACCATGATCTCCGCCTTCAGCCGGATTGCACGGTCATGGCTCTCCACATAGCGACGCAGCTTCTTCCGGGCCTTCTTCATATCGTATTCCGGGTCGCCGGCCACCTTCTTGATCAGCCGGTAGTAGCTGGCGACCGGTGTGTAATACTTGAGCACATCAAGAACGAAGCCCTCTTCGATCGCCTGCTTCATCGTATAGCTGTGGAAAGGCCGGTGCTTGATCTCGCCGCCGGCCTCATAGGCCTCGCCGAAGATCTCCAGGGTCTTGTTCTTGGGCGTGGCGGTAAAGGCAAAGTAGCTGGCGTTGGGCAACAGCTTCCTGGCTTCCATGATCCGGTTGATCTTATCCTCGGTCGTTTCCTCTTCCTCATCGGCGCCAACGGTGGAGAGAGCAACGTTAAGGGCCGCGGAGGTACGTCCGCCCTGACTGGAGTGGGCCTCGTCGATGATGATGGCGAAGTTCCGGCCGCGGTGGTCGCTGCCGATCTTCTCCAGGATCTCGGGGAATTTCTGCACCGTCGAGATGATGATCTTCTTGCCGCTTTCGATGTAGCGGCGCAGGTCATCCGAATGCTCGGCATGGCCCACGGTGGCGCTCACCTGGGCGAACCGCTTAATGGTGTCCTTGATCTGCTGGTCCAGGATGCGCCGGTCCGTGACGACGATAATCGAGTCGAAGACCGGGGCTTCGTTTCGAGTGAGCCCGATCAGCTGATGGGCCAGCCACGCGATGGAGTTGGACTTGCCGCTGCCCGCCGAGTGCTGGATCAGGTAACGCTTGCCCGCCCCGTTCGCCTTGGCGTCGGCCAGCAGCTTGCGCACCACGTCCAACTGGTGGAAACGGGGCCAGAGCTGCTCCAGCTTCTTCTTGCCGGTCTTCTCGTCTTTCTTTTCGACGATCTGCGCGTAGTTCTCCAGGATGTTGGTCAGGCTCTTCCGGGTGAGAATCCGCTCCCAGAGGTAGGCCGTCTTCAGGCCCTCCGGATTGGGGGGGTTGCCGGCGCCGTCGTTCCAGCCCTGGTTGAAGGGCAGGAACCAGGAACTCTTGCCCTTAAGGTGGGTGCAAAACTTGACCTGCTGCTCGTCTACCGCAAAATGGACGGCGCAGCGGCCAAACTCGAAGAGCTTCTCCTTCGGGTCTCGGTCCCGCTTGTACTGCTCCACCGCATCGTCGACGGTCTGCTTGGTCAGGTTGTTTTTCAGCTCAAAGGTGGCAATGGGCAGGCCGTTGATGAAGAGGCAGAGGTCAAGGGCCCGTTGGCTCTCAACCCGGCTGTAGCGAAGCTGCCGGGTGACGCTGAAGCGGTTCTGCGCATTGCGCTCGCAAGCGGCGGGGTTGCCGGGCGACGCGGTGCCGTAGAAGAGATCGACGTGAAATGGCCCGTCCTTGACGCCGCCCCTGAGCACGTCGATGACGCCCCGCTTGCTGATTTCGCCCTGGAGCCGGGCAAGGAACTTGCGCCGGGTGGGGCTGTCTTCATCGAGGTCGAGGGCCGTGGCCACTTTGGGCTGCGTGGCCCGGAGGAAGTCCATGAGCTGGTAGAGATCGACGCAGTAATCGCGGTCGTAATCGGCGGGCCGGCCACCGACCCAGCCGCTGCCTCCGTACGGAGCTTCGGCCTCCAGGGCCTGGTCTTCGTGCGGGCTGGCGGGCTCACAGGTGGAGCCGGAGAGGGCAAGGCAGATAAGCTTCTCAAGCCCTCTTTCGCTGGTGTCGGTCGCCATGGTTACGCCTCCTCTGGCTCGACTTCGGGTTCTTCGCCCTCGGTCTGAGTATCATCGTCAAGGAGTTCGGTGTCTTCGGGCTCGTCCGGCTCGTCGGGCAGGGCGGCGGCAGCGGCCCTGACGTCGAGCTTGCCAGTCACCACTTGGGCGATGAGTCGGTTGCGATACTCGCGGAGGAGGGCGATATCACTCTCAGTCGAATTGGCAAGACGATCGAACCCTGCAATTTGAGCATCGATGGCTTCTACAATTGATCTTTGCTCCTCCAACGGAGGGAATGGCAGACTGATATCGTAGAAGTCACCGGTGTACAGGCGCCAGAATCCCTCGACGATACCCTTCGCCCTTGTGCGCAGCTCGTGGCGGAAGCCCGGAGACCGGAGAATCCGTTCATAGTAAGAAACCACCATAGGCCTGGTCGGCCGCAAGACGGTATAGTCAGGGCTGACGACACCAGCCTGCTTTGCGATGGCGAATACTCCAAGGTGCGCCTTCAACCGGTTGAGCACGAGGTCGTCTTTGTCGCAGAGCTTTCCACCGACGTATGACTCAGAAATGAGAGTTCGCTGCTCCACTAATTCACTAGGAACCAACCCAAGTTTTTGGCTCATCGAAAGATGCGTTTCTGCCCCAGTCTGCGAGCGCTCATCCGTTTCCCGAAAGAGATATCTTGCCCGAAGAATGTCCCAGTGCTCTGGTACAACCCTCAGCCACTCAACCCTGGAAGGCTTGAGCCGCACATGGGGGTTCAAGCCAAGGGTAACGGCTTTAAGGATCATCGCCTGCTTCTGCTCGTTCAACAGCCCGATCAGTTTCTGCTTCGCCCGGATATAGCGCCGGATGCGGCGGTCTACTCGGTCGAGAAAGCGCATCATAGCCACCTGCTCATTGAGAGGCGGAAGCAGGACCGGAAAGGCTCGCAGTGTTGTGGTGTTTGTTGAGGCAAGGTTCGTCGTTTGCTTCGCGGTCAGTTCAAAGTAGGTCCGTCCATGTGGTGAACTCATCAACGCCACGAGAAATTCTGGCAGTAACATCGCGGGCTTGCATCGGACGGCAAAAACGTGGTTCTGGTGAAGGCAGTTCGAGACTTCGTCGTACCATACGCAACCACGTCCCAGTTTGTCGATGTCTCCACCCTCGGTCATCAACACATCTCCGGACCGCAGGGTACACCCTCTAGCCTCGTCCGCCGGCACATCCACGTACCTGACGTCACGCAGGTCGAGCCGCTCATGCTGGACGTTTGCGACCCGGAGATACGGGTAAGCCTGGGTCTCCATTCCTTTGTAGGTCTTGCCCAAGGTAAGTCCCGTCTGGACTGCCGCTGCATCTTTGAGCCTGCCGATCTCCCACCCCTCCGGCACCTGCCCCAGCCACCCCACTCCTGAATCCTTATACTTCGGGTAGGGCTTCAGGTTCTCGCTCATGCGCCGGCCTCCCCGTTGGACAATTGCTTCTCCAGGGATTGCCGGACAAGGCTTATCACGTAGGGGAGTTCCTCAAGGCTGCTCAATCCGACTTCCACGTCGCCATTGCCCCAGCGCCCGATGTTACTTACATCCTTGCAGAGCTCCTTCGGGTCGTATACTTCATGGAATTTCACGTTGAGCGACAGCCGGAGCCGCTTCTGCTGAGGTACCACATCCACGAAGTTGGTGTCCGCCTTGTAGGCGACATAGAGCTTCAGGAATTCCTCCGTCACACGCGGGTCCAGCGCCAGGACCTCATGGCGGAAGGCATCAAACAGCGGTCGCATCGGGCCGGCGGCGATGTGCGGGTGATCTTGAATGGTATAGCCGTTCGTCATGGTCGGCTGGGGCCGGTAGGCGTCCAAGATATCGGCCGGTAGGGACGGCCTTGGCCACACCGCAGTTGCAAGAGTGGCCAGCTTCTCCGCACGCGCCAGGATGGCAACCTCGTCCCAATGCTCCACCGATTTTAGCCCTTCGTTCAGACGCAGCGGACTGTGCCTGAAACCTCCCGGCATGTCACGCTTCTCCGCGAATGGCCGGTCACTGTACTCCGAGTTGTAGCCGGTCAGCGTCAAATTCCCGAGAGTGTGAAGGTAGGTTTGATGAACCCGCTGCCAGTCGGGACCCAACTCCTCCTGCCAAGCCTTCGAGAGGTGCTCGTTCTGCGGCATGATGTGTTCGACCGTGTATTCGCTCACCGGCACCAATTCTCTGCGCCCGTGGTTCTCCAACCTGCGCAACCAGTAACTGCGGTTGCGGGTGTAGAGATCGCGCTGCTTCAGTTCCCTCGTAAACTCGTCATCGTCCGGATATCTCTGGTAGGACGGGAGCAGCAGCAGGCTTGCCTGGATCGACTCCAAATAACGGTCTTTTCGGAGCGACCGCCCCAAGGTAGCGAAGAGCTTGTTTAGTGAGTTGGTCGGCATGGCGCAGGCAGCCCGCCGAATAACATACGCCTCGACCAGCCGCACGGCTTTGAGCAACTCAGCATGGCTAAGCAGGCCAGCCGCGTAGTCATGGTAGAGTTCCAACAAGAACGGGTAGGTCATGTCCATCTTCAGTTCACGGAGGTCGCGGAAGGCATCAGCAAGAGCGGAATCATTCTCCTGGCCCAGGGCCATAGCACAATAGTGGCCCGCGAACGCATGGATCTCGGCAAGTAGCGCGTCCACGCCCGCAGTCGTTCTGTTTGAGTACGCCTTAAATGCCTCGTAGACCGCCCCTACCTTGGGTAGTTCGCCGGTCTTGACCGTCAGGTAGTACCGCATGAAGCTATCGAAGTGAGCCCCGTAGGCCTCTTGCCCGAACTTCACCTCCATTGGCCGCCAGTGATCTTCGTATAACTCGGTCTGATGGATTGGTTCCAAACCCATCAGGACGTAATTCCGGATCAGGTCGGCCTGGCTAAGCTCTTTCCCGGTGGAGTTCATGGACTCAAAGATCAGCTGCGGGTTGTCGTGATCCCGATCAAGCGCAATATCTACGATCATCAGCTTTGCGAGCCCCTTGCAGAGTGCTGAGAGGTCGCCCTTCAATCCGGCAACCTGGGCCGCAAAGAACTCGAAATTCTCCTTCACTCGGACAGAGGGATGTTCCGCCCACGGCTTTTGCTGCATCAGAGCCACCAGTGTTTGCTTGTCGGTCTGGGTCAGCAGCAGCTTGAACCGACGCTCATCCTTCTGAAAGTGATTCAGCAGGTAAAAGTAACGGAGCTTTTCGGCTGAAAAATCCTCTACGGGCTCCGAACCACCGAGCTCACGTGCCAGAGCTTCCAAAAGTAGGGAGACAGATGTCAGCCGCTGCTGTCCGTCGATCACCAGGAGGGGCGACTGCACAGAGACCTGTGAAAGACCCTGCTGGATGTACACAATGGAACCCACGAAGTGAGCCGTTACGTCATCTCGTCCACCGGCGCGCAAAATGTCATCCCAAAGCTGACGGCATTCACGATCCGTCCAAGAGTAAGTCCTTTGGTATATCGGGATGATGAATTGCGGCGACTTTCGGAGGAACTCCAGAAGCCGGGCCTCTGTAGCTTTCATCGTACATCCTCCTTCCCGATGATCTCCGCGAGCAGCCCGTCGGTCTCCTTCTCCAGGGCGAGTATGTCAGCCCGGATCTCTTCCAGCGTTCGCAGGGGCGCCGGCTTGTGGAAGTAGCGGGTAAAGCTGATCTCGTAGCCAACCCTCACGCTCGCCGGGTCGTACCAGGCGTCGCCCACGTGCGGCAGCACCTCCCGGCGCAGGAAGGCGTCAATGCCCCCCTCCTCCAGCAGGGGCACCTGCTCCGTGTCCCGCAGATCCGAATCCGGCTCATACTCTACCATGCGGCGCTTGCCCTCCACCTTCGCGTCGAAGAGGCCGTGAAGCGGGTCCGGCGTCGTCCCCGGCTTATGAATCTTCTTGATCACCGGCGGGGCTGACTCATCCCGCTCGGCCGTCTCTTTCAAAGCCTTGATCTCCTTCGGGGTATAGGCCTTCTCCGGGTCGATCCCCTTCAGCCGCAGCGGCCGCTCCACCGTCACCTTCCAGTAGCCGAAGGCGCCGTTCGGAAAAATCTTGGACTGCACGCTCTCCTCGAACCGCAGGAACGTGTCACAGATCCGGTCGATATCCTCAGGCGACAGCTCGCAGTTCTTCTTGCCCAGGTTCTTACGCAGCGGTTTATACCAACGGGTGGCGTCAATTAGCTGCACCTTGCCCCGACGGTGCTCAGGCTTCCGGTTCGACAGCACCCAGATGTATGTGGCGATGCCGGTGTTATAGAACATGTTGAGCGGGAGGGCGACGATCGCCTCCAGCCAGTCATTTTCGATGATCCAGCGGCGGATGTTCGATTCGCCCTGGCCCGCATCGCCCGTGAAGAGCGAGGAGCCATTATGCACTTCGGCGATGCGGCTGCCCAGCTTCCCACCGTGCTTCATCTTGCTCAGCATGTTGGCCAAGAAGAGCAGCTGGCCGTCGCTGGAGCGGGTAATCAGCGAGTATTCGGGATCGCCCCCATGCTCAATGATAAAGCGGGGGTCTTTGATCCCGCCCTTGCCGCCGATCCGCTCCAGGTCGCTCTTCCAGCTCTTGCCGTAAGGCGGATTGGAGAGCATGAAGTCGAAGTCCAGGGACGGGAAGGCATCGTTGGAGATCGTCGAATGCTCCGGACCGCCAACGATGTTATCTGCCGCACTGCCCTCGCCTTTCAGCAGCAGGTCGGCCTTGCAGATGGCATACGTCTCGGCGTTGATCTCCTGGCCGTAGAGATGGGTCTGTACGGCCTTGCCACGTTCCTCGGCCAGCTGTTTCAGCGTCTCCTCCGCCACGGTCAGCATGCCGCCCGTGCCACAGGCGCCGTCATACAGCAGGTAGGAGCCCGACTCCACCTGATCGGCGATGGGCAGGAAGATCAGTTTCGCCATTAGCTTGACGGCATCCCGAGGCGTCCAGTGCTCGCCGGCTTCCTCGTTGTTCTCTTCGTTGAAGCGGCGGATCAGTTCCTCGAAAATGGTCCCCATGGCATGGTTATCGAGGCCGGGCTGCCTGACCGACCCGTCGCTGTTCAGGACCTGCTCCGGGCTCAGGTTGATGTCCGGCGAGAGGAACTTCTCGATGAGTGTACCAAGCACATCAGCCTTGACGAGGCGGGGAACCTGGTTACGGAACTCAAAGTTCTCCAGTATCTCCTGCACGTTCGGAGAGAAGCCGTCGAGGTAGGCCTCGAAGTCAGCCTTTAGCTGCTGCTGGCTGGCGCGGGCCCTCAGATCTCGCAGTGTGAACTTGGAGCTATTATAGAAGGCCTGGCCGGAAGCCTGGCGCAGGGCGCCATCTTGGTTAACGATACCCGCCTGGTCTAGCACGGCCTTCATCTCCAGAACTGCCTTCTTTGTCGGCTCCAGTAAGGCATCGAGTCGGCGCAGGACGGTCATGGGCAGGATGACGTCCCGGTACTTGCCGCGCACGTAGAGGTCCCGCAGGACATCGTCGGCGATGCCCCAAATAAAGTTTGTAATCCAGCCCAGATCGACGGTGCTCACAGCAGCTCTACCCCCGTTGACTTCGGTGATACGAACAATTACTGTCGTTGTTTCGCTATCCGTAAACCGCTCTCCTGTAAAGTTGACTGCCAATCCTGCGCTCCTCAGTAATCTCTAGGACTTCTTAAGCGTATGTCTCTGCAGTTGAGGTCGGAGGGGGTACGCTGGCCTTCGGGTGGACCCTACAATACCAGAACACGAGCTGTGGCGGCAGCGCATACTAAAGCCATAACAGGCACACCCGCAGAATCCACAGACCCGCTTCCGAAGCGGCCTCGAGCATAAAGCACGAAAGTCCAACGATACCCAATGGTACGCCAGCACCAATTCGGGGCAGCAACGCACGTTGCTGCCCCGAATGCCGCTTAGAGAATGCTGGATTAGGACAAAGGGCGTGGTCCGTAGGGAGCAAAGCTTATTCTTCAGCGCCTATCTTCTGCTCGAATTCGTCGAGGTACAGGATGGCACGCCGAATAGAGCGGTAGTCGTCTGGCGGCACATCCACGTACGCTGATTCCTCCGCCTCGCCGTCTGCCGGTAGTAACCCGAGTGGAGCCCGCTGCGTGGCCATCATGTCCACGTAGCAGCCATAGTCCAACTTGTACACATCGTACCGCACACCAGGTTGGTCGTGAGTGGAGATGTTGCGCTTCAATACATGAAGAACCCGTGCGTCATACAGGATATCAATCAAAGGATGTGTTTCCCCGCTCTTCAGCAAGAAGGCGCGGGCACGCCGTTCGCCGATTACGGTGTCGATGATGTAGTGCAACAGTTGGGACGCCGCGGGGTTGGCGCTCACAGCCTTTTCCTTATCCCGCTGATACCAGTTCCGAGCCGCCACCCTAACGTCTTCTACAGATATCCGGCCATCGATTGCACGTTGCGCGGCATTTGATAACAGGTTAATGGCGTCACGGGGTACACCCTCGGAGGCGCGGACAAACTCTTCAAATGCCCTAACCTGCGTGAAGGCGTATCGGATTAGCTCTGCCGGGTCTTCCGTGATGTCATCCTTGTTCCCGGCGTCCGTAGCCACAGCCAGGGTATGCTTAAACATTAAGTCTTGGAAAAACGCTTTGGCGCGTTCTGAGTCGTTGTCGAAGACCATGAAATCGTCGAGGTTAACGTCAGCCGCCATGTCGGCGCCAACCTCTATCCCGATATAGCCACCCACCTCAGGCTGCAGTTGAAAGCGGGAACGGTGTTCTATTGCGGCAAACTTGACAGTAATACCGGTAACGGGAAGAATCGAGCGTCGGAGAAGGTCGGCTAGATAGGGTTGTAGGTCTAGCGGAAGGCTGCTCCATTCGTCAAGCAGAATCCACAGACGCCTTGGCTGTATGATGGAGGCGATACTGCGAAAGGCGGTTCCTACTGAGCCAAAGTTGATGTGCAATTTCTCAGATCCAGCCCGCTTCACCCTGGCTTCGTACCTTTGTTCATTGTGATCCTCGAACCCAAAGCTGAATTGACCTGTCAGGGGGCTCGACAGCTGGGCGCCATACTTGCTATGTTCCGATTGGGCCGCCTGGGCCTTGTCTTCGGTCTCGATCGTCCCAACGACCTGCACTTCAGTTATCGCAAAGGCGAGAGCGTCCAGTGCAGGACCTGTTAGGGACAAATCGGGGTCTTCGGGGTGAGTCACGAAGAAGTGTAAGAGGCACTCGTGAATGGCAGCCAGCGTGTCCACTAACAGTGAAGTCGCTCTCTCGGAGATTGGACGGGAACCGTCCGCGTAAAGCCCACCGGCCGACCCGATGTTACGAAGGTCGACGTACGCTGTTACGTCCCCTGTTGAATCTTGACAGCCTGCCAGATAAACGAGCGCGTGGGTCTTGCCTGTGCCCCGGCGCCCATAGATGATTTGATGGTCATTGCTCGCCAAAAGCGCCGACAGAGGGCCGACATCAACGAACGTTCGAGTCAAGACCTCTCGCACCGCACTCTCAGCCCGTTTGGGCAAACGCAGAAGGATACTGTTAACCGGTGTCATCAAATCTGTTCCCTCCACTGCACCCAGCCCGGCGCATCAATTGTTGGGGGATCATTCCCCGCCTCAACCTGAGATCCTGAAGGTCCTCAAGTCCGACGATTTGATCACCAGGTTTCCGTATATTTCGACTAACATGGAATAAACCCTCCCAGCCTGCGACTACTTGCCCGCTCAATCGGGCCGTTTGGGCTCACAGGGTTCATGGGATTCCCCTTGGGAAGGCGCGGTCGCTGGGTAACCTACTCAGTGCGTGGGCTGGCGTGGATGCCATCATATGCCGGATGACCGATGCGAAAAGATAGCTGCTGCGCTTCCCCGGCAAAGATTGGGACACCAAGTGGAGTTCGGCCCTAAGGAGACGCTGCAGGTTCTTGATGATGTCGTGGCGGTCCTGAAATAGGGGAAGAGGCGCCCAATCGGCGCCTCTTTCTTTAGTTTGGCCATTGCAATGTTTATGTAATTTTGCGTTTGGGGGTATGTTCTATTCCTGAGAGAACATTGCTGCGTTATGCTCTACTTAGGAGAGGGGGAATCCGGCATGACCCGTAGCATCCGAGCAGAGGAGTTACT
>DASPIW010000049.1:0-24186 GCA_035628915.1 Symbiobacteriaceae bacterium | reverse complement strand
GGCCGATGCGAATATTGACGCCCTCTTCCTGGAGAAACCGAAACTCGTCATCCAGACGCTGGCGGATGTCTTCGATCCCTTCGGCGGTCCCTATCGTGATCGCTTGCACGGCCGTTTCACCCCTCTTTGCAGGAAATCGGCCCCGAGCTCCGCGGACTTGTGTCCGCGAAATCTTTCTCGAAGCCGAGGGTATCTGCCGTACTAGTATATGACCCGCCGAAAAAGAGTTATACGACGGCCACAGCTATGGGGAGCCATGTTTCATCCACTTTTGGTAAATCGCGGCACAGCCGGATGAGAGCGCCTGCGCCACCTTCTCGCGATAGGCCGCATCTGCCAGCAACTGCCGGTCCTGGGCGTTGCTGATGAAGCCCATTTCTACCAAAATGGCCGGCGCCTGGGTTTTAAGCACGGCGAAATCCTTGCGGGCAATTGGCGCCTCCTTGCGTTCGTGGAGGGGCCAGCGGCGGAGGATATCATCAAAGACGTAGGCCGCATCCCGCCCCGCCCGGCTCGGCTGGTAGAAGACGATCATGCCGCGGCTGTCGCCGTTTTGCGTGTGGTTGACGTGCAGGCTGAGCATGAACGCCGCCCGGCAGTGGTTGGCGACGCGAATCCGGTAGTTCAGGTCGCGGCGCAGGTGGCCGCCGTCGAAGGTGCCGCCGAGGGCGACGTCTTCCTCGCGGGTCAGCACGACGGGAATCTTGTAGCGCTCCAGGTACTTTTTTGTACGCAGGGCGACGTCAAGAACGACCTCTTTCTCCAGCAGGCCGGGCACGTTGGTACCGCCGTCCACGCCGCCGTGGCCGGGGTCGATCACGATGGGCGGCGCCTCCGGACACTGGGGCATCGCCCGGGCCGTCCGGTCCTCCCAGACGTTCCACCCCGCCACCCCGGTCATCACCAGCGCTGCCATGCCCGCTGCAAACAGGATGCGCCACCGCCGCCCGCCGCCCACCAGAACCGCCTCCCGGTGGACATGTATATGAGAAGGGACCGGCGGGTGATGCCCCCGCCGGCCCGTTTATTCCGCCTGATGGCGCTGGTATGCTGAGAGGCTGAGCAGGAAGGCCAGGAGCGTGACGACCGCCGAGGCGATGCACCAGCGGCAGATGGCGTAGATGACGAAGAACTCCAGGTAGGTGAGCCAGGCCGAGAAGAGGACGGCGGCCAGCGTTGCCCCGAAGAGGGCGAGGAGCATGACGTTCCGCCAGTCCGGCAGCCGGAGGGCCAGGACCGCCAGGGCAAGCATGCCCGTGTAGCCGACGGCGCCCAGCATGGGCACCGGAATGCCGGCGATCCAGGCGTACTGGCTGGTCTGGACCGTTTCGCAGCCGCCGCTGGTCCCGCAGATGGGCGCCACATCGGCCGTGTAGGCCCACGTCAGGTAGATGGAGATCCCCAGTCCGATGAGGGCGAGCAGGATCACGCCCTGGAGGCTGCGCTTGAGACTCACTTCTGGTTCACCGCCTGTTTGACCATGGTGACGACCGCGTCGTTGCTATAGCCCTTGAGGATCTTGCCGTTCAGGACGAAGGTCGGGGTCTGGTTGATGCCCATTTTGGCGCCTTCGGCGCTCTGCTGCTTGACTTTGGCTTCGTACTTCTTGGTGTCCATGCACTGGTTGAATTGGTTGGTGTCGAGGCCGAGATCCTTGGCCCAGGTTTTGAGCTGGGCCTGGGTCATGGTCGCTTTCTGGTTCTTGAAGAGCAGGTCATGGTAGGCCCAGAATTTGCCCTGGTCGGCTGCGCATTCGCTGGCTTCTGCGGCCCACTGGGAGCGGGGCGGGAAGACGAGGAGGTGCCGGTATTCGTAGCTGACTTCGCCTGCTTCAATGAGAGCCGCCAACTGCGGCTCGACCGTGGCTGCCGCCACGGCGCAGCCACCTCAGAGGTAGTCGCTGTACTTGATCAGCTTGACTTTGGCGGTCGCGGGGCCTTTGACGTTGCGATCGGCATGCACTTGAGCGTCGGTTTTGGCGCTGGCGTCGGCGCCGGAGTCTTTCTGCGACCCGATGATGTTGACGGCGATCAGCACGCCGACCGCGATGACGGCGATGCCGGCTACCCACCAGAGGGCCTGGCTGCCGCCCTTGCGGGGGGTCTTCTTTTTGGACATAGTATCGCTCCTTGTGTCGCTATGATCTCATCTAATGGTAAAAGACTGAGGGGATGAAATACAATAGGCTTTTGTAGTGGCGCACCGTGGCAAGGTTGGCAGGAATGGGTGGTGCGGTGGACGAATTGTGGGTCGGTCGTACATCTGAAGTGGGGTATGCATAGAGATGAGGACTTCACGAATCCTGCGGTACTGCGGTGTAGCCTTGACCCTGGCCGTTCTGGCGGTGGGCCCGTATTTGAAGGGGCTCTTTTTCTGGACCGAATTGCTGGTGGCCATTGCGGCCGTGAGCGCCGGGTTCGGGCTCTGGATGGTGGGGCGCCGCATGGAGGGCCTGTCGGCGGGGGTGCCGGGGGGCTGGGCGGGGGGCGCTTTGCTGGCCCTGCTGGCTCTGTATGTGCTGCAGTTCGCCTGGGCTGTGTATCCGCGGGGCAACCTGGATTGGGTCCTGCGGGTGGCCGCGGCCTGGTTTACGTATGTGATGGTGCGTGCCGAGTCGGGGCCCGGGCTGCGGCGCTGGCTGGGCTGGGTGTTTGTATTGAGTGCAGCCGGGGTAGGTGTGGTCGGCTTCCTTGAATTCACTGGCTATCTGCTGAAGGATCCAGAGATCACAAGGATGCTCTCCCTGGTGGGGGCAAAGGATCGCATGTTCACCACCTTCCAGTACCATAATGCAGCCTCAACCTATTTCCTGGCCGCCACGCTCGCTACCGCCGGCCTGGCCCTGGAAGATCTGAAAGTGTGGAAGCTAAGCGTCGCCGGCGCCCTCATGACGTTCCTCCAACTGGCCTTCTTCTTCACGGTCTCCCGGGGCGCCGTGGTGGTCCTGCCCATTGGGCTCCTCCTCCTCCTCGCCGGGCTTGAGGGTCGCCGGCGCTGGTCCGCGTTGCTGCTGCTGGCTGTGGCGGCGGCACCGATGGTCGTGGCCATGAAGAGCATCGGCGACTTTTCAGCGGCGAATAACTATGTCTCGGCGTTCAAGTGGATTGCTGCAGCTACCGCCGGAGGTGCCGCCGGCGCTACCGCATTGGCCTACTTCCTGCGGCTGCGTGGAAGACTCCAGGCCGCGCTGGCGGGCCTCGGGCTTGCTATGGTCGTAGCCGCCCTGCTGGTGATCCGCCCAGCGGAAGGTCTCCTGCCCAGCCAGGCTTTACGGCTCTTGGACATCAACTTCAAGACTGTCAACGTAGTGCTCCGCCTGATCTACGATGAGGATGCCCTGCGGATGGCCGCCGACCGACCGCTCGGCCGGGGCGGCTGGGGCTGGGACCGGGGCTACCGTCAATATCAGGAATTCAACTATGTCGCCCGCGAGACGCATAACCACTATGCTCAGACCGCTGTGGAAGCTGGATGGGCCGGCCTTGCTGCCCTCCTGGCTGCCTTGAGTGCCGCCCTGTGGGCCGCCTGGCGGAGCCGGGCCGAGGGAGGCACTTTGGGATGGGCGCTTGCGGCGGGTGCCGGCCTGATTGCCACCCACAGCGCCATCGAATTCAGCCTTTCGTTCGGCGCCATTTGGCTGCTGGTTTGGATTCTGCTGGCCGCCGCGACACAACCGGTTGCGGAGCCGAGCGCTCGGTTAGAGCGGCCCGCCCTGGTGGCCGGCGGCGCCGCTGCAATCGTCGTTGCGGTGCTTGCCGCACTGCTGGCCGTGGGCTCCCGCCTGACGGATACGGCAACTGCGCTGGCGGAAGCCGGGCAGCCAGAGGCGGCCAGGGCTGCGGCACAGAAGGCCGCCCGGTTCGACCGGTGGGGCTCGGAGCCACTCCTTGTGATCGGCGACCTGACGTCACTGGAGCAGGCAGCGCGGCTGGATCCCTATCACTCGGGGGCCCGGTTTAGGCTGGCCATCGCACGGGAGCTGAATAAGGACCTCGACGGCGCGCTCTCCGAAGCGAAAGCCGCTCTGGCCAAACATCCGATGGTAAACACGTACTACAGCAAGGTGGCCGACCTGGAAGGTACCCTTCTCAACGGCGCCCTGCACGACGGGCGTGTCGATGAAGCACGGCAGCGGGCAGCTGACCTGGTGACCCTTTACACGGACTTCATGGCGCGCAAGGCGGTGGCCGATCCCAAACAGGCGCTGTGGACTTCTGTCCCCAAACTGGCCATGTCGGCTGACTTCAAGCTGCGGGCCGGGCAGGCGCTCTTCCTGACCGGCGACGTCGCCGGGGCGGCGCCACTGCTGAAGGACGCTGCCAAGGTGGGCCTGCTGGGGTCGGAGGCTGACCTGTGGCTCTACGTTATCTACGAAAAGCAAGGCGACAAGAAGGCCATGGCCGCCCTGGAAACCAAGCCGTGGATTCGGTTCCGCAATGTGAACCCGATCTATAAGCTAATCCGTGAGTGGTGACCGGCAAGGAGGCGGTACTTGACATGACACAGCTCTATCCACTGGTTCTGCAGCCCGTCTTCAAGGAGCGCATCTGGGGCGGCCGGAAGCTGGAGCCGTTCTATGGTTCCACCTTGCCGGCCGGTGCGATTGGCGAGGCGTGGGTGTTGGGCGAGCACGACCAGGGCACCAGCGTGGTGCAGAACGGCCCCCTGGCGGGGAAAAGCCTTTCCGAGCTGCGGCAGGCGTTCGGTGCAGAGCTGCTGGGCGCCCGGGGCATGGCCTCCCCCAGCGGCCGGTGCCCGCTGCTGATCAAATTGCTGGACGCCCAGGACGACCTGAGCGTGCAGGTCCACCCGGCTGACGGTTACGCCGGCCTCCCCCCCGGGGAGCTGGGCAAGACGGAGATGTGGTACATTCTGGCCGCCGAGCCGGGCGCCCGGATTGTCTATGGCTTGCGCGACGGGGTGGATGCCGCCGCCTTTGCCGCTGCGGTGGCGAACGGGCGGACCCTCGAGACGCTGCGCTACATTCCCGTGCAGGCGGGCGACGTTTTCTACGTGCCGGCGGGGACGATTCACGCCCTGGGCCGGGGTACCGTCGTCGCGGAAGTCCAGCAGAGTTCGGATACGGTCTATCGGGTCTACGATTATGGGCGGACGGGGCTGGACGGGAAGCCCCGGGAGCTGCACGTGGAGCACGCCCTGCGGGTGACCCGGTGCGACACGCCTGCCCGGCCGTTCCGCCCGGCGGCACCGGAGCCCAATCAGTGGCAGACGCTGGTAGAAAGCGAGTTCTTCGCGGTGGCCCGGGCGGAGTGCCGGGGCGCCTGGGCCCAGGCGACTGCGAGCGATTCGTGCGATGCGCTGCTGGTGCTGTCCGGCGACGGCGCTGTGGTCTGGGGGACCGGTGAACGGGAGATTCTCGGGACCGGGGCGGCACTGCTGGTTCCTGCCGGGCTGGGCGCCTACGAGATCACGGGGAACATGACATTGCTCCGGTCCCGGGTGTAGGAGAGGGTCGGGGGCTTTGCACGGCGATGTGCGGAGCCCCTTCTTCTTATGCGTCATCACCGTCTCCCCCGAGACGGTGCCAGTAGGCCCGATCCTCCAGGAGCTTGATCACGCGCTCCTGTCCGGTCAGATCCCGAAGCGGCAGCAGATTGCCGACCTTCTTGCGCATGCCCTCCAGGCTCAGATCCTCCCGGTGGACAATCACGACCGTCACCCCACGCCTGAGGCAGATACCAAGCTTGATGATATCGCGAAACTCCTGTTCTTCAGCCTCTTGCTTGGTGAACCGCTCAGTCTCGTGGTAGTGCTGGGGGCCGTTGAATTCGAATGCCACGTCGGGCGGGTAAAACCGGTCAAGCTCCAACTGCCCTCCGGTCTGAGGATTGACCAGGAAAGCCGGCTTGTCATCGTCCTTGTAGTCCGTTCGGTCCACAAGCAGTGACAGGAATTCGCGCATCAGCGTCTCCCCGCGGTACCGGCCGCTCCTGACGCGCTTTCCCACCCTTCTGGCAGCAGTCCTGCTCCGAGCTGCCTGCGGATTTCTCAGGGTGACAACAATGGGTGTATTTTGGTGTTCCTGCTCGGCGCGGATCCACCCGTGCTGCGCCAGCTCCCTCATGGCCTGTTTGACGGTGTTCAGGCTAACTCCCGTGAGCCGGCGCAATTCGGCGTACGAGGTGTGTCCGGCAGCCCTCCGGCCCTTAGGCGTGAGCTGAAGTATGCCGTAAAGGAGCTTGGCCTGACTGCCGAGATTCGGCTGACCAAGCAGGTCGACCGGCAAGGATACGGTCTGCGCCGAAGCCCCGGGCCGGAGGATGGCTAAGAAACACCTGCCCGAGACAGAACACCAGCCGGCTCTGACCAGATGGTCCAGGCCCTTCAGGACGGTTTTGCGGCAAAGGCCGGTCTGTGCTTCCACGAGGGCCGGACGCATGGGGCCGGCGCACAAAGCCGCCCAAATCAGCTTGGCCGGGGGGATCAGCTCCGGGTCACACAAGAGACTGACCGGAATCTGGATCTTGACCACTTTGACGGACATGCTCGGAGTACCTCCGCGAATCAGGGTAGATAACACTTCGCCGGGCCGCACAGCCTTCCCTGGCACAGTTGTCAATTTATCCAAGTTTTGCCACGGACAGATCGTGTACCGATTGAAAACCGGACGCGGCGATACGCCGTTTTCGGTCCAAATGAGGGTCCAAATCCGGCTGCGGGGGGTCCCAACGGCCTTTCCACCCCAAAAACCGGGGAAAACAGCCCGTCACGTGGTTCAGTTGTGAATCCGTACAAGCTCCTGGCGGGCAAAAACGTGGATAATTTGACACCCCCCGCCAGTAGCGGGGCGCCCCGAGCCGGGGGGGGGGCAGACGCCGATCGCGGGGCGCCCCGAGCCGGGGGGGGCAGGCGCCGATCGCGGGGCGCCCCGAGCCGGGGGGGCAGGCGCCGCCCGAGGGGCGCCCCGAGCCCGGGGTAGCGGGCGCCGCCCGAGGGGCGCCCCGAGCCCGGGGCCCGAGCCCGGGCGCGCAAAAACCGCCTGCACTTCACCAGTGCAGGCGGCCCGGTCTCCATCTACCGCTTCGATCGCGCCGTAGCCGCATCGGAATGGTAATAGTAGTAATAATATCCGTCCCGGCCCTCAGGCTGCACGGCGGAGAGCACCACACCCAGCACCCGGGCCTTGACGGCCTCCAGGGCCTCCTTGGCCCGGCTGACCTGCCGGTGATCGACGGCGTTGGCCCGCACCACCACCACCACCCCGCCGACCTTCGGCGCCAGCACAGCCGCATCGGTCACCGCCAGCACGGGGGGCGAATCGATCAACACCATGTCAAAGCGCTCCTGCAGCTGCGCCAGCAGGGCGCTCATCCGGGCTGAGCCGACCAGTTCGGCCGGATTGGGCGGAATCGGCCCACTGGTCATAATTGAGAGCCCCGGTACATCTGTAGCCTTCACGCACTCATCGAGGGGGGCCTGGCCAATCAGCGCCGTCGTCAGGCCGCTCCAGTTCTCCAGGCCGAACGCCTTGGCAATGGTGGGCCGCCGCAGATCCCCATCCACCAGACAAACCTTGGCGCCCGTCTGGGCAAAGGCCACGGCCAGGTTGGAAATCGTGGTCGACTTCCCCTCGCCGGGCGTGGCACTGGTGATCAGAATCGAGCGAACGGGCTCGTCCAGCCCGAGGAACTGCAGGTTCGTCCGCAGCACCCGGTACGCCTCCGAAGCTACGGCAGACGGGTCATGGTGTGCGACGACCATTTTCGATACAGCTGGAAGCGTTGCTCTCACTTCTGTACCACCGCCTGTGTCTTGCTCTGGCTGCGGGCGCCCTTCCGGCGGCTGGTCGCCTCAGGCTGCCTGTCCACGTCGATCACGGGAATGACGCCCACCACGGGCAATCCCAGCCGGGCGGTCACATCTTCCGGCGACTTGAGCGTCGTGTCCAGATACTCCAGCAGGAAGGCGAGGCCTACCGCCGCCATGGCGCCCAGCACAAAGGCGACGGCGATATTCATCAGCGGCCGGGGCCGGACAGGGCTGGTCGGCACCTGCGCCTGGTCCACGACTGCGACATTCTCGACTTTCATGAAGGTACGGATCTGCCCCTTGAACGCTTCGGCAACGGCAGCTGCCAGGGCTGCCGCACGCTCGGGGCTTCCGTCCTGAATGGTGAACTGGATGATCTCCGTGTCGCGCACCGGCGTGACGGTAATCATCTGCTGAAGCTGCGTGACGGTGAGATCCTTCACGTTCGCCAGCACCATGGCGTCGGAGAGCACGGCCCGGCTCTTGGCCACTTCGGCGTACGTCTTGGTCAGGTTGCGGCTCAACATCAGGTCATTGTAGTTGATCTGCCCGGATCCATCCTTGACCACCCACATGCTGGTCGACGATGCGTACACCGGCTGCAGCACGTAATAGCTGACCAGCCCCGCCATGACCGCCGCCAACACCGGCAGCAGCAAGATGAGCCAGATCCGCCGGCGCAGGGTCATGAAGATGCTCCTGAGATCCAATTCGGCCTGGTCCATTTTCATCTAAGAGTCCCTCCGCCCCCTGAGGGTAAATCTGTACCCCACGCAACCGCCGGGCGCCGGCTCGAATCGGCCGGCGCCCCGATTGCGCTGCGAACATTTACTTGCCGGCGCCAAGGATGCGGTCGATCAAAATGGCGATCTGCGCCTTGGTGAGGATGGCATCAGGCCGGAAAGTCTTGTCTTCAAAGCCCTTGAAGATGCCCAGTTCGTACAGGGCGGCCAGGATGCCCCGATCCTCGGGGGAAGTGCTCTCATAGTCGGCAAAGGGGTAGTCCGCGGCGCTGGTAATGGTCTTGGGCTGGGCGCCCAGGGCCTTGGCCAGCATGCGGGCGACTTCCACACGGGGCAGATCGCTCTCGGCAGAGGCGGTGGGCGTCAGCAGGCCGGCTTCCTTGGCCTTGGTCAGGGCAGCGTCGGTGCTGTCCTCCTTGGAGGCAATGCCCAATACCTTCGCGAAGATGGCGACACCGTCGCCGGTGTTGAGCGAGGCCTCGGGCTCGAGCTTGCCTTCGGCGTCAGGCTTCAGCAGTCCGGATTCGACCAGAACGGTAATGGAGCCGGCAGCATAGTGTTCCGGAGCCACGTCCTTGATGCCCGCCTTCTCCAGATCCTCCTTGACCTTGGGTGCCGGCTTGTTGGCACCGGCGGCCTGGCTGTCGGAGTAGACGGCGCCCGGGACGGTTTCGGCAGCGAGAGCGGTGGTAGCAACGCTGGCGAGCAGCGCAGCAGCCACCGCCGAGGCGGCCAGTTTACGGGTGGTCATGCTCATCGTTCCCTCCTGTCGTTGCTATGTCGGAGCTCGGGGCCTCTGTACTGGTGCTCTCCCACCCCTCGGGGCGGCGGGAAACTTAGGACTACGACAGGAGCGACCGTTCGGCGGTCTGATCGACCTTGCCGAAGGCCCTGGCAGCGGCCAGACCTTCGGCGAGCAGCGGCGCCCGGCCTTTCAGGTCATGGGCGTCGCTTACGACGTACGGGGCCACGCCTTCCGCCACGAACTCCTCGGCCAGCGCCTGGGACTCGGCCCCAAACCGACCCAACAGGCTGGCCGCGGTCACCATGGCGCACACGCCTTTGTCCGCCAGGCGGTACATGAGCTCCGGGCGCCGGCGGATCTCCAGGTTCCGTTCGGGGTGGTTGAGAATCGGCCGGAAGCCGGCGATCATCACTTCAAACAGCGCCCGTTCGGTGTACATGGGAAACTCCCGGTACGGCAGCTCGACCAGGATATGCCGGGACTGGTTCAGGCCGAATACCTCGCCGGAGCGGAGCGCCCGCAGGAGGTCGAAGCCGAGATAGATCTCCATGCCCGGCAGCACGGTAATGGAGCGGCCCGCCCGGCGCAGTTCGGCGTTGATCAGTTCGGTGGCGGTCAGAACCGCCTCTTTGGTCGCGTTGTACTTGCCGTCCAGGGTGTGGGCGCCGGCGATCACGGTGGTGACCCCCTGGTCATCCATGGCAGAGAGCATTGCGAGGGAGTCGGCAAGCGTGGCCGGGCCGTCGTCGATCCCGGGCAGGACGTGAGCATGCAGGTCGATCACGCCGCAGTCTCCCCCCTTACCCGAAATAACTAACTGCTATAGAGTTATACACATAGAAGTTTAGTCTAGAAATACCATTAGCGTCAACTAGGAAGCGTTTACTGAGCGTGCCAGTTCAGGAAAGCGGTGAGGATGACGAAAGCACCGGGGCTCGCATGCTCCGGTGCTGGCTGTTCGTGGTATTTGCCGTCGAGATAGGCGACCCGCCTGACCCGATGGCTCAGGACGCCGCCGTATTTCCGAGCGGCCTGGCCTTGAGGGTATTAACCTCGAGTTCCAGGCGCTCGATCCGGTGCAGGAGGTCTTTCAGATACGCGTCAGTAGCCGCAATCTTCCCCTTGTTGCTGGCGACTTCGTCGATCCACCGGTTGAGGGAATCTCTGAAACGATCCAGACGCCGATTCATGGCGTCCACTTTCGCCGCCAAGTCAGTGATTTGGGCGCCCAACCTGGCTTCCACGGCGGCAAACTTCAAATCAAACTTCTCTTCCAGCTTCGCCAGTTTCTGTTAGAGCTTCTGTTCGAGCTTCTGTTCAAGCTTCTCTTCAAGCTTCTGGTCCAGGAGTCCTTCAATTCGCTGAAGCAGCACTTCTGCGTCCATCGCACTCTCCCCCTCATTGTTGTCCATTGTACCAGCCCGCGGTGAACCCGCATAGGGGCGGGCAGAGAAGCCTTGGCCGTTCCAGGAAGACACCGTCAAATGCGAGGGCGCACCTGACTTAGGTTGACATGGGTTGTTTTCGCTGCAGGACAAGTGATTATGTATCGAGAATATGCCCGTATCTTGCCGCGATGTATAAGGCACTTGAGGTGGACTATGCGTGTACTGATTACGGGCGGCGCCGGGTTTGTCGGGTCTCACTTGGCCGGCAGCCTCCTGACTGCCGGGCATGATGTCAGCGTCGTCGATGACCTCTCGACCGGCTCAACCGACAATTTGCCAACCGGAGTCGAGTTCTTCTGCAAGGATATCCGGACGCCCCTGGACGCGATTTTCGCATCGGTGCGGCCCGAAGTCGTCTATCACCTGGCAGCCCAGGTCTCCGTGCCGAACTCCATGGACGAGCCGGGCTTTGATCTCTCCGTCAACGCCAGCGGGACCATCAACGTGCTGCGGGCAGCGGCCGGGGCCGACGCCCGGAAACTGATCTCCGTATCGTCCGCCGCCGTGTACGGTGAGCCGGTGGCACTGCCTATCACGGAGGAACACCCGACGGCGCCCCTCTCCCCGTACGGCCTGTCCAAACTGACCGGCGAGGCGTATGTACGGCTGCTGGCGCCGGGTGCCGGCCTGGAGTACACGATCATCCGTCCGGCCAACATTTACGGGCCGCGGCAGAAGACCGAAGGCGAGGGCGCCGTCGTTCCCGCCTTTCTGGGCCGGTTCCTCTCCGGGGCAGATCCGGTTATTCACGGCGACGGCAGCCAGACGCGCGACTTCATCTATGTGTCCGATATGGTCAGCGCACTGATGGCCGCCATGAACCGCGCCAACGGCATGACGCTGAACGTCAGTACCGGCTCTGCCGTCACAGTGCGGGAACTCTGGCAGCAGACCGCCGATCTGCTAGGCTGGCGGCGGCCGCCCCGGCACGGACCTGTGCGGGCAGGCGACATTCCGCACTCGGTGATGGCCAATGATGCCGCCAGGCGCCATTTGCAGTGGGCGCCGGCCATGACGCTGCGGGCGGGGCTTGCCCAGACCCTGGCCTGGAGCCAGGAACTGCGGGCTGCTGCAGGACAGCAATAGTCAAGGCGAAAAGAGACCCTCTCCGGCCGGGTGCCGGGGAGGGTCTCAGTTTGTCCTAGGGCGAAGACTCCCCCGTCCCGAGATACACGACCTCCGGACTGGGCTCGCCCTCCGCCCCGGAGGCCAATACGGGCCTGACCCGGTAATAGTACCGTTTTCCCACCTCGGCGAACTTGTCGGTGAAGGCGGGCTGGTCCACCGGGAAGTCGGTGGTGGGGCTCCCCGGTGCAAAGCCGGGCGCCTCGCCTCGGTAAACATAGTAGCCGAGAACGGCCTCCGTCTGAGCCCGCCAGGTCAGCCTCACCTTGCCGCCGTCTCCGACGGCCCTCAGGTCCCAACCGGTATCCGGGGTGATGGTGCCCCCCGTGTAGACCGCCGGATTCTGGGCGAAATAGGGCTCAAGCACCTCGGCCGAGAAGCCCGGAATCTGGTTGGCCATGTACAGGTCCGGCCCGACGGTCTGCCCCTCGGGCGTCAGAACCCGCGCTCCGCCCCAGATGGCGATCTCGCTCCCCTTCTCCACGGGCACCGGCTGCCCCGTCAGGGGATCGATGGGCTTGCCGCTGACCGGGTCGATC
Source organism: Symbiobacteriaceae bacterium (assembly GCA_035628915.1). Classification (GTDB taxonomy): domain Bacteria; phylum Bacillota; class Sulfobacillia; order Symbiobacteriales; family Symbiobacteriaceae; genus JARBUG01. The sequence continues at coordinate 11,816 of DASPIW010000049.1, read as the reverse complement.
GGCTTGCTGATCACCACGGTGACCGGCTCGCCCGTCACCGGGTCGATGCCCGGGGCCTCAAACAGCTTCACCGGCCCGCTCTGCACAACGGGATCGATCAGGCGCCCGGTCACGGGATCCAGCGGCCGCGACACCCAGAGCCCGGGTTCCTTGCTCAGGACCACGTCGATGGGCTTGCCGGTGATCAGGTCGATGGGCCTGCCGGTGTCGGGATCGATGGGCTTACCGGTGATGGGGTCGATCAGATTGCCGGTGAAGGGGTCGACCGGCTTGCCTGTTTCGGGGTCGATCAGCCGGCCGGTGACAGGGTCGACCGGCGTGCTGCCGTCCACATTCGGCGGGGCGATATCGTTGGCAATGCCGCCGCCCTGGCTCAGCACCACGGCTGCGGCGCTGATCTGCCTTAGCACGATGCCGTCCTCCAGCGCTGCAAAGGCATCGACCTGATACGTATCATCGGGCAGGGCGGGCAGGGCGACCTTGACCACCGCCTGCCTCTCGGCCACGGGCCCCGCCACCGGGTAGGGCACCCCCGTGCTGCTCCGCAGCCGGAAGCTGTAGCCGGCCCGGTCGGGCAGTATGGATCGGGCCTCCAGGTAGATGACCCCGCCCTCTGCCACCAGCCGGAACCCCTTCATGAAGGCCAGATCCAACGTGACCTGCCCGGCGTCCGGGGCCGGCACCGGCCCCGGCCCCGGCGAAGGCGCCGGCGTGGGTCCCGGCGAGGGGAACGGCGCCGCCCCGTCCTGACCCGCCGTATCCAGCCAGACCAGGTCGCCGGCCATGCCCGCGGGCATGAGGGCCAGCGGCGTCAGCTGGTGCTCCTCCCCCGTCGCCATGTTGATCAGGCCGATATACCCCGAAGGTCTGCCATAGAACCAGCCGCAGTCTTCAGCATTCACGTCCCAGGCCGGTCGCTCGACCCTCGACCAGCAGAGCCGGTGGGTCACCGCCAGCCACTTGCCGTCCGGCGAGACCGCCACATTATCGATCCGTTCCTTCCCACGCCCGATCTCCTTGATCGTCTTGATGGCGCCTCTGGAGAGCCGCAGGGGCGGAAACGGGTAGACGTAAGTCTTGATATAACTGGACGGTTCCACCAGGATCAGCCGCTGGCCATCCGGCGTCCACTTGATATCGGAGTGGTGGCAGTTATACTCGTAGCCGTTAACGTAGCAGGTGGCGACCTGGGTGTTGTCCAGGGTGTCGACTCGATCCACCCCCACGGTCGCAATAAAGCCCCGGCTCTCCGAGTAAGGTGCGATCGTGGTGAACGCCACCCGTCGGCTGTCCGGCGACCAGGCGAGGCGGATCCCCAGGGGCCCGTACGGGGCTGACCAGATCACCTGCTCGGCGGCCCCGCCCTCGCAGGGCGCCGCGGCGGTGCAACCGTCCCCCTGGGGGAGCGTCACAATAGAGAGCCGCTGCTCGTCGCCCCGGCGAAACTGGAGGACGGCGTAGCGGCCATCCGGCGAGACGGCGCCGGGCAGGCCCGAGCTGAAGATCTTCTCGACGCCCGCGCTGGTCTTGTAGGTATAGACCGGCACCACCGCCTCCTGCCCGTCCACCCGGATCCGGTAGGTCCGGGCGTGGGTCAGGGGCCCCAGCCCGCTGAACGGCGCCGTGGAGTCGGCGTGGATACCGGAGACGGTGTTGTCGGTCGCCCACACGACGCCATCGCCCGGCTGCCCAGCGCCCGGCAGGGCGGCGCCGGCCGCCGCCAGGGGGCCCACCAGCCCCGCCGGCGTGAGCGACGCCATGCCGCCGGCGGCGCCATAAAGGCGCTCCAAGTACTCTCGCCACAGGTTCCAGAGGAAGATGTCGCCCTCGAACACGTAGGGTGGGACCATGCCCGGCAGCCGAAACACCGGGGTACCCGGCTCCGGGGCTGGGTTCGGGGGGGCGCTCTTCTTCAGGATGGCGTCGCTGCAGCCCCGGAACCAGCCCGTGAAATAGTCGCTGTGGAGGTTGCCGGATTTTGGAGTCGTCCGGTTCCCTGGGCAGGCGGCGTAGCCGTGGTCGTAGCCGCGCTGATACGCGGCCGGGTCGTCACGTACGGCATCCATGGGGTCTGCCGCCGCCTGCGGCGCCGGCATCAGGAGAGTCAGAAACAGCGCACACAGGGCCAGGACGGCCGGCATACGCCTCCACTGGATCATCACGGCCTCACGCTCCTTTCCATGCGCAGCGCCGCCTACCAATCCGGGTTGGAGAGCGAGCCCGATGTGGTCACCTTGCTGCTCTTGCCGCCGTTGGCCAGGTAAAGGTCGCCCGAGCGACTGTAGAGGACCGTAGTCCCGTCGTTGCTGACCCGCGGGAAACCGTACTTATAATCGCCGGTGCCGTCGAAGACCTTCTCCCCCGTGCCGGCGGCCACATCGTAGATGTAGAGCTTAGGCGCTCCCCGGCCCTCGTAGGTCAAATACTTCCCGTTGGCCGACCAACTGGCCATATAGGTGACGGGCGGGGCGCCGAAGTAGGGCGACTCGGCGCCCGGATAGCTCAGCTCCTTGCCCCCCCGCAGCGTCGCATCCGAGTGGAGCGTAAAGGTGTAACCGTCGCTGATGACCAGGCCGCCGGTGCTCCAGGCGGCGTCGAAGGCGCTATTGTCCAGCTCCGTGGGCTCGCCCCCCGCCGCATCGATCAACATCAGGCGGGGGTCGCCCCAATCGGCGATCTGCAGGTAGAGGATCTGGCTCCCGTCCGGCGACCAGCTGTATGGCACGGCCACATTCTGGCGAATCTCGTACTCATCGGCTACCCGATCGGCCACGGTGCGAACCGGCGTCACCAGCACCCGCTCGGAGCCGCTGGCCAGATTCCGGACGATCAGCCGACCGGCCTGGTCCTCGTATGCGATCTCCTCCCGATTTGGGCTGAGCCGGAAATGGTAGATCCCGTTCGGCGCCGTGAAGACGGTGGTCATGGTGCCGGTCGCGAGGTCGATCTTGACCAACCGGCTGTACGCCTCAGCCGCATAGGCCACTGCGGGCACATCTGCCGCCGGCGCCTCTTCGCTCTTGACGCCCGCCGGATAGGTAACTTGAATCGTCTGGGTGGCCGCCTCAAACTGGGTCTCCGCCCCCAGATTCTCGGCTACGAAGCGGACCGGGATCAGCGTCCGGCCCGCCACGACGGTGGGCGGCACATCAAACCGCTTCTCTACGCCGCCGATCAGGGCGGTGCTCTTCCCGACCCAGAGTATCAGCTGCCGCTCGCCCAGCGTGTAGGTGATGCGCTGCTCCGCGTCGTCCCAGCCGATTTCGGCCCCCAACGCCTCGCCGAAGAAGCGCAGTGGGATCATCGTCCGGCCGTCTATGATCTGCGGCGGTACATCCAGGGTGCGGGGCTGGCCATCCACGTGGGCGATGAGGTTGCCCACCTGGAACTTGATCGTCTTGGAGACCGCCGCCTGAGGCGGGGCGACCGGTTCAGTCGGGTCTGGCGCCACCGGCACCGGCTCAGCGCCAGCAGGGGCCGCCGCCGGAATCAGGGTAGCGTCGAAGGCCTTGTACGAGGGGTAAGAGGAGCCGGCACGGGCCAGGAAGAGGACCGCGTACTGGCCCGACCGCCCCCGGAGTGCGTAGATCCCGCCGGGCACGGCGGTGGCCCGGGACTCGTACCCGCCGGGCGGCAGGGCGGTCAGCATGTCCAGCTCCACTGCCAGATACTGGACGCCGGCGCCCGCCGCGGCCACGATCTCGCCCGCCTCGGTCATATGAAAATCCTCATCGCCCCGGGGCAAGCGGCTGTCCAGGTCGGCGACCGATACGCCCTCGCCGGGCAGCACGATCACCTGCTCCAGCCGCTCCCAATCGATCTCGGTCTGCTCGCCTTTCTTGACGGTGACCAGGTGCGAGGGCTGCAGGATCATGACATGATGCTCGGAATAGGTGGCCTTGCCCGAGAGGTCGAGGATCTGGTCGCCGTTCAGGTTGACCAGGGCGAACTCCCCGGTCCGGCTGCGCACCAGGTAGCTGGCCGATCGATTCAGGCCGGGTACCGGCGCCGAGTCCGCCCAGCCGTCATTGGGAATGACGCGCAGCAGCTGCGGGCTGACCCCGGCCTCCTGCACGCCCCATTTGCCGGCGGCGATCTGGCCAAGCTTGACGATTTTGGCACCGTTTCTGGTGACCAGCAAGGCCCCCTGCATCACCAGATCGCTCTGGGCGGCGGGCGCCAGGTCGTAGTCTGCGACGCGGACGCCCCTGTCCAGGGTCAAGGTGCCGGAGTGGGTCGGATCCTCCCACGCGACGATATAGACCGCATCCTCGCCAATGGAGATGCTGCCACCGCCCCCGGTGGTGCTCCCGCCCCCGGTGGTGCTCCCGCCTCCGGTGGTACTCCCGCCTCCGGTGGTACTCCCGCCTCCGGAGGTGCTCCCGCCCCCGGTGCTGCCACCGCCGTTTTCAGGCTCCGTGGAGTCCTCCTCCTCCTGCGACGGCCCGGTCAGATCGACGCTGCCGGCATCCTGCAGGGCCGTGCCCGCCGCCACCGTGACGGTGGCGTAGCGCAGGTAGACCGTCGGCAGCGAGACCTGCCGGGCGCCCTGGATAACCTGCGTCACCTCCACCTTGGCGTAGCTGTTGCCGCTTCGCCAGAGGTAGACATGCCCCTCCGCCGCCGTCACCTGGCGAGTGTAGCTGCCCTTCAGCGGCGGCACCTTGTCGAAGTTGACGGCGCCCAGATCGAGCAGTGTCCCGGTGTTGCTCTTGAGGAAGACCGACGGCAAATTCTGCTCCACGATCAAATCGCTATACGAGGCCGCAAGCCCCGTGCGGCCCGAGGCGAAGACCAGGGCATCCTCCATCGCCCCGCCGTTGTCGCCCAGGACCACCTCCCGCGCCGAACTCCAATTGAAACCACCGGCCGCTGCCGCCGGCAGGGCCACCGCAGCCAGCAAGGCCGCGCAGACGAGAATGGACAGCAAACGCCGCCTCCAAGCCATAACGCTCCCCCATTTCCAACAAGATGGAATCCGGATCTACTTCATAGCCGGAACGCAAGTCTCCCTTGCCTCCCGGCCTTTCCCGCCGGTGACCGCCCAGCAGATTTCGCCCTGGCGGCTCAGAAAGATCGCCACCGCCTCCGGCACGCCGTCGCCGTCGACATCACCCATCAGCCGGACCCGGGCGCCGCCGCCCGCGCCAGACCGCGAAGCGGCGATCACCGCGCCCAGGAGCAGGCCCGCGGCGCCCACGTAAAGCGCGACGCGCAAGCGGGGCGAGAGTCCATACATAGAAAGACCCCCCGGTCCGAAGTGGCAGCTTGCCACCTTCAGCGTACCGGGGGGACCGTGAACGAAACGTAGACGCATCAGGAGAGCAGAGAACGGACCAGCCGGCGGGTCTGCGGCTCTGGCTCCACCCCCAGCTCGCTCCGCAGCCAGCGGGCCAGCCGCCGGTAGCGGGCCAGCACCTCGCCGCGCCGCCCGGATTGGGCCAGCAGCTCCATCAGCTCCCGCTCCCGCTCCTCCTGGCCGGGCTCCAGGGCCAGCATCTCCTCCAAAATAACGGCGGCGCTGCTGGTGCGGCCTAACTGCCGGGCCGCCTCCAGCCCCAGCTGAAGCAGCTCCCGATACTCCCTGAGCACCTGCTCCCGGGCCGGCATTACCCAGGGCCAGTAGGCCTGCGGCAGCAGCTCACCCCGATATAGGCTCCGCCCCTCCAGCGCCAGGCTGAGGGCGGACTCCGGCCCCGCCCCCCGGGCCGCCGCCAGATGGGCCCTTAACAGGGCCACATCGACCTGGCCGACCGAGGCCCGGTGCAGGGTAATCTGATCGTGATCCGCCTCGAGCTGGCACCCCGCAGAAGTCAATACCCCCTTGAGCCGGTAGAGGCCGACGCGGAGCTTGGCGCGGGCCGTCTCGGGCGGCTCGCCCGGCCAGAAGGCCTCCAGCAGCGCTTCCCGCCCGGCGCTGAAACCGGGCTGGACCAACAGATACTGCAGCAGCCCCCGTACCTGGGCCCGCCCCCAGACGTCGCCGCCCAACTCCTGGCCGCCGGCGCTGACACGGAAGGTGCCCAGCAGTTCGGCCCGCAGGCCGCCGGCGGCGCCCGTGGAGTCCGGCCCTGCGGCCGCCGCGGCGAGGCGCTCGGCCAGGGCGATCAGCAAAGGGACCCGGGCCGCCGCGGCCAGGCGCAGGGCCTCCCGCGCCCCGGTCTCGGGCCGGCGCCGGGCCAGCTCCAGCCACGCCCGGCTGAGCGCTTGCAGCACCGCCAGCGCAGGGGTCGGCTCCGCATCGTGCAGGCAGATGGCGGCCGACTCGCCCAGCGCCTCCGCCGCCCGGTGGTCGCCCCGGTGGACGGCAAGCAGGGCCTCCGCCAGATACCGATGCGCCTGCTGGTGGGCGCTGCCGGGCAGCAGGGCAGGCAGCAGTTGCTCCGCTTCAACCCACCGATCCAGCATGGCGCAGAGCCAGAACCGGGAAAGGAGCGCATCGCAGGCGGCCGCCCCTTCCAGCCGCTGCGCGGCCTGCTGCAGCTCGGCCAGCGCCTCCTGATACCGGCCGGCCGCCACCAGCCCGTGGGCACCCAGCCCAAAGAGCGCCGCGCCCTGCCGCTCCCGGAGCCCCAGCTCTGCGAAGAGGGCGGCCGCCGCCCGGAAGCCACCCACGGCCGCGCCGGCCCTACCCGCCCCGGCCTCCCATTCAGCGACAGCCAGCAGCGCTTCGGCCCGCGCCGCCCCGGCCGCCTCGCCGAGCTCCGCCTCCACCTGCTCGATCGCCGCCTCCGCCTCGGCCCAGTGGCCCAGGTCGGCGTGGGCCAGTGCCAGCCGGGAGAGCGCCGTGAGCATGGCGTCCGACCGCCGCCGGGCGTAGCCGATCACGGCGGCCCGGAGCCACCGGACCGCCCGAGATGGCTGCCCGGCGCGGCGCAGCGCCTCCCCGGCTTCAGCCAGAACGCCGGGCTCGGACTCCAGCACCACCTCCGGGATGATGCTGAGCCAGTCCTCCAGCCGCTGGAGCCGCCCGGTCCGGACCAGCAGATGGGCAGTGCGGACCAGCAGCCGCTCGATCAGCCCGTGGTCGCCGGCCGCCAGCGCATGCTCCAGCGCCGCCTCCGGGTCGCCCTGCTCCGACGCGTAGAGCGCGGCCCGCCGCCGCAGCTCCCGGTACCGCTCCGGCATTTGCGCCCGGAGCCGGCCGCGCAAAAACTCCAGCCAGAGCGGGTGCGGGCGGAGGGCGCCGTCCGGCTCCGCCATGACCAACAGGCGCGCCTGCCGGAGGCGGGCCAGCTGCTCGCCGGCCCCGGCCTGCTCCGTGATCCGGCTGCAGGCATCTGCCCGCCAGACGGGCAGCACGGAGACTGTTACGAGGAATTGTTGGTCGGCGGGCGCCAGGGCCCGAAAGACCGCCTCTGCCAGATAATCAAAGAGACCGGCGCTGCCGGACGCGTCAAAGGCGGCCGTCTCCGCCAGCAGCCGCAGCGCCGCGGGCCAGCCGCCCGATCGTATATGTAGATGTTCCTCCCACCGGGCGCCCAGCCGGTCCACCACCGCCCGGCTCTCTGCGGCGGAAAAGGCCAGGTCGGCCTCCGTCAGCTCCCGCACGCAACCGGCCAGCCGGAGCCGCGCCAGCCCGGGAATGGGCGGCAGGAACCGCCCTGCGAGAATCAGCCGGAGCGTCGCCGGCCGCTGCGCAAGCAGTTCGCCCAGCAGGCGGCAGGCCGGCTCAGAGCCATCCAAAAGGTGGACGTCATCCAGAATCGCCGTCCGGGGCACGGCTTCGGCCTCCAGCCACCCAGAGAGCTCATGGGCGCCCAGGGTGGGCGACCCGCCGGTCAGCGCCGGAGCGCCAAAGCCACCCGCCAGCCCGGCCAGCAGCACCGCGGGATCCCGGTCGGCCGCGTCCAGACTGTACCAGATGATCTGACCCGCCCCGGCCGCGGCATACTCCGCCAGCACCGAGCTCTTGCCATAGCCCGGTGCGGCCATGAGGCAAACGATCTCCCCCTGGCTCAGGGCGTCCAGCAAATGGGGCCGGGGCAGATAGGGAACGGGCAACGCCGGCGGGCGCAGCTTCCCTTCCCGGGCCGTCACGGGGCGACTCCTTGCAGCGCGGCCGCTTCATCGTAGTAGAGGCTGACAAACTGCGTGATGCCCACCACATGAAAGACCTTGCGGAAATGATCGTTCAGGCCATAGGCCGAGACCCGCCCGCCGGCCCGGGTCACCAGGCGGACCGCCCAGAGCAGGCCGCCCAGGCCGGCCGTGCTGATCATCCCCGCCCGGGAGAAGTTCAGCACCAGATGCGCAGGCAGCGGCGCCAGCGCCTGTACCGCATCGCAGACGGCATCGCCACCTTCCCGGGCCAGGGGGCCGGCGATGTCCAGGATCACCGTGCCTGCAGCCATTCTGACTTGTAGCTCAAACATCCGGCCCACCTCCTGCGACATGAAACGTCAGGACCACCTGCTTGCCGCCCGGCGTCGGCTCCACCCGCAGGCCGTCCGCCATCGCCTGCGCCAGCGGAATCCCCCAGCCCCGAATCGGCCCCTCCCCTGCCATCTGCACGGCGAGGTCCGGCGGCGCCGCGGGCAGGGCAAAGAGCTCCCCCCGGTCATAGATGCGGGCCTCCACGGCGCCCGCCCCGGCGCTCATCTTCAAGACGAACGGCACCGCCGCCTGCGCCCGGTTCCCGTGGATGATGGCATTGCGGCAGATCTCGCCCACCGCCGTCGCCACGGCCCGGGCCCGCTCGGCCCCCAAAACGGGACCGGCAAACTCCGCAGCGAAAGCGGCCGCCTCCACCTCAACGCCATCCCGGCTGGGGAACTCCCGGCGGACCTCCGCCGGCGGAATCAGGACAACCACGGTCACGTCATCCACAAAAGGCTGATGCTGTTGATGCGCCGCCGCCAGGGTCAGCAGGTCGGCGACCATCGCCTCGGCCGGGCCCCCGGGCCGGGCCCGGGCCACCGCCTCTTCCACCGGACCGGCGCCCAGGACGGCGCCCTCCGCATTCGTCGCTTCAATAAGTCCGTCGCTATATAGAAGGAACGGATCAAGTGGCGCGAGTGCGAAGCACTCCTCCGCATACGCCGCCTCGGCATCGACGCCCAGCGGCAGCCCGGGCGGGAGCTGCACCGATTGCCGCCCGACGACAGGGGGGAAATGGCCGGCGCTGGCCAAAGTAGCCACCCGGCGCTCGAGATCGATGACGCAGTAGGCGGCCGTCACGAAGAGCCGCTGCGGCAGGGCAGCGGCCAGCATCTGGTTGACGGCGCCGAGGACCGCAGCCGGGCTCTCGTACTGCGGCGCATAGGCGCGGAGCAGGCTGACGGTGTACGACATCAGCAGGGCGGACGGCAGGCCCTTGCCGGCCACATCGCCGACGGCCACGCCGAGGCGGCCTTCACCCAGAGGGATGATGTCATAGAAGTCGCCGCCAACATGGTGGGCGGGGATCAGGCGCGCCGCCAGATCCCACCCGGCGGGAAGCGCTGGCGACTGGGGCAGCAGTCCGCGCTGGAGCGCGCGGGCATCCTGCAGATCCTTCTCCATCAGGGCCAGCTCCCGCTCCGCCCGCTTCTGCAGCGCGTTCATGGCCGAGATCAGTCCGCCCACCTCGCCCTCGACCGTCACGGCCATGGGTTGGAAGAGGTTCGGCCGGGTCTCCACCGAAAGCTGCCGGATGCGGCCGGATGCCGAATCGATGGCCGCCTTGATCTCCGAGGCCAGCCAGTAGGCGCTGATGGCCCCCAGCAGGCCCAGGAGCACGTAGTCGCCCAGCATGCGCACTTGGGAGACGCCGGGCGGCGTGGTCAGGACCAGGGAGACGAACAAGACCGCCTGGGCCACCACCAGTACCACAAAGCGCTCCGGCACCGATGGACCGGAGCTACCGGGGAGCTCAGCGACGTTGAGCCGCACCAGGCCGCGACGGAGGATCAGCCGGCTGCCGGAGAAGAAGAGGATCGCCAGCGTCAGGGCCAGCAGCATCTCGCGGAGCATGAAGTTGAGCAGCTCAATCCCGTACACCGGGTCGGCCAAAATGGCGAGCAGGCCCTCTGCTTCGTCCGCTTGATGGAAGGCCAGCGTAAAGAGGAGAGCCATGGCCATCAGCCAGGAGGCGGCGGTCATGGGGAAGCGCATGCCGGTAATGGCTGCGGCCTGCCGCTCCGCCAGGGAGAGCGCCTCCCCCCGCTCCAGGGTCGCCAGTGCGCGGAAGAACCGGCGCAAGCCGAAGCCAGTCAGCCAGTCCAGCACCAGGCCGACCAGAAAGGAGCCGCCCCAGAGGACGAAAAAGGATATGGGATGCGTTCGCAGCAAGGACCAGGGCGTCTGTCTCAGCCGTAGGTAGTTGTCAACCTCGATCCAGACGAGGCCCAGGAGGATGAAGCCGATGATCAGAGACCGGAGCTGTCTTCGCACACCTGGCATAGCCACCCTCCTCGGCACGGCAGCAGTGAGCCAATATTCTACCGGCCCCTACGAAACACCTCTACCATAAACGCTATTGAGTTCACCATCAGCGCTGTTGTGGGCGTCAACATCGCGCTTGTGGGCGCGATTGAGCGTGCCCGCAACACTATTGAGGAGACCACATGCGTTTTTGAGAGTCCGACCATTGCATACTTCGGCCCCATTGATGCACCAAACGAGACCATCTCTGAGGGCGTTGCGGGCAGCAAGCCCTCACCCACAAGGCTTCGCACCTCGTCCATACAGGCGCGGCAGAACCACCTGCATGCATATTCATCTCAACGACCGTGCCCCGCTATTTCCTCGCCATTTCCTCGCTATTTCCGTGCCATTTCCCCGCCATTGCCCCCCGCGCCGACTGCACACGCCGCGCAATTTGCCCCCCCACATCCGCCTCTCCCCTTTGCGATATCCCCAGGCCGCCTGGCTCAAGGGCGCCCAGCCTCTGCCATCGACCCCCGCCTTGGGTATATAGCGCACCCCAAGCGCTATTGAGGCGTATTGAGACATTTTTAACTCATCCATTCGAACCATCGTTACTGCACTTCCGTATATATCAACAGCTCCCTAAATTCGGATGTGAAGGATGATGTATGGTGGCACCCAAGATCCCGGAATCGCCCGACCAGATGAACAAGCTCCTCGAAGTGTTCCTGCAGGCGAAGCAGGACGGCGCCAGAGTCCACGATGTTGAGCAGCGGCTTGAGCTGCATGTGACCACCACCACCGCTTACCTCCCCAGCTACACCCGCCAGGTGATGGACACCAACAACGGCGCCCCGGTGATGGCTATCCATACCCGGACTGACGCCAAGACCAAGCGGGTCTTCCTTCATCCGGCCGCAAACCCCGCCGACAAGGCTGCCCGTAAGCTGCGCTCCGCCGAGACCATGGGCCCCGCCTACTTCGCTTTCGGCGTGCCGCTGCGGGCCCTCGGGCTCAAGTTCCCGGCGAGCCGCCGCATCGTCCTTCCCATGGGCACGCTGGAAGTCCCCGACCAGGGCATCGTCTACTGGGTCTCCTTCGCGAATATTGAAAAGGAAGCCCGTAATGTAAGCACTGCGACCGCGGCCGCGGCCAAGCAGGCTGCACCCAGAAAGACAAAGGCGGGCAAAGAAACCAAGGACTCCACTGAGCCGACCCCGCCTCAGGGATAAAGGCGCAATCGGCCCCGGGCGCTCGCCAGGCGAGCCCCGGGGCCGATTCCTTTAGTTTGGCCATTGCAATGTTTATGTAATTTTGCGTTTGGTGGTATGTTCTATTCCTGAGAGAACATTGCTGCGTTATGCTCTACTTAGGAGAGGGGGAATCCGGCATGACCCGTAGCATCCGAGCAGAGGAGTTACTTGACCTTATGGAAACGCTCCTGCAAGCGCAACTCGAGACGATTC
>DASPIW010000048.1:0-269173 GCA_035628915.1 Symbiobacteriaceae bacterium | reverse complement strand
CTTGAACCAGCCGGGATTGGTTGTAACGCTTGCCCTGCATGATTGTGCTGCACCTCTGCTGTGTTTCTCACAATACAGTTTCGACGAAGGTGCAACAGAATCATTTTGGTTCAAGAGATCTTTTCACCAGACTTCTAGGTGCAGTTCCTCGGCCCCCGGATCACAACCACTGAATATGTCAGGCCAGGGGTTACCCTCTGGCCTGACCATCATTCGTGAGGCCCCTGGGGACCCCAACAGCCTGAAGAGGCGGAGGACTATGCCTACTTCACCGCCGCCCTGATCGGCCCAACCTGGTCGTCACCCGCATCGACGGGCCCCGCGCCGATGCGCCGATCTGGGAGGGCAAGTCGCCCGTTGGCGGCGGCCCCACCGCCTACGTCTGCCGGAACTTCACCTGCTCGCCGCCCGCCACCAGCTGGCACGAAGTCGGACAGCATCTGATGTGATGCGCAGGCGCGCGCAAGCCCCCGCACCCTTCCCGAGGATGCGGGGGCTTGTCGCTTCCCCCAGCAGCTAACGTCCGCGCCGGACGGCTTCCAACGGATCCATGCGGGCCGCACGCAGGGCGGGCACCAGGGCCGCCACGGCCATGACGGCCAGGGTGGCCAGCACGGCTCCGCCGGCGAACAGTGCGATCTCTCCCACAGTGAGCCGCAGCACCAACGGCCGGGCGCCGCCCGAAAGGGCCAGCGCCGGACCGCTTGCCAGAATTCCGGCCACGGCCCCCGCCAGGGCCGGAATCGAAGTCTCCCCCAAAGCTAGAGCCACCAGAAAGAGTCGGGTCGCTCCCATGGCCCGCAGCATGCCCAGTTCGCTGCGTCGCTCGCCGATGCGCACCGAGGTCATCAGGCCGGCCATCAGCAGCGCCCCGAATAAGGCGGCGGCCGCGGCGCCGGTCATGAGACGGACGATGGGCGCGAGATTGCGGGTCACCTGCCGGGTTGCCTGCTCCGCCACGACGACTTCCACGCCCGGAAGCGCTTTCTCCACTTCCTGCACGGCCACCAGGGGCGAAGCCCACGATTCGAGCCTGATCAGCAAGATGGACGCAATGCCGCCGGTAGGCTCCCCACGCCCCCTGGCGGCGAGCGACAAACCTTCCACGCCCTTGATCCCCACTACCTTGCCGGTCTTCAGCAGCTTTCGCCATTCGGCCACGGGCACGTCGACCGGCAGAGGACCGGCTTCCGCGCCCGTGAGCAGCTTCCGAGCCTCTTCGGCCCGGCCTTTCCGCACGACCAGTAAATCGGCGCCCAACTGCTCGAGGCCTGCCGCCAGCGTTCGCTGACCCCCGGTCAGCAGCAAGGCAGCTGCGAAAAACGCCCCGGAAGCGATGAGTGCCACCAGCAAACCCGCAGCGGTTCGGAGCCGGGAGCGCCGCAGCCCCGCCCAAATCAGGCGAAGCGGGCTGATTCTGACCAGATCATGAGGCACGGATGATCCGCCCCCCGGTCAGGACAAGGTGCCGCGTGGCCGAAGCGGCCAAATCCGCGTTATGGGTAGCGAGCAATACAGTCGTGCCCGCCCGGTTGATTTCGGCAAAGAGCTGAACGATCTCCGATTCGGTCTCCTCGTCGAGGTCCGCCGTGGGCTCGTCAGCCAGCAGGAGCGCAGGCCGGTGCAGGAGCGCCCGGGCCACGGCCACCCGTTTCTGCTGACCGCCCGAGAGCTGCCACGGCATGCGCCGCGTCTGCTCTTTCAGCCCGACCCGCTCCAGCAGATCAATCGCTCGCCGTCCGACCCCGTTGGCATCGCCGGGCAGAAACGTGGCGGGCAGCAGCACATTCTCCACCACTGTAAGCGTGGGAATCAGGCTGGCGAACTGAAAGACAAACCCCATGGTCTTGCACCGGAACCGGGAGCGCTCCGCATCTGACATGGACCAGATATCGCGCCCTGCAACGGCGACCTTACCCGCATCCGGCCGGATCAGCCCGCCGACGACCGACAGCAGGGTCGATTTGCCGGCGCCCGAGCGGCCAGTAACCACCACGAACTCCCCGGCCTGCACGGAGCTCGAGAACTCCTGTAGGGCCTCGACCATCTGCTCTCCGGACTGATACCGCTTGCTTACCTTCTCCAGGACGATCATGCGCATCTCCCCCGCTAGCGCCCGGCGGCGTGAATGGCAAAGAAGGGTTCCAGGCGGGCGATCCGCCGGGCCGGAATCGCCGCCGCCACGGCGGCGAGAAGCCCGGAGCCGGCAACGACGGCAGCGCCCAGGAGCACGGTCTCGGGCAGGCCGGGCCATGCGAACGGCAACACGTAACTGAACAGGATCTTGTTCTGAAACACGGCGTACAGCGCCAGCCCCAGGCCAAGCCCGACCAACCCGCCAAACGTGCCCAGGATCGCCGCCTCGCCCACCAGCGAGGCCAGCGCCTGCCGCTCGGTGGCGCCCAGTGCCCGCATGAGGCCGATCTCCCGGGACCGCTCGGTGGCGATGGCAGAAAACAGGACCAGGAAGAGCAGAACCGACACGATCAGGGCGCCGCCCCCCACCGGCAGCAGCCAGCTCATCAGCCCGACCAGGTCCCGGGTGACCCCCCGGGTGATGGCCCCGGCGGTCAGCACCTGCACACCGGAAATACGCTCCTGAATCTCCAGGGCCACGTCATCCGCCCGCCTGGCATCGCTTACCCGCACCATCACGGCGGAGATGTCGCCCGGCTTCACGACCAGCGGCTCCTCCGCTTTGGTCACCGAAGCCTGGGCCATCAGCGGAATCGCCGCGGCCGGCAGGAAAACCGTCTCGTCCATGCCCATTCCAGAAGCTTCCAGGCGGTCCACAACCGTGAAATCGGAGCCGTAGAACTTCATCGTATCGCCGGGCAGCATCAACACATGGTTGCCCAGCAGAATCTCATCAGTCGTAAGGGTCCGCCCGAGCTTCCGGTCCAGCCAGGGCTGCACCGTGAAATCCGTCGCCGGGTCGAACCCGACCAGGAAGATGCGCCCGGTACAGCATGCGGCAGAAGCCAGCGTTTCCACATAGACCTGCGGCGAAGCTGCCCGGACCCCCGGAACCGAACGAATCTGCTCTGTAACAGATCCGTCCATGTAAAAGGCGATGGGCTCCCCGACAACCAGCGCTTTATGCGTCGCAGTCAGGGCGCCGACCGGCACCACCATCAAGTCGGCGCCCAGCCGTCCAAGCCCCAGGTCCAGTGCGTGCCCGACGCCGCTGATAATCAGCCCTCCGGCGAAGACCGTAGCCGCGGCCAGCACGGTGCCCAGGGCGGCCGCCATGCTGCGCCCCGGCTTGCGGAGCAGGTTGTAGAGGGTCAGGCGCCAGAGCCCCACGCCGGCCTGTCTTCCGTTCATGCCACCATGGCCGCCCTTCCGCTTCTGGAGAAGCTAAGTGATCCGATCAATCCCACCACCGTAATCAATCCGCCGAGAACCAGAGCGCCGGGCTTGAAACTCATGTTGCAGATCATCATCGGGTTGGTGCAGGTCGGAATCAGCCAGAGCGGCGTCGCGATGATGAGACCCCCGGCGCCCGCTGCCACCAGGCTCATCGCACGGGCTGCCTGACGGGCAAAGGTCATGATCAGACCGATCAGGGCGACCAGCCCCCCGATGCCGACTACACCCGCTCGGGTCCAGGTGCATCTCATCGCGATTTCCGTCCCGGCTGCCGTCTTGACCATGTGCCCCTCGTCACCACAGACATGCAGGAGAGTAAGAGCGAGTATGACGGTGGCCGCACCCAGTCCAAATACCGCAAGGCCACGCCAGTTGTCGGTGAGGAACTTCATTCGAAATCGCCCCCTTCAACTAATATCCGTGAGTACGCACGGCTTTCCACCAACTCTAAGTTAGCGCGAATTAGCCCATCTGTACATACCTTCTGAACCCGAAGTAGGGTAGCCGCCTACTACTTAGGCCCTAGTAGACGGCAAGAGAAAGGGCGCCCGGCTATTCCCGGGCGCCCGCTAGACGGTGCGCGGCTGCGTGCGTTTTTCGATCCACTCCGCAATCGACCTGGCAATCTGGGGCATCTCCGGTTCGGCGACAAGGTTATGGCAGAGTCCTTCCAACAGCCGAAACTCCTTATCCGGATGGGCAACCTGCTGGAAGAACCGGCGGCTTGCGTCCGGGCAGATGACGTAGTCTTCACCTGCCTGCATGATCAGCACCGGCACCCGAATTCGCTTCAACTCCCGCCATGCCTTCCGGATGGAACGCACCGCCTGCATGTAGAACCGCCCTGTGAACGCCGTCACCCAATGCTCGTCTTTCTGAGCCCGCTCCAGGTGGAGCCGGTTGCGGGTGGTGATGATGTTGTCCGTCACCGTTGGCAAGTACCGGGTGGGGAACAGGAGTGCGTACGTGATGACTTTGAGCACCAGCGACCAGGGTGGCGCACTGCGCAGTTTGAACCCCGGCGACAGCGCGATGACGCCGGAGAGCAGGTCTCCCGCCCGCGCCGCTGTCCTCAGGGCAAGGTGCCCCCCCATTGAGAGTCCCAGGACGAACATGGGGCGCCCCGGGTTCTGCTCGCGGGCGTGCGTGATCATCGCCAGCGCATCGTCCACGAAATGATCGTACGACGGAATGTCCCCCCGCCGCTCCCGAGAGAGTCCGAACCCGCGGTGGTCATGTGCGTAGAGGTTGAAGCCCATTTCGTGAAGGAGGTCGCCCATGGCCGTAAACGGCCCGCTGTGATCCCCCTGCCCGTGCAGGTAAAGAATGACCGCTCGGGCGTGGGGCTGCCACCACTCGCGGTACGGAATGACCAACCCGTCGGGCTTTCGCAGCTCACCTTGCCGGTGCCCGTCCGTCTTTCCGCTGATCCACAGCACCGACGCCACCTCTTTTCCACCACTAGTCTACGCATGGTGGGCCTTTCCGGACCCGTACCAACATAAGGGAGATGGAAAGAGCAGGGCTCACGCCCTGCTCTTGTGCAGTTCACCCATATTATACCACATTGGCGCTCCCAATGCTAGGCGGAAAAATACCAGCGGAACAGAAGGTATGCCAGGAGCATCGCGCCGATCAGGGCGAGGAGAATGGGGAAGAGAATCTGGTAAGCAGCGATGCACATGGCCAGGATGTCTTTCCAGCCAAACTTGGGCAGCTCCTCCTCGCCCTCGGGGCTGGCGGCGGGCTCGGCCTCGTGCGGCGCGGCCTGCCGCTCTCGCAGCCGGCGGCGTCGGGCCAGTTCGTCCTCATAGGAGTCTCGTCCGTGCATTCGCGTTCTCCCCTTACGTGCGATTCTCTGCTCAAGCCACTGCGTTGAATCGAGGGGCCTTGTGACGGGCCCACCCTGGCGGCAACGTCGGGATTCAGCGACCTGAGCGGTCATGCCCGTTCGTGTAGATCCGCTCATAGCGCGTATAATCGCGCAACACCTTGGCTACGTAGTTCCTGGTTTCTTTGAACGGAATCTGGTCAAGGGTGTGATGTTCGCCCGTCCACTGCCGTTCGCTCAGCCACTTCTCCACGTTGCCGCGGCCGCCGTTGTAGGCGGCAAGGGCAAGGACCATGTCGCCAGCAAACTCTTCCCTGAGCGATGCGAGATACCAGCAGCCTAGGCGAATGTTGTAGTCCGGGTCATACAGAAGGTCGGGACTGTAGGGCAGCCCGAGCTGTTTCGCCGCCCATTCGCCCGTCTCGGGCATGACCTGCATGAGCCCCCGGGCGCCCTGACTCGAAGTGGCACCGGGTCGAAAGCCCGACTCGGCCCGAATGACCGCGGCCACCAGGTACGGACTCAGGCCGGACTCCTCGGCCCGGGCAAACAGGATCGGACGGTACTTGAGCGGGTAAGCCGCCGACAGAGCCCACCGGCCTCCGAAATAACCCAGGGCGGCGATGGCCAGAATCAGCGCCGTCCAGTATGTGAAGGGCCAGCGACGCCGCACAGGTCTGATCTCCTTATGTGTTGATTACTTCTCGCCAGGCACGCTCCACCTGGCGCCGAGTCGATTCGGCGGTGCCCCGGTTGTCGATGATCAGGTCGGCAAAGGCCCGCTTCTCATCGAGGCTCATTTGGGCCGCGATCCGCAGCTCCGCTGCGGCGGGCGAGAGCCCGTCACGAGCCATCAGCCGCTCGGCCTGCAGGTCTCTGCTAATATAGACGAGCCAGACCCTGTCTACCGTTCGCTGCAGTTGGCTTTCAATCAAGAGCGGAATATCGAGCACGGTGGCCGGCCGGCCTTCCGCCCGATACCGCTCCACTTCGCTCCACATGCGCTCCCGGACAGCCGGGTGGACGATGGCCTCCAGCGCCCTGCGCCGGGCTGCGTCGGCAAAGACGATCTGCCCCAGGGCCGCACGGTCCAGCGAGCCGTCCGGGCGAATCACACCCGGGCCGAACTCCCGGGCAATCGCCGCCGCGACCTCCGTGCCGGGCTGCTGCAGTTCGTGCACGATGGCGTCCGCATCAATGACGGGGGCGCCCAGTTCGCGCAGCATCCGGCTGACGGTGCTCTTCCCGCTGGCGATGCCCCCGGTCAGGCCGATGACAACCACGCTAGTCCCCCGCCTCCACCCGCCACTGGGCAAACTTCTCCAGCGTCGTCTCCCGCAGTTCCTTTTCGCTGGTCACTTCCACCCGCCACCGCCCGTTGCCGACCGGCCGGATGGAAAGCTCCCCGGAAACGTTATGGACGTCCCACAGCTTCTTGACCGTCTCGCGCATATCCTTTTCATTCTCGAACTCAAACGACAGGTACTGCATACTCAGTCACCTTTCTTATATGGTTTCGGCGGCTCAGCGGCAACGGTGACGGAGTCGCCCCGGCGCCCCGGGGTCGCCCGTCTGGGCAAGAGGCGGGCCCCTTCCGGCGCCGGCTGGCACCCGGGGCAGACATGGGTGCCCCGCTGCGCCACCGCGAGCTTCACAATGGCTCTGCCACACCGCGGGCATGGCTCCCCGGCCCGGTCGAAGACCTGGAGTTCGTCGTACATGTCCCCGGACTTCCCCTCACCGTCCAGGTAAAGTGAGAAGGTCGTTCCGCGCTTGGCCACCGCCAGCTCCAGCACGGAGCGGATGCAGCCGTGCACCCGATCGACTTCGGCCGGGGTCAGCGACTCCGCAATCCGCTCCGGATGCACCTGTGCACAGAATAGCGCCTCGTCCACGTAAATATTCCCAAGCCCCGCTAGCCTGGACTGGTCGAGCAGCACAGCCTTGATGGGCGCCCGCCTGCCGGCAAGGGCCGCCCCGAGGAATTCCGGGGTGAACTCGTCCGACAGCGGTTCCGGCCCCAAGGCCGCCAGCCCCGGGGGCCCCCCGGCGCCGTCGGGCGTAAGCAGGTGAAAGCCCCCGAACTTGCGCTGGTCCTCGTAGCGTAGTTCCATCCCGTCAGACAGGTGAAAGACGACGTGCGTGTGCTTGTCGCGCGGCCGCCCGGGGTCGCACACGAAGAGGTGGCCGCTCATTCGCAGATGGCAGACCAGCTGCAGGGGCCCCAATTGCAGCAGGAGATACTTGCCCCGCCGCTTCAGGTCGCTGAACGCGGCCCCTTCCAGCTCCGCCCGGAACATGTCCGGGTCGGGGTGATAGATCTGGCGGGGCGTGATGATCTCCACCCGTTCGATGCTCCGCCCCACCAGCTTATCATAAAGCGTCCGGCGAACGGTCTCAACTTCCGGCAGTTCCGGCATGGCTCACTACACCTTTTCGACCGAATACCAGTCGCGCCCGACCTTGGCGTCGACTTTCAGGGGCACGGAAAGCTTCATGGCACCTTCCATCTCCCGCCGCACCAGGTCCTTCAGGGCGGGAACGTCAGCTTCCGCACATTCGAAAACCAGCTCGTCGTGCACTTGCAGGATCATCCTGGCCTTGAGGCCGGAGCCCCGCAGTGCTTCCCGGACGGCGATCATGGCCCGCTTCATCATGTCGGCGGCGGTGCCCTGAATGGGCGTGTTGATGGCCATGCGCTCGGCGTTCTGGCGCACCGTGAAGATGCGGTGGGTAATCTCGGGTAGGGGGCGCTTGCGGCCGTCCAGCGTGGTGACGTAGCCCTTTTCACGGGCTTCGGCCTTCTTGGCGTCCATGTACTCCCGCACGCCGGAGAACTTCTCGAAATACGTTTCGATGAACTGCTTGGCTTCGCCCCGGCTCATGCCCACGGCCCGGGCCAGGCCAAAGTCCGTCTGCCCGTAGATCAGGCCGAAGTTGACGGCCTTGGCCTTGCGGCGCATGTCGGAGGTGACCTGATCCATCGGCACGCCCCAGACCACCGAAGCCGTGCGAGTGTGAATATCCTGGTCCGTCTCAAAGGCGTGCCGCAGTTCCGGGTCGCCCGAGTAATGGGCCACCACCCGCAGCTCGATCTGCGAGTAGTCGGCCGCCACGATCAGATTGCCCGGTCCGGGAATGAAGGCCCGGCGGATGCGGCGCCCTTCTTCGATGCGGATAGGGATGTTCTGCAGATTCGGATCCTTGCTGGAGAGGCGCCCCGTTTCCGCAACCGTCTGGGCGAACGTAGTGTGGATGCGCCCATCGCGGGCGATCAGGGAGCCGAGGGCGTCCACATAGGTGCCCTTCAGCTTGGTCAGCGTCCGCCAGTCGAGAATCTTTGCGACGATGGGGAAATCGTCGGCCAGTTCTTCCAGCACTTCTGCGTCCGTGGAGTATGCACCGGTCTTGGTCTTTTTGCCCTTGGGAAGCTGCAGCTTTTCGAAAAGCACTTCGCCCAGCTGTTTCGGGCTGCCGATCGTAAAGGCCACGCCCGCCTCTCTGTGGATTTCCGAAGTCAACTGCTCAATCCGCCGCTGCAGCTCAGTGGACATCTCCGCCAGAGTCGCCTGGTTAATGCCCACGCCGGCGGCTTCCATTTCCGCCAGGAGCGGCATGAGCGGCGTTTCGATCTCCCGGAAGAGATGGAGCAGACCCTGCTCTTCCAGGGCACCGAGCATCTTTTCGCGCAGCTGCCCAAGCACCGAAGCACGGGTCGCCCAGGCGCCGGGCAGGTCGCCCGACGGCAGTTCGCCGAGCCCGAAGTGCCGGGCCATATCCTCCAGCAAGTAGGTGTTGCGGCCCGGGTCCAGTAGATACATGGCCAGGGTGGCATCAAACTCGGGCGGCACGGGGGTCAGGCCCCGGGCGTAGGCCCAGTTGTACAGGGGCTTGAGATCATGCCCGATTACATGGCCGGTCCGCTCCAGCAGTGCGCCCAATCCGGACTCGGTGAGCGCCTCGCCGGCCAGCCAGAGCACCTCGCCCCGGACCGCCACGGCTGCCGCCACGGGCATGGGGCGCCCCGGATCGGCGGACGGCGCCGAACAGGCCGCGAGCACACCCACAAACGGGGCCTCAGCTGTCCGGGCCAGCAGGTCGGCGGCGCTGCGCACTTCCACGGGCTCGACGGCGGCTACGCCGGCCTGCGCCACGGTTTCGGCGACCCGGGCCGCCTCAGGGGCGTCTTCCTTCGGCGTCACCTTCGGCAACAGGCTCTTGAACTCCAGCCGCTTGAACATGGATATGGCTTCGGCGTAGTTGGGCTCCTTAAGCCGGAACTGCTCCGGCTCGAATGCGACCGGCGCCTGCAGCGAAATGGTGGCCAGCCGCCTGGACAGGTCCGCCAAATTGCGGCTGGCGGCCAGCTTCTCCTTGAGGGCGCCCTTGATCTCACCCAGGTGGTCATAGACGCCGTCGACCGTACCGTAGTCAAGCAGCAGCTTCAGGGCCGTCTTCTCGCCCACGCCCGGCACACCGGGAATGTTGTCCGAGGCGTCGCCCATCAGGGCCTTCAGGTCGATGATCTGCTGCGGGCTGAGGCCGTATTCCTCTTTCAGCAGCTGCGGGGTGTAGCGCACCGTTTCGGAGATGCCCTTCTTGGTCATCACCACGGTGATATTATCCTCAATCAACTGTAGGGCGTCGCGGTCGCCTGTGACGACCAGCGTCTCGACATCCTGCGCGGCGGCCTGCTTGGAGAGGGTGCCCAGCAGGTCGTCCGCCTCGAAATTCTCCACTCGGAACCACGGAACGTTGAGCGCTGTCAAAACCTGCCGCAGCAGCTCAAGCTGGGGCTTGAACTCGTCCGGGGCCCCCTTTCGGGTGCCCTTGTACTCTGCGTACTGAGCGTGGCGGAAGGTGACGGCGCCCTTGTCGAAAGCGACGGCGAGGTAGTCTGGCTTCTCTTCCTCGAGCAGTCTATAGAGCATCGTAAGGAACCCGTAGACGGCATTCGTGAAGACCCCATCGCTGGTGGAAAACAGCCGGAGCGCATAGAAAGCGCGGTTGGCGAGGCTGTTGCCGTCCAGGAGGAGCAGCTTGCGTTTGGCAGCCAATGCGTTCACCCCTAGTACCCTTTAGCTTGACCGAAGACTTCCCGCTTATTTCAAGAAGGGCGCCTCATTACCCTGCAAAAATGGAAAAGCGGAGGGGCAGACTGCCTCTCCGCTTGGATGACCTAGTATGCAAACGCAGCTTTCACCTTGGCCCGGAAGACCAGCCCTTCGGCGGTGCCTGCAGGTGACTCCTCCAGCAGCACTTCCATGCTTTGTAGGGGGCCGAGGCGCTCTCCGTCGGCGCGCGCCATCGCGCCCGCGCGCTCCCTGGCGTTATCCAGCGCCGCCTTCATGGCGGCCTGCCTGGCCGTCTCCGCATCCGCCAGGGTGTACCGGACGGCGTCCACCGAGGTGGCGCCGGCGCCCAGCCCGGCGTCCAGCACGTCCTGGGCCCGGCTGATGTGCCTGACCACACCTTCTACCGTCCCTTTGGCCTGAAACCCGGAGATTCGCACAGTGCCGGAAAAATCCTGATAGGTGTCCGGCGTCAGAATTACCACGGAAAGCTCGGTGCGCTCCCCTTCGGCGCCAGCCTGAACGACGGCCGTGCGAATCTGCGCCATCGTATCCAGCGCCTGCTTCTCCGCATCAACCGCCGAAGTCCGGTGCAGATTCACGCCAAAGGTGACCAGCATCGTATCGGGCTTGACCCTGACTTCACCCTCGCCCGTGACCGTAACGACCCGGGCAGGGGTCAGTGCCTTCGTACCGGCCCGGTCTGCCGGCCGCCCCGTCAGCACAAGGACGAGCGCCGTCAGCAGCAGAAACCCGGCGAGTACCGAAAAGTGCTGTGGCTTCACCGACACACTCCTAAGGGGTAAAGGTCACGACAAACGTGACGTACGTGGTCTGACGGACCAGCTCAGCCAGTTCGTCCTTCAACTCTGCAACCGCCTTCTGGTCCGAATCCTGAACGGCTCCGGCCAGCTTCGTGTTCTGCTCCAACCGCTGCTCCGCCTGCTTCAGCCGGCGCTCGGCCCCCGCAATGTCCAGAGCGATGTCCTGGCTGTCATCGTCAATCGTAGCGCCCGGAAAGTAGACGGTGGAGTAACGCTCCAGCGCCGCCTCACGGTTGGCAACCGGCACCTTGGCCGTCAACGTACCATTCTCCCCAAGCGTTGCCAGGATATTCTCGGAGCGGATCAGCGCCAGGGTCTCTTCGTGAAGGGTCTCCTTCACCACGATGTTGTAATGATACACCATCTTCGGCTCGGCGGCGACCGACGTGCCCGGATCGGGCGTGGCAGTCACCACGCGAGGGCCGTCAATGACGTCGGTCGGCCCCGGGGCCACCACCGGTGCAGGTGGTTCGCTGATGTTGTTCTCAGGAGGTGGAAGGGTGGTCACATCGGGCTGCCTGACATCCGTGATCTGTACGCCCTTGTCGGGGTCCACAGGATCCACGGCCGGCTGCTGGTCGGTTACGGCCAGTTTGGGCGGCGGCTGATGCGTAAAGTTGCCTACACCGCCGTTCAGACCGCCGGATAGCTGCCCCCATTGGCCATACGTCGAAACCCCGATGGCAAGGGCAGCGGCAGCGGCTGCTGCCGGTGCAGCCCAGCGGCGGACGCCGCGCTGCCACGCCGGAACGGCACGGGTGCGGGGACCGACGGCCACGGGCGGCCCGAGGGCCACCAGGCGTTGATGAAGCTGAGCCTGGAAGGAGACGGGCACCTCCACTTCCTCAAGGGAAGCGACCAGCGCCACGGTCTGGCGGAGGGAGTCCACCTCGTCTGCGCAGGCATGGCAACGCCGGAGGTGCTCCTCCACTCGCAGGAGTTCCCCCGGGGTCAGTTCACCATCCAGATACGCAGAGAGTAGAATGCTCACTCCGTCACAGTTCATGGGTTTTTCCCCTCCTACCGCTGTAGACGACTCTCGGGGCCAAAAGTTCCAGCCGGCCGAACATTTCTTTCAGCGCATGCCGTGCTCGGTTCAGCCGGGACTTTACCGTGCCGAGATTAATCCCCAGCGTATCGGCAATCTCGTTATAGGAATATCCTTGAATATCCCGCATGATCACTACGACACGGAACTCTTCATCCAATGCATTGATCGACTGCTGAACGGCCCGCTGAATCTCCACTCTTTCAAGCGCTTGCTCCGGACTGTCGGAAACGTCGGCAACGGCCAACTGGCGGTCTATTTCGCCATCGTCCACCGACACGGGTTCGTCCAGCGATGTCACCTTGCGGCGCTTACGCCGGCGCAGCTCGTCGAGGCAGGCGTTCTGGGTGATGCGGAGCAGCCACGTCTGAAAGGAGGAGTCACCGCGAAACTCAGGCAGTGACATGTACGCTCGCACGAAGGCTTCCTGGGCCACGTCGCTGGCATCCTCGTGATGGCCGGTCGCCCGGTAGGCAAAGTTGTAAACCTTCCGGTAGTACTGGCTCGTCAACTGCTCAAACGCCTCGGCGTCGCCGCGTTTCGCCCTCTCTACGAGCAGTTCGTCGAGGGACTTCGACACCTGGTTCACTCCTCCCCCATCCTGGGGCATTGTTGGAGACGTAAATGGGGGGCACATTGTTCCATGTTCTCGACAAAGTTCGAGAAAAAATTCAGGGTGTAGACGATTTATGTCGGCATTTTAACGTCACAAAACAAGAGGTCAACACATCAAAGGTATATTGTATATGATGTTGCGAACGACGGCAAGCTGTGTAGGGTACCGTGCGGCTTGAAGGATACGCTGATGCAAGTTGTACGATGTCATAAGGAATTTCAAGCTTGCGGTCGGAAATTCCTTGGGCGATCTGGCAGCCGGATTTTGGAGGCAGGCGCACCTTGCGCAGCACGGTCTGGCTGTGATATCATAATCCACGCAGCAGATGCCGGAGTGGTGGAATGGCAGACGCGCTCGACTCAAAATCGAGTGGGGTAACCCCCCGTGCCGGTTCGAGTCCGGCCTTCGGCACCATAGAAATGAGAGGGGGTCAGACCGACCCCCTCTCAACGCTTTCAGGACTCCGCCACCACCCACAGGCTTTGCAGGCAGGGTTACGGGAGAAAATCCTGTAACCCGTCTCTGTTTATCCTTCTTCGGGTGCAGGAGGGTTTCAACCACCGTCCCGACGAATCCTAATTCCTTGACACTGGCCGTTGAACTGACGGAGGGATATAGAATGAAGCGCATTCTCGTGGCGGAAGATGATATGGACATTGCCCGCCTGGTACAGTTTCAGTTGCAGTTCAGCGGCTACTCGGTGACACTGGCCCCCGACGGCTCGGAGGCCCTGAAAATGGCCCGCAGGGAGCCGCCCGACCTCATTTTGGTCGACTGGATGATGCCGATTATGGACGGTCTGCAGACGGTCAAGGCGCTCAAGGCGGACCCGGCCCTGAGGCACATCCCCGTGATTCTGATGACCGCCCGGGCCCAGGGTCACGACATCCAGGCGGGCATTAACGCCGGAGCCGCTGCCTATTTGGTGAAGCCCTACCCCCTCGAGCAGTTGATCAGCACCATTGGGGAGGTACTGAAATGAAGCCACGCCGCTACCGCTGGGATCAAGGCTGGCGGGTCCGGATGCTCGGCCTGCTTTGCCTGCTTCTGGCGATGCTGATCGCGTTGGGAATCGAACTGGCCGTCTCCTTTAACCATGTCAAGGGCGTGCAGCAGGCAGCGGAGACGACCCGCGGGCACGTCGTGAACATGGAGAGGGTGAGCGGCACCTTTGCCGAAATGATTTCCGCCCTGCGGGGATACCTCCTCGCCGGCCAGGAAGACTTCCTCCAGCCCTACTACTCCTCCATATCGCGCATGGACATGCTTCTGAACGAACTGAACACCGCAGCCTTGGGCGACGCGCAGCAACTCGCCCGGGTCAGGCAGGTCTCCGGGCTGGTCCAAACGTGGCGCAAGGAAGTTGCCGACGTTGAAATTGCTAAGAAGCGAGCCGGGGATCCGACAGCCGGCAAGCTGATTATTGACCGGATCGGCCTCAATTACATTGATGAGATCCGCAGGGGCGCCCAGGCTTATATTGACGGCGAGCAGGCAAAGCTGCAGACCGAAGTAGATAGTGTAAACCGTGCTGCCGTAAACTTTCAGCGTATTACATGGATTAGCGTGGGCGTGGCCGCCATTCTGGCACTGGCGGGCTTTATGGTCTTCGCCCGGAGCATCACCCGGGGCACCGGCGCCCTGGCCGCCGCTGCCGAACGCATCGCAGGCGGCGAGCGCGGCGTCGTGGCCGACGCCGGCCTGGACGGCGAACTGCAGGATGTGGCCGAAGCGTTCAGCGCCATGTCCATGACCCTGGCCGCTCAGGAAGAAGAGCTGCAGGCCCAGCAGGAAGAGCTGATCGCCCAGAATGAGGAACTCCTGGCGCAGCAGGATGAACTGCAGTCCCGGACAGAAGACCTCGAGAAGCAGGAAGAGCGGGTCAGCCGCCTGAACCGCATCGGCGATGCCCTGATCGGTACCCTCGACATAAATCAGGTCTGTTCGTTGATTCTTGACGAGTATTTGGATCTCTACAAAGGCTCAGCCGGCCTCATGCTGGTTGCGGACCAGCACAGCGAGCAAATGGTCGTTCAGACCGAACGTTGGCTCTCACCGCGCTGGCCCGGCACGCGGCTTAAGCCCGCCGGCGCCCTCGCCCGGTGCGTGGAGCGCCAGGAAGCCGTGGTCTCCCGTTACCCGGACGCCGCTCACCGTATTGATAACTGGCAGGGCGCCGCTCCGGTTATGCAAGAAATCTATATTCCTCTGGTCCATGCTAACCGCGTAGTTGGCGTTGCACTGGTGGCTTATTCCGAGACAACTGAAATTCCGCCGGAAGCAGAGGCCCTGCGTAGCAGCGTCGCCCGGCAGGCCGCCGTCGCCCTGGTCGCCGCACTGAGCCATCTGGAAGTCCGCAAGGGCCTGCAGGCGCTGCAGGAGCAAGCCGCTCAAGTCGAGGAGCTCAACGCCCAGCTTGAGGAGGAACGGGACCGGGCCTCCGCCCAGCTGGATATCTACCTGTCCATCGTCTCAACCATGCGTCCCGGCGCCTGGCTTACGGACACCGCGGGCAACCTGCTGGTGGTCAATGCCACGTTCCAGGAGTTTTTCGGCGACGTACCCGAAGGCGCTAACCTGGAAACGGTCTTGCTCCGGATGGGCAAGCAGCTCCCGCCCGGCGACCCCTTCGTGGGCGGCGTCCGCTCACTGGTGCAGTCGGTCGACCGGACCGGCGGCGGTACGATTCAGCTGACCAACGGCTACGTCCTGCAGTGGTCCTCCGCTCCGGTCGGTCGCGGCAACGTGCTGGTGGGCCGCCTGTT
This sequence comes from Symbiobacteriaceae bacterium, assembly GCA_035628915.1. Taxonomy (GTDB): domain Bacteria; phylum Bacillota; class Sulfobacillia; order Symbiobacteriales; family Symbiobacteriaceae; genus JARBUG01. The sequence continues at coordinate 253,645 of DASPIW010000048.1, read as the reverse complement.
CACCTTCCAGGATGTCACCGAGCTGGCCAAGCTGGACCGCCTCAAGTCCGAATTCGTCAATACGGTCTCTCATGAACTGCGGACCCCCCTCACTTCCATCATGGGCTACCTCAGCCTCGTGATGAACGAACAGGTGGGCGGACTGGAACCCCAGCAAAAGGAGTTCCTGACGGTCGTCAAACGCAACACCGACCGGCTGTCCAACCTGATCAACGACCTGCTTGACGTCCAGCGGATCGAAGCCGGACGGATGCCCCTGCAGTGCCGCCCCGTACAGCTGGCCGACGTGGTCACGCATGTGGCGGAGACCTTCCGGGTCCAGGCAGAGCAGAAAGGGCTGGGGTTCTCGGTCCAGGTGGAGCCGAACCTGCCGCTCATCTCGGCCGACCCCGACCGCCTCACCCAGATCGCATCCAACCTGGTGAGCAACGCCGTCAAGTACACCAAAGAAGGCAGCGTCAAGGTCATCGTCAACCAGGACCACGCGTCGGTGCAGTTGATCGTGGAAGATACCGGCGTCGGCATTCCGCCCGCCGAGCAGAAGCGGGTCTTTGAAAAGTTCTTCCGCGGCGAGAACAAGTACGCCCGCGAAGCGGGCGGCACGGGCCTTGGACTCTCTATCGTAAAGATGCTCGTTGAAGAGCACGGCGGATACATTAAAGTGGAAAGCGAACTCGACAAGGGCTCGCGGTTCACCGCCAGCTTCCCGCTGGTGCTCGACGCCCCCGGAGCCGACTGATATGCCCGACACCACGACATGTGTTGCCTGCGGCACCGCGCTGACGGGCAAGAAGACACTGTGGGAGTATAATGGTCAGTCTCTGTGGCTTTGCTCCCAGTGTGCCGCCCTACCGATGGATCGGCGCCACGCCATGCTGGGGCGGGTGATCCGCCGGATTGACCAGGAGGCAAAGGAGCGGGCCGCAGCCCAGGTGCGGTACCGGAAGGACATCCGGGAAGACCAGATTGAGCCCTTGCTGGTTCACGCCTTCCTAGATTTGATCGGCGAACGCAAGGCGGCGGGGAAGCGAGAACTGGCTGCGACCATGGAGACGATTGCGTCGTGGCTGTCTGACCGGACCCGGCTTCCTGTCAGGGCGCAGCATGTCCAGTACCTGACGCTTGCTCTGCGGGACGGTCTGATCATTTCGGTCGGGGGTGGCGGAATCGGCAGACCGAACACCTACGACACCCGCGAAGCCGAGATGGGCCTGGACGCCTTCTGGGACCAGGTCGATGCGTTCCTGACGGTGTGGAAGCTGCCCAACCGCATGTCGCTTCTGCAGGAGCTATGAGCCAAAAGTCCCGTGCAGTCATGATGCTGCTCGGGACTTTTGTCCTATTTGGGTATAGCGTATCGGGTGAATTTTATGTATACTCAATGATGCTGTATTCAGTCATGTCATCGTCGGTAGGGAGGAATCACTTCCGTGTGTAGATGGCGCCATGCTGCACTGCTGCTACTGATTCCCCTGCTTGTTGCGGTCGTCGCGTCGCCAGTCGTTGCGGCACCTGGCAAGGGCGTACCGAAGACCAATGAGGACCACTCTTCCTGGCTGGTAATGGATCCGGTTCCTGAAAGCACCGAGGCCGAAAGTGTCGTCCTTTCCGGCAAAGTGGCCGGGAACTTCGACATGATGGTCGCAAATGGGTCCTTTATCAAAGAGTTCGAGGCAAAGGGTCATTTCTCTGTAGAAGTCCCTCTTTTTCCAGGTGAAAACCGCATTCAGATCACTGGGTCCAACCCTGCAAAACGCCTTCTAAATTATGAATGCCTGATTACAACTCCAATGTCCGAAGCACAACAACCGACCGAACTATTGGTAGAAGTGGGTCAAAACACCCTGGTTGCCAACGGCCTGAGCACGATGGTCATTCGCGCCTTGGTGCTGGATGCCAATGGTGATACCGTTCCCGGCTACAATCTGCCAATTACGATGGAGTCCGATAACCTTGCCGCTGTGACTGTGCTGCATGACGCCGTCGTTCCCCAGGGTGGCATCGCCGTCTTTACACTAGAGGCCGGCTTTGTACCTGAGCCGTCCACCATCACGGTTACCGCACCCGGAGTTGGCGACTTTGCTTTCACGGTTGCTCCCGCACCGCAGGTCGCCGGCAGTCTGACCATGGAGACTTCTTCAGCAACCCTCCCGGTGGGAGACCCCTCGCCGGCTGAGTTGTCCTTGCACCTCAGGGATGCCGCCGGTCAGTACATTGTCGTCCTGACGTCGCCGCTGCGGGTCCAGTTGACCGTCAGTAACCCGGAGGTAGCCTCCTTCGAAAGCGGAGCGATGATCGAGTTCACCATGACCACGCCAACGCTGACAATTCCCGTTTACTCCGGAGAGGTACCGGGAACTGCACGTGTCTCGGGGGCTGCCGTCCGTAACGACGGTGCGTCAGTTCCGGTCGAACCGATTACCTTCATGACCATAGCGACACCGTAACCTTGCGGCATGGATCCGCCAAGGCCAAAGGGCGGTTCTCCAGTTGGAGAGCCGCCCTTTTGTGTATCAGTCACCCGCATTTCTCTGGTGGACTTGGAGCCGGTAGCATGTACTCCCATCCACCAGGTAACAAGTGTCACCTACTTGGACAACCGGCCGATCCGTACGAAGATGGATGCTGACGAGTTGGGCAACGCTCTGGACATCAACCAGCGCAGCGCCGTCAGGCACATCAAAGGACCTGGCGACGATGAGAGAACTGCCCAGGCGGGTGAGATCGGCACTCTGGGCCATCCGCCCCTTGACCCACTTGACAATCAGCACGCCACCCAAGACCAGGGCCAGCAATGTGAGGGCGACGATCGATCCGGTTCTGACCAGACTGAGGGAAATGGCCTGCCCGAAGATCCGGACCGTGAGGGGAGTGACGCGAGTGGCGGTAAAGGTCTTGCTGTCGTCGACCGTCTTCGGTTCATCGATCTCGATAGCCACTTTGATACCTCGAATACCAATGACGTACTCGGGAGTTAAAATCGCGGAGACCGGCTCCGGCTGCCCTTCCACGTCGATTTTGATCACCGGACGGATCCTGAGGTCCACCTGATCGTGTCCGAGCCCAAGCCTCTGCGCCTTTGTGTCAAGCTCCTGCAAGATCTCCCGGATCGGGATCGTAAAAACGAGATCATTCAGCACCAGTTCCGTGCCGGTGATTGAGATGCTCTTTGGCTCCTGCAGGGGGTATGGTCGCTGCCACAGGTTGGCAGCGACCAGCAGGCCGTCCACCCGGTAACTAGCATTGATCGTTGCGGGCCGGTCCGCCGTAAACCGGTACGGAAGCCTGACGGTAATGCTATCGGTTAGCTGTGACAGCAACACCCTGCGATAGACTGGCGGTTCAACAGCGGCACGGGTCTTCAAGAGTTCTTCGGCACTGACCGTCTCGCCAGCATAGATGTCACCCTGCGTCACTCGCGCTGTAAAGTCGAAATTGAGCTCCTGCGTGTAGGCGAACCAGGTTTCCTGTGTTCGTGCTTCGGCAGGGAGTGCGCTAACCCGTACAATCCCGCCGAGAGAAAGGGCCAGACCGATCGCAATAAGTATGAACCCCCCGAATGAGCGCCGCCTCGCCCGACTGCGCGCTGGGCTCGAGTAGATCAACTGGTTCACGGGAAAACCTCCCTACCCGCGGCGGGCGATCAAGTCTAGAGCGAGTTTCATGTGGTGCATTTCGGTCCACACCCGGTCATCCGACGCGGCGACCAGAACAATGACGAGAACGGGGACCAGGCTGACCATAAAGATCGGCAAGTGCCAATCAGTGGCAGAAAGTGCCCGGATTACATCAAGGGGCAGGAAGGGAAGGTAGACCGCCTGCTTCAGGCGCACCTCATGATTTCCAAGCGATCGTGCGGTAATCGATAGGGCCACCTGTCGTTCGGAACCAGGCCAGAGGAGAAACCATTCTGAGTCCCACACGGCGTCCTGATCGTCCGACCCCAGTCCGACCACCAGAGGCAGCGGCGAAGGATTCTTAAAGGTGATATTCTCACTCTTGGTCTGCGTAAGGTAGTACAGGTCCTTCAGCCGAATGTTCGTGCTCTTGCTCTCGACCACCCGATATTTTGTGACCTGCTCGCTCCCAAGCGTCCACTGGGTCGCCGCCGTAATGACGTAGGTGGCTAGCACAAGCCCAATATATAGACCAAGCGTTACCCTCGGGGAAGGGCGCTTTTGGGCCAGCCGCCCAATCCGGAAGCTTCCACGAACGACCCTTAGGCCCGCCCGCGCGTCGGAGGCAATCAAGTACATGCCAAAAATCAGTGCGACGCCGGCGACCAGGGGGTTGGAAAGGGGACTGCGTTCAAGACTGAGCAGACCGACCCGCGGGATGCGAAGCGCCTTGGTGCCGATCTGAGGCACGGTGCCGACCACGTCGTCCGGAAAGACCCGGTATGGGTCGTTTTGGCGGTTTGCATCGCCACGTGTAGCGAACCCCAGCTCATTGTCTCCGGCCACAATCCGGTGGACAATCCAGTTGGTGTCCTTCTCTGTCCGGAAGACGATGATGTCATGCAATTCAAGCGTTCCGCCAAAGTAGGGAACCACGGGAATCATGTCGCCCGGGTTCAGAACCGGGACCATGGAACCGGTTGGTACGGCTGCCAAGAGGACTGGGCGGCCAGAGAGACCGCCCAGAATGATGGCCACGCTGCCGGCCACCAGCAGCCATATGATGGTGTTGATGACACGGCTGATCATAGATCATCAAGGCGTGCTTCTGGCGGCCGTGATGACAAAGTCCAGCTCGGGATCCACCGAAACATCATGATCCTTGGTTAGCTCAATCGTCATCTTCACGCCCACTTCTCCCGTTGGGACCACGTCACTAAGGCTGTCACCCGACGCGACCGCGAAGCTGACCTTGGCGGTGTAGCCCGACTGCTGCGGGTGGTAGACGTCGGCGGGCAGCGTGATATCTACTGTGTCGCCAGAGTTGTTAACAATTTCGAAGGCTTTCTCGAACACATACGTGGATCCAGGCTGTAGCCCCGTGTCAACAGTAAGCATGGCGTAGCCGCTGGTGGTATCATCTACGCCGATGTCACCGTCCTGCGCCCCGTCAGTATCCGCCGCGATCGCGATGAGTGCCGATCCACTTCCGACAACGGATACAGTGAATGTACTTGTGATATCCGCTTGCTGTAGGGCCAAGGCATTGATGATAACTGCAAGAGCAACCAACACAACTGCGAGTCCCAGAAGACGGCTCTTCATTCCAATTTCCTCCACTTCAAAAGTTGCGTGCCGAAAAAAGGACTATCGCTTGCCCTCCACCCAAACGTCGAAGGAAGCAGATCCAACACCCGACTCACTCGTGGAAATACGCCACCAGAAATCAACCAGGACCTGCGTTCCGGCGGTCACGGTCGGACGGCAACTAACCCTGGCACCCCCGGTGCCGGCCACTTTCCACCCATCCGTCCCGATTTCCCCGGCCGTTCGAATGTAAACCGCATCCAAATCCGCTGCGTTCCCCGCTGGAACATAGACTGAAATACACTGCGTGTCCATGCTGTTGTTGGTGATCTTAAATAAACCTTTATACTTGATTAAGTCCTTGTAGGCCGCGCCCGCACGGTTTGCTGCAAAGGCGTATCCCGAACCGGAGCCGTACCCACGGGTGAAATCAAGTACCAGGGCTCCGGTAGTGCCGGACACATAGGCAGTGGACGCCGCGTTGCCGTCGCCGGTGCCGGGGGTCAGGGCGAGCAGCGCACTACCCGTCGTGGTAACGGTCACAGTCTGGCCGCTTGTGACCTGGGCTGACTCCAAGGCCAGCGTACTTGTCAGGGTCAGCACCGCCGCCAGGAACATCGCAAGTGCGACCATCAGACGCATTTTCCGTCTCTCCTTACGGGCAACTCCAACCAATTCCCTGGTTCTTGACCTTTACCGTGACCGTGACCGGGAAGTTAACCTCGACATAGAAGTCCGTAGTTGTCAGCGGGCTCTTGCCTCTGAACACGACGGTCCCGGTTGTGTCTTGGTCTACCTGGCGCGCCCGTACGGAAGCGGACCGGCAAAGCGCCAAGCCCGTGTCGGTAGATCGCAAAGTAACGGGACTGGGGGTGGATACGGAAAGGATTAGCGGGTTGGCTGGGTCGGCCAGTTCCCACTCAAGGTCAATCGGAGCGTTGTAATTGGTCCAGCACCGGAATGCCCCGGAAAGGGGGCTGCCGCGGCGGACGATAATTGGTTGGGACGTGCAGACTACCAGTTGGTTTGTGCTGCTGATCGCTGTCACAGCGTATGTGCTCTGTTCGGTGGAATTCCCTTTGACGTATCCCTCGCTCAACGCCAATGTGTTCTGCAGGTAGGGCATCAGGCCGATGCCACCGAGGATCACCAGGAGCAGAGCGAGCCACTTTCGCGTCACGGTCCCGCCCTCCTGTTCGAACCGCAAAAACTGTCGAAGGCGTAATAAATGGATAGAATGATACCAAAAATATTATACGTCAGTACTAAATCAATGTCTAGCTTGGAACAATGGCCCATCTGGCGGAAAACAAGGGACTATCGTCCCGTTTGGACGGTTACTGACGATGATTACACATACCAATAGACAATTCTAGCATCTTAGGTAGAACCCTTCACACTAATTGTCGAAGTGTGGGTCACAATTATTTAGGGCTACTTTGCCGTTGAGGGAAATTTAGTCTTCCTTAGCAAACGCCGTCTACAAAAAGAAGAGGACCCCCAAGGGGTCCTCTCCGTGTGATTAGCTGCTCTTGCTCGGGATCTTCGGAATCAGCCAGCCCAGGAACGCCTGCTCCGACCGGGTCTGCATGTACAGAAGCCCCGGGCCGGTGAACTCGCACACCAGTCCTTCGCCGCTGGCGAGGGTGTTCCACAGCCCCGTCGCCGCCTTCTTGACCTGGAACGCCATGCCGTCGGAAAATGCCACGACATGCCCCGTATCCACCACGTACCGCTCGCCCGGCCCGAGCTGTTTCCAGTGCAGGGCGCCGTACGTGTTGAAGATCAGCGGGCCATGCCCCTGGATTCTCAGCAGAAAGAGCCCGCCGCCGCCGAAGAAGCCCCGCGATCCGCCCCACTTGCTGTCAATGGACAGATTCCCTGACCCGGCCAGGTAGGCGCCGGACTTGAGGTACATGACATGCCCCTGCAGTTCCAGTACCGTCACATCGCCGGGCAGGGAAGGCGCCAGTGTCAATTCGCCCGGTCCGCCCTCGGCCCGGTACTTGCTGGTGAAGAACGACTCGCCGCCCAGGACCGACCGGCCCAGGGCGCCCAGGAAGCCGCCCTTCATCTCCGTCTGCAGCGTCATGTTGGGGCTCATGGAGACCATCGCTCCGGATTCGGCATGGACCTCCTCGCCGGGGTCGACCGTCACAACGGCCAGCGAGTAGCTGGGCTGATACAGCACATCAACTTTCACGGATTCCTTCCCCCTCTCTTCCTGCGAGGTGTTATCTCCCGCAGGCCGAAACTCCTGCAATCTATGTAAAAACTACACGGGAAAGGCAGAACACCCCTCCACCTAACGCATAGGCGGAGGGGCGGTCAGCGGCCAGTGGCTACAGCATCCGGAGTTCATCGGACCATACTTTGGGGGGAGCCTTCTGGACAATCTGGCGGGCCGCTTCCAGATATGCTTTCGAGGCCGGATGGTCTTCCTTGTCGGCCACGATAGGATCGCCGACGTCTGAGCCGAGCCGCACGTCGCCCACCAGAGGAACGCGCGCCAGCACGTCGGTCCCGAGGTTGGCCGCCAGCGCCTGGGCACCGCCCTTGCCGAAGATCTCATGCTTCTTGTCACAGTTGTCGCAGATGAAGTACGCCATGTTTTCCACAATTCCCAGAACCCGCTGGTGGGTCTTCTGGGCCATGGTGCCCACGCGGGTGGCGACGTTCGCGGCGGCAGCCTGCGGCGTGGTGACGAGGACGAGGTCGGTGTTGGGCAACATCTGCGCGATGGACAGGGCCACATCGCCGGTGCCGGGGGGCAGGTCGATTAGCAGGTAGTCAATCTTCCCCCACTGCACATTTGTAAGGAACTGCTCGATCATCTTGCCGAGCATGGGGCCGCGCCAGATGATCGCCTGATCCTCGGGCACGAGGGAGCCGGCGGAGATGAACCGCACACCGTGCGCCCAGACTGGCAACAGGGTGGACTCGTCAAGCTGCTCGGGGCGGGCCATGTTGCCCATCATGCGGGGAATCGAGAAGCCGTATATGTCAGCGTCGATAATGCCGACTTCATGGCCGAGCTTCTTGAGCGCAACGGCCAGGTTGACGGTGGTCGTCGACTTGCCGACACCGCCCTTGCCGGAAGCGATGCCAATGATGGTCGTCCGGCTGGCCAGTTCTACGGTGGTCTGAGCCTGCGGATTGGCCTGCGCCGGGCCGCCGCCGCGCAGCTTCGCAGCTACGGCAGCCTTTTCCGCATCGGTCATGGCGCCAAAATGCGTGGTCACCTTCTCCACGCCGGGAATCTTTTTCAGGGCCGCTTCGACATCCTGCTCGAATTTGAACTTGAGGGGGCAGCCCTTGACAGTGAGGTTAATCGTAACGGTGACATGGCCACCGTCAATGCCGATATCCTTAACCATGTCAAGCTCGACGACGTCCCGATGCAACTCCGGATCGTTGACGGATTTGAGAGCTTCCAAAACCTGCTCGCGGGTTACGGCCATTCTGCTGTTCCTCCCGAGGCCCGTGTAAGGGCGGCATACTATTTAGTCTGTCCCGTTCATTATTGACCAATCTAGACCCTGCGGTAGTGACGGCGGTCACACACTTCCTGTAACTTCAGACGTCCCCGCGCAGGGGGCGAGTACGGCTGCGAATGCACCAAAAGGCGGTGAGGATAGACGAAAGTCCCGAACCGGTGGGTGTTCGGGACTTCCATGACTTTACAGATGTACGCGCAGCCCTTCGTACAGGTCGGGCGCCGCCTTTGGCAGCGCAACAGGCCGCCCGCCTGCGACGAACCCATGGACGGTGTAGCCTTCGCATAGCAGGTCGGCATCCCGCATGATTCGGTAGCCGAACTTGACTTTCGCCGCGCTCAGCTCGGCCACGGTCGTCTCCACGGTCAACACTTCATCGTAGCGGCCTGATGCTTTGTAATGGAGGTGAGCCTCAATGACGGGCACAAAAATGCCCCGCTTCTCAAACTCGGTATACGGAATCCCGACTTCCCGCATGAAGTCGCCCCGTCCCACTTCGAACCAGACCAGGTAGTTGGCGTGATAGACGACGCCCATGGCATCGGTGTCGGCGTAGCGGACGCGAATGGTTGATAGGACTTTGGCCATGGCTAGCGCACCGTCGCCTTGCCACGCAGGACGATGCCGTGCTGTACGTCCAGCGTGACAATCGTCCCGTCCATGATGCGGTTCGTGGCGCCCTTGGCGCCGACGATGACGGGTTTGCCCAGCGAGAGCCCGACCACCGCCGCATGCGACGTCAGGCCGCCTTCCTCCGTAATGATGCCGCCGCACCTTTCCATGGCCGGAATAGACTCGATGTCGGTGGACCGGGTGACCAGAATGTCGCCGTCCAGTACCTCGCCCAGGTCGGCTTCGCTGAAGACGACCCGGACCCGGCCTGTCACCGGAGTCCGGCCGATGCCGGTGCCCTTGACCAGGATATCGGCCACGGTATGGACCTTGATCAGGTTGGTGGAGCCCTGCACCCCAACGGGGATGCCGCCCGTGATCACCACCAGGTCACCGTTCTTGACGATGCCGGACTCCAGGGCGCCTTCCACGGCCCGGTCAATCAAGGAGTCCGTGTCGTGCGATTCGTCCTTGATGACGGTGGTGACGCCCCAGACCAACTGCAGCTTGCGCGCCACGGCCCGGTCGGACGTGACGGCGATAATGGGGCAGGACGGCCGGAACTTCGAGACCATGCGGGCGGTGAAACCGGACCGGGTGGCCGACACGATGGCCGCAGCGCCCAGGTCGGCGGCGGTGGTAACGGTGGCGTGAGAGATCGCCTCGGTGACCGTATCGAGATGCCCTGCGCGGCGCTTTTTGCTGAGGATACCCTCGTAGTCGAGGGCGTTCTCGGTCCGCTGGGCGATGGTATGCATGGTTTTGACGGCCTCAACGGGGTACTGTCCAGCGGCGGTCTCGCCGGAGAGCATAATGGCGTCCGTGCCGTCCATGATGGCGTTGGCCACATCGGAGGCTTCAGCCCGGGTGGGCCGGGGTTTGGTCACCATCGACTCGAGCATCTGGGTGGCGGTAATGACCGGCTTACCCATCAGATTGCAGCGCTCAATCATCCACTTTTGCATGAGGGGAACTTCTTCGGTTGGCACTTCGACGCCCAGGTCGCCGCGGGCGACCATCAGGCCGTCGGATACCTGCAGGATCGATTCCAGCTCGTCGAACCCTTCCTGGCTCTCAACTTTGGAGATGATGTGCTGATGGCCGCCGGCTTCTTCAATGACCCGCCGGATTTCCAGCACATCGCCCGCTTTGCGGATGAAGGAGCCGGCGATGAAATCCACGTTGTGCCGCACACCAAACCGGATATCAGCAATATCCTTGTCGGCCAGTGGGGGCAGACTGACTTTGACACCGGGCAGGTTGATTTTCTTGCGGTCGGAGAGGGGCCCGCCAACGATGACTTTGGTTTTGATTTCGGTCTCGGTCACGTCGAAAGCCTGTAAGGTGATGTTGCCATCGTCCAGGAGCAGGTAGCCGCCGGGCGGCACATCCTTCGTAATGTCCGGGTACTGCACCCAGACTCTCTGTTGGTTGCCGACCGTCTGCACGGTGGTCAACGTGAAGGGGTCGCCCTCTTTCAAGGCGATTTTCCCGTTCTCAAATGTGCCGATGCGGATCTCGGGCCCCTTGAGGTCGATCATGATCGCGACCGGACGGCCGACGCCCCGGCCCACTTCCCGAATCAACTCAATGCGCCGCTGGTGCTCCTCCTGGGTGCCGTGGCTGAAGTTGAGACGGAAAACGTTAACCCCCGCCTGCAGCAGCTTGACCAGGACTTCCGGCTTGTCACTGGCCGGCCCTACCGTCGCCACGATCTTCGTCCTGCGCATACCTTTCGTACCCCTTTGCTTACACTCTAAATCGACAACGTCTCAGCCAGGTCTACCAGTTCCCGGGAGACACCCTTGCTTTTATCGAACACGTTCTCCAGAGGCTGCGTAACGAGTTCACCCGCCAGTACGCCGACGAAGAGTCCGCCCTGGCCTTCATACAATAGCTCGGCCGCTTTCGCACCGAGACGGCTGGCGAGCATGGCGTCAATCGCCGTCGGCGAGCCCCCGCGCTGAATGTGGCCCAGCACCGTCACCCTGGTGTCGAAACCGGTCGCTTTCATGATCTCCTCACCAATCTTGAACCCGCTGCCGACGCCTTCGGCCACCACAATCAATGAATGCCGCTTGCCCCGCTCTGCGCCACGCTGAAGCCGGGTAACCACTTCGTCCATGCTGACCCGGTTTTCCGGGATCAGAATCGACTCGGCGCCACCGGCGAGACCGGCGGCCAGGGCGATCCAGCCACTGTCGCGGCCCATCACTTCCAGCACAAAGGTCCGGTCGTGAGAGGTGGCGGTGTCGCGAATTTTGCGCATGGCGTCCAGGCAGGTGTTGACGGCGGTGTCGAAACCAATGGTTTTGTCAGTGCCGTAGATGTCGTTGTCGATCGTGCCAGGAACGCCGATGCACGGCAGCCCCTGGTTGGTCAGTTTGTGGGCACCCTTGAACGAGCCGTCGCCGCCGATAACGACCAGACCCTCCATGCCGGCGGACCGGGCCTGCGCCAGGGCCTCCGCCTGGCCGGCGGGCTCCTTCATGCGCTCGCTGCGGGCCGTCTGCAAGATGGTGCCGCCCCGGGTGATGATATCACCGACCGAACTTACCGTGAGCGGAACAAAATCGCCGGAAATGAGTCCGGCGTAGCCCCGCCGGACTCCGATAACCTCCATGCCCAGCGTGATCGCCCTGCGGGTGACAGCGCGAATCGCTGCGTTCATACCCGGCGCGTCGCCGCCGGATGTCAAAACACCGATCTTCTTTAACACTTGCGTCGACTCCTAACTACAGTGGTTACTTCTTAAAACGAGTGCGCCCCAATGCCTCGTTCAAAATCTCGTGTGCTTCCCGCGCTTCCCCCTGAGGAACGAGGAGTTCCACGTGGGTGTTCCCGCCGTTGGTGGAGACACCGGTGGCCCTCAGGCTGACCAGGATGCCCTCCCGTGAGAGCGCGTCTCTTAACTGCTCAGCCGCCTGTTTGTTCGGAGCGATGTAAATGACCTGCCACACGTACCATCGCCTCCTTCGCAGTGATGCCCCTATGTCGCCGTCTTAGTATGCGCCCACGCCACCAGTGCGAGCCCTGACCCAGAATGTCGGGTATTTCGTCGTCAGGTACCGCCGTTTCCTTCCGCCTGGCAAAACTTTGTTAGAGAGATATACAGAAGCACCCCCTCGGGAAGAATCTGGAAAACCCTTGAGCTAAGTGTATTATAGACTGGAATCTTTTTCAAGAGGTGGAGCCGCGCAAGGTCACCTCCACGTATGAGCAGGAAGCGGGAGGAGCATACCGAATCTGAATCACGCATGTGCTATGTTTGGAGTTCCGGGATTATGTTGCAAGCGAGGTGCTCACGTTGTCTGACCTGCTCACGCGCATGGAAGAGGCACGGGCGGCGGTTGCGGCGCGTACGGCCGTGTCGCCTTCCGTCGGCCTCATTTTGGGCTCGGGCCTTGGCGATCTGGCCGATCAGATTGAGGGGGCTGTCCGAATTCCGTACGGGGAGATTCCGCATTTTCCCGTCAGCACCGTGTCCGGGCATGCCGGGCAGTTGGTGATCGGTACCCTGCGGGGGCAGCAGGTGGTCGCCATGCAGGGCCGGGTTCATTATTACGAAGGGTACACCATGCAGCAGGTGACTTTCCCCACCCGTGTGCTCAAAGCGCTCGGGTGCGAAACGCTCGTCGTGACCTGCGCTTGCGGCGGGCTGAATCCGGAGTTTGCCGCCGGGGATTTGATGCTGATCGTCGACCATATCAACATGATGGGTGAGGATCCTCTGCGCGGGCCGAATGAGGATCGCCTGGGGCCGCGGTTCCCGGCCATGGTGGGCGCCTATACGCCGGCCCTGCGGGCATTGGCGGCCGAAGTAGCCGCCGGCCTGGGCTTTGTGCTGCGCACGGGCGTTTACTCCCCCATCTCCGGGCCGTGCTATAACACCAGCGCCGAGCTGCGGATGCTCCGGGCTCTGGGCAGCGACGCCGTGGGCATGTCGACGGTGCCGGAAGTGGTGACTGCCGCCCACATGGGCATGCAGGTGCTGGGCATTGCATGTATCAGCGACATGGCCTTGCCGGATGCGCCGATTCACCTGACCCATGAGCAGGTGGTGGAGACGGCGAACCGGACCAAGCCACGGTTCCAAAAGTTGATCAAGGGCGTGGTGGAGAAGCTCTAAGCATTTTGGAGGCATTCTTACTGCCTCCGCGGTTAATGTGTCTTCTTCCCTCCGAGCAAAACTTCTGCCAGCAGCAGGAGTTCCTCTAGACCGGGACGAAAACGTTTTCGGAAAAGAGCTGATTGAACGGGCTATAGGGCCGTCGTTGACGCCTCGGGCGTGTTTCAGCGCGCTGACTTCCGGAAACGTTTCCGCAGACTAGACGGGAGGGATCTACATGATCGCAATGCAATCACGCCGCCAGTTCCTACGGCTGGCTGGAACCGCCGCTGCGGCTATGGCCGCCGGGGGGCTGTTTCACGGGTGCTCACGGCCGGCGCTCAAGGCGGATGGTCCGGCGGCCGCCCCCGCTCCCCTCACCTTCCCTGAGGGCTTCCTGTGGGGAGCCGCCACGTCCGCCTATCAAGTGGAAGGCGCCTGGAACGAAGACGGCAAGGGCGAATCGATCTGGGACCGGTTCAGCCATACGCCCGGCCGGATTGCCGACGGCTCCAGCGGCGATGTCGCCTGTGACCACTACCACCGCTGGGAGCAGGACCTCGACCTGATCACCGCTCTTGGCTTGACGGCGTACCGGTTCTCCATCGCCTGGACCCGCATTCAGCCCGCCGGCACCGGCGCCGTCAACCCGAAGGGGCTCGACTTTTATAAGCGGCTGATTGAGGGCATGCACACGCGGGGGATCACACCAAGCGCCACACTCTACCACTGGGACCTGCCCCAGGCGCTGATGGACCAGGGCGGGTGGCAGAACCGGGACACGGCGGAGAGGTTCGCCGAGTATGGCGACATCGTCTTCCGGGCTCTGGGTGACCAGGTGCCGTTCTGGTGCACCATCAACGAGCCGGCGGAAGTCGCCTTCTGCGGCCATCTCTGGGGAGTCCATCCGCCGGCGGTGCAAGACTGGAAGCAGACGCTCCGGGCGGCGCACAACACCATGCTGGCCCACGGCCAGGCGGTGCGGGCGTTCCGGGCTGCGGCGCCCCGAGGAGCAGCGATTGGCATCGTCCTTGACATGTGGCCCATCTACCCTCGCTCGAAGAGTGCGGCCGATGTTGCCGCCGCCCGGCGCCGGAACGGCATGCAGAACCGCTGGTTTGCCGACGCCGTCTTCAAAGGCGCCTACCCCGCCGATATGCTGGCGGAGTACCGGAAGCGGTACGACCCCATGGATTACGTCCGCCCGGATGATGCGGCGGTCATCGGGGAGAAGATTGACTGGCTGGGCCTCAATTACTACCACCCCGAGACGGCCTTTGAAGCCCGCAGTCCGTTCCTGGATTTTGGCACGGTCGACGCCAAAGAGCCGATGACGACGATGAAGTGGGAGGTCTATCCCCAGGGCCTCTATGACGTGCTGACGCGCATGAAGCAGGACTGGGGCGATATTCCCCTGTACATAACGGAAAATGGTGCAGCCTACAACGATGCGGTCAGCGAGGCCGGTGAAGTGGCTGATCCGAAGCGGGTCGAGTATTACCGCGGGCACCTTGCCGCCTGCCACAAGGCGATCAGCGACGGGGTAAATCTGAAGGGCTATTTCGCCTGGAGCTTCCTGGACAACTTCGAATGGAGCCTCGGCTACACGCAGAAGTTCGGCATCGTCCACGTTGACACGAAGACGCAGAAACGGACGCCCAAGCAGAGCGCCCGCTTCCTGCAGGATGTAGCCAGGACCAACCGGCTCCCGGCGGCACCGCACTAGGCTAGCGACGCCAGGCCATCATCTGCTCGGCCTCCTGCCGGTACGTCGCCACCTGAGCTGCCTGTTCCGCCTCTGTCCAGCCCAGATGGGCGCCCATGGCCGCAGCGGCAGCCGGAGCGGCGTCCAGTCCGTGGTCCCGGCTGAAGAGCAGCTGAGCAGTCCGCCGGTGAAGCGCATCGGTCAGGGTGGCGGCGAATTCGTGCTCCGCGGCATAGGCAGCCTCGGCGGCCAGCATGGGAACCCGTCCACCCAAGAAGTCCGGGGGCAAGTACTTGAGCACCTCTTCCGTCTGGGCGCCGTGGCGCGACCATAGCTCAAGCACCTCGGCGGCCCCGAGCCCATACTCGCGTCCGAGGGCCCCGGCCTCGGCAGCACCGGGCGCCGGGGCGGCACCGGCCAGCACCAGCTGAACGTCGTGCTGCGGCGCCCCGGGCAGCACCTGGCGGACGATGGAGCGTGCCATGGCCTGGAACGCCGTCAGCTTGCCGCCGGCCACGGAAAAGAGACCCGAACGCGACCTGTGCAGCTTGTAGTCCCGGGAGACCTGGCTCGGGCCGGCCGTCTCTGACGTGGCAGCCAGCGACCGCAGACCTGCCCAGGTCGACACGACATCCATTTCCGTCAGGCGGGCGGTCGGGAAGATCAGGTTGGCCGCATCCAGTATGTAGGCCACGTCTGCCCGGTCGCAGCGGACGGCGCCCGGGTCATCTTTGCAGTCGGTGTCCGTGGTGCCCAGGTAGGTAAAGCCGTCGCGGGGGACGGCGAACATCATGCGCCGGTCGGTGCCGTGCATGACAACCGGGCGCTGGATGGGCAGCCGCCCGTGCGGCACGGTCAGGTGGGCGCCCTTGGTGGGCCGCAGCACCGGACGGCAGCCCGGTTCATCCAACTGGCGAATCTGGTCCGCCCAGGGGCCGGCGGCGTTCAGAATCGCACCGGCTCTAAACGTGCAAGTCTCACCCGTCAGCTGATCTGCCGCCTCGACGCCCTCTGTGCGCCCGGCCTCATCGTAAAGGAAGCGGGCCACCGCAGTGTAGTTGAGCAGAACCGCCCCCGCCTGAGCGGCCGCTTTTGCAACTTCGATGGTCAGGCGGGCATCGTCGGTCAGGCAGTCGGCGTACAGCGCTCCGCCCGTCAAGCCCTCCGCCCGGATCAGGGGCTCCTCTTCACAAAGGGCGCGGGGTCCCAGTACCTGATGCTTGAGCAAGTTCTGCGCGCCGGCAAACAGGTCGTAGAGAATCAGCCCGCACCGGAGCAGGAAGAGCGGGTCCGGGTCGCCCGGGTGGACCGGATACACAAACCGCACCGGATGCACCAGATGCGGAGCCGCTGCGATCAGATTCTGCCGCTCGTGGACCCCTTCACGGACGAGCCTGAAATCCGCATGCTTCAGGTAGCGGATGCCCCCGTGGATTAGCTTGGTCGAACGGCTGCTGGTGCCGAACGCGAAGTCCCGGCTTTCCAGGAGCAGCACGCGGGCGCCCCGCGCCGCCGCCTCATAGGCCACGCCGCACCCGGTAATTCCGCCGCCGATGATCAACAGATCGTATCGGGTCACTTCGCTGCATCGGGCCTGCATGGCTGCACGACTGCTCATGTAGGCGGCCCCCCCACCCTCTTTAGTAAAAACCAAAACCCGCCCGGCGGTGCTGTGCAAGACAGCATCGCTGGGCGGGACTCTCCCTTACTCCGTCCCGAGATTCGGTTGATAACCACATTAGCACGTATCTATGCCCCGTGCAACAAAAGGATGCGCTTTTCCGGCTGCCGCCCGGCCGGCCTGCTGCAACAGGCGGCCGCAGCGTTCAGCGTCCGCCGCCGGGCGCCGCAGGAAGCCATTTTGCCCGGCAGCCACCTGCAAAGCGAAGGAGAGCTGACTAGCCTTCACTGCCGGCCACCTCCCGGTCAGATCCGAAAGGGTCCGCCAGCAGGTCTACCAGCCACTGTGTCGACCGGATGACGTAGTGCGCCGCCTGCAGCTTCTCTTCCAGCACCTGCCATTCGGAGTGCGCTTCCCGCAGCCGGTCCAGCACCGTTCGAAAGTGAACCGAATGATCGGGAAGCTGAGTGAGCGACCGTGACAATTCTTTGACCCGGTCTGCATAACAGGCGCGGCGGGGCTCCAGGTCGCGCACGAGTTGAATGGCCTTGAGCCGCTGTTCGAGCTGCTCCGATGTTGAGGAAGGTTCCGCCGCCAGAGCGGCCCCCGGATGCGTCACGACCGGCAGGGCCGGGTCGGGGTTGTCCAACAGGGCACGACGGGCCCGTTCCCGCAGGCTTTCAGGGCCTTCCTGAGCAGCAGCCATGACACATCGCTCCTTTTCGCGGCCGGTCTGGGTTCAAAGCGGTCACAGGGACGGTAACCCCATTATATGGTTTTCGCTGTGGGAAAACAAGTGTTTGCTTCCAATTATTCGGAAAGAATATCAAGGAGATAGGCCGTGCGCCGTAGCTCCCGTTCCGCTGCGTACAGGTTTTCCTTCGTGACCGCGAGCCGGGCGCTGGCTTCGGCCGCTTCCTTCAGGAACTGCTGCTCCTGGGCGCTGCCGGCTTCAGCCTGCGCGGCCTTCAGCTTTGCTTCCTGCAGCTGCGCGAGGACGCCGGAGACCAGGGTCCGCAGCTGGCGCACTTCAGCCAGCGCCCGCAACCGGAGTTCCACGTCCCGGAGAATCAGCGTTCCGTCCTGCATGCGGGCACCTCCTCGTTTCGTCAGGCTCGAACCGTTTCCGTCGGCCAGGAGTTACGGCCGGAAACGGTCCGACCCTTCCTTCAACTCCCTTCCATCTGCACATTGATTAACGGAAAGAACCGGTGCATTGTTCGTTTAGTCCGGGATTATCAATGTGTTTCGTTTGAAGATCACCCAAATGCGGAGGGAGGGCGAGGACGCCCTCCCTCTTGCGCATGGGTACTGGGCACTGGTCCCCGGGCCTGCCGTGGTCACTCGCCCGAGCCAGAGTCAGAACTGGAGCTGCTGCTGCTGCTAGAGCTGGAGCTTGAGCTGGAACTGGAGTCGCTGCCCGAGAGATCGTCAAGATCGCCCAGGATTTCCACTCCGTCCAAGTCGTATGCTTTGACCCACATCCGGGTCAGGGCGGACATCTCGACGATCACGTCGGATTCCAGGGAGAGGGTGATCTGCCCGTCGCCGACGGTGACCCCGGTTGCCCGGGCGGAACTGGCCATCTTGACGTTCATGTCGAGGTCGCCCAGGACCTGACCGACCGTCTTCACATCCATGGTCTCGGTGCCACGGCAGGTGCACCGGATGACCTTGGTATGCTGACTTTACTTACCTCGTATGTTGAGTGCGGGGGGCAGGACTATGTCAGCAGGGGCAAAGCAGATTGACGGCGGCCGGGTGGCCATCTATATCCGTTGGTCGACCGATGACCAGGGCGACGGCACGACCCTTGAAGTGCAGTTGGACGGCTGCCGGCATTACCTGCTGAGCCAGGGCTGGCAGGTCAGCGAGGAGCTCACCTTTGTGGATGACGGGTATTCGGGCGGCAACCTGGACCGCCCCGCCCTCACCCGGCTCCGGCAGGCGGTCAAGTTCGGGCGGGTCGACTGTGTGGTCGTCTTCAAGGTCGACCGGCTGAGCCGGTCTGTCATCGACACGGTCAACCTGGTCCTGGAGGAATGGGACGGCCGGACGCACCTGAAGTCGGCCCGGGAGCCCATCGACACTACCACGGCCATGGGGAAGCAGTTCTTCTACCTGCTGGTCTCTTATGCGGAGTGGGAGCGTTCCGTGATCCGCGAGCGCACCGTCGCGGGGCGCCGCCGCCGGGCGCAGGAGGGGTATAAGCCCTCGGCCATCGCACCGTACGGCTACCGGCATTCGCCAATCAGGCGCGGGGCGCTCGAGGTTGTGGAGACGGAAGCAGAGATCGTGCGGGAGATCTTCCGGCTCTGCAATGCCGGGCTAGGGGCGAAGGCGATTGCGGGCGCGCTGAACGCTGCGGGCACGCCCCACCGAAACGGCGGACTCTGGAGCGACAAAGCTGTCCTGTATATGCTCCGGAACCCGGCCTATGCCGGCGATATGGTTTATGGCAAGACCGCCCGGAATCCGCGCTATGGCAAGGAAGACGGGGCTCCGGCCCTGGTCGGCGCCGAGCCGGTGGTGGTGGAGAATAGCGCGTTTATCCCGCCGCTGATCGAGCGCGAAGTCTTTCAGATGGCTCAGCAGATGCGGCTCAGGCGCCGGCGGGGGCCGGGAAAACCATCAGGGAGAGCGAACTCCTCCCCCTACCTCCTCAGCGGGCTCGCCCGCTGCCGGTGTGGATATGGGCTATATGTGAAGGAGCAGTTCGGAGCGCGGCGGAAAACGCGGGCCTTCAACTACTGCTGCATCGGAAAGCGGCTGAAGGGGCCGGAGAAGTGCGCTTGCGCCCCGATTCCCATGGCGGAGCTGGACGCGGAGATCGAACAGCGGGTTCGCGATCGCTTCGGCAGGGAAGCGGCGCAGGAGGCCTTTCTGGAGCAGATCATGGCCGGCCGAGTCGGAGAGCGTCGCCTCCGCGAGGCGGAGCTAGCAGAGGTAGACCGGCGGCTAGGCGAGTTGGGAGATCAAGAAAAGAAGGTCCGCCGGGATTACCGGACGGACCGCATTGCGGCTGAGGAATACCGGGAGCTGAAAAGCGAGCTCGAGCAGGAAGCCGCCGTGCTCCGGGAGCGGCGCCAGGAGGTGGCGGCCGCCATTGCACAGTACCATGACCAGGAGCGCGAGGGGGAGCTGGTGCAGGAGCAGCTGAGCCGGGTGGACCAGTGGGAGCGCCTGACGCCGGCGGAGAAGAAGAGCGTGCTGCGGTTCTTCATCGACACGTTGGTCGCCTACCGCCGGCCCGGGGAGCCTGTGGCCGAGATCGACGTGACCTGGCTGTCGGCGGGAAGCCGGTGTAGCCGTCCATGCCGGCCAGCCCCTGCGGGTCTCCCGGGCACAAGGTAAGCCGAACACATCGACCGCCACGCCTTGCTAATCGGGCTGTAGTGCGGCAATTGGCTCATGGAGATGATCGGATCCGGAGCATGACCGTCCGGGCCGGGCGGCATAAAGCCTTGACTGTGGACCATGCCGTAACGTGAGGGTCAGGGAGAGTGTTCCGTCGGGATAGGACAAGAGAGACCGCGAATACCCTTGTCAAAGTGCGTTCGACTGGGGGCTGGCAATGAGCAATAGCGGTAAGGCCAGGGTCGTCTTTCGAGTGAAAGAGACAGAAGTGATCGATCCGGAACGGGTGGCACAGGGGCTCCGCGTCTGGGCAGACTACCTGGCGCGAGCTTCAATTGGGGCCCGGATCCTCCCGCCGCGTGATCCGGAGCCAACGCTGGGGCCAGCCGAAAATGGGCGATGTGACTCAGGCGCCCGCGAGAGTCCGGTACAGCAAGTAGACGTTCAGGCTGCAGATGATGGTCGCCACCACGGCGCCAAGGACGTTGGTCAGTTGGGAGTTGGCCATGTCGCCCATCAGGTCCTTGCGTGACGTAAACCGCACCAGCGGGATGATGGCGAACGGGAGAGCGAAACTGAGCACGACCTGGCTGATGACCAGCGTACGGGTCGGGTCGAAGCCCAGGAAGATGACGATGAAGGACGGAGCCATGGTGACGGCCCGGCGGAGCCAGACCGGGATCTCCCGGTGCAGGAAGCCCTGCATGATTACCTGGCCCGACATGGTGCCGACCACCGACGACGAGAGGCCTGAAGCCAGCAGCGAGATGCCGAAGACCACCGACGAGGCGGAGCCCAGCAAGGGGGTCAGGGTCTGGTGGGCTTCCTCGATGCTGCCGATGCCGACCATGCCGTTGCGGTGGAACGTGGAGGCGGCCATGACGAGCATCGCCCCGTTGACCAGACCGGCCACGCCCATGGCGATGGCCACGTCAATCAGGTTGAACTTGAAGAGCTTCTTGGTCAGGGCCGGGTCGCGGGTGGTAATGCGGTTTGCCGTCAGCCCGGAGTGCAGGAAGAGCACGTGCGGCATGACGGTGGCACCGAGAATGCCGACGGCCAGCAGAATCGATTCCGTGCCCTGGAACGCAGGCATGACGGCGTGATAAGCGACAGAACCCCAGTCGGGCTTGTCGAGGATGGTTTCCACAACGTAGCTCAGGGCGACGACGCCGACCAGGGCGCCGATGAGGGCTTCCAGGGGCCGGAAGCCGCGCTTTTCGAGCGCAAGGGCGCCGAAGGTGACGATGCCTGCCAGGACCGCACCCCATGCCAGCGGGATATGGAAGAGCAACTGGAAGCCGAGGGCGGCGCCCATGAACTCCGCCAGGTCAGTCGCCATAGCGACGGCCTCCATGAGCACCCACATGCCCCAGACAACCGGCTTGCTGTACTGGTCCCGGCAGACTTCCGCCAGGTTCTTGCCCGTGACAATGCCGAGCTTGGCGGAGAGCGACTGCAAGAACATCGCCATGAGGTTGCTCGCCACGATGACCCAGAGCAGCAGGTAGCCAAACTGGGCGCCGCCCTGAATGTTGGTGGCGAAGTTGCCGGGGTCGATGTAGGCCACGGCTGCCACGAAGGCGGGGCCCAGGAAAGGGCCAACCCGAGCCAGCAGCGACTTCCTGGCCCTGCCTTCCAAGACTTCCAGGGCAGCATTGACCGTCTTGGCGTCGCCCGCCCTGACTTCCGTCTCCAGCGTAACCTGCATACCCATTTGTTCAACCACCTTCACACATGTACTACTCGATATTTGTGATATTGATTTTCATTCTCATTAGCTCTCGCCCCCTACTATGCCACTTTCTTCTGTCTTTGTCTATGGCTTTGACCAAAAATCTTTCCCTAAGCCAACTTTTTTTCTGTAGGCTAACTTTCGGGCACCGTTCAATCGTGATGCTCGGCGCGGCGGATGTTCAGGCCCGCAGGAATGCCGGGCGTTGCGTCCGCTTAGGGCGGTTCACGTTCTACCCAGCAATAACCGGAGGGCGGCCTGACTGGCCGCCCTCCGGTTATCGTTGTCGCTCGTCAGTCAAAGTCTGTGGGAAGCTCAGGATGATCATAGTGTTCGAACATCCTTCGAATGAGTGCATCGGTGACACGACTGGACGAAAGCGCCGGCAGGCTTTCCCGATCGAAAAAGCCGGCTCCGTCCGTCTCAATGCTGTCGTGGGGCTCACCGGCGACCAGTTCACAGCGGAAAAACAGCCTGTACACGTACCAGATCAAAGGCGGGTGTCCGTGCTTGGCCCGGTCGAGAACGGCTAACACCTTCACGGGGCGTACGTGATACCCGGACTCCTCGGCGACTTCACGGGCGGCCGCTGCACCAGGACTCTCGCCCACGTCGGCCCAGCCGCCGGGCAAGGACCAGAGTCCTTCCCCTCTCTCGCGCACCAGGAGCAGTCTTCCCCGGGCATCGAACACCACGGCCCTCACATCGACCTTCGGCGTAAGGTATCCGTCCTCCGCGGTGATTGCCGAGGCCAGGGTCGCCTCAGGAACGGACGTGTGGTGGGACAAGATTTCAATGACGAGCTGCCGCAGCTGCACATAACGTTCCTGATCATACGGGTCCTGGCTGTAGGTCAGCCCGGCCTGGGCGATGGACTGAATCTCCTGCGCCCACCGGAGCCACATGGGGTTCTGAGCCAAAACGGGCACCTCCTGGGTCTGGTAGTACACGGGCCGGCGAGAGGTGTGGGAAGCTTCTGCCTACCAACGTATCACATCCAGCGGTCCCGCAACACTGCGGCGGCAGGAAAACCGGGTACCAGGGCTGACCTGCGGGCATTTCCATGTCCCGCCGAGGCAATCAGGGGAAGAACATCTTGGTGTTCTTCTGGGTGCCGCACCACAGGTCGCAATCTACGATCATATCCACCACGGGGCGCCCATCGTTTTCCTTGATGCCGACGGCGCTGTCCGTTACCCGGACGCCGTATACGCCTGTAATGCCCTCGGCCGGAACCGTATGGCTCCAGGACATACGGCGTTCGGCCCGACCAACGACCGCTTTCGTGACGATCTCTTGGAGCCGAGTATCCGACACAGAGCTTCCTCCTCCGGGAGTTACGGCCGCCTGGGGGCGGCGTAACGAAATCCCCACCACAGCGTATGCAGAGCCCGACCGTTATGTCTCCTGATGCCCCGCCGCGCGGGCGGATTTTGCAAGAGCAAGGTGGCGTGCATACTGGATGGGCCGTCGATGGGCCAATTCCGACAAGTCCTCCCGGCCCAGGAGCTGAAAGAGCGTCCGGCCGGGCTGTGCGTTTTGCTCGATGTACCAGATGTTGCCTTTGCGATCCACTCCGAAGTCCAGCCCGAGTTCGCCCATAGCGCCCAAGGTCGATTCGACCAGGCCCGCCGTACGGAATGCCAGAGCCTTCAGTTCGGGACCGAGCTTCTCCCGCCGGTCAGGGTCCGTGGGGAAGACGGCCTCGGACAGGAGGCCGAGCGGCACCCCACTGCCACCCGTATGCAGGTTCGAGGTAAAACGTCCGGCTGCCGCCACTCGGGCGCCCATGCCGGTCAGTTGCCAGCAGCCGTCGCCATCTTTCTGCATCAGCACCCGAATATCCGCGGACCGGCCGTAGAACACCGCGAGATCGAGCCCCCGCTGCACGATATAGCTCCCTTTGCGTACCGTGGCCCACCGTCCGAGCTGCTTCGGCGACGCTTCGGCCACCGTGGGCAGCCCGGTCCGGGTGGAAACGTACTCCAGGCGGGTGAGCCCCGTCGGCCTGGCGGTGGCCCGGATGATGCCCCGCCCAACGGAACCGGCGACTGGCTTGAGATACACCACGGGATAACGGTCGGTCATCTCTTTCAACTCCTCGCCGTTCCTGAGGAGGCAGGTCTCAGGCAAGTGCTCCTGGAGGATCGGGTCGGTCTGAAGGAGGCGATAGGCTTCCCACTTGTTGAGGCCGATTTCGTTGATCGGCATGACGCCCTTTCGCTGCAAGCCTTGCAGCAGCCCTTCCCGGTCGTGCCGGAAGTACCGGTTCCAGACCACATCCGGCAGCGTCCCCCCCGCCGGAACCCAGCCGCCGCCGGGCCTGAGCCGCAGCCCCTTTACCCGGCCCCTTCGCAGGTCGACGTCATCCGGGTCGATGACCAGCACCGAGACGCCCTCTTCCTCCGCCAGCCGTGAGACCGTACGAGCGAACGGGGTCAGGTTGCCGAACGGGCGCTCCGGGGCAGACCACCGCTGCATCAGGAGGCCCAGGCAGACAGTGCCGGGCTTCCTAGTCGTCATGGGGGTCTCCTCCTCTGAGAATCCACTCGTACTGGCGGCGGAGTCCGTCATCAAGCGACGTGGCGGGAACGAAGCCCACTTCACGCTCCAGCCGGGAAGTCGCAGCCCAGGTAACCGCCATATCGCCGGGCGCCGGCGGCAAGTGCTCGATGGTCAGAGGCTTGCCGGCGATGGCCTCAATCGAGCGGATTGCCTCGCGAATGGGCACGCGGCTGCCCCCGCCCACGTTGATCGCCATGGAGCAGGCGGGCACCAGCGCCGCCTTGATCGTTGCCGAAACGACATCATCGATGAAAGTGAAGTCCCGAATCTGGTCGCCCGCACCGTAAACCCGTATAGGCGTGTCGTCACGGGCGGCGGTCAGCCACCGGGTGAAAGCCATGTCCGGGCGCTGGCCCGGACCGTACACGGTGAAGTAGCGAAGGGCGAGCCAGGGAATGCCCGCTATCCGCCCATACAGGCCGCAGAGCTGCTCCGCGGCCAGCTTTGTCGCACCGTACGGCGAGACCGGCAGCAGCGGACTGTCTTCCCGGGCGGGCATGGGCGCCGCCCCGTAGACGGACGATGTGGAGGCCAGGATGAACTTGCGCAGTCCCTGGCGGCCCCGCAGGGCCTCCAGCAGTCGCTGGGTCACTTCGATATTGCCTCGGCTGTATGCTGCAAACTGCGACCAGCTTTCCCGCACCCCAGGCTGCCCCGCCAGATGAATGATGTAGTCGGTCCCATCCAGCAGACCGCCCAAATCCATAGTCAGAAGGTCTCCCTGCACGAACCCCGGCCGCCGGTCCACGGCCACAACGTCATGCCCCCCGGCTGTCAGCCGCCGAACCATGTGGCGCCCGATGAACCCCGCCGCGCCGGTCACCAGAAACCGGGCCACCTCAGCCCCTCCCCTCCAGCACTTGCAGTAACTCTGAGGCAACCCGCGGCCATGAGTAGCGGCTTTCGGCCAGTTCCCGGCCACGCCCACCCATCCGGTGCCGCAGGGTGGGATTGGACAGGAGGCAATCCACGCAGGCGGCAAACGCTGCGGCCGAGTCGTGGGGGCGGGCGAGCAGACCGTTGCCGCCCTCTTCCATCACCTCGGCGTTGCCGCCCCGGTCGGTGGTAATGACCGGCAGGCCGGCGGCCATCGCCTCATAGTGGACGCGGGCGAGGGGTTCCTCCCACTGCGAGGTGCAGACGAACAGATCCGCCGTTGCATAATACGGTGCGATGGCAGCAGGTGGCACAAAGCCGGCGAAGCGGGCACGGTCGCCGAGGAGCCGCTGCGCTTCGGCACGTACGAACCAGCCATACGGCTCCAGGTGATCCGAACCGTACCGGGAGGAGCCCACCACCAGCAGAACGGCATCGGGATGCGTATCATGAACGGCAGCCATGGCACGGACCAGCAGGTGATTGCCCTTCCGCTCGCTCAGGCGGCTGACATGCAAGACCACCGACGCTTCCGCCGGCAGCCCCAGACTCGTCCTGGCAATTCGCCGCTCCGCCGCGGAGGCGGGGCGGAAGCGCTCCAGGTCGACGCCGGAGCGGACTGTATGGAGCTTGCCGGCGAAGCCGGGATGCCAGGAATCGATCGTCCGGCGGACGTGGTCGCTGACGGTGACGACGGCCCGGACCCGCCGCAGGACGGCCCGTGCATCATCCGCCGGGAGGCGGTCGGGGCCGAACATGTCATTATGCATGGAAAGAATCAGGTCGGCGCCCCCCGCCGCAGTGGCGATGGCCAGCACATAGGCCGGACGGTTGTAAATCACGACGGTGTCGAACCGGGGGGCAGCGGCGAGAAAGGCAGCAACGTTGCCGCAATACCCCTCGGCCGGCACCCGCACAAAGCCCGGTTCCGCATCGGGCAACAGGGAGTCGCTGCGGCATACGACCGTCACGTCGTGTCCTGCGCCCACCAGATGGGGCAAGACCCCGTCAATATAGGTCTGAATCGCCCCGCCCCGCACAGGGGGCACGGGCAGCTTTTCCGTGCAGATGAGGCATACCCGCATGATGCTCTTCACGACCTCCGGCCATAGGGGATCTGCAGGCGCCCGTCATCGCCCAGGAGCAGCGTGATGGCCCGCCCGTCTTTCACTTCGACCACGGTGCCGCGCCCCAGCAGGCAATCTTCCAGATGAAACGCCGGGGCTTCCAGGCGGCAGCCGGGCAGGAGAATCGAGTTTTCCAGCCCGGCGCCCCGGATCCGGGCGCCCTCGCCCACGCTGGTGTACGGCCCGATATAGGCGTCTTCCAGGTAGCTGCCCGGGCCGATCAGCAAGGGGCCGCGCAGGCGCACGTTGACCAGTGTGACGCCCGGGCCGATGACGACCCGTCCCTGAACGGAGGCGGACTGCAGCGAAACCCCGGGCGCCACGTCGGTGCTGATCGTATCCAGCAGGAGGGCATTGGCGGCGAGCATCCCCTCGGGAGTGCCCATGTCCTGCCACCAGCCCGACATGCGGTGGGCCAGCACCTTGCGCCCTTTGCGAATCAATGCGGAGATCGCATCGGTGATCTCGTACTCGCCCCGGGCCGACGGCGCAAGCTCACGAATCGCCTCATGGACCGACGGACGGAACAGGTAAATGCCGGCGATGGCAAGGTCGCTCTTGGGTGCGGGCGGCTTCTCTTCCACGGCTACCAGACGGTCACCGTCGAGTTCGGCAATGCCGAAGGCCCGGGGGTTTGCCACCGTCCGGACAGCGACGACGCCATCCGCCCCCGTCGCCCAAAAACGCTGCATGGTCGGCAGGAGGTCTTCATTGGTCAGGTTGTCGCCGAGGTAGAGCAGGAATGGCTCGCGCCCCAGATATGGCGACGCCGTCTGCACCGCGTGGGCGATGCCCAGAGGCGTCCGCTGGACGACAAACTCCACCCGCTGGCCGGCGACTGCCGCCGGCAGGTCCCGCAGTTCTTCCTGATCCGGGGAGATGACGACGCCCACATCGGTGAAGCCGAAGCGCAGCAAGTAGCTGAGGATGTGTGCCAGCACGGGCCGCCCGGCCACCGGCAGGGCGGCTTTCGCCCGCGTGTGGGTCAGGGGCCGCAGCCGCGTTCCCCGGCCGGCGCACAGGACCAGGGCCTTCATCGCCGTGTCACCCCCCCACCGCCCCGGGGCGCAGGCGCCCGGGTCAGGATACCTGATGCCAGGGTATTCAGGGCGGCGGCAAAAGGTTTACCGGGATCGACACCTTATGACAACTCGAACGCATACACAGAGAGAGAAGGAGAAGCGCACCGTTCGAGGTGATGCTGTCCACATGCGAACCGATGGGGAGATTGCAATTGTCGGGGCCGGCTACGTCGGCCTGACCTCAGCCGCTTGTTTTTGTGAGATGGGCCACCGGGTTCGCCTGGTGGAAGTGGATCCGTACCGGCTGGCCCTCCTGAAAGCCGGCACTTGCCCGATCTTTGAACAGGGGCTGCCGGAACTGCTGCGCCGTCATCTGGGTGACCGGCTCCATCTAACTGACCGCCTGGCAGAGGCGGCGCAGGGAGCCAGGGCGCTCTTCATCTGTGTGGGAACGCCGCCCCGGGCCGGCGGCTCGCCGGATCTTCGGGCGTTGGAGGGATTGACCCGGGATCTGGCGCAGCTGGATCTGAGCGAGGCGGTGGTCGTGCTCAAGTCCACGGTGCCGCCCGGCACGAACCGCATGATCTATGAAGGCCTGGGGCAAAAGGTCTCGGTTGTCTCGAACCCGGAGTTCCTCCGGGAGGGTACGGCGATCTACGACTTCTTTCACCCGGACCGGGTCGTGGTGGGGTGCCCCGACGCAGAGGCCGCTCTGGCCGTAGCCGGCCTCTACTCCGGGGTCGATGCCCCGCTCCTGGTGACCGGGTGGGAAGAGGCGGAGTTGATCAAGTACGCCACCAATGCGTTCCTGGCCATCAAAATCAGCTTCGCCAACGAGATGGCCGCCCTGTGCGAGGCAATGGGCGCCGAGGCACCCGATGTACTGAAAGGACTGGGGCTGGACCACCGGGTCGGTTCGCAGTTCCTCCGGCCGGGGCCGGGGTATGGCGGGTCCTGCCTGCCGAAGGATATCAAGGCGCTGGCGTGGCGGGCCCGGCAGTCCGGAGTGAAGCTCGACCTCCTGCAGGCGGCGGAGCGGGCAAACAGCCGGGTGCGGCTCCGCCTCCTGGAGAAGCTGGAGCGGGAGCTGGGCGGCCTGGCAGGGACCACGGTGGCCGTGTGGGGGCTGGCGTTCAAGGCCGGCACCGATGACCTGCGGGGCGCCGCATCGGTCGACCTGGTGCCCCGGCTGCTCGCGGCAGGGGCGCGGGTTCAAGTTTACGATCCAGCTGCCACTGAGGGCTTTTCCCGGTTGTTCCCGCCGGACGGTCACCCGGGTCTGGCAGTGGCCGGAGAGCCGTGGGAAGCCCTGCACGGGGCCGACGGGCTCTTGATATTGACAGAGTGGGAGCAGTTCAAGGCCCCGCCCCTGGAGATTCGCCGGCACCTGAGCGGTCGGGTGGTCGTGGACAGCAGGAATCTGCTGGACCCGGATCAGGCGGCCAGTGTGGGGCTGATTTACCGGGGCACTGGGCGGGGGCGCTCCGCCCGGCGCTAGACGCATGAAAGGACCGCCGAGATTACGGCGGTCCCTTTCATGCAATGCTAAAGACCGCCGGCAAGGACTGCCGGCGGTCTTTCTTCTTCAGTTCTTACTGGACCGGAACGCGGCGCACCACGGTCTTGCCGCTGCCCAGGACGGCAACGAGGGCATGGAAGCTGACAAAAGCGGCCTCCACCTTCTCATTCCCGACAGCCTCGCCCATCCACTCGGGCAGTTCCATACCCGTGATCTCCCACACAGCCGCCCCACCGGCCATGCGGGCACGAATCTTCTCCGCCAGGCTCTGCACGCCAGTCTCGACATAGGCGATCATCCGTAACCCCTCCCGCAAATCTATCGTTGGCCGGCATCCGGCACACAAGTCACTACTTTACACGGGAGGAGGCTTGTTGACAATACATTTTTACGATGTTAATTTTACAACTTCCAACGGCGGCGCAGCTCTTCTGGAATCGAAAAACTAGCCCTGCGATAATCCGTCATCGCAATGGCCGTTACCTGCAAGAACGCGATGCCCAGCCGCCGCGCCGCTTTGCGCAGCAGTCCGGTCTGATTCTCGGCGCGGCCCACCGCCGTCGCGACCCGGGCGGCGACGGCTTCCCACGGGGTCCGGGGCACCTCCATCCAATCGGCCACCTGATCGCCTGCGAGATGCCGGAGCAGCGCAGGGATAATCCCGTCAAACAATTCCCCTGGCACCATGGAAGCGTGCATCTCCAGCAGGGCCCGGGTCATCAGCACCCCATCCGGCGACGGACCATGGTGGCGCCGGAAGATAGCCTCTGTCAGCGCCTGCGCCTCGGCCATCCCCGTCGGAATGACGGAGGGCCGGACGCCAATCATCTCGCCGACGGCCCTCCAAATATACAGGAAATCTTCCGCTTCGCCGTCGCTCACCGTCACGCCGAGCTTCCGCAAATCACGCAGAACGATGTACGAGAATGCCATCAGGGTACCGGCCAGATCTTCCTGGTTGATGGGAACGCCCCACCCGGGCAAATCCCATCCGCCCGCCGCCAAAATGAGATGGCGAATGGCCGCGTGCATCAGGCGCACTTTCTGGGTCGCCCGAATGCCCTGCCCCTCCGGTCCCAGCCCGCCGGGCGCCATCACCAACAGCACCCACTGGGCCGTCTCGGCGATGCGCCGGTACGGGTTCTGCGCCATCCGGTATGTGGCGGTCAGCACCTTGACGCCCTTGCGGGCAGCATAGCACTCCACCAGCGAGTCCGTGGCCAGAATCAGGGAGACCAGGACGCCGTGCTCGGCGAAGAAGGCGGCGCCCCGCTCCAGCCGGCGCCGGTTCACCCATGACGGCAGGTCACCGGTCTGCTCCAGCCAGCGCACCGCCGCTTCCGGCAGTTCTTCCGGTACGGCCTGGTCAGAGTGCAGCAGCGTCTCCAGGAGCCGGCGCACGCGGGCCAATTCCCCCCGGGCTGCCAGCTCCGCCACGACCCGGTCGGCCTGCGGGTCGCCTTGGCGGCGCAGGGCGTCCAGCATCAGGTCGGTATAGCGCACTTCGCTCCCCCCCTCATACGAGGGGTATGCGATTCAGGGCATCAAGTCGAACACGACGCGCGCCAGCAGTTCAACGCCGATGGGCAGCGCCGCCTCATCAAAGTCAAAGCGGCAGTCGTGATGGGCCGCCGCCAAATCGGCGCCAATCATCAGATAAGTCGCCTTGCCGCCCCGCGCCTGGACCCGTTCCATAAACCAGGAGAAGTCCTCCGAGCCGCCCATCAGGCCGCGATCGACGATCTGGCTGATGGGTGCCATCGCCTCCGCAGCCCGCCTGACCGCGGCGGCGAGTTCGGGATCGCTGTCGGCCCCGGCGGCAGAGCCCATGGGCCTAAGATCAACGGCGACGTCCCACATGGCGGCGGCGGCGCGAAGGACCCGCTCGGCCTCATCGAGCATGTAGGCGTTAATGGCGCTGGTCTCGCCGCGGGTCTCCAGCTTGAGGCAGGCGGAGGCGGGCACGACGTTCCGCCCCGTTCCCGCCTGCAGCACCCCCACGTTGATGCGCGAGGCTCCGTCCCCGTGGCGGGCGATGGCGTGCAGATTGAGGGCCGACGTCGCCGCCGCCAAGAGTGCGTTCTTGCCCTCGTGGGGCGCTGCGCCGGCGTGCGCCGGCTTGCCGCTAAAGTGCGCGTCAAGCTTGCAGGTAGCGAGAAAGCCGCCGGTGCCGCATACCACAGTGCCGGTGCCGGCGGCCTTGAACCCCAAATGGGCGCCAACCAAATAATCGACATCATCAACGACACCGGCTTCGGCCATGGCCCGGGCGCCCCGCACGCCCTCCTCGGCGGGCTGGAAGATCAATCTGACGGTCCCCCGCAGCTTGTCCGGCCGGGCTGCCAGCGTGCGGGCCACGCCAAGGCCGATGGCCACGTGGCCATCGTGCCCGCAGGCGTGCATCACCCCGTCGTTGACGGAGGCGAACCCTTCGGCAGCCGGAAAGTGACCCGGGTCGGAAACCTCACCAATGTCAAGGGCGTCCATGTCAAACCGGAGGGCCACCACCGGGCCGGCGCCGTGCCGCAGGGTGGCCACAACGCCCGTGCAGCCACCTGCCATGGCCGCAACGAGCCCCGGGTCGGCGCCCTGGGCGACCGCCCGCTCCATGTGGCGATCCAGGTGAGCGGGCCGGCCGGCCGCAAAATCCGGATGAAAGAGGGCAGGACCGTAGGCCACATCCCAGCCCAGCCGTTCGAGCTCGCCAATCACCAGCGACGCGGTCCGGAACTCGGACCAGCCGGTTTCGGGATGCTTGTGCAGGTCGCGGCGAACGGCGACAAGCTCAGGGGCGATCGCCCGTACGAATCTGGAAAGGTGCACGCGAATCCCTCCTCCCGGCTTAACCATACTCCTGTCTGGGAAATGCGACAAGTGGGCAAACTTCCTATCGGAGGTGGTGCCCATGGGTCGAAACCCCAGGCATTTCGCAGGACTCGCAGGAGCAGTACTGACAGTCGGCAGCCTGCTGGCCCTTTCCATATTTCTCCGTGGTCGGGTGCCGGCGCCAGCGCCAAGTCCGGAAGTCAACCAGCCGGCTTTCCGGAGCGGCTCGGATTTGAACGGCGACGGGCAGCCCGAATCGATCCGGCTGCAGCCGGACCGACTTATCGTCATGTCGCCGGGCGGCAGCCAACTGCTCGATTACGCCGGCACACTGCTGCCCGGGTATCAGATTGTAAGGCTGGGTGGCGAGTACCCGGTGCTGCTGGTCAGGACGGGCGACGGCGAGTATGCCGGATTTGCCTTCGACCCGGGCGCCGGACTGTTGCAGATGGTCGCCTGGCCCGGCGGACAGATGCGGGGCTACGGGGAACTGACGGCCGACGGCGGGCTGCGGCGGACCGTGGTCGGCTCCGGCGTGCGCCGGCAGGTGACCCGGCTGGCGTTGAACCATTTGCGCCTCGAAGATGCGGGGACAAGCTCTGAACCCCTGCAATCGGCCCGCCCGACGCCGGCCGAAGCGCTGGCGGCCGCCGTGGAGACGGCTGTGCTGGGCCTGGAACAGGAGCTGAGCGTTCATTTCCCGGACGCGGCTGTAGCCCGGGAGTTCTACGCCCGGTGGCACGGCAAGCTGCCCCCGGACGGCACCGTACGGGTCGCCCGGACAGACGAGGTCAATGCGGGCGCCGAACACGGCCACCGGGTCCCTGTGACCATATGGGTGTCGGGTCAGGGCGCCGTGGCCGGCCTCAGCGGCGACGCGGAGTTCGTCTCCAGCCCGGAGGGCGTGCAGATCAGGCGCATTCGGGTGGATGCGGTTCCCCTGGCCGTCGCTTCCTGGACCGACGCCGCCGGACGGGTCGGGGCGGGCGTGCGGCCGTCAGATGCCCCGTTCTACGGCGTGTTCCGGTTCGAAGGCGCGGGAAAGCGCTGGGCGGTGGACGCCGTCACCGGCAAGGTGGAGCAGGAATAGCAGGCGCCGCCCGCGGTCAGCACGACCAACGGGCGGCGCCGTTGTTACAGTAGGCGGACAGCACCCCTACCCCCGCAGACCCTGATCAAGGTCGGCGATGATATCCTCCGCGTCCTCCAGCCCGACGCTCAGGCGCACCAGCCCATCGGTGATGCCCGACTTCAGCCGGTCCTCCGGCGCGACCACCGAGTGCGTCATCGACGCGGGATGCTGAATCAGCGTATCGGCATCGCCGAGGCTGACGGCCACATGGCAGAGCTGGACGCTGTTCATCAGCTTCCGGCCCGCCTCCACACCGCCCCGGACCTCGAAGGCGATAATTCCGCCGAAGCCGGACATTTGCCGGCGGGCCAGATCATGCTGGGCAAACGACTCCAGCCCGGGATACCAGACCTGCTCCACCAGCGGATGGTGCTCAAGGAACCGGGCAACTTTCATGGCGTTCTCGCAGTGCCTGTCCATGCGGATGTGCAGGGTCTTCAGCCCCCGCAGCAGCAGCCACGCCTCAAACGGCCCCAAAATGCCGCCGATGTTCTTCATCGTCGTCATGTGAACGAGATCGATAAACTCACGGCTGCCGACGACAATCCCGGCGATGACATCACCGTGGCCACTGATATACTTGGTGGCGCTGTGGACGACGACGTCGGCGCCCAGAGCCAGCGGCTGCTGTAAATACGGGCTCGCGAACGTATTGTCGACCACCAGCTTGACACCGTGCCTGCGGCAGATGGCCGAAAGCGCCCGGAGGTCGGCCATCTTCAAGGTCGGGTTGGCCGGCGTCTCCAGCAAAAAGACCTTGGTATTGGGCTGAATCGCCGCCTCGACGGCAGCCGGGTCGCTCATGTCAACGCCCGACGCCCCTACGCCGAAGCCACCCATCTGCTGGTGCAGGAAGGCGTACGTGCAGCCGTAAATCGGGGCGCCGTACAGGACATGGTCGCCCTGGCGGACCAGAGCCATGACCGTCGCCGAAACGGCGGCCATGCCGGAGCCGAACGCCAGCGCCGCCTCCCCGCCTTCCAAATCGGCCATTTTCGCTTCCAGGGCGGCAGTGGTGGGATTGCCGAGGCGCGTATAGATGTAGCCGGGTTCAAGGCCCGCAAACCGGGCGGCGCCCTGCTCGGCCGACTCGAGAACGAAGGTCGAAGTCTGGTACAGCGGCGTGGTCAGGGAGCCGGTCTGCGGATCCGGACGCTGCCCAGCATGGACACATCTTGTTGCCATGGCGCCGCTCCGGTTCTGCTGCAACGTGCTCATATTGGCACCTCCAGGGGAAGTCCTCGCTCGCCGTAATAGATCTGCAAGATTCATACCAACGCCAAAAGCCCGCCGCAGCGGGCTTTTGGGCGATCGGAATGGCAACTTTTCATTCCATGTGGAACGATTTCTTTCCGCGAGCTCGGAAGACCAGCCACCCGGCCAAGCAGAACAAAGCGGTCGATAGTGTCAGTCCGCCGGCCGGACTGACGCCGGATAGCCCGCCGACACGGTGCGGCTCCGGCGGGCGGTAGGGATACCCGAGCGATCCAGTGCCGTCCCGGCTGATGCGCCAGAGCACGCCCCCGTCAGGCACATGGTACGGGCCTTTCCGCGTCACCGACAAGTGGCCCCAGTCCAGTACGTACATGGCGCCGTCCGGCCCGAACCGGACCACGGTCGGCCGCTCGAACCCGCCCGTCCCGTTCACAGAAGCCGGGCCGGCCTTCACGTTGCGGGCAAAGACTTCCGGCTTGCGGGTCCGGAGGTCCATCCGCATGATGTCAAAACCGAGAGCGAGCGACGGATCCTGGTTAGTAGCCGGGAAGCCGCTGCCCCACCGGGCAACGAACGCCTGCCCTTCGTAGCCGAAGGCGGCCGGGGCGAAGTCAAACCCGCTGGCGGCCACGTGGTCGCCGAAGGTGGCAAACGCTTTCTCCGGCCGCTTGACCGGCAGCCGCGCCAGCAGCATCTGCGGCTTTTCCCGCCCGGAGGTGGCGAGTTCCGTGGCGGGGCGCCCGTTCCAAAAATCCGGCCAGCCGTACCAGGCGCCTTCCCGGATTTGGTGGAACAGGTCTGGCCCCTGCATGGGCCTGCTGCCCCGGGTGTCGGGGCCGTTGTCGGTGGCATAGAGCTTCCCGTCCGGCCCGAAGCGCAGGTCAAACGGGTTGCGCAGCCCCCAGGCGACCAGCTCCAGGCCAGTGCCGTCCGGATTCATCCGCATGATCGCCCCGTTGCAGGGCAGCTCCCCCTTGACGACCTGGTCCGGCGCCGTCTTGTGGCCGAACGGCGAGAAGGCGCCGGTCTGCACCCGCTGGAAGGGAATCAGGCTGCGGGGGTCGGCAGTGGTAACGTTCACCCCGTTCAGGACGATATCCCGACAGGGCACATCCTTCGGGCTTGGGAAGAAGCGACCCCACAGGACCCAGTTGTCCAGGCCCACGATGCCGGTGTTGGTCACCGTCCCCTGCGCCCAGTAGATTCTGCCGTCCGGCCCGGCGACGACATTGTTGTTCTTGTGATCGCCCAGGGAGGGCAGGCCGCTGATCAGATCCCGGCGTCCCCGGGGCGTCACTTCTGTGATGGAGCCGTTGTGCGAGACGATCAGGTTGCCGTCCCGGTCGTGGTAGAAGCCGGCCAGCGGTGCCTTGAAGTCGCCGGTCACCACGGTGATGCCGCCGTTTCGGTTGAGCCGGAGGATGCGCCCCGCCGTGACGCCCTCGTATCCGGCGGTAGCCGCATAAGCCCCGCCGTAGCCCGATTCGCCGATGTAGATGGTGCCGTCCGGCGTGATTTCCAGGGCGGATGGCGCGTTGAGGCCAGATGCCACCACTTCGACGTGGTAGCCCGAGGGCACGGCGATTGCTTTCGGATCAGGGACCCGGGGCCGGTACTGCCGATCAGAGGGGAAGATCCAGCCTTTCCACGCAGCGGCGAAGAGCAGGGCGAAGCCGGCCAGCAGCAGGATCGTATAGCGGCCCAACTTGGCGAGCCAGGGCGGAATCAGGGCGGGCACAAGGGATCACCTCGTCCACATCCCTACTCCCTGATCAGGTGCGATAGACCAAGCTTGTGCAGCTTGTTCAGGATGGTCGTGTGGCTGGTCTCCAGGGCCTCGGCGGCCCGCCGGGCGCTGCCCGTGCGCGCGAGCACTTCGGCCAGGATCTGCCGCTCGACTTCCGCCAGGCGGTCCTTCAGCGATCCCCCGTGGAGGGCGACCCCCGCGCCCGGGGCGGCGGCGGTGCCTTCCAGCATGAGGTACTCGGCCCCGATCTCCGGGCCCGGGGCGAGGGCCAGGGCCCGCTCAACCACGTTCTCCAGCTCGCGCACATTCCCCGGCCAGGGGTACTCGCGCAGGCGGCGGCGGGCCTCATCGGCCAGGGCGGGGACGGGGCGCCCGAACCGGGCGCTCCATTTGGCGATCAGGTGGTCCGCCAGCACGTCGATATCTTCCCGGCGCTCCCGCAGGGGCGGAATGACGATGGGGATGACGTTCAGCCGGTAGTACAGGTCGTCCCGGAATTGCCGCTCAGTTACCATAGCGCGCAGGTTCCGGTTGGTAGCCGCGATCAGGCGGACATCGACCGGAATCTCCTCACGGCCGCCCACCCGGCGGACCCGGTTCTCCTGCAGCACCCGCAGGAGCTTGGCCTGCAGATGGGCAGGCAGTTCGCCGACTTCATCCAAGAAGACGGTGCCGCCCCCGGCAAACTCGAAAATGCCCTGCTTGCCGCCCCGGCGGGCGCCCGTGAACGAGCCCTCCTCGTAGCCAAAGAGCTCGCTTTCCAGCAGTGTCTCCGGCAGGGCCGCGCAGTTGATGGGGACAAACGGCCCCCCGCCCCGGCCGCTTTCGTCGTGAATGGCCCGGGCGAAAAGCTCCTTGCCCGTGCCGCTTTCGCCCTGCAGCAGTACCGTCGCATCGACCCGGCTGGCCGCCTTGGCGAGCTTGATCACGTCCGCCATCAGGCGGCTCTCGAAATTGAGGTCCTCAAATGTAATCGTCCGGGGACGGGTCAGTGAATGCGCCAGCGCCCGGGCTTCCTGAATCGACTTGAGCACCAGCACCAGACCGCCCGAGTCGCCCAGCACCCGTCCGGACGCCACGTAGTGGACCTTGCCCCGGGACGTCTGGGCCCGGACCTCCTCATTGTCGAAAGAGACCGGCGCTCGGGTCAGCCGGTCGGTGCCCAGCAGTTCAGCGGCATCCATGCCGCGGGCACGCGCTTCGCTGATGGCGAGAATCCGCTCGGCCGCTGGATTCAACCCGGCCACCCTGCCGCCCGGGCGGACGACCAGCACCCCGTCGCTGACGGTTTGCAGCACCGCGTCGACCTCGCGCTGTTTCTCCTCCTGGGGCATCAGCGGGACGGGGTCCAGGGCCGCCACGCCGGCGAGAGCCAGCAGGCGGGCCTGCACCTCCGGGGACAGAACGCCGGCCAGGCGCAGGTAGCCCAACCCCGGCAGCACTTCCATCGCTTCGATATCGAGGCCGGCGCCGGATACGACGGACAGGATATCGAGCATCATCCCCACACGATTCTCCGTAGCAATCCGCCAACGCTGCGTCATGACGCCGTTCACTCCCTCTCCTCAACATGATAGCGAATTTGCGGCCGGCTGTAACCTCGGGCGCCGGAGCTTCGTCCATCCAAGTAGAGCATTACCAATATTTGGGAGGAAATGTCCGTGAAGCATGTCCGCAAACTCATCGCCCTGGCTGCGGCGGCAGTGGCGCTGCTGGCCGTCGCAGGCGGTGCCCGGGCAGACGTCACCCCGTCGTTGCCCGCCACTGCACCCACCATGACCCTGTCCGGAACCCTGGAGTATGTCAGAAACTTGGAGACGCCCCACTATGAGCTGAATGGGTGGGTCCTCACGGCGCCCGACCAGGCAGCCATGTACCTGCTGGCGGGCCATACTGTAACCGTCACCGGGCGCCCGGTCAACTCCTACTCCATTCTGATGCGCAAGCAGCTGGCCGTCAGCGCCATGACTGCGGTGCTCGAAGGCGAACTGCAGGCTGCGGGCGGCGAGTATCAACTGAGCGGCTGGATGATCCGGGGTCTGGAAACCGAAGTGCAGTCCATGGCAGGCAGCCGGGTCCGCATGGTCGGATCGGTCGTCTGGCGCACGAAAGGCCCCCCCACCATGCAGGTGCTCGGGATGATGCCCCTGCAGAATCCGGTCGCACGGCAGGTAACGGGTACTCTGAAAGAGTCGGGCGCCGAAGGCTACAGCGTCGACAAATGGGTACTGGAGTTCGCCCATACGGGCTGGCTGAAGCGCCTGTCCGGGCAGGAGGTGACGGTGACCGGCCATGAAGTCTCCGGCGCCGAACGCCCCACACTAAGAGTGACGGATTTGCAGGTGACCATGACTGGCACGGTGATGCTGGTCAGCGATGTCGAAACGCCCCACTGGGAGCTGAGCGGCTTTGTCCTGGACGGCGCCGCCGGAGCGATGCAGCCGTACGCCAACCGGCCCTGTACGGTCACCGGCTCGCTGTCACAGGAGATGTCCATCTACATGCGGCCTGTGCTTAAGGTAAGCAAGTTGAGTGAGGCCGGACTGCCCGCCAAGGTGGTCGTGCGCGGTGTGATTCCCGCCCTGCCTGCGCCCGCGGTATACCGAAACGGTTACTTGATGCTGCCTTTGCGGGCGGTTGTTGAAGCCGCAGGCGGTCAAGTGGCCTGGGACCCCGCACAATGGGCCGTGCGGGTGACCGTTGGCGATCAGAAGACGTTGATCCGCATCGGCAGCCGGGAGGCGGGGACGGTGGCGCTTTCGGTGGCGCCTTACCTGCACGAGGGCCATACGATGGCGCCGCTGGACCTGTTCGAGCGGGTGGGCCTGCGGGCGAGTTGGGTGGGTGAAACCCTGCACTTGTCGCAAAATCAGTGAACCATTCCGGCAGTGAAGAGCGTCCATGTAGTGAATACCTCACGGGAGTGACGCTGCATGGTCGGATGCCTGCTTTGGGCAATTCTATTCGTGCTCTGCTGGCCGCTGGCGCTGGTCGGGCTTGTGCTGTATCCCGTCGTGTGGCTCCTGCTGCTGCCGTTCCGCATTCTCGGCATTGCCGTGGAAGGCGTGCTGGAGCTGGTCTGGGCAATCGTGATGCTGCCCGCCAGGCTGCTGGGCGGCCGGCCGCGCCGTTGACGGGTCTGCGCGGCAGGAAAAAAAGCCCGCTTTACCCTCAAAAAGGTGAAGCGGGCTTCCGATTATGAATAAGGAGGGGCTGGGTTAACGAAAAGGCCAACTGGCCTTTAACAGCTCGCTCAGGAAAACGGGCTGCCGGCCGGCTTGGCGGCGACGGCTGCACCGGTGCCGCCCGACTTTACGGCGAAGCCGGAGATCAATACGCGGGTGGCGCCCTGGCAGTCCGGGCATTTCACCTCATGTCGCCGGTTGTAGGCCACGATCTCTTCAAAGCGCTTGCCGCACTCCTCACAAGCGAAGTTGTACATGGGCATGGGGCACCTTCGCCTCCCTTACGGAATAGACTGTGTTGCTTACATTCGATCTTGATACCCCGTAGGGTATATCTCTAAGATACTTGCGCCCCTACTGGATGTCAAGGAAGAAATCAAATCTGTTCAAACCACTTATGTTACCTTATCATTAAAGATGAACTGAAAGTGAAGGGTCGGGCTGTCGCCCACCCAAGTAAATCAATAGCGGAGGGCAATAAATCAATGGATTCGCTGACGCACCTGCTGGTAGGGCATGCGATGGGTGCTGCGGCAAGCGGCGTGGCACAGCCGTATGGCACTGCCGTCTACTGGGCCGTGCTGGTCGGCAACTCGCTGCCCGATATTGATGTACCGCTTAGTCTGCTCGTCGGCCGGGGCATCAAGCTGCACCGGACCATCACCCATACAATTCCGGGTACCGTAATCCTCTCGGCTGTGGCTGCTGCGGCCATTTCGCTCTTGCTGCCGGGGACGCCATTCGGTATCCTGTTTGGCTGGACACTAATGGGCTGCCTCTCGCACATGGCGCTGGACTGCCTCAACCTGTTCGGGGCGCGGCTGTTCTGGCCGCTGAGCACCCGCGCGGTTGAAGTGGGCGTCCTGCATATTCTTGATCCGTTCCTGCTGGGGCTGTTGGGCACCGCATCGCTGGCCGTCTATTTCCGGCTTGCGCCGCAGGCGTTCCTGTCCTGGGCATTTGTGCTGATATGGCCGTACGTCGCCTGTCGCATCGCGACCGCCCGAAAGCTGTACTGGGCACTGCGCCGGGCCGGCTCCCACCGGGCTCGCATCATACCCTGGTTTGCCAGCTGGCGGTACGTGTTCGAAACTCCGACGGCCATTGAATTCGGCCACTGGATTCGCGGCCGGCGGCAAGCCGTCACGACCTACATCAAGCTGGAACATCCCATCATCCAGGCTTCGCTGGCCAACCCCAAGGTGACGGCCTTCCTGGCCGCAGCCGAATACCCCTATGCGCTGGTCGAGGAAGATGCGGACGGCCCTGCAGTCGTCTGGGGCGATGCGCTCCGGCAAATGCGGGCCGATTTCCGTCCCCTGCGCGTCCGGGTCGAAGCCGACAATATGTAAAGCCAAAGGGCGCCCACCGGGGCGCCCTCTCTTCTTATGCAACGTTGACGACTTCGTATCCGGCATCGGCAATCGCCGCCTTGACCGCCTCCAGATCATATTGTCCGGACACGACCGCCTTGCCAACTTCGACCTGGGACTCGGCGATACCGGGAACGGCAGCCAGTGCCTTCTTGACGTGCATGACGCAGTGCATGCAGGACATGCCGGAAATCTTGAGCGTCGTCGTCATAGGTATACACTCCCTCGCGATGTGTTAATACCCTTACGGGGTACTGGTTCTGCCTCCATCGTAGCCCGGTATGGTGGACCCGTCAACCCCGAAATTTCACCGCCCCACCAAAAACTCGACGCGTACCCGCCTTGTGACTTCGATGGTGCCGGGCAGCACCGGCACGGCCTCGGCGGCCACGGCCCGCGCAAAAAGCGGCGTAACCGGACCTCCGGCGGGTTCCGCCTCGACCCGCAGGACGGGGCCGAGGGCGATGCCGAGCGACCGCGCAAGAACGACTGCCTGGCGCTGGGCCGCCTGGACGGCCAGCGAAAGCGCCGCGGCTTCGGCGGCGCTCGGGTCGCGCACCTCAAAGCTAATTCCGGCCACGTTGTTTGCTCCGGCGGCTACCGCCCGGTCGATCAGGGCGCCCACTGCGGACGGGTCGCGGAGCGTAACCCGCACGGTGGCCGTCGCATCGAAGCCAATCTGACGGCCATTCTCCACGATCGGCTGCAGGGAGACCTGCGTGGTCTGAATCTGCTCCTGCGGCACGCCCGCCGCCCGCAGGGCGCTTACCACCCGACTGAGCGCCGCGGCCGTCTGCTGAAAGGCTGTCGCCGCCTGCTGGGCCCGGGTCGTTACCCCCAGGCTCAACACGACCACATCGGGCACAACGTCAGTCCTTCCTTCCCCAGTCACGACCAGAACGGGCGGATTCATCCCCGCCATCGGGCTGATGAGGCTCATGGGCCACCACTCCCTCCTCGGTCATCGGCCTTGCGATACCCTATCCGGCTGGACGGGCAGAAATGCAGAAAGGCAGGAACCTTACGGCTCCTGCCTTGCGCGTGCTGACGATCCTTTAGCGTGCGACCGGCGCCTCGGCCGGCTCAAACCGGGCCGTGAAGTGGCGCAGAACCCTGGGCTCCTGGGTGAACCGGACGCCGCGCACGGTGTGGCGCCGGTCGTAGACAGCCTTAAGGGCGTCGGCCACGACGTCCATATGGTTGTTGGTGTAGGTCCGGCGGGGAATGGCGAGGCGCAGAAACTCGAAATCGGAGGGCAACTGCTCGCCGGTCTCGGGGTCGCGGCCCATCATCAGCGAGCCGACCTCGACGCCCCGGACGCCGCCTTCGATATAGAGTTCCACGGCGAGGGCGTGACCCGGGAACTGGTCTGCCGGAATGTGGGGCAGGAACCGGGCCGCATCAACGAAGACGGCGTGGCCACCGACAGGGAGCTGAATCGGTACGCCCGCCTTGTGCAGCTCTTCGCCCAGATAGGCCACCTGCCCGATACGGCTGCCGAGGTACTCAACGTCGAGGGCTTCCATCAGGCCGACGGCCAGGGCTTCCAGGTCCCGCCCGGCCAGGCCGCCGTAGGTGAGGAACCCTTCGAAGGGTACGACGAGGCCGGCGGCCGCGCGGTAGAGTTCTTCATCCTTAAACGCCAGCAGGCCGCCGATGTTGACCAGGCCGTCCTTTTTAGCGCTCATCATCAGGCCGTCGCCATACGAGAACATTTCGCGGGCGATCTCAATGGGCTGCTTGCCCTCGTAGCCCTCTTCCCGCTGCCGGATGAAGAAGCAGTTCTCCGCGTACCGGGCCGTGTCGAAGAGATAGGGGATGTGGAACTCGCGGGCGATCGCGGCCGCCGCCCGGATGTTGGCCATGGAGACGGGCTGGCCCCCGGCGGAGTTGCAGGTGACCGTCATGATGATCGCCCCGATGTTCTGGGGGCCATGCTCGACGATGAACCGGCGCAGCTTGTCAAGGTCGATGTTGCCCTTGAAGGGGTAGTAGTTGTCCGTATCCTTCGCCTCGTCGACGACCAGGTCGACGGGCCGTCCGCCCGCCAGCTGAATGTGCGCGCGGGTCGTGTCGAAATGCATATTGCCCAGCACGTACAGGCCCGGCCGGCGGACGATTTGCGGCATGAGGCACTGCTCGGCGCCCCGGCCCTGGTGGGTGGGAATCACCCACTTATACCCGGTGATCGACTCGACGGTCTCCTGGAGCCGGTAATAGCTGTCGCTGCCGGCGTACGCCTCGTCGCCGCGCATGAGGGCGGCCCACTGGTCGTCGCTCATGGCGCCGGTGCCGCTGTCGGTCAGCAAGTCAATGAAAACATCGCGCGAGCGCAGGCCGAAGATGTTGTAGCCGGCTTCACGAATGCGGGCTTCGCGTTCGGGGCGGGGAATCAGGCGGATTGGTTCGACCATCTTAATCTTGTAGGGCTCGGCATATCGCATGCGAAATCCACCCTTCCACAGTGTCCGTCTTGCCTGATAGTTTTTGCAAGAACTATGCCACCCGCCGATTGGCCGCTTGAAGGGTGTTAATGGATCAAAATGAGACGCGATACCCCGGCATAGATGTCTCATTTCGATACAGCGTGAGACAATTACTGCAACCCATGCTTCGCCAGCTTCCGGTAGAGGGTAGCCCGCCCCATCCCCAAATGCTCGGCCAGCGCAGCCTTGGACGAGAAATGGCGCAGGCCCGCTTCCAGCAGGGCCTTCTCCACTTCATCCCACCCCGGAAAGCCGGCGGTTTCGGCCAGTAGGCCGACCGTCGCGCCCGCGTCTCTGGGCGCCACCTCCGGCGGCAGGTCGCTCTCCGTGATGACGCCGTCGTCGTCCAGCACCATCGCCTGCTCCAGCAGGTTCTCCAGTTCCCGCACGTTGCCCGGGTACTGGTACGCCAGCAGCAATCGCAGCGCCGCCTGGTCGAGGGCGGCGGGCGCCCGTCCCAGCCGCTCGCCGGCCCGCCGCAGGCCGTGCTCGATAAAGGTGGGCAGGTCCTCCCGCCGCTCCCGCAGGGGCGGCAGCAGGATGCGGATCACGCGCAGCCGGTAGTACAGGTCTTCCCGGAACTGCTTCGCCTCGACGAGCCCCTGCAGAGGCCGGTTCGTCGCCGATATGATGCGCACGTCAGACTTGCGGACTGCACCGCCGCCCAGCCGGCGGAATTCGCCACCCTGCAGCGCTCGGAGGAGCTTGGCCTGCATGGCCAGCTCCATATCGCCAATTTCGTCGAGGAAGAGCGTGCCGCCGTCGGCCATCTCGAACAGGCCTGCCCGGCCGCCCCGGCGGGCGCCCGTGAAGGCGCCTTCGTCGTAGCCGAACAGCTCGCTTTCCAGCAGCGTGGCGGGCACGGCGGCGCAGTTCATGGCGATGAATGGGCGCCCCTTGCGGTCGCTGTGGGCGTGAATCAGCCGAGCCACGACCTCCTTGCCGGTGCCGCTCTCCCCCTCGATCAGGACCGGAGAGCCCACAGCCGCCGCCCGCAGGGCCAGATTGAAGGCCCGCTGGGCCACCGGGCTCCGCCCGATGACCACGCCGTCCAGCTCATCGCCCGTGCTCAAGTAGCCCCGCAGCAGGGCGATGGTGTTGTGCGCCTCGGCAAGCTGGGCGTTCAGGGCCATCACTTCCGTGACGTCCCGGAAGACGGAGACGGCGCCGATGAGCCGGCCCCCTTCCTGCAGCGGCACGATGTTGGAGATGACCTCACGCCCGGCAACCCGCGTGCGCACGCCCACCAGCGGC
Organism: Symbiobacteriaceae bacterium; assembly: GCA_035628915.1. Classification (GTDB taxonomy): domain Bacteria; phylum Bacillota; class Sulfobacillia; order Symbiobacteriales; family Symbiobacteriaceae; genus JARBUG01. Next base: position 209,479 of record DASPIW010000048.1, on the reverse strand, counting down.
CGCCGGGACTCCAACACCTGCAGCAGATGCGAATCGGGCGCCACTTCCCGGACGGGCCGTTCCAGCACGTTCCGGGCGACCATCCCGGTAATGCGTGCGTTCGCTTCGTTTACATACACGACGATCCCGTCCGCATCGCAGACGGCCACGCCGTCGTGCAGGGCTTCCAGGAGGGGCGCTGCAGCCTGCATCAGCTGTGTGATCTCCACGCCGGTTCTTCCCCCCCGCTCGTTTCTTCTCATCCGGATAGTTCGAGGCGGCGGCGATCAATCACCTGTTGGCCTGCCGCCATGTAGCAGTACGGGACTTGAATGTGGGAATGGGAACGGGGTTTTTTCCACGGAGGACGCGGAATGGGACACGGAAATCGCGGCAGTGGAAGTGGGAATGTGATATGGGCGCGGATTCCGCAGATGGCACGGCGCCATCACCACTTTTTCGTCCCATTCCGTGGCCTCCGTACTTCCGCGCACTCCGTGGCAAAATGTCTCCATTACCTCACATAAGCAGCCTTCAATGACATGAGGACTGCAGCGTAGCCTGCGTCCACAGCAGCGAGCAGGATTCAGGGCGTACGTGCAGAGGATGCACATACGCCCTTGGCTTCGAGAACAATTTGTGCTACTTAGGATCCGGGTCCCGGAAGCCTTCGCCCAGCACTTCGTGCACGTCGCTGACGACCATGAACGATCGGGGGTCGATGGCGTTGACCATCGCCTTCACCGGCTGGAGCTCACCGCGCTGGAGCACCACGTAGAGCATGCTCTTGGCCTGCCCGGTATACGCCCCGACAGCGGGGAGGATCGTGCAGCCCCGGCCCACCTCGTCCATGATGCGCTGGGCAATCTGCTTGGGTTCGGTGGTGATGATGGTCAGGCCCTTGGCGGCGTAGAAGCCTTCCTGAACCAGGTCGACCACCCTGCTTGAAATCAGCAGAGTAATGGCCGACCACATCGCCGCCTCCGCGGAGAAGGCGAAGCCGGCTGCCAGTAGGACGCAGGCATCGACGCCCATCACCAGCGTTCCGACGGAGAGCCCGAACTTCTGATGCCCCACGATGGCCAGAATGTCCGTCCCGCCGGTGGTGCCGCCGGAGCGCAGCACCAGCCCGAGGCCAAGGCCCATCAGAAGCCCGCCGTAGACGATTGCGAGAATGGTCTGGTTGGTCACGGGCTGCATGCGCTGGGTCAGGCCCAGGAAGAGCGAGAAGGCGCCGACGCCGACGAGCGACTTCCAGAGCAGGTTCCAGCCCCTGACCCTCACGCCCATGGCGATAACGGGGATGTTGAGCAAGAGCGTCGTGGCCCAGATGGGTACGCCCAGCTTGTGCTGGAGGATGATGCCCACACCCACCACGCCGCCTTCGGCGAGCTTCAGGGGCACGAGAAACAGGTTGACGGAAAGTGCCATGAGCAGGGCGCCCGAAAGCAGGGGAATAACCCAGAGCAAGGGTAATGGGCCTCCTTACGGCTTAGGCGGAGAGGGCTGAGTGGTACCGGGCTGCGGCGTGCCGGGCTGCGGCGTGCCGGGCTGCGTTGACCCGGGCTGCGTTGACCCGGGCTGCGCCGGAGGCAGCGGGAACGTCGGCCACGTGGGGTCGGCGGGCGCCGGCGGCAGGGTGGTGAGAATCACCATCCGCTCGGCCTCGTTCCACTCGACCTTCAGCCCGAACTGCGTGGCCACGAAGCGCAGCGGCACGACCGTCCGGCTGCCGACGATGATCGCGGGCTGGTCGAGCTTCTCGTCCAAAACCTTCCCGTTGACCTTAACCGTCACATCGTCGATGGTGAGGGCAATCATCGTATTGCCTTTCTTTGCCTCCACCGTCCGAGTGTCGTTGTGCCAGATGATATCGTCGTTGCGGACGCCCAGGGCGTTGAAGATGGCCCGCATGGGCACCAGCGTGCGGTTATTCTGGATAAACGGCTGCACCTCATTGGGATCAAAGGTAACCAGTTTGCCGTCCAACTGGACCCGGATGGACGGCGCCGGCTCCTCATGAGCCATGCGCAGGACGGAGACGTTGGTCAGGATCAGGGCGTCTGTGGTGAAGACCCGGAAATCCGCTCCGCCTGCCTGTGTACCGCTGAACCGGGCGTCCTCCAGGGTGGCAAACTGGGTCTTCAGCCCTTCCGTGTTACCCCGGCTCGTCAGCACGACCCGTTTCCTCGTCACGTCGTCGGCTTTTGACTGCGGGCGCAGCGGGTCATAGGAGTCATACTCAAGGTAGATGGGTGTCAGCCCCATGTCGCGGTAGGTGACGGCAATCTGCACCTTATTCTTCCCACCGCTGATGTACGTATCGTCCACATCAAAGTAGAAATATCGCTCGGGTGCGATCTGATTGGCGAGGGACTGGCGCCCGCCCAGCTCAAGCGAAGGCTGGGTCAGGCCGTCGGGCAGCCCGTCCACCAGGCGCAGTCCATCTTCCAGGTTGGGCTGGCCCAATGACAGCTGCACATACTGTGCATCTTTGTAGTTCCGCTGCGGCATAGGCGGCTGAGCTGACGGGTCGGCGCCGAACGCCGTGCCGGCGCACAACATAAGCAGAAGTGCCGCTGCCGCGCTCACCCACCGGGGGCAGGACGTGGCCATGTGGCTCGCTCCTTTCAAATCAAGCTGGCACTGGTGAGAATGTTTCGCAGAGAAGTGCGTTCTGCGTTGCTCAGTGGCTGCAGGGGCAACCGCGGCGGACCGCCGTACCAGCCGCGCATCTCCATGGCAGCCTTGACGCCGGGAATTCCCAGATAACCGCCAACGGCCTGGTTGACCGGAAGAAGCCGGGCCTGCAACGCCTGTGCTTCCACCCACCGACCGGCCTGGCAAAGGTTGTACAGGTCGACGCACTCAGCGGGCGCCACATCGGCCAGGGCGAGCACCCCGCCGCGTACGCCGACGCTCAGCGCAGCCAGGAAGGCGCTGCCGGTGCCGACCAGCACGTTCCAGCCGGGCCGGGACTTCAGGAGCAACTCCTGCAACTGAATCACGTTGCCGGCGCTGTCCTTTATGCCGATAATGTTCTCCTCCTGCGAAAGCGCAACCGCCACCTCGACCGGGAGGTCGAAGCCCGTAAACTTGGGAACGCTGTAGAGCATGACCGGCACCGGCGAAGCCTTGCCCACTGCCCGGTAATGCTCTAGCAGGGCAGCCTTGGTCATGAGGGGCTTATAGTAACATGGATGCACCACCATGACCGCGTGGGCGCCCAGCCGGGCCGCCTCCTCGGTTAGGGTTACCGTCGCCCGCGTCGATTCGCACCCGGTGCCCACCAGACCCAGCTTGCCCTTGGGGAGTGCCTCCAGGCCTGCCCGGATTACCTCGCGCTTCTCCGCCTCATCAAGGTAGACGTACTCGCCGTTCGACCCCAGCAGGACGACGCCATCAAGCCCGGCGCCGCACAGGGCGGCAATATTGGCCTGGTACTGGTCCAGGGCCAGGTTTCCGTCACCGTCGAAAGCCGTGGGAACCGGGGCAAAGACGCCGTTCAGTTGCAGCACCATGTGCACATCCACTCCTTGGGTATAACCGAAACCCCCGGTCGTACCCGGGAACGGAGCCCCCCGTGAAGGGCGCGGCTCTCCCAGGCAGACCGGGGGAAAGGCGTTATTTTTTCTCGGTGCTCTTCTCTTCTGCCTTTTCGTCAGTGCTGGCATCCTTCATAGATTTCTTAAATTCCTTAAGCGTGTCGCCCACAGCACGACCGAGCTGAGGCAGCTTCGCGGCGCCAAAAATCAAGACGATGACCAGGACGATCAGCACAAGTTCCATCGTGCCGATGTTGCGCATAGCGTTTTCCTCCCTGAATTGCCCGCTGGGGCAGACGATAAGCCACATCCCATGGTTCGGGATGTGGCTCGCGTTTTCCTGCTCTTATGATTCTCAGAGCGTCTGGTCCTGCAGCGCGGCGGCCAGACCAGCGGCGTCCTTGCCCCAGGCCGCAGTATCGGCGGCATAGAACTGCATGCCCGCATTCAGGTTCCCGGCTGCCAGCCGGACTTCTTCCAGCGCCATGGCCGTTTCGGCGGTGCCCAACACCAGCTGCCGCACTTCCTCGGAAATGCGGGCCAGTACCGCTTCGATGCGGGCGCCCGGCTCGTGGCCGGCGGCGGCCTGATGAGCGGAGCGGTTGACCTGCGCCTGCTGCAGTTCAGCCTGCAAACCCCGCCCCAGATTCAGCAGCTGCTGCAATTCCCGCTCGAGAACCCCGGCCAGCTCCGCGCCTGCGGCAGCGGATTGCACGACACTGATCAGGTCGGCAGCCGTTGCCTCCAGGGCGCCCGATACCCGAGTGGCCAGGTCCTGCTGGGTCCGAGTCGATTCAAGACCCCGCTGTGCACCATCGGAAAGCCCCGCCAGCCGCTTCTCAATCTCATGGGTCTGTTCCTGCGCCTGCCTGGCGAGGCCGCGAACGGCATCCGCCACGACGGCGAACCCGCGTCCGCTCTTGCCTGCGCGGGCCGCTTCAATGGCCGCGTTGAGCGCCAGCATGTTGGTCTGCGTGGCGATGGACCGCATCGCGGCCACCGCCTTGTCCCCCTCCGCCGCCTTCCGGCTCAGCTCGTCCAGGAGCCCGGCCGCCCCGGCAGCCTCTGCCCGGAGCCGGTGCACTTCGTCCAGGGCCCGGCCTGTACCCTCGGCCAAGGCGCGTATCGTCTCGGCCACCCCGGCGATGGTCTCACTAGTGCTCCTGGCCTGATCGACAGCTGCGGCAGCGCCGGTTGCCATCTCCCGGGCCCGGCGCCCAGCTTCTTCCGGTGCGGCCTCATCCGGCCGCCGGGACCGGCCTGCAGCCACATGCTCCAGCGTGTGCCGGGCAGTGCCGGCCAGTTCCGCAACCGTGGCCAGCCCGCCCGCCAGTTCCCGGTCATGCCGGGCGACATCCACGACGTTCGCTTCCATAAGCGCGGCTTCCCGGCAGAGGGCGCCGCCCTGGGCGGCCAGGGCCGGAGCCACGTCAGCCAGGCGCCGGGCCCGGGCCGCAATCCGCCCGCTGTCGCCCGGCACAAGCGGTGCATCCTCCGATGCTCGCTCCGGTGCAAGGGCCAGGCCGACGCCCAGGGCGGCTAGCGCCACAACGCCGCTGAGCACCAGCAACACGGGCGCCAGCGGGGGGCTGCCGGCCGCCGCAGCCGATTCCTGCAGGCGAACCTGGGCAGCGTGGAGCGCCTGTAAGGCGTCATCGGCGGCCCGGTATTGGGAAACCAGGCGCTCCCGGTCAGGAGTCTCCCTGGCAGCGCGCACATAGCGGAGGAGCGCACCGGCACTCTCCGCTTCCCCTTCCCCCATGAGCCAGGCGGCGCCCGCCTCGAGGCCCCCCAGCCCCTCCACCGTCCCGAAGCCCGACACTGCACGCCCGTAGAGCGATTCCCGGGTATCTAGCACCTGCAGCTGAAGCCTGCCCACATAGGCCACGGCGTCGGCCCAGCGCCCCGCGTCGGGCACACCAGCGGCGGATGCCACCCGCCAGCCGGCCAGCCCCGTCACCCCCGCGAAAATCAGCAGCATTCCCGGCCATAGCCACCGGCGCATCGGATCCCCCCTCCCGCTGGATTCTATCTGTGAGCGTATATGGAAAATGAAGGGAATTGCAGATTAGCCGCCGAACATGATACCGCCAGGAGACCATTGATTCCGAAGTATTGGAGGTGGCGGCGTGCGCTTGCGGCGTGGCGTTGCCGTTCTGATGCTCCTCGCCGTCTGGCTCACTGCCCTCTTGCCAGCCATCGCCCTGGCCGAGCCGACGACGGGCGACCCGAAGCGGGATTCGCAGAGCAAATTCGCCGTCGGCCAGATGTACGAACGCGCCGGGGATCTCACCCAGGCTGAGCAGTATTACCGGGAAGCGCTGGAACTCTGGCCCGATAACGAGGACGCCCGGAAGTCGCTTCAGGGCATCCTTGACGCGCGCAAACCAGTCGAAACGCCCGAGCCCTTCTGGGTCAAATGGTTCTCCTGGCTGCCCGGAGTGGCCGAAGGCGGCAGCACCACGGCTGCATCCATCATGGAAGTGCTCGGGTGGATTGCGGCCATCGTACTGTTCATCGCGCTCTTCTTCAAGTTCGGCATGGAGACGATCCGCCTGGCCATTCTGCGCTCCAAAGGCATTCCGCTGCTGGGGCTGGGGGAGTTCACCGACCCGACGGGCCGTCTGCCCGGCCTTCCGCATCAATTGGCTACTAACATGAACGACGCCGGTCTCACTTTTTACGATGAGAAAGGGGCGGTTGTGCCGGATTTCAATTTCATCGGCGATTCGGGCTTCGCCCAGGCCCGGCTGCTGGCCAAGGCCCTGGAGATGCTCTACTCCCGCGCTGTGCAGCGCATCAATGTCGACATCTCCCTGGATGACGGGATGCTGAACGCCTCGGTCTCCCTGGTGGACAGCGCCAACGGCTACGTACGCTATCTGCACGTCGTCTCCGTCGATCCGCAGCAGTACGCCGGCGCCGGTGAACTGACGAAGGTGGTCGCACAACTGGTGGCGGACGCCATCCTGATCTCGATCTCCCGGGACCCCAATACAAGGGGCCTGCTGTTCCAACGGATGGGCGACTGGACCAACGCCCTCAAGGAGTTCACCGCCGCTGCAGAAGCGGCGAAGAAGCGGGGCCTGTGCGGCATTCACTATCAGGCTCACCTGAACCTGGGGAACCTGTACAGCTTTCTGGGGCTGCAGGACAAGTCGGTCTCCGCGTACAACGAAGTCGCGGAAAAGGCGAGCAACCCCCTGACCCTGGCGCTGATTCAAGCTGCCATGGCCTGCTCCTATCGCAACTGGTGCAATATCAGCCCGCCGGACCAGCGCGGCACCTATGAGTGGCTGGCGCGTCAGGCCATTGAGCGGGTGCTCGGTGCGCCGCAGAAGACGCCCCTTATCGCCTATACGATCGCCTGCTACTTCAGCCTCTCCAACCAGATCGACGACTGCCTGCGCTGGCTGCGCGAAGCTGTTTCCGGCGATCTGGCCTACCTGGACTATGTACAGACCGACCCGGACATGGAAAACCTGATGAAGTGGCTGGGCGGTCGCTCGCCGGCCGAGGCGCTGGGGCTCCGGGTCTAGGGGCCTTAGCCGGTCGCCTGGATGTGTTCGAGCAGCGCCCCCGTCGGAGAGCTCCACTGGAAGATGTCCAGGCCCATGGCCAGCGCATCGCCGATAAGCGGGTCGTCAAGATGCTCGAAGAGACAGATGATGAGGCCGGCGCCCAGGTCCTGGAGCGTCTGGGCGGCGGCCAGCGCCTGCTCTCGCCAGCGCATGTCGAGCAGGAACAGGTCGGGTGCGTGGTCCAGGGCGGCGAGGATGCTCCCGGGCTCCATGACTGTCCAGACGATCTCGACGCCGGCGCCGGGGTGCGATTCGACGAATCCCTCCAGCGTCGCGGCAAGCAGTCCGCTGGCTGCCAAGAGCGCCACCCTCATGCCCCACCCCTCCATTTGCTTAAGATATGATTCTTGTAGATGTTTCCATTTCCAGATACGTTTATTCGGGCGCCAGGGTTCGGTGGTGTGAAGAGAAAATGTGGAGCCCGCTGTGGTCATCGGGGGAAAACAAGTAAGCGGCGCCAGAGGTTGCTGTGCTTGTGGCGTCGCGCGCCGTGCCCCCGGAGAATGGTGGCAAAAAGTCGCAAAGGCTGGGGAAAGTCCACGATGGTCGGGGTCGGCCCGTTAGTGAGGGAAGCAGGATTCCACGACTTTTTTCCGAGGGCAGGCTCAGGCCAATTGGAAAAACGTAGCGGAATCACGACTTCGAAGGGCCCGTTCACCCCGTACATCGCTCTCTTGGGACCTCAGATGGGGCATTTTGGCCCGAATCAGGCCCAAAACCGGTGGTTCTATCACCTCCAGGTCCTTTTTTTGTGGATTCCGCTACGTTTTTCCATATCACTGCAGACTCGCCCGGAAAAACGTAGCGGAATCCAGACGGCAGAGCGCCCTGGTCATTCGCGCCCTTTTGCGTCGCGCAAGTGGTGCCCATGACGGGCGCCTCTTTCACTGCATGAAGTATTTCGAATACGCCTGGTGCCTGTTGGCCCCACTGAGCCGTGCGTAGATCTGCGTCGTTTCTGGCTTGTCGTGGCCAAGGATGGACTGCACCGCGGCCAACGGGGCACCTTGGACGAGAAGCAACACACTTAACCAGCCACCCAAGCAGGTGCGGGCAGTTGTCCTCCCGGCTCCGGAGGTAACGCCGCAGCCAGAGTGGAGCCGGCTATGTACCCGCGCAGATCGTCCAACGTGGTGGATTCTACTGATGAATCCCCAATCACCTGTACTAGAAGTCTCATCTGTAACCTGTAGGCCCGAAGTGTATCAGAGCTGCACCCCTCTGCCCGACGCTGTTCCATCCAACATCCGACCGCTTCGGATACCAGCATAGAAAAGGACCTCCCGATGACAGAATCACAATCGATTATTGTCAGAGAAGGCCCCAGTGAGCCACGACACGCCGACCCGTAACTGATGGTGCACCGGGAGTCCGAACGCCGGCTGCAGGAATAGCGCGCCCGAAGCGGTGTATGGCCAACGGAGTAGGCCGCAGGATTGAACTAGACGTCCGTTGAAGCCTAGAATAACTTCGCATTCGAAACCTTCGAATCAGGTCTGCAGGCGCTTTCCATTTGTACGTGCGGCCCAAATCGTTAGAGCGCACTGCGCGCAATCTGCAGGGGGCATGATTATGGCGGAAGGAAGTGGAAAACGATGGATTTCCAAACGGTTATGCAGGAACTGGAAGCGCTCGGGAAGGAACGTATCAAAAAGACTTACATGAGCAATGGTGCACACGAGCCGCTTTTTGGCGTGGCTACAGGCGAGATGAAACCGCTCGCGAAGAAAATAAAGAAAAACCAGCCTTTGGCCGAGCTGCTTTATGCCACCGGGAACTACGATGCCATGTATTTTGCTGGTATCATTGCGGACCCAAAGGCAATGACTGAGGAAGGTTTTGAGCGTTGGATGGATGCGGCGTATTTTTATATGCTGTCCGATTTCGTGGTTGCAGTAACGTTGGCAGAAACCGATTTTTCGCAAGTTGTTGCCGATAAATGGATCGGCAGCCGTGAAGAACTTAGAATGTCGGCAGGCTGGAGCTGCTATTGCTGGCTTTTGGGTAATCGCCCGGACGGTGAATTTAGCGCAAGCAAGATTGCCGCCATGTTGGATCAGGTGGAAAACACGATCCACGATTCTCCTGATCGAGCCAAATCCGCCATGAATAATTTCATTTACACAGTCGGGATTTCATATTTGCCGCTCCATGATAAGGCGGTCGAAACCGCAAAGGCAGTAGGCCCAGTCGAAGTCAGGCGGGGCAAGACAAAAAGTCGCCTCTCCCTCGCCTCCGAAAACATCCAAAAGTCTATAGATAGAGGAGAGCTTGGTTTCAAGCGTAAGAATGTAAGGTGCTGATGTTGTCGTCTAGCGAGTGACCTCGGGCTCGAACCTTCCGTGGGGTCTGTTACGAAATCTTGCTGCTTTGCAGTGCCACGCTGCAGACGCCAGTCCAACAGATAGGTGGCGGCCACCGCATACACGGTGGCCGCATGTTAGATCCGAGCGCTGTCTCCAGACCAACTGGCCTTATCTCATGTTCGCACCCGTTACTCGGAGTTCACCCGGCAACCCGAAGAAGCCGCACAGTCGGTCCGGAAAAGCCCGGCCAGCACGCCGACCAGGAGCAGTCGGTTTCCGACAATGGCCACGCTGACCGGCGACAGGAAGTTGGACAGCGCCCCACGTCGCCGTCAATGTGGTGAGTACAGAAAAGGCCGCACCCCGTCAGGGCTGCGGCCTGCCGCCGCGCTTCACGTTGCGTCCGGGCGTGCGACACGCTTGGTCATCCGGATGGTCTCGGGGCGGAAGCCGGCACCCTGGAAAAGCTTGACGGCGCCCACGTTACCCGCCTGCACCGTAATGGTAAGATAGGGCACGCCCCGCTGGACGGCGTAGGCTTCAGCCATATCGAGGAGGCCCTTGGCCACGCCGCGTTCGCGGAACTCCGGCCAGACGTGCAGTTCGCTGACGTACCCTTCAGGCAGGCCCGTCAGTTGGTCGGTCGGACCGAACATGACGGCCGCATATCCGCAAATGGCGCCGGACTCCTCGACGGCCACGAGGTCGATGCGCTCCCAGCCCGCTGGGATCTTCCGGTCGCGCGGCAGGCGCAGCCATTCGGCGAAGCGGCGCTTGACGGCCTCCGGGTCGCGGGTGGAGGACCCGGGGACGTGCACGTAGTCGTCGAGGTTATCCATGGTGCGCTGCCACTGGTCGATGGCTGCCTCATCAGCGGGAGAGGCCCTGCGGATGCGGATAGGCATGTGGTGGGGCACCTCTTTTCGGGTAGTCGGGATGTCGGGATGTCGGGACCCCGCGGGTGGGCGCCCTGTGGGACGCCCACGGTCCCCGGGAACTCGGCAAGAGGCAGTGAGCCCTCGATCGGGCGGCGGCACCGGAACCGGTCGGGCCGGTCCCTCGGGTAGCGCACCGCCGGTGCCGCCTGATGCTTTCGGGGAGCGGGGCTAACTGCCTCTAGCCTCGCTCCCGGACGTCCCTTCGGGCATCCCACAGGGCGCCCCCCTCATCCTTCGCCCCTGCCTCCCCGGAGGGCCCAACCACCGCAGACTTTCCGGTTTGCGTATTGTGTGGGTGGTCAAACCATTGCCTGCTCCAGGTCCGCAATCAGGTCATCGGCGTCCTCGATGCCCACGGAGATGCGAATCAGGCCGTCGGTGACGCCGAGGGCGCCCCTGCGGTCGGCGGGGATGGAGGCGTGCGTCATGCGGGCGGGCACTTCGATCAAAGACTCCACGGCGCCCAGGGACTCGGCCAGCGTGAAGAGGCGGACGCGGCGTAGCATCTGGTCGGCCAGCTCCCCCGAGCCGACATCAAACGAGACCATGCCGCCAAAGCCGCCGGCCTGGCGCTGGTGCACTTCACGCCCCGGATGGTCCGGCAGACCGGGGTAATATACTTTGCGAACTTTCGAGTGTGCGCTAAGCCATGCTACAATTTTGCCCGCGTTGGCTTCGTGTTCCTTCATGCGCACAGCCAAAGTTTTTATGCCGCGCATCAGCAGATAGCAATCCTGGGGCCCCGGCACCCCGCCCGCGGCGTTCTGCAGGAACGCCAGGCGCTGCCCGACTTCCGGGTCCCTGGTGACCACCAGGCCGCCGACCACGTCGGAATGGCCCCCGAGGTACTTGGTCGCCGAATGCCACACAATATCCGCCCCGTGCTCCAGGGGCCGCTGCCAGTAAGGCGTCATAAATGTGTTATCGACCACAAGGAGCAGGCCGTGCGCCTTCGCAATCCGTCCCATCGCGGCCAGGTCGGTAATCTTCAGGAGGGGGTTGGTCGGCGTTTCGATCAACAGCGCTTTCGTATTCGGGCGGATCGCCTCGACCACCCGAGCAGCGTCGCTGGTGTCCACATAGGTCGCCTCCAGGCCGAAGCGCCGGAAGACCTTGTCCTGCAGCCGGAACGTGCCGCCGTATACATCATCACCGATGATCAGATGATCGCCGGCGCCGAAGAGCAGCAGAATCGTCGACAGGGCCGCCAGTCCCGAGGCGAAGGCCAGCCCCCGGGCGCCCTCCTCCAGCTCGGCAATCTGGGCTTCGAGGGCCGCGCGGGTCGGGTTGCCCGTCCGGGAGTACTCGTAGCCTTTATGCTTGCCGATCGCTTCCTGCTTGTACGTGGAGACCTGGTAAATCGGCACCGTCACGGCACCGGTCAGCGGATCGGAATCGAACCCCGCGTGGATCAGCTTTGTGGTGAACTTCACAGCTAAATGCCTCCCTGGTAGATCTGCTTGCTCAGGTAACGTTCTGAGCTGTCGGGGAAGATGACGACCATGCTCGTGCCGGGGCCGTGCTGTTTCGCCTCCTGCAGGGCAGCCCAGAAGGCGGCGCCCGAGGAGGAGCCCACCAGGCAGCCTTCGCGGGCGGCCAGCGCCTTCACCATGGCGAACGCATCTTCATCAGTGACGGTGTAGATTTCGTCCACCAGCGACATGTCCAGCGTCGGATATATGTACTCCACGCCGATCCCTTCCGTCTTGTGGGGACTGGGCGCCCCGCCCCGCAGCACCGAGCCGGTCGGCTCGACGATGCAGGCTTTGAGGCTGGGATTGCGCTGCTTGAGGAACCGGGCCACCCCCGTGAACGTGCCCCCCGTGCCGGCCCCGGCCACCAGCACGTCAACCTTCCCGCCGAGCTGCTCCCAGATTTCGGGGCCCGTCGTCTTGTAGTGTGCGGCGGGATTGGCCGGGTTGGCAAACTGCTGGGGCACAAAGGCGCCGGTCGTGGCGGCAGCCAGCGCCTTCGCCTTTTCGATCGCTCCCACGATCCCCTTTTCCGTAGGGGTGTTCACCACTTCGGCGCCCAGTGCGCGCATCAACTCCTGCTTCTCCCGGGAGAACTTCTCCGGCACGCAGAAGATGACCCGGTAGCCCTTGCCAATGGCCGCCAGCGCCACCCCGATGCCCGTGTTGCCCGCCGTCGGCTCGATAATCGTGCCGCCGGGCTGTAGTTGCCCCTTCTCCTCGGCATCGGCGATCAGTTCCACGCCGAGCCGGTCCTTCACGCTGCCGCCGGGATTGAAGTACTCCAGCTTGGCGTACAGCGCAACGCCCGCCGGCAGGTCAAAGCGGGTGATCTGCAGCATGGGTGTGCGGCCCACCAGCTCCTGGATCGATCTCGCTACTCGCACATCGCTCGCCTCCCTCTGGAGATGCCAAGCCCCCCGGGTTTCCGGAGGGCTCGCTGCGTCGTAGTTGCGAAGACTAGACGCGATCGGGGAAATCGGTGATGATGCCGTCGACGCCGCAGTACTTGACCAGATCCACCGCCAGCGGGATGTTGACCGTCCAGGTGTTGACCTGCAGGCCGGCCGTGTGCGCGGACTGCACGAGGCCGGGCGTCACCCACTCCCAGCCCGGATGGAGCGCGTTGGCGCCGATCGCTCTGGCCAGGCCGACGGGATCGAGCAGATTCTCCTGGTAGAGCATGCCAAGGGGAATGTCGGGATCCAGCTCACGAATCTGGAGGAGCCCTTTATGGTCGAAGGACGAGATCTGTACCCGGCCCACGGCTCCTTCTTCCCGGAACAGCTTGAGCAGTTCGGTCTCAATGCCGGGGTAGTGAATGGAGCCGGCCTTCAGCTCGCAGAAGAGCAGGCACGTCGCGGGCATTGCCCGGATCAGTTCCCGCAAGGTAGGGATCTTTTCGCCGTTGAACTGGGCGCCCTTCCATGCACCGGCGTCGTACTGCCGGATCTGCTCGAGCGTCAGGTCGCGCACCAGTCCCATCCCGTTGCTCGTCCGGTCAAGGAAGGCGTCATGAATCACCACGAGATGACCGTCCCGAGTCCGGTGCACATCGAACTCGACACCGTCGCAGCCCAGTTCCAGGGCTCTCTGGAACGAAACCAGCGTGTTCTCTGGATGGGTGCCGGCGGCGCCCCGGTGACCGATTCGCAAAGGCATAATGCAGATGCCTCCCGGAAAAGTTGTAGTGAAGTCACACCTTTCAAACGTCCTGCATGCGGAGTTTTCCACATCGCACAGGCCGCTTCCTGCTGGCCGCATGCGAGGCATATGTCCCCTTAAGGGCCGGTATGATCAGATGCCAACGCGGTCCGGGGCGACGGCAGCGGCCGCCCCAAACAAGAGCCCTCCTGCATCAGTGGCAGGAGGGCTGCGGCACGTTCTACGGATTTACTCCGAAGGCTTCGCTCGGTATCTGCAGGCCCCGTCTACGTAAGTGGCGAGCACCCGGGCGCGGGTCGCGAACGGATGGGCGCTCCAGAGGACCAGGTCTGCATCCTTGCCGGGCTCTATGGAACCGACGCGGTCTGCCACCCCCAGCGTGATGGCGGGGTTGATCGTCATGGCCTTCAGGGCGCCGGCCTCGGTCATGCCTTCGCGGACCGACAGGGCGCCGGTCAGCCGGTGGAAGGCGATGGGCACGAAGGGATGGTCCGTGATGAGCGAGACATGGCACCCGGCCTTTTCCAGGATGCCCGCCGCCCGGAACGTCAGGTTGGCCGTCTCCAGTTTCGTCCGCCCGCCCAGCGTGGGGCCAAGGTTGACAGGGTAGCCCGCCTCCGCCAGGAAATCGGCGATCATGTAGCCTTCGGTGCAATGCTCGATGGACAGGTCGACATCAAACTCACGGGCGATGCGCACCGCCGTGACGATGTCGTCGGCCCGGTGGGCATGCAGCCGGAGCGGGATCTCCCGGCGGAGCACCCGGCCCGCCAGTTCCAGGCCCAGGTCGCGCCCATTCTTCTCCGGGCTGTACTCACGCGCCTTGATCAGGAACTGCCGGATGATGGCCGCCACGCCCATGCGGGTGGCCGGCATCCGCTTGTTGTTCTGCCCGTGGAGCCGCTTGGGGTTCTCGCCGAAGGCGCCCTTCAGGCCGGAGGGATGCCGCAGGATCATCTCGTCCGCCGTGCGGCCGGAGGTTTTGACGGTGACCATCTCGCCGCCGATGGGGTTGCCGGAGCCCGGCAGCGTCTGGACGGTGGTGACCCCGGCGGCCCGGCAGTCATCGAAGGAGATGTGGCCGGGGTTGATGGCGTCCAGCGCCCGCACCTGGGGCGTGGTCACCTGGGTCCATTCGTTGCCGTCGTACTCGGCGCTGCCGCCGCCTTCGCCCCAGAGGCCCACGTGCGTATGCGGGTCGACGAAGCCCGGCAGCAGATACTGTCCGGCGGCGTTCACAACTTCCGCTCCGGCGGGGATCTCCACACGGCCCACGCCGGCGATCTTGCCGCCGTCGATCAGCACGGTGGCGCCGTCGAGGACCGGCCCGGTGATGGTGTACACGTATGCCTTGGTGATGGCTAGCATGGGTAGACCACCTTCCCCTCCACGAAGACCTGTGCGGCCCGGGTCATGATCTCGAAGGGATCGCCGTCCCAGAGGACCAGATCGGCATCTTTGCCCGGAACAATGGAGCCCACCCGATCGGCCACGCCGATGATCTCCGCCGGCGTCAGGGTGACGGCCCGCCAGGCTTCGGCCTCGGGCAGCCCGTGGGCCACGGCGAGCCCGGCCGCGATATTCAGGTACTGGGCCGGCAGATGCGGGTGGCCCGTCACGATCGCCGTCTTGACCCCCGCCCGAATCAGGCTGACGGGCAGGTGGAAGCCGGGGTTGCGGTCTTCCTGCCGGCCCCGGGCTGCCAGCGACGGTCCGGCTGCCACGGCAGCTCCGGCGCCGGCGATGATGTCGGCCACCAGGTCGCCTTCGGTGGCGCCCAGCAGCACCAGTTTCAGATCAAACTCCCGGGCGATGCGAATGGTAGTGACGATATCGTCAGCCCGGTGGGCGGCGACGCAGAGTGGCAGTTCCCGCCGGATCACGGGCTGCAGGGCCTCCAGCTTCAGATCGCGCCCTTTCTCGGGCTTGTACTCCTGTGCCTTGGCCAGCGCTTCTCTAAGGAGCGCGGCGGTGCCCATCCGTGTCGCGGGCAGCTTCTTCTCGCCGCCGTACCGGACCTTGGGCGCTTCGCCCAGGGCGGCGGCAATGGCGGTGGGGCGCTGCAGCACCATCCGGTCGGCCACGGCCGTCTGGCGGAGCTTCAGGGCCAGGGCCTCGCCGCCCAGCACATTGCCGGGGCGGGGCATCACCTGTGCGGTGGTCACACCGCCGCTGCGGGCTTCGGCGATGCCCGCATCAAACGGGTTGATGCCATCCAGCGCCCGTACCTGAGCCGTATTCGGCTCCGTGGCTTCGTCGGCGTCGTCGCCGGCCCAGCCGTGGCCCTGACCCACCAGGCCCAGGTGGCTGTAGGCGTCGACGAGGCCGGGGGTCAGAGTCCGGCCGCGGGCGTCAATGACCTCGGTTCCCCGGGGCACGGAGAAACTGCCCGGCGCCACGGCGTGGATTTTGCCGCCGTCGTTCACCAGGACGGTCCCGTTCTCGATGATGCCGTTCGCTGCGGTGATGATGCGGGCGTTTCGTATCTCGATCAATGCGCTGACCTCCTCTGCGCTGCGTTTCTCCAAACTTCTGGATTCTTCGTGAAACGAATGATCCCTGTCACAAAGGAAAAAATGCTGCGATCGAGAAGTCTGTTGGCACGTTCGGAGGGGAGATGAATGGCATGGTGAAGATTCGGCGCCCCGTGGAGGCAGATGCGGATGAATGGGTCGCCGTGGGACATCAACTGGACCGGGAGACGAAGTTCATGATGCTGGAGCCGGGCGAGCGGACGCTGACGGCGGAGCAGATGCGGAACCGGCATATGGCGTGCATTTGGATCGGGGTGCTGCAGGCCTATGCGGGCCGGGGGGTGGGCACCCGTCTGTTCGAAGCCCTGGAGGCCTGGGCGCGGGAGAATGGCCTTCACCGCCTGGAATTGACGGTGATGGCTCATAATGCCGCAGGAGTCGCCCTCTATCGGAAGATGGGGTTCGAAATCGAAGGAGCGCGGCGGGATTCGCTGCGTGTGGATGGAGCCTGGGTAGATGAGTACGCCATGGCCAAGTTGCTGAACTGATCGCTAGCGCGGTTCTCCCTGGCTGCGGTGCGCCACGGTTGGGGGCATCGTCGCTGCGGAGCGGCCTATTATGGAAATGATTCTCGGGGGGCGCCTGCGCTTCGTCAAGAAGCGGGGCGCCCTTGGCTTTCCGAGTTCATTCTTACATTTTGTCATCAAACTGCAACACAACTGAAACGCAACCGTAACAGAACCCGTCAAATGGAGCAGAGACCAGACAGAGGGGGTCATCATGATGATGCGGAACCGGTATCTGGCACTGCTGCTCCTGGTTACGCTCGCGCTTGCCGGATGTGGCGCAGGGAAGAAGGCGGATTCCCCCAAACCATCGGCCCCGTCGTACCGGCCCGTCCAACCTGCGTACGAATCCGCCCCGCCCGCCTATCCATCCCCGGCGACCAGCCCCCCGCCCGCCCCGGCCGATTCGACTTACAGGGAGTACGGCGACAACCCCCGGATGCCCACCTATATCCAGGAGACCTCCACCTTCTCCGTCGATGTGGATACGGCCTCCTACACCGTGGCCCGCAGCCATCTGAACAACAATACCCTCCCGCCGCCGGCGGCCATCCGGGCCGAGGAGTTCATCAACTACTTCCCGCAGAACTACCCGAATCCGAACCGGACGGTCGGCGTGTACATAGAAGGCGCCGCCAGCCCCTTCCGGTCCCGGTCCCAGCTCGTGCAGATCGGCCTGAGGGCCCGGGGCGTCAGCGGCGCCCAGCGCAAGCCGGCGGTCCTCACCTTTGTGGTCGATACATCCGGCTCCATGGAGTCAGGCGGTCGGCTGGAGATGGTCAAGGACAGCCTCCAGGTCCTGCTCGATCAGCTCCGCGAGGATGACCGGGTGGCCATCGTCTCCTACAGCGACACCGCCCGGCTCGAAGTCGCCCACACCTATGACAAGGAGAAGCTGAAGGCGGCCATCGAGCGGCTGCGGCCCGATGCTTCGACCAACGCCGAAGCGGGCCTCCGCCTGGGCTACGAGCAGGCCGCCCGCGAGTTCCGCCAGGGCGCCATCAACCGGGTGATCCTCGCCTCCGACGGCGTGGCCAACGTGGGCAACACCAGCCCGGAGGGCATCCTGCGCACCGTCTCCGACTACAAGGCGCGGGGCATCACCATCACGACCATCGGCGTCGGGATGGGCAACTTCAACGATGTGTTGCTGGAGCAGTTGGCGGATAAGGGCGACGGGACGTACCACTACGTGGACACACTGCCCGAAGCGAAGAAGATCTTTGGCTACCAGCTCTCCGGCACCTTGGAGACAGTGGCGAAGGACGTAAAGGTCCAGGTCTCCTTCGACCGTGAGCAGGTGGCATCGTACCGGCTGGTCGGCTACGAGAACCGGGTCATGACCAATGACCAGTTCCGCAACGACTATGCGGACGGAGGCGACATGGGCGCCGGCCACGCCGTGACCGCTCTGTACGAAGTACAGCTGCGGGGCGACGGGGATGAACTGGGCACCGTCTCGCTGCGCTATAAAGATATGGCCGAGGGCGGCCGGGTCGAGGAGGTTCGCTACCCCATCCGCCGGCAGGAAGTGATGATGACCACGGCCAATTCTTACGCCCGCATCCACTGGTCGGCGGCGGTGGCCGAGTTCGCCGGCATTCTGGGCGGCAACCCCTGGGCGTCGGAGACCCGCCTGGCCGACGTGATCGCCGTGGCCCGCCGGGCGGCGTCGGACCTGGACAGCCCGCCGACTCACCGGGAGGCGATCGCCCTCATGGAGAGAGCCCTGCATCTGAAGAGATAGGCTCCACCGCTGCGTCCGACATAAAATGGGGAGCGAGCCCCAACCATTTGTCGGGGGCAGAGGAGGATTGCCTTGGCAACCTTTGTCGGCACCATCACCATGGTTCCCCTCGTGATGGTGCCGGAACCATTCCGGATGCAGGTGGAGAACAACCCGAGCTTCCCCGTCGTCTACCTGCGCGTCGGTTCCATGTTCCTCCCTCTCGCACAGATGGTCGCGCAGACCGGTGATGTCGTGACGGTCATTGGGAGCGATCCCGTCCCGGCGTCGTTCGGCCTCCCGCTGGTGGAAGTAATGTCGATCATGCGCGGCAGGCCGGCGCCGCCTCCGCCTCCGCCCCCGCCCCGGGGCCTGCAGTGGGTCCGGTTACATTGATCGGGCGGGTCCGACCACCTGGAGTTGCAGTCCCGGGGGTCACGCACGCCCTGATCGACTGCGGATGAGGCCGAGGACGACGACGATGACGATGACGATGACGATGGCAACAGCAGCGGTGAGACTCGGTTCTTCTCAGTCGCTCCGAGTCGTTCACCGGCGCCTCCGCCGATGGTTCTCGCCGCGGCTATCGCCCGACAGCTGGCGGCCCGCGGGGTCTTCGTGACCCCAACCCAGGCGTTGATGCTGGCCGCTAGGCTGCAGATCCGGCAGCGCCTCCGGTAACGGTGCCACAATAAGCGCCCAGGGCCGCTCCCGGAGTTGGGAGCGGCCCTGGGCGCGAAGGTGCTGAGAGGGATGATCATAATTTTCAGGACATATTGACAAGATCCGCATGTATCACCTATGCTAAATATTGTTAATAGAGGTTCGTATACCCAAGGAAATAATAAGGAGATGTGTGGCGGTGGATGGCAAGTCCAAGGATAAGGCCGTACAGGGAACCAGCTTCCGCAAGGTGACGAGGAGCTTCAATACCTCCGGCGGGGCGCGCCGGGAGCCCGCGAAGATGACCGTCTCCCGCACGGGCGCCATTCGGAGCAACACCGAGGGCAAGGAGATGGCGCAGGAGTATGTCCGGGCGGAAGGCGGAAATCCCGACGACTTCCAGCTCGCTTTCGGCGGCAATGAAGACAAGGGTCAGCTGGCGCTATACCTGCCCAAGCCCGGTGACTTGGGTGTCATGAAAGTCTCCATTTATCGCAGTTCCATCGCGTTTCACGCCGGCGCGGCTTTCGTAGAGCATCCCAAGCTTCGCCCTGTCACCAGGGTTGAGTGCAACGTGACACCCACCACAGACGCCGAAGGCGTTGCATGCCTGGTGGTTCAGATTCACGGGGCGACGCCCGCCCCGGTTGTGAAGCGGAAGAAGGGTGAGTCCGATTCCGCCAAGCCTGACAAAGACGAGAACAAGCAGTAATAGTGATCCGCCCAACGGCGCCCTCTGCGGGCGCCGCTTTCTTTTCGCCACTTGACGAGAGACGACGAGTAGATCGAAAAGTGGTACTATGATCCCGGAAACGCCTGTGGTCTACCACCGCGCTGGCGGATCAGCGAAGGAGTGAGAGCATGCCGAATCACGTGTTCACGTCTCCCGACTCGCGCGCCCGATACCTGCAGGCATATGATGCGGCGATGCGGGAATGGCCCATTCCCTATGAAGAGCTTGACGTCACGACGGACTTCGGCTTAACTCACGGTGTGATCTCCGGCCCGGCAGACGCGCCGGGACTTCTTCTGGTTCCAGGCAACTTCGCCAGTCTGACGACATGGCAGTACAATATTGAAGCACTCAGTCATGACTATCGTGTGTTCGCCATTGACACGATCGACGACCTGGGCAAGAGTTGCCCGACCCGCTTTCCGGGCAACCGCAGTGACTATGCAGCCTGGCTCCGGCAGACCATTCGAGGGCTTGAGCTTGATTCGGCCAGTGTCATCGGGCACTCATACGGGGGGGCTCTCGCCCTCAATCTGGCGCTTGCCGAGCCCGCCCTGGTCGACAAGCTGGCGTTGCTTGCGCCCGGCGTTCCGTTTGCCCCGCCGAAGGCGGCATGGATGTGGGGAGCTCCGATGATCCTCCGGCCATCGCCGTGGACGGTGAGGTTGTTCTTCAAGCATGCTTCCGTTAAGGGGTTTGCCAGCGACGACCCGCGACTGAACCAAATGATCGTAGGCATACCGGGACTCCACAGCCGGATTCCCCGGAGACCGGTGTTCGCTGCCGAGGAATATGCCGGTCTGCGCGTCCCGACACTGCTCCTCATCGGCGACCACGAGATCATGTACGATGCGCACCGTGCCGTCAGCAGGGCGTATGAACTTTGCCCCGGTCTCAAGGCTGATATTGTTGCTGATGCTGGCCATACCCTGCATCTTGATCAGGCCGATGCCGTCAACGGGAAGCTCCTGGCGTTCCTCAGCGCCTGAATGAGGCTGTGTCCGGCTGGGGTACGCCTGCTCGCTCGTCCCGTCGATGCTTGTAGATACCGGGAGCTGCTCGTCGCTACTCGTAGACCGATGCGGACCGCCCCCACCCCAGATTGCCGCCAACATCCCGTCGGAGTAGCACGCACCTGCTCTCACATTCGCAATGTGGCCTGCTCGCTGTAGTTCGTCTCCGACCGCAGGAGAGACTCGTCCAAACCGTTTCCTGGCCGGCGACCGCCGTAGAATGCCGCTCAATGCCGCAGAATTCCGCAGATGGTCGTAGAAAGAGCCCGACACGTGGATCGCGTGTCGGGCTCTCGTGCTATCCATTAATCCCGCAGCAGGGACCGCGAGATCACCATGCGCTGGATTTCGCTGGTGCCCTCGTAAAGCTGGGTGATCTTCGCTTCCCGCATCAGCCGCTCGACCCGGTACTCCTGCATGTAGCCGTATCCGCCGTGAATCTGCACCGCTTCCACCGCGTGACGCATGGCCATCTCCGAGGCGAACAGCTTGGCCATGGAGATCTCCCTGGTCGCTTTCGCCCCCTGCCCCATCAGGAAGGCGGCCCGGTAGAGCATCAGCCGGGCAGCGTCCAGATCCGTCGCCATATCGGCGATCTTGAAGGCGACGGCCTGATGCTCGGCGATCGGCTTGCCGAATGTCTTGCGCTCCTTGGCGTACTTGACGCAGTCATCCAGCGCGGCCTGGGTCAGCCCCACCGCCTGCGCCGCGATGCCGATGCGGCCCCGGTCCAGGATGGACATGGCGATGCGGAAGCCGTCGCCAACGGCGCCCAACAGGGCGTCGGCGGGCACCCGGCAGTCCTCGAAGTGAAGCGTAGTGGTGTGCGACGCGTGCAGGCCCATCTTCTCCATGGGCTTGCCGATGGAGAAGCCCGGCAGCCCGGCCTCCACCAGGAAGGCGCTGATGCCCCTGTGGCCCGACGCCGGGTCGGGGTTGGTCCGGGCAAATACGACGTAGAGCCCGGCCTGCCCGCCGTTGGTAATAAAGGTCTTCTCGCCGTTCAGCACATAGTGGTCGCCGTCGCGGATGGCCGTCGTCCGCAGGGCGGCGGCGTCGGAGCCGGCGCCGGGCTCCGTCAGGGCATAGGCGCCGAGGATCTCGCCGGTGGTCAGCCGGGGCAGGTACTTATCTTTCTGCTCGGGTGTGCCGAAATGGTAGATCGCCTCGGAGTGGAGCGAGCAGTGAACCTCGAAGATGACAGAGGTGACGGCGCAGGCGCGGGCCAGTTCTTCGATGACGATCGCGTAGCTGACCCAGTCGGCGCCCATGCCATAAGGCTCGGGCAGATGCATGTTGAGATACCCGTTCGCTGCCAGCAGCCGGAAGTTCGGCCAGGGGAACTCATGCCTGGCGTTGAACTCGGCCGACCTGGGGGCAATCTCCTTGTCGCACAGGCGGCGGATCTCATCGCGAAATGCCTTCTGCTCGTCCGTCAGGAAGAAGTTCATGCGTTACCTCCGTTCATACACGGTCGATTACGTGCCGAGGTGGCGCTGGAGGACCTCCTCGGCTGCCGAATAGGGATCAGTGGCACGCGAGGCCACGGCGTGCGTCAGCCGGTCCAGGTCGCCGGCCGAGGCGGCCCGGTCCAGCACCGTACGGGCAGCGCGCAGCGTAACGAGTTCCCGGAGCTTGGCGGCGGCGTCGCTCTGCTTGAGCTGCTCCCACCGCCCGGTCTCCTTCAGGAACTGCAGATGTTCAAGCATGCGGCCGACCAGGTCTTCGACACCCTGGCCGTCCTTGGCGATGGTCCGGACCACCGGCGGGCGCCACGATACATCGCCGGGGCTGGCTGTACCGTGCCGGTCGGCGGCGTGGCGCGCCGAAGCGGTGGCCGCAAAGGCGCCCCGCAGGTCGGCCGCAGAGTGGTGTCCGGCGCGGTCCAGGCGCTGCAGGGCGCCGGCGCCCACCTGCGCTACGCCCTCCCACCGGTTGATGCCCGCTTCGCCCATGTGGCCCAGGTCGAGCATCATCTCGATCTCCAAAACGGTGCGGTCAGCGCCTTCCCGGTCGGCCTTGTTGACGGCGAACACGTCGCCGATCTCCAATATGCCGGCTTTAATGGCCTGAATGTCGTCGCCCATGCCGGGAATCAGCACGACGGCGGTCGTGTGGGCCAGTTCCATGATCTCCACTTCCGACTGGCCGGCTCCGACTGTCTCCACCAGGATGACGTCAAAGCCGAAGGCGTCAAGCAGTCCCACCACATCGCCGGTCGCGATGGAGATGCCCCCGAGGTGGCCCCGGGAAGCCAGTGACCGCATGAAGACGCCGGGATCCGACAGGGTCCGCTGCATGCGGATGCGGTCGCCCAATATGGCGCCGCCCGAGAACGGGCTGGTCGGGTCGACAGCGACGATCGCCACCGACTGGTTCAGCTCACGGAAGCGGGCGGCCAGCCGGTCCACCAGGGTGGATTTGCCGGCCCCGGGCGGCCCGGTAATGCCGATGACGTGAGCCCTGCCGGTGCTGGGGAAGGTGCTGCGAATCAACTCGCCCGCATCCGGGGCGCCGTTTTCGACCCAGGTGATGGCCCGGGCCAGGGCGCGCCGGTCGCCCTGCTGGAACCGCTGAAGCACAGTCGTCAGATCCAAAGTAAAGACCTCTCTTGTTCTAGTCTAGTGCGGCGCCGCGCAGTGGCGAGGCCGCACGGCACCTGTAAATGGCGCGTCTGCGCCGAGAAGGGAACGTTGCTGGAGTCCTTATGATCGTTTTGCGTGTTCACGGGTAAAGCGTATGATTTCGTCCAGGTCGCTGCCGGGGCCGAAGATGCCCACGACGCCGGCCTGCATCAGTTCCGGCATATCCTGCTCGGGGATGACGCCCCCTGCCAGCACAAGCATATCATCGGCGCCCTCTTCCCGCAAAAGCCTGATTAACTCGGGAATCAGCGTCAGGTGGGCGCCGGCCAGCGAGGAGATGGCGACGACGTCGACGTCTTCCTGGATGGCCGCTTCGGCCACGGCCTCCGGCCGCTGGTAGATGCCGGTGTAGATGACCTCGAACCCTGCGTCGCGATACGCCCTGGCCACGACCTTGGCGCCCCGGTCATGGGCGTCAAGACCGAGCTTGGCGATGAGAACACGCAGCTTCCGTTCCATTTCTTCGCCTCCAGTTGTGCGTGACGGGGCCGCTGCCGATACTCCATCGTTGCCCCTGAGGCGTCGCAACAGGCAGTAAGCCCTTCGATCGGGCGCCGCCGTTGTTAGTAGACGCTCTCCTCGCGGTATTCGCCCCAAAGCTCGCGCCAGACGCCGCAGATCTCCCCTTCGGTGCAGTAAGCCTTGACGCACTCCAAAATATGGGGCAGCAAGTTCTCGGTCGTGCCGGAGGCCCGTCGCAGTTCTGCCAAAGCGGCATCTGCTTTCTTCTGGTCCCGCGTCGCCCTCACCTGCCGGATCCGCTCAATCTGGCGGCGCTGGACGGCCGGGTCGATCCGCAGCAGCCGGGTGTCCGTCTTTTCGCCGGGCTCGGCGTAGGCATTGACGCCCACCACCCGGTAATCGCCGTTCATCATGCGGCGCTGGAAGCGGTAGGCCGAATCGGCGATCTCCTTTTGGAAGAAGTTCCGCTCAATCGCCTTCACCACGCCGCCCTGGGCTTCGATCCGGCCGAAGTAGGCCAGCGCCTCCTCCTCCAGCTTATTGGTCAGGTGCTCCACGAAATAGGACCCGGCCAGCGGGTCGACCACACTGGCTACACCAGACTCCTCCGCGATGATCTGCTGGGTGCGCAGGGCGATCTTGACCGCATCTTCGGTGGGCAGGGCCAGGGCTTCGTCGTAGGAGTTGGTATGCAGCGACTGCGTGCCCCCGAGGACGGCCGCCAGCGCCTGCAGGGCCACCCGGACGATGTTGTTCTCCGGCTGCTGGGCCGTCAGGCTGACGCCGGCCGTCTGGGCGTGGGTGCGGAGCATCCAGGAACGGGGACTCAATGCCCCGAACTGCTCGCGCATCACCCGGGCCCATATGCGCCGGGCCGCCCGGAACTTGGCGATCTCCTCGAAGAAATCGTTGTGGACGTCGAAGAAGAACGAGAGCCGGGGGGCAAACTCGTCCACGTCCATCCCGGCCTGGACGGCCGCCTTTACATACTGAATGCCGTCGGCCAGGGTGAACGCCAGCTCCTGGGCGGCGGTGGCGCCCGCCTCCCGAATATGGTAGCCGGAGATCGAGATGGTGTTCCACTTGGGCACATGTCTGGCCGTAAAGGCCATGACATCCGTAATCAGCCGCAGCGACGGCTCGGGCGGGTAGATGTACGTTTTCTGGGCGATGTAGTCCTTGAGAATGTCGTTTTGAATGGTACCGGAGACCTTGTCCCAGCTCACCCCCTGTTGATCGGCCAGCGCCAGGTACATGCAGAGCATGATCGACGCCGGCGGGTTGATGGTCATGGACGTGGAGACCTGGTCCAGCGGGATGCCATCAAACAGGATTTCATAGTCCCGCAGAGAGTCGATGGCCACGCCGAGCTTACCGACTTCGCCGTTGGCGTAGGGATGGTCGGAATCGTAGCCGAGGAGCGTCGGCATGTCGAAGGCGACCGAAAGGCCCGTCTGCCCCTGGGAGAGCAAGTATTTGAAACGGGCGTTGGTCTCCTCCGCCGAGCCGAACCCGGCAAACTGGCGCATTGTCCAGAGTCTGCCGCGGTACATGGTGGGGTGGACACCACGCGTGTACGGGTACTCGCCCGGATCGCCCAGGTCGCGGGTGTAGTCAAGGCCGGCCACGTCGTCCGGCGTGTAGGTCCGCTTGATCTCGCGGTCGGATACGCCGGCAAACCGCTCCTTCCGCTCCTGATGTGACAATCTCTTCCCCCCTCGTTTCCTGTGTGTCACGACGTCGCACAGATCGTTTCGCCCCGTCTTTCTGAGAGTCCTGCCTGTAATAGCTACTCCTGGACACCCAAATTAACTACCTATGGTCGACTGTGGATAAACCTTTCTTATCAACCCGACCAGCCGGGTGTTGACCCGGGCGCCGACTCGGGCGGTAACAGCTGCCTGGGGGCCTCCCAGGGAAAACGAAAGCAGCGCTGCTTCCGGATTGATCGCAGGGTTGAAAATGCGCAGCGCCGGGGAGAGCGCGGCCAGGGCGGCGACGGGGGAAAGGGCCGCCAGCGCACAGAACGGGCAGAGGGCGGCCAGTTGCACGATGGGGTCCGTGAAGACCGCCCGGGGGACGCTCTCTGCCTCACGCCGTTCCATGGGGGTCCTCCTCCGTTTGCATATGGATTGGACGGTTGCTTATGTAAGGTAATGGAGGCATTTTGCCACGGAGGACCCGGAAGCCACAGAGGACACGGAATGGGACAATGAAATGGCCGCGGACGGGCGCGTCCCGAAAGGAATCGCTAGACAAGGCTCAGTAATACTTTCATTGATGTTTTAACCCGCGTTGGTTTCCAAATCGCCATCCGCGTCCTCCGCGGCCATTTCTACAGCCCTCTTCCACTGCCGCGATTTCCGTGTCAGCTTCTCCGTCTTCCGTGGCAAAAATCCCGTTTCCATTCCCACATTCAAGGCCCGTCCAAAGGCCTAGCGGTCGGTCAACAGAACGTAGCGTAGAGAATGTCGTGCCGAGATTTGTTACAAAAGGGGGGCATATGCATAGCCCCCCTTTTTCCGCACTATTACCAAATCATGGGTTTTGCAACCTTGCCGAAGGAGACCGACTTGGCGAATGGGTCGATGACGACCGGCCTCGTGATGGCGCCCAAAGCGACCGGCTTGGCAAACGGGCGGACGAAGGCCGGGCGTGCGAAAGCGAAGGGTGCGGCCGCCTTCCCGAACTCACTGGTCAGGGCCAGGGTCGGTGCCGCAGCCGGGTTGAACGCCAGGAAAGCGGCGTTCGGGTTAACAGCCGGGTTGAAAATATTGAGCGTAGGGCTGATCGCAGTCAAGGCCGCAGGCGGGTTGGAAGCCGCCAGGGAGGCAAACGGGCTGAAAGCGGCCAACTGAGCGGCGGGGTCAGTGAAGACTGCGGTCGGCGTGCTGACCGGGACGAAGAGGCTCACGCCCTGTCACCTCCGGGTGAATTGGGGGAGCGCCGTGGCTGCACTCCCCCTGCCATGATTCCTACACGATTCCGAAGAACGGCTTGCCGAAGCCCAGAGCCGCCTTGCCCAGCTTGCTGGTCAGCGCCAGCGTGGGAGCCGCCAGGGGGTTGAAGGCCAGCAGCGCAGCGCTCGGGTTGACTGCAGGGTTGAAGATATTCAGGGCCGGGCTGAGTGCGGTCAGGGCCGCCACCGGATTGCTGGCGGCCAGGGAGGCAAACGGGCTGAACGGCGCCAACTGCGCCGCCGGGTTCACGAACAGATTGGCCGGCGTAAACGCTCCCAGATTCACGGAGGGCACCTCCCGGCACGGACGGGGGAGCGGTGCGCCCCCCCGGTTGCGTGCGCCTGATTAAATGCCAAAGAAGGGGGACTTGCCGAATGCGCCGAGGCCCTTGCCAAATGCGCCCAGGCCCTTGCCAAATGCGCCGAGGCCCTTGCCGAAAGGCTTGCCGAAAGGCAAAGCAGCCTTGCCCTGCTTGCTGGTCAGGGCCAGAACGTTGGCCGCCGCCGGGTTGAACGCCAACAAAGCAGCGCTGGGGTTGACGGCCGGGTTGAAGATGTTCAGTGCGGGGCTCAGGCTCGCCAGTGCGGCGGCCGGGTTGGTGGCAGCCAGGGCTGCGAACGGGCTCAGGGCGCCCAGCTGCGTGACGGGGTTGTTGAAGATCGCCTGCGTGGGGTTGAAGGCGCCGGTCACGTCGGCGGCAAGCGGCGTCGTAACCAGCGGGGTGGTCAGCGGGGCGGCGGTGATCGGGGCAGCGGTCGAGACGACGGGTGCACCGGTAGCAGCGGTGGCGGCGCCGGCGGCGGCGGCAGCAGCGGCCTCGAGTGCAGCCATGTCAGTCACCAACTGCGTGGTGGTGACTGCCGGAAGGGTCGTCACCGCGGGAAGAGTCGTTACTGAGGGGGTCGGCGCAACCTGCGCAGCGATGGCGCGGGTGGTGAAGGTCGGGCAAGTGACGGTAACCGGCGCGGTCGTGGTCGCCGGGCACGAGGTTGAGGTCACAACCCGGTGCGACTTTCTGCTCACGACTGGGACCTCCTCTCAATCTGTACCAGAGATGTGCGCCACCGATGGGTGGTACGTCTCCACTTCTAGCTTATGTAACCGCCCTGAACAGGTGCATTGCTGGCAAGAAAGGGGTCGCGGCATATTATGTAGCGTCGCCGGTAACTCGCTCTAGGGAGTTGGTGGCCCGTGCCGATAGAGCCCCTCGCCGGCACCTGGCGTATGATGTGCGCCCCGGACTCTGCCGGTTTTCGGATTCCCCCGCCGCCGGGAAACCAGTCAGCGGCGACGGCCGCCGAACTGGCCGAGCTGCGGGCCCTGGCCCGGAACCGTTCGCCTCAGGATGTCCAGCAGATTCTGCGCTGGTCGGTGGGCGAGCCGACCCTGGCTACGCACTGGGAAGCGCTGGCCAACATGCTGGCGAGCCGGTACAATCTTTCCCCCCCTGCGGCCGCCCGCCTGAACTACGTACTGAACACGGCCATCGAAACGGCCATCCTCGCCGCCTGGAACATGAAGTACCAGTACCGGCGCCCCCGCCCGAGCGTGCTGGACCCGGGTGTTCACCCCAATGTGATCCCTGTGCCAGACCACCCCGCCTATCCATCCGGCCACTCCACGGCCGCCGGCGCCGCCTCCACCATCATCGCGCGCTTCTTCCCGGCCGATGCGGGCCTGGCCGAAGCCCTGGCCCAGGATTCCGGCCTCTCCCGGCTGAAGGCCGGAATCCACTACCGCAGCGACCACACGGCCGGCCTGGCGCTGGGCCGCCAGGTGGCCCAGCGGGTCCTGGAGACGATAGTGGCCCGTGACGGCGGCCCCCTGGCTTACTCGCCCCGCCCCGGCGCCCGCCGGATCTCCTTCCCGGAGTTCCTGGCGAGGCTGGACCGTCAGAGTGCCGTGTGGCGGAACTCCGACCATCAATAAGCAGAGGGCTCACCCTGCTGCCTGTCGCAGGGTGAGCCCTTGACGCTGGCCGTTACGGGTTGCTGCGCAGCGTCGCGACAACCTCCCGCAGCAGTTGCTGCCGCTCCCCTGCATCCGCCCCGGACGGGGCGCCGAGCACCGCCATGAAGAGCATCTGCATCTGCGACTGCAGGCCCTGCATCTGCGCGGCCAGCTGGGCGCCGATCGCCTGCTGCTGGCTCTGCGCCTGCTGCACCTGCACGGTGATGGGCTGCATCAGGTTCTGCAACTGCTGGAACTGCTGCTGGATCGCCTGCAACTGAGCCTGCAGCTGAGCCTGCAGCTGCGTGACGGCCACGGCGGTGCTCTGCGATTGGGCCTGCGACTGCGTGACGTTGTCGGTCTCGGTCTCTTTTTGACTCTGGATGTTGATCTGAAGGACTCCTTCAAAATCCTCCGGAATACAGATCTCCTTCGGCACGGCATCCTTATGGCAGTTCTGGTTTACCTGCACTTTTCCGTTTTCGTCTCGGGACACGGGGTTGCGCCTCCTCCTTATCTAGCGTCCGACTTTCCATGCTATGGCGATCCGGCGTTGTTGCTCCATTCGCACCATGAACCAGGAGCATGAAGGCGACATAACCTGACAACGGGCCATGTAAGGTGAACCATGCTGTAGGGGAGGCTACTTTGGATGAACGTGACTCAGATCACGATCATGCAGCAACAGGTCCTGCGCGCCATCGTGGCAGCCAGGGCTGAAGTCCAGGCGGCGGTAGCGCTGATTCAGGCCGCCATTCAACAGGCGGCCGGGGGCAACGTCACCCTGTCGGCCATGACGCTTCAGGCGGTCGCGGCTCGGCTGCAGGCGGCAGCTCAGGCGCTGGCGGCCTTCCGGGGCGCCCAGATGCAGCAGGTCCGGGTCGTCGTCGGCGGCGTCGACGTTACGGCGACGCAGAATCAGATCCTGGAGGCCATCGCAGCGGCGGCCGCCGCCATTGATGCCCAAATCCAGGCCGTGCAGCAGTTGCTGCTCCAGGCCAACGCGATGGGCGGCCAGGTGGTCATCAGCCAGGCTGCCGCACAGATGCTGGTGGTCGCCCTTCGCTCCGTCGCCGAGTCCCTGGTCATGCTCGAAGCGCGCCAGCAGCAGTTGGTCAACATCACCACCCAGGCCGGTGGCGGTGCCGTACAGCCCCAGGCGCCCCTGCCTTTCCCGCAGTTCCCGGGTTTCCCGGGCGGTATTTTCGGCGGCGGCGGCCTCTTTGGCCAGCAGGGCCTCGGCGGCTTTGCCGGCGTGGCAGGCCAGCAAGGCCAGGGCATCTTCGGCGGTCTCTAGGGCAGATGCACGAACCCGGTGCCATCAGCACCGGGTTCGCCGCGCTACAGATCCTTGATGCCGATCAGGCCTTCGGGCGCATAGCCGGCCCGCTGGGCCAGACGCACTGCGCTTTGATTATGTAGGCCGGCGATCAGCTTCATCTTCCGCAGACCGTGCCGCAGGAACAGGTCCTCCCCCACCCGCAGCAGTGCGCTGCCAATGCCCCGCCGGCGAAAGGCCGGGGCCACCCACAGGGAGAGGAGTACCACGTTTGTCTCCCCGGTGGTTGAGTCGGGGTTGACCGCCGCCAGAAAGAAGCCGGCCGGCTGGTTCCACGCCGTGGCGACGAGCGCCGTGCCCCCGCCGCCGCTCAGGGCGCCCTGCATCTGCTGGCGGGCCTGATTCGCCACCACCTGGGGGTGGGCCTGGCTTCGCTCCTCCGGCGTCAGGCTTTCAAAGGCGCTGTGGACCATCGCCTGCTCGAGCCAGGGGAGGTCCGACGGATGTGCAAAACGGAAGGAGTACACAGCGGCCCTCCTCAACGTGGCCGATTTGCCGCCGCTCCGGGAGAGGGGCGGCGGTATGGCAACCACATCGTATGTCGGGCGCCCGGTCCGGGTACCTGTTGCAGGTCGCATGCGTACCCTGAGGAAAGCCCGTGGAACGGAGGGATCGCCTGTGCTGAACGTGCGGTTCTGGCAGCAGTCCGACCTGCCCGAACTGATGAGAATGGCCGGTATTACCGCCTGGAACATCACACCGCCCGACGACAAGCCCCACACCAGCTTCGAGCACGTGGCGGCCAGCGCCCGGGAGAACCTGATGCGCGTGCTCTCCGCCCCGTACGGCAACGCCGTCGTGGCTGTAAGTGGCGGCCGCCCCGTGGGGTACTTCCTGGTGGCGGTACAGCAAGACGAGAAGACCGGCCTGCCCTACGGGTACGCCGCCGACATTTACGTAGAGCCTGAGTTCCGCCGCAGCGGCGCCAGCAAGCTGATGCACGGCTTGGCCGAAGCCTACCTGCGCCGGCTCGGGGTGCGTGTACTGACCAACTGGACC
Source organism: Symbiobacteriaceae bacterium (assembly GCA_035628915.1). GTDB lineage: Bacteria > Bacillota > Sulfobacillia > Symbiobacteriales > Symbiobacteriaceae > JARBUG01. The sequence goes on along the minus strand of DASPIW010000048.1, from coordinate 178,463 downwards.
CACGCCCATAATCCCCTGGGGCAGAAATCCTCCGAAAAACACGGGTTCCGCATCCACATGCTGATGATGTCAAAGGATCTCCAGGCAGCAGCCTCCGGCAGCGGATCAGGGGTGGTCTAACGGCGCCAGGGCGCCCAGCACGGCGCGCAGACCCCGGTCGCGCTGCGCTTCGAGGGCCTGCCGGGGCGCACCGGCGTAGGCCCGGTCCGCCGCCTCCGCCAGCCGGGCGATCTCGTCCGGCGGGAGGCTGCTGCGCCGGGACAGGCTCTCCCAGATGGCACCGAAAGCCGGCCCCAGGTGTTCCAGAAACGGGCCGAGGCCGCCCGGGGCGGCCAACTGGTAGGTCAGGAACGGCCCCTGCACGGCCCAGCCGAGGCAGGGACCACGCGAGGCCGCCAGGTCGAGCTGCTGCACATCGACGACGCCGTCCAGCACCAGGTCCACCGCCTCCCGCCAGAGCGCGGCGGCCAGGCGGTTGACCACGTACCCCGGTACCTCTTTCGCAAGCACCACGGGTTGCTTGCCCAGCGCCCCGACCAGGGCCCGGGCCCGCTCCAGCGCCGCCGGCGCCGTCGCCTGGCCCGGCACGATCTCAATGACGGGCAGCAGGTCCACCGGGTGGAGGGGGTGAATCACCAGCGCCCGCTCCGGGCGCCGCATGCCCGCCTGCAGCACGCTGGGCAGCAGCGAAGACGAGGCCGAAGCGATCAGGGCGTCAGCCGGCGCCGCCTCCTCCACCGCCGCGAAGACGGCACGCTTGACGTCCAGCCGCTCCACCACCGCCTCGAAGACCACGTCGGCACCGTCCACCGCGTCGGCGACGGAGCCGGCGGTGCGCAAGGCGGGGCGTTCATCGTAAATGGAGGCTTCGTGGCCGCATTGGCGCAGCAGTCGTGCCCACCCAGCTCCGATCATCCCCCCGCCGATGATGCCCGCCTTCACGCCTGCACCCCCAGGGCCCGCTCCAGGGCCAGGGCCAGGGCGCCCGGCCCGTCCGCCTCCAGGCAGACCCGGGCGTTGGCGGTGTGGCCCGTGAAGCCGAACCGGTCGCACAGCGTCTGGCCGCGGGTCAGACCCCAGCCGCAGTCGACTTCCACGTACATGGGCGCCCAGCGCCCGAGTTCAGGGCGGACCAGAAGCCCCACGGCCAGCGGATCGTTCATGATGCAGCCTTCCAGCCGCTCCGACCGGCGATGGAACTCCACGTAGAAGCGCCACATGTCCGCCCACCAGCGGATTTCCGGGTCGGGGTGGGCGCCCAGCCGGTCGACCAGGGCGGCGTCCATGAAGACGCAGCGGGTGGCGTCCAGCCCGACCATCCGCACGGGAATTGTGCAGTCCAGCACAGCCCGGGCAGCCTCGGGGTCGCACCAGGCGTTGAACTCGGAGACGGGCGTCGTGTTGCCCGGCGCCCCCGCCGAGCCGCCCATCCAGACGATCTCCCGGATCGACCGGAGGCAGAGCTGCCGGTCCAGGGCCAGGGCGAGCGCTAGATTCGTCAGCGGCCCCAGGGCGACCACGGTGACCGGTTCACTGGCGCCCTCCAGCAGGCGCAAAATGGCGTCCGGTGCCTCCACGGCTTCAGCGGCTTTCGAACGCGTTGGAATGGCGGCATAGCCCAGCCCCTCATCGCCGTGGGTGTCGGTCGCCACGGCGGGCGCCCGCACCAGGGGCCGGGCGGCGCCCGGATAGACGGGAATCTGCCCGGCCCCCAGCCGCTCCAGCAAGTGGCGGGCGTTGCGGGTCGTGGCGCCCACTTCGCCGTTGCCGTAGGTCGTTGTGAGCGCCAGCACCTGCAGTTCCGGCGACCGCACCGCCAACGCAATGGCCAGAGCGTCGTCGATGCCCGGGTCGGTATCGATCATGACGGGAAGCGCCACATGTCTCACCTCGCTCAAACCAGTCTGCCCAAAATCAGGTGGCTTGCCGCACCGGGAAGAGCAGGCAGGCGCGCAGAATTAGTGAACAAGTCGAAGCCTCAATGCGTCCGATCAAATGGTATCGACCTCAGTCAGGGGGACTTTCAACATCCATGAAACGTCTGCTGCTGATCATCGCATGGGAGGCACTGGGCGTGCTGCTCCTGGTCGCCTTCGTACTGCTGATCTCAACCATGCCGCCCCTGCAAGTGGCCCGCTCGCCGGAGACGGTGACGGGCTACACCGCAACTGTGGATACGGACAAGTGGAGCAAGAACATCGGCCAGTACTGGCAGACGGTCCGCAGCGGCTCGCTGGGCGTGGACCGGCTCGGCAATCCGGTCAGCGAACTGCTCTCCCAGCGCCTGGGCAACAGCCTGAAGCTGATGGGGATCTCATTGGCGCTGGCCCTGGTGGCGGGCGCCGTCAAAGGCGTACGGGACTTCAACCAGCTCAGGCGGGGGAGAATCAGCCTGGGACCCGTGATCACTGGGCTGATTCAGGGCGTGCCGGACTTCTGGCTGGTGTTGCTCATTCAGGTCGGTGCAGTCCTGCTCTTCACCCGACTGCACTGGACGCCGTTCCCCGTCGGGTACATGGACGAGGCGCCCGCAGCGAGCATGGTCTATCCCGTCTTCTGCCTCTTCCTCATCCCCATGGCCTATGTCGCGCGCATCACCTACACCGCCATGACGGCGGTCCACGAAAAGGAGTACGTGCGGACGGCCCGGGCAAAGGGGCTGCCCGAGGGGACCGTCATTTACGGGCACGTCGTCCGCAGCGCCCTGGTCCAGATTCTTGACGGCCTGCCCAACGCGCTGGCGGTCATGTTCTCCAACCTGTTGGTTATCGAGTACATGTTTCACTACCCCGGCATTACCAACTTGCTGAAAGATGCGGCTAACCCGCTCTCCTCCAGCTGGATCGACCCCCGCCGGGCGCCGCCCGCGCCCGATGTGCCCGTGCTGGTGGCTGCCGGCGTCTCCCTCGGGCTGATCTTCGCCGTGCTCTACTTCGCCATCTCCATCCTGCGGCCGATCGTCGATCCGCGCCTGAGGGAGCGTGAGCAATCATGAAACGCTCCCGCAAAGCCTATCTCATTGCCGGCGGCCTTCTGATTGGCGTCATCTTTTTTGTGATGATCTTCGCCCAGCAGCTGACGGCGGTCTCGCCGGACTACTGGGATGCCAAGCAGTCCGTGTTGCTGGGCCTGCCGCCCTTTCCGCCCGGCCCCGAGCATCCCCTGGGCACCGACCAGTACGGGCGTGACATCTGGAGCCGGATTGCCTACGGCTCCCGTTGGTCGATGCTCTTCGCCTTCCTGATCATGTCCGCCCGGCTGGCCCTCGCCACGCCGGCTGCCTTGCTTTCAGTCTTCGGACCAAAGCGCATCGGTTGGCTGGTCGATCGCCTCTACGTCATGACCAGCGCCATTCCGCCCCTGCTCATCTACATCCTCATCCTGTCGGTACCGCACCTGCGGGTGATTGGCCTGTGGCCCTCGGTCATCGTCACCGTCACGCTGCTGACGCTGATGGAATGGCCCCGGGTAGCGGTCGTCCTCAAAGGGCGATTGAGCAGCCTGCTGGCCGAACCCTTTGTCGAAGGGGCCATGGCCGTGGGCAATACGCAGTGGCAAATCTTTAAGAACCACCTGTTCCCCCACCTGTGGCCCGTCCTCCTCCACCTCCTGGCCGCCGAAATGGCCCGGGCGCTGGTGGTCATCGCCCAGCTGGCCATATTCGGCATTATGGTCGGCGGCGGCGTCATCAACATCATCATGGACAGCCGGGGCAACGACGTGTACGTGGCCACTTCCGGCATTCCGGAATGGGGCACCCTGCTGGGCGACGGGCGGTACGATATCCGGAGCAATCCCTGGATTCCGTTCTCGCCGGCGGTAGCGTTCCTGGTCGGGGTTGTCGGCTTCAACCTACTGTCGCAGGGCCTCGAAGCGGTCGTCTTTTCGATTCAGGAGATCAAGGAAGCGACAACCGCCCGCCTCTCCCGCCGCTGGCGTTGGGCCTTGCTGGCCGTGCCCGCCGCTGCAATCCTCTGGTACTACCAGGGCCTGCCCTGGGACCGGGCGGCCGGCATCGCAGACCTTGCCGCCCGCCAGGCGGCGGCCCTGACCGACAGCAATCCGGACGCCTTCACGGCGACCCTGCGAACCGCCGATTTCGGTGTGGTCGAAGACCTGCGCCGCTGGGCCGCGGAGAGCACCACGAGCGATGTGGAAGCGGTCACCGTCGAAGTGGAGCACCTGAGTCTGAAGGGCGCCCGGGCCACGGTTACGTGGTACATCCACATTTCGAACCGGACCGGGGCCAACGCCGGCTTCCTGCGGCAGACCAGGCTGGTGCGCCACTTGGGCCGCTGGTACGAGGCCGGCCCGGATTTCACCCCAGTCAGAGGCTTCCATGCGGACGTGACGGCCGTCTGGGACCCGATCGACCCCCGGGTGCAGGCGATTCCCATGCGCTGGAACGTCCAGCTGGTGGCCACGGCAGCCGACCATGCCTTCGAGTCGGTGTTGCCCTACTTCCCCGCCACGGCCGGGGCACCCCGCCCGCAGCTGGTGCTCTATCCCGACATCGGGGCGTTCCGCCAGGCCGTGGGGCCGCGGGTGCCGGACGATGCCACCGTCTGGTATGAGCCGGGCGAGCCCATCCGGCTGGCACCGGAGTTCCTCAAAGGCTTCAAGCGCTGGGACGTGGAGCGCTCCCTCGCATTTGAAATGATGAAGTTCCTGACCGAGACCCGCCTGGGCGGGGCGTATATCAACCCCCTGACGCTCGGCGACTGGGAACTGCACCTGGAGAAAGAGATGAGCAGCTACCGGATCGATGCCGACCGCCTCGTCGGGCAGCCGCTCTTTGAGCTGGAGAGCTTGTTCCGGCCTTCTGCGGCGGATCTGTCGCAGAAGCGGCAGTTTCTGTACGCCACGCAGGCCGCCCTCCTGACGGAATATGTCGAAGCGAAGCTGCCCGAGCGCCCCGTGGCGGCCGCCAGCGCCGGCGCCCTGGCTGAGCGCCTGGGTACCACGGTGGAGGCGCTCTCCCGGGATTACCGCGACTATGTGCTGGAGCGGATTCTCAGCGAATCGGCGGTCCGGATTCCGGCAGCGCGGGCCCGCATTCCCGCCGGACTGGCGGAGGCCGTGGCGGCCCGGGGCCGGGCCCTGGCCGCCGGCGAGGCGGCCCGGCAGCAGGGGCTGACCGAATATGAGGCCACCCTGCTGCAGGTCGCTTTCCCCGACTATCGGGAGCAGTCGGATATCGTCTCCGTTACGGTCCTGGAGAAAGCGACTTTCGCCGACGGTCGGGTGATCAGCGGCGTGGTGAACCAGGTCTGGACAAAGCTGAACGCGGGCTGGGTGACCCGGTCTGCGGATTCCGGTCCCTCTTCTACAAATAAAGGGTAAACATATCTACCGGCCGCCCGAGAATCTTGAGATATGTAAAGAGCTGGGCGCGGTGATGGTAAGCGTGGGTGATGACCTCCAGCAGCCACTCGGACATGGGCACGGCGTGGCCGTAGAAGGCCGTGCCGATTCGGCTCTCGAACTCGGCCGACGGCAGGGCCCCGAAAAACTCGGCGACCGCGCCCACCCCGGCCCGCCACACGTGGACCAGTTCGGCAGGGTTGGACCGGTGCAGCGAACCCTCCAGCGCCCGGATTTCCGCCTCGGTGGCGCTCTGCATGATCGCCAGGTCAATGGACGGAATCTGCGCCAGGTGATTGGCCAGTTCCATGACGGTCCGCATGTTCTCGCGGGGCCGCCAGCCGAGCGATTCGGGCGGAATCTGGGCATACAGCTCTTCCAGGCTGCCGTTCAACTGCGTCAGCGCTTTCATCAGATCCTGCTGATTCATAAGATAGTACCCTCCACATGACCGTACTTGACACCACCCATTCTATCACGAACACATGTTCGCTTCAACATGGATCAGCGAGGGAAGGAACTTCCCCTGCGGGCGCCGAACGGCAAGGTGACGAAACATTCGGTACGGAGGAGAAGCAATGCCCACCACTCTCGTCTCCGACTTTCAAGTCGGACAGCACGACGCGACCAGCCCCCTGCCCGGCGGCGGGCTGACGGCAGCCAGGGGCAGCTGGACCAGTCCCGTCTACAGAAAAAGGCCCTTCGACTGGGCCGTCGCTTCCTGGAACGGCACGGGCGAGCGATTAGAGGTAGAACTGCGGGTCACGACGCCCGCCGGCTGGAGCCCGTGGTTTACGTACGGCCCCTGGTCGCTCACCGGCGAGCGGCACAGCGTGGCGGACCAGGTATTCCCGGGCGCCGGCAAGCTCGACGCCGACACCCTGCTTCTCGAGCACCCGGCCCGCGCCTGGCAGTTCCGCGTCACCCTGCACAATGCAACGCTCCGGCGGCTGTGGCTCTGCCACGCCATGAAGGAGGAACGCTCGGTCGAGGGCGCGAACCCGTCGGCGTGGGGCCTGGACCTGCCCGTCCCCCTCCGCTCGCAGATGATCTACCCGAACGGGGGCAACGTCTGGTGCAGCCCGACATCGCTGGCCATGGTCATGGCCTTCTGGGGACGCACCGAATCGATCCCCGACCAGGTTGTCCCGGGCGTATATGACAGCGTTTATGAAGGGCACGGCAACTGGGCCTTCAATGCGGCTTACGCCGGCGCCCGTGGCTTTGTCGCCTGGGTGGACCGCTTCACCTGCTTCGCCGACCTGGAGCGCGAAATCGCCGCCGGGCGCCCCGTCATCTGCAGCGTCCGCTACAAGCGGGAGTGGCTGACCGAGGCAGTCCATGTGGGCAACAACGGACATCTGCTGGTCGTGCGCGGCTTCACGCCCGAAGGCGACGTCATCGTAAACGACCCGGCCGCCGACGCCGACGAAGGCGTCCACGCGGTCTACCGGCGGCATAACTTCCAGCGGGCGTGGCTCGATCGCGGCGGCGTCGTCTACCGCATCCAGCCCGACGCGCAGGGAGATTAATCCCGCGTTACCGCTTTATTATGGTTTGATTAAGGGTCGATGCCAAGTTCGCATGTGGTACATGATGACCTTTCATCGCCGCCTCCCCTGCCCGAAATACCCACGGATTGGGTACAATAGGAGTAAGGGGGGATCGCCGATGCGGAAACTTAACGCGTACGTCCACATCAAGGCTCCGGTGGAGACCGTCAGAGATCTGGCGCAGTGTGGCCGGCACGAGTGGATGATCACCCGCGGCCGTCCCTGGCTCAAGACCCTGGCCGAATCCTGGGAAGCCACGGCAGCCGAGGACGGCACCCGCTTCACCTTCCGGGTCGAGTACGGATCACCGCTCCCCTTTATGGAGACGTTTATGGCCGAACGGTTTCACGACTCCGTCACCTGCAGCCTCGGACGTCTGAAACAACTGGCTGAAAATAGCAAGCTCCGGCACTGATACGGCCGGAGCTTTTTTTCTGCCTCCGGGTCGATATGCCGCCCCTCGGCAAGACTACTGCGCGGAGGGGAAAAGAATGTCCGCCACCGCCTTACAGATGGGCGGAGCCGAAGTCTCGTCCATCGACGACCTGCTGGCGCTCATGCACCGGCGCCTGGCCGCCTTTGATGCCGCCTGCGATCACCGGGCCGCCTTCCTGCGGGTCTACGCCACCATGACCGCAAGCGTGCGGGAACGGTCGGGGCAGGAGTTCTTCATCGACCGACAGTGGATTGAGCGGGTCGCCGTACGCTTCGCCTGGTGGTATTTTGACGCCCTGGACCGGTACGAGCAGGGCGCCACGCCGCCACCGGCCTGGGCCTTCGCCTTCGATGTGGCCCGTCGCCGGCAGGGGTTCCTTCTGCAGGATATCCTCCTGGGCATGAACGCGCACATCAACAACGATCTGCCTCTGGTCGTCGCCGAGATTCTCCGCAGCGAAAGCGACGAGGCGCCCCCGGAGCGGGCTTTGCGGCGCCGGTTCGACCACGACCAGATCAACCGCGTGCTGCATCTGGTCATTCCCGCCGTCGAAGACGAAGTCGCCCGGCACTACGGCCGCCTAGTCCGGCCCCTGGGGCGCGTCATGGGCACGCTGGACCAGTCGCTCTCCACCTTCGGCCTCCGCACCTGGCGGGACAACGTCTGGCGCAACGCCACCTGCCTGCTCTCCGCCACCACCGACGCCGAGCGGGCACTGGTCAGACGCTTTATTGAAGACGATGCCCTGCACGTGGCCCGGACCATTCACGACTTCCCGGTGCTGCGCGGGCTGCGCCCCCTGGCGCCGCTGATGCGCCGCTGGCGGCTCTGTTAAGTCCATTGTGGTATTGCCCTTTTCCCCGCCCTGGCCCACAATGGCTCTTGAGTGAGCGGAGCAGGAGGGTTGCGCCATGTCGGTGGCCGAACGGCTGGGGCTCCGGGAGGGTGAGCTTTCGGGCCAGGTGGCAGTCATTACCGGCGCCGGGCAGGGCATCGGGCGGGAGGCAGCCGCGGCGCTGGCCGCCCTGGGCGCAAAGGTGGTCGTAGCCGATATCAATGAGGAGACGGGGCGCGAGACGGCTGCGCTGATCGCGGGCGCCGGCGGCGTGGCCGCCTTCGTTCGGACGGACGTCTCCCGCGAAACGGACGTCGCCAAGCTTGCCATGTGGACGCTGGCCGATTTCGGCCCGGCAGACGTCCTGATCAACAATGCCATCCTGTCGCCCGTGGCTTCTTTGATGGAGATGGAGTCCGATCTGTTCGACCGGGTGATCGCCGTCAATTTGCGGGGCGCCTTTCTGACCTGCCGGGCGTTCGTGCCGGGCATGCTCATCAAGAAGCGGGGCACCGTCGTCAACATGGTTTCGGCGGATGTCATGGCCAACATGTCGGCCTACATTGCTTCCAAGCAGGGCCTGACGGGCTTCAGCCAGTCGCTGGCCGCCGAACTGGGCCACGAGGGGATTCGGGTGATCGCCTTCGCCCCCGGCTTCGTACATACACCGGGCCTGCTGGCCGCCGGCGAGCGGCTGGCACCCCGCATGGGCCTGACGCCCGCAGAATTCGCACGCCTCTCCTTCCACCCCGCCTACAGCGGCATGATGCCCGCGGCAGACGCCGGTGCCGCCGCGGCCTACCTGGTGGCTCGGCTGGCGGATCACTACGCGGGAGAAGTCGTGACCGGGTACACCGTGCTGGAGCGGGCCGGCGTCATCGCCCCGTCGGAGACGGCCGCGGCAGCCGCCGAGGCGCCCGTGGCGCCCCAAGCGGGCCCGGCGGCGGCGCGGGAGCGGGCGCTGGCGCTGACCGGTCACCTGTCGGGCATTTTGGCAGAGACGGAAGCCGAGTTCAGCCGCCTGCCCGTCTTCGTCCGGCCCCTGGCCCGGAGCGGGTTCAAGGCCAAGGCGGGCCTGAGCGTGTCGGACTGGGTCCGCACGGTGGAGTCGCTCGCCGGCGCGCTCGGGGCGGGGCGCCCTGTCTCGCCGGACCTGCTGCGCCTCCTCGGCCGCCTGATGGGCTACTACCAGGGCGTGCCGGGCGAGGCGGCCCGGTTCACGAAGGACGAGGCCTTGCTGCAGGAGATCACGCAGACGAGCCTCCGCCGGGAGCGAGTCATTCAGGAGCTTCTGGCGGCGCTCAGCTCCCTCCTCGCGTGAGAACCACAGGCGACCTGACCTCGAGGGGGTCAGGTCGCCTTTTCGTCGAGTTCGTGCGGCCTCGTCGCGGCGGTGGAGATTTTGACAACCAGCCAGCGGTGCTGACCTACGCCTGACCCCCCAGAATCATAACAGTCTGCTGCTGTGCCACCAGCGCCGCCGCCACCGCCATTACCTGCGCCCGGATTTCGGCGAGGATTTGCTGAGCGGCGGCGACCGCAATCGTCGCTGCACCGCCCATCACCTGGGCATCGGCCAGGAGCCGCTGCAGGGTCCGCAGGGTGGCGTTGAGGCTGGACCGCGCCTGGGCCAGAATGTTGGCAATCTGCATCTGCCGGGCACGCACCCGGATGTCCAGCTCACTGCCCCGAATCCGCACCATAATCTGCTGCATCTGCCGGACGCGCGCCTGCACCACGGCTTCGGCCGCCAGTTGAATCTGCGTCGCAAGGCCTTGGAGCGCCTCCGCGGAGAGTGTCACATTGGCGGCGCCCGCCGTCTGGGCGCCCAAAATCGCCTGCTGCAGCGCCTGCACGGCGAGGTTCAGGTTGGACTGCGCCTGCGCCAGCAGCATCACCGCCTGCATCTGCGAGATGTTCACCATCAGGCCCGACATCTCCGTGCCCCCCTTGACGACCGGTTCGTACCATCGTATGGGTACAGCCCCGGCCCGGTGCCCGGCGGACCGATCAGTCGACAAGCCGCTTGAAGGTCACCCGGTCGCCGCTGACGAACGGCAGGTACGGCGCCGATGGCGGCACATAGAGCGGGTGGCCCACATGGTCGTTGGGATCGAAGTCGATGCGGGCCTCGCGGGCTGAGTCCGACCAGCGAACGGTCGTCAGATCGCCCATCCAGTTGAGAATCAAGCTTCTCCCGTCACGGGTGCCGGCCTCATACCAGATGCCGTGGCTATACTCTGTCTCACCCGTCAGGCTCATGCGGGTGATGGGCGCCTGCGCCCCGGTCTTTTCACGGATGGGTGGCGAATACCGGAAGCCGTCGCTCCCGAGCCAGATGCCGAGGCCAACCCGCCCGTCAAAGGTCGCCAGTGTTTGGATCTCGGTGCCCGTCACCACCGCCACCGAGCCGGGCTGGTCCACTACCGGCTGCGCATCGGTCAGTACTCCGTTCAGCGCCAGGGCGATGAGTCGCCCATCGGGCGAGAAGTTGGCCCGGGCTGAGTGGGGCCCGCCCAAGGGAATGCGGACCGGATCGCCACTGCCGTCCCACGTCCACAAATCGGTGAGAGGCGGGTCGTACGGCGGGTCAGCATGAGCCACCGCTGGCTTCAACAGCTCCAGCCAGGAAGACTTCTCCGGGCTGCGCGTCAACCAGAGCGCCTGCCTGCCGTCGGGCGAAAGCTGCACAAAGTAGGCATTCTCCTGGCTCAGCAGCCGCTTCTCGCCCTTGTCGGTGAGGGCCCACAGCGGTCCGCCGCGATATCCTTCCACCGCCAGCACCTCGCCGGCGGCCATCCGCCCGATCAGGTGGCCCATGTCGATCAGGACGGTTTCGTCCTGACCGCCCAACTGGCCGGCCACGATGGTGCCGAAGCGGTACCCCTGCTGCACCAGGCCCTTCTCCCGGTTGACCACGTAGTGGGTATCGCCGGGACGGAGAAAGTGGATGACCGGGGCGCCGAAATCGTGCAGCAACCGGTCGGCAGACGTTGTCAGGTCGCGCACCTGCAGGCGGCCCGCCTGCTCCCAGAGGAGTTCGGACTCCGACCAGAAGACGGGCGCCTCCCGTGGGGCGAAGTCAAGCCGTGTGAGCGACGGTGCGGCCGTCTCCAGCAGATAGGCTCCGGGTTTCGCCAGCATGACCGCGCGGCGGCCTGACGGGGACCAACTGACCGCCCGCGTGCCTGCGATGGGCTGCACTTCCAGGTCTCCCGCCAGGCTGCGAACCCCGGGGTCGGGAAGGGTCGGGGGCGCGGTCACCCGGGGGGGCGCCGGCGCCGGTTCCGCCTCCCGGGGCGGGGGCGCCGGCGCCCGTTCCGCCTCCCGGGGCGGAGGCGCAGGCTCAGGCCCCGCCCCCCGACTGCAGCCCGTCATGATGGCGATGAGCATCAGAGCACCCACTAGTTTACGCACTGCAGACCATCCTTCCCTCACAGCCGGTACTTCTGCCCGTACGACGAACCTCTCAGCCATTCAGTTCCGTGTACAGGGAAATCCATCGCAACACGAATTGTCCCTACCGAGGTGAATCCCCATGTCCTTGGAACGGAATGCTATTGCGCTAGCCCCGACGGCACGCTGGTCATGCCCACCCACTCCGGCGAATGCTCCGACCCCTCTTACTGGCAGCACCCGCCCGTACCGGAGCACTGGTGTCCGGTGATCAGAGAGACGATGCCTCTCTTCGACCCCGCCGTCGTGCCTTGCCGGGGCATGGGGCGACCGGTGTCTTGCGTTGGGATCCTTGAGTTGTCTTATCCGGAATCGGGCCCATGCGGGAGCCGGGAGAGACGCTGAAAGAAGCTGCGACGCGTGAAGCCAAGGAAGAGACGGGGCTACAGGTGGCTGTCGGTCAAGTTGTACACATCAGCGAACGGTTGTGGCAAACGCACGACCTCTTCGTTACCTTCCGTGCCAATATCACGTCTGGCACACTGGGTACCGGGGTTCTGGACGATGTGCGCTCGGTGATGTGGAAGAGCCTCGACGAAGCTCAGAAGCTGATGCCCTACTATGATGACCTTGCTAGCTTGCTGTCCGGATCTGCCTCCTACCAGAGCCGCAGGGGCTGGTAAGGTGCTTCAGGTTAGTCTTCGACCTGGAATGTGGGCAAGTGCAACCGTAAGCGGAAATTGCGCCGCCACGTCCGCTTTTCATCATCGGGCCGAATTGCAGGCAGTCGCCGTTATCTGGTCGGTGTTTTCCGGTGACAGGACCGAGGCATAATCCCTCCTGGCACGTCCAGGAGGGATTGTGCCTTTTTGATGGAAGCGGTAGCGGTCTATTTGGGGGCGAGTAGATCCGAAGGGTACAGTCCAGTCACGCTGCGGCACACCGGAGCGGCTCCCGGCGACAGGAAGAGTACAACTGGCGGTTCCCCCAACGAGTGCGGCCACGTTTTCACCGATTGCCGGTTTGGCTACCGGAACATATGTCCACAATGAGGAAGAGCGCCCGGTTGGTCGGACGCTCTGGAGCCCGCGGTTGCCGCCTCAAACATCAGTTGACGGTAGCCGTCGTTGACTAACTGTGGCCTACCGCTACCTGATAGCGGCCAGCGCCAGGATGTACGCCACCATAAGGATCAGCGTAAACGCATCAACCCCCATGGTGATTTTCATCCGGACACCTCCTCTCGGAGGCTGGCCCACTGCAACTCCCAATATCAGGCTAGCAGAGAACGCACTTTCGGCCTGTCGTACCTGTAAGTGCGTTGCTCTTTTCGCTCGTCAACTCTCGACATAAACCCGGGCCGTAATGGCTGGAACTGCAGAATCGGGTATTCATGCTGCCATCAACACAAGAGGCGCCCGAAGCGAAACGGCTTCAGGTGCCTCATACTTATGCACCCGAATCCAGCCACAGGGGCTTTCTTAACAGGCCCGCTAGGGCGCCTCTTGCATCTTCTTACTTCCGCCTGATCACGACCAGCCAATAGAGCAGCAGTGCGCCGGGGCAGCTGGTCAATCCGATCAGCCCCCACAGCCAGGGCCGGGCCCCGCGCCGGCGGGCATCGAGAAAAATCCAGGTGGCCTGGGTCATTAGCAGCGTAGCGATCATGACCCAGTGGTACCACTGCAGAGCGTCAGGCTTCATTGCGTCACCCGCCTCCGGCCGCCGACCCAGACGGCGCCCGCCGCCAGCAGGACCAACCCCTGAAGCGCCAGGAAATAGACTGGCTGCCGGGAGACGGCATAGAGCCCGCCGGTCAGCAGAGCCCCGGCGGTCAGCCAAAAGAGCGCCAGATCCCGCAGGGTCCGGCGGCGCTGGTCACGCTGCACGTCAGCCACCAGCATCTGCAGGTCGGCCAGGCCCGGTGGCTGCTCACCCTCCAGGTCGGACAGGGCGTCCAGCCCCTGCCGGAGGTGCTCCTCCCACTTCTCGGGGCGCTCATTCATCGTCGTTCATCCCCTTTCGCAGCGCTCGCACGGCGTTGAAAATGCGGGACTTCACCGTCCCCTCGGGAATTCCCATGCACGCGGCGATCTCTTCGTAGGTGTAGCCATAGTAGTGCTTGAGCACCAGGGGCATGGCGACGTCCCGGGGGAGCGCATGCAGCCGGTCCATCACATCCATCCACTCGGGCTCCGGCCCGTCCGCGGGGCGGTCGAAGAAAGCGTTCTCCTCCTGCACCCGCCGCTCCAGCTTGCTGCGGCGCAGCGTATCGAGGAAGAGGCGGCTCGCAATTGCAATCAGCCAGGTGCTGAACTTCGATCGCCCGCCAAATTGGCTGATGCGCTGGATGGCCCGAATCATGGTCTCCTGGGTCAGGTCCTCGGCCAGCGCCCGGTCGTGGGTCACGGTGATCAGATACTTCTTGACAGGCAGGTAGTTCTCCTGAAGGAGCCGCGCCAGGGCGACCTGATCGCCTTGCTGCGCACGGGCTATGTCGTCCAACCGCGGACTCCTCCTTTGGCCTACCGGACCTGGCTTTCAAACAGGGCGCTGCGGTCCAGCCGCCTCAGCAGCACCTGCAGCATCACGAGATCGATCACAGCCAGGACCGCAGCGAGAATCAGGACCAATCCGGTGCCCAGCATCAGCACCCCGCTAAGCTGGCCGACGAGCAGCAGAATAAACGGCAGGACAAAGAGGGCGCCGAGCTGGTAGGCCGCCTGGAAACTGGCTACCTTTGCGCTGATAAAGACGTTGATGAGGATCGCGGCGACGGAGATCAGCGGGATGACCAGCACCAGCATGGGCAGCCAGTTCCACTCCGGAAAGAAGATCCGGCCAAACAGCTTCCAGCCCACGGCGTTGACGGTGATGCCGCAGAGGATGAAGGTGCCCAGCGTGAGCAGCACCGACGGAATCAGCGACGCCAGCAGTTTGCCCAGGAACAGGCTGATCAGATCAACCGGGGCGAACAGCAGCGTCTCCAGGGTACCCCGCTCCTTCTCGCCGGCGAAGCTGTCAGCGCCGATGACGCTGGCGGTCATGAGCGGAATCAGGACGAAGAACGGCGCCAGCATATAGTTGGCCACAAGATAGGCCAGTTGCTGGTTGAGCGACGGCAGCGCCGCAACGGCTGCCTGCACGGGCCCCAGGGGCAGGCGGGTCACCCAGCCGGCCATCTCCTGGATCTCCTTGTTTTCGATGCCCGCATAAGCGATCAGTGCGGTGAAGAGCGTCGGGAAGAGGACGCCCAGCAGCAAGGGCACGATGGCCATGGGCAGCCAGACCTGCACGTTGCTGCGGATCGCGGCCATATCCTTCTTCGCAATGGCCCACATCGCCTGCTTATTCATGGCGGGCCACCTCCCGAATTTTGAAATAGAGGCTCTCCAAGTCTTGATTGACGAGGCTTGCGCCATAGACCTGATGGGTCTGCGTCAGCTCCCGCAGGAAGCCGGGCACCGCCGCGCGGTCGGGCAGCTTGTACTCCGCCGTGCCGTCCTCCTGCTCCACCCGCAATACCGCTTCCTTGATATACTTGGCTTCCAACTGCGCGTGGGTGCCTTCCTCAATCACCCGGCCTCCCTGGAGGAAGACGTACCGGTGGCAGACCGCCTCCAACTGCTGCAGCAGGTGCGAGCAGAGGATGATGGTGGTGCCGTCGCGCCGGTTCAGCCGCACGATGTAGTCGAGCACCATGCGGATGCCTTCCGGGTCCAGGCCATTGGTCGGTTCATCCAAAAAGAGAATCTCCGGCCGGTGCAGCAGCGCCTTGGCCAGCCCCAGGCGCTTCTTCATGCCGGTGCTGTAGGTGCCGGCTTTCTTGTCCCTGGCGTCAGTCAGCCCGAACTCTTCGAGCAGGGCGAGCGGCCGGCTCTTGTCGGTGACGCCGTAGAGGTCCGCAAAGAAGCGCAGGTTCTCGAGGCCGGTCATGGCGGTGTAAAATCCCGCCGATTCGGTCAGGATGCCGCTCAACCGGCGAATCGCCTCGCCGTCGTGGCCGGGGTCGTAGCCGAAGACGGAGATGGCGCCGCCGTCGGGGCGGAGGACGCCGTTGATGAGGCGGATGCAGGTGGTCTTGCCGGACCCGTTGGGGCCGAGCAGACCGACGATTTCACCCTGGCTCACCCGCATGGAGAAGTCGCGCAGCACGGGGTGCTGGCCGAAGCGCTTGGCGATGTGATTCAGTTCGATCAGGTTCTTGTTCATGTTTGATCACCCGCTGGTCTGACGGATGGGTGTGCCAAAGAGTTCAGTGAGCCACGAAAAAAGGTCCGCGCCTCACAAGGCCCGCGCCGGCTGGCAGGGGGCCAGGGGCGTCTGGGTGAGCCTGGTGCGGGCTGCCTCGATGGTATGGGCATCCAGGCCGCTCAGCTTAGGCGGCCGGCCAGACGGCCACAGTCACAGCCAGATCGGGCGGGTACCGGCGCTGTGCCAGGTAGGCGCCCCCGCCAGTCGGGACGGAACGGGGCCGCAGCGGCACGTCTGAGGAACGCTGAACAGGTTTCCGCAATGATGCAATTGTAGAGGAATCAGTCCACCGTCCCGAGAATGCTTCGCCGACGCGAACCAGTTCGAGGAGGGCTGCCGGATGCGAATCTTCATCTCCTGCGACATGGAAGGAATCACGGGCGTTGCCGTCGGCAAGCACTGCAATTCGTCTGAAGCCGAATACCAGCGTTTCCGCAAGCTGATGACCCGCGACGTCAACGCCGCGATCGAAGGTGCGGCCAGTGCCGGCGCCACCGAGTTCCTCGTGGTCGACTCCCACGGCCCCATGACCAACATCCTGATCGAAGAGCTCGACCCCCGGGCCGAGCTGATGAGCGGCTCCAACAAGCACTTCTGCCAGATGGAAGGCATCGACACCGGCTTCGACGGCGCCTTCTTCATTGGCTATCATGCCCGGGAAGGGGGCGGCGACGGCGTCCTGAACCATACCGTCATGGGCGCCGCCGTCACCCAACTGCGCTGCAACGGCAGGGAAGTGGGCGAGACGGGCCTGAACGCCGGGCTGGCGGGCGCCTTCGGCGTCCCCGTCGCGCTCGTCTCCGGCGACAACGTGCTGGCCGAAGAAGCCCGGACCATCCTCGGCGACGTGGAGACGGCTGTCGTCAAGCAGGCCATCAACCGGCACACGGCGCGGTTGCTTTCCGTCAAGTACGCCCAGGAGACCATATTCACGAAGGCAGAGGCGGCCGTCCGGCGCCTGGAGGCCGGAAGCTTCAAGCCGTACGTCGTGCCCGGCCCCATCACCTTTGAAGTCGACTTCAAGACCACCGATTCGGCCCACATGGCCTGCCTCTTCCCCAGCAACCGGCGCACCGGCCCCAAGACCATCGCCATCACGGCGGCCGACTATCCCTCCGCGTTCAAGCAGCTCTGGGGTACGCTGATTCTGGGCTACAAATGCCAGGGCGGCGTTTTCTAAACCCGTTCGAAACGAGTCTGCCCGCCGGCACAGAGGCGGCGGGCAGGCGTTGATCGTCTCTTAGGAGCGGGCCTTGATGGGCACATGCAGCTCGAACGCACCGGAGCCCGTCCGCGGGTCGAAGCGCTCGTCGTACAGCTCGTAGTCGTGCGTCATCTGCGCTTCATAGTTGGAGGCGGGCAGCCACTTGCCCCAGATGTACTCGTAGCTCTTGGCCAGGTTCGCGAGGCCGGTCTCGTGGGTGAAGACGGCATAGAGCCCGGCAGGGAGCTTGCGGCTGACCATGCCTTCGGGCAGCAGGTCGACCCGGCTGACGATGACGCCCGCTACGTAACCGAACTCGCCTTCTTCTTTTGGATTGGCGGCGACCTCGCAATAGCCGACGGCCGAGCCGGCCACATGCTGCACCTCGGGCCACCGCTGATTGAAGCCCGCCCATAGCAACGGGATCTCGCCATTCTGGTTCTTGCCGATGTATGACAGGCCGACCATAAGCCGCTCCGGCAGCTCCACAATCTGCGGCTCCCGGCGGATGCCATGCTCCGTGGTCTCGGCACTTGTTTCGATCCCTTCCGTCATGATCCGATGCACTCCCTTCCTGCGATACGCCCCCGGCGTAATGCCGTACATCCGCCGGAAAGCCTTTGTGAATGATGCCTGCGACTCGAAGCGGTAGGTGACGGCGATGTCGATGATCCGCAGCCGCCCGGCGGTCAGCTGCGCTGCCGCTTCCGTGAGGCGGCGCCTGCGAATATGCTCCGTAATCGACTCGCCGACCGCTCCTTGGAACAGGCGGTGGAAGTAATACGGCGAGAAGGCGACGGCCCGTGCCACGTCTGCAAAGCCGATCTCATCGGTCAAATGTGCTTCGATGTATGCACAGGCATTCCGAATGGGGTCGCGTATGCTCAACTGGTTTCACCTCATGCCCCTGCTCGCCGTGGCGGAGGGCAGGCGCCTTGCCCACCACCAGGAGACGTTCTTCATTATTGCACTGTAACGGCCCGCGGATTTGTCCTGGTTTGCGGTCATGCATGCAGAAAGTCCGGGGGCGCGGCGCCCCCGGACTCCGTCGTTTAGGCCAGCAGCCGCCGGTACTCCGCCTGCAGGGCCCGGAACGGCTTCATGGACATCTCCTCAAGGCCGCCGAGGCGGTTGCGGGCCAACCAGAGGTCGCGATGCTCGGCGGCGATCTCGTCGAGGTCCCGGGCCAGCGGCTGCACCTGCTCGCGGGCGTAGGGGCGCCCTGCGATGCGCGCCTGCAGCAGGCGGGCGAAATGGCACAGATGCAGCAGCAGCCGGATGGCGTTGTGCAGTTCGCGTAGCACCAGGGCGCCCTGGCTCCCCATCAGCTCCGCCTGCTCCAGCCCCGCGGCCGCTTCCAGCACCGCCGCTTCGGCGGCGTCCACATCAAAGCTCTGGAGCATCGCTTCAGCCAGGTCCTGGTGGGTGAGGGCCAGATGGAAGACCTGCCCCAGCGCGGTGGCGTTGTGTGGCTCCAGACCCCCGGCCTTGTACGTGTTGCCGAGCTGATGGAGCACCTGGCCGATCCAGCCAGCCCGGTCGCCGAAGACCAGCTTGCCCAGGAAGGGGCGCACATCGGCGTCGCGGTTGGCGGCCACGGCCCAGCAGACGCCGGCGCCGTATGCCACGGGCAGGTAGCAGAAGGGCTCGTAATCCTGATGGCCGTGGTCGCCCCAAATCGTATTCAGATATCCGACGGCGCCGTGCTTCAGGCCATTCTCGGCGGCGCTGCGCAGGTTGCCGAGCGCATTTTGGGTCCGCCCTACCAGCGACATCCAGGTTGAGGTGCCGGGGCAGACGTAGAATGGAATGCCTGCCTTCGCGAAATGGGCGCCGTGCTCGTCGAAGGGATGGTCGGCTTCATAGCCCCACTCCAGGGCGATGATATCCTTCGGCAGCTCCGCCACGAACTTCGGCGCCTGCATGATGATGTCGCCCCAGAACATCATCGTTCGCCCGTGCGCCTTCACCTGCTCGTAAATCCGCAGCAGTTGATCGACATAGATGCGGTGGGCGCCATGCTCCGCCACGGCCTGCCTGCTGCGGCCCTGGCCGACATCCCACGTCTCGTCGCAGCCTACATTGAAGTACTGCGAGCGGAAGTGGGGCAGGAGTTCGCCGTACAGCTCCTTGAGAAGATCAATGACCGCGGGATCGCCCGGGCAGAAGGAGAACGGGCCGTCGTGGCGCCGTCCCCACGGCAGGTCGAAGCCGTCGGGCGCCTCGGCCAGATGCTTGTAGCGGTCGTGAATCAGCCAGGGATGCATGTGGCCGAAGGAGTTCTGGTTGGGCACCAGATCGATGAAGCGCTCCCGGCAGTAGCGGTCCAGCAGCAGCATCTCCTCGCCGGTCATGGGGGAGTAGTCCTGCCAGACTTCCCGGTGGTTCCGGTAAGCAAACGTGTGCTCCGTATAGAGTTGAAACTCGTTGATCTTCAGATCGGCCAGCAGGTCGATGAAGCGGTAGAGATTGGTCATGGTCGGCACCTTGCCGCGGCTGATGTCGAGCATGACGCCCCGGCGCCCGAAGTCGGGCCAGTCCCGGATGCTCACCTCCTGGAACTGGCGGCCGCAGCCGGCCAGGATCTGCTTGAGCGTGGCGAGGCCGTGGGCGGCGCCCGCCGCCGTCGCGGCGGTCAGGGTGATGGCGCCGTCGCCGGCCGTCAGGGCGTAGCCTTGCGGGTGGGTAACGGCCGGATTATGCGCATCAATGGTGACGTGGGGTTTTCCCGCGGCTGATGCCGCAATCTGCACGGCAATGCCCAGGTGGTCCCGGGCGAAGGCCTGGAAGCGCAGCAGCGCCGGCAGGAGCTCCTGCTGGCGGGACGTGACGGCCATGACCAGTTCGGGGGGCAGCATGACGAAATCAAGTCCCCAGGTGATCTGCCGGGGCTGGGGATGGAGCACGGGGGTCTGGTCCTGCATCTGGGAGCACCTCCGGTCTGCGGGCTGGTGTCGTGTGGAAGATACCACGGTGTGCGTGGGATCTCCTGTCGAATGGAAGGTGTGGCTAGGCACTCACCTTCCATTTCCTTTTCGGTTGACCCCCCGCCTCTACAGCAAAATCCCGTACAGCGCCCAGCCCGAGAGTCCCACCAAAAAGGCCCACCAGACCAGCACCAGGTTGAGCGGCCAGCCGGCGGGGCCCACATTCATTGGGAACGGCAGCGGCATCATGTAGTTCCGCTTCAGTCCCCCGGGCAGCGCCCAGCAAAGGTCCGCCACCACCCCGAGCGCCCAGCCCAGCCAGGCCGGCAGGCGCCAGCCCAGGGCCGCCCCGGCGGCGAGACCGCCGAGCAACAGGGCGCCCAGCACGCCCAGCGTCGCAATGACCGCGGAGAAGACCCGGCCAAAATCCGGGAAAACGTCGGGCACATCCGGTGCCTGCCCCTTGAGGATCCGCACCACATTGAGCCCCAGCTTCATGGCGATGCCCGCGCTGCAATTCAACAGAGCGGCAACGGCGAGGTTCTCATCCGGCAGCATGCAGATCACCGAGGAGTACCCCGCCGTCCCGCCGTGGTTGAAGACGAGGCGGCTGCCGCAAAACGTCATGTTGAACCAGCCGCGGCCGTAGTGCCCGCCCGCAATGCCCGGGTCGGCGGCCCCGGCATGCGACTCGGCCAGCGATGCCGCCGACAGCACCCGCCCGGTCCCGTCGCCCAGATGGCACGCCGCCCACCGGGCCAGGTCCGTCACGCTGCAGGCAGGGCCGAGGCCGCCCGGCACCGCCCAGGGGTCGTCCGTGACTGCGATTTCGCTCATGCGGCCAAGCTGCAGCACGTGGGGGCGGGCCCATTCCCGCCCCTGGCGGCCCAGGGGATCGAACGCAACGCTCCACTTCTCGCCCGGCGGCGAAAGCAGCTTCACCATCTTCAGCCGCTCCACCGCCACCCGCAGGGACGGGTTGTCCAGGCCGACTTTCCAGGCGCCGTTGGGCAGCCCGCTGGTCTGGTCGATCAGATGCTGCACCGTCATCCGCGCCGAGGCCGCCGGGTCGGCGACCCGGAACCAGGGCAGGTAGCGCTGCACAGGCGCCGCCAGATCGATCAGCCCCCGATCCCGCAGCTGCAGGACCGCCATCGCGGTGAAGCCCTTGGTCAGCGAACCGATCTGAAAGAGCGTATCGGGTGTAACGGGCTTGCTGTCACTGCTGAGCCCCGTCTGCCCGATCCCTTTGAGCAGAAGGGGCTCATCGCCACACATGACTGCCACGGCGCCGCCGGGAATCCGGGCCTTGCGGAGTTCTCTGCCGACATACTCTTCGATGCGGGCTAGCATGGCAGATGCCGGCGGGGACGGCGTCATGGGCAGACTCCCCTACTCCAACAAATCTGCGGGAACTTCATCAAGCCGGGCGGGCCGCCCGAAGCGGTCCACCCGCTCGCAGAAGTGGGCGGACGGCCGGGCAGCCCAGGCGGAGCCAGCGAACGTAAACATCCTGCCCGTGTATGCGGGCGCCCCCGCCATGGCGGCGAATCCCTGTATCTGCATATACTCAGCGTAGCTCCCATCCGGCGCCCGGTAGACCCGCACCAGGTCGCCCGGGCCAAACCGGGGCGCCGCCGCCCCTTCGCCGGCATCCGGCGTCGGCTGCGGCACGGGCACCAGCCCGTCGCCCGCCAGGGGGACTGGCGCTTCGCCGCGCACCAGCGCCCAGAGTCCGCCATCTTTCGCCAGACCAACGGCGGCCCAGGTGCCGAAGAAGAACATGCCCACATCGATCTGCACCAGCTGTCCCCCGGCGGAGACGCGAATCCCCGGCTGCACGGTATGCCCGGCGATCAGCCCCTTGCAGCCCAGGCGGCTGCAGGCGGCGGCGATCTCTGCATCCGGCTGCTTCCGGGCCCAGAGCAGCCAATGTACTGGCCCCGTTGCCGCCAGATACCCCGCCGGATCAACCGGCGCCGCCCGGAGCAGGGTGTTTGCCGCATCGACGCTGTCGGGCCCTTCCGGCGTCCAGCCGGCGTGCACCACCACGTAGTCGCCGGCCCGGCAGGCGACGGGCAGCGTCCGGAGCCACCGGCCGTAATGTCCAGCCGGTCCGAACTCAGCCAGAAACTCTGCCGGATAAGGCAGCACGGTCTCATCAAACGCCTCGCCCCGGCGGGCGGCCCACTGGGCCAGGTCGGCACCCGCCCCGTTGTACACCCACCCGATGCCCGACTCATGGTCGCCGGCGCCCGCCCGCAGAGCCATCAGCTCGTGATTGCCGAGCAGGCAGACGACTTCGCCGCCGGCGGCCCGCGCCTCGTCCTGCAGGCGCATGAGCAGATCTAGCGTGTCAAGTGGTTCGGGGCCGCGGTCGATCATATCGCCCAGCTGAACCAGGCGGCGCCTGCCGCCGATCCAGTGGCCGGCTTCATCGGCCAGGCCAAGGTCGGTCAGCGCCTCTAGCAGCACGCGGCGGTTGCCGTGCAGGTCGCCCAACACTACTGTCGGATAAGGGGGGTAAGCAGGCAAGTCCTTCACCCCACGAAATGAATCACCTGCTAGTAAGAGACGTGGGGGTGAGGGAAAAGTTCCGAATCTTGGCTTTGGAATTGTGGTTGTGGGCAGGGACAGGGAAATTAGCCGCGGAGGACGCGGAGAACACGGAAAGGGAAACGCGGAATAAAAATATATTAATTATATTTCAGTTCCGTATTTCTCCATTCCGCGTCCTCCGCGCTTCCGCGGCAAAATCATGTCCCCGTTCCCAAAAAGGCTACAGTATTCGCCCAGCCATCAGCAGCGAATCCAGCGCCCGCGGATCGGCCGGGTCCCCAGGCATGAGAGACATGGACTCCCTCCTCTGCCTTGCGTTCCCGGCCGGCAATGGCTTTACTTCTTGTCGATGGAGTTGGCGGTAACATCGTAGACCAACTGGGGCTTCTCGGGGTCGTTGGTCTTGATGATGACCTGGAAGTGATGCGGCCCGCCCATGCCCGGCCCCATGTGATACATGAAGTCGAAGCTGGTCTGCTTGCCCGGTTTGACTACCGTGGAACCCACGGTAACTTTGGGCGGTCAGCAGCCCTGCAGGAGCTTGACCTGCACGTCGCTCAGCTTCAGGTCGCCCTTGCCTTCATTTTTGATGTAGAAGGTGTGGTACTTGGGATCCTCCGTCGTGAGCACGTTGCCGAAGTCGTACTTGGTTTCCGGGGCGGTCGCCTTGGGCGCCCCACCGCCGCTGCAGCCCACGGCCAGGACCGCCGCCAGGGCCAGCAGAATCGTCAGGAATCGCTTCATGTTGGGCCTCCTCCGCACAGTGATTTCATGTAAACCAATATAGCACGGTGTCGTTCAGTCCCAGCAGCAAAAAGACGCTTGCCACCAGGATCCGCACCGCCTTATCCATCCGCCGAACGCCTTTGATCCAGCGCCCTGCGGCCCCCCTGCCCGCTGCGAGGGCCAGGGCCCACAGAATCACCGGCAGCGCGGTGCCCACGGCGAAAACCGCCGGCAAGATGATGCCAGCCGGCGCCGCCAACACCAGCGGCACCAGGGCGCCAAAGAAGATCACCGCCATGGTGGGGCAGAAGCCCAGCGAAAAGGCCACCCCCAGCCAGAAGGCCGGCGAACCCTTGCGGGGCGCATGGCCCTGCAGCCACGCCGTAATCCGCTCGCCGGCGGCGCCCCGCCAGCGCAGCAGCCCGAGGAAGTAGAGTCCCATCAGGATCAGCATGGGACCGGTCAGCTTGCGCAGGAAGGCCATGACCGGCGTGGGCAGCTTCAGTCCCAGCATCGCTGCCAGGAACCCCAGCAGCAGGTAGACCGCGGCCTTCCCCGCCAGATAGTCCCGCACGGCCGGCCAGAGCGGGCGCCGCTCCTGGCTCACGTAGGCAATCGCCCCGGCGTTAGCTGAGACCTGGCAGGGCGCCAGTCCGCCGATGAGCCCCAGCAAGAAGGCGGAGACGACCGGAATGCTCTGGGCGGCCATCAGCTGCTGCAGCGGCTCGCCCGCCTGGGCGCTCCACTGGCTCAGCAGCGTATACCAGCGGTAAGCCAGTTCCACCACCTGCCGCATCGCCTCCTTTGCGTACAGTCCATTTTACCCGAAATCTGTGGAGAAACCGTGATCGATTTCACCATTATGGTATCATCTGTGCAGAACTGTGCAGTCGTGGGAGGTGCGGTATGTTCAGAGTAGCCCTGTTGCAGATGGTCTCATGCGGTGCCGACGTGGAAGCGAGCCTCCGCAAGGGCGATCGCTTCTGCCGGGAGGCAGCGGCGGCGGGGGCCGACCTCGCGCTCTTTCCCGAGCTGTGGAGCCACGGCTACACCTACGCCAAGGTGCACACCTGTGATTTCGCCGATGAAGCTGCCCTGACGCCCGGCGACGAGTTCCTGGTCTGCACGGTGGACACGGCGGAGGACGGTCCGGTGGCGGTGGGCGCCATGATCTGTTTTGACCGGGAGTTCCCCGAAAGCGCCTGGGTGCTAATGCTCAAGGGCGCCGAAATCATCCTGACGCCGAACGCCTGCGGGCTGGAAGAGCACCGCCTGGCGCAGTTCCGGACCCGGGCCTTCGAGAATATGTTGGGCGTCGCCATGTGCAACTACGCGGCGCCCCAGAACAATGGCCACTCCATCGCCTTCGACGGCATGGCTTTCAATGCTGACGAGACCTCCCGTGATATGAAGCTCGTCGCGGCCGGCGAGAACGAAGAGATTTACATGGCGACGTTTGACATGAAACAGATTCGCGCGTACCGCGAACGGGAAGCCATGGGCGATGCGTACCGCAAGCCAAGGGCCTATCAGGGCCTGACCGAACGGGCAGCATTGCGGCCGTTCATCCGGCCCGACGCCCGGCGATAGGCCGCGACGGACGGCGAATCCAGTTGAAGGATGCCAACATTCCCGACAGTGATCGTGTCCGACTTTCTGTCTGGCGGTCTTGAGCCCAAAAGCCGACTCACGCTCTTCGTTCAGGCGCTGGCGGCTGTCCTGGAGGTCGTGCCCAGCGTGGCGATTCACTGGCCAAGCTCAGGACGGCTTGTCGATCCGGCGGAGTTTCTACGGCGCTGTGCTGAATCCGAGGCCGCAGCGCCAATCGCCGGTCCAATCAACGCGCGTATATTCAACATCACGGATGCACCCGACGACTTGGTGATGGATACCCTTGGCCTGACTGCTGTAGGTCTCCCGGATGTGCAGTGCCACTTCGGCGATCGAACAAAATCGCCCGCGTACCGTACAACATTGCACTCTACATTTTGGAGAGGGGCGATGTGATGAAAGATGGCAACACGGTGCAGGGTCTTGTGGCTACTGACAGATGGCGGTGCCGACATGAAGAGTCGCTGGTAGCACCGAGCCGGGTCTTGCTGGAAATCAATCCCGGTCACCCTTTTGCTGCTGGAAACCGGGGTTGAGCAGCCCACTGAACCGCTCGCCCGGAGGATCGTGGTGAGTCTGCGCCACAGTCGCCAGAGCGGCCAACTTGCTGATCGTCTGCCAGTTGCGCGCCGTCGCCGCCACCTTGAGCTTCTGCTCGAAGAGGTTGGTGGTCAGCTTGGAGCGCCCCGCGCCCTGCCGGTAGATGATGTAGATCTCCCGCCCCATGAGCCGAAACTCGTCCCCGTTGCACGGCCAGGCCATCAGCCGGTCGATCCCTTCCTGCGCCGGCGCCTCCGCCAGGAGGGCCACGTACAGGCTCTCCCCCGGCGGCAGCTCTTCTGCCCGATACGGGCTGGATTCGATAATCTGCGCGAATTCCGCCGGCGTCCGCAGCACTACCGGCACCGCCCAGCCAAAAACGGCCTCAATCCGCTCTTCGATGCGCCGGCGCAGGGCCCCCGGGTCCTCCGCCGGCGCCGCCGCGAAAATCACATTGCCGCTCTGTATGTACGTCTGGACCCGCGTAAAGCCCATATCCTCAAACATGCGCTTCAGCTCGGCCATTTTGATCAGCTTCTGCCCGCTCACGTTGATACCCCGCAGCAGGGCGACATACACGCTCAACCCAGACCCCTCCATCACTACTGATGCTTGACCACCCGCCCGCCCAGCTCCACCGGCTCGATGCGCCCCCCGATCGAGTGTCGCAGGCCAGCCTGCCGCCGCGGGGCGCCTCACCCATAGCGAAAATGCTTCCGTCAGTTTGATGTTCTGACCGGCGGTTTTCTACATTGAAACCGAGGTGATTCTGCCGTGATGAGCCGAGCCCTGCCCCCCGGCCCGAAAGCCCGCCTGCTGCGCGGGTTCCTGCCCGAGTTTCGCCAGGACCCGCTGGAGCTGTTTACCCGCCTCGCCCGGGAGTATGGCGACATCGCCCGGGTGCAGTTGGGGCCGTGGAATTTCTATCTGCTCAATCACCCGGATTACATCGAAGAGGTGCTGGTCACCCAGAACCGCATATTCACCAAGGGGCGGGGCCTCGAAGCCAGCTCCCCCCTCCTGGGCAACGGCCTGCTCACCAGCGAAGGCGAATTCTGGCGCCGCCAGCGCCGGCTGGTCCAGCCCGCCTTCCACAAGGACCGCATCGCCGGCTACGCCGCCACCATGGCGGAATTCGCCCGGCGCCACGCCCAGGGCTGGCAGGACGGCGCCCGCCTCGACATCTACCGGGAGATGATGCGCCTGACGCTCGCCATCGCCGCCAGGACGCTCTTCTCCGCCGACGTCGCCGCCGATGCCGACACCGTCGGCGATGCCCTGCACGTCACGGTCAGCCATTTCCGGGAACGAAACGCTTCCATCATCAAGATTCCTCACACCTGGCCGACTCCCTCCAACCTGCGCGCCCAGAAGGCCGTGGACCAGTTGGACCGCATCATCTACCGGATCATCGATGAGCGGCGGCAGGGCGGTGCGGATACCGGCGACCTGCTCTCCATGCTGCTGCACGCGGTGGACGAGGACGGCTCCCAAATGACGCCCCGGCAGCTCCGCGACGAGGCGATGACGCTCTTCCTGGCGGGCCACGAGACGACCGCCAACGCGCTCTCCTGGACGTGGTATCTGCTGGCGCAGCACCCGGAGGCGGAGGCGCGCCTATATCAGGAAGTAGATGCCACCCCGCCGCCCAGCACATACGCCGAAGCAGTGATTCAGGAGGCGCTGCGCCTCTACCCGCCGGCCTGGATCATGGGCCGCAAGTCGACGGCGCCCTTTGGCCTGGGCGGTTACGCCTTCCCGGCGGGAACGGAAGTGCTGATCTCCCAGTGGGTGATGCACCGCCATCCCCGCTGGTTCGACGACCCCCTCGCGTTCCGGCCCGAGCGCTGGCTCGATGGCCTGGCCACACGGCTGCCCGCCTTTGCCTACTTCCCGTTCGGTGGCGGCCCCCGCATGTGCATCGGCAAGGGGTTCGCCTTCATGGAGGCGCAGCTGGTGCTGGCCGAAGTCGCCCGGCAGTTCCGCTTCGAACTGGTGCCCGGGCAGAGCGTGACGCCCAGCCCGTCCATCACGCTGCGCCCCGCCCCCGGTATCCAGGTGATTGCGCATAGGCGCTGACGCCACACCCCCGGGTATCGAGGTATCGAAGGGCCGCCTGCAACCATCGATGTGCAGGTGGCCCGTCGCATTTACCGGCCGATCTTCTTCCCTGACTTGTGCTTCTTGCTGAGGATCATGTCCCCCACCCACGGGAAGTGCGCGTTCAGCCAGATGAGCACCCGGTACCAACCCGGCACCACCACTTCCCGCTTCGGCCGGCGCATCAGGCGGAGGATGGCTCGGGCGATTACCTCGGGTCCGGGCATGCTCCACTTCACGTCCGGGGTCATTTCCGTGCGGATGAAGCCAGGGGAGATGACCGAGACCCGCACCCCGAACCGCGCCACCTCCCGGCCCAGGGCCTCCGAAAAGCCTCGCAGGCCGAACTTGGTCGCCGAGTAGACGCTGTTCGTCCCGATATGCCCCGCCACCGAAGCGACATTGATGAAATGCCCCCGCCCCTGCCGCCGCATGTAGGGCAGCGCCGCCCGGACAGCCAGCAGCGGCGCCGTCAGGTTGACGTTCACCACGTGCTCAATGGCGGCGGGCGCCAATTCGTACCAGGTGCTGCCCGGCCCCGTACCGGCATTGTTGATCCAGACATCGATCGTCCCGAACCGCTCCGCGGCCTTCCGGGCCAGCATCTCCACTTGAGCGGCGTCGGCCACGTCCGCCTGCACCGCAAGCACTTCCGCTGCGCCCGACAACTCCGACTCCAGCTCCATCAAACGCTCGATGCGCCGCGCCGCCAGCACCAGCTTGTGCCCCCGGCCCGCCAACTCCCTGGCGGTCGCCGCCCCGATGCCGCTCGACGCCCCGGTAATCACCACTACCGCCATCTATCCCGCCGCCTTCGCCCGGTTATTCAGGATCTGTTTCACATCAGCGATATCCCGCGGCGTCGTGCGCGCCGCCATCTGCACGGCCAGCAGCCCGAAGACCGCCCCAACCAGGCCGTAGCCGATGGACCGCCCGATGCCGTTGGCCATGTTGCCGGCCCGCTCAACTTCTGTGCCGATTCCGTATACTCCTGCAGGAGGGGCCGGGGGCGGGTCCCGAAGTGCTAACGCCGAGGTGAGCCTGCATGATCACGGAGATCAGCTTCCGCCCGGAAGATGAGGACCGCCATATCACCATCCCCTTCGACATGCCCCCCGGCACCGCGCGGCTCGAGGTCAGCTACACCGTCACGCCCCTCGGGCCGGGCGAGTGCGTCGTCGACCTGGGCTGCTTGCAGGGCGACACCATCCGTGGCTGGACGGGCAGCAGCAGATCATCCTTCTTCATCACGGCAGCGCAGGCAACGCCGGGCTACCCGCCGGGCCCCCTCACCCCCGGCCCCTGGGCGGTGCTCCTGGGCACCTCCCGCATCCCGCCGGACGGCGCCACCTGCACCGTCACGGGGGACCTGCACCACCACACCCATCATTCCGACGGCGCCCACAGCGTCGCCGAAGTGATGAAGCTGGCGGAAGAGGCGGAGCTTGACTTCATCGTTCTGACCGACCATAACACGGTGGCGGGCGCCCGAGAACTGGTCGATTTCCGCTTCCGATCGATCAGGGAGTTCCGGCGCCCTGCCCACGGGCTGGTGGTACTCAATCACCCCGATTGCGACTTCTGTCCGTGGGAGATGGACTTCGACTTCGACCACGATTTGGCGGAGGTCTGAAACGGCGTCTGGACGGCGCGCAACGAGCGGGCCCTGGCCTGGTGGCAGGAACAGCTGGCCGCCGGGCGCCGGGAGCTTCCTGCGGGCCGAACTGCGGTCGGTCCACACGGGCATGGTCCGGGCGCTGACCAATCCTGTTTACGCTGAATAACAAATGGAGCCCCCTCCCACACTAATGTCCGGGAGGGGGTTCCTCATGTCCGCCTGGCCGTTGAGCCGCATGCTTCTGCTCTTCACCGCCCTGGGTTTCGCCCTGGTCGCAACCCAGGTGTCGCTCTTTCACTACCGCGGCAACTTCCGCAACTGGACGATGTACCTGCCGGTGGTCACTGCCCCGGTGGCGGCGCTGCTGCTTGCCTGGTACGCGTTCGCACCGGGTGCGGGACTGCGCGCCTTCATAACCTGGTTTCTCTGGATCGAGGCCGTGGCCGGCCTGGGTGGGTTTGGCATGCACGCCCGGGGCATCACCCAGCGGGTGGGCGGCTTCGGCATGAATAACGTGCTGACCGGCCCGCCCATCGTCCTGCCGCTTACGCTGAGCGCCTTCTCCCTGCTGGGGCTGATGGCGCTCTACTGGAGGTTTTGACGCCATGGCGCCACAGTCTCGCTACCCGACCTGGGACGTCATGGCCGCCCGCGAGGAATGGGATGACCACACCCGCGACGTGATTTTCCAGCGGCTGGAGCCGC
The DNA here is from genome assembly GCA_035628915.1 of Symbiobacteriaceae bacterium. Classification (GTDB taxonomy): domain Bacteria; phylum Bacillota; class Sulfobacillia; order Symbiobacteriales; family Symbiobacteriaceae; genus JARBUG01. The sequence goes on along the minus strand of DASPIW010000048.1, from coordinate 148,635 downwards.
CCCAGCCCCCCGCTTTTCTCAGGCCCGCCGAGACCCGCACCCTCACGGCTGCCGCCGCCCGGCTCCTCTCCGACGACGACCCCTGGCGGCTGGGCAAAGTCGTCGAGCATATCGACAACATGCTGGCCAAAGGCCACGGCAACGGCTACCGCCAGGAAGGCCGGCTGCCCGACCGGGAGTTCTGGCGGGCTGGGCTGCGCGCCCTGGGCGAAGGGTTCGCCGGCGCCGCGCCCGAGCAGCAGGACGAAATTCTGCGGCAGCGCCAGGGCTCCGACTTCTTCAAGACGCTGATGAACGAAGTGGTCGGCGCCTACTGTTCCCTGCCGCCGGTCTGGAGCTCCATGGGTTATGGCGGGCCCGCCTTCCCCCGGGGCTATGTCCGCATCGAACTGGGGCTCAGGGACCCCTGGGAGGCGAAGCCGCATGAAGCATGAGCCGGTCGATATCGTCATTGTCGGCGCCGCCGCCGAGCTGGCGGGCGCCGGGTTCCGGGTGGTGGTGCTGGAAGCGGGACCGCACTGGGAGCCGCTGAAGGACTGGTCGTCCGACGAACTGGCGACGGAGAACCAGGGCTGGCGGGAGACTAGGATTACCGCCGGGGCGAACCCGCTCAAGCTGGCGAAGAACAACTCGGGCTGGGGCGTGGGCGGGGGCACCGTCCACTTCAACGGTGTCGCCCTGCGTTTCCGTGAAAGCGACTTCCGCACTTACAGCGAAGAGGGCGTCGGGGTTGATTGGCCCATCACCTACGACGAACTTGCCCCCTACTACGACAAAATCGAGCGTGAGACGGCCGTCTCTGGGCCGAAGGACTGGCCCTGGCCGCCGAAGCGCCCGGCCTACCCTTACCCGGAGCGCAACCCCCTCTCCGGCCCGGCCATGCTCTTCCGGCAGGGCTGCGAGCGGCTGGGCGCGGTGAGCGTGCCGGCGCCGCTCTTCATCAACGCGGCGCCGTTTGACGGGCGCCCGGCCTGCACCAACCGGGGCTTCTGCGTGCAGGGCTGCATGCCGCTGGCCAAGTTCTCCACGCTCTACACCTACATTCCCCGGGCCATCAAGGCCGGCGCCGAAGTGCGGCCCTTCAGCTACGTCTGCCGCATCAACGTGGGCGAGAACGGGCGGGTCACAGGCGTCAGCTATATCGACGAGCGGGGGGCGGAGCACGAGCAGCAGGCCAGGGTCGTCCTGCTGACCGCCTACGCGATCGAGACGCCCCGCCTGCTGCTGATGTCCGCCTGCCCCCTTTTCCCTAACGGCCTGGCCAACGGCAGCGGCATGGTCGGCCGGCGGTTGATGACCCACCTCAGCCACGACGTGTGGGCCAGATTCGACCGCGAGACCCTGCCCTACAAGGGCACGCCGGTGCTGGCAACCACGCAGCAGTACTACGCCACGGAGCAGCGGAACGACTGGGTCCGGGGCTTCACTATCCATTCGCACGGCTTCCGCCCCGTCGAGTTTGCCAGGGGCATTGCGGCGAAGCACGCGGTCTGGGGGCCCAAGTTCCAGGAGCTACTGCGGGACTACAACCACTACATGAAGCTGACGCTGGTCGGCGAAGTCCTCCCGTATGACGAGAACCGGGTGACACTGTCCGAGGAGAAGGACCGGTACGGCCTGCCCGCCCCCAAGGTGACCTTCAACTTCGGTGAAAATGAGCGCCGCATGGCCGCGGGCGGCGTTCGCATCATGGAGGAGATTATGCGGGCCGCAGGGGGTACGCCCGAGTACGCCGGCGAAGATACGGCCCACCTGATGGGCGGGTGCGTCATGGGCAACGATCCCACCCGCTCCGTGGTCGACGGCTTCGGGCAGTCATATGAGGTGCCCAATCTCTTCATCACGGGCGCCCCGGTCTTCGCCACATCCACCGGCAACAACCCGACTCTGACCGTGATGGCCCTGGCTGCCCGCACGGCGGATCGCATCCGGGAACTGGCGGTCGGGTTGGCGATTTAGGGCGAAGGCCTCCGTGGCAAAAATGTCTCCATTACCCCACATGAGCAGCCTTCACTAACAGAAGAACCCCTCCCGCACAGGGCCAGGTGCCTGCTGCGGAAGGGGTTCTGTTCAATCGGGCTTACTCCTTCACCAGGAGATCCTGGATCGTCTGCCGCCCCGGCGAGAGCCGGACCATCGAGACCACCCCGGCCTGGCCGGGCAGCGAGACTTTCCGCACCTCGTTCGGCCCCGTCCGCAGCCAGAACAGCCCGGTCCCGGCGGAGACGACAGTCGGGAAGGAATAGATGCCGTTTTCGTCCGTGCGGGCGATCAGGGCAATGCCGCCTTCTTCCACCAACTGCACATCGACCCCGGGGCGAGGCTGCCCGTCGGCCGTCAGCACCCGCCCCGTCAGCGAGGCGGGCACGAGCACCGTCAAATCCCGGCTCAGCGTGCCGCCCGCTGCCGCGGTCACGTCGGCCTGAGACAGTTCTGAGCCATATGTGCCCCAGTCCGTCGCAGCCTGCAGGCTCATTGCACCGCCGAGGCGGGGAATCTCCGCCGCAATCCGGTAGAATCCGCCCTCATCGGTCACAGCACGCCCGCACTCCTTGCCGAGGCCAAACAGCTTTACAGCGACGCCAGCCTGCGGCGTGCCGTCCGGGCTCTGGACCCGCCCCGCAACGGCGGTCAGCACGGGGGTGAGCGCCAGCGTCGGCAGCCCCTGCGATGCGGCGGTCAGCTCAGGCAGGGCAACACCCTCCACGGGGAAATACCCGGTCGCCTCCGCAGCGATGGTATAGTGGTACGCCGACCCGGACGGCGCCCCGACCACCTTGTACCAGCCGGCGGCATCGGTCTCGGCCCTCGCCTCGAACAGCCCGCCGTCGGCCCGGACCCAGACCGTCGCGTTGCCGACGCCCCGCCCCCGGTTATCGACTACGCGACCGGTCAGGTTGGATACGGAAGGGTAGAGCACGGTCTTCGTGATGGTTCTGTTCTGCTTTGTGACAGGCACCTCAGTGGCGAAGTCCCCCCCGATGGTGATTTCGGAGGTGGTCACGTAACCCGCCTTGCTGACCCGCAGCATATAGGGGGTGACGGTGGCCCCGGGGAAGTTGAGGGGGGCCGGCACCGCATCAATGAGAAAAGTACCGTCATCGCGCGTCACCGCGACGTCTTTATGGTACCACCGGTTGATCAGCTCAACTTGGGCCCCGGCCACGGGGGCGCCGGCAGGATCGACCACGAGGCCGCCTACGCTCCCCATTCCGTCCGTATTTGCGCTGAATACGCGTGTCGTGAGCGCCACCTGATTGTTGACGCCGGGCAGAATGGGCGCCCACGGCGTGTCACCGGAGTGGTAGTCCCGGTTGATCGTCAGGCGATACTGTACGTCCGGCCCCGCAATCACGTCGTCGAAGCGGAGCTCGCCCCTGTCGGAGGTGACGGTTTCCGCCACCTTGCCATAGCCCTTGCGTTCCAGCACTACGGGCAGATTGGCCAGATAGTCGCCGTTGTTCCGCATCAGAATGCCGGTGATGGTGCCCTTGACGGGCTGCAGCGAAATCGCCGCGCCGCCGCTGAAGTCGAGGTCGTGGCCGGGCGTCGCCGTGAACGTCGCCGTAACGGCGCTCCGGTAGCCCGGCGCCGACACCTGCAGCTGATAAGTCTCGCCGGCGCCCTGCGCCAGGGAGAGCCGGAAATGGCCGGCCGCGTCGCTCACACCAGCAGCGGCCCGGCTCTGGTCAGCGCGCAGCAGGCTGACGGTCGCACCGGACAAGGGCGCCCCGGTCACCGCGCTCTTCACCTCGCCCGTTGCCACGAGCCCCGCCTGCTCCACAGTGATGGAGGCCGCCGACTTGCGCCCCGCCATTACGGTTGCCGTGTGCGATGCCGACAGATACCCCGGCGCCGAGACCAGCACCCGGTAGTCGCCCGCCAGCAGACCCTTCAGTGCGAAGCCGGCCCCTGCGACATCCTTCTCCCATACTGTGCCTCCGGCACTGATCACGGTGAGGTCGAAGCCGGCGACGGGCTGTCCATTCCAGTCCTGGACCTGAACCAGCAGTTCGCCCGCGATGGCGGCCAGTTTCAGACTCTGGTAGCGGCTCCTGCCCAGCTCAATCCAGCCGGTCTCCGCAGTGCGGTAGCCGGGGGCCCGTCCCCGCAACTGCCACATTTCGCCCGCGGCAGGCTGCCTGTCCAACTGGAACCGCCCGCCGGCGTCCGTGGCCAGCAGGGTGACCAGCCCGTCATCGAGCCGGTAGAACTCCACTTCGGCGTTGGCAATCGGGCTGCCGTTCTCATCGGTCACGACGCCCAGTACGCCCGCGGGCCCGGCGGCAACGGCGGGCAGGGCAACGGCCAGCGTCAGCAGCACGCCCAGCGCCAGCGCAAGGATTTTTCGCATAAGTGACAGCCTCCTGTTATTCATAGCGCAGCGCTTCGATCGGATCGAGCCGGGCCGCCTTCGATGCCGGATAGACCCCGAAAACCACCCCGACCGCGACCGAGAAGCCCAGCGCCAGCGAAACCGACATCCAGTCCAGCAGGAGCGAAATCTTGAGCCACCGCCCCACAAAGTAGACTGGAATCGCCGCCAGCACAATGCCCACGGTGCCGCCGATCAACGAGAGCATGACCGCCTCGATCAGGAACTGGATCAATATGTCGCGGTAGCTCGCGCCAATCGCCTTGCGCAGGCCAATCTCCCGCGTTCGCTCCGTCACGGAGACCAGCATGATATTCATGATCCCGACGCCGCCCACCAGCAGTGAAATGCCGGCCACCGCCGAAAGCACGCCGGTAATGATCGTCATGACCGACGTAATGGCGGACAGCACCGAATCAAAGGTCTGCCCTGAATACCGGGCGCCCCGGTGGTTGCGCTCGACGAGGGCGATGGCATCCTTCATTGTGTCGGCGGGGTTCGCCCCTTCCTTTACTTTGACGGTGACCATCCAGGTATAGGGGTTGCCGGTCACCCGCCGCACAAAGGAGATGGGCACCATGTACGTGTTGTCGCCCTCGCCCATGGCCGAGGCCATGTTGGCCAGCATCCCCGTCGGCTTCTCCCGCACCCCGATGACGTCAAATGGATATCCGGCGATGGTGATCGACCGGCCCACGGCCCGGGCACCTTCCCCGAAGAGCCGCTTGACGGCGTCATGGCCCAAAATGACTACGCGGGCGCCCGCCGCCTCCTCGGTCTCCGTGAAAAACCGGCCTTCTGCCAGTTTGTCGTTGTTGAAGACGAGGTAATTGGCGTTCACACCAATGATGGTCGCGTTGGTGGTGGTATTGCCTGCCTTGACCTGGCCGGACATGTTCGCGTTGGTGCTGATCATGTCAACGTCCGGCAGCAGGTTCTTGATGTTCCGCAGGTCGGCGTCGGTAAACGGCTCCACCCGGGCGTTCCGGCTCTCGGGATCCATCCCGCCGGTCACCAAAATGAACTGACCCGACCCAATCGACTCCAGCTCGCCCCGCACGGCCATCTCCGTGCCGCGGCCCATCGCGAAGATCGCGATGACCGACCCGACCCCGATGATGATGCCAAGCATCGTCAGGATGGAGCGAAGCTTATTGCCCGCCAGTGCCTCCCAGGCAACCCGCAGGCTCTCAAGCAGCGTCAATCGTCGCTCCCCCCCATCTGTGCGAGCCGGTCGGTCGCCAACACCGGAAATGCCACCGGCTGGTCGCTGATGATCCGGCCGTCCTTGAGCCGGATGATCCGGTTTACGTGCTCGGCCACGTCCGGTTCATGGGTCACAATCAGCACCGTCGCGCCTTCGCGGTTCAGCGCCTGGAAAATCGCCAGAATCTCCTCGCCGGAGCGGGAGTCCAGGTTGCCCGTCGGCTCGTCGGCCAGAATGATCGACGGGTTGGTCACCAGCGCCCGGGCGATCGCGACCCGCTGGCGCTGGCCGCCCGACATTTCGTTGGGCCGGTGGCGCATGCGGTCTTCCAGCCCCACCCGGACCATCGCTTCGGTGGCCCGGCGGTGGCGCTCCCGGGCACCGACCCCGGCGTACAGCAGGGGCTGCTCCACGTTGCGCAGCGCCGTCATGCGCGGCAGCAGGTGAAAGGTTTGAAAGACAAAGCCGACCTGCTGGTTGCGCACTCTGGCCAGTTCCGCCTCGGTCCGGTCGCTCACCTGCTTGCCGTCCAGTTCATAGACGCCGGAGGTGACCCGGTCGAGGCAGCCCAGAATGTTCATGAGCGTCGACTTGCCGGAGCCGCTGGGCCCCATGATCGCCACGAGCTCCCCCGCCCCGATCTCCAGCGAGACGCCCCGCAGCGCATGCACTTCTGTGCCGCCCATCCGGTAGGTCTTGTGAACATCCGTCAAACGGATCATTCTTCATCCCCCCGGTCATCGGCCGGCACCACTTCAAACCGAACGGCATCGCCGTCTTTCAGATTCTTGATCAGGGTGAAGGGAGCGACAATCACCTGGTCGCCTTCCTTCAGCCCTTCCACCACTTCCACCGTCGTCTGGGTGCGCAGGCCGAGCTTGACGGGCCGGACTTCGACCTTGCCGCCGGTCACCACCAGCACCGAAGCCTTCTCCCCTTCTTCACGGACCGACTCCAGCCCGACCACCAGCACGTTGCTGCGCTGGTCCGTAATTACCCGGGCCTCCGCCGACATGCCGGCGCGCAGCTTGCCTTCCGGGTTGGCCACTTCGCCCTGCACTTCATAGAAGGTGCCGCCGGCGGTGCCGAGGCGCGGGTCCGGGGCCGAAGACTGGGCGGCCACCCGGGTCACCTTGCCCTCGAACCGCACGCCGGGGTAAGCGTTGTTGGTGATGCTCAGGCTCTGGCCGACTTTGACCTTGCCCACATCCACCTCGTCGACTTTCGCCCGCACCGTCAGGACGTCGAGCCCGCCGATGATGCAGAGCAGCTGCCCGGTCTGCGCGGGCTGCCCGCTCTTGATGTCGGCCGTCAGGACGGTGCCGGTGACGGGCGCCTTGAACTGTGCCTGGGCCAGCTTCGCCCGGGCGGCCTCCAGGCTGGCGCCCTGCGCCGCGAGTTCGGCTTCCACTGAACGGATCTGCTCGACCGTGACGCCGCCGGTCTCCATGTCGGCCTGAGCGGCCTCCACAGCTAGGCGTGCGCTTTCCAACTGAGCCCGAGCCTGCCGGACCGCTGCCGAATCCTCGCCCGTCTCGGTGACATCTTTTTCAGCGAGGGCCACGTTCTCATAGGCGTTGCTCAGGTCGGTCGCCAGCTGCCGTGCGCTGTCTGCGGAACGGCGGACAGCGTCCTGATAGGCGGCCTGCGCCGCCTCGTACGCCGCCTGGTTCGCTGCGCTGAGCGGATTGGCGCGGTAAGCTGCTTCCGCCTGGGACAGCTTGTCGCGGGCGGCGTTCACATCAGCGCTGCCCACTGCGGCACGGTTCTGGACCGACAGGAGAGCGGCCCGCGCCTGCTCAAGCTTCTGCTGAGCAGTCTCCGCCTGCTTGAGCGCACTGTGCACGCCCCCTTCGGCCGCGACCAGCTGCGCCTGAGCCGTTTGAAGCTTTACCGAGAGCGCCAGCGGGGAGGACTGCTGCTGCTGGCGCAGCTGCGCGTAGCTCGATTCTGCACGCGCCAGCGCCGCCTCCAGGGAGGCGACCTGCACCCGCAAATCCTCAGCTTCCAGCTCGGCGATTACCTGCCCCTCGGTCACCCGGTCGCCGGCCCCGACCAGCAGCTTGACCCGCTGCGTGGCAAACGGGGCACGAATCTCCCGGGGCTGGGTCGCTTCCAGGGCGCCCGGCGCCATCACCCGTTGGGTAAGGTTGCGGGGGGCGAGTTTCGCGACCTTCACCTGGGGGGCGTTCTTCGGCCCCTGCCCCGCCGCCGTTGCGGCACTGCCCTCGGGGCCGGCCTTGCGCAGGTTGGCCCACACGAGCAATGCCACCACGGCGACGAATCCAATTCCGATCAGCCACTTCCGATTCAAGAACGTCGGCCCCCTTTGTCTACATCTGCGGCGCGAACTTGCCGCCAAGGGCGGCGAGCCCGTAGGTCATCAAGAATGACAGCACATAAATCGTCGCGATGAGCCCGACGCCCTTCGCCGGCTTCGCCCGGTGGAGGGCGGCGAACCCGATCGCCAACAGGCAGTAATACCAGATGCCAAAGGGGTTGAGCGTTCCGAGGAAAGTCTTCAGCAAGAGGGAACTGCCGTTCGGCGCCAGCGCCGCCAGGCTGAGCTTGAACTCCGCCGTCTGGCCGCCCAGCGCCATGACAAGAATCCCGTTCAGCAGCGCATGGATGCTCAAGCTGATGCGGGCGTAGCCGATCATGCCCAGGTAGCTCGTGAACGGGACCCGCTCTTCCTGAAACTGACCGAAGAACATGGCAAACAGGGAGACCAGCACGCCGGCCAGCCAGGGGCCGGCCAGGGCAAAGAATGCCCCGCCGAGAATGCCCGACCACCGGGCAAATGACATCATCTGGGGTGTATACCCGGGGGTGGCGAGCAGGGTCTGTTCGGCGATGCGGAGCGCCACCGGCATCGCCAGCAGCGTGCCCGCCAGGGAGAAGAGCATCTCCACCAGATACCCGGGTGCAACGGGAACCCTGCCGCCGAACGCTCGGAACGTGGCGCCCGGTTCCGTAATGACCTTGACGAGTGCTTTCCACGGTGAAGGACCGGCGGGGCGGGTGACCGTTGGCTCCTGATAGGTCATGGCTTGGAGACCTCCTCGGACCAGTTTAAGCCTGCACAGTATGAGGACTATCCGAAACCCTAAAATGGTTCGTTCCGGAGGAGTCTTCTTCCTGCGTTTTTGGGTCCGCCACCGTCGGGCTATGGTAAGATACGGGGTAAGGGAAGAACGTACGGGAGGCAAGCCATGGAACGTCTGTACGCGGTCGTTTCGCTGTTGGACGCCGCCCACTACGGGCAGGTTGAGCGCATGTACGGCACGCCGTTCCCCCATTTCTCCTACCAGGTAGCGGCGGGGTACGACCTCGGGCGGCTGGAGAAGGGTCTGCGGAGGATTGCCCGCTTGCAGCCTCCGTTCCGGGTCGGGACGTCGGGCCTCGGGGTCTTCACCGGTCAGGCGCCGGTCGTCTATATCGCCGTGGTGCGCAGCCCGGAACTGACCCGCCTGCACGGCAAGCTCTGGCCCGTCGCCGAGAGGGTGGCGAACGGCGCCCTGGACTACTACCGGCCCGAGCACTGGGTCCCCCACATTACCGTGGGCGGCCGCGCCATTCGTCAGGAAGACGTATCCGATGTGGTTCGTGAGTTGATGCACCACGATTATCACTGGGAGATCGAAGTGGATAACCTCGCCGTCATCTCCAGCAGCGAGGCGGACGGGTTTCGCCTGCACCTCCGGGTTCCCCTCGCAGGAGCGACCTGATGGGTAAGGGCCATGACCGACCGGCGGTCATGGCCCTTTTGTCCTCTCAGCTTCCCCAGGCGTCATAGAAGACCCGCGAGACCCGGGCCAGCAGCACCGCGGCCTCGTTGTCCACCTTGTAGCTGGCGTCCTTGCACTCCCGGCTGAACATGGCCAGCACGTAGGTCGCCCGGGGCGCCCAGACCACGGCCACATCGTTGCGCACGGTCCGGAACCACCCGCTTTTGGAGGCCACCCGCACTTTGATTTCGTCCGGCTCCAGTTCATCGTCGAAGTCGTCTATGTACCGGGTGATCCCGCTATGGTGCTTCTGCTGCCGCATGGTGGCGAGCATTGCGTGGCATGCGGATGCCGTGAGGATGCGATCAGTGGCCAGCAGCTCCATGAGCCTGGCCATGTCGGCTGGCGTTGCCCGGTTGGGGGGCGCCCCGTCGGGCTTGGGAATGCCGAGGTACTTGCCCAGGCGAGTGGCGTGCAGCCCGTACCGGTCCAGGAGCCCGTTGACCGCCGCAAACCCGAGCCGCTTGACCAGCATGTTGGTCGCCGTGTTGTCGCTGATCACCGTCATCAGGTGCGCCAGGTCCCGCACCGGGTAGCGGTACCCCGGCGTGAAGCCGTCCATGACGCCCCCGTCGGGCATGGTCAGTTCAGGCTCGAACAGCAGCGTATCGTCCAGGGAGAGCGCGCCGGCTTCAATGGCCTCGTAGACGGCTACCAGCACCGGCACCTTGATGGTGCTTGCAGGGTGAAAGTTCTCCGTGTCATGCAGCCGGAAAGTCTCGCCCGTGGTCAGGTTCTTGGCGGCCACACCGAGTCTGCCTGAAAATGCAGCAGCCAGAGTGGCTACAGCCTCGGTCAAGTCACACAACAGAATCGCCCCCTTTCGGGTTCAGTATAACAGCAAAACGCCCCGGCCTGCTGCACAGGCCGGGGGAAGATCAACCCTTCCTGAAGGCTAACCAGAGGCTGCATCCGGGCTCGCTCCGCTCCAGCCAGACCGTGCCGTCGCTCGCCCGGCACGTAGCCACGGCCAGCGCCGGACCGATCAGCCATATGGCCGGCCCTTTCGCAGCCGCCAGGTCGGGCACGGGGTTGTCCACCACGGTCTGCAGCACGGGCAGCAGCGATGGCGAACCGAACAGCTCCAGCTCTCCGTCGGCGTGAATGCGCACGCCGGCGCTGTCGCGGGGCAGGGCGTACGCCTTGAGGAAGTCCCGGAGGCCGTCCAGGGCCGGAAGCAGCAGGCTCTTGTCCGCCAGGACCGTCACGGGCCCGTCGGGCAGGTCCGCCAGTTCCTTCAGGCGCTCCGCCGCCACCGTCCGCAAATCGACCCGCCGCGGCCGGACTTTCACGTCGCCGCCCAGCAGCCGGATCCACAGGCCCAGCTGCTCGACGTGGCGCTCCAGCCGGTCCGCCTCATCCCTGGCCATGCCGAGGTACCGCCCGGCGTCGTCCGGGGCGCCCGCCATCATATCCAGCGCCAGGCGAAGACCGTGCACCGACGCCTGCAGGTCCTGGGTCAGGGCCCTGGTCAGGCGCAGTGTACAGCACTGAGCCCACCCGCCGGCTGCTTCGGTCAGAGAATCGCGCACGGCTCTCCCCCCCTTTATTCACGTATTGTCTATTTCGTTATGGTAAATCAGGAGCCGACGCTTCACAATCAGGCGCCAGCCCGGTCGTTCAGCGCCGACTAGGGCGACGGAAGTACTAGTGTGGATACTCCGGTGGATTGTCCCGCTCCCGCGGCCGCCTCGATAATGGGGGCAGGGAGGTGCGCTCATGGCCGAAGAGCAGATCATTCCCACCGCCTGCGCCCATAACTGCGGCGGCCGGTGCGTGCTGAAAGCCCATGTCGCCCAAGGCCGCGTCGTGCGCATTACGACCGATGCCGACCCCGACGAGCCGGATGCGCCGCAGCTGCGCGCCTGCCTGCGCGGCCGGTCGTATCGGACGCGCATCTACCATCCCGACCGGCTCAGGTACCCCATGAAGCGCACCGGGCGCCGGGGCGAGGGCGGCTTCGCCCGCATCTCCTGGGACGAAGCGCTTGACGAAATTGCCGGGCAGGTCCGGCGGGTCATCGCCGCGTATGGCAACGAGGCAATCTTCTTCCCGTATGCGACGGGCAACGCCGGCCGCCTTTCCGAAGGCGCCTGCATGCGGCGCCTCATGGGCCTGCTGGGCGGTTGGCTCGGTTACTACAATAACTACAGCAACAGCGCCAACACGTGGGGTTTGAACTACACATTCGGTACGGAGAACACCGGCTCCAGCCGTGAGGATCTGGTCAACGCCAAACTGATCATCCTCTGGGGCTTCAATCCGGCGGAGACCTACTTCGGCACCAACACACCTTACTACATAGAGCGCGCCCGGGCCGCCGGCGCGAAGGTGATCGTGATCGATCCCCGGTACACGGACACGGCGATCGCCCTGGCCGACCAGTGGATTCCCATCCGGCCCACCACCGATAACGCCCTGATCAATGCCATCGCCTACGTGCTGATCACCGAAGGGTTAGTCGACCAGGCGTTCCTGGACCGTTTCACATCCGGTTTCGATGAGGAGCACCTGCCGGATGGCGCTCCGCAGGGCAGTTCCTACAAGAGCTACGTCCTCGGCATCGGCGACGGTGTGCCGAAAACCCCGGGGTGGGCCGAGGCGATCACCGGGATCCCGGCGCCGACGATTCTTCACCTCGCCCGGGAATACGCCGGCGTCCGGCCCGCAGCGATTCTGGCCGGGTACGGCCCCCAGCGCCACGCCTACGGCGAGCAGCCGTCCCGCGGTCTGGCGGCGCTGCAGGCCATGACGGGCAATATCGGCATTCCCGGCGGTTCGGCCGGTGCGTTCGGCTGGACCGGCTACGGGCGCCCGCCCGCGGTTGGCGCGCTGCCCGCCGCCAACCCGGTCAGACTGGCAATTCCCGCCTTCCGCTTCACCGACGCCATCGAGCGGGGCCCCGCCATGACCGCCGCCGACGGGGTGACGGGCGGCGACCGGCTGCCCGCCGGCATCAAACTGATCTTCAACATGGCCGGAAACGCCCTGCTCAACCAGCACGCCGATATCAACCGGACGGCGGGGCTGCTGGCGGACGAAGCCAAAGTCGAGTTCATCGTCGTCAGTGAGCAGTTCCTGACGCCTTCGGCCCGCTTCGCCGATATCGTGCTGCCTGCCACCACCTTCTTCGAGCGGGACGACATCGCCACGCCCTGGGCGTTCGGCGACTACGCCCTCTTCCTTAACCAGGTGATCGCTCCGCTGCACGAGGCGCGCAGCGCTTACGACTGGGTGAGCGAACTGGCCGGCAGGCTGGGCGTGCTCGAGGCTTTCACCGAGGGCCGGACGGCCCTGGAGTGGCTTGCGCGCATGACGGATGATGCCCGTCGGGCCTGGCCCGATTTTCCGTCGTTTGACGAATTCCGCCGCCAGGGTGTGTACAAGTTCCGTCATGCAGAGCCGTTCGTGGGCTTCCGGGAGCAGATATGGGACGGAAAGCCCTTCCCCACGCCATCGGGCAAAATTGAGATCTACTCGCCCAGGCTGGCCGCCATGGGGCGGCCGGATGAGATTCCCCCCATTCCCCGGTACATCCCGGCCTGGGAGGGCCCGTCCGATCCCTTGCGGTCACAGTATCCGCTCCAGTGCATCGGCTGGCATTACAAGCGCCGCTGCCATTCGATTTATGACAACTCGGCGTGGCTGGAGGAGGCCGGGCGCCAGGAGGCCTGGATCAACCCGGCGGATGCGGCCAGGCGACAGATCAAGTCCGGCGATCAGGTCCGGGTCTTCAACGACCGGGGGACGACGGTGCTGCCGGCGAAGGTGACACCCCGGGTGATGCCCGGTGTCGTGGCGATTCCCCAGGGCGGCTGGTGGGCGCCGGACCGGCACGGGGTGGACCGGCGCGGCAGCCTGAACGTGCTGACTTCCTATCGGGCAACACCCCTGGCGCACGCGAACGCTCAACACACGATCCTCGTCCAAGTCGAACGCGAATGAGGGCCTTGGCGGCGGGGGAGGGCAGGGCACCATCGGTCCCGGAGTCGCCCGCAAAGGCTGACTCCCCCTTTGGCGACTCCGACGTCCCTCAGGTGCCCCACCCTCCCCCGCCGCCCATACTCACGTTCTCCGGAGGTGATGGCATGAGCGTTCAACTGGGCTTTCACGTCGATATGCGAAAGTGTACCGGCTGCCGGACCTGTGTGGTCGCCTGCAAGGATTTGCACGATCTGGCGCCCGGGCAGCTTTTCCGGCGCGTCGTTGAGGTGGAGGGCGGCGGGTACGGCGAGGTCGGTGCCGGGGCGGTGGTGCCCCATGTGTTTGCGTATTACATCTCCATGGCGTGCAATCACTGTGATGACCCGCGCTGCGTTCGAAACTGCCCGACCGGCGCCCTGGTCAAGAATCCGGTTGACGGGGTGGTCAGCATCGACCCGGGGGTGTGCATTGGGTGCCGCTACTGTACCTGGTCCTGCCCTTACGGGGCGCCCCAGTACAACCCCGCGGCGGGGCGCACGCAGAAGTGCGACCTGTGCGCAGGCCTGCGGGCCGCCGGCGAGGAGCCGGCCTGCGCCGCCGCCTGCCCCATGCGGGCCATCGCCTGGGGGCCGATCACCGACTTATTGGAACGTCACGGCGGTACCACTGCCCTGGCCGCCCTGCCCGATTCGCGCATCACCCGGCCCAATGCCATTTACACCCCCCACCGGGACGCCGGAAGGAGGCTGCGGCCATGAACCGGGAGAATCTGCCCCTGGTTGCCTTCACCCTCCTGGTCCAGGGAGCTTTGGGCGCCGTCGCCCTGGCCGCCATGGCGCCGCTCCGGGCCGCCGGCCTCGGCGACGCCTCGCACTTGTCGCTTACGCTGCTCGGCGTCGCCGCAGCCGCGCTTCTGTGCGCCATGGCCGTCTCGCTCCTGCACCTGGGCGTCAAGGCCGGCGCCCTGCGCTCCCTGCGCAACCTCCGGACTTCCTGGCTCTCCCGGGAAGTGCTGTTCACCGGGCTCTTCATGGGACTTACGCTGCCAGCAGCCGCCCTGGCGGCCCTGGGCCGCAGCAGCGCCGACCTGCTGTGGCTGGCGGCCCTGACCGGGTTCGCCGCGGTCTTTACCATGTCCCGGCTCTACCAGGAAACGGCCCATCCCGCCTGGATGACGCCCTACACGCCCGTCTCCTTTTTCGCCGCGTCGGCGGCGCTCGGAGCGGCCCTGGGCGCCCCCCTGGTTCTGCAGGACGGCGCCCTGGGTGCAGCCGCTGCCGGCGTCCTGCTCCGCGACATCCTGATCACCGGGGCCGCTGCCACGGCCGTCAACCTGCTGGCCGGCGCCCTTTACGCCGGCGACTTGAAGGAGACCCGTCCTGCCCTGGCGGCCCGGCTCCTGGTCACCACGGGCGGCATGGCCCTGCTTGCCCTCGGCGCACCGCAGCGGGAGGCCGCGTTGATCTTTCCGGGCGCCCTCCTGCTGGGTGCCGGCGAACTGCTGGGGCGCATCCGGTTTTTTGCCCTCGGCGCATTGCCCGAAGTCGGAGAGTTCTAGCGTAACCTTCGTCCGGCAGGGCCGTTATCATCCTCAGAAGTCCTGCTCATGAGGAGACGGAGATACGTGAAAAACCGCACTGCCATGATTGCCGCCCTGCTGGCGACACTGCTTGCCACCGCCGCCTGCTCACGGCCCCAGCCTCCCGTACCGGCCCCGGCTCCTTCTCCCGCTCCGTCGCCGGCGGCTCTGGAGCCCGACGGCAGCATCCTCGTCAAGTCCGACGGCGGCATCAGACATACGACGCCGCCCATCGACAAGCCCATCGCCCCCACCGACGGCCTGTACACCATGGATCCCGCTTCCGGCCGGATCGACGCCTGGACCCCGGCGGAGCCGGGCAGCCAGGAGGACCTCATGCCGCTCTTCGTCAGCGCATCGGATGATGGGCACTGGGTGACCGCCCGCACCCGTGACAAGGGTTACGTCATGGAACGAAACGGTCCCGGCGCGTTCATGTACCAGCGGAGCCAGTATGAACTGGTGGCCGCCTCGGCCGGCGCCCTCGCCTTTGAACACACAGACCCCGCACCGCCGCAAGGACAGGGCTTCGCCTACCACTGGGGCCCGACGGGTCACTCCGGCAATGGCAAGTTCACGGTCCTCGGCGCCGACCTCACGGTGCGCACCACCTTCACCCTCCCCGTGGCGGCCAGCCACGGCTTCGCCCGCACGGCGCTCATCAACCGGGACGGCAGCAAGCTCGCTCTCTCCGAAGGCAAGCTGTATCTGATCGATCTGGCCACGGGCCAATACACAGAGCACAAATCGGACAGCGGCATCGGATCCATCACCCCGGGCCCGGGCGGCAGCAGCTTCACCCTGCGCCCCGCTCCCGCCACCGACGCCCCGCCGCTCCGCTACGACTGGAAGGGCAATGAACTGCCGCTCCTGACCCCGACCATCCGCAAGGAGTGGGCGGGAACCTTCACCCCCACCCTCGTCTTCAGCGACGCCGCCACGGGGGCCCCGAAATACCGGGTCCTCGGAGCGGACACGTGCTACGGCTACGCCATGGTGGGCAATCCCTGGACCGCCGACGGCGCCGCCGCCATCTTCCACGGGCGGGACGGCTTCTACCAGGTCACGGCGGACGGTGAACTCAGCAAGCCGCCCACCTTCAACTCGGCCGAGGGCTGGCATCAGCCCTTCCCTTCCCCGACCGATCCGAACCTCTTCGCTGACCTGGTCAGTTTTTCGGATGGCAGCTGGCAGCTTGGCATCGCCGACGGATCCGCCAGCCTGCGCAATAGCGTAACGTTTTCCCACGCAGTCCCGGGGCTCTGGCCCGTCGGTCCGCTCTGGCACCCCACGGGCGCCTTTGTCCAGATGAGCCTCTTCGCCCGGGGCGGCACCGGCGCCCCCTGCGGCGACTTCCGCATCCCCCTGGCGCCCGCCGTTCAGAAGGCGCCCTTCCCCGCCGAGCTTACGCTTGAGGTGACCGGCACCGGCGATTGCCTGAACGTTCGGGAGGGGCCGTCCAGGGGCGCCCGGATCCTGACCTGCCTGAAGGACGGCACGCGGGTCACTGTGGCAGATGACGCCTCGCAGGCCGCGCAAACCTGGGGTGACGGAGGGCAGTGGGCCCGGGTCAGGACCCCGGACGGCCCGACCGGCTGGGCTTCCGTGGAGGATCAATTTCTCAAGTGGGTCAATTGAGAGTGAGGGCGGTGCACGACTGCACCGCCCTTCCCATCCGCCGATGAAGCGGCAGCCATCGCTGCCGCTTCTGCGCGCTCACAGCCGCTTCTCCATCGCATAGAACCCCGGCTCCGGCCGGTAGCCCAACATCCGGTTCACCGCGAGCATCGGCCCGTTCTGCGAATCGTTATGCGTCCGCATATGGGGCGCCCCGTACCGCCGGGCGACCCGGACCGACAGGACGGACTGAATAGCCCATGGCAGCGATCACTTTTCCTTTCGCATCCGGTAGAGCCCCGGACGGGGCACGTACCCGAGCCGGCGGTTGACGGCCAGCATCGGCGCGTTGTCCGAGTCGTTGTTGGTCCGCATGTAGGGCGCCCCGAACCGGCGGGCCGCCCGGATGGAAAGTAGCTTCAGAGCAAGGGCGATGTGCCGGCCCCGGTACTCCCGGTCGACGCAGGTGTAATCCGTATACAACACTCCGGTCACACGGTTGGGAAACATGACCGTGCACCCTGCGAAATGGTCGCCGTCCGCTGCGATGATCACCAGTTCCGGCCGGCACCGCTCCCCGGCGATAATCCAGTCGTGCCACTCTTCGTATGGCGGATAGACCGTGAGATCGAACCCGGGTATATCCCATGCCGTCCGGTTGTAGAGTTCGTACAGCTTGCGTGCAGTCTCCTCACCCGGATCGTCTGCCAGGGTGAAAAAGTGAATGCCCGATGCCTCCACCTGTTCGATTACCCCAGAGAAAGGCGCCTCATCGAAGACGTTATGATCCAGTGTCGATTCAAACAGGTGCCGCCAGAGCCGATACCCGTGCTGCCGGGCGAAGGCCAGCGATTTGGGGTCGTTGTCCCGCACAGCGGAGATGAAGCAGGTGCCGCCCTGCTTCTCCGTCCAGGCTTCGAGGGCGTCGGCCAAGGCGGTGCCCAGCCCCTGGGCCCGTAACGCCGGATCCACAAAGGCGCGCACGTAGAAGTGTCCGGGCGGGTCTTCCGGATATCTCCGGGAATAGCCGTACCCGCCAACGATGCCATCCCCATCAACAATGACGGGGCGAAAGGCGCTCTCGAACTTGGACTTGGCTTCCTGTTCGAGCAGATCTTCGACTGTGGTGGGCTCGGGCATGCACGCTGTGGTAATGGCGGCAATGCGGGGAAAATCATCCGGAACGGCAAGGGGTCTCAGGGTCCAGTTGCTCATGGCGACTCACCTCTTGTGCTGCTATGCCCCCTGCATGCGCAGGAAGTTTCGGTACCGGTCCTGGCGGATCTGGCCCCGGGCGACCGCTTGCTTGACGGCGCAATGGGGCTCGTGGGTATGGGTGCAGTCACGGAACTTGCAGCCGGACGCCGCTTCGGTCACTTCGGGATAGAGGTCCTCCACGACATCGTCCTCGGTATCCTCCTCCATCAGCTCCAGCGACTTGATTCCCGGCGTATCGACCAGGTACCCGCCCCCGGGCAGAGCGTAAAGCCGGCTGGCCGTAGTCGTGTGGCGGCCCTTGCTGGTCACTTCGCTGACGGTATTGGTCCTTACGCCCGCCTCCGGATAGAGGGCGTTAACCAGGCTCGACTTGCCCACGCCGGACTGGCCGGCCAGTACGGAGACCTTATCTGTCAGCACCGCGCGCAGTTCTGCGACGCCCAGGCCCGTCATGATGCTTGTGAAGATCACCCGGACGCCGGCCTGCTGCAGGGGCGCCACCCAGGCCCGCAGGGTATTCTCATGCTCCAGGTCGCACTTGCTGATCACCACCACCGCTTCCATGCGGCCGCGGCGGGCAATGGCCAGGAACCGCTCGGCCAGGTGGAGCTTGAAGCGGGGCTGCTGGGCCGATCCGACGAACAGCAGTTGATCGACGTTGGCTGCGATTACGTGGACGTAGCCGTGAAAGCCCTGGCGGGAGAGTTCACTGCGCCGGGGCCGGATCGCTTCAATCACGCCGGTGCCGTCGGGCTGGCGGGTAATCTCCACCTCATCGCCGACGACCACCAGGCTGGTCACGCGCTGCGCCTCGCGCTTGAGGCGGCCGCGCAAAACACACGGAACTTCTTCAGTGCCGATTTGGGCCCACATGCGGGGGCCATCGTTGCGCACGATCATACCGGACAATTGCACTGCGGTACATCCTCCTTGAAAGTAAAGGCATAAAGCAAGCCACGGGTCAGAGTGCCTCTGTCCCGTGGCCTTCGCCATTCGCCCCTGTGCGCGCCGGCAAGGGCGCAAAAAGGCCACGGGTGTGCCACCCGTGGCCTGAGGATGTACAGCGTTCAGGGCTACCCCCTGACTCCTCCCGGCGCGGCGTGGCGGCTTTTGAGCGCGCAGACATAAGCCTTGGACGCCATTGCTCGCCACCTCCTGAAGAAAGTACTTGAAGTAACCGTCGCTATTGTATGCAGTTCCGCCCTCATCTGTCAACCAAATCTTATGATCTTTTCACGGAAGAGAACCTAAAGGCCAGGAAGTTTCATCCCTATACATAAAGGGGGGATTCGCAGTGAGCGCACTGCCCACACGCCGGGAGGCTGGGGGAACCGGGTTCCGCGGCTGGTTCGGCCCTGTCCGCATCGTACTGTTTGTTACCGTCATGGCACTGCTGGGATGGCTGCTGTGGCCCGCGTTCTTCCCGCCCGAGCCGCAAATCCGCACGGCCATGGTCGTCGAAGAGGTCCGCACCGCCGCCAAGCTGGCGACGGTCGAACTGCATGCCACGGTGGTCGCCAACCGCGACGAATCCGAATGGTACGGATCGAAATTCCTGTTCATGGTCGTTCCGGGCACGGCCGCCGTGGGAGTGGACCTGGAAGCGATGGGTGCCGGCGCAGTCCATGTGTCGGGCCAGACTGTGACGGTCACCCTGCCCAGGCCGCAGGTCCTCTATGCGGAGATCGACCTACAGGAAGTCCAGGTGTACGCTGCCGTCGGTCTACTGCGGCCCCAGTTTACCCCGGACGAGACGCGGCAGCTGCTGGCCGACAGCCAGGAGAAGCTGCGGCAGAAGGGGGCGCAGGAAGCGGTGCTCAAGCGGGCGGAGACGCAGACAGCAGACCTGATTCGCAAGCTGCTGACCGCCGCGGGCGCGGAGCAGGTTGAGATCAAGTGGGCGTCGTAAGTCCGATAGGGCGGGGCCGGCCCCGCCCTTGTGATATACTGCAACATAAGGAGGCGATTTCGCCATGAAAAAGGCCCGCTCCAACCAGGAGCAGACCATTGTGCAGTCCCGGGTGGCCGCCGCCGTGCGGCTGCAGCCTTACCGTCCCAAAGTGCATGCCAACGAGAAGAAGTACGACCGCCAAAAGAGTAAGCGCCACTGGCAGAAAGACCGGGAGGCGCTTTTCTTATGTCCTCACAGCAGGTCCCCGGCCGTTTTGCGAATCACCGGGTCGGCATGCCGGCTTAGCCGCTCCAGGGCCGAGCGGGCCTCGTCCGCCCGAATGGAAGCCAGTGCATAGACGAGCGGCTCCCGGGCATCGCGGGGCGCCCGCTCCAGGGCTTCGACCAGAATGCCCACCGCCTTCGCCCCGCCCGCGGCGGCGATGGCTGTCCCTGCGGCCGCCGCCAGGTAGGCGCTCGGGCCGCCCAGAAACGGGGTGAGCAGTTCGAGCGTCCGGGGCTCTTTCAGGGCGGCGAGTCCATCCATACACTCCGCCAGCACTTCGGGCAGCTCTTCGCCCGGGAAGGCGAGCTTCACATGCAGTACCGCCGCCCCCGCCGGGTCGCCCAGGGCGCCGATCGCTTTGGCGGCAGCGGTGCGGGCCGCCAGCTTGGCATAGGGCCGCTCCTGGTGGGAGCACGGGGCGTTCGGCTCAAAGTCGTGCAGCAGCCAGGCCAGGTCGAGGAGGGCGCCGGGCGGCCGGATGTTGGCCAGGAGTGACGCGCCCGCCACCCGCAGCCCCGTGGCGGTGTCGGCCATGCCGAAACCCACGGCCTCCACCTGCACCGTGCGCACGGCCAGGCGGGCCGCCTCCTCTCCTTCCGGTGCTTCCAGGCGCCCCAGCGCTTCAACCAGGGCCATGCGGGCCCAGCAGCCCGGGTCGGCGCCGGGGGCGCCCCGGTGCAGCCTGAGATATGCCCGCAGCAGAGCGCCGGCGGCCTTGGGCGCCGTAATTCGCCTGGCGGCCGCTTCCACCACGAACGCCGCGGGGTCCTCAAGCGCCTTGATCAATAACTCGTGGTCCGTCTCGGCGCGAACGGCGGCAAGGCGCTCCGCTGCGGCCTGTTTCCTACCAGCCATGGCGCCACCTCCTCCCCCATTCTGCACGGCCCGTCCGCCGCACGCAACTTTTTTGCGCAAGCCTGAAGGGTAGACGGGCCACCGCATCGTCTATGCTCGTGTAAGTGCAAATGTGGAGGAATGAATCGTGAAGATGATGAAGTACGCGGTCCTGGCGCTCGCCATCGCGGGGATCCTATCGGGCTGCACCGTACATATCGATGCCAGTGGCTTTGACAACTGCCGCTTTCAGGAAGAACGTTCGGCCACCATCCCCGTAGATGGCGCCAAGACCCTGCAGGTGATGGCACGGGCCGGTTCCCTCCGGGTGGAAGGCCATCCCGGCCTGACGGAAGTCCAGGTGAAGGGCACCGCCTGTGCGTCCACCGAAGGCCTGCTGCGCGATGTGGACCTCCGGGCCGAGAAGGCCGGCGACGTGGTGCGGGTCGAGGCCCGAATTCCTACCGTTGTCGGCAACTCCCCGACCTTGGACCTGACGGTGGAAGTCCCCGAAGCGATGCTCGCCCGGGTGGAAGATAGCAGTGGCGACCTGGAGATCCAGAACACCGCCGGTGCCGATGTGACCGACGAATCCGGCGAGATCGACCTCTACGACATCGCCGGCCCCATTCGGGTGGACGACCAGTCCGGCGACATCCTGATCCGGAACGCCAAGAGCGATCTGGTCATTTACCGGGATCAGTCCGGCAGCATCCGTATCGATGGCGTGAAGGGAAACGTGACCGTCGACCGCGACGAGTCCGGCGATATCGACATCGCAACGGTCTCCGGCAACGTTATGATTGAAGAGGATCAGTCGGGCAACATAGACGTCCGGGAGGTCACCGGCGACTTCACGGTCCGGCAAGACGGTTCCGGTGAGATTACGTACAGCAAAGTCAACGGTCGGGTGAGCATCCCCCGCCGGTAGGAGAACTCAGACGCCGCAGAGCTTTAGGCTTTGCGGCGTCTTTGTCTCTCCGCCGCTGATCCCATTGATGGACCGGAAGTCCCAGAATCAAAAAAGGACCCCAGTATCTTCCAGTTACTCCCTCTATCCTGTAAGATAGGCTTGGCAAATACAGGAAGTGAGGGAGTCCTATCCCATGCGATCGCGAGTCCGCGTAGCGACGGCGCCCTTCCTTTTCCTCGCCGTGGTGCCGGTCCCATTTCAGCGTGTGGAACCGCCGCCTGTGCGGGTTGTCGTAGGCGAAGTAGCGCTGGCCTTGCCGCCCGGTCAACGGCCGTTTCTGGAGGACGGTATCACCATGGTCCCGGCCAAGCCCCTGCTCCAGGCCCTCGGCGCCGACGTGCGCGGCGACGGCCGGAGCGTCACGGCCCTGCGCGCCTGCCGCAGCGTCAGCCTGGAAAACGGCAGCACGGCGCTCAAAGTCGACGGAACACCTCAGCCCCTGCCCGTGGCCGCCCGGAAGGTGGGCGGCGAGCTGTTCGCACCCCTGCGCAGCCTCGCCGAGGCCATGGATACCGCGGTCTCCTGGAACCCGTCGCAAACGACCGCGCGGCTCATGCCACCGAGAGGAGAAGAGATCGGCGGGCACCAGGCGCGGGTGTCAATCACCCTCCGGCAGGAAGGTACGCTCTTTCCGCCCGCCAACCTCAGAGATGCCCGCAGTCCAGTCGAAGTCGGTCCCGGAACCTACTCCTGGATCATCGAACCCGACAGAACCGGGCGCAACTATACCTGGTCCTTCCTGCCCGCCTCGGGCGTGCAGTACCATAGCGTCTCCGTCACCTTTACCAGCAAATCTTTCCACACGGTTTCGCGCTCAGACGAAATGACGGTCACCGTGGAGGCGACCACGCTACTTCACCAGTGGGATGTTGAGCAGGCCGTCCGCAGGCAGTTGGGCAGGACGTCCGGCCCCCTGGCGGAGCAGGACCTGCAGTCTGTGGAGAGCCTGGTCCTGCCGCCCCGCCTGCAGTCCGTCAGCGAACTCTGCCGGTTTCCCCGTCTGACGGACCTGGTGCTGGAACATGGCGCCGCCTACGCACCGGACTTTTTGGCGGCCGCCGTGGCCCGGGCGCCCGGACTGCGCCGGCTGACGCTGACCGGCTCCGCCGACCTGCCCGCACCGCCCTCCGCCGACACGGTGGACACGGCTCGCTTCCCCCTCCGTGTGGAAACGCCGCACGGCATCTTCCGGGGCGACAGGGGCATGACGATGGCGACGCTGCTGCCCTACGCATCAGAATTCGAATCGACCGTCATCACCGAACTGGAGCGGGACACCGGCCTGCGCCCCAGCAGCCGCAAGGTCGTCTTCCACGTCTACGGCGACAAGCCGCACTGGGACTCGGTGACCGCAAACAGTCAGGTCTGGGGGTACTACTCAGCGCAGGAGCAGCGCATTCACATGGCCCACTGGAAGACACCGGGGTCGGTCAACGCGCTGCTGTTGGCCCATGAGCTCTTCCACTGGCTGGCCTGGGAAGAAGGCAAGGTCAACCTGCCCACCTGGCTGAACGAGGGATTGGCCCATAACCTTTCGTGGCGGATCGAACAAGGGGCCGGCAGTTGGCTCAACGCGTTCGTCCGTCGGGAATGGCTCCGCGTCGCGGGTAACCCCGGCGTGCCCGTTCCTGCGCTGCCGGAGCACTCCGACCAGGATGAGTTCACCATCACGGCGGTCGCCCTGCTGCTGCAGACCCGGGACCGTAATGCGCTGGTACGGTTCTTCGCACTCACCCGCGAAGGCACAGCGTTCGCCGCTGCGTTCGAAACGGTGTTTGGCAGCTCCACCGCCGCATTTGAGCGGGAGTATAACCGGTACGTCCGGGAGTTGCGGGCAGGCCGGTGAAGGAAGCCGCCAGCGTCAATCGCGTCGCAAGGCTTCAATCGGGTCGAGGTTGGACGCCCGCAGGGCGGGGTAGAAGCCGAAAATCACGCCTACGGCCATCGAGAAACCAAACGAGAGGATCACAGACGAAGAAGTGACCAGGGCCGGGAAGTTGACCGCGGCCGAAATGCCCTTGGCGCCCAGGGCGCCCACGGCGATCCCGACAACGCCACCGGAGCCCGAAAGGATCAGCGCCTCAATCAGGAACTGGAGCAGCACGTGCCGCTTCTTGGCGCCAATGGCCTTGCGAATGCCGATCTCCCGGGTTCGCTCGGAGACCGAGACCAGCATGATGTTCATGATGCCGATGCCGCCCACAGCGAGCGATATCGAAGCGATGGCGCCCAGCAGCAGGGTGAAGATCTGTGTCACGCTGCCCACCGTCTCCAGCAGTTGGTCCTGGCTCTGGACCCGCACCGACTCGGCGTTGCGGAACTTGGCGACGTAGAAGTCCGTCACCTGCTGGGTGACGACCTTGGAGTCAGCCGTCGGGCTGGTTTTCAGCGTCAGGGAGGGAATGCGGTTATACCCGAGCAGCCGCTGCAAGGCCGTGTATGGCACGAGCACCAGGTCGTCCTGATCCTGGCCGCCGAAGCCGGTGCCCTTGGATTCGGCCACGCCCACCACGGTGAAAGTCTGACCCATGAGGCGAATCTGCTGGTTGATGGGGTCCGCGCCGGCGCCGAAGAGCTTCTCGGCGGTGGTGGTGCCGAGCACCGCTACGCGGCGGCGGGTATCCACGTCCTGCACTGAGAAGAAGGCGCCACTTACGACGCCGCGTTCCCGAACCACCGGGTAATCGGCGGATGTCCCTTCGATATTGACCGTGTATGACTCGCTGCCCGTGCCCGCCTTGACGGTCTGCTGGGATGCCATCACAGTGGGCAGATAGTACAGGATATCCGGAATGGTCATCTTCAGCTCAGCGAGGTCCTTCTCTTCGATGCGGTAGGCGTTGCCGCGCGGCGCGACGGTGATCAGGTTTGAGCCGAGCGCCTGAATCTGGCTTTTGGCCTGGGCCTGGGCGCCCTGGCCCACGGAGACCAGCGCGATCACGGCTGCCACGCCGATGATGACGCCCAGCATGGTCAGGAAGGTCCGGAGCTTATTGCCGGCGATGCCGAGCCAGGCGGTGCGCAGCGACTCGATCAGGGTGAACATCTACTCGGCCACCTCCCTGGCGGCGCCGGTCAGCTTGGCCAGCTCCGCCCAGGCATCGAGCTGCAGGCGGTTGACTTCATCGGAGATGACTACCCCGTCGCTCAGGCGGATGATCCGCCTGCAGTGCGCGGCCACTCGCTCGTCGTGGGTGACCAGGACGACGGTCCGGCCATCGCGGTTCAAGTCCTGGAACAGTGCGAGCACTTCCTGGCCGGTCTTGGAGTCCAGGGCGCCCGTCGGCTCGTCGCCCAGCAGAATCGATGGCTGGGAGGCAATCGCCCTGGCGATGGCGACGCGCTGCTGCTGGCCGCCGGACAGTTGATTGGGCCGGTGATGGCCCCGCCCGCCGAGACCCACTCGCTCGAGGGCTGCCAGCGCCTGCTGCCGGCGCTTTGCGACGCCGACGCCCCGGTAAATGAGGGGCGTCTCGACGTTCTGAAGGGCCGTCAATTTGGAAAGCAGGTTGAACCCCTGGAAAATGAAGCCGATGTGCTCATTACGGACTTCCGCCCGCTGGTTGTCGTCCACCTTGCTGACTTCCTTGCCGGCCAGGTAGTACTCGCCTTCGGTGGGGCGGTCCAGGCAGCCGATCATATTCATCAGCGTGGATTTGCCCGAACCCGAAGGACCCATGATCGCTATCATTTCGCCTTCGGCGACTTCAAGGTTGACCCCGGCCAGCGCCTTTACCTGCGTTTCGCCGGTCCCGTAGAGTTTCTTCATATTGCGGATGCTGATCATGCGTCTTGCTACCTCCCGGAAGGCTGCGGTCGCCGTGATGTACGGTCTACACCGTACCATTTGAAGCCTACAAAACCCTCAACCTTCCGCCTTGGAAAACGAAGAAGCGGCCCGTGGTGGGCGGCGCCGCCGTCCCAGTGGGCATACTGCGAGGCTGGCTCCGTGAGCCAGCCCCGGCGCTACCGCACCAACCAGACCTTGACCTGCGTCCCCTCCCGGACGGCCTTCCCCGGCGCCGGATCCTGCCGCACCACCGTACCCCTGACGTCCCCTATGCCGGCGATGAGCAGCCCGGTGCCCATGAGGGCCTCGCCTGCTTCCGAAAAAGTCCGGCCCGTGAGGGCCGGCACCCGGACCTGGCGGGGCCTGGCGGTGGAGCTGCCCTGAACAAGCGGCGGGTACTGGTAGAACTGCTCCACTTCCAGGCCGTTCAGCGCCGCGACCCGCTCGACGCTGCTGCTGCTCAGCTGGACCAGCCGCACCGCCAGTCCGAGAAAGATCAGCCCGGTCACCACAAACGGAACCATCATCCGAACGCGCCACCCGTCCCCCATGCCGCTGCAGCCTCCCGATCACAGACTTGCCACGGGGCTAGTCTATGAGACATGCCGCCCGGTAAGGACGCATAGCCTGTCTTCTGACGAAAGGAGGCGACGGCAATGGCGTGGGGCAAGGAAAGCACACGGACCCGTCCGGTGCAGCGGCGTTCGGTCCGACCGGGCGCCCTGGCGGCCCTCCTGCTGGGAGCTTGCGCGCTCTACGCGGCCGCCAACGCCCGCTACGACGCCTACGATCTCGGCTATTCGGTACAGGCGACCCGGGCGACGGTACAGACGTGGAGAGTCAGGCTACCCTTCGGCTACGAACTGGCCTGGTGGAAGTCGGACCCGCCGGGGCCGCAGGACGGTCTGCGGCTCTTCGGGCGGCCGTAGCTATTGCCCGAGAATCAGCACGGTGCCCGGCAGCAGAGCCACGGCGAATATGACGCACGTGGAAAAAACGGAATTAGCCGCGTCCTCCGCGGCAAAATTCCCGTTGCTAACGTTTCAGCTTAGGATCGAGCGCATCCCTTAACCCATCGCCTACAAAGTTAAACGCCAACACCGCCAGGAAGATGAACAGCCCCGGCCCTAGGGCGATCCACGGGGCCTCGCGGAGGTAATCCTTCCCCCCGGCCACAATCGAACCCCAGGAAGGGAACGGCGGCGGGGTGCCCAGGCCCAGGAAGCTGAGGCCGGACTCTGCCAGAATGGCGTGCCCGATGCGCAGCGTGGTCGAAACGATGATCGGCGCCACCGCGTTGGGCAGAATCTGCCGCCGGATGATGCGAAAATCCGTGGCGCCCAGCGCCCGGGCCGCCTCGGTGAAATCCCGCTCCCGCAGCGACAGCACCTCGCCCCGCACAATGCGGGCGATGCTGGGCCACGACGTCAGCCCGATGATCAGCATAATGCTCCATATGGAGCGGGGAAGCACCGCGGCCAGTGCCAGAAGGAGGAAGAACTGCGGCATGGAGACGACCACTTCGGTCAGCCGGCTGATCGTATTGTCGATCCAGCCGCCATAGTAGCCGGCCAGGGCGCCCAGCCACGTACCGACGGTAACCGCCACGCCCGCCGACACGAACCCGACGGTCAGCGAGATTCGGCTGCCCCAGACGATACGGCTCCAGATATCCCGCCCCAGATGGTCTGTCCCCAGCCAATAGGTCGACGACGGACCGAGAAAGCGGTCGCCGGAGTTGATCGCATCATACGGCTGGGTCGCCAGCAACGGCGCCAGCAGCGCCACCGAATAAAGGAGGAGCAGGACCAGCAGGCCCCAATGCGCCAGCCGGCTGCGGCAGAAACGCCGCCAGAACGCCCGGCTGGGCGGGATGTCGTGGTAGCCAGACACGGGCGGTCCTCCCTTAATCGTATTTGATGCGCGGATCGATCGTCACGTACAGCAAGTCAACGAGCAGGAAGGCGATCACCGTCATGAACGACCCCAGGGTGAGGAACGCCATGATCACGGGGTAATCGCGCTGAATCACCGCCCGGTACCCCAGCAGCCCCACGCCAGGCCAGCTGAAGATCTGCTCCACAATCACCGAGCCGCTGAACAGCGCCGGCACCACGGAGCCCGCCAGCGTCACCACCGGAATCAGGGCGTTGCGCAGCGCATGCTTGTATACCACAATCCGCTCCGGCAGCCCCTTGGCGCGGGCGGTTTGAATGTAGTCTTCGCGAATGACCTCCAGCATGCTGGAGCGCATGTAACGGGTCACGCCCGTCAGGCCGTGCAGCATGATCACCGCCAGGGGCAGAATCAGATAGCGGGCCCGGTCCAGCAAGAAGGCGATCAGCCCCACCTGCTCGACCTTCATGCCAATGGATGCGATGCCGCCCAGGGGAATCGCCCCCTTCGACGGCAGGGCGATCAGATAGAGTGCCAGCAGGGAAGTCAAAAACCCGGGCAGGGCGTCGCCGGCAAAGGCGAGGACCGTCACGGAGTAGTCAAACCGGGAGTACTGCTTCAGCGCCGAAATGGCGCCGATGGGAATGGCCAGCAGATAGACCAGGATCATCGCGAGCCCGTTCAGATAGAGCGTGTTGGGCAGCCGCTCCAGGTACATGTCGATCACGGGTCGGCTCTCCGTCAGCGAGTTGCCGAAATCGCCCCGGACGACATGACTGAGCCATTTGAGGTACTGCACCGGCAGGGGCTGATCCAGCCCGTAAGCGGCCCTGATGCGTTCCACCTGGGCCGGGTCAATGTCGGTACCGTCGGCGCCCATCACGGCTGCCGGACCGCCGGGCGCCAGGTGGATGATGAAGAACGCGATCAGCGTCACGCCCAGCAGGACGGGAATCATCTGCAGCAGCCGCTTGAAAAAGTAGTGCCTCAAACCCATCCTCCCTCCATGACACGGCACAGGCAGGGGCCGGGCGTTACTGCCGGCCCCTGCCAGTCCTTGCTCCGTTTAGGGCTGTTCGATGTACCACAGCCGGGCCTTGGTCGGACCGGTGGGGCTCGTGACGACGCCCTTCACATTCTTCTTGATGGCGTAGGTGCTCTTATAATTGAACATTACCAGCCAAGGAATTTCTTCTGCAATGATTTCCTGGTACTTGGCATAGATCTCCTTGCGCTTGACCTGGTCAAGGGTCTTGCGGCCATCTTCGAGAAGCTGGTCGATTTCCGGATTGCTGTACTGGGAGATGTTGAAGCCGACGAACGTCCCCTTGGCATTCTTCTGCCCCTGCGTCGAGTGGAAGTAGCTGTACGGGTCGGGGTCCACGTTCAGGTTGAGGCGGTTGAGCACCATGTCGAACGCGCCCGTCGGCATCGCCTTGCCCTGGAAGACGGAAAGCTCGACCAGGTTCATCTTCAATTCAATGCCGATGTCCTTCAGCGCCTTTTGGATGAAGAGGCACTCGGACTCCCGCACGGGGCTGCCCGTGTTGGTCGTGATCGTGAAGGAGAGCCGTTGGCCGTTCTTGGCGTAAATGCCGTCGGCGCCCTTGGTATAGCCCGCATCTTCCAGCAGCTTGACGGACTTGGCCGGGTCGAGGGTGTACCGCAGCGGCTTCTCGGCGTATGCCCACGAGGCCGGCGGCACGGGAGCGTTCAGCACGATGGCCTGGCCTTCCAGAATGTCGCTGACGATCTTTTGCCGGTCGATGGCGTACGCGATGGCCTGGCGGACGGCCTTCTCGTTCAGCCCAGGCTTGGTCATGTTGAAGGCCAGGTACTCAAAGCCGGTGCCCTGGTAAGGATAGAAGTTAAAGACCTGGCTCTGCTTCTCCATAAACCGCTTGACGGACGTCGGCGGAATGGCGCCGATGTCAAACTCGCCGGCTTCCAGCTTCGCCGTCGCCACGTTGCCGTCCTGGACGAACTTGAGGACCATCTCGGGAATGTAGGGTCCTTCGGTGTAGTAGTCGTCGTTGCGGACCAACGTCAGATACTGACCCGGCACCCACTCGCCGAACTTCCAGGCGCCGGTGCCCACCGGCTTCCGGTTCGCCGGGTTCTCCTTCATCTCGGAGACCGGTTTGGCGTCGTACAGATGCTTGGGCAGAATACCGTAGGTCAGGTTGGAGAGGAACGGCGCAAACGACTGCTTGAGGATGAACTTGACGGTGGCGGGGTCGACGACCTCAACCCGGTCCAGCGCCGTGAAGTCACCTGACCGGGGGCCGGTGTAGCCCTTGTCCTTGATGGCGTTGTAAGTGAAGGCGACGTCTTCGGCGGTCATGGGCTTGCCGTCATGGAACTTGACATTGGTGCGCAGCTTGAAAGTCCATGCAAGCCCATCGGTTGACTGGGTCCAGCCCGTAGCCAGGTCGGGGGCGACTTCCAGCTTCTCGTTGATCTCGACGAGCCCCGAGAAGACGCGCTGAGCCACCCAGGCCGAGTTGACGTCGGACTGGAGAATCGGGTTGAAGTTGACCGGCTCGCCCACGCCCGACCAGGTCAGCCGTCCCTGAACCTTCGGCGTTTGAGGTGCTTCCTGCTTGGGCGCTTCCGGGGCAGCCGGCTTGGCCGCGGGAGCAGTGCTGCTGCCGCTGCACGCCGAGACCAGCAGGCCGCAGGCGAGAATCCCTGCAAGCAGGACGGCATGGCGCTTGAAGTTGAACAAAGACGTAGCCCTCTTTCTTAAGGAAGATAAAAAGGGGGGACGAACTGGGTCGCGAACCCACTGTTACAATTCTTACATCGCACGGCGCCCTGTTCCAAGAGTCCGAAGGGCTACAGATACTGACACAAACGCGCTGCAGCTAGGCCTAAGGTAGCACAGGTTATCGCCCTACATTGGAAAGACCCACGGCGCCGTGATCACGGCAGCGCGGGTCTTTACTCAGTTGGGTGTAGCGAAGGGCAGCCGGAAGCCGAATTGGGATCCTTTCCCCACCTCCGAGGTGGCGAATACCTGACCGCCATGCAGTTCCACCAACTGCCGGACGATGGTCAGGCCCAGGCCGAAGCCACGGCGGTCGGGCGTGCGGGCGGGATCCAGCTTGTAGAACCGTTCGAAAATCCGGTCCAGCTCTTCGGGGGGAATGCCAGGGCCGGTATCCGAAACCGTTACTTCAAGGAAGCCTTCGCCCTCCCGGGTAGCCACGGTCACCCGTCCCCCCCTGGGCGTAAAGCCGAAGGCGTTCTCCAGCAGGTTGACCAATACCTGCTCGATGCGTTCCGGCTCGCACTCCACGATGGGCAGGGGGGCGGGAATCGCCGTGATCAGCTCAACGCCGCCCCCGGCGGCGGGCCCCCGAAAGACCTGGATCGCTTTGTGCAGGGTGGGAGCAAGGTCACAGGGGAACGGATGGAGCTTCAGTCGTCCCACTTCCAACCGGGAGTAATCCAGAAGGTCGTTGACCAGCCGCGTCAGCCGGTTCACTTCCCGGCGGACGATCTCGAAATGCTGCTCCCGGGCGGCCTCGCCGCCTGCGCCGTCGTTGATTGCCTCCAAATAGCCCGACACCCGGGCGAGGGGGCCTTTCAACTCGTGGGAGACGTTGGCGATCAGCTCTTTGCGGGCTGTCTCCAGGCTCTCGAGTTCGCCGGCCATGTGGTTAAAGGCGGAGACCAGGCGCCCCAGTTCATCGTTCGAGCGCCAGGCGACACGTGAGGTGAAATCGCCCTGTGCCACCCGCCGGGCGGCGGCGCTCACTTCCTGAATCGGGCGGGCGAGGCGCCGCGAGAGCAACAGGCTGACCAGTGCCAGCACCGAGGCGCTGGCGAGCGAGCCGTACAAGACAAAGCGGAAGAGCGTATTGCGAATTCGCTGGACTGGCGCCAGCGCCGGCTTCAGCAGAACGGTACCCGCCACCTGTCCGTCCCGCAGGACGGGCACC
Organism: Symbiobacteriaceae bacterium; assembly: GCA_035628915.1. GTDB lineage: Bacteria > Bacillota > Sulfobacillia > Symbiobacteriales > Symbiobacteriaceae > JARBUG01. The sequence goes on along the minus strand of DASPIW010000048.1, from coordinate 117,311 downwards.
GCAATGGAAGCGCCGCGGGTGGGGTCGTGTTCGCCGTCGGGGCGGGGGCGCATCCAGGGTTGACCGGGCCGGGTCCGCCCGGCCCAGCGCTGTTCTTCCACAGGCATCCTGGTGCCCACCTGGTTGGCAACGCTGCGGGAAGCCCAGCGCACCACACCCTCCCGGTCTATCAGAAACACGTGGGCGGTCTCGCTGCGATCCAGCGTGTCGGCGGTGGACTGAACTTCAGCCAGTTCCGCCGTCCCCCATGCCTTGTCCTCCAAGCGGGAAGCGATCTCCCGGCCGTATCCTTCCAACTGCTGCACCCACGAACGGCCTGCCGCCTCCCAGGCCAGGTAGCCGGCAAAACCGCCGCCGATCAGCAGGGCAAGCAGCACGACCAGCAGGTAGGCCGAGAAGAGCTTTCGGAAGATCGTCATGCGTTCACCGCCTCGAACTTGTAGCCGACGCCCCAGACAGTCTTGATCCAGCTCTTGGCGGGGCCCAGCTTCTCGCGGAGCCGGGAGACGTGAACTTCCAGGGTGCGGGCGTCGCCCGTGTCGAAGCCCCAGACGCGCTCGAGCAGCATGTCACGCGGAAAGGCGCGGCCGGGGTTGGCCGCCAGCAGCCAGAGCAACTCAAACTCTTTGGGCGTCAGTTCCACCGCTTTCCCCTGCACGTGCAGGGTGAAGCCGTCCCGGTTGAGGCTGAAGCCCGGGTAGTCCACACGCTCGCGGCCCTGGGCCAGCGGCGGCTCCTTGGCCCGGCGGATGTGCGCCTTGACCCGCGCCACCAGTTCACGGGGCAGAAACGGCTTGACCACGTAGTCGTCGGCGCCTTCTTCAAAGCCGCGGATTCGGTCTTCTTCTTCGCCGCGGGCCGTGACCATCAGGATCGGCACGCGACTGCTCCGCCGAATCTGGCGGCAGACTTCCCAGCCGTCCACGCCCGGGAGCATCAGGTCCAGCACCACCAGGTGGGGCCACATCTCTGCGGCCTTGCTCACCCCTTCCGGCCCCGTGGCGGCCATTTGGACCTCGAAGCCGGCTTCCTTGAGGTACAGGGCCATCAAATCGGAAAGGGCCAGATCATCTTCGATGATGAGTACTCGTTCCATGCCTCTAAGATTACCACAGAGAGTTTACAACAACCTCAACGCGCTAGGAGTCGTGTATTATGCGCGCCCACGCATGGAATAGCTAGAGCATACGGACAAGGAGGTCGCTCTCATGCGTGATCGTTCGGTCGTACAGGATCCGCCTGCTGCTCGCTTTCTCTTCGACAGCATTGACTCGGCCTGGATCTGGCTGCTCGTTCGGGTCTACCTGGGCTGGCAGTGGCTGCAGGCCGGTCTGCACAAGGTGACCGATCCCGCCTGGATGAACGGCGGGACAGCTCTGCAAGGGTACTGGACACGTGCAGTGGCCCTGCCGGCCCCGCCCGCAAAGCCGGTGATCACCTATGGTTGGTATCGCACTTTTCTGCTGACACTGCTGCAGGGGGGGCACTATTCCTGGTTTGCCAAGTTGGTGGCAGTTGGCGAGGTGTTAATTGGGGTAGCCCTGATCCTCGGCTTCTTTACGGGCCTTGTTGCATTTCTTGGTGCCTTCATGAACTTCAACTTCATGCTGGCGGGGACGGCCAGCACCAACCCGGTGCTCTTTACCCTCGCTGTCCTGATCATTATGGCCTGGAAAGTCGCCGGACACTGGGGGGTGGACCGCTTCCTGCTTCCCGTCCTTGGCACACCCTGGCAGCGTCATCCCGGCCGAGCGCAGCACGAGGTACCCCAGGGCGTCCGGTACGGGCCCGGGGAACTGCCTGACCCCGATCATCCAGGCAAGCAAAAGATCTAGCCCGTGAAAGCGGGAGCGCCGGCATTGAGCAGCCAGCGCTCCCCTCTCTATGACACCAGCTCTTCGGTCTTTGCAGCCGGTCGTGTCGGCTGGCCGAAGAACTCCGGACCCCTTTCCGCAACAAGCCTGTGGAGGGCCTTGACCGCCTCAGGATCGAACTGGGTGCCGGCACAGCGGTCAATCTCGTGCAGGGCCCAGTCGAAGTCCCTCGCCCGGGCGTACGGGCGGTCTGACAAAATGGTATCTAGCGTGTCGGCGACGGACATGATTCTGCCCCCGAGGCTGATCTCCCCTGCGGCCCGTCCGCGGGGATAGCCCGTCCCGTCCCAGCGCTCGTGGTGCTCCCCGACGATCCGGGCCACATCGCCCAGGGGGGCCACTTCCGACAGGATTCGCTCACCCACGGCTGCGTGCTCTTTGACCAGTCTGTACTCTTCCGGAGTGAGGCGGTCGGGTTTGTTGAGAATCGCCTCCGGCACGGCGATTTTGCCCATGTCGTGGAGCAGACCGGCCGTGTGAATCACGGCCAGTTCGCCGGGCGTGAGTCCCATCTCCTGAGCCATGGCAACGGAATACCTGGCCACCCGTTGTGAGTGTCCAAGGACGGCACTGTCCCGGGCGTCGACGATTTTGGCCACGGTTTCGATCAGTTGGCGCAGGGTCTCCTCTTTCTTGAAGTGGGCCTGCTCAACTTCCTCCTTGGCCGATTTGAGTTGAGCGATGGCAGACTCGGTTCGTTTGACGTATAGACCGGCCGAGTGCCGGAGAATCACCAGCGGAACGACAAACATCACCACACCGACCGGGCCGTGCACGGCATACACGCTGCCGAGAAAGGCGCCGGTCAGGCCCAGGAAAAGCTTGGTGGGCGTGTACCAGCCGGAATCAGAAATGAGCGTGCGCAGTCTTCGGCCGGTGTGCAGGCTGATCATCACGTTAATCAGCCCGAAGTTGACCACATGGAAGGCGATGACCGCCGCAATGGCAGCGGCGATGTAGGCCGGACTGATTGGGCCTGCCGTGGTGCGGATGGCTGAAAAGGTCAGAGCGGCGGCCCCGGCCGCCAGGGTCGGGTTCGCCAGGTTGAACACGGACTTCTCGACCTGGCGCTGATGCTGAACAAAGAAGACGTGCACGAGGGCGGCCGTCAGGCTGGCAAGGGGTGCCCCGGCGGGGACCACGGTGACCGCCGCCATGGTGACCGCGATGGTGAAGGACATGGTAATCTTTTCGTGGCCCGACTCGAAAACCCGCTCTCTGATGCATTCGGCGGCACCGGCCAGCCCCATGAAGGGCAGCACGGTGAGCCAGGCGTTCGCCCGCCAGACAAGCAGCAGGCTGGCAAGCGCAACGGCGAGTCCAGCCCCCACGGTAACCCAGAGGGCGACCGGGGCCAGTGCGCTCCGGATTGGAGTGGCCACGCGCTTTACAGGGGATTCGGCCATCTGACCCGGCGGCATGTTCACTCTCGGCACCGGCGGCAGCACGCGCACCCGGCAGACGGCGTTACGCGTCTGCTTCGCCCGGTACATGGCAAGGTCCGCCTGCTTGATCAACCCGGCCACATCGGTGGCATCGTCCGGGCAGGCTGCCACCCCGGCACTGATCGTGCAGTGAATGACCCGTCCGGGCTCGATTTCAAACGGATGCTCGGCTACGGCCTGGCGCACCCGCTCGGCCACGTGGGCCGCTTCTTCGGCATCGGTTCCGGGCAGCAGGGCCACGAACTCCTCGCCACCAAAGCGGGCGATCACGTCGCCTTTGCGCAGCGTCTGGGTCAACAGCCGGCCCAGGGCGAGCAACACCTTGTCGCCGGCCAAGTGACCGTGGGTATTGTTGACGTTGCGCAGCAAGTCCAGGTCAAAGAAGAGTATGGAGAGCGGCCGGCCGAGCCGGTGGCTGCGCCGCAGCTCCTCCTCAAGGTGATGCTCGAAGTGGCGGTAGTTGTGCAGCCCCGTCTTCGCATCCACCTGTGCCAGATACGACAGGTGGGCCGTCTTGCTGAGGAAGTAGGCCAGCAAAATGAGGGGCAGCACAAGCACCAGCAGGACGGGTCTTGCAGCCCAAAGCCCTCCGACCAGGGCGCCGAGCATGGTCATCAGTACACTCCCCTGCAAGTGAGGGAGGGTAAAGGTGTCGGCCTGGCGGAGCGGTATGCGGGAGTTGAGGCTGATGACGATCCCCACCATGAGGGCCTGAACGGCGCTGAACAGCAATGCTGCCACCACCAGTGCCCCCAGATAGAGCAGGTCGTCCTGTGCCGCACCCGACGCCCACCGGACGAAGATGCTGGTGGCAAGGGAAGCGATGACCGTCTGCGAGACGTTGAACGACCAGCGCGTGAGGGCGCCCGGATTGCGTCGCTTGATGATGGTGTCAGGCGTAATGGCGGCGATGGGTAGAAGGGTGACGAGTCCCACCGGCAGCACCGCCGCACCGGCTACGATAAACACGTTGGTCAGGCGGATCGACGCACCGTCGAAGATTGAGCGAATCGGAAACCCATGGGCGATTCCTCCGCAAATGGACAAGACTGCGAATGCGATCAGATCGCTTTGCGTAAGGCCAAGGTCTCTGAGGCTCCAAGTAGCCAGAAGCAGTGCAATGCCGCTGGTGATGCCCACCCAGACCCGGGCGCCGATTGTGTATCGGCCCACTGCGAGTCACCTCCCGGGCGGAGCTTCAGTCAAAGTCAACCATGTCGTAGGTGGCCTCGGCGTCATATCCCGCAGAGGAATCCCAATATGACTGGTCCCAATATGACTGGTCCCAGTATGACTGATCCCAGTATGACTGAGCCCATTGCGTCTGCCCGGTGGAGGCGTTGATGAAGCTGCTCCTCTGCAGCCCCTGATTGGCGCTGGGCACACCTCCCTCAGCCGCACGCCTGAGCGCCGCTGCGGGGCTGACGACACCCGCGCTGTCGGGCATGTCGGGATAGGATGTGGCCGTGTTGACGAGCAGCCATTTGACCTGATTCGGGGTCAGGCCCGGATACCGCTCGAGAATGAGGGCCACCACGCCTGCGGCTACAGGTGCAGCCATGGACGTGCCGGAGAGGCGAAGGTAATTGGTGTCGACGATCCGGTCCGAAAACATGACGCCCAGGGTGCTGTTCGGGGAACTGAGCGTCGAGATGATGCGGCGGCCGGGAGCGACGATATCGGGCCGGTACTGGTTGTTCTGCGTGTAGCCCCGTGTGCTGAAGGGAGCGATGGTATCGTCGGCCGGGTCGACGGTTTCGTTGTGGTCAAGGGCACCCACGGCAATGATCCAGGGGTCGTTTGCCGGCGGATACCAGGCAGTAGTTTCGCCGGGTCCCCGGTTGCCCGCTGCCGCCACCACCACCACGCCGGCGTTCCAGAGCTGCTCGGCAGCGGCCGAAATGGGGCTGGTCAGATAACTGGTGGGTACGGAGCCGGACACAGAGAGGTTGACCACGCGAATGTTATACCTCGTGCGGTTGGCGTACACCCACTGCAGACCTCTGATCAGGTCCACTTCACGGCTGGCGCCTTCGTCATCGGCGATTTTCAGGCTGATGACGGTAGCATCCGGTGCAATGCCGATGTACCGGCCCAGCGGATCCCGGCCGGTGATGATGCCCGCCACATGGGTGCCGTGGCCGTTCGCGTCGTTAAGCCGGGTCGCCCTGCCGTTGCCCAGGAGGGCGATCATACCCGGTCCGAAGTCAGGATGCGACGGGTTGATGCCGGAGTCCAGCACAGCGACGGTGACGCCCCGCCCCGTGGCGGCTACAGGGCTCCCGTTCCAGATATCCGGAACACCGATGGCAGCGCCGTAGGTTGTCCGAAGCTGGCTGGCATCAATGGCAAGGTGGTGGACTTTGGCGTCGGGGGTGACGGACAGGACCTTCTTGTGTTCGCCCAGCTTCAGGGCGACCTTTTGCGGAATCTCCATCACCACGCTCTTGATAAACGGGAACTCTTCCGTGACGGCAGCACCGGCGACTTCCTCAAGCTCTTTTTTTGACACGCCCTTATTGAGCTTCTGCACCACGACGGTTACTTTCTTTTCAGGCTCGACCTGAGCGCCATACTGCAGCAAGGGATGAACGGGAAGGTCCGGATCGATCACTACATCGCCTGAGTCGCGGGAAGAGCCTGCCCCCGTGGCCGCACCCAGGCTGCCGAACAGCAGCACGACGACGATAAACACACAGATGCGCATCCAGCCCCGCTTCACAAGCAACTCCTCCTTAAGAACAGCAAAATACCCCCATAGAGATGGGGGTACAACCCACATTTTCATGCGGATGTCGCCCCCCAACCGGCAACCCGGCTGCCGTAGCTCCAGTAACGGAGCCGTAGGCCCGTGGCTTTGCGCCCTCCGGCTTTCGCCGGAGGTAGCCCAGATCAGTTGGGAAGTCAGGACGACGGGTCCCAGGACTGTGGTCTCATGCTAACGGGACAAAAGTCTCATATTCACCGTCAATGTAGATCTGAAAGTGTATTCAGTCAATAGATGTTGGAAAAATGTTAGAATTGTTTTCGGAATAACTGACATCGGTAAACCGTTATCAAACCGGTTTGGCCACAGGGAACAACTGAAACACGGATCAAGAGGGATGGGAAGCCATCCGTCTTGATCCGTGTCGCTTGGCCCATCGATCCTGCAGAGTGACGTTCTCAGCCTAGGAGGGCGGCGTATTGCGATAGTTCTCGATCTGCTGCAGGGCAACGTCGATGCTGGTGCCGCCATACAGCACGCCCATAATGGCGGGGAGACTGCGGTCCATCATCTGCAGGTTCAGCAATACCACGTTGCGGACCAGCGCGGTGGAGAGGCGGTCCCCTTCCACATCAATGCTGGTCTTGTACCGGATCTCACCGTCCCGGTAGTCCATTTCCCAGTTGCCGACGACCAGCCCGTAGTTCATGCGGGTGAGCAGTTCGGCCATGGTATGGCGCTTCGCTTCGGGCGCCGTCACAGGGAGGATGGAATAAAAGACGAACTGGTCCTGCTCTTCTCTGGCCTGGGCGTAGCCGACCCATTTGCCGCTCTTGCCGCTCATGCCCAGGCGCAGAATCGGCTGGTCAGGAATCTGATCGTACGTCCACTCTTCCCGCTGGAAGAATTCCACCATGGTGTCAAAAATGTCGCCCATAGCTCGGCTCCTTTCGGGGGCAATCGGATCACCGACTCCTTCGCCCAGCGCACCAAATCTTCCTCTAACCATGCCAATCCTTTACGGTTGTCGCATGAAACCCACATCATCAAGCAGGATCTCACCGGCGGGGCTCCGGTCAAACCGGAAACGCACCGCCCGCAGCCGGGCCGGGTCAAACCCGGTGCCGGCCGCGAAGTCCGTCAGGGGCAGGGTGAAGGTCTGCATGACTGGCGACGGACTGCCGCCAGCTGCGACCAGCGGCTCCAGGGCGCCCAGCCGGGTCAGACGGCGGGCACCGGGCACCGGCACCGCCGCCCAGCGGCTGAGGGGCAGGCTGACGGCGGCGCCGTCCGCCGCCACCAGTTCGACGGTCAGATCCAGCGGTTGCAGCCTCGCCCCCGCTGACCGGACATCAGCCAGCGCGAAGGTCAGCGCCTTCCCGTTGCCGAGGTCCCAGGCCTGGATGAGATGATCCGGGAGGGCGATGGTGTACGCCGGAACCTGCTCGCTGCCGGGCGCCCAGGCCAGGAACACGGCCCGGTCGGCACCCCCGGGACCGGCAGGCTGCTCGCGCCAGACCGCCAGATACTCGCCCCGCTGCACACCGCCCGGGGCGGAGGTCGTCAGCAGGTCGCGGTCTTCGCCGTAATCGCTGACCAGCTTGAGCGAGCCATCCGCATACTGTGCGATGAAGTTCCCGACCTCAGGGTGCCAGGCGGCGCCAGCCCTGGGGTCCCGCAGGAGCGGCAGGTAAGTGCGGTTTTCCCGCAGGGCCACATCCAGGAAAGCCGAAAGGTAGATCCCCGCAATCTGCCGCTGCTGCTCAGGCGCCATGACCGCCCGGGTGTTCAGGAGCAGTCCGGCCAGGTCCGGCCAGTCCCGCCGTCCCCCCAGGCTGCTGAACTGGGAATGATTCGCCCCGGGCACCGCTACCTGTGCCTTAAACGACAGTCCTGCCTCGGCCGGCCGCACGCGCCCGTAGAAGTCGACCCCCGCCGCTGCAACCGCATCAACTGCGCCCTGCAGGGCCAGAAAGCTGACCCCCTCCAGTTCCGGCGCCTCTGCGTACGGCAGGTCGGCCGGAGCGACAGCGGCCACAGCCTTGATTTTGAAATGATAGCCCAGGGCCACGGCGCCGTTCTCCGGCACGTACGGCAGTTCGTTGAAAACGGCGGCCAGATATGCCGCCCCAGCCCCCCGGGAATGCCCAATCAGGGCGATGGAGCTCATCTCCACCCGGCGGAAGAACGGGGTGCCCACGGTGGCATTCCACCGTTTCCACGCTTCAAGATGCTGCAGCAGCAGCCAGGCCCGGGCGGCATCCGCACCGTCCAGCCGCCCGGCCCAAGGAGAGGGCGCCAGGAAGTTGTCGCTAATGGCTGCCACAATGTACCCCCGGCTGGCCAGCAGCTCGCCGAGATAGGCGTAGCCGGTCTCCGCAGGCTCCGTCATCGCCTGGCCACCGTGTACGATCAGCACCAGCGGGAAAGGCCCCTCCCCCGCCGGATACCAGACGCGGCCGGCAACCGGCAGCTTTTCCGGCCCAAACCCCCAGTACCAGCTGCGCAGGCGCCCCGCCGGGCCTGTCCACATGGGCAGCAGGGGTGCGGCATCCACCAGTTCGGTCACCAGCGCCGCACGCTCCCCATACTCGGGCCGGCGGATGTCGCCGCTGCCGTAGGTCAGGGTTCGGACTTCGAATGACCCGGGCTCGGCGGGGCTCGGCGCCGCGATGGGCGGCGGCGCCGTTTCGGCCCGACCCGCGGCCGCGGCGGGCGCCGCGGGCCCGGGGCCGGTCAGCCACCAGGCCTCCGCGCCAACGAGAACAAGAGCGACAAGACCAAACACAGCCACGCCCCGCCGGCGCAGGCCGAGATCCACTGCCAACCCAACGGCACCAAACAGCAGAGCGACCGGCACGACCAGCAGCAGGCTGCCCACGAGCAGCGCCGCCCGGGAAGCCCCCATCAGCCACAGTAACGCGAAAACGGCCCCGCTCGAACCACACACGACACCGATCCACAGGGCGGGCGCCCGCCGAAGCAGCGCCACCAGGCCGGCCGCCGCCGCCCCGATCAAGGCGAACAGCAGCCCTCCGGCCAGAAGGGTCACAATCATGTCTCCGAACCCGCCCAGGCGGGTGTCGAGCCGGGTTGCAAGATAGCTCAGCAGCGCGTAGGCTGCCACCGCCGCCCCCAGGGCGGCCGCCCGCCAGGCCCGGCGCGGCGGCTCATAGGGTTTCTCCGGCCGCCCCCGGCGGGGCGGCATGGGCATCATCATCCCCATGCCGGTCACCCGCGGGGCGCCGCCCGCACCAGCAAGGTCGGGCGCCGCCACTGGGCCAGCACCCGGGGCGCCACGCTGCCCGACCAGAAGGCCGTCCAGCCGCGCCGGGCGTGGGTGCCCAGCACCAGCAAATCACAGCACTGCGAGTTCAAATCGGCCACAATGGCGGCCACGGTCTCCCCCCGCTCGACCCGCCCATCGGCGGCCAGTCCCTGCGCCTCCAGTGCGGACACCAGATCCTCGATGCGGCGCCCGGCCTCCGCCACCTGGGCGTCGAGCACGGCGGACATGGCCGTGGGCAGGAGGCGCCCCAGGGCGCCGCCGGATCCGCCCAGTTCGGCCCTGCGGGGCACAACGGTCAGCAGGTGAACGGAGGCGCCCAGGCACCGGGCGAGGTCTGCGGCGACGGTCAGCGACGCCTCGTGCTCTTCCGACTGGTCGAGCGGGACGACGATCCGCCGGAAGGCGCACTGCGCCGGCGCCGCGTCCGGGTGGATGATCAGGACCGGCACCGACCCGAGCCCGATCACCTGCTGAGCGATGGAGCCGAACAGCGTCTGGGCGGCGTCGCCTTCGCCGTGGGTGGCCATCACGACCAGATCCACGCCCATCGCCGCGCTGTGGCGCGTAATCGACTGGGCTACGCCGGCTTCAGCCACATCATGCGAATGGCAAGCGACGGTCAGCCCCTGCCTCTGCAGCCCGTTGGCAACGCCGGCCAGGTAGGCCTCCGCTTCTGTGGGGTCCGTCAGGTGCCGCTCGCCGTGAACCTGGGCGGGAGCGTTCCGTTCCAGGACGTGCAGGAGTGTGAGGCGGGCGCCCGACTGGTGCGCCAGCGAGGCCGCCGCCCCGAGCACGGCTTCCGCCAGGCGGGAGCCGTCCAGCGGCACGAGAAGATGCTTAAGCATCGATTGCCAACCTCCCGTTCCCTTGCGAAATAGCTGCTCGCTCCCTCTAACCTTACCACGAGAAACGATTATCTGAGCAGTCAGGCGGAAAAACTGTTTTCAAGCCCAGTGGCATCGGGAGGGGGAAATGGCGGCGTGGGCCAGCCGGTCCGTTCGGAACTCAAGGCGAATGTCGATTACATGCAGCAGCAGCTGGGCGGAAATGTCGACCTGATTCACAGGTCGTTTGTCTGCGGGGAGACCCTGGGCCGGGAGGGGGTGCTCTTCTGCCTGGACGTTTCGGCCAGCGGCGACCAGGTGGCCATGCTGCTGCGGGCCGCGACGGAACTGACGAACCCGCCGTACCGGCGCCTTCAGACTGCGGCGGACCCCGTGGAGCTCTTTGCCCTGACGATCGCCCAGCTAGCCGAAGTTCGGTTCGCCGAAGATCTGGACATGGCCATCGATGACATTTTGTCCGGGCAGACGGCGTTCTTTCTGGAAGGGAGCCCCCGGGTGCTGATCGCTGACACGCGCAATCCCCCGAGGCGCGGCGTCGAAGAACCCAGCACCGAGTCCGAAACGCGCGGCCCACGCGACGGCTTCACCGAAGATGTGATGACCAACCTTGCACTGGTGCGCCGGCGGCTGCGCGATCCCCGCCTCCGGGCGGAGCCGTCTGTCGTGGGGCGCCGCACCAAGACTGACGTCGTGGTGCTCTACCTCAAAGACGTGGCCGAGCCGGGATTGGTTGCCGAGGTGAAGAAGCGCCTGGGGCGCATCGATGTGGACTCGGTCATGGGCACAGGTTACATCGAAGAACTGATCCAGGACAACCCGTACTCCCCGTTCGGGGCCCTCAACTATACGGAGCGGCCCGATAAACTGGTCGGAAACCTGCTGGAAGGGCGCGTCGGAATCATGGTCGACAACAGCCCCTTCGTCCTGGTGGTCCCCACGCTGTTCTGGCACTGGCTGCAGGCCCCCGGCGACTATTACAACAGCTTCATGGTCGCCACAGCCTTCCGAATCCTGCGCGTCCTGGCTCTGCTGACCGCCCTGTTGGCCCCGTCTCTCTACACCATTTTGGCCAGTTTTCATCACGAAATGGTCCCGACGCCCCTGGCCCTGTCCATGGCCGCCGGCCGGGAAGGGACTCCGCTGCCGACGCTGATCGAAGTCCTGGCGCTGGCCGTCATGTTCGAGATCATGCACGAAGCGGGGCTGCGCCTGCCGCGGACCGTCGGCCAAACGGTCTCCATCGTCGGGGCCCTGGTCATCGGCGAAGCCGCCGTCATGGCCGGGCTCGTCTCCCCGGCGACGGTCATCGTGGTGAACGCTGCGGGCCTTTCCGCTTTCGCCATTCCGTTCTACGCAGGCTCCCTCAGCATCCGCCTGATCCGGATTCCGCTCCTGCTCCTCTCGGGTACCTTGGGGGTATTCGGGTTTGTGGCGGGTACATCATTCATCGCCCTGCACGTCGCCAGCCTGCGCAACTTCGGGCAGCCGTTCCTCAGCCCGGTCGCTCCCCTGATCAAAGGCGACCTGAAAGATACGCTGGTGCGGGCGCCCTGGTGGGCCATGACCTGGCGGCCCCAATTGGCGACCACCATGACGTCGCGCCGGCAGGGACCAGAAGTGGGCAAGCAGGCTCCCCCCGCCAGAGGCAAGCGATGACCCGGCGCCGGGCCGCCATCGCACTGCTGATGACCTGCATCGCCTTGCTGACGGGCTGCTGGGACCTGCGGGAGATGAATCACCTGGCGCTTGTCATGGCCGTCGGCATTGACAAATCCGAAACGCCGGGCCGCTTCGAGGTCACAGTGCAGATCGCCCGCCCCGCGGGGCGCGCGGGCAGCGGTTCATCGGCGGCAGGAGTCGGGCGGGCCGTCTATGTGGCCACGGCCGACGGCGACACGATCTTCGGGGCCATCCGCAACCTCGCGCAGTTCACTTCTCGCCGGATTATGTGGGCGCACAACAACGTCGTCATCATCGGCGACGCGCTTGCCCGCGAGGATATTACGCCGGTGGTGGATTTCTTCACCCGCAATCAGGAATTGCGGATGCGCACCTGGATCGCGGTTGCCCGCGACGCCGCGGCCCGGGACGTGGTGGCGACGAACACGGGCATGGAGGATGTCCCGGCCGACTCGCTTTCGGCGCTGCTGCGCTATGCACAGCTGCCCGGCGAATCCGTTCGCGTGGAGATCGGCGATGTAGCCGGGGCGTTCTTTGCCACCGACGCCAACCCCGTCATGCCCGTGATCATGCTCAAGCCGCGGGCGCTTCGGAGTTCGGACCAGCCGGAGGAGGAAGAACCCACGCCCCAGGCGGTTCTGTCGGGTTCGGCCATCATCCGAAAGACGCGGCTGGTCGGGTATGTCGAACGGGAGACGGGCCGGGGCCTGCTCTGGCTGCGCGCACAGATGAAGAACGCCGTGCTGACCATCCCCTGCCCCGAGGGCAAGCCAGGTACACTCGCGGTGGAAATCCGCTCGCCCAAAGTCAAACTGCGCAGCAGCGTGGGCGGACAGTCGCCGGTGATGAATGTCGAGGTCCGGACAGAAGCGTGGCTCTCCGAACAGGGCTGCCCTACTCCCGCCATGCGCGCATCAGAGTTGAAAAGCTACGCTGCGAAGGCCCTTGGCGAAAAAATCGAAGCAGAGATGCGCGCCACGCTGAAACTCCTGCAGCAAGAACTGAAGACCGACGCCATCCGATACGGGCGGGTTCTTCACATACAACACCCCGACTGGTGGCGGAAGCACGGCGCCCGGTGGGAGGAGATCTTCCCGAAAGTGAAGACCCGCATTTCGGTAGCCGCCACCATACCAAAAATGAGCCTGTACACCCGCCCCGTGCGGGCACACACGCCCTAGTCTAGTGCGGCGCCGCGCAGCGGCGAGGCCACACGGCACCCGTACATGGCGCGTCAGCGCCGAGAAGGGGAGCGCGAGCTGTGAACAAAGTTCAGATCGGCAGCCTGCAGTTGATCACCATTTTCGCCAACCTCGTCTACGGCAAGGCGGTCGGCTATACAAACGGCACCATCGTAAGGGTCGTAGGCAACGACGCCTGGCTCTCCATGGCTGCCGCGTTCCTGACCGGAGCGCTGATCATGCCGGCCATGGTCTGGCTAACCCGGCGCCGCGGCTCGGAATCGCCGATGGAGTACATACCAAAACTGCTCGGCCGGCCCCTCGGATCGCTGGTCATGCTGCTGATGGGCATCTGGTTCATCGGCGCGTACATCACCTCTTCCATCACCATCACCCAGCACATCAACGACTATCTGATGACCGAAACGCCCCTGATTCTGTTCGTCGTCGGCTACACGGCGCTGACCGCGTACGGCGCCTGGCTGGGGGTCGAGGTGGTGGCGCGGCTCTCCGTGCTGGGACTGGTCATGGCCGCGCTGCTCAACCTGGCCATGGCCCTGGGCTCCATCTCCCACGTCGACCCAACGCGCCTGCTGCCGTTCTTCGACCACGGCGTACTGCCGGTCATCGCCGCCAGCGCCCGGGGCGACACGGACGTCGCCATGGCCACGGCGTCAGCACTCATTTTGCTGCCGCTGTGCAGCGCTTCGGCCCAGCGGTGGCTCCGTATCTGCTGGTGGGGCCTGGGCACTGGTGGTGTACTGGTATTGATATGGACGATTTTCGAGATCACCGTACTGGGGCCGGAGATGACCGCCCAGTACCTGATCGCTTGCATGCAGATGGCCCGTGCCGCCGAACTCTCCATCTACCTGCACCGCTATGAGATGATCATGGTGGTGATGTTTGTCTACGCGGTCGTCACCCAGTCCGTCATCTGCCTGTACTGCGCTGTAGGACTGACGGGCGGGGCGCTGCGGGTGAAGGTCGGGCGTGGCTATCTGATCGGCGCCGTGGCGCTGCTCGCGATGGGGCCACAGTATTACCTTGCCCTCGACCGTGATCACTACGGTGCGTTTCTGTCCGTCGTCTGGCCGCCGATCTCCATCGCGCTGGCCTATGCCACTCCCCTGTTCCTGTGCCTGGTGGCTCTCTTCCGACCGGCGCCCAAAAAGGCCACCATTTCGAATGTTTAAGATTTAACACTTTGGTGTCTTGCCCGTCAGGTGGATTCCACCCATACTTATGACTACTACAAGGATGAATACTGTGGGGGCGCGCGGACAGAAGGAGACTGCAATGAGTACGGATTCAACTGCAATGCGACCGGAGCCCATGGCCCTGCGCCGTTACGAACTGCTTTCGGAGCTGACCCGGGATATCGTACTCTTCATTCGCCCTGACGGACACATTGCCGAAGCGAACCGCGCCGCACTCAATGCCTACGGGTACACCAGGTCCGAGCTGCTAAGCATGCGGATCCACGACCTGCGGGCTGAGGAGCAGCGTCCCCAGGTCGACGCCCAGATTGTCGAAGCGCGAGAACACGGCCTGACCTTTGAAACCGTGCATCGCCGTAAGAACGGCACCCTCTTTCCGGTGGAGGTCAACTCCAGTGCGGCGCCCATCGGCGGGATGCTCCTCAATGTCGTACGGGACATCACGCTGCGCAAGCAGCGTGAGACCACGCGGGCGCTGCTCCAGGAAATTGACCATAAGATCCTCGAGCGGCAGCCGCTGCCTGACATTCTCCAGACGGTGTGCGACAAGCTATCACAGCTGTTGGGCTACGCCCTGGTCTGGATCGCCATGAAGCAGGAAGGCGGCTCGGTGGGCATCCTGGCGGCTGCGGGCGGCGCCCAGGCGTTTTTGCACGAGGTGACCATCCGCTGGGACGATTCGCTGGAGGGCGCCGGTCCTACGGGTATGGCCATCAAGACCGGCCACATTCAGAAAGTGACGCTCGACGTGGAATCCGTGCGCCACTGGCGGGAGCAGGCCGAATCGCACGGACTGGTTGCCGCGCTATCGCTGCCGCTGACTGCCGGAACCGAGACGATCGGGGCTCTTTCCATTTATGCAGAGCGCGATGTTGCCCTGGACACAGCTACGGTTCAGGACCTGAGCCGCTTTGCCAACCAGGTGGCCATCTCCATTCTGGCTGCCCGCGATCAGGGCGAACTCCGGCTGCGGACCGCGGCCCTGGAGGCAGCAGCCAATGCGGTCGTCATCACCGACCGCGACGGCAGCATCGAGTGGGTCAACCGCGCGTTCACGGAACTGACGGGCTACACAGCCGCAGAGGCGCTGCACCAAAACCCGCGGGTACTCAAGTCGGGCAACCACGGCGACCAGTTCTACAAGCAGATGTGGGAGACCGTGCTCTCCGGCAACATCTGGCGCGGTGAGCTATACAACCGCCACAAGGACGGGCGGCTCTACGCCGAGGAGATGACCATCACCCCGGTCCGCAGCCCGTCCGGGGAGATTACCCATTTTATTGCCGTCAAGCAGGACATATCGGAGCGCAAGCGGCAGGAAGAGCAGCTGCTGCATCTGGCCATGCATGATCCGGTCACTGACCTGGCCAACCGCCGCTCGCTGGAGGAGACGCTGGAGCGCGCCATCAACCGGGCCAAGAAGGGGCACCGGGGCGCCTTGCTCCTGCTTGACCTGGACAACTTCAAGCAGGTCAATGACACCCTGGGCCACGCCGCCGGCGACCAGTTGCTGGTCTCGGTGGCGCTGAAGCTCCGGTACCGGGTACGCCCGTTCGACCTCCTGGCCCGGTGGGGCGGCGATGAGTTTGCCGTCCTCCTGGAAGACGCGTCCGCCGAAGAGGCGGCATCCATCGGACAGCGACTGGTCGGAGCGGTGGCCGAAGCCCGCGGGGAGTTTCGGGACTACCCGCACCATTTGGGCGTCAGCATCGGCATCGTCGGCATTGACGGAACGCTGGATTCGCAGACCGTGATGTCTTTGGCAGACCGGGCGCTGTACAACGCTAAGGAGAGCGGCGGCAACCGGGTCGTCTTCCTGGACGACCACACGGCCACCGGCGCCGCCGAGGGGGCGGAGCGCTTGCGGCACGCCCTGGAGGCCGGCTTGTTCGAGCTGCACTTCCAACCCGTCGTGCGGCTGTCGACCGGCAAAGTCGAATCCCATGAGGCGCTGCTGCGGCTCCGCAATGCGACCGGCGACCTGCAGCTGCCCGGCGCATTCCTGCCGGCGGTGCAGCGGGCCGGGCTGATGTCCGACGTCGACCTGTGGGTCGTCAGTCGGGTGCTGCAAAAGCTGCAGACCGACGAGAACCTGCACATTAGCGTCAACCTGGCCGATTCCAGTGCGACCGACCCGGTGCTGCTCGACCGCCTTGTCGAACTGGTGGAGGCGGCTGGCCCCGGCGGCCTGCGCCTGTCGTTCGAGATCTCCGAGACGGCGGCCCTGCGGGACCTGCCCGGCGCCCAGCGAGCGATCTGGCGGTTGAAAGGGCTGGGCTGCCGCTTTGCCCTGGACGACTATGGCACCGGCTTCTCATCGCTGCACTGCCTGGGCAGTCTGCCGGTGGACTGCGTGAAGCTGGCGGGGCCCCTCCAGCGGCATCTCGACACGTCGCCGGTCGACCGGGCGATGGTCCAGGCCGTCACCAGCGTCGCCCATTCGCTGGGGCGCGAGGTGACTGCCGAATGGGTGGAAAGCGCGGCGGCCGCGGAAGTCCTGCGGACGTTCGGCGTCGAATACGCACAAGGGTATTACTTCGGAATTCCGTCGCCGTCGCTCTGACGGCGGAGCGCGTGAAAAACCCCGCTCGACCGGGCAGCCGGTTGAAGCGGGGTCTTCTTTATTCCACGACGGTGATGGAGCCCATCATACCGGCGGTAAAGTGCGCAGCCTGGGAGCAGAGAATCGGGTACTCGCCCGGCTCGTCCATCGTAACGGTAAAACTCTTGCCCGGCATGATCTCCTTGCTGTCGAAGCCCGGTTCAGCCTTGCCGAAGTCCGGGGCATAGACCTGCACCGCATCATGGAGGATGGCGTCCTTGTTGACGAACGTCACCTTGGTGCCGCGCCGTACAGACACTTTGTCCGGGGTAAACTTCATGTTCTTCATGGTGATCGTTACTTCGCCCGATTGAACGCCCGTATTCACCTCGGCCTCTTTGGCGCAGCCGGAGGCGGCGATCAGCAGTGCGACCAGCATGAAGCTAATTAGCAGATTGCGTTTGTTCATATTTTGTCTCCTCCTGGCTCACTGAGATTCTGTGATACTACCGTAACGTTTGCGCGGAGTAAGCAGGTGTGATTTCCGTCACTTCCAGCGTGCGACTTCGCGCAGATACTGAGAACGACTCTCAGAGGTATGATGAAACCAGCTAGGGGGAATGACCCGTGTACAAACCGCTCATGTACCTGGATAACGCAGCAACATCGCACCCCAAGCCGGAGATGGTCTACCACGCCATGAGCGAGGCGGCGCGGGCCGGCGGCAGCCCCGGGCGGGGCGGGCACCGGCTGGCGCTGGGCGCCGGGCGCCGGGTGCTGGGCGCCCGTGAAGCGCTGGCCGGCCTCCTGGGCGCCCCGGACCCATCCCGGATGCTGTTTACGGGCAGCTGCACCGAATCGCTCAACCTGGCCCTCAAAGGTCTGCTCCGCCCGGGTGACCACGTTGTCACGACCGCCGTGGAGCACAATGCCCTCCGGCGGCCCCTGGCCGTGCTGGAGCGGCAGGGGGTGGGCGTCACCTGGGTCCCGGCGGGACCCGACGGCCGGGTCGACCCTGCCGCCGTGCGTGCAGCAATCACCGCAAATACCAGGCTCATCGCTCTGGCCCACGCCTCCAACGTCTCGGGCGCCGTCCAGCCCGTGGCGGAGATCGGCGAGGTAGCCCGTAAAGCCGGGGTCTTCTACCTGGTGGACGCCGCCCAGAGTGCCGGGGCGATCCCGCTGCACATGGAGCAGATGGGCATCCACCTGCTGGCAGCCCCGGGCCACAAGGGTCTCCTCGGCCCCCAGGGCACGGGTATCCTGTGCGTCGATCCCGCCGTGCCGCTGCGGCCCATGCGGGAAGGCGGCACCGGGTCGCACTCAACGGAGGCGCTGCAGCCGGAGCTTTTCCCGGAAGGGTTTGAAAGCGGCACGCTGAACGTGCCGGGCATCGCGGGGCTCGCTGCCGGCGCCGCGTTCGTGTGCCATGAAGGCATCGAAAAGATCCGCAGCCGCGAGCTGGCGCTGACGGAGACCCTGGTGGAAGGGCTGAGCCGCATTGCCGGCGTAACCGTGTACGGGCCGGCTGACCTGAAGCTAAGGGCCGCCGTGGTCTCCTTCAACATTGACGGCATGGACCCCGGCGAAGTGGAAGAGCTCTTGGATGAACGATTCGGCATCATCGGGCGGGCCGGACTGCACTGCAACCCCGGCTGCCACGCCCTGCTGGGCTCCCTGGCGCTCGGGGGCGCCATGCGCCTCAGCCCCGGGCCCTTCACCACCGCATCGGAGATCCTGGAAGCCGTTCGTGCCGTTGCGGCAGTTGCCGTTGTCGGGAGGGAATGAATATGGCTACCGGTGCCCTGCGTGTGCCCCGAGTTTTGGACCGCTACGTGCTCCCCAAGGTCGCTTTTGTCGTCATTACCGGCGCCTCCATGGCGGGGGCGGCCCTGACGGGCCTGCGCCACGGCGTCGAGGCCCTGCCCCTGCTGGCCCTGCGCTGGGCGGCAGCCTGGGTGCTGGCGCTGCTGCTGGGGAGCCAGATTTGGAAGATCTTCTACCTGCGGCCCGCCGTGAATGTCCGCCCTGTCCCGGGGGCGATCGAGTACGGCGAGGCGATGATTGCGCTCCACGTGCGCTGGCAGCGCGTGTTGAGCGTGCTGGCAGTCTTGCTGGTCGGCGGGATGTTTGCGTACTACGCAGCCACCCGGCCGGTCGCTGTCCCTTCGGCTGTGGCCGGCGGGGTCGCACTACTCACGGCGATCGTCTGGTCGCTCCTCAGCCCCGGCGATGCCCGCCGGCAGGATGCGGCTTCGTGGGTCGTGCTGGGTGGGCTGGCGGCCACGGCCGCCGCCATCGGCACGATGGATGTGGCCTTGCAGCTCTCGGCGGCGCCGGTCTGGACGCTGGCAATCAACCGGGTCCTCCACCTCTGGGCCTTCTCGGCCTGGCTGGGCGGGGCGCTCTGGAATATCTTCATCGCGGTGCCGGCGGGAATGCAGCGGATCAACATGGACACCGTAATTCTGGCGAACTTCCAGCTTGAGCGGTTCCGGGTGGTGGTCCGGACCGTCTTCCCGGTCATCATCACCACGGGCCTGGTTCAGGCCTGGGCGATGTTCGGCTGGAACTGGGAAGCGCTCTTCACCAACGTCTGGGGGTATCTTGTGCTGACCAAGGTCGGGCTGATTGTGGCGCTGGTCGGCATCTTCATCGCCTGTCCCATGTGGAAGGCCTGCTCACCGATTCGTGGCGTCTGCGACCTCGATGACCTGTAAGGAGGAGACGAGAGCATGTCCGTCAAGATCCACACGCTGAGCACCGTCAAGGCGGCCGGCACCGAGCCCCTGGTCCGTGAATGCCTCTATGCGGCCATCCCCCACGACTTTAACTACGTTCAGGCGGATCCCGGCCTGTACAAGGAGCCCCACGCCTACGGCGCCGGCGATTCGTTCATGCTGGTCCTGGCCGGCTCATTGGAACTGATTGTGGACGGAGAGACGTATTCGCTCAAGGCCGGCCAGATGGCCGTGATTCCGTGCGGCGCCGTGCGCGGGTTCACGGCCGGACCCGAAGGCATGACCATGATGGCCGCCCACCTGCGGAATAGCTAAGACGTATGTCCCGGATTTATCTGCTGTTCCGCAGCACCCACGATACGCTGAAGGCGGAGTCGGTCCTGCAGGCCGCCGCCGTGCCCTGTCGGGTGGTGCAGAAGCCGGCGGGGATTCGAGTGGACTGCGGCCTGGCAGTGCGGACCGACGAGGCAGCCAGGGACGGCGCCCTGGCCACGCTCAGGCAGGCAGGAATTGAGCCGCGCGGGGTATACTCGCTCTAGGGCGGCGCCGCGCAGCGGCGAGGCCGCACGGCACCGTAAATGGCGCGTCAGCGCCGAGAAGGGTAACCGGAGGTGCGCTTGCTATGACACAAGCTTTCAAGCCTGGCCGCTTCGTGCTGATCGCCACGGCGATGTTCCTGCTGCTGGCGGCCATGTGGGCCGGCCTGTTCCGGATGGGCTGGAAGATCCCGCCCCTGCAGCCCACGCTGGCGGGAATCCACGGCCCCTTAATGATCTCCGGCTTTCTGGGCACGCTGATCGCCCTGGAGCGGGCCGTCGGTCTGAACTTGCGCTGGACTTTTGCGGCTCCCGTACTTACCGGAGCGGGCGCCCTGGCGCTGGTCTTCGGAATGCCCGAGGTGCCCGCCGCTGTTGCGATCACGCTGGGCTCGGGCGTACTGGTCGCAGCATTTGTGTACATCGTCCGGCACCAACCGCTCCTCCACTCGTACGCGCTGCTGATCGCGTCGATCGCGTGGTTCGCCGGCAACGCACTCTGGCTGTTCGGTACCCCCGTGGCCACGGTGGTCACCTGGTGGGCAGCCTATCTCGTGCTGACGATTGCCGGCGAGCGGCTGGAGCTTTCCCGGCTGATGTTCCTCTCCCAGTTCCGCAAGAACCTGTTCCTGGGCGCCACGGGCTTCTTCCTGGGCGGCTGCGCCGTTACGATTTTCGATTATTCGCTGGGCTGGCGGGTCACGGGCCTGGGCATGATCGCACTGGCTGCGTGGCTCCTGAACAACGACATCGCCCGCCGGACGATCAGGCAGGAAGGCCTGACCCGATTCATTGCCGTCTGCATGCTGTCGGGGTATGTGTGGCTGGGCGTCGGGGGCGTGCTGGCCGCGGCCTATGGTTTCCTGATGGGCGGTGTGTACGACGCCGTGCTGCATTCGGTCTTCCTGGGCTTCGTCTTCAGCATGATCTTCGGCCATGCGCCGATCATCTTCCCGGCGGTGCTGAACGTCCAGATCCCTTATCGGGCGGCATTCTATGCGCACCTGGCGATGCTGCATCTCTCCGTACTGCTGCGGGTCGGGGCAGGTGTGACCGAGTGGTATCCCGGGCGCCTGTGGGCTGCGATGCTCAATGTCATCGCCCTGCTGATCTTCATCGGGAACACGGTGATCGCGGCTGCAAGCGCAAGGCGTAAGGCGGGGTAGTGCGCTTCTTCGGATGTCGGTTTTCGGTGGACATGTCACTGTTCGGGCCTTCAATGTGGGAATGGGAACGGGATATTTACCACGGAAGGCGCGGAAGGGGACACGGAAATCGCGGCAGTGGAAGTGGGAATGTGGTGTGGTCGCGGGTTCCGCAGATGGCGTGAATCTAGAATCGGCGCGGATTCATACAGGAGTAAGATGTGTCCCTGCGCCTTGTCTGATGGCTCTTTCAGGATCTGCCGTCCATTTTATAATTAAATACAATAATAATATATAATTCCATTTACCCTTGATTGTTGCTCGGAAATCCGCGTTGGCTCTGATCCGTAATCTGCGCAATCAGCGCCATCGCCATTTTGTTGTCCCACTCCGTGTCCTCCGCGCCTTCCGCGCCCTCCGTGGCAAAATGTCTCCATTACCTCACATAAGCAGCCTGGCGGCGCTGGCGCCCCGGGCGCCTACTGCGGCTCGGTTACGCCACATCGGTGCGCGCTGCGGCCGGAGAGCAATCTCCGGCCTCTTCCTTGCGCGCCTATTCGGTTTCGATCAGTACCGTACGGCTCACGGCGTCCCACCCGACGGTGGCGCCCAGGGTCTCGGCAACGAACCGGACCGGCACCTGCGTCCGGTCGTTCACGATGAACGGGGCCACATCCAGCGTCACGGGCGCCCCATTGACCAGGGCCGTCGTACTGCCAATGGTCAGGACGATCGTCGTGCCGCCTTCGGCGATGGTCACGCGCTGCGTGGCCTCATCCCACCCAACGGCGGCGCCCAGAGCCTCGGCCACGGCCCGCACGTGGGCCAGGGTCCGGCCGCCCACCACCCGGGCGGGCACGGCCAGGTTCAGCTTCGCCCCATCGACCCGCACCGTCACCTCATCGATCAGGGGCACGTAAAGCCGCTGCCCGACGATGATCTGGTTCGGGTCGGCAATGTCGTTGGCCGCTGCAAGAATCGGCACGGTGGTATTGAAGCAGCCTGCGATCTTGGAGAGCGTATCGCCCTGCTGCGCGTAGACCACCCGGCCGCGGAAATCCGCCCCGGCCCGGCTCAGCCCAAGCACTTCGCCCACGGTCACCATCTGATAGCCGCGCTGCTCGAGCTGCGGCAGCATCTGCGCGACGGCCGCGGCCGTGTTATCGCCGCCCATGTGCATCAGCACGATGGAGCCGGGGCGCACGCCATTCAGTACCCGGCTGACGATGGTGGAGGCCGGCGGCTGCTGCCAGTCGAGCGTGTCGATATCCCACATGAGGGTCCAGGGATACCCCTCTTCCTCCGCCACCTGCAGCACCGTGCCGTTATACTCGCCGAAGGGCGGCCGCCAGAGGGGCCGGGGCTCGAGTCCGGTCGTATCGATGATCTTCGTGCGGGCGACCCGCAGCTCCGACCGCATGGCGGCCACCGAAATCTGGGGCATGTGCGGGTGGGTGTCGGTATGGTTTCCCACCTCGTGCCCCTCCGTGCTGATCGCTCCCGCCAGCGCGGGGAAATCGTCGACCCATGCGCCGGTCAGGAAGAACGTCGACCGGGCCCGGTGCAGCCCCAGGGCGTCCAGAATCCCCTGAGCGCTGACGGCCGTGGAGCCGGCATCAAAGGTGAGCGCCACCTGGCGGCACTGGGTCTGACCCCGCGTCACCACCGTCGAGGCGGCCTGCGCCGGCGCAGCCGGCAGAAAGACCAGTCCCAGGAGCAATACCGAGGCCGTCAGTCTTCGCAAGCAACATCCCCCCGGGTCATCATACTCAGGAGGACATGCTTTGATTATTATGACCTTTATGACTATGGACGCGACCGCGCCCTTGCCCTTGACCTGCACCGGCTCAGCCAGGTCAAGACACCGCTCGGCCCGCACCTACAAGTACCACTCCGCCTGCGCCCGAAAGAGAGCGGCGTACTCGCCCTCCCGGTCCATCAGTACTTCATGGGTGCCCGCTTCCACCAGCCGCCCGCCCTTCATGACGAATATTCGGTCGGCCAGCCGGGCGGCGCCCAGCCGGTGGGAGATGAGGAAGCCCGTCCGCCCCGCCACCAGCTGCCGGAACCGGCGGAAGACCTCGAACTCCGCCTGCGGGTCCAGCGCCGCCGTCGGCTCGTCCAGCACCAGCAGATTGGCCCGGCGCATGTAGCCCCGGGCGATGGCCAGCTTCTGCCACTGCCCGCCCGACAGCTCCTCGCCGCCTTCCCACTCCTTGCCCAGAATCGTCTCGTACCCCCGGGGCAGGGCCGCCACCACCTGGTCGGCGCCGGACCCGGCCGCCGCCGCCTCAATGCGCGCATGCTCGCCCGCCAGTGCCGCTTCGCCCACGCCGATATTCTCGCCCGTGGTCAGCGAATAGCGGTTGAAGTCCTGAAAGACCGAGGCGATGCGGGCCCGGGCGCCCGCCCCCTGCGGGCCGTACGGGTCGACGCCGTTCACAGTCACCTCGCCTGCCGCGGGCGGGTAGAGCCCCATCAGCAGCTTGACCAGCGTCGACTTGCCGGCGCCGTTCTCGCCGACCAGGGCGATCAGTTCCCCGGGCTGCACCCGGAAGCTGATGCCCTCCAGCACCGGCTTCTCCGTGCCCGGGTAGGCGAACGCCACGCCACGGCACACGACCTCCGCTGCATCAGGCGCCTCCGCAGTCGGCGCCCCACCTACCCAGGGGTCAACGCCGACTGGCAAGCCGTAGCGGTCCATGAACTCCCAGTAATGCGCCACGAACATGCTGGACCGGCGCAAGGACGAAAACTCCCAAATCGTAATCGCCACGGCCTGCTGCAGGTCCTGGGCCGCCTTCAGCGAGGCGGCGAGGCCTCCCACCGAGAACCGGCGCGCCGCTGCCAGCAGCCCCAGAATCACCACGGCGAAGCAGTAGGCGACCGTGCCGAGCAGCCCGGCGCCGCCTTCGGCATAGACGAGGCGGCCCGAAAGGCGCAGCCGCTCGGCCAGGGCTCCGTGGGCCTCCTTCCGCCAGCGGCGCAGGATCTCGGGCGCCAGTCCGAACAGGCGGACTTCCTGCGCCGAACGCCGCTGGGTCAGCAGTTCAAAGAGATAATCCGCCCGCCGGCCCCGCTCCGTCTGCTCGAAATACAGCGTAATGACCAGGTCGGCGGATCTGCGCCGCAGAAACCAGGTGGGCACGGCAGCCGCCGCCATGATCAGGGCGGCGCTCCAGTGGGCGGCAGCCAGCACGCCCAGCACCGAGCTGATGGTCAGGGCCTGTGTGAGCAGGCGCGTCGTCTGCTCCAGCACCATGAAAATGTGCTGGCGCAGGCCTTCGCGGGCCCGGGTCAGGCGGTCGAAGAACTCGGCGGACTCCATGTCCAGCAGCGGCGCCTGACTGGCCCACTCCAGCAGCCGTCCTTCCAGCACCACCTCGGCATCCTGGCGGAGGCGCTCCACCAGGTATGGCTCAGCCTGCCGGGCGCCCTCCCCGGCCAGGGCCAGGGCGACCAGTATGCCGGCCCACATGAGCGCCGGCGCCCAGGCGAAGCCGGGGCCGGCGTGGGCCACCACATGGTCGATCAGCCGCTGCACGGACCAGAACTCCGCCGCCGGCCGCAGTCCCATCAGCAGGCTGATCAGTACGAGCAAGAGGGCGGTGGCGGGGCTGGTCTTGACCACCGCGGCGATGAACCGGAAGTAGCTGCGGGTGACGCTCATGCCACATCACCCCCGGACTGCTCGTACCACTGGGCCTGCGTTTTGAACAGCTCCGCATAGAGCCCGCCCGCGGCCATCAGTTGGTCATGGCTGCCCGTCTCGGCGACGCAGCCGCCGTCCAGTACGATAATGCGGTCGGCCAGCCGGGCCGAACCCAGCCGGTGCGAAATCAGCAGGGCCGTCTTGCCCCGGACCAGCTCCACAAACTTATGGAAGACTTCCAGCTCCGCCAGGGGATCCAGGGCCGCCGTGGGTTCGTCCAGGACGATGATCTGGGCGTCACGCACGAAGGCCCGGGCCAGGGCGACCCGCTGCCACTGCCCGCCCGACAGCTCCATGCCCCCGGTGAACATGCGCCCCAGCATCTGCTCCGGGCTCCCGGGCAGCCGCTCCAGGCCGGCGGAGGCGCAGGCGGCGACCACCTGCTCTGCCGACGCTTCCAGGTTGCCCACCGCCACGTTGTCCCGCAGGGTCAGGTTGTAGCGGACGAAGTCCTGGAACACGCAGGTGACGGAGCGGCGGAACGACTCGCGGTCGATCTTCCGGATATCGGTTCCGTCAAAGGTAATCCGCCCGGCTTCCGGCTGATACAGGCCCAGCAGAAGCTTGGTCAGCGTCGATTTACCGGCGCCGTTGGCGCCGACCAGGGCGACTTTCTCTCCCGCCCGGATCTCCAGCGTCAGATCCTTCAGGATCGGCGCTCTCCCGCCCGGATAAGTGAAAGTGACCGACTCGAAGCGAATCAGCCCCTGCAAGGGCGCGGGAAACGGCAGGGTGCCGCCCCCCGGGGCCTCGGGCATGGAAAGAAAGGCCCGCACTTCGCCCACCGGCAGGCCCAGCTCCCAGAGGATGCCGATGTTTGCAGCCATTTGGCCCAGCGACGTCTGCAGGATGCGGATCGCCCCGATGAGCACGGCGATCTGGCCCGGGCCCACCCGCCCGGAGGCCGCCAGGTAGGTCGCCCCGCCCAGGGCGCCGGCGAAGAGCAGCGCCGCGCAGACGACGGCCAGCCACCCTTCCTTTACGTTCAGCCACCGGACGTCCAGATGGTCCGCCCGGCGCCGCACAAAGGAGCGGCGCCACCGCTCCAGGAAGTAGCCGGTCAGTTGGTACGCCCGCAGCTCGGTCGCCGTCTCCCGGCGGCTCAGCAGCCCGCCCAGGTACTGCGTGAAGCGGCGCCCGGGGCTCTGACGCAGGGTCAGTTCATGCCAGCGGGCGCCCTGCCGCACGCCGGCCCAGGCGATGGGCACCGCCATGCCGAGGGCGGCGACGGCCAGCAGCGGCGAGGCAGCGGCCAGCAGGGCCAGTGCGGATACGGCGCCGGCGGCCATGGCAACCACCTGCACGGCAACCCAGACCATGCGGAAGACCCGGCTCCGCTCCCCCTGGGTGGTCCGCTCAATCAAATCGTGCGTCTGAGGCTGTTCAAACTGCGTCAGGGTCAGCGATGAAGCTTTCTGAAGCAGCATCTCCCGCACCACGACGGCCAGTCTCTCGTATATGCTGTCTTCGGCGGCGCCGGAGATGGGGCCGCCCAATTCGGCAATGACGACCAGCGTCACCAGCCAGACCAAGGGGCTCATCAGTTGATCGGCCCCGGCGCCGGCCGCCACGGCGTCGACGAGCCGCTGCAGGGCCAGCAGCGAGGCCGGCGGTGCGAGCTTGCCAATCAGGTGGCCGGCGAGGAGCATCACACCGGCGACCGGTGCGTGGCGAAAGATCAGTGCAGCAGCCCAGGGCAGATGCTTCAGCGGCGTTTCCTTTTGCATAGGGGTCCTCCGAATATGCATTCTGTTCTGAGTTTACACCGAACGCGGAAGGCTTGCCATACAGAGAACGGATGTGAAAAAGGCGATCCCGGCGGCGGAATTCCCCGCCCCCGGGATCGTTGCTGCACAATATGGGTTAACGCGCCGGGGAGACGGTGCTCAGCTAAAAGAGATCATCGGTCTCCGTGTCGTACTCAAGGGGCACGGTGGCATCGATCAGACCTGAGTATTCGCCTAGGGTCACGGTGAGGGTCTCGACCACCCAATCGGTCTGATCGGCGTTCTCGCGCTCGACGGTCAGGCTGACGCTGTTGCTCGGCTGGTACTTCTCCAGTTCCCGCCGCAGTTCCATCAAGTAATTGACGGGTACGCCATTGACCTTGGTGATCCAGTCGCCCCAGCGCAGCCCGCTCTTGGCGCCCGCCCCGTGCGCGTGGGCGCCTGTAACCAGCAGGCCGTATTCATTGGGTAGCCCGGCCCGGGACCAATGGGGCTCTCGGGCGGAGATGCCCAGCCAGGGGCGGACGATGCCCCGCCCGCGCTGGAAGCGGCCGATGGCGGCCTGAATCTGATCGGCGGGAATGCCAAAGGCGATGGAGTCCGTCTCATCTTTCAACTCGGTCCATGTCGCCATGGCGACCACCTTGCCGTCCCGGTTGAGCAGGGGACCGCCGGAGTTGCCGTGGTTGATGGCCGCATCGGTCTGCAGTGACGGGTAGTGGTGCAGGTGGTACGGGTCCGGCCGGTCGACGCCGCTGACGATGCCGACCGTCACGCTCTGCGAGTAGCCCCAGGCGTTGCCGATGACGACGACCGGCTCACCGACCCGCGGCTTCTGCTGCGCAAAGTCCAGAGTCGGAAAGCCCTCGCCTTCCACGCTCAGCACCGCCATATCCAGGAACGGGTCCGTGAGGATGCGGATCGCATCGAGCACCTTGCCGTCGCTGAACTTCACTTTGATATCGAACAGGCCTTCCACCACGTGGGCGTTGGTCAGAATCAGGCCGTCCGATGAGATCATAAAGCCGGTCCCCTGGGAGATGACGCGGTCCTTGCCGTCGACCAGATAGAGGCTGACGACGGCAGGCGCCGCTTCTTCCACCAGCCCGACGACATCGAGCGCTGAAAGCTGGAGCGCTTTCTCCAACTGGGTCACCCGCTGCTCAAGGGCATTGAACCGCTCTTCGAGCGTGGCGGCGCCGGCCTGTGCCGGTGCAGCAGCGACCAGCAATACGACCGCGAGGAAGAGGCTGATCAGACGTGATCTCACAGTGCGCACGCGGTTCCCCTCCCCACGGTGGTCTACCTGTTCAGGGAGAGTTCGACCGGCAGGGTGGATTCCCCTTCAGGGCTTGGCAGGTAAGCGCCCGCAGGCGTAGAGTGCCACCTCGTCTCATAGGCTGGGGCGAGGTGATGTTATGCGCCTGCGTCTGGCGTGCGCCGCTGCCGCCGCCGCCTCAGCGCTCTTGCTGGGCGGTCCCGCAGCGGCCGCGCCGTCCACCCTGGTCTCCGCCGGAAACGGCACCTGCCGCGATGTGGCTTTCACGTACGACACCGAGTTCGGAGAGATTACCCCGACGCTGGCCGCCACGCTGGAAGACCTGAACATCCGGGCGACTTTCTTTTTCGTGGGCGACAGCGTGGATGATCACGCAGACCTGGTTAAGCGCCTGGCCGTCCGGCACCAGGTGGCCAACCACACCTGGAGCCATCCGTTCATGGCGCAATTGTCGCCCGATGAGATGCGTCAGGAGCTGCTGCTGGCCGAAGAGCGGATCACCGCGGTGGCCGGGCAGAGTCCGCAGCCCTTCTGGCGCCCGCCATACGGCAACTACGATGACACGGTGCTGGAGGCAGCCGGTGAACTGGGCTACGCGTACACGATCTACTGGTCGATGGACACGGTGGATTGGGCAGGCCCCTCGGCCGAGGTGATTCGGGAGCGGCTGGTGGCGGGCGCCTTCCCGGGCGGCATCGCGCTGATGCACGGTTCGCCGCTGGCCACCCCGGACGGGACGTGGCTGGCCGCCGGTGACCTGCGGGCGCTGGGCTACCAGTTCGTCACCGTTTCGGAGATACTCGGCCTGGACCGGCACCTGCGGGACTTCGGCGGCGACGCCTACATCGTGCAGCCCGGCGATGACATGGCCCGGGTGGCAGGCTGCCATAACGTGACGGCTGCCCGCCTTCTGGCTTACAACGAGATCGATTCGCCGCCGGCGGGAACGGTATTGGCCATTCCCCACACCACGGAGGTGGTCGTCCGCCTGGACGGCGAGCGCATCAGCTTTCCGGTCTGGCCTCGGATCGTGGATGCGCGCACGGTGGCGCACGTCCGATTGGCGGAGCGGCTGGGCGCCGCGGTTGAGTGGGATGGCGAGCGGGTGCATGTGGTCTCCGGCGCGACGGAACTGATCGTCACCCCGGGGGAACGCATGGCCCTGGTCAACGGGGCGCCCGCCGACATGGGAACGGCGGCCATTATGGAAGCGAACCGGGTACTGGTGCCCGTCCGGTTCCTTGCCGAACGGCTGGGCTGGTCGGTGGGGTGGGACAGCGAAACCTGGACCGTGAGCATCTCCGGGTGAAAGACAGAGCCCCGTGCCTGATTTCAAGAAGATGAATCCACGATGCCGTTCCGATGATCATGTACAGCTTCCGCATAGCCTGGCGCAGCAACGGGAAACCCAATTTCACAGGAAAACGTTCCGTGAGGGGGCTCACCATTGCACAGCGCTCATCCCGCCGGACTATCCACCTGGCAACTCGTCATGCTCGCCCTCGGTACCGTGGTGGGCGGCTCTTTCTTTCTCGGGACCGGCGTAATCATCCGTAACGCCGGCAGCGGTGCGCTGCTGGCCTTCGCCTTCGGCGGCCTGGTAATCTACCTGGTGCTGATGGCGCTTTCCGAACTGACCGTCTCCCGGCCCACCCATGGATCATTCCGGCAGTACGCAGCCATCGCGTTCGGCCCCGGTGCTTCATTCGTCGTCGGCTGGCTCTACTGGTCCGGACTGGTGCTCGCCCTCTCCAGCGAGGGCGTCGCGGCGGCGGTCTTTGCCCGCCTCTGGCTGCCGGCCGTGCCGGTCTGGCTGATCGCCGGGGCGGTCATCATTGCGGTGGCGCTGCTCAATCTGCTGGACGTACGGGCTTTCGCAATCGTCGAA
The DNA here is from genome assembly GCA_035628915.1 of Symbiobacteriaceae bacterium. Taxonomy (GTDB): domain Bacteria; phylum Bacillota; class Sulfobacillia; order Symbiobacteriales; family Symbiobacteriaceae; genus JARBUG01. The sequence goes on along the minus strand of DASPIW010000048.1, from coordinate 87,500 downwards.
TCGGCCATGGCTGCCGTCAAACTGCTTGCGGTTGCCGCTTTCATTTTGCTGGGCGCCGCGCTTGCGGCCCGACTGCTGCCACTGGGCACAGCCCCGGCCGCGCCCGCCGCCATTTCGCCGTTTCTCCCAAAGGGTCTCGGGGGACTGGCCGGATCGATGCTGCTCGTGCTCTTTGCCTACGCCGGCTTTGAAGTGCTGGGGCTGGCTGCGCCGGAAGCGAAAGATCCCCACCGGACGGTGCCGCGCGCGATCCTCCTGACCGTCGTCTCCCTCGTGGGGCTCTATGTCGGCGTGGTTGCCGTCGTCCTGCTGACACTTCCGCCGGGCGGTCCGCAGGAAGAGATCAGCCCCCTGGTTACGATTCTGCAGGTCCGAGGCTTCCCGTGGCTGGCAGCCGGGCTGAACCTCGTGGTCATGACCGCATCGCTTTCCACGATGCTGGCCGCCATGTACGGCCTCAGCCGGATGATTTACTCCTTGGCGGAAGAAGGCCAGGCGCCGGCGTTTCTGGGGCGGCTGGTTCCGCCGGGCATTCCCCGCAACGCCATTGTGGTTTCATCCGGCGGGATGATGGTGGGCGTGGTGCTGGCCTACCTCCTCCCGCGGTCGGTTTACATCTTTCTAGTCAGCTCCGCCGGATTCGCCCTGCTCTTCTCCTACCTGGTCATCCTGGCCAGCCAGTTGGTGATACGCCGCCGGGAGGGCTGCAAACCGGGTGCGTGTGCAATGCCGTTCTTCCCGTGGGGCACCTGGCTCGGCATCGTGCTGATCGTCGGCGCCATTGCCGGCATGCCGTTCGTGCCCGGGCAGGGGCCGGGGCTGATCGCGGGTCTGGGCATGCTGGTCATATTTGTGCTGGCGTATCTGATCGTCCGGCGCCCCGAGCCGGTCGAGCCGGAGGAGCCGGATAACCGGATACCGCTGGCATGAGCAAGGTGAAGTAGAAAAGGGGCTCCCGGCACGGCGCCGGGAGCCCTCTCCTCTGATTCACTTCTCGGAAACGGAGATGCTGATGGTTCCTTCCTTTGTCTTCACCATGACGCTGACCCCCAAAAAGGCAACCAGCTTATCGGTCTCGCCCGTAAGCATACTGGTCGCCTCAGTTTCATCCGCATTCTCCATGCGGGAGACGTCGCCGAACCCCCGCTCCTTGAGCGCCTTCTCGTAGAAATCGGTAGCGGGCTTTGCCTCTCCCGCAAATTTGATCTCAACCGTATAGACGGCCTTGTTGTTGAGGGTCATTTTCTGACCGACGGTTACCTTCCCGCCGGGGAAGACCGGCAGCGGGAAACCGTCAGGCACCTTGCCGCTTTCGGTCGGCTCTGTGGTGATCGTGAGCGACTGACCATCCTGTCCTTTTACGGTCACCGAGTTGCCCTTCTCGTCGACTGTAACGCCAGTCGCCTTCTCAAGCGACTTCTCAACTGCCTTCTCCGCAACCTTGTCGGCCAGCCCGCAGCCGGCCAGTAATGTGGTAGCGAGGACCAGGAGGAACGCGAGTGTCTTGCGCAACGTATTTCGCCTCCTCGAGATCGGCGACCCGTCAGGTCAAGCCGTACTACTACCACACATAGCAGAGCCCGCTCAAAGAACACCTAAGAAAAACTCAAATCCACACCCAGAACGCGAACAGGGCCGCGCAAGTGCCAAGCAGCACCGCGTTCCAAATGCGAAGCCGCCTGAGCCGCACCTCGCGGCGCCGGATGTGGCGCAGCATGGCGGAGACGGCCGTCGCCGGTGCGAATAGCACACACCAGAAGAGGAATACCTGCCACGGATGTGGATGGATGCTGAGTGCGGTGAGCAGGGCAGCGTTGACGATCAAAAAAACGGAGAACCAGGAGAGGCGGGCGGCGTCCCGGTCGGTCAGAGGGTCCGGCTCATCTGCCCGGCATTGTGGGTGCACCGGGACGGGAGTCAGGCGGCTCCAGAGATGGCGGGCCAGGGCAGGTGTAAGCTGCTCACCTTCCCGCCGGGTGATCAGCCCCACGGCTTCATCGATCGATGCGGTGGTGAGCACACCGGGCGGCAAGGGGTCTCGCACCGGCTGCGCAGCGATGACCAGGGTCTTCAGCAGGTGGGCGTACGGGCCGAGGGCGCCGGCAAGGAACGCGATGTTCAGCGCAAGGTCCTTGCGCCAGGGGTTGCCGTCCTCCAGCGTTTCGATCAGGAAGAGGCCGGCGGGCCCGGTGACAACGTGCTCCAGGTAGATCTCATGCCCCCGGTAGGGAACACTCAGGCCGTGGGAGGCCTGGCAATCGGCCGGGAGATGGCGCCGCAGGGAGGCCTCGACATTCTCCATTGCGCTCGTCTTCCGCACGTATTGCTCCACCAGGCGGCGGTCTGCAATCATGCCGCTCGAACGGGCTCTCGTCTGCATGGCAGCGGCAGCAACCTGGCGCTGTGCGAGCCAATTCTCTCCCACGGTTCATGCCCCCTATCAAGGTAACGCATGCCCTGCGACGTCTTTCCACCTGACGCCACATAGTTCCTTCAATGTACGAAACAGAAGGAAGGCGGGTACTGCCGCGCCGAATGGAGTGGCAGATCGATTTCCAGCGACGGAGGGGATTGCCGGATGCGCCGCCTTGGTCTGATCGTCATCTTCCTCCTGCTGGCCATTTCGCTTGCCGGCAACGCTGTGCTTGGCTGGACAGCGTGGCGGGCACAGCAGGAATACCGGGCCCTGGCCAAGCAGTTCGTCAAGGCCCGCCAGGAACTGTCGGCCGCCAAAACCACACCCATACCGACGGCAGCCCCGGCGGAGGCGGTCACCGCAACGGATGCGGCCCCGGCTGCATCACCTTCGGCGGCACCGGCAGCTGCCGCACCGGCGCCCGATACAGCGCCGCCTTCTCGGGGGGCGTCGTCCAGCACCACGGTGGAGAGCATCCGCGCCCAGTACGCCCCGCGGCTGCAGGCCGTACAGTCGCAATGCGAAGGGCAGCTGAACGCCATGCTGGAGACCGCCAAGGCCGAGTACTCACAGGCGAAGGCCGCCGGCGGTGCGGTGGACGTGGCCGCCATGGGCGCCAAGTACCTGGCCCGGGCTGACGGATTGCGCCGGCAGTGCGACCGGGACGTAAGCGCCATCACCGCCGCCATGGCTGCGGATCTCAGAGCCGCCGGCCTGCCCCTGGACCTGGTGGATGAAGTCCAGACGGCCTACGAAACCCGCATCATCGAGCGTCAGGCGGAGATCATGGCCAAGGCGCCGCAGTAAACGCAACAACGAATTGGGCCGCCTGCGTCCACGCGGACTGTCAGGCGGCCCCCTGTTTTGCTTTTAGCTCCCGAGGCGCCCGGCTCGGCTCAGCGGCCAGATCCGGAAGATCGCCCGGGCGGTAATTCGCTCGCGCTCGACCAGGCCCCAGCGGTGACTGTCGTAGCTGACGTTCCGGTTATCGCCCAGAACCAGATACTGATCCTGGGGGATCAGCACCGGGCCGTACTCGTAATCGGCCTCTGCCGCGTACGGCTCGGTCAGTGGCTTCCCATTGATCCAGACAGACCCGTCCCGGATCTCCACCGTCTCGCCGGGCAGACCGATGACGCGCTTCAGGTAGGGTGATTCGGTCGGAAAGGGCGGCTCGAAAACGACAATGTCGCCTCGCTGCAGCGCGCCCCAGCGAACCAGGAACTTGTCGGTCCAGATCCGGTCGCCCACGGCAATGGTGGGCTCCATCGAGCCAGAAGGGACGATCCGGGCCTCGCCCACGCCTGCGGTCAGCAGCAGCCAGAGCAGCAGCCCGATTGCTACGTCGCGCAGGAAAACCAGTGCGGTATACCGCTGGGTGGATGGTTGCTGCAATGTGGTCCCCTCCCACCCCTGTTATCGGGGCAAGGCGGGCCGCGGTTAAGCAGCTCAACATGCGTAACGGGGGGCCGGCAGGGTAAGTCTAAAGGGAAATGAACCGGAACGATCTTGCAAAGGAGGGAGCCCCCATGATGAACCGGCGCCGCTTCCTGGCGACAGCCGCTTCCGTCGTCGCTGCCATGGCCACCGGGTGCGCAAGAGCGCCGCAGCCTGCCGGGGGACCGCCCTCGGCCGAACGGCCCCTGCGCGTGGCGCTCCTCTCCGACGTCCACCTGCAGCCGGACGACGGGGCCTTGCTCAACCGGAAGCTGACCGCGGCCGTCCGGGACCTGGGCAGCCTGGAGCCGGACCTCTGGATCACGAACGGCGACATCGCCGACCACGGCGCCGCCAGCGAGCTGGAAGCCTTCAAGCGCATCATGGCCAAGGCCGCGCCGGCCGATCGGATCCTGGTCACGACAGGCAACCATGAGTTCTACGACATGCAGACGACCGACGACGTCTCTATCAGCCGGTGGAAGCAGGCCTTCGGCGTGGAGCAGCTTTACACCAGCCGCCTCTTCGGCGGCCTGCACTTCGTGCTGCTGGCCGACGAGATGTGGAAGCTGGCGCCCTACAACAAAGACTGGTGCTGGATCACGCCGGAGCAGGTCTCCTGGTTCGACCGGGTGCTCGCCGAACACCGCGACAAGTTCACGGTCGTCTGCATGCACCAGCCGCTCAACGACACAGTGGCGGGCAGCATGGGCGAGCGGGCCTTCGGCGGCACCAATATGTCCAGAGAGCTCTACGAAATTCTGGGCCGCAACCCGCAGGCCAGACTCTGGTTTTCGGGCCACACGCACCGCAAGCCGGAGGTTGCGGGCCAGGTTGCCGTCAAGACCGGCGTTACGTTCATGGGGCTCGGCTCCACGGCCTATATGCTTGGCCCGAAGCCGGGCGGCGGCTCCGGGCGGGACACGGATGCCAGCCAGAGCCGGATGCTGGAGATTTTCCCGGACCGAGTCCGGGTGCTGACCCGGGACCACGTGGCCGGCCAATGGCTGGGCGGGCTGGAGCAGACGCTGCAGCGGACTTAAGGAGCCGGGACAGGCCGGGCGGGCCGGTGCTCCGCCCGGCCTTTGCGCGGGTATAATCCCCGGTCCGCCGGTGCATGGTAATATCCGGACGCCCTGGTGCCAAGCATTGGCATTGACCCGGGCACAGCCTGGGCACGACGCCCCCCGGGTGCTACTTTGTGCTGACCGCTCTCCCACTGTGGGACTCACTTGAACGCTGATAACGAATATCTATAGGCCGGATCTATCGGAACGCCTTTTGTAAAACAGGTTGTCAATCCCTTGTGTCAGTAAGCACACTTTGTTCTAGACACCCGATCTATTGAATAGATTCTCTATCGGTTTTCTAACGGAATTGGCAACACGGCAGGGGTTTGGCCCGGTGAGCGGAAATATCGCTCCAAACTGCTTCTGGAGGAGGAAACGGACTGATGAGTCTCCAGTACCTCATTCCCGTGTCTGGTGTCATCGCACTGATCGTTATGGTATATCTGATCTGGGACGTGCTCCGGCAGGATACCGGGACCAAGGCGATGCAGGAGATCGCGGGAGCGATTCGTGAAGGTGCCTTTGCGTTCCTTGGCCGCCAGTATAAGACCATCGCAATTCTCTCCGTGGTCGTGGCGGCTGCCCTGTACTTTGCCAAGGCAGGGTCGGGCCAGGGTTGGGCTACCGCCGTCTCGTTCCTGGCGGGCGCCTTCGCATCGGCTCTTTCCGGCTACATTGGCATGTGGACTGCCGTCACCGGCAACCTCCGCGTCGCCGCAGGGGCTCAGCACAGTCTGAACCGGGCCCTTCAGATCGCCTTCCGGTCCGGCGCCGTGACCGGTCTGGCCGTCACCACCCTCTCCCTGCTGGGCGTGTGGGCGCTGTTCGAAGCCTTCGCCGCCTACGCCTCGCCTGAGGAAGCCCCCCTGCTCATCGTCGGTTTCGGTTTCGGCGCCTCGTTCGTGGCCCTGTTTGCCCAGCTGGGCGGCGGCATCTACACCAAGGCGGCCGACGTGGGCGCCGACCTGGTGGGTAAAGTCGAAGCCGGCATTCCTGAGGACGACCCCCGCAACCCGGCCGTCGTGGCCGACCTCGTGGGCGACAACGTCGGCGACTGCGCCGGCCGCGGCGCCGACCTGTTCGAATCCACCGCCGCCGAGAACATCGGCGCCATGATTCTCGGCATCGCCCTGATTCCGGTCTTCGGCCTGAACGGCATCATGTTCCCCCTCATCGCCCGCGCTTTCGGCCTGCTGGCCTCCATCGTCGGCATCTTCACGGTGCGGGCGAAGGAAGATGAAGATCCCATGGCCGCCCTGAACCGGGGCTATATCATTACCTCGGTGCTGATCGCGATCGGCCTGTACTTCATCACCAAGCAGATGCTGGTTTCGATCAAGCCCGGCCTCGAAGTCAACTCGATCTACCTGTGGGCTGCCGCAATGGTTGGCCTGCTGCTCTCCCTCTCGGTCGTCTGGATCACCCAGTACTACACCGAGTTCCGCTACCGCCCCGTCCGGGAGATCGCTGAGGCTTCGGTCACCGGCCCCGCCACCAACATCATCTCCGGTATCGCCGTCGGCTTCGAGTCGACCGCCGTGCCCGTCATCATGATCTCCGTGGCCATCTACGCTGCCTACAAGCTCGGCGCGCTGGCCCTTCCGGGCGTTGAGAACGCCGGCCTGTACGGCACCGCCGTTGCGACCATGGGCATGCTCTCCACCGTCACCTACATTCTGGCAATGGATACTTACGGCCCCATCACCGACAACGCCGGTGGCATCGTGGAGATGTCCGGCGCCCCCGACACGATCCGTCACCGCACCGACAAGCTGGACGCCAGCGGCAACACGACCAAGGCCCTGACCAAGGGCTTCGCCGTCGGCTCCGCCGCTCTTGCCGCCTTCCTCCTCTTCTCCGCCTACACCGATGAAGTCAAGATCCTGACCGGCTCCACCACCACGATGGTCGTCGACATCGGCAAGCCGGATGTCTTCATCGGCGCCTTCCTGGGTGCCATGCTGGTCTTCCTCTTCTCGGCCGCCGCCATCAAGGCCGTGGGCCGGGCTGCCCAGTTCGTCATTCAGAACGTGCGCGACCAGTTCAAGCGGGATCCCGGCATCATGAAGGGCACCTCCAAGCCGAACTATGCCGAGTGCGTGGACATCGTCACCCGGGGCGCCCTCAAGCAGATGGTGATGCCCGGCGTCCTGGTCGTGGCCGCTCCCGTCGTGGTTGGCCTCTGGCTGAAGGCGGAAGCCGTTGGCGGCTTCCTGATGGTCTCCACCATCGTCGGCGTGATCATGGCCCTCTTCCTGAACACCGGCGGCGGCGCCTGGGACAACGCCAAGAAGTACGTGGAAACCGGCGCCCACGGCGGCAAGAAGTCCGATCCGCATAAGGCGGCCGTCGTCGGCGACACCGTCGGCGACCCGTTCAAGGACACCGCCGGCCCGTCGCTGCACGTGCTGATCAAGCTGCTCTCCACGATTACGCTGGTGCTGGCTGGCCTGTTTATCTAGGGTGACGAATCAAAGAGGGAGGCCATTGGAAGTGGCCTCCCTCTTCGACTGTTTACGCCAGCCTCATGTGGTGGGAACCCGCGACATGTTGCAGTTCGGGACTTCAATCAGGGTTCCGGAGTCTTGGCCCGGCTCCGCGGGCCGGACTGGCGTTCCTTCCGTTGGGATTTGAGGGATACCGTCTGCTTAGATCCTCAAAAACCAACGAAAGCTGGCGCTTGCGACCGCAAACCCACCAAAAACGGGCATCCCGCCGTCCTCTGCCGGATTTTGCGCATCAGGGTTGGGTCTGGGCACTCAAAATCCGGCAGAGCGATAAAACCTGATGTGAGGTGATCTCGTCCCGGACCACATACCTCACACCAGCAGCCTCAATGACATGACTCATTGCCACTGACTCCCAATGGCACTATTCGTCTTCCTTCAATTCGAACCACGGCGCCTTCCTTCCGCCACCGCGTTCACGCTCCGCTTCCCACAGGCGCTCGGCTTCCGCTTCCTTGCCCTCGAAGTAGAGGGCGTAGGCCGCCTGGCCTGTCTTTGCCGTGGGCGGTTCGGCCCCCGTGATCAGCAGGGGCATGCTGAAGCGGATGCCATCGGCCACCTTCGCACTGAAGCGGTGCGGATGGCGGAGGATCCACCGCCCGATATGGATCGCGTGCTCGTTGCGGGTGACCAGCCCAATCTGCAGTGCTTCCCACTCGGCCATCAGCGTGTGGCCGAAGGCCATCTGGCATTCCTGGCAGTCGGCCGGGCCGCCGCCCAGTTCGCTCCCGCACGAGCCGCAGCGCAGGAATGTCAAAGCCTTGTCGAGCACCGTCCATGGATGCTTGTCGTATTCCTGAAAGACCACCGCAGCCAGCAGCCGTTCATCTTCGGAGCCGGCGGCGATGCCCTCGGCGGCGAGCAGGGCGTCCCAGTCCGCATCCCAAATCCGGTCGATGGTCCGCCGGCAGCCGGAGCAGGTGCTGTAGTTCTCCCCGGCCGGACGGCCGCACTCGGCGCAGGTTGCCGGCTGTGGCCGGGGGCAGCGCCGCGCCGCTGTCAATGTGTGCATCTGCATCATTGCACCTCATGCTCATCAAGTATCGCAGCCCGGCGCATGAATCGCCCGCCCGCGGCTCACACTTCTTTATGTGAAGGTGGTGTGTCAGGTGGGCATTCTGAAGCGCTTGTTGATCGGTGAACCGTTGCGCACGGAAGAGGCCATTCACGAGCGGCTGACGAAGACGAAGGCGCTGGCCGTATTTTCGTCGGATGCGCTCTCCTCGGTCGCCTACGCAACGGAAGAGATCCTGCTCATGCTGGTTCTGGCGGGCAGCGCGGCCCTGAGCCTTTCGCTGCCGATTGCCGGCGCCATCGTCGTCCTGCTCATCATCGTGGCTCTCTCTTATCGTCAGACGATCTTCGCCTATCCCAGCGGCGGCGGCTCCTATATCGTTTCCAAAGAGAATCTGGGCGTCTACCCCGGCTTGGTGGCGGGCGCCTCGCTGCTGGTCGATTACGTGCTGACGGTCGCCGTCTCGATTTCGGCGGGCGTGGCGGCGGTCACTTCGGCGCTGCCCGGGCTGGCGCCGTGGCGCGTCCTCATCTGCCTGATTCTGATCGCCCTCATTATGGTGGCCAACTTGCGGGGCATCAAGGAGTCAGGGGCGATATTCGCCTTACCGACCTACGTATTCGTCGTCATCATGGCGCTGATGGTCGCCTGGGGGCTGGTGCGCGTCGCCTTGGGCCTGGAATCGGCTCATCCGGCGCCGCACGCGGTGCCCGCGGCCGCTCAGCCCCTGACGCTCTTCCTGCTGCTGCGGGCGTTCGCATCGGGGTGCACTGCGCTGACGGGCGTCGAGGCGATCAGTAACGGCGTGCCGGCCTTTGAGAAGCCGGAGTCCCGCAACGCCGCCACGACGCTGACCTGGATGGCTGTCATCCTGATTGCCCTCTTTTCGGGGATCACCGTCCTGGCCGGCGTATACGGCGCCGTGCCGTCGCACCATGAGACGGTGGTGTCGCAGGTGGCGAGGCACATTTTCGGGAACGGCCTGATGTACTATGTGGTGCAGGCGTCGACCGCCCTGATTCTGGTCCTGGCGGCCAACACCAGCTTCGCCGACTTCCCCCGCCTCTCGGGGCTGATTGCGGCGGACGGCTACCTGCCGCGCTATCTGTCCAACAAGGGCGACCGCCTGGTCTTCTCCAACGGCATCATGATGCTGGGCATTCTCGCCGGCCTGCTGGTGATTCTGTTCCGCGGCTCGACCCACGCCCTGATTCCGCTGTACGCCGTGGGTGTCTTCCTATCGTTCACGCTGTCGCAGTCTGGCATGGTGGTCCACTGGTGGAAGCTGCGGGAGCCGGGCTGGGTGCGCAATATCATCATCAACGCAATCGGTGCGACGGCGACGGCCGTGGTGCTGGTGGTGATCACGGTGACCAAGTTCATACTGGGCGCCTGGATGGTGATTCTGCTGCTGCCCCTGCTGGTGATGCTGTTCCGGTCGATCCATGCGCACTATGTCTCCCTGGGGCGCCAGCTGCGGGTAGCTTACGATTGTCCGCCGCCGCCGCTGCGGGTCAAGCGTCACACCGTGGTGGTCCCGGTCGCCGGGGTCAATAACGCCGTGGCCAACACGCTGCAGTATGGGCACACGTTGTCGGACAACATCATCTGCGTGCACGTGGCCCTGGAGCCGGAAAAGGGGCAGAAAGTCAAGGAGCGCTGGGACCGGTGGAACTGCGGACTGGAGCTGCACGTGGTGGAGTCGCCGTACCGGGAGTTAATCCGACCGCTCGTCCAGTTCATTGAGAAGGTGGATGCACAGGATCCGAGCGACATTATTACGGTGCTCGTGCCGGAGTTTGTCACCCACCGCTGGTGGCATTACCTGCTGCATCAACAGACGGGCGTCCTGCTGCGAATGTTCCTGATGATGCGCAAACATTGGATTGTGACCGGCGTTCCCTACCACCTGGAAGCGGGCGGCGCCTTCGATTTGGAGGAAGAGCGGGTGCCGGTTCGGACCCCGGTCAAGACGTGAGCAGAGCACCGCAGATGATCTTGGCGGCCTCCCCCCGGGTCACGGGGTGCTCCGGCTGGAAGATTGTCTCCCCGTCGCCCGGGAGCAGGCCCAGTCCGTTCAGGATGGCGACGGCGTTGGCGTACGGCGCCCCGATTGCATCCCGGTCCCTGAACGGCACTTCTATGCGGTTTTTCATGTCGGCAAGGGCGCCATATCCCATGGCTCGGGCGACCCAGAGTGCGAAGGCCTGCCGGGCCGCCGTGGAGCCGGGCTCCACCTTGACCATCTTGGCGCCGAAGGCGCGCGTCAGCCAGTCGACCAGCTCACTTAGCTCCGCGGGGCGGTCGGGCTCGAACGGCTTGTCGCCGTCCAGCCGTATGACGCCCATGCTTGCGAGAATCTCCACCGCTCGGGCTTCGGGCCGGTCGGCCAGGTCGGCGGGCAGGAACGGGCCGGAGCGGAGTTCGTCGCCGCCGCTGTCCAGCAGGGCGCCGGTCAGGGCATCGACAGTGGCGGCGTCGGCCCAGCGGGGCGCCCAGACCAGCCGGGAGACTAATTCGCCTCCCTCGGGGAAGGACACCCACACCAGTTCCAGGGGATTGGCCTTCAGGAGCGCCGCGCGGGCCGCTTCCGGGGAGATGGCGTTAGCGGGCGCACCGAGAAACGTGAAGCGCTCCGCCACCGGTTCGAACGGCATGACCTGTAATGTGATCACTCTGTGCTGCCCGGAGAGGACCGCCATCCGAATCGTCCGGTGAGAGAGCGGGACCCCTTCATGGGTCTGCACAAATTCAATTTCGTCGAAGGTCTGTCTCTCCCAAGGGCCGGGGGGCAGCATCAACAGGCGGCCCGCGAGGTCCGGGCGGAAGCGGCGGATGAACTCGGCGGCCAGCGCCCGGGACTCCGTGAGGGTCAGCGGCTGAACGCCGGCGTCGCCGGCGGGCATCAGGCTCATGGAGACCAGCAGGCCGGTCTGCGCATCGACTGTCGCCTCCGCCCCGTCCCAGGTGAACGTCCAGTAGCCTCCGGTCCCGCCGACCCACTCGTTGTACTGGGCGTTCGGCATCTCAAGCCGGCAGGTCGCGGCGACAGCGACCGCCAGCGCCTCGTCCCGGGTCAGGGGCTGCGCCGGGGGGACCCACGGTTCGTCCGGCGCCGGAACGGGCTCCGGTAAAGAGATTTCGGCAGTGCGGGTAGGCTGCCCCTCACTGTTCACAAGCTCCCCGTTCAGACCCATGCGGGGCAATGGCGAGGACAGGCGATAGACAAGCCGCCACTGCAATTCCTCGGAATCCCGCTGGGGATAGAGCCGGTACTGGAGTTCCAGGGGCAGGGCGTCCCAGTATAGCTGCATCGCCGCATCAACATTCGGCACAAAGCCTGGCGGCAGCTCGGGCGCCGCCGGCAGGGCCGCGGGCTGGGAGAAACCCCTCAGTTCGCCCGTGACGGCATCAATATCTGCGACAACGTCGCGGCCGAGCACCGGGTAGCCGTCCAGCGTCACGTCCCACTTGAAGAAATGGGCGCCTTCAATGAGACCGGGAGCCCTGCCGCCGGTCGCAGGCGGCTCCACCAGCCGGAGGCGGGGCAGCAGTTCGGGGGCCAGCTGTCGCACCCACTTCTCCGCCAGTGCCTGCGCCTCACGGCGGGTGTAGTTGATCACCGGCCGGGCGTCGGATTCACACTCTGGGCAGCGAAGCCGCTTCACTTGCGAAAAGGAAAGCACCCGCCGGGTTTCAGTGGCAACTGTAACGGAGACGGCCTCCAGTCCGGCCCACTCGCCCGCGGCGGTCCAGGTCAGCTGCCAGAAAGGTTGTAGAACAGCCCCAGCGTAGAAGGCCTGGGGCCCTTCCATTTCGCCGGGCGCCGGCAGGGGAAGGCCGGCAGCGCGGGCGATGGCCGCCGCCTCTACCTGATCGAAGGCGGGCTTGTCGGCGGCCTGCAGTCTGCCTGCGGGAAGAAGCGACACCACCGTAAGGGCGATGGCGATCATATGTACTTTCATGTTGGACCCTCCATGAGAAGCGCGGAAGACGGGGGGCGTCAGGCGCCCCCCGTCTCTGTCCCGTCTAGTACCAGCGATCCTTGGCGGCTACGGCGAAGAGCATCTTCGCCGCCTCGCCGCGAGTGACCTGCCGGCCCGGGTTGAACTTGCTTTCGGCGTCGCCGCGGTCGATCTTCAGACCGTAAAGCAGCGCTACAGCGTTAGCGTACTTGGCGCCGATGGCATCCTTGTCGGTGAAGGGCATCTCAATCCGGTTCTCCATTTTGGCAATGTCGCCATAGCCCAGGGCCCTGCTGACCCAGAGGCTATAGAGCTCACGGCTGACCGGGGCGTTCGGGTCGGCGTCGTCGGTGAAGTCTTCCGGCAGGAGGATGCCCGCCTGCAGGGCGGCGCCGAAGTAAGGCGCCTCCGTCGACGCAGCGAGGTTTTCGCCCGCGGCGCCCCTGCCGGCCAACTTGAAGTTCATGGCGAAGTCGTACATGGGGTAGGGCTGCATGCCGCGGGCCAGGACCAGCCAGCGGGCCAGTTCCGCGGCGCTGGCGGTGGCGTCGGGGTTGAACTTGCCGTCCTTCAGCTCGAAAATGCCACGGGCCCACAGCAGTTCGATCTCCCGCTGGGCGGCATGGCCTTCAATGTCGACCGGCCGCTTGGCCGCCTCGATCATGTCGCGGCCGCTGTAGTCGTACGGGACACCGGTGACGGCGTCGAACATGTCGATATTCATGGCCCGGCGGGGCGCCCAGACCAGGAGCGTCTCCGGCTTGGCTTCCGCCTCTTCGCGGACGCCCTTGCCGGGGTAGATCATCATCGGGTTGAAGGTCACCCACGTCTGCTCGAGCCCCTGGTTCTTCAGGAAGGACTCAATCACCGCTTCGCCCTTGATCAGATTGGTCAGGGCCGGGAACGGCTCCTGCTCATTCTCCGTGACCATGGGGCCGGAGAAGTGACGAATGGAGCCGGTGGCGGCGTCAACGTTGGCGCCGGCTTCGTGGCCGTAGATGGGAATGTACTCCCGGGTGACCATGAACTGGAAGTAGTAGTTGCGGACCGGTTCGCCGACCGCGGCCATCTTCAGTTCGTATTCCGGCGAGGGGATGACCAGGGCCTTGCCGGCCAGGTCCGGCCGGAATTTCTGCATGAACTCGATGGCAATGGTGCGGGCCTGCTCGGCGCTGACTTTGGCCTGGAACTTCTCCGGCGGCACCTGCTCGCCGCGATCCCAGTTGCCGTAGTAGGTGACCAGGCCGGTGGCCAGGTCCATCTCGAGGTTGACGTACGCACCGGCGGCTTCATCGTTCCAGTGAAAGCTGCAGGCCTGCCGTTTCTGCTCCTCGCCGGATTCACGGCAGTCCATGTTCGACGGGGCATCGGTCCGGCCGGTCAGGGCCCGCGCCCGGGCCAGGGCTTCGTCCCGGGTCAGGGGCTTTTCCGGCTGGGCATAGGGCTTGTCGCTAGCCGGGACCAGCTTCAGGTCGGTCCAGCGTGAAAATTCGATCGCCTTTCCGTCATAGCCGATCAACTGACCTTCCTGATTGACCATCGGGAAGGAGTGGCCGAACGGCCGGTAGACCAGCTTCCACTCGCCCTTGTCGGTGGCCGGCTTCTGATAGTACCGGTACATCAGCTGCATGGGCAGGTTCTTGCGGTAAGCATCTTCAGCCTGGGCCTGGTCGAGCACCTCCTTGGGCAGGGTGACGGCCAGGTCGTTGCGCCAGGAGAGGTTGAAGTTCTGCAGTTCGCCGGTCCGGGCATCGACCGTCAGGTCGGCGCCGTCACCGCTGACCGGGTAGCCTTGCTCCATGCGGTCCCAGTGGAACTGGAAGACGGCGTTGCCGCCGTAGAAACCGTAATCCAGGGGGTTGTCCACGTAGCGCAGGGAGGCCTGGCGGTCCGGCGCGAGCTTGGCAAGCCATTCGGCCGCCACTTTGTAGGCCTGGCTGCGGCTGTAGCTCAGGGGGACTTCGCCGGCAGCAGCGCCGCTGTAGTGGTAGCCGGTGATCTGACCGGTCAGGGCGTTGACCATGACGCTGATCATGCGGGGATTCGGCTTTTTGGAGGGCGTGCGCCAGTTCAGGTCCCAGGTGGCATAGGCCTTGGACTGGCTGAGGCTGACGTAGGGCTCGCCCATCTCCTCGGGAATGGCGAAGAACTTCGCCGCGATGGCGATCGCTTCTTCGCGGGTGATTTTGACTTCAACCAGGGGGGCGGGGGCTTCCTTGACCGGCTCCTTGTCATCAGTATCAACCGGCTCGGCGATGATGACCGGCTGGTCGGCCGCGCCCGCACCGTCTCCCGCCAGGACCGTACCCGGTGCAGTAAGAATGGCCGCGGCCATCAGGGCTGCGATCAAACGGTGACGCTTGAGATTCATGTAAGTAGCTCCTCCTTCTTGGGTTGCCTTGCCACACACAATGGACGAGGCAACCAGGAGGTCGGTTGCAGTTATGTTGATTACTTTTTTATGGCCGGGTCTTTACAACCCAGGAGAGGGCGAGCGCAATCAGGTCGACGATGGCGTGCAGGGCCATGGCGCCGTAGAGCGAACCGGTCGCAAAATAGAACGCGGCCAGGGCCAGGCCGAGCAGGCCGGTCTGAATGATGCCGCGCCTGCCCTGATACCAGTGGCCGACGCCGAAGGAGACGGCTGCGAGCAGCAGTGCCGCCCAAAAAGGCAGGGTGGGAAGGACGGTGACGAAGTAGAGCGGCAGAAACCCGCGGAACAGGACCTCCTCGCAGAAGCCCGCCGTGGCGGCCACGGCGGCGAAGAGTGCGCGCTCGCCGCCCGTATCGGGCAGGAGGTGGCTGATATGGCCCATGCCTTCCCGGTATGCCGCCCGCAGATCGGCCCGGCGCAACATTTGGATGGTGATGGCGATGGCGCCGGCGACCGCCGCAGCGGTCAGCCACCACGTAACGGACGCGGCAACGCCCACGGGCGGCTTCAGGCCGATGCTGCCCGTGGGAGTCTTGTCGAGATAGAGGCCCAGACACGCCAGGGCTACCAGGCCCCATTCGGTGAGAATCGTGGCCAGGTAGGAGCGGGTGCGGGCGCGCGGGTCGCGGGGCGCCCGGTACTTCAGCGTTTCGTACTTGAGCCTGCCGTAGAACGGCTGCCCGAGCAGCAGCCAGGCGGCGACGGCGGTCTGGATGGCGATGGCAAGGGAGTAGAAGGACAAGGAGGGAGCCCCCCGTCAGGCGGTTTCCTCTGACTTTCGCTCCCCGGAGGTGGGAAGTCCTGCAATCACGTGAATTACGCAGATGCAGCTGCGGGCGTAGGGCAGGACCGCCACTTCCGCCGGCACCCGCGGGCAGGGCAGCCCTTCGGGCCAGAGGAGCCAACGCCGGCCTTCGGGGAGGCGCAGCGAGCGGGCGAGCAGGGGCTGGGACCACTCCAGCAGGCGGTCGACCAGCTCCTGCAGATGGGGCGCCAGCCGGTCGCCATAGGCGCGGGTGGCGGCTTGGGCCGGGTCGGGCAGTCTGCGCTCGCTCAGGGCGCTGCGGATCTCCGCTGCGGCCTCCCGGTGAAGGCGGTGCGGGTCCTGCCAGTGGAGCAGGACGCCCGCGGCACCAAGGCGGGCCGCCAGGTCAGGGACGAGCTGCTGCAGTTCCTGGCGGATGGGGGCGGCGGCTTCCGGCTCGATGAGCGGGAAGCACAAGGCGCGCGATTCGTTTTCGGCGGCGGTGGGGATGTTCATAGATTGCAGGGCGGCGGGAAGCCGGGACAGTCGCTGCCGGTGCAGCGTGCAGAACTGGGAGACGGCCTCGTCGAGGTCGGCCAGGCCCTCTGCGTGTGCGGTGCGGACGGCGGCGACCGCCCGGTGGGTCAGGCCCGCCTCCAGGTCCCTGACAGCCCGGCGGATGCGCCAGGGGCGCCAGAGCAGGTACGCGGCGAAGGCAGCCAGCTGGAAGGCGGTGCCGCCGAGCCAGGAGAGCGTCTTGCCGCCGGCGAGCCACCAAATCAGCGTGAAGATGAAGAGGCCGGCGCCGAGGGCGAGGGCCGCGGGGCGGGGCCCGGGCAGGCTTTCGGCAGTCGCCAGGCCCCGGAGCAGGGCCCGGAGGGGTGCCCGGGGTCCTGCCGTGGGCGGCGCCGCCGCCTGGCCCAGGCGGCGGCGGGCTGCGTCACGCGCTGCGGCCTCCAGGAGTGCGCCCATGCGGGTCAGGCCGTCCGGCCCGGCGGTCAGGGCGCGGTCGCCCGCTTCCCGCAGGGCCGCAGCCTCCTGCTCCCGCCGGGCGGCGGCCTGCTTGTGCACGCGCTGGGCCCAGCGGTCAAGCCGCCGGTCCAGCACGGCTGCCGCCCGCTGCAGGCGCCGGGGCGTGGGGCGCCCCCAGAGGGGGCCGTCCGGCTCCGGTTCGCCGCCTTCGCTCACCCGGAACGGCAGGCCCGCGAGCAGGGCTGCATCGCGCCCGTCGGTTACGTCCGGGGCCTTGGGACACGGCCCCGTCGCCGGCAGCGACAGCGAGTAGCGCAGAGCGGACTGCGTTAACGCCGGCACGGCGGAGTCCATGAGGGCCAGCGGGCTCCAGGAGAGCCAGGCGATGCCCAGCGTCCCCGCCCCCCGCCCCCCGGCAAGAATCTGGCTGCCGCCGGGCTGGGCGGCGGCCACTAACAGTTCCACCGCCGCCCCCCGGTACTCCGACTCATCGAGCACAAGCCCGTGGGCGGTGACCGGCTCGATGGCATAGACCGGGAAACCAGAGACCGCCGCGGGCAGGCGGGTCCCGGCGGCGTCTACGAGCGCGGCCTTGACCACTTTCGCTTTCAGTTCCGCCGCCGCTTCGTCGATGCGCCCGACGATTTCGCCCAGCAGGGCCATGTCAGCGGCGGTTCCCACCAGATAGACGTGGGTCGCCGGGGCGACCACGGGGTCGAGGCGCATCAGCCCCTCCAGTTCCAGCGCCCTTATCACATCGGCCATGCGGCTGACCCGCAGGTGGGCGCGCAGCCGTTCTGCCATGTCGGGCGCCCCGGCCTCCAGGGCCAGCGCCCGGCACGCCCGGGCGAGGGCGGGGCTCCGGGCTTTCAGCTCCGCTTCCGCTTCCCCGGCCACCGCCCCGCCCCAGGCCCCCACCCCCACAATCAGGGAGGGGACCAGATAGGGGCCCATCGCATCTGTCATCGCTCCGTCCCCCTCCCTCTTGCTACAGGTTGATCCGCTCGATGAACCGGCGGATCGCCCCGTGCTCCCGGGTCAGCGTGGCGGCCTCCATTTCGTCGGCCCGCTTCATGCGCCGGGCCAGGGTCTCTTCGAGATAGCGGGTCAGTTCGGCGCCAAGGGCCTGCTTGCCCGTGGCCTCCAGGCGGCGGCCCACCATCTGCTCGACGGCCGCGAGGTAGTCCCGCCGCTGGCCAAACTGGCCCAGGGCGCCGGACCGGGTCGCATGCAGGAACCGGCTGGAGTAGGCGGGCACCTCGTTCTTCTCCACCGGGGCGATCTCCGCCGCCAGGTCCCAAATGGAGCCCGTGCAGAGGAACTCCACCGTCCGGTAGCCGCCCGGGGCTTCAGGGTCCTTGCGCTGCTCGGTGTCGAACGCCCAGACCCAGCCGTTCATCTTGGCGGCAATCATGCCGTAGGCGACGCCCAGGGCCCAGCACTCGGTCGCTTTCTCGTCATCCGGGCGCAGCTCGGGCAGGGCCTCCAGGCACGGCTTGAAGTGGACGGGATAGCCCCGCTGCTGCTGGAGCATCCGGTACTGCTCCTGGTAGTCCAGAATCTGGCGCATGTAGTGGAGGCGGGCCCCGTGGGTCTGCCGGCTGAAGATGATGGCGCCAGGGCTGCCCAGGGCTACGTAGGTCGGCTCCGAGTGGATGCCCAGGGCCGAGCCGCCGGCGTGCTGGTCGAGCCATTCTTGCAGGAAGGGCTCGGCGTGGACGGGCGCCCCGGGCCCCGCCGGCGTGTAGCCCGGCGAGCCGATGAGGAAGACATCGCTGAAGGCGCAAGCCCCCCGGGGCGTGGCTGTCCAGAACGGCTGGCAGCGCCGGGCCAGGTCGTCGAGCAGGCTGAAGGCGTACGTCCGGTCGTACAGCTCCTGAAGCACTTCGACCACGTTCAGGCTCTGGATGTGATCAGCGAACAGAGCCCGGGCCGCCTGGGCCAGCCGGGTTGCCATCACCGGATACTCGGCGGGCACGGTCAGATCGCCCATGGCCTTGAGGAACGCCTCCGGCGCCGACGGGCGGAACCGGTCGTAGTAGGCCGGGAAATGCTCGGCCCGGATCGCCTCCGTCTCCAGGGCATAGGTCGAGCCCAGGTCGGGCGCCCACTGCTCCTGCGTCAGTTCGGCATCCACCGTCTGCTGCAGCCGCGTCAAGTGCGACTCCAGCGCTTCGAGGCGGCGCCGCTGCTCGTCAAGCTGTGTTCTAAGGCTCTCGAGGGTGCGCAGGGCGCCGGCCCGGGCCGCCATGTCCAGTTCGATCTGGAACAGATCCGCCTGCAGGCGGGCGACGGCGCGCATCTGCTCCTTGCGCTTGCCGAACAGGCCGCCCAGCCAACCCGCCCTGCCTTCCAGCTCATCGTGCCTGTCCGCCAACTGATCCGATATCTCCGTGCGTACGGCCTCATCGTCGTTCTGACGGGCCGCCAGTTCGGCGGCCATGGCCTGCACTTCCCGCTCCACTGCCGCCCGGGCAGCCAGTGCGCCTCGTACGCCGCTTTGGGATTCGGCCAGCATGGATGCAACTCTGCCGGGGATTTCGGCGCGCAGGCGCTCGACGTTGCGGTCGATCAGCGAGCGAATCGCCGGGAGGGCGACGCTCTCGAAGTGATCTTCCTGGTTGCCGGCGGCGCCCAGGAACTCCGGTACGGAGGCGGTGATCATGGATTCGGCGTCGAGGGCGTACTCGCCGCCCGTCACTTCCCGGTCCTCTTTCAGGTCGGTCAGCAGCGCCCGGCTGATCATCCGGTGGTTGCCCCGCTCCTCGAGGTCCGCGGCCAGCAGCCAGGCGGCCGCGGCCTGCTCCGCCTGGCGGGCGCCCGGCGCCTCGCCGAGGAGCCGGCTGCGGATCACTTCGCTCAAGTACCGCCGGGAGCAGTAGCGCAGCAGCTTTTCCTCCGGTACTACCAGGGCTGCCGTAGCCAGCGAGGAGATATTGGCCGGACGCCTGGTCTCCGGGCACGGGGCGAGGCCCCGGATGGCCCGCTCGTTGGCCTGGGCAGACGCAAACTTCGCACCGAACGGCGAGCCGATCTCCACGGAAAGCTGCTGGGAGATCATCTCGTAAATATCGGTCAGGTTGCGCAGGGCGCCGCCCTGCTGGTTCTGGTTGTCGACCAGATAGACGATGTCAAACGGCCGCTCCCGCAGGATGATCGTCCGCACGTCGCCGCCGAGCTGGTACTGGAAGGTATAGGTATCCGGGTCGGTCCAGACCGTCATGCCGTCCTGTAGGTACTGCAGCTCTTTCAGGACGGCGTAGGCGTTGCCCCGGCTCTGGGCGTCCAGCTGCTGGCCGCGCAGGGTCGGCACGAAGGCTTCGGGCAGGGCAAGGATGCCGATCAGTTGATATTTGAACTGAGAAAAGACATGGCGAATCAGCACCGCCGCGTCGATGATGCAGCCAGCGCCGGTGCCGCCCGCCACCGAGCCGACCACGTAGATGCGGAACTCTTCGGTCAGAGGCTGCCCGCCCGGCTGGGTGGGAATGGCCTGCAGGTCCTTCAGCGCCCGCTGCAGCGCGCCGTAAATCGCCCCGGCGTTCAGGTGCAGGGCCGTGCGGCCTACCACGGGCATCAGGCCGGCGCCGGTGCCATCGGCCAGCAGGGAGATGTCGACCCGCTTGCCCTGGTGGAACAGGTGCTGAATGGTGGGATACAGGTGCGGTGACTCCAGCACGTTCTCGGGGTTGGGGTAGTGGAGCGGCACCCGCTCGCGGGGCTCCAGGGCGGGGAATTGGATGGTCGCAAGCCCGCTGCGCAAGTCGGTGTCAAGGCTGACGAACCTGATGTAGCTGTTCGCCTGCCCCTGGCGCCGGAGCCGCCGCTTCAGCCGCTTGATTACTTCGCCGCCGGTGCCGCCCAGGCCGACCACCATGGTCCGCTGAATCTGTGCGGAAGTCTCCACCAGGGGACCGAGGCTCCGCTCGCCCATCGGTTCCATCTGAAAACTGGCCAATCCAGTCATCCCCTATCCTTTGAAGGTCGACCGGCGGGCAGCTCTTGCGACCGCCGGTTTTCTATGCCCGGTCAGCGGCCGCCTCGGCAGCCGCGGATTGTGGAAGATCATCGTCTCGCCGCCCAGGGTCACTTCGTCCTCGTGGTAGAGGCGCCCGTCACCGGGCGGGCGGCTGTTGATCTGCATGCGCACGCCGGGGGACTGGGGGCGGATGTGGATTTGCAGCTCCCGCTGCACCAGGCCCAGACCCGCGAGGGGCGCCCAGCCCCTGGACACGAGGGTCGCCTCCAGCCGGGCCAGATCCCCGATGGTCTGCGACTTCCCCCGGTTGCTAAGGCCGTGGCTCCCCAGGCGCCCGCTCAGCTGCTCTTCCCGCCGCTTGATGCGCCGCCAGTTGAGGGCGCCGGCCCCCAGCAGTCCTGCCACCGCGGCGGCAGCCACTGCCACGGGCCAGACCCAGCGCCGGGCGTTTGCCGCCGCGCCGATGGCCGGGGCGCCCGCCGTGGCCGGCAAGCCCACGGGGTAGACCCGGAACTCCCGGCGTGCCACCTCGCCCCCCGCCCGGACCGCCCAGACTGCCAACCGCCCGTCATCGACGGTGATGCGTTCCTCGTAGCGGGCGCCGTCCTTCGCAAGTTTCACGGCGGGGGCCGCCCCGGATTGCGCCCAGACTTCCAGCGGCGACTGGGGGTCCGGGTCGCCGCTGACCGCCACCGCCACCGGGATCTGGCGCTGCACCTGGCTGTAGGGCTGCGGCTGCAGCAGCTGGAGGCGCAGGGCGGATTCGGTCTGCGCCTGCGCCACCGCCCGCCCCGAGCCCTCCAGCCGGACGCTCCAGGCGCCGGGCGCCGGGTTGGGGATGGAGACCACCGCGTAATTGGCCCCGGACGAGACACGGGCCGGTGGAGCGAGGCCGTCACCACCCCCGGGAGCCGCAACGTGCAGCTTCACGCCGCCGGAGGCCACGCCGCTGAGCGTCAGCAGGCGCGTATAGGGGGGTACGGTGAACGTATGCGCCGGCCCGAGCACGCCCGGGGCAAGGTCTTCGGTAAAGGCGAGGTTTACCCGCCGCTCCTTGACTCGGCTCAGCACATCCGTAAAGACCTCCACCACCTGGGGCGCCGACGCGGCGGCAAACGCCTCGGCCCTGGTGCCGGTAGCAATCTGGTTGAGCGTTGCGAAATCGGCGCTGCCCAGGCCGACGGTGAAGACGGGCACCGCCCGCCCCGCCAGCCGGCTGACCGTCTCGGCCAGTTCCGCGCGGTAGCCCGCCGGCACGCCGTCGGGCTGAGTCTCCGGCTTGCCGTCGGTAAAGAGAAGCACGGCCGGTGCTCGGTCCGCCGAAGGTTGTCCCAGTTGGTCGAGGGCCGCCGTCAGCGCCGACTTGATATCGGTCCACTCCCCGGCGGGGCGCCCCATGCCCGCCAGCGCCTTGCGGGCCGCCGTGCCGTCGCCGACGGACGTGAGCGGCAGCAGGAGCCGGGCGTCGGTGTCGAACGCAACCACTGCGACCCGGTCACCCGGGTCCAGCATATCGACAAAGACCTGCGGGCCGGTGTCGGCCAGGCCCTGGGGATCGTTCTTGACCATGGAACCGGAGCGGTCCAGGAGCAGAATCACGTCCGCCTGCACGGGGCCGGCCGTTTCGGCCGCCCGGGCCGGCACCGGGAGGGGTAGCATGAGGATTGCCGCGGAGATGACCCCTAAAAGGGTGAGACGGCGGAGAAGGGCTGCCAGTGGCTTCATCGGGACACCTCTCTTGCCAGAGATGCTCTTCAGCGGGTATTCTTGCCAGGCGCGGACGAAGTATGCGCACCGCAGCCTTTGGGAATCCTTATGTCGCCTTCCCGGCGGCCATGCCTCCAAATGTCAGGGACCCGCGCCCTGTGGCGCGGGTCCTTCACTATTTCACAGTACGGGCCTTGCATGTGGGAATGGGAAGGGGATTGTTACCACTGGGAACGGGACTTTTACCACGGAAACTGCGGAAGGGGACACGGAAATCGCGGCGGTGGAAGTGGGAATGTGATATGACCCCGGATTGCGCTGATGGCGCTGATTTGGGAACAACGCTGATGAAAAACACTGATGAAACATGTTTCTGGGCCATGTCTGACGTCTCTCTCGGGGTGTTCTCTCTATTTGCTGGACGGAAGCCGCCGGAAAGTAGCAGGACTTCATCACCATCTCCTCCGCCGGCGCCAGCGCAACCTGGTTCCGTCCTGCTTCCTTGGCGGCCACGAGGGCGGCATCGGCGGCATCCGGCCCATTGTCATACTTAACAGACACATCCGGCGCCCCGATGTTTCTGGTAGGAAGCACAGGGAGGTGCCGAATGTGAAAGTCATGCAGGGAAGCGGTGTCGACACGCTGGGAGCGGGGCTGCGAATCACGAATTTCGACGAGTTCCGGCTGTTCGTCCGGCGACAGGTGGCGGAGCAGCACGGCCGGGTCAGAGTGCCTCCAGAACTGCAGGCGGCGGCCCGGCAGGAGATCGGACCGGGGGGCTACTGGAGCCCCGAGGCCGTCGCCAACCGGATCATCGGGTTCGCCACAGCCTGGGCCGGCGTCGCCCGTGCCACCGTCATCGCCGACATTCAAAGCGTCGACTTCTAAACCGGCGGGGGGCGCTTCGCCCCCCTTGTGCGTGCTGCCCTCGGCTGCGGCGATATTATTTCGTAATACCTATTGTTCTGTTCGATGGATATACCTATACCCGTATAGGTTGACCGCATTATGCTGCCACTGCTACGTTCAAGGGGAGAACCAACCTCCAGGGAGGTGCCCCTTATGAACGGGTTTCGCCGACTGATCATCCCGGCCGTCATCGTTCTAGTTTTCACGATTACCCTCAGCCTCCTGGCAACTGCCCCCGCGCATGCCGATTGCGGCGCCGACACCTCTACCTGCAAGGCCTGCCACGAGGGCGAGCAGCAGAAGTCCGTCAACGCGTCGGGTCTGTGGCACACCCAGCACGCCTTCGGCGATTTCTGCGCCGGCTGCCACGCCGGCGACAAGACCATCAAGGAGAAAGATGCTTCCCATGCCGGCATGCGGGCAGATGTGCTCGGCGACCCGAAGGCAGCCTGCGAGGCCTGCCATGCCGGCGATTACGAAGCGAAGGCCGAGGCCTACAAGGAGAAGCCTGCCGTGGCTGCCGCCCCGGACAGCGGCCCCAAGTACCCGCCGCCCGGGAGCCGCAACATGCTCTTCATCATCCTCAATCTCGTCACCCTGGGTGGCCTGGGGCTGCTGATCTGGGCGTTCGAAAAGGGGCCCCTGGCCGGTAAGAAGCTGCCCAAGCCCGCCTCCATGGAAGGCGGTTCGGCGCAGCCAGTCAATCCGCTCGCCCGCGCTAGCTGGTCACCCTACTGGGCCGGCGCCGGACTGGGCCTGGTAGCCATTCTGGCGCTGTGGCTGGCCGAGCAGCCCCTGGGCTCCTCCGGGGCGTATATTACGCTGGACAGCCTGCTCCTGAAAGCGTCGGGCTCCTCGCTGTCGGAGAGCGTCTACTTCAAAATGGTCTCGCCCCCGAAGCTCTCCTGGCAGGTGATGCTGGTCGCCGGCGTGGTACTGGGCGCCCTGGTCTCCAGCCTCTGGTCCGGCGACTTCCGCCTGGAGAGCGCGCCCGACCGCTGGCTGCAAGTCTTCGGGAATCGCAAATGGGTCCGCTGGATCACCATCTTCTTCGGTGCCGTCATTCTTGAGTTCGGCGCCTCCATCGCGGGCGGCTGCACGAGCGGCCTAGCCATCGCCGGCTCACTGCAGCTGGCCGGTGCCGGTTTCCTCTTCATCGGCGGGCTGTTCGTCACGGGCATCATCACAACCCGGCTGCTTTACGGGAGGAAGTACTAATGCTGCAGACCTACGTTATGCCGCTGCTGCTCGGCGCCCTCTTCGGCATCACGCTCCAAAAGGCCGGGCTGAGCCGCTACCAGAAGATCGTGGACGTCTTCCGGTTCAAGGACATGGCCGTGATGAAGTTCATGATGACCGCCCTGATCGTCGCCATGGTCGGCGTCTTTGCACTCAAGGACCTGGGCATGCTGCAGTTGAAAATGAAGGAGACTTACGTGCTGGGCAACCTGCTCGGTGGCGCCATCTTCGGCGTCGGGATGGCGCTGGCGGGGTTCTGCCCCGGCACCTGCGCCGCGGGCATCGGTCAGGGAAGCCTTGACTATCTGATTCCTGGCCTGCTCGGCTTCCTGGCGGGGGGCGTCCTCTTCGGCGCCACCTACCAGCAGATTTTCATACCGATTCATGCCGTGGGCAACTACGGCGCCCAGCCCCTCTCGGTCCTGTGGGGCGCCAGCCCATGGCTGCTGATCCTCCTGTTTATTCAGGTCTCGCTGGCTGCCTTCTACGTCTTTGAAAAGCGCCGGGTATAAGCGGAGCGCATAGGTGAAAACGAAGGAGTCGCACCGCCCGTGGCGGGTGACGACTCCTTCGTTGTTAGTGGGCACTTAGCCCTTTTGTATCAAGGGATTGAGCCGCCGCACCCCGAAGAGATGCCCAGGAGGTGGCCGCCATGGCGACGCACGTACTGAACGTCTACGGCGAAATGTGCCCCGCACCCCTGATCAAGGCCGAGGCGAAAATCCGGGAGATGCCGCCGGGCGATATGCTCGTCATGGAGTCCGACCACTCCTGCACGGCCCGACTGCTGCGGGAGCACCTCCGCAAACTGCCCTGCCGCTTCCGGTGCGAAACGGTGGCAGACGGCATCTGGCAGTTCGTGATCGAACGGCGCTAACAGAACCCGCGCTCCGCCGGCGACCGCAGGGTCTTGAGCAAGGCCCTGTGTAGGGCGGCCCGCTGCTGATTGTGCGGGTAAATCAGGGTCCAGCGGCTGGTAAACCGGATATCCGTCAGCGGCACGATGCGAATCGTCCCGATGCGGGCTTCCACTCTTACGCACCACTTGCTGAGCAGGGCCACGCCGTGCCCCTGCGCGACCGAAGTCTTGATCGCATCGAGGCTGCTCATCTCCATCGCGATATTCATGTCGGACAGGGAGAGCCCGGTCGACTTCAGGGCCTGTTCGACGATCATGCGGGTACCGGAGCCCTGCTCCCGGACCAGCAGCGGGGTGGCGCGCAGGTCTGAGAGCGTGAAGGAGTCCCGTTCTGCCAGCGGCCCCGTCACGGGCGCCGCCAGCACCAGGTCCTCTTCGCTGACAATCTGCGACTGCCAGCCTTCCAGGTCGCTCACCTGTCCGGACACGTCCGGCCCTTCCACCAGCGCCATGTCCACGGCGCCGTCGTTCAGCCGCTGCAGGGTCTCGGACCGTTTGCCGATCACCAGTTGAATGCGGGCGGTAGGGTACTTCTGCTGAAATAGGTAGACCGTACACGGCAACGCGTAGCCCCCGATGGCCGAAGTGGCCGCAATGATGATCTGGCGCGGCTCGGCCTGGCGCAGGGCGTTTAGCTCTTCCTGCATCAGCTTATCCAGGTTGAGCAGGCGCCTGGCGTAGCGCGACAGGATATCGCCCGCGGGGGTCACCTCGACGCCGCGATTCGTGCGTCGCAGGAGCGGCAGGCCGTACTCCTCTTCGAGTGCCCGCAGCCGCTGGCTGATGGCCGGCTGCGAGAGGTGCAGTTCCTGAGCGGCTTTCGACATGCTTCCACAGCGCACAACAGCGATGAACGTGGCCAAGTCCTGCATCATGGCGGCGATTCCTCCGTCTTTTGGGAGGTGAATTTCGTGATCGATTGGATGGTAGTGACCCTGATCTTCGTGTCCGGCCTGATTGCGGGGTTCGCCTTCCAGCGGTCCCGGCTCTGTTTTGTCAGCGGTCTGCGCGACCTGTTTCTCTTCGGCGAGACGGGCATGACCCGGGCGATTCTGGTGCTGCTGACGGCAGCGGCGGCGGTCGGCCCGTGGGTCGTACGTTGGCGGCAAGGGTTCGGTCTCACCGTCCCATTCACCCTTGGGCCGCCGCTACTGGAAAGCTTACTGGGCGGCGGACTGTTCGGCGCCGGCATGGTGCTGGCGGGAAGCTGTGCCGCCGGCGCCTTCTGGCGGCTGGGCGAAGGCCAAGGGTCGCAGCTGTGGGTGCTGGGCGGCATGCTGGCAGGAATCTGGGGGCACGCCATACTGCCCGCGGGTTCCGGGGCGGCAACCCGACTGGCCCTGCCGCTTTGGGCCGCCCCCGTGGCGCTGGTCATTGTACTGGCGGGACTGGTCGTCTGGGAGAGGGAGCGACAGCGGCATCAGGACGGCGAGGAGCTGATGCCGGCTCTGAAGGGGCGGAGCCTGCACAGACCGTGGGCGCCCGAAACCGGCGCCCTGGTCATTGCGCTCAGCCTGGTGGCGTTTATCGCGACCACGGGTACAACCTGGCGGCTGATCCGACCGTTTCTGTTCGACGATGTGGCCGGGGCGCTCTTCGCCCTGGGCCTGATCGGTGGGGGACACGCCGCCGCCCGTTTCGGGCGGGAGTGGCGCCCCCGGCCGGCCGGCAGTTGGAGGCAGCGGTTCATTCGCCTCGCCGGCGGACTGCTGATGGGTTATGGCGGCAGGCTCGGGTGGGGATGCACGATCGGGGCACTGCTGAGCGGAGCCGCGGTCGGATCGGCGCAGGCATGGATCTGGCTGGCCGGTGCCGCGGCCGGCGCCTGGCTAGGAACGCGCCTCCTGCGGCGGCTGTTATCAACTTGATACACATAGTGTAAGCCGAATCGGGATCGGGGAGTAGCCCCGGTCCCGTTCTTTTCATTGCCGTGCGGGCCGCGGGGCCGTAGTTCCCGTGGGCGATTTTCCTTCGGTGGCCATAACATTTGCTTAGACAAATAAAACGCCCAAATGCTTGTGTCGCAACGGTTCTATGGCATTTCACCGTTGCGCTCTGGTATATTGTGAGTGGCTTCACAACGTGGCACAGGAACAGAGGACAACACAGTCCAGGCTCGCCAAATACCCTACCCCGTAGAGGAGGACACATCATGCTCAGCTGGCTGCGTTCCCGCCTTTTCGTCGTCGCCTCGCTCCTCGTCATCGTCTTCGCCCTGACCGGCTGCGGTGGCGCCAAGGAAGAACCCAAGGCTGCGGCAGCTGCCCCGGCCGCCGCCGCCCCCGCCCCCACCTGCCCCGAGTGCCCCAAGGTTGACAAGGCCGCCGTGCTGAAGGAGGCCGCTGTCGGTTACTTCAACACCCTCCCCCCCACCACCCACATGATCGACGCCAAGGACCTGAAGCCCAAGTATGACGCCAAGGACGCCTCCATCTTCCTGCTCGACATTCGCAAGCCGGAAGACTTCAAAGCCGGACACGTGGAAGGCTTCACCAACATGGCGATGGGCACCATCGGCGCCAACATCGACAAGCTCCCGAAGGACAAGCAGATCGTCGTCGCCTGCTACTCCGGCCAGACCGCCGGTCAGACCGTGGCGGCTCTCCGGCTCGCCGGCTACAACGCTATCGCCCTGAAGGGCGGTTTCCCGAGCCTACAGCCCGCCGGCTTTGCAGTCGTCAAGTAGCAATCAGCCCTGGCCGGGGCCCCGCCGCAGGGCGGGGTCCCGCAATTTTCGCAGGCAAACGGGAGGTGAACCGCATGTCCAACTTGGGTCGCCGCGACTTCCTCAAACTCACTGGTGCCACGGCCAGCCTCCTTGCCGCTGACTTCGCCATCGGCGCCAAAAAGGCCGGCGCCACCGCCGCCGGCGCCGAAGAGCACCGCATTCCTACTTTGTGCGAGATGTGCACCAGCCGGTGCGGCGTCTACGCCGTCATCAGCCAGGGACGTGTGGTCCGGATCGAGGGGAACCCCGAGCACCCGATCAACCTGGGGCGCCCCTGCGCACGGGGCAACGCCGGTGTTTCCGCCCTGTACAACCCGGACCGGCTCAAGCAGCCGCATAAACGCGGCCCTGACGGCCAACTTACCCCGATCTCCTGGGAGCAGGCTTTCAAGGAGATCGGCGACAAGCTGACGGAGATCCGCAACGTCCACGGCCCCCACAGCCTGGTCTTCACCGAGTACAACAACCTGAACTCGGCACTGACCAAACGGTTTACCGAGGCGTACGGCTCGCCCAATCACACCGGCCACGCGGCCAACTGCTTCGCCAACCGGAACGTGGGCTACTCTGCCGTCTTTGGAACGCTGCCGACAGTCGACTACAAAAACGTAAAGTACTACCTGAGCGCCGGCCGTAACCTGCTGGGCGGCATCAAGGTCTACGAAGTGGCGGGCCTGGCCGAAGCCAAGGCGCACGGTGCCAAAATTGTCGTGCTCGACCCGCGCCATTCGGAACTGGCCAGCTGGGGCGAGTGGCTGCCGATCAAGTCCGCTGGCGATCTGGCCTTCCTGCTGGCCATCGCCAACGTGCTGATATCGGAAGGCCTGTATGATAAGGAGTTTGTGGCGAAGCACACAAACGGCTTTGATGAGATCAAGGCCAAAATCGGCACATACACGCCCCAATGGCAGGTCCAGTATACGGATATTCCGGCTGACACGGTCCGCCGCATTGCCCGGGAGATGGCCGCTGCCGCCCCGGCCGCCGTGGTTGATCCCGGCTGGCACGGGGGCAACGGCATGTACTGGAATGGCTACGAAGCCGCCCGGGTCGGCGCCGTGGTCAACGTACTGTTGGGCAACTGGGGCGCCAAGGGCGGCCTGAAGGGCTCGCCCAAGGTCGACCTGGGCACCATCGACACGCCCCCGGAAGGAGCAGCTGTCGACAGTGGCGGCGGTGGCTGAGCGGCCACCGGAGCCCCGGCAGGTGCCGGGCCATGGACCCCGTATCCAAAGCCCACCGCCGTCCGCTACGACGGCCAGGGCACGAAGTATTTGCTCAGCCTCGGTTCGATTCAGGCGCTGCCCCCGGTGGTTGAGAGCGGCGACCCGTATCCGCTCAAGGCCGCGATCTTCTTCCGGGTCAACCCGGTCAAATCGGCGGGGGACACGGCCCGCTGGATCAAGGCGCTGCAGAGGCTTGACCTCGTGGTCGCCATCGACATGCAGATGAGCGAGACGGCAATGTACGCCCACTACATTCTCCCGGAGTCGCACTACCTGGAGCGCATGGACGCCATCTCCGTGGCGGGCGACACCGTCTCCATCCGCCAGCCCGTGGTCAAGCCCATGTACGACACCAAGTCCGGCTACGAGATCATTCAGGGGCTGGCCAACGCCTGCGGCGTCGGCGAGTACTTCAACTTCACCATGGAGCAGTACAACGCCGCCCAGCTCAGCCCGACCGGCTGGACGATGGATCACCTGACGGAAAAAGGCGTCATCAAGGTGACGGCTGCGCCGCCAGATTACAGCAGGCTGCCGACCGCATCGGGCAAGGCGGAACTGGTCCACGAAGGCTTCGCCAACTCCGGCGGCACCCGGGTCCCCGCGTGGGTTCCCCCCAAGACCCAGCCCGAAGGCGACAAGCTGCGCCTGCTCCACGGCCACGTGGCAGTTCACACCAACGGCTACACCCAGAACGTGCCAGCGCTTTACGCCCGCATGCAGGAGAACGAGCTCTGGATGCACCCGTCAGTGGCGGGCGCCCGGTCCATTAAGGACGGGGATGTGGTCGAGGTGGCCAACGAGTATGGCAAGGAGCGGCTGAAGGCGAAGCTGACCGAGGGCATCCGGCAAGATTGCGTCTGGATGTGCCACGGCTTCGGCACCATGGTGCCCGAGCAGCGCCTGGCCTACAAGAAAGGCGCCAACGACGGCGCCCTTTACCCCATCATGATCACGCCGGTCTCCGGGGCCCTCGGGCAGGGCGACGCCGTAGTCACGGTACGAAAGGCAGGTGGCTAGCATGACGCGGTACGCTTATTTCGTCGACCTCTCCATCTGTGCGGGCTGCGAGTCCTGCACGGTCGCCTGCCAGAACAAAAACGGGCTGGAGCCTGAGCAGGTTTACACCCGTGTGAAGCGCAACTTCACCGGCGCCTTCCCGAAAGTCGCATCCACCTTCGTGACGACCCAGTGCATGCACTGCGAGAACCCGCCCTGCACCGAGGTCTGCCCGACGGGCGCCTCCTATAAGTCAGCGGAAGGCCCGGTGATCGTCGAAGAGTCCAAGTGCATTGACTGCAAGTACTGCATGACGGCCTGCCCGTATGACGCCCGCATTGCAGACGAGGACGACCGGGTGGTCAAAAAGTGTACGATGTGCCTGGACCGCCTACAGCAAGGGAAATCGCCGGCCTGCGTACAGACCTGCCTGACCGGCGCCCGCCTTGTGGGGGACCTGGACGATCCGCAGAGCCCCATTCATGAGGCGCTCAAGCGGCCCAATACCGTCCAGATTGCCGGCACCAGCTTCTTCTACCGGCTGCCTGATGGGTACGCCCGGGAAGTGCTGCCCGCTGATTTCGCCGGATCGGGCATCACCTTTGCCTGGCAGTCGATCTTCCAGCCCGTGGGCCAGATGATGCTGGTCGGCGTGACGGGAGCGCTGCTCACGAGCGTCGTCTCAAACGCCATCGCCGCGATGCGCAAGAAGGGAGGCGAACCACATGGCGACCACTAGTGCCGCTCCCCGCAAGGCGGCGGCCCCCCGGGAGGGGCAGACGTACCGCTTCAACCTGGCCGAGCGCATTGCCCACTGGAACCACGCCCTGACGTTCCTGATCCTCCTCTTCACGGGGCTGGCGCTGGTGGTCCGGGGTGTCGCCACGACTTTCGACCGCGACCTGCTGCTAATGTTCGGGCAGGCCCACCGCGGGGTGGCCATCCTCTTTACGGCCGTAACCATCCCGGTGCTGTTGGTCGGCGCCCGCAAGGCGTCAGGCGAGTGGGTGCGCAGCTCCTTCTGGTTTGACAAGGACGACCGCACCTTCTTGCTCCGGTTCTACCGCGACTTCTTCGGACTCCCCGTTCAGCTGCCGCCCCAGGGCCGGTTCAACGCCGGCGAGAAGATCAACTCAATCATGCAGATTCTCGGGTGGCCGGTGATGGTGATCAGCGGGTGGATGCTCGTCTTCAAGGATCAGTTGCCGCCGACCGTGGCACAGGTGACCGTGGCGACGCATTCGATGACGGCGCTGGTGCTGGGATGCGCCGTGCTGGGGCACATCTACCTGGCGGCGATTCATCCGCACTCCCGGCCGGGGATTTCGGGAATGATCAGCGGATGGGTCCCGTCCTGGTGGGCCAGGGGGCACTACCGCAAGTGGTACGATTCAGGCCACAAGTGATGATGAGCGAAGCCCGGGGCGTTGGGCGCCTCGGGCTTCCTTCTTTACTTGATCTTTTTCACCGTGATTTCCTCATAGCCGTCGCACGGGTTGACCCCGACGTACTCCTGCCCGGCCTTCGTGCACCAGAGGGGAATATCCTTCTTGGAGCCGGGGTCGGTCGTCCACACTGTAATCGTCTGCCCGACTGCGGCGGTCTTGATGGCCCGGATCAGCTCCATCATGGGTCCCGGGCAGTGGCTGCCGCGGGCGTCAATGACCTTATCTGCCATGGCTCAACACACCTCCAGGCTATTTGGCCGCTTCCGGCAGCCGCCGGGAGAGGGCCAGCATGAACTTGAGCACAAACTGCATCTCCGGCTGGCGGAGGGCCTTCATGAGGCCGATTACGCCTATGGTGCGCTCGTCGGTGTCAGCATCGGCCTTCGCTCCCTCGGCAGCCTGCATGAGGGCCGGCAGCTTTTCGGGCAGGCCGCAGACCATCAGCACATCCACCAGCTCTCCCATCACCCGGACCATGTTCCCCATCCGGTGGATCATCGGATCGCCGACGGAGACCTTGGCAGCCTGCAGCACCTGGGCCATGTCCAGCAAGGTGTCCAGGGCGCCGGACTGATGCAGCTCCTCGACCCGCCGCAGGGCGTGCGTCAGGGCCGGAGCGCTGGTCCGCACCTGCTCCAGCAGCGCCAGCACTTCCGGGCTGGTGACGATCTCGGTCACCTGCGTTTGCTTCTCTTCCATGCTCCCACCCTCCTAACTCCCTATACGATTCCCTTGAGGTTCATCCAGTGGATCCGGTTGTAAGCCTGCTTGAACCAGTGGATCGCCTCGGAAGGGGGCCCGGGCACCGGTGGGTTGTCGTAGTTGAAGCTCAGGTACGTCGCCTTGTGCAGGCCCGCCTCAATGAAGCAGAAGGTCTTGCCATAGTACAGGTGCGGCGCGCCGCCCCCCGTCAGCAGGTTGACCAGGTTCTCCGACAGCACCTCCGCCTCAAAGTGGGCCACGGAGCCTGCCTTGGACGTGGGCAGATTTGTCGCGTCACCGATGACGAAGACGTTCTCGTACTTGCCCAGCTGCAGGGTGTGCCGGTGTGTCGGCAGCCAGTTGCCTTCGCCGGCCAGACCGGAGTCGGCGTGGACGGCGTCGCCCTTGTGCGCCGGAATGGCCACCAGCAGGTCGTATGGCAGTGTGGTGCCTTCGATCGCATTGACTTCCTTCTTCTCCGGATCGACCGTGTCCAGGTTGAAGAAAGTCTCCAGCGTAATGCCCCGCTTGTCGAACTCGGACTGCGCCCAGTCGGCGCAGGTCTGAATGTTGTGCGCCCGATTGAGCGGGTAGGCGTAGGTGATCGCCATCTTCTCGCGGATGCCCCGCTCGCGGGCCCACTCATCGAGCATGAAGACGAACTCCAGGGGCGCCACGGGGCACTTGTGGGGCAGCCCGAGCGTCACGACCACCTTGCCGCCCTGGAAGCGGCTGAGCGCTTCCCGCAGCCGGATGGCGCCGTCCATGTCGTAGAACCAGTGGCCCCCTTCCTTCAAACCGGGGGTCTCTTCCAGGTTCAGCTGCGATCCGGTGGCAATCACCAGATAGTCGTAGCCGAGGGTCTTGCCGCCCCGGGTCTGCACCGTCCGT
Source organism: Symbiobacteriaceae bacterium (assembly GCA_035628915.1). Taxonomy (GTDB): domain Bacteria; phylum Bacillota; class Sulfobacillia; order Symbiobacteriales; family Symbiobacteriaceae; genus JARBUG01. The sequence goes on along the minus strand of DASPIW010000048.1, from coordinate 54,192 downwards.
GCTTCGGGATCGATCTTCACGGCCCGGTCATGCACGAACCGAACACACGGTACGAGGAGCTCCTTGACCTTGCGCGTCAGTTCGGCGGGGCGCATCAGGTCGAATACGACGTAGAGCAGGCCGGGCTGATAGAGGTACTCATCCCGGTCGCCGACCAGCGTGACGGTCACCTCGCCGCGCTTGATCTCCTTGGACAGGGAGCGGGCTACGGTATTGGCCAGAATCAGGCCGCCGCTGCCTGCGCCGATGACCAGCAGTTCCTTCGCCATGCCTTGGACCCCCCTCGTTAACTCCTTCAGGCATTCGTGCCGCTTTTCACTAATAAGATACGCTGGGGGGTATCCTCTCCGCTATAGCGAGAATGTACTATACCCCGTACCGTAAATCATACCCGATCAGCTAATTTTCACACTCCAGTTAGCAATGGTACACTCACAGTGGGAGATTTGTGAAGTGATTCACACGAAAGACAGGGGGATGCATGCATGGCTGACCTGACGCTAGACGCCCGTGGTCTGCAGTGCCCGATGCCCGTAGTCAAGGCCAAGAAAGCCATTGACTCGCTGCAGTCGGGCCAGGTGCTGGAAATTCTGGCGACCGATCCTGGATCCCGGGCCGACTTTGCCGCCTGGACCCGGTCCACCGGCAACGAACTGGTATCAGCGTCGGAGGAAGGCGGCATCTTCAAGTATCACGTCCGCAAGAAGTAAGGAGGCGGCAGGGCATGGGAGACCCGAACAAGGTCACGATCATCGCCTGCTCGGGCGATCTGGATAAGGCCTACCCGATTCTGATCCTGGCGTCCACCGCCGCCGCATCCGGCAAGGAAGTCACCGTCTTCTTCACGTTCTGGGGCTTGTTCATCATCAAGAAGAACGACAACAAGATCATCGGCAAGGACTGGATGACGAAGATGCTCTCCTGGATGCACCGCGGCGGTTCGGAGCGGCTGAAGCTCTCCCAGTACCGCATGGGTGGCATGGGCACCTGGATGATGAACCAGGTCTTCCGGAAGAACAAGGTCGCCAAGCTGAGCGAGCTGCTGGAGATGTGCCAGGAGCTGGGCGTCCGCATGATTCCCTGCCAGATGACCATGGACGCCTTCGGTATGAAGAAGGATGATTTGATCGACGGCATCGACCAGCCCGTGGGCGCCGCGACGGCCCTGGAGTATGCCAGTCAGGCCGGCATCAACTGGTTCATATAGAGGGTGAGCGCGTGAAGTATCTGTACATGCAGACCAACGGCCCGGAGACCCCGACCAAGGCGACCATGCCGTTCCAGCTCGCCACCGCCGCCGCGATGGTCGACAACGAGGCGACCGTCGTGCTGTCCGCCCTGGGGTGCAAGTTGGTGAAGCAGGGCGAACCCGAGGCGCTGGTGCCGGCGCCCGGCATGCCCCCCCTCCGCCATTTTATCGATCTGGCGAAGGAGTGCGGCGTAAAGATCCTCGTCTGCTCCGGCGGGCTGGATGTGACGGGGCTGAAGCCGGAAGAGCTGATTTCCGATATTGACGGCATTATCGGCGGGATGACGTTCAACGAGATGGCCGGCGAATCGGACGTGGTCATGATCTTTTGATGGTGGGCGCGAAGAAGCACCGGGGCATGGGCCCCGGTGCTTTCGGTCTACCGGTCCTTCCTTGCAAACGCTTCGTACGCAAGAGGCAGTGGGATGCCAAACCGCTGGCACAGGAGTTTGACGTCGTGATAGTCGTTGTCGTCAAGCGGATATCCTGTATGGAACTTCACCAGCCACTCGGGCGAAATGCACTTCACTGGCCGCCCTTGAATCGTACCGTTCCCGGTGAGTGAATCGAAGGGATAAGGCACTCCGTAGACGGGGTTGCCTTGCGCATCAAATGTGTAGGAATGGATGTCGACCTGGCGCCACCGGTCATCGCCCAGGACGAAGTTGCACTCCCAGGTGTCGTCTCGGGGCACATCGCGGAACCCCCTCGCCGCCAGGAGGGCTCGAATCTGAGCCACGTCCTTGTGCTGAACCGCTATGTCAAGGTCTGCGTGGGCTCGTGTCTGTTCGCCGAGCAGCGCATCGACGGCCCATCCGCCATCTATGTAAAGCTCGATCTGGTGCTGCTCGAACAGCTGCAAGACCTCGACCACATCTGCGGCGGCCATTGCAGGGATGGCCGTACCGGACTCGTCGACGATTTCGTATGCCGCCCCCAGGTGCTCGCGCAGGAGCCCGAGCAGTTCCCGGGCGGCCCTGATCCCCCCTCGCCCTGGAATTGCCTTCTCGCGTCTTCGCACAGATTTTTCGAACGTGTTTTGGCTCCAGACTGTGCAAAAATTCCGGGAGGACCCGCCTCTGAAGGCTCCAATCGTGTCCCGGGCGCCGAAACCCTGGGTTTAGGGCTCATTTCGCTCACTTTCCCGGGATATCGGCCTCTCTCACGTAAAATTTGGCCACCCGGGGGCCGGGAGCGCCGGTCATTTTCTGCGTGACGACACCGAGCAAAGCAAAACACCGGAGCAATTACGCTCCGGTGTTTTCACCTGGTGTCGGAGGCGGGACTTGAACCCGCACGGTTGCCCATACGCCCCTCAAACGTACGCGTCTGCCAATTCCGCCACTCCGACGTGACGAGGGGAAGAAAACCTGGCGGAGGCGACGGGATTCGAACCCGCGGTCTCGGCCGTGACAGGGCCGCATGTTAGGCCACTACACCACGCCTCCGCTAATGGTGGAGCTAAGGGGAATCGAACCCCTGACCTCTTGAATGCCATTCAAGCGCTCTCCCAGCTGAGCTATAGCCCCTTATGAAGTTACTTCCACGGCTTCCCCTGGAGGCCGTCGCCGGCGGTTGTCCGCTTGGCGGACAACCTGGTGGTGGGCGGTACTGGGATCGAACCAGTGACCCCTTGCGTGTGAAGCAAGTGCTCTCCCGCTGAGCTAACCGCCCGGGGGGTATCTGGTGGGGAGAGGTGGATTCGAACCACCGAAAGCAGTGCTACCTGATTTACAGTCAGGCCCCTTTAGCCACTTGGGTATCTCCCCGATTTGCGGAGGGCATGGACCCTCCTCCACCATGATGGTGGACCGCGAAGGACTCGAACCTTCAACCGTCCGATTAAGAGTCGGATGCTCTACCATTGAGCTAGCGGTCCGGTTGTGCCGGCCATGCAGACCGGCGAATGGAGCGGGTTACGAGATTTGAACTCGCGACCTACGCCTTGGCAAGGCGTCGCTCTACCGCTGAGCTAAACCCGCAGCGGTGGCGCCCGGTACAGGCGCCGTTTGGCTCCGGCAGTAGGATTCGAACCTACAACCCTCCGGTTAACAGCCGGATGCTCTACCGTTGAGCTATGCCGGAATCAGTTCGTGCACCGTGTGAAGAGCGGTGACAGTTACGTATGATACAGCATCGGGAAGGTCGCATCAAGACGTAATTTGATGTAGACCTGCACATTTTTGTTACTGCGAGAGGACTGCCGCTGCCAGATAGGTAGCCATACCGGCGTGAGGCAGCAGCAGCGGCCAGGCGAGCCACGCGTTTCGGCGCCGCACCGCCCATGCTCCCAGCAGATGCGTCAGCGGGAGCGAATACCCGATGGCGTTGAACACCGGGTTCGGCCACGCCTGCACGTACCAGGCAAAGCCCAAGCAGGTGATCGCGCCTGCCACCAGCAGACCGGCACGCTTCGAGAGAATCCCGGCGACCGACAGGGAGAGCGAGCCGAGAATCGCCGGCCATCCGATGAACACCTGAGCCAAGATCGGCAGCATCATGATCCCTCCGGAGTCCAATCTATATGATAGACGACGAAAAGCCGGCGGGCGGTTTCCGGGGCACGCCGGCACGGTGGGGAGGAGACCGATGAACATTGTAGATTGGCTGTTGGGCCGCTTCCGCCGGCGCCCGACCGTGGCAGCCGTAGGCAATCGCTACCGGGTGGGCGACATGTGGTGCAGTTCGCAAGTCGAAGTCCGGCAGCAGCTTGAGCGCCTGGGCGCCAGCGAGGCTGAGATCATCCAAATTCTCCGGCAGTTGAACGCCGAGAAATATGGCGATCCGCACCGCTGACCGAACCGGCCGGGCAGCATCAGCTGCCCGGCTTTGCGTTGATCCGCTCCCGGATATGCTCGTCGGTCAGGGGTTCTGTGTAGTCAATGGTGACCAGATGCACCCCCGCCTCCCGGCAGATCTGCAATTTCCGGGCGTCGCGGGCCTGCAGCTGCCGGAGGGCGCCCTCCCCGCCCCAGGCCTTGATCGGGTGAAAATGCTGCTGCCCCTGGTACTCGACGGCCAGCTTCCGCCCCGGCAGGTATACGTCGAGCTCCAGCCCCTCCAGCCAATCCGGGCGGTGGTGGCGGAGTACCTGCTCGCCGGCAAAGAGCCCGCAGATGATCCGGTACAGCTGGGTCTCGCTGATCCAGCCGTCGCCCACGGCCCGGACGCCGAACTCGGACCGCGTAATGTTCTGCACGGCGTTCCCCAGTTCCCGTCGCGGCCGGCCGAGCTGCCATTCGATCGCCTCCAGCGCTGCCGCCTCGGCCTTCGTAACATTCGGCCAGTGCGACTGCTCACTGCGGGGAATCGCGCGCCGGTCGCCGTTCATCAGGGCCGCCAGTCCGGCCCGTGCAGCCCGTAGTTGCGCCCCCAGTTCATGAATCCGGCCCAGCATATCATGAAACTCGGGCGGACAAACGTCCGGCAGATACTGGTGAGACAGCGGGTGAATCCCGAGCCGCAAATAGGTCTGGTTGATGTACCAGCCATACGTCTGCACGAAGCGCTGTCCTTCCGCCTCGTGGCAGTACCGGAGGGCGGGCGCCTTCAGGTTGCAGCGGTGGCACAGGCCCGGCCGGAAGCGCAGGGCGCCGATCGGATCCGCCTGCCCCAGGAGGTCCCTGGCGATCGGATCCGGGAAGAAGCCGTAATCGGACGGCGGGAGGCGCAGCGGGTGGCCATCGCCGGGGGGCGGAGGCTCTGCCGAGGCCCGGGCCAGGCGGATCAGGGTGCGTATCGCCCCCTCGGCACAGGCGCAGAGCACCGGCGGCTCCTCCCGGCTGGACGCAAATGCGAAGAAGACGCCGTACTTGGATGGGTAGTACACCAGGGGCGCCGGCAGCGCCTCCGCGGTCAGGGGGCTGCCTATGGCGATGGGCGGCAGTTCCTTGCCCTTCTTTAGGTGCCTTGGCGGCACGGAGATCCCCTCCTGTCTGTTGGCGGAGAGTACGGCGCCGGCCACGCCAATTCCTGTTCGTCAGCGTGGTCCGTACACAGAGGTTACACGCCGCTCGTTGCCGTACCCATTCGTAGGAGGGGATGTCGTCATGATCATTGCGTTGCTGGTCATCCTCGGACTGCTGATGGCCGGGGCCGCGTACGAAGCACTGGCAGGGGCTGCCGCCCGGCGCCGTTTCCCGGCGCCGTTTCCCGCCCCCGGGCCGGCTGGTGGCGGTGGACGGGCGCCGGCTCCATCTACATTGCACAGGCGCCGCCTCGGGGCCGACGGTGGTAATTGAGGCGGGCCGCTTCAACACGTCGGTCATGTGGAGCCTGGTGCAGGCGGAAGCGGCTGGGTTTGCCCGGGTCTGCACGTACGACCGGGCGGGCTACGCCTGGAGCGACCCCGACCCGGGCCGGCGCACGGGGGACCGGGTCGCCGCCGATTTGCACGAACTGCTGCACCGGGCCGAGATCCCCGGGCCGTACATATTGGTGGGCCACTCGCTCGGCGCGCTGTACGCCCGCCTCTTCGCCGAGGCGCACCCCGATGAAGTGGCCGGGCTGATCCTGGTCGACCCGCGCCTTTGGCAGCGATGCCTGCCTGTGGCAGGCGGTGGACCAGGAGTGGCAGGAGATGCCGGACCTGCTGGGCCGGCTCGGAGGCGCCGGGTCTTTGGGCGAAACGCCACTGCTGGTTCTGAGCAGCGGCCGGTGCGATTTGAAGGCCGGAAGCGGCGGGTTGGACGTCGACCGGCATTGGCGGCTGATGAAAGACGCCCAGGCGGAGTTGACGGGGCTTTCGTCGCGGAGCCGCCTGGTGCTGCTGCCCGATTCGGGGCACGCTGTGCCTCTGGAGAACCCGGAGGCGGTAGTGGAAGCGATTCGTGCAATGGTCGGGGGCCGGGCGATTGGTGGCTGAGAGACGGGCAGGGGCCCCGGGGCCCCGCCCTCTGAGGGTTTTTGCGCTCCCCTCCCCGTCCCAGCGCGCAGAAACCGACGGAGAAGCGGGAATTCTGGCCTCATAGCCCGCGAACCGGCTTTCCCGAGGCCTCTCGATCAAGATTTGCGTCTCAGACCAGGCGTTTTGGCGCAAAAACCAACCGAGGCGGAGTAACCGCTTGTCACCAAAAGGGGCGACCTGATGGTCGGGCCAGCTGCCCACTGCGCAGCAGCCACATCCACAGGTCGCCCCTTTGTCCGCATCCCGTGGCAACTTTTTCAGTCAAAAAGATGAATGATCCGACAGGACAGCACGCCCGTATGTCAAGTGAACGGGGGGGATGCGGCACCTATGGATGACTCAGCACTGCTGGCCCGCGTGGCCGCGGGCGATCAGGCGGCTGTCGGCGACCTGTACGACCGCTACGGGCGCCAAATCTATGCGCTGGCCCTGCGCATGCTGGGCGACGGCGCCGCCGCCGAAGACGTAACGCAGGACGTGTTCGTCAAGGTCTGGAAGAGCGCGTCCCGGTTCGACCCCGAACGGGGGCGGGCCGGCTCCTGGATTCTGCACATGGCCTACACCACGACGGTCGATGTCGTCAGGGCCCGGCGCCGGGCGATGCCCAGCCGGTTTGACCAGCAGCCCGATGAGCCGGACCCCGCGGAAGATCCCGCCGGTCAGGCCGAAACGGCCGTAATGGGCGCCCAGGTCAAGTCCGCCCTGATGCACCTGCCCGCCGAGCAGCGGCAGGCCCTGGAGATGGCCTACTTCGGGGCCATGACCCAGCAGGAGATTGCCGGCAAGCTGGGCATTCCCCTCGGCACAGTCAAGGGGCGGGTGCGGCTAGGTCTGGAAGCGCTGCGACAATGCTTGATGGCTCCCCGCCGAAAGGAGGCTGACGCGCATGCACGCATGTCCCCTCGCTCCTGAAGCCATTCCCTACAGCCTCCGTCAGCTGACTGCAGAAGAGGAGCGGGCGTACGAGGCGCATCTCGCTTCCTGCCTGGCCTGCCAGCTGAAAGTCCGGGAGGTGGCCGACACGCTCAATCTTCTGCCTCTGGCCGTGCCGGATGCGACGCCGCCGCCCGACCTGAAGGCGAAGGTGCTGCGGCGAGTGGCCGATGCGGCGAAGGTGGCGCCCGCCCGGGGCCGCAGCCGGTGGAGCCTGCCCGTCTGGGCGGCGGCAGCAGTCGTGGCGCTGGCGGTCGCATCCTACTCGCTCATGCGGATGTACGGGCTGCAGGAGCGGCTCGCCGGCTTCGAGCATTCCGTTCAGATCGAGCGCACGGTCAAGATGCAGGGCACCGAAGGCGCCCCGAACGCCACGGGGCGGGTGGTTGTCGCCCGGGAGGGCAGCGGGACCCGGATTGCGCTCCAGGCGCAAGGATTGCCGCCACTGCAGGCCGGCGAGGCCTATCAGCTCTGGCTGATCAAGGACGGCAAGCGTAAGAGCGGCGGGGTTTTCGTGGTGGATGCCACGGGCGCCGGCGGCGTGGCGACGTGGCTGCCTGACCAGGTGGAGTTTGATGCCCTGGGCATCACCCGGGAGCCGGACGCCCTGGGGCTGCAGCCCCGGGGGCCCAAGCTGATGGGCAGCGTGCAGGGGTAAAACGGCGGCAGGGCGGTGTGCGACGATACACCGCCCTGCTTTTGGTTGGTGCCGTCACGACGGAACGATCTGTGTGACCGGTTCGTCTAACGAATCGATTGCATCTGACTTTGCTGCAACCGTGAATTCCTCCGCCCCCTGAAGCCCTTCAAGAAAGGAGGGACAATGCCATGACTCGGCGGTGGCTCAAGACCGGGCTAGTTCTGACCGGACTGGTCTGAATAGGCTTGCTCGCGACCGGTAACCACCTGACTGCCCGTGGAACGATCCCCTTCCGCGGCATAGGGTTGGCAACCCAACCGTTCGATGCGGGCATGGCCCTTCTGCTCCAAACCGACCATGAGTGCGTAACCGCCCTGGCGCACCGGGTCGGACCCCTCTGGCGCAGCTGGGGCTGGGCAAAGTGCGCCTGGGAAAGACCCTACCATCCGTTTTCCTACAGCGGGCGGGGCCAGAGTTGGCATGATGAGGGCGTGCAGACCGTCCTGGCCATGGGCGTCGTCTACAGTGACCACCATCCGGCATGGTAATCACCTTCCGGGCGGAACAAGGTGCGAGCGAGACGTTCAACGTCCAGAGCCACGAATGGCAGATCACGCGGTCATCTGCACAGTGAGATGGGGGTGATGTTCTGATAGCAACGCTGCGCCGATTTGCGATACCCCCCTTCCTCGCGCTTTGCGCTGCTTACCTGCTGGCGACGGCGTGGTTTTTCAGGAACCCGCCCCTGTCCGCCTTGTCGTCGGAATCCGCTAAGGTGCCGGGCGGATACCACGCAATTGGGTTCAACCTTCGAAACAGCGGCAGGTTCCCGGTCCGCCTGATCAACATCACAGTGGCGGAGGGCGCCCGCCGTCCAGCATATATCCTGGCAATCAGATCTGAAACGAATCCACCCAGTAGCATTCACTTGGGAAGAGCATCGGGCAAGCATGTTTCCGGGGATGTCGCACGGCAAGTCCTTCCCCCGGCGCAACACGGCCCCCCGTGGACGGGTGTCATGGTCGGATGGAAGCTTCGGGATGCGATACCGGATACGGTCACCATCCATTATCGGTACTTGGGATGGCCATTCAGATTGCAGCTTCGATCCCCGGCCTCTGGAGACCATACCCCATGAAGCGAACGGGAGGAGAGCCACGATGCTGGAGAACATCGGGATCATGGAAATCATCATCATCATCCTGGCAATCGGGCTCCTGGCCATTCCCTTCGTGGGAATCGCCCTGCTCATCAAGCTCTGGAATCGCAAGCCATAGTCCGGACGGAAAAAGCAAACCGGAGTCCGTGAAGCGCAGCCGCCAAAGGCTGCACTCACGGACTCCGGCGCGTTCTGCTCAGTCATTCAGCTCTTCCAGCACGCCCGTCAGCATGTAGATCGTCCACTCGCCAATGTTGGTGGCATGATCGGCCACCCGCTCGAGGTAGGCAGCCACATGCAGCAGATAGGTCGCCTGCTTCACCACCGCCGGATCCCGCTCCATGAACCCGAGCAGCTCATCGAACATCCGGCTGTAAATGGCATCAACATCGTGGTCCATCGCGATCATTTCCCGGGCGAGCTTCTCGTTCTGCCCGACGTATGCGTCGAGGGCATGCCGGGTCATCTGCTGGGCAAGGCCCGCCATGCGGGGAATGTCGACCAGGGGTTTGATCAGGGGCTCACCTTCGAGCCGCAGCGTCACCTCAGCGATATCCGTGGCATGATCGGCCATCCGCTCCAGATCGGTGACGATCTTCATACCGGTCCCGATGCGGCGCAGATCCCGCGCCATGGGCTGCTGCAGCGCCAGCAGCTGCATCGACTTCATCTGGACTTCGATCAGCAGGCCGTCGATTTCGTCATCGTCGGCGATGACTTTGCGGGCCAGATCGGAATCCTTGCGGGCCAGAGAAAGGGTCGCCTGGTCAATCATCTCGCTGACCAGATTCCCCATGTAAATGATGCGCTGCTGCAGCTCCTGGATCTGATCGTGAAACGTCTGGCGCACGAAATGGCCTCCCTACCAAGGCGATATCCTTATTCTTTCGCCCTCTGAACGGACTCCCCCTGCCGACTTACGTAAATGAACAAAGTGCAGAGATTACTGCCGTGAAGAACGCCGGGGCGATGGCGACCAGCAGGATGAGCTGGGCGAGAAACCATTTGAGCAGCCACGGTTTCTGCCCCCAAATCACGGCGACCGGAAAACCGGCGAGGCCGGCAAAGAAAACAGGAAACGCCGACCGCGACAAGGCGCCCGGCCCCATGCCTGCGCCAGCGGCGCAGTCGCTCAGCATCATCCCCGCGGTCAAAAGCCCCCAGGCCGTGCCCGCCAGCCAGAAGGGCAGTCTCTTCTGCCGCCCGGCCGCGGCGGCGGCGCCCAGCACCAGCAGTCCCAGTATTCCCCCGATCACGAGCGCAAGCAGTGCCAGTCTTGCGGCAACAGGCACGGCCGACCCCTCCTCTGCCATTTCTGCCTGATAGTACGCCGGCGGCGCCGGCATGGTTCTCCCCGCCGCCTTATTTTCGCCCTCCGTAGAACCCAACAGCCATAAAGCCCGTCCAAATGAATGTGATTGATGCACAAAGGGGGAGAACCGATGGTGCAGCAACTGTCAAAAGCCCTTGCCGTTCTGCTCGTGCTGGGCGCCGCCGTGGCCGCGGGCTGCAGCCCGAAGCCGCCTGCCCCGCCAGCGCCGCAGGCGGGCGAAAAGCCGGCGCAGGGCCATCCTGAACTGGTCGCACCGATCGAAAACAGCCTCATCGCCCTCAAGGCAATGAATGACGCCGGAAAAGGCAAGGATATTCCCGGCGCCCACGCCCGGTTCCAGGAGTTCCGCACGCATTGGAAGACCGTGAAGGCGGCCCTGGAGCCGGTCGATCCCAAGCTCGCCGTGCACATTGAAGACGGCGCTGTCGAACTGGATCACGAATTCACCAAGCCGGCGGATCAGTTCCGCTTCTACGAGCTGGATGAGGAGACGGTGAAGCTGGGCCGCCTCCTGTCGGGCGCCGCCGAGCTGCTGGGGGCGAAGATCCGGCCGGAGTTGGTCCAGAAGGATCCGACCCAGGAGATCCCCTTCAACCAGGAACAGCGGATCGAAATCACCCTGGTGGACCACAAGATTCAGCCCGAGATCATCACCATGGAGCAGCATACGAAAGTGACCTTCGTGGTGACCAACAAGGGTAAGGAGTTGCACGAGTTCGCCCTCGGCCACTATGCGGTGGAAGTCGAGGACGTGAAGCCCGGCCAGACCGCGGAGGTCACCCTGGTGCTGCTGGACGCAGGCGATTTCGAGACGGCCTGCCACATACCGGGGCACTATGAAGTCGGCATGCACGGCATGCTAAAAGTGAGGCCTGCCGAACTGAAGCAGAAGTAGGGAAAACCAGCCGCTCGGGCCGTGGCTGCCCCCCCGCCGACCGATGCAGAAACGGAGATTGTGGCAGCGAGCCCGCACGAGCCAGTGCGGTCGTCGCCGTGAAGGCGCCCGGGGGGGCGCCGTCTCTACCGGATTCTGCGGGTCGAATCGTAGTAGCGGAACGCCAGGCTGCCCGTGGCGATGGGGAAAAGCAGGCCCCACGCGCCCAGCGAGATGATCACCAGCGGATGGTACGGGTTGACGGTGATGAAATACGCGAGGGTTGCCGGAACCTGGATGAGAGCGTTGACATACAGCGCCCGCCGCACCCGGACCGGGCCGAGCGCGGGCGCCAGGAAGCAGCCGGCGAGGCTCATGAACCCGTAGCCTACCACTTCCAGCGCCCAGAAGATCGACTGCGGGTTACCCATCGTCCAGAGCGCCAGACCGTCAGTCTCGCCGCTGACCAGCCCGCTGCGGACCACCGTCAGTTGAATCGTGTAATTGAGCGCCACCAGCGCCGTGTAGACGGCGGCAGCGGCGAGCCCCATGCGAGTCAGGAGGCGGTGCTGCGGCGCGGCCTCCTCGTGCAGGCAGGCCGCCAGGCCCAGGAACGAAGGCGCCAGCAGCAGGGACGGCACGATGGTCAGCCAAAGCGGCAGGGGGTTATACGCAGCAGCGTGAGCCTCGATACCCGTCCAGGGCGTCGGGGTTAGCGTCAGGGCCAGGATGGCGATGGCCACGTCAAAGGCGATGATCAAGACCGTCGTGCTGACGGCGGCGATGAGGCCCGCCTGCCGGTTCATTCCTCTCCCTCCTCCTCCGTGGGCGGAAGCCGCTGCACGGAAATCAGAATCAGGTTCAGGTCCCGAATGCGGGTCAGCACGCCGTGCAGGGCCGCCTGGTCGGTCAACTTCCCCGCAATCAGGGTCGTCCGTCCGTCCGCCAGGCAGGTGCAGGTGAGCCCCTCGAACCAGCCCGACCAGGCCGCCGGCAGGTGCCCTTCCACCTGAATTGCGTAGCGAATCATGGCTCAAGCCGCGGCGCCCCGGAGCAGGGCGATGGCCACTTTCAGCGCCATGAGGGCGGTTACGCCGATGAGTGCGGCTCGGGCGTCTGTCACATAGGGCAGCTTGAAGCCGAAGATGCCTGCCAGGCCGATGAGCAAAGCGACGGCGCCGACGAGGGACCCGGCGATCATAAAGGGGTTGGTGAAGGGGTACTTGTCCGGCTTCATGCCCAAGGCGCAAAGGGTCATGCCGACCACCATCAGGGCGATGAGGGCGGTCCGCTGGCTGAGGTAGACTCCGGCGATACCGGCGTAAGCGATGCCGGCGGAGACGAGGCCAAGTGCGATCTGCATGATCGATATCCTCCCTGTTAAGTACTGTCTTGATCATGCGGCTAAACCACCCCCCTCCGCTCCTATCGAAAGTTTGAACGACTGGTTGAGATGATGACGAAAAAGAGGAAGCACCGTCAGGTCAGTCCTGACGGTGCTGTCGCGCTGCCTCCCGGAGCGCTGTCATCGCAACGGCGACCACGGATGGATCAAACTGACTTCCCGCATGGCGGGCAAGCTCCTCCAGGGCCTCGTCCGGTGTTACGGCGTTCCGGTACGGGCGGCGGGAAGTCATGGCATCGAAGGCATCCGCCACGCCGGCGATACGGGCCAGCATGGGAATCGCCTCGCCGGGTAGGCCTGTCGGGTAGCCCTTCCCATCGAAGCGTTCGTGATGGTGCCTGACGATCATCGCACAGTTGCGATAGGGATCCAGGTCCTTCACCAGCTCGTAGCCGACTTCAGCGTGGTCTCGGACCTCTTCCCACTGGTCCGGAGTGAGGCGCCCTTCCCCTTTGAGGATGTGGTCGGACCAGACCACCTTCCCGATGTCATGAATCAGGCAGCCGCGCCGCAAGCAGTCCAATTGCTCGGCCGGCAGTCCCATGGCCTGACCGATGGCGCACGCATAGACTGCCACTCGCTTGCTGTGTTCGTGCGTGTAGCGGTCGCGTTCATCCACCAGCCGCGCCATGGTCTCGATGGTTGCCTGCGCGTCTCGGGCCAGCTGCGTTTTCAGATCGCCCAACTTGTGGATCGCGAGGATCAGCAGGAGTGGGATCGGGGCCAATGCGGGGTTCACGGTGTACAGGGCGGCAAGGACGACGCCGACTGGAATGAGGGCCAGATGGTAGAGTGTGGCCGTCGAGAACAACTGGGTCAGAAGGGGGCCCAGGGGTTTTCGCCGCGACAGCCAGATGGCCAAAGCGATCAAAAACGCTGAACCGACCAGGTACACCGAGAGACCGATTGCCACGGCTCCCAGGTCGATCACGCTGCGAAAATCAAACTGCCCGGGGCTTCCCCCCAGCCATGCGACTACGCCCATCCCCAGCCCGAACGAGATGATACATTGCGTGGTGTTGAAAACCTGCTGGTACCACTGGTAGTGATGGCGGTAGAGCCACATATCCAACAGCATGGCTGCCAGCGACACCCACAAGGCCCACCAGGGTCCCACAAGAATCGCCGCCGCCGTCTCGAAGGCCAGGGTGGGAGTGACCCCGAGGCCTTGGTAGGAGAACTTGAATCGGGTGCTCAGGGCCGTGGTCAGAGCGATCACTGCCAGTGTCAGCCATGACACGTTCGGGTGTGGAAAGGGATTTCTGACGAGCCAGAGCAGCATGAGTGCGGCGATGGCACAGAGCGTCAGGAGAAATCCGAAGAATGGACGCGGCGGTCGTCTCACTCAAACACCCCTCGTCACGACCTGGGATCACCCTTCGCACCCAGATCTTGCAGGTGTGCAATCTTTTCGATTGACAACCGCTCTATCCCTTCTACGTAAGCATGTTCCAATTAGTCCTGTGCACGCTTATGCAATTGTAGGCTGCTTATGTGAGGTAATGGAGACATTTTGCCACGGAGTGCGCGGAAGTACGGAGGACACTGAATAGGACAATAAAATGGCCGCGGATGGCGCGGATCTGACAAGTCCATGCCCACTTCCACCGCCGCGATTTCCGTGTCCCCTTCCGCGTTTTCCGTGGTAAAAATCCTTCCCAGTGGTAAAAATCCCGTTCCCATTCCCACATTCAAGACCCGTACTCTGAAAGGCGATCAGTCGACGGAACGCCGGGGGCAGATCGTCTCAGCCGAATATCGCTCCTTCCGCATGTTTTTTCAAGAATGATGCGGACCTTCGAACATCTATCCCCTTTCTTTCGTAGTGGATACCGGACGAGTACAGGAGGTGCATGGATATGCGAAAGCTGACGGGTGGCAAGATTCATACGGTGAATCCGGAGAGGGTGCAGTTCCCGCTTTATGGCGATCTGCCGAAGATTCGGGTCGGGGCGCCCGGTACGCTCTTTGGGAACGCAGCGGTGGGCGTGCAGATCATGGAGTGCGGCAAGCAGCAATTGTCGATGCCCGAAACCAACTGGGTAAAGATCGTCTTCCGCGAGGTGACCGCCGAGTTTCTCCTGGTCATCAGCGCCGTGAAGCCGCCTTCCGATACCAAGGTGCGCGAGCCTGATACTTACCCGGTGAAGTATCATCACGAAGTGAAGGCGCCAACCATCCGGGGGCTGAAGCTCCTGTTCGAGTCGGCCCGGATCGAGCTGCGGGATGACGTCTGGTACGAGATGCCGACGGAGATCGGCGAAGATGATACTTTCGGCAAGGTCGTGTTCGCCAATTGGACGAAAGCCGTGATCAAGCCGAAATCAGAGGGTGAGGGCGAGGCAGCAGCGTCCAAGCAATAGGTGGGCAGCCTTTCGGAGCGAGTGGGTAGCCCGCTGGAGCGAGTGGGCACTCTTCAGGAGCAAGTGGGCAAGCCCGCAGGAGCGAGTGAGCAACCCGCAGGAGCGAGTGAGCAACTCACAGGAGCGGAATAAAGCCTCCGCATTCCTCGCAGGAGGAGTGCGGAGGCTTCCTTTCACAGCAGATGCAGTTCCCGGGCCCGGGCCACGGCGTGGGTCCGGCTCCGGGCGCCCAACTTCCCGCACAGGTTATGGATATGCGACTTGACCGTGCCTACGCTCAAATAGAGGCGATCGGCGATCTGCTGGTTGGACAGCCCCTCGGCCATCCACTTCAGGATCTCCTGCTCCCGCTCGCTCAGGTGCTCGATCAGCGGTGACCCGGCGGCGGCGGGACGGCTGACAAGCGCCGCGATCTCCGCCACACGCCCCGGGCGCCCGCCGTCCCGGGCCGCCGCCTCCAGGCGCCGGAGCAAGGCGCCCGCCTCCGCCTGCCGCCCCTGCGCCAGCAGCAAGCGGGCGTAGGCAATCAACTCCGGCTCCTGTCGGATGCTGACGGGCGCATCAGGCCGCAGGCCCCGCTCCTCGGCCCAGCGGGCGGCAGCCGCCACATCGCCCCCGTCCAGCCAGAGCCGGATCTTCGTCGCGCTCAGTTCGGCGGCCAGATCATTGACGGGCGTCCGCCCCATTCGGATGATCGCCTCCAGGCGGTCCAATGCCGCCTGCGCCCCGGCCAGATCCCCCATGGCCTGGCGGACCCGGGCCAGTACATGCAGCGGCAGCACCAGCCCATTGGCAATCCCCCAGCGCTCGTTTTGCAGCAGCGCCTCTTCGGCCAGCGCCTGAGCCTCCGCCCGGCGCCCCTGCTGCAGCAGCACGCTGCCCAGGGCCGCATGCAGGTTGCCGTTCATGAAATACCGCCGGGCGCCCTTCTCTTCGATGATCCCCAGGTACTGCCGCAGCAGCGCTTCCGCCTCTGCCAGGCGCCCCTGCACGCTGCGAATCCGGGCAATGCGGCTGATGGCGATGGGGATGGTGACGTACGTATTGTAAGTCAGTTCACGGCGGACTGCGGCGGTGAGCAGGTCCACGGCGGACTCCGCCTCGCCGCTCATCTCCAGAATAAAGGAGAGCACCACGTCGGCGCTGTTGCGCATCGCCACGTATGTCCCCGGAATGTAGCCCGACGCCCGGCGGACTTCATCCGTCACCACGTACGGCTGCCCCTGCAGCTCTGCGATGTAGGTCCGCATCAGCGACAGGAAAGCAACAGTGGCGGGGTCGGGCTGCGCGCCCAGATGCTGCTCCGCCGCCGTCAGGAAAGCGGCGGACGCATCCAGTTCACCTGTCACGATCTTCAGCCAGGCCAGATAGGTGGTGAAGGAAGGACGGCGCTCCACTACCTCCCTTGGCAGCTTCATCATCAATTGCAGAAACTGGCTGGCGGCGAGCGCCCACCAGCCGTGCGCGTTCGCCTCGATCAGGTCGGCGGCCCGATCATACTCCCGGGCGGCCAGCGCCTGCTCCACCGCCTCGATGCCAAAGCCGTTCTCCTCGTACCAACGGGAGGCCCGGCGATGCAGATCCGGTATCAGATGGGCCTGCGATTGCGTGAGCTTGGCCCGCAGCAGGTCGGCAAACAGGTGATGATACCGGTACCAGCGCCGCTCGGCGTCCAGGGGAATTAAGAAGAGGTTGGCCCGCTCGATGCCCTCCAGGGTGGCCTGCGCATCCGCCTGTCCCGTGACCGCTTCGCAGAGGGAGGCCGTGAACCGGCCCATGAGGGCGGTGCTGAGCAGGAACTCCTGCACTGGCCCGGGCTGGCGGGCGATCACTTCTTCGGCCAGATAGTCGGCGATGTAGCGATTGTCGCCGGAGAACGCGGCGATGAAGCCCTCCGGCTGGGGATGCCCCTCCAGCGAGAGGGCGACCATCTGCAGGGCGGCGACCCAGCCTTCCGTGCGGCGCTCCAGGGCGGCTACATCGGCGGGGGATATGTCGAAGCCCATCACCCGGTTCAGGAACTCGGCCGCTTCATCGGCGGTGAAGCGGAGGTCCGCCGCCCGCAGCTCGGCCAGCTGGCGATTGGCCCGCAGGCGGGCCAGGGGCCACGGGGGATCGGACCGGGTAAGCACCACCAGCCGCAGCCCCGGCGGCAGGTGTTCCACCAGGAAACTGACGGCTTCATGGATCGGCGGCGCTTCGATGGCGTGGTAGTCATCGAGTACCAGCACGACCGGGGCCGCGACGGCGCCCAGCTCGTTGATAAGTGGCGTGAGGTACTCCTCGGCGGGCGCCCGCTGGACCGTCCGGAGGAGCTCCAGCGTCTCGGCGCCCACGGCGCTGAGATCGGGCAGGCAAGCGAGCGCAGCGACGACGTAGGTCCAGAAGCGGACCGGGTCGTTATCGTGCTGATCCAGGGCGAGCCAGGCGACGGGCACTTCAGCGGCGGCGCGCCATTCGCTTAGCAGGGTGGTCTTGCCGAAGCCCGCCGGTGCGGAGATCAGGGTGATGGGGCGCTGCAGGCCGTCCGCCAGGCGCCGGGTCAGCCGGGGCCGGGGAACGAGGCCGGGCCGGAGCGGGGGCAGATAGAGCTTCGTGTGCAGCAGCGGAGAGGACATGCCCGGAGTCACCCCTTTAGAGGGTCGAAATACGACGAGGGAGGCGGAATGCCTCCCTCGGTGCGCGCTATTTCTTCTTGCGGCGGGCGTCCAGGAGGCGCTGGGTGAACAGCCCCTCCTCTTTCGGCTGAACCGGCCTTTGTTCCGCCACGGGCTCCGCGGCAGCGGGGGGAGTTGCCACAGGTGTCTGAGGCGGAGGCGGCGCCGCCGCCCGCTCGGCCCGGCGCTCGCGCAGCTTCTGCACGGCAGCGCCGGCGGCTGTGGCCGGCGCCCGGGCCTGCCGTTCCCGCCGCCGCCGCAGGGCCGCCGCCACTTCCACCGGCGTCACGGCCAGGCGCCGCATCGCGATGTCCACCGGCCAAAGCAGCAGGGCCAGCACCAGCAGGGCGTGATCCAGCGGCAGGCGGCCCGGCGCCTTCGGCAGGTTCTTTGCAAAGGCCGCGGCCGCATCCGTCAGCACGGCGCCGCCGCCGGCTTTCGCCAGCCGCTGCATGAACGCCGGGTCGGCGGCGCCTGTGGCAAACTCGGGGCTGTAGGGCGCCACCACGAACGTTTCGCCCAGCTGCACGCTCTGCCGCTTCGTGCCGGCACTCAGCTTCACCAGATACGGACCGGGCATAGAAGCGGGAATCTCCCCTTCGTACTGGCCCGGCGCCGTCGCCTGCAGGGGCAGGACCTGGGTCGAGCCGTCGGGCCGGATCACGCCCGCCGTCAGGTTGGGCGGCCAGGAGTTGGGCCCGCCCACGCCGCCGACTTCCAGGCCTTCGCCCGGCAGCTGAACCGTCATTTTCGCCTTGCCGCCCACCACCGATGCAACGGTGCGCATGCCCGTCTCCTCGGCGGCAGGCATGGTCCAGGTGACCACGTTGGCCCAGAAGCGCTGAAACTCGTTCCAGCGGACCATATCCGCCGACCAGAGGCCGCCGGTATCGGACGTGAAGGCCGCCGCCCGGCCCAAACCGATCTGCCAGGTCGCCAGCACCGGGTCGGCCTGGGCGGACTGGAGCACCACTTCGCCCATGGGCTTCGGCGTGGTCGCCACATACCCGCGCAGGGCCGGCAGGCCGCCCAGGCCTTGCAGCACCGGGCTCCGGCTCAAAATGGCGGGAATGAAGTCCTCCTCCACCACGCCGGGCCGGGCCATGGTCTGGGCTTCTTTCAGGAAGATCTGCGGCGTCGCATTCGCGTTGCCGGCCAGGTAGTACCGGCCGTTGCCCGTCCGGGCGATCAGCTCCATCAGCACCCGCTCTTCCGGGCGCTGATAGTTGACGTGCACCGTCGTAACGGTGATGCCCGCGGCCGCGATGCGCCCGACCCGGGAGGCGTATTCGCCCATGGAGATCATCTGGGCGTCGCCGTCGCCACCGAAGACGATGTGCTTGATTTTGGCGTCGATCTCCTTTAGCGCGTTCGCCGCAGCCTCGAAGTGTTCCATATAGTGCGGCGGGTCGCAGGGCGCCGCTGCGTCGATCATCTGCTTGACTTTCGCCTTGTCGGTCACTTTCGTGGGCGGCACGACCCACCCGCCCACGATGCACGCGTCGCTGACCAGCACCGTGTCGCGGGGCGTCAGCATGTCGACCAGTGCCTTGGCCGCTTCCTTGGAGACGTTGATCTTCTCCTGGGACTCAAAGTTCTCGATGATCAGGGCGACCGCCACCGGCGGCTTCTCCTTGCGCTGGGGAATATCCATGGAGACGGGCAGCAGCTCTTCGAGCTTGGTGCCCCCGTAGCCACCCATGGCGTAGCTGTTCTCGCCGCCCACGACCAGCAGGCCCTTGCCGCCCTGCCTGACGTTGCCGGAAATTGCCTCCATAGCCGCGGCGGAGATCAGGGGCGCCGGCACATCGACCAGGATGACCGATGCGTACCGGGCCAGCTGTGTGGCGTGCGTCGGCAGGGCATCGGACGTGCGGGCTTCCACGGTCATGCCGGTCGCCTGCAGGGCGCGGGCCAGGTTAGTGCCGGAGCCCGGGAAGCCTTCCACGAGCAGCACGGCGGGGGCGCCCTGGACGTTGACCATCACGGCGGCTTCGTTGTTCTGCGTGAGCGAGTCCTTTTCGGCCTCCAACGTCGCCCAGAGGCGGTGGTAGCCGGACTTGAGATTCTCCATGCTGACCCGGACCTGCGTGTCGCCGGGCGACAGGCTGACCTGCCGGGTCTCGAGCAGGGTCCGGTCCTCGTAGATGCGCAGGGCGCCCCGCGTGGCGGCGGACGCCGTCAGCGTCATTGTCAGGTCGACCCGCTCCCCCAGGCGGATGGAGCCCGGCGCCTCAATCGCCTTGATCAGGCTCTCGGGGCTGGCGGCGGCGGGGGCGAAGTTGACCACATCCACCGTATAGCCGCGCTGGCGCAGGCGCTGCACTTCGGCCATGGCGTTGCCCACGTTCTCCCGCCCGTCGGAGAGCAGCACCAGCCGGGGCCGGTAGCCCGCCGGCAGCAGGGCGGCGCCGAGGCGCAGGCCTTTTTCAAGATCCGTATGGTCCGGGTTGACGACGGCGGTAAAGCCGCTGAAGGTGGGGCGGGTCGCCACCGGCGCCTCCAGCACGGCGTTTTCGGCCATGGTGAGAACACCCGCCACATCGCCGGGGTTCATCTTGCCGAGGGCGGTCTTGACGAACTCTTCCATCTGGGGCCGGATTGCCGCGGTAGATGTAGACACGTCCGCCACGAACATGACGGCCTGATTGCGGGCGCTGAACGTGATGCCCGCACCGGCCAGGGCGAGAATCAGCAGCAGGACTATCGCGAGGCGCAGCCACGTAAAGAGGTTGGGGCGCCGCCGTTCCCAAACAAACCAGGCCGCAGGCAGCAGCAGAGCCAGCAAAGCCCAGGGGTGCGTAAAGCTAATACCCACGGCGATACACCCACCATTCCAGGCCCACCAGGGCCAGCGCCGCCCAGCCGAGCCAGCGCCAGATATCCATGGGCGCCTCTGTCCTGACCGTCCCAGCTTCCGGCAGCACCGGGACCTGCAGTTCGGGCAGGGGGGCCAGGTCGGAGACGAGGGAAGAGAAGAGGTTGACGGCAAAGGCCGAAGAGCGGGGCGAACCGCCCACCTTCTGCGTCACCTGGTAGAGCCCGGGCACTTTCGCTTCCAAATATGGGGGGTTCATGCCCGGCGTGACGTCCCACCCCTGGTCCGAGCCATCGGGCAGTCTCACATCGAGCCGGGTGGCCGTGGGCCACGGGCGCAGGGCGACCGACTCGCCCGGTGACACCTGGGGAGCGTCGACCGGAGCGGGCGGCAGCAGCCAGGCGGAGAGGTTCTGGATCAACACGGGAAAGGCGATGCGCAGCGGCAGGTCCGACTGCTGCAGGGCAAACGCAAAGACGGCCCGGTCGTTCCCCTCGGTCCAGAGCAGGGGGACGGTGCCCCCATCGGTCTGCCCTTCCCAGAGCAGCCGGGCACCCTCCGCCGGTGTGTGCACGTGTGTGAGGTTGATGTGCACATCCTGGGTCTCCACGTACTTCAAAAGCGGATCGCCCTTGGCGGGCAGAATCGCCCCAACAAATCGTTGCTCGGTAGGACCGGGCGGATCGACCAGCAGCATGCGCCCCGCGAAGGCGCCTGCCGGTGGCATGACCCGGTCGAAGACGTACAGGTCATAGTCGCCTTCTTTTAGCGTGGCCGCCGCGGTCACTTCGGCGCCCGGAATGAGCTGCAGCGCCCTGAGCAGAAAGGTGTTCCCTTCGGAGACCAGTTGGATGCGGCTGCGCTGCCGCCCGGCGGCCAGGGCCCACGCCCGGTTGTCCAGTGCGAGGGCATCCGGCGCGGGCAGGCGGACTTCCAGTTCGCCTGCATCGTCGGGCACCGCCCAGGTGAAGGAGCGGCTCTCGCCGGGCTCCAGGTTCTGCCGCTCAACGCCCGCCAACTTGCCGCCGGCCCAGAATTCGGCCGTGGCGCTCGCGGTGCTCGGCCCGAAGTTGGAGATCTGGGCGAAGGCCGTCAACTGCCCCTCGATCAGGCGCGTCGTGAACGTGCTGACGGCGAGGTTGGGCGCCGCCGTGCCAATGGGGATATAGGTGACGGGGACGCTGGACGGCGCAATCTCGCCGGCGCCCCGGTAATGTCCGCTGCCGATGATGATGATCTGGCCGTCCCCCTCCCGCCCCCGCAGGAGCGAATTGGCCAGGGCCAGAGCCTGGGCCAGGTCGCCGTCCCCCGCCGTGGGCCGGGCGCCGTCCACGGCCCTGCGCAGCGCTTCCCGGCTGGTCGAATGGGCGACGAGGATTTCCGGGCTGCGCGTCAGCAGCACCAGCGACATGCTGCCGCCGGCGGGCATCTGGCTAATGAGGCGCCGCGCCTCGGTGCGGGCCGCAGCGAACCGGTCCGGCGCCATGTCGGTCGCCTGCATGGTGCCCGTGGCGTCCAGGAGTACGACGGTATTCCCAGCCGTGACGGCCTTGACCGTCGCAAAGGGATGCGAGGCCGCGAGAATCAGCCCCAGGGCCGCCAGGAGCTGGATCAGCAGCAGCAGGCTGACCCGCAGCTTCTGCCACAGGCTGTTCGCCTGCCGGTCCAGCAGCACGGGGCGCCAGAGCCAGGTGCTGGAGATCTCCCGCTCCCGGCGTTTCAGTTTGAGGAAGTACAGGGCAACGATCCCCGGAATGATCACCGAGAAAGCCAGGGCCGCCGGTATCAGGAAACCCACCGGTTGAGCCCCCCTTTCTGCACGGAAGCAGGATACCCGTGCAGGAATTTCGTATTATTACTTCGACCCCAAGAAGAGTGAGGGATGCCTGTGTATTTGGTGACAGGGCTACTTGCCAGACGGATCGAGGCATCGGACGCAGCCCACTGGGCCAGCCGCATGACCTTTCTGGCCGCCAGGCCCGGCAACCCTTACGGCGCTGAGGTGCGGCGGTTCGGACATTTAGTTGCGCTTGCCTGCCCGGGCATGAAGGGTCGGTCGGTCGTTAACCGGATTATCGGCGCCGGCGACGGCGATGAAGCAAATTTGGCGAATGCCGTGGCGTGGCTCCGGTCGCTGGGCGTCCCCGTGCGCATCGATGTGACGCCCCTGCACGGCCATGAGAATTTCTTGCGGACGCTGGCCCATGAAGGCTTCTGCGTACAGGGCTTTCAGGCGGCGCTTTACGGCAAGCCCGACCTGCTTTCCAGCCACACGCCGCCGCCCGTGGAAGTCCGCCACGCCGAGACGGAGGCAGAGCTGGCTTTTTGCACGAAGGCCCTGGCCAAGGTCTTCGCCGAGTCCGACCCGGCGTGGGCCCTGTGGCTCCAAGGCTCCATGGTCGAGACGTTCGGGCGCCCGGACTGGCAGACCTACGTGGCCAGCGTCGACGGCGAACTGGCCGGCTTCGGCCAGCTGTACATCGAAAACGGCGTCGGCTGCCTGGCCCTTTGCGGCACCATGCCGAAGTTCCGGGGGCTGGGCGTGCAGACGGCGCTGATCCGGCGCCGGGTCGGCGATGCGGCGGCCGCGGGCTGCGAGTTGATCACGGCCCAGGCCGGCGACGGTTCCGTATCCGGGCAGAACATTGAGCGGGCCGGGCTCCGGGTCGCCTACACGAAAGCCGAGTTCTATGAATGGTCACCGGGCAAGAGTCCCGCGTAACAACCCGAAGACGGCGTCAGGCAAGGGCGTGTGCGCCGGCACCAGGAAGTACGCGGCGCCCTGCCGGCGGCAGAAATCCTGCAGTTCCCGGGTATAGGCGGAGATGCGCTGCCGGTAGTCCCCGGCCGTGACGGGCGTGAGGGTAACCTCCACCTGGCGGTCGGGGTTTTCCGCGTCTGTCAGGCGCCAGTCGCCTTCCAGCGTGGGCTCCATCTCCTCCCGGTCCAGCACCTCAATGACGGCGAGTTCGTGGCGCATCGCCTGCAGGGCCCGCAGCACGGGCGTCAGCCCGCCTTCGAGCAGCCCGTCGGTGATGAGGATCGTCAGGCCGGGCTCCTTGATGCGGTTTGCCGCTTCGGCGGCGTGGCGCAGGAGGTCCCCGCGGCCGTCCGCTCTCAGTCCGGCCAGAAAACTCCAGACCCGCGCTGTGCCGTGCTCGCCCATGGCGGTCGGTATGAGCTGCACGGCCCGGCCCCCGAGGGCAGCCGTCTCGACGCGGTCGTCACCCAACAGGCCCATGTAGGCCAGGGCGCCGGCCAGGGACTTTGCCAGGGCGATTTTCGGGGGTTCGCCGAAGGACATCGACCGGGAGATATCAAGGTAGATGCGGACCAGCAGGTTCTCCTCCGCCCGGAAGACCCGCACGAAGCTCTGATCCAGCCGGGCCAGCACGTTCCAGTCCAGGCGGCGCAGGTCGTCGCCAGGCACGTAGTTGCGGTAGTCCATGAGCTCGACGGACGAGCCTGCCCGCGGCGAGCGGCGGCGCCCGGCGCCGGGGCCGGGCAGCATCCGCTTGTTCTGCAGCACCATGGCACGAATCTGGTTCAGGAAGGCCGGCGAGTAGCCCAGCTGCTGGGCCAGCGTCCCCGCGCTCATTTGGGCGCCGCCGCCTTCACGATCGCGTCCACGATTTGATCGGGCGCCACGTTATCGGCCTGCGCCTCGAAGTTCAGGCCGATGCGGTGGCGCATGGCCGGCCGCGCCACCGCTTCCAGGTCTTCCTGGGCGACGTTGAAGCGGCCCTCCAGCAAGGCGCGCACCTGAGAAGCGAGCACCAGCGCCTGCAGGGCCCGGGGCGAGCAGCCGAAGCGCACGTACTGGCGGACTTCGTCCGGGGCGCCGTCCTGGGCGGCGTGGGAGACCATCACCATTTTTACGGCCATCTCCTTGAGGTGGCTCGCTACAGGCACGCTGCGGATGAACGCCGGGTTGCCCAGGACTTCGGTCACCTCGGGGACCTTCTCAATGGTCGGCCAGGCGGGCTGCAGCGTCAATTCGAGGATCTTCGACAGCTCATCGGCCGTCGGGAATGGCACGTGAATCTTGAAGAAGAAGCGGTCGAGTTGGGCCTCGGGCAGGGGGTAGGTGCCTTCCTGCTCGAGGGGGTTCTGCGTGGCGAGCACGAAGAACGGGGCGGGCAGCTTACGGGTCACGTCGCCCGCCGTCACCTGCCGCTCCTGCATCGCTTCGAGCAGCGATGACTGGGTCTTCGGTGTGGCTCGGTTGATTTCGTCCGCCAGCAGCAGGTTGGCGAAGACGGGGCCGGCCATGAACCGGAACGACCGGGTGCCGCCTTCGTCCACCAGCAGGTTGGTGCCGGTAATGTCGGCGGGCATCAGGTCCGGCGTGAACTGGACCCGGTTGAACTTGAGCCCGAGGGCGTCCGCGAGCGTGCGGACCAGCAGGGTCTTGCCCAGGCCGGGAACGCCTTCGAGCAGCACGTGCCCGCCGGCCACCAGGGCGATGACGGTCTGCCGGACGACTTCCCGCTGGCCAACCACCGCCCGGGCCACCTGGGCTTCCAGGGCCCGGACTCCTTCTACGACGCGTTCCGCATTCATGGCGTACCCTCCAGGTCTGAGAAATACTGCTCTACCACGGATTTGAGCTCATCGGGCACCTGAGCGGCGCTCAGGTGGTCGCGGGCGGTCTGGGTGTACTGGCCCAGCACTTGCTGGTAAGGCAGCTGCCGCCCGCCCAGGCTGGTGCCCTGGGGGCCGGTGGTCATTTCGCCCTGACTGCCCTGGCCGATCTGGCCGGGGGTAAAGACGGTCTCGAACTCGGCGGGGTCGCCGGTCCAGTCGGTGCCCTTGCCGCCCTGGCTCATGCCCGTGCCGCCGGTGCCCTGGCCCTGGCCCTGACCCTGGCCCTGGCCCTGACCCTGACCCTGACCCTGGCCCTGACCCTGACCCTGACCCTGGCCTTGGCCTTGGCCCTGGCCTTGGCCTTGGCCCTGGGCCACCTGGCGGGCGGCCTCCCGGTCGAACTCCCCGGATGCCGCCGCCTGCACGCCTTCGCCGGCTTCACTCAACTGGCCGGCAGCTGTGGTGACGGCCTGGGCCACGTTCGCCTGCGTCTGGGCACCCCCCACGGCCTGCGCCGCCTGGCTCAGGTCGCCGGCGGCTGCCGTCACGTCGCCCACGGCCAGGTCCTGCCCGGCCTGCTGCAGCGCCTGTGCGATGGCCGGGTCGCCCTTGGCGGCCTGCCCCGCCCGCTGCAGCTTCTGAGCCAATTCTGCCCGCTCGGCGGCCGACATTTCTTTGAGCTGCTCGGCCAGCTTTTCCAGGGCTTCCTGCGCCTTGGCCGCGTCCTTCTCCTGCAGCGCCTGCCCTAGCTGCCCGAGCTGCGCATCGCCGGCGGTCTGCTGGGCCAGGGCAGCCAGTGCCCTGGCCTTCGCTTCCGCCCCCGGCCCCGGCAGCGCGGCCAGGGCGTCCTCAGCCTTGGCCAGCGCCTCCTGGACCCGCCTGGCCGCTTCTTCCGGATCATAAGCCTTCTCTGCCGAGTTCAGTTCCTTCTCAAGCTCCGCCAGGGCTCTTTTGATCTCTTCTGCCTGCTTCTGGGACAATGGGGCCTTTTCTATTTCACTTTTGACTTCTTTTGACGCCTTTTGGACCTCTTCGATGGCCGTCTTCACCGCCGCCTGCCGCAGCACCCGGTCGGGCAGCGGCGTCAGCGCCGCCGCCGCCGCCAGCGCCACGGCCAGAGCGGCGCCAATCAGCCACTTCCGCTCAACCCGCACCGGTATGCTGCGGGCAGGGTCGAAGCCCCGCAGCCGCCCCAGGGCGTCGGCACGCTGCGACACCAGCAGCGCCCCCTCCGCCCCGGCGAACTCCAGGGCCGTCGAGAGCCGGTCGCCCAGATTGAGCACCCGGTCGACCCGCCGGGCCGCCGCCGCCGGATTTGGGCGCCGCCACCAGGCCCAACCCAGGGCAGCGACCAGCCCCAATCCGACCGCACCAAACGCAATCCGATTCGCCAGTGGCAGCAGGAACAGATGGGCCCAGGCCCACACCAGCGCCGCGGCCAGTGCGCCCGCCGCCAGGCCGATTATCAGCCAGCGGACGGCGCCCACCAGGGTCAGCCGGGCCCGCCAGGGCGCCAGCGCGAGCATTACGTCTTGCTTCCTATCCACTCATCGCCACCGCCTTTCGCCGGCGCCACTTGAAAAGCCACAGGGGCCGCCGCCAGCGCAGCCGCACCGTCATGGCCAGCCATGCCACCACCGCACTCAGCATCGCAGCCGCCCCCGCTCCGGCCAACTGAAGCTGCCAGAGCCGGAACTCCCGATAGATCGGCCCCGTCCAGTTGCCCCTCAACTGAAGCAAGGTCGGCACCGGGCTGTCCAGGGCCGAAGTCAAACCCACCAGCGGATTGGCGAGTAGCCACTTGGGCTGGGCAGCAGCGGGAGACTGGTCGAACACGATGCCCGGGGGCGGCACGGGCATCGTGCGGAAATCCGGCCCCGCCGGCGCCAGCACCGAGCCGGCCAGCGCCGTTCCCAGCGTCAGAGCCAGCCCCAGCGCCACCCCGGCGAGCACCACGCTCCCGGAGCGGCGGCTGAAGCCCGACAGCGCCAGCCCGAGCCCCGCCATCAGCAGGACCGTGGCGCCTTCCAGGGCGGCCACCCGGCCCATCAGCCCCCAGTTGATGCCCCCGATCAGCATGGGCAGAGCAAAAGCTGGCAGCCCCGCTGCAATCACCAGCCCAAAGAACGACAGCACCGCCGCCAACTTGCCAAAGACGGCGCTGAACAGCCGCCCGCCCCCGGCCAGGAACGGATCGAGCGTCCGCTCCTCCACTTCGCCAGCCAGCATGCCCGCCGAGAGCCAGGGCGCCCAGACCGCCAGCAGCAGGATCTGCCAGGCCCCCACGTTGCTCAGGGCCTGGGCGCCCATCAGGGGCACCATCTGGGCCATCAGCCCGGCAGGGTTGCGGTACGCCGTCTTCAAATAGAGCGCCGCCACCACAGCCGGCACGACCACATAGACCGCCAGCGCCCAGGGCGTCGACGAGGCCCGCAACAATCGCCGCCACTCTTTTAGGAACACGCAGCCTCGCCTCCTTTCAGCACCCAGCGCCGGTTCGGCGCCCAACCCTCGAGGTCGCCGGCGATCACCAGGACCGCCTTGCCCATCGCAGCCATTTCACCCAGCAAGTGCCGCACGTCTGACCGCCCCTCGGCGTCCAGCCCGGCCAACGGCTCATCCAAAATGAGCACCGCCGGGTCGCCAACCAGCGTGCGGGCCAGCGCCAGCCGCTGCCGCTGCCCGGGTGTCAGGCCCGACGCCGCCGCACCGCTCAGCCGCGCCAGGCCCACCAACTCCAGCAAATCGCCGCAGACCTTTGGCCGCTGCCGCCACGGCACACCGGCCGCACCGGCGAACAAGCGGAGATTCTCTTCAATCGTCAGGTAATCGTACAATCCACCCTGCTGGGGGAGATAGCCGACCCGCCGGCGGGCTTTCCGCCGCCGCACGTCCGTCCCGCCCACCGTAATACGCCCCGCGCTGACTGGCGTCAGCCCAACCAACGCCCGGGCGAGCACGCTCTTCCCGGAGCCGTTCGGCCCGGTGACCGCAGCCACCTCGCCCCGGCCTACCTGCAAAGAGAGGTTCTGCAGCACCCAGCGCCCACCGGCGCTGACCCAAATGCCGTCGGCGGCGATCACGGCGTCACCCCCCGGCCCCGAACGGCCAGACCCGGGCGCCCCAGGGGTATCCGGTCGCTCATGACCTGCACCGCTTTCACCCGCACCACGCCCCCCGGCCCGATGAACGCCGGCCCGCCGGCCGCAGCCTTCTGCCACGAGCCATCGGCCCAGCGGTAGAGGTAGTACTCCAGCGGATCCTGACCGCCCGGCGGACCGCCCAGGGGCGGAATCTTCACTTCCACTTCGGTGGCACGGCCCACTGCCGCCACAGGCACCGTAAATTCGATGATCGCCTCTTCGCCCTGCGCCATGTTCCAGCCGGGCACGGCCTGAATGGCCATCCCGTGGTAATCCACAATCCGACCGGGCACCATGCTGGCCGGCAAGGCAAACTCGCCCGCCGCTAAGCTGACGGGAAGCGGCTGCACGTAGAGCGCCAGTCCGCGCGCCGCGGCCACCTTCCGCCCGTCCACCGTGACGGGCAGCGCCTGATAATCCGTCCAGCCCATCAGCACCGCCGGGGGCTGGCTGGCGGAGCGCACCCAGCTGATGGCGCTGACCGCCGCCCAGCCAACCTGCTGGCGCCGCATGATTTTGTAGTCGCCGGGGCCGGGGCCGCCATCGAACTGCGAGGCCCGCATCAGGACTTCGGCCAGGGGAATCTCGCCTTCGAACTCCTGGGCAAAGGCCGGTGTCAATAATGCAACGCCAACGGTGGCGCCCGGCTCCAGGTCGCCTAGCTTCAGAAAGCCCGTGCCGCTGACCACAATGGTATCTTCCAGCCGGAACGGCAGATGGCTGGTCAGGCGCCCGGTCATTTCCTGCGCATCGACCGTCAAGGCGCCGGCCACGGTGCCCCGAATGGGTACCACCGCCTCGGCGCTTACGGCCTGCATACCCCACTCCGCTTTGGCGCCGAGCTGCGCCTGGCGCCCTTCCGAGAAAGTCGACGCCAACTGCGGCATCGAGCCACTGCCGTCGGGGCGGACCATATACGTGGGGGGCACCGGCGTCAGCAGTGCATGCCCGGCGGCGACCCGGTGGGAGGCCCCGGGCGGCGTGAAGAAGCCGCTCAGCATCCTGACCCGCAGCGCCCCGGCACCGGGCTGGGCTTCCAACACAGATACGGTGTTGACGAGCAGGTCGGAGGCGTGGGCGCTCTTCGTATACGCCCAGACCCCGGCGCCCCCGGCAGCAACCAGCACCGGTAAGGTCAACATCGCCCAGCCCAGCCGCCGCAGCCCCCGGAGCAGCAAGAAGTGAACCGGTCCGATCACCAGCGCGTAAACGCCCAGAACTACCAGCAGCCGCCTGGATGAAGGAATCTCCCGCATGGGGAACTGGTTCAGACTGTCAGCCAGGGCCATGTTGATACCCATCGCCTGGGGCATCCCGCCGCCTGGCCATTGCTGCGGAGGCAGGTCGGCCATGGACGTGACCAGCGCGGGCAGCCCACGCCACGAAGCAAACGGCTCGAGTGCGGGATCGAACGCCAGCGTATGGACGCTCCCCCGCCCCTTCTCCTGCCGGGCGGCCAGCACGGTGCTGCCGACCTGTGACTCTACGGTCCAGCCGCCGTTCGGTTCCACCACCGCTATGGGCCCCGTCCCGACGCCCGCCACCGATACCGTCTGCACGTCGCCAAGCGGCAGGCTGATCCAGGGCGCCAACCCCTCCAGCCGCTTCGCCTCAGGGCCGGCGGCGGCGATCAGCGTGCCGCCCTGCTCCACCCAGTCCTGCAGCGCCCGCTGCTTCTGCGCGGGCAGTTCACTCCAATTGAAGCGGTCGAGCAGCACGGCGTCCAGGCTTTCCAGCAAAATCGGGTCGGCCGGCAGCCGCTCCGGATCCAGCCGGATCAGCCGCACGGCCCGCTCCGCGACCCGGGCGCCGCCCAGGGCCGGCAGTTCACCGGGCTCGACGCCAAGCACGCCCACCAGCACGTCGCTCGTCTCTTCCAACTGGTACGGAATCTCGGCCACGGTCTCGCCGCCGGCACCGACGAGCCGCAGCGCCGGCGCGGCCATCAAATCGGTGGGCAGTTCCACGGTCAGCCGCTTCGTGGCGCCGGGCGGCACCACGACCGGCGTCTCGTAAAGTCCCTTGTGGAAACCCGGGGCTCCGCCCAGGTTGGCCTCGACTTCAAACTGCACGGCGCCCTGCAGTTCGACGCCCGCATTCGTAATCGTAATCTCGACGGGCACCCACTTGCCCGCCTTCGCCCGCCCCTCGAAGCCCGCCACCGCCTGCGCCGTAACCGCAGGTGCGGCAAATGCGGCCGCCGCCGGCACCCCCATCAACATGGCCAGAACCAGAACCGAAAACCAGCGTAACAGGGACCCCCACATCCTTTGAGTCTCTATTTCTCCTGATAGGGCCGGATCCGCCGGGCCGTCAGCCAGATCAGCAGCCCCGTGGCGGCGACGGCAAAGATCACGTACTTCCACCAGATCGCTTCCCGGGCGCCCGGCGTCAGCAGCACCCGCGAATAAAGCTGGGTGATTTCGCCGAAAGGTCCGCCCATGGCCGCCGCCAGCCCGAGAAGCGGGTTGGCGTACCCGAAAACCGTGGTCCAGGCGGGCGGGACGGTGTCCTGCGACCGGGTGAATACCTGGAAGATCAGGATGCTGGTGATCAACAGGCCCAGCATCCAGCCCAGGGCGAGGCCGTAGGCAGCGATCACCGCCGCCTGCGTCCGCTTGAAGATGGCGCTGAACCAGATGCCGACGGCGCCCAGCAGGAAGACCGTCACTACATACACGACAATCGTCCTGGTCAGGTTGGTCAGGGCGATGCCGCCCATGAGGAAGAGCAGGCTGTAGACCGGCAGGGATGAGAACATCAGCAGCAGGGTGAAAGCCACCGCCGCCCAGAGCTTCCCCGTCACCACCTGCAGGGGCGTCAGCCGCGTGATCAGCAGCAGGTCCAGCGTCTGCTTCTCCCGCTCCCCCGCGATGGCAGCGGCGGTCAGCCCGGGCGCCGCGAAGACCAGCAGGCCGAACTGGGCCACGCCCAGCATCGCGAAGATGGTGCCGCCCAGTTCCGGGGCAAAGCGCTGCCCCGTGGCCCGGGTAACGGCCAGAATGAACCAGGCGATAAAGCCGAGCACGCCGACATAGAGGGTAATCAGCGCCGGCGCCTTCCAGCCCCGCATGCGCACCCGCGACTCCCGCGCCAGCACGGGATTGACCACAGGCAGCTTCATTCTCCGTCAC
Source organism: Symbiobacteriaceae bacterium (assembly GCA_035628915.1). GTDB lineage: Bacteria > Bacillota > Sulfobacillia > Symbiobacteriales > Symbiobacteriaceae > JARBUG01. Next base: position 22,991 of record DASPIW010000048.1, on the reverse strand, counting down.
CCCCCGTAATCGCCATGAAGACATCTTCCAGCTTCGACTGAGCTTCCGCAAAGTGGATCACTGGAATCCCGGCCTGCACCAGGGCCGCCAGCAGCGCCGCCACGGCCTGGTCATCGCCGTCGAGGCCGACCCGGACCACGCCTTTGTCCACCTGGGCATCCGTCACGCCGGCCACGGCCCTTGCCCGCTCAGCCGCCTGCTCAGGGTCGCCGGCCACGCGTATCTCCATCACCCGGGCGCCGGCCCGGCGCAGCACCTGCGCCACCGGCCCGGAGACCACCAGCCGCCCCTGGCTCACAATGCCGATGTGCGTGCACATCTCCGATAGTTCCGTCAGGATGTGCGACGAGATCAGGATCGTCTTGCCCATCCGGTGCAGTTCGTGCAGGAGCTCCCGCATCTCCACCCGCGCCCGGGGATCCAGGCCGGACGCCGGTTCGTCGAGGATCAACAAATCGGGATCGTGCACGAGGCAGCGCGCCAGGCAGAGCCGCTGCTTCATGCCCCGGGACAGGCTGTCAACGTAAGCGTCCCGCTTGCCCGAGAGGTTGACCAGCTCGAGCAAATCGCCGATCAGCCGGTCCCGCCCGGCCCGCGGCACCTTGTAGCACTCGGCATAGAACTCCATATACTCCAGGACCTTCAGGTCATCGTACACGCCGAAGAAGTCCGGCATATAGCCCAGGTGCTTCCGGGCGACCGCGGGGCTCCGGGTCACTTCCGCCTCGCCGATAAAGACGGCGCCGGCAGTGGGCTTCAGGAGCGTGGCGATCATCTTCATGGTCGTGGTCTTGCCGGCGCCGTTCGGGCCGACGAAACCGTAGATGGAGCCCGGCGTCAGCGTCAGGTTCATGTCGGAGACGGCCGCAAACGTGCCAAAGTTTTTCTGCAGTCCTTCCACTCTCAGCATTAACCGGCCACCCCCATTACAGACACGGTTGGCGGCATCATTTGTTCATGTTCCGTCACATCGATCAGCAGTTCGATCAAGCCGCCGGCGCCTACGTAGGTCTGCCAGTCTTTCAGCGTCTGGACGGCCTGGTTTTCAAGCTCGGCCCACTCGCCGGTTTTCTGATTCTTTACGGCGACCGACCAGCCGCGGGAGCTCCCCATAATCTGCGTGTGGAGTTTCACTTCCGCAACCTTGGCGGGATCGATCGGCGGCAGAATCATGCTGAAGGTGTGGGCGCCCTGGCCGAGGCTGTAACCATACGGCGACCGGCCGTAGCCGGGGCCGCTGCTGTGGACGCCGACGACGACGCCGGGGGGCACCTGCCCCTGGGCCGGGTCCGCCGGAATGGGCGCCTTGGCGTAGATCAGGTTGGTCCCGCCCGTCGTCCGCCCGATGGCCGGCACGGCCGGGGTGACCACCGGTTCATCCGTCCAGGCCGTCACGGCGATCACGCCCGTCGTCGCCTGCTGGCGCTCCCAGCCGAACAGGGCGTTCAGCACCATGCTGCGGCGCTCGTTCTCGGGGCTGTACTCCTGCGGGCCCGGCGCCATCATCATCGGCACGCCCTTGGGCCCGAAGTTCGTCGCCGCCAGGTCCACCGTGAACTCGTCCGACGTCTGGCCAGGTTCAAGCGTGCCAAGGCTCTCCCAGTCGCCGCCTGCGGCCACCTGCACATCCCGGACGGGCCGGTCCAGTCTGTTGACGATGCGCCCGGTCAGCTGCCCGAATTGATCCACACTGACACCGGATATCTGAAGCCCGCCGCGGACGGCGACATCCTCCGCCACGGCAAACGCCTTCATCGAGTAGTTGTTCAGATCGAGCAGCTCCACGGTCGTCCGGTCGCCGTAAACGATGCGGACGGAGCGGTCGCCCTCCCTGCCGTAAAAGACCGCCAGGGGCCTGACCATCCGGGATGCGCCCAGGTCCACATCCAACCGGCTGCGGCTCGGGGCGTAAACGCCCGTGTACGAGGTCATGGTGGCAGCCTCGGCCCCGGGCGCCATCTCGGTGACGGTGATGCGGTGGCTGATCAAGTTGGTCTGCTTGCCCAGCCCCGCCCCGTAAACGGCGCCTACGAAGGCCAGCGAAAGCCCGGGCACGGTGAGCCAGAGCCACTCCCGCCGGTCCAGCCGCTTCAGGATCCAATAGCTGATGGGACCGACCAGCAGCATGTATCCGCCGAGAATGGAGCCGAGCACCCACGCCGACGGCAGACCGAGGCCGGGGAACTGCTGCAGGGCGCCCATCATCATGTTGTCGAGGTTGCCCTGGTCGTAGAATGGCGCGTTGACCTGGGCGCCCAGCAGGCGGTCCAGCAGGCCCGTCAGGCCCGTCCACCCGACCAGGGGCTCCAGCGACGGGTCAGCCGCCAGATAGACCACCCGCCCGGTGCCCACCCGGTCCGTCACAACCAGGGGCGTCGCCCCGTCGGCCGCGAGGACCTGTCCCCGGAGCTGCTTGCCGTCGCTGACTGGCCCCTTCGCCGCCAGGGGCGTGCCGGAAAGTCCTGCCAGGCTGCTGAGGTCAGCCTCCCGCGAGCCGGTCACGTCCACCGGCGTCAGGGCCGGCGGCAGCGCCCCGAAAGTCCGCTTCCATTCAGGCCCGCCAGCCAGCAGGAGCGTGCCGCCCCGTGCCACCCAGGCTTCGAGCGCCCGCAATTGCTCGCGGCTCATCGTCCCCGTATCATAGCGGGCCAGTGCAATTACGTTGAAGGACTCCAGCAAGGCTGCGCTGGAGGGGAACGAGCCGGATGTGAGCCGGGCGACCTGTGCGGCGCCTTCGCGCCCGCCGCCGAGGCGCGCCAGGGCCGGCACGCCCAGTTCATCGTCGGAAAGCAGGCCGATGTAGAGCGCGTCGGGCGAAAGGTTCATCAGGGTGACGGTCTGCTCCTGGAGCACCGTGCCGCCGGAGCGAAGGACGACCTTGATGCGCCCCCCGTTGAAGACGGGCAGGTCAAGGGGCACCCGCTTCTTGGCGCCCGCGGGTAGCGTGAGAGGCACGACATATTCAGGCGAGCGCTCCCAGACCGGGCCGTCCAGGTTGGTCGCCACCAGTTCGGCCGAGAGTTCGGCGCCCTGGTTAGTCAGGTCGACCAGGATCGTGGCCCAGCCACCGAACCGGACCCGTCCGCCGCCGGAGGCTTCGGCTCTCATTTCCACGGTCGGCGCCGCATAGGCGGGCAGTGCCAGCACGAGCAAAAGGCATGGAAGCAATATACCGAGCAACCAACGTTTCAAATGCAATACCCTCCCGGAGTTCCGGCTACATGGGTTAGACGGAGTTAGCGCTCTGCAGGTTTTAGCGAACTGTGTCGTTTCCGGAATTTGGACAACAATTTTCCTCTGCGCCTAGGAATCAGGATGATCTCAGACAGAGAAGGAAGGAATTGGGTGAATTAAGGAGAATCATACAATAGTTGTTTGACGGTCAAGCGGTGAGTCATTCAAGGGGGAAGATTCGATGCCGGTTCTCTCCGGTCCGCCTGTCACCGTGACGCGTGAGGAGTACGCCCTGTTGGGCGGCGTCCTCGGTGCCACTACTTTAATCGGCCTGCCTGATCCGTTCCCCGGCATGCTGGCGGACGAAATTCGCCAGCGGTTGGCCACCGTACGGGCGGACTTGCTGGGCCGCGGCATGATTCGGATCCGCCCCGACAACAGGCTGCTGGTCGAACCCAGGCTCGGCGCCATCATGAGCATCTGTGCGTTCCCCGAAGTGACTTTCCTGCTGACGGTGAACCGCCCCTCGCATTCGCCGGAGCAGTACATATTTCACGTCACCCGCCAGGGCGCCGTGCAAACGTGCCGCACCAACAATCAGGGCCTCACGGTCGAGATGGTGCCGGCGGAAATCGGGCGCCTTGCGGAACGAGTACAGGAACTCATGGCTTTCGCTGACGCGCCTGACCCGGACCTTCCCGGCGAAGAAGTGCTCAAATCCGCCTTGTCCGAGGCGTGGCTGACGGCGGCAGCAGCCGGCGCCGAAGCAGCAGGCACCTTCCTTGCGCAGTCCGGCCTCTCTTCTCCCCTGGCCGCGGCGGTGGGAGCCACGCTGGCGAACCCCACGCTAAACGCCTCTCTGGCCTGCCTCTTTCAGGAAGGCCGGAGCTGGAAATCCGATGGTTTCGGCGTCCTCGCAGGGCGGAGTGGCATCTGGCGGCTCGGCGCCGTCGTGCGTGACGGTAGCCACGTGGTTTCCGTCCTGTCGAGTTCCCGGGACGCGATCCGTCAGGAGACAGTCCGGTTGATCGAGTCGCACCTCCCGGAGCCGCAGGCTTCGTGGTAACAGCCGAGCAAAATCCAGGACGGGGTTGAACAAAAATGACACGGATTCTGGTTGATCCGGAGGATCTCAGCAGCCTGGCTGCGCTGCTTCGGCGCCGGAGCGATGACCTGCGGAACGTGGGCTGGGACATCTCCTGCGCAGTAAGTACGCTCACGTGGGAAGTCCGGGAGCGGACGCAGGTGGAGGACTATACGTACCTCGCCACCCGGAGCGCACGCGACCTGTCGGAGCACCTGGAGGAGATGGCCGCTTTCCTGGCGGCCAAGGGGGATGCGTTCAGCGACGCAGACCGGACAGCCGTGGAGATGGCGATCATCCGCAGCCGTGTGGAGCGCATCTGGCAGATGGTAGAATCGGTGGTGCCGGGCTGGCTCGTGCCCGATTTCCCGGGCCGTGCCCTGGTCGGGCTCGGGACCCTGGGGGTGGCCGGCTACGAGGCGCTGTCCCACATCCCGCTGCTGGCCGTCGATCAGTTCCTGCGGGGGACCACGGGCAGGGGCCTGAACGAAGGCGTCACCCAAGCGGACTACATTGCCGGGCTGGCGGCGGTGGTCGGCGTCAAACGCAAGCGGTGGGGGTCAGAAGAGAAGGAAGGCTGGACTGCCGGGTACTGGCAGGCCCACGCTTCGCTGATGGATTCCGACGCCGAGTTTGATGCCTTGCACTACGAGAAAAACCTCGGCCATGGCACGGAGGTTGAGGCCAATGCTGGCCACTTCTCCGCCAACCTCAAGGCGTTCAGGACCGATAGGATGGGCTTCGACGGCGGGCTGGAAGCCGACATCGAGGGAAACGTGCTTCAGGCTGAGGTCTCACAGAAACTATACGGCACTGACGATGTCAACTTTGGCGCCGAGGCCGGCGCCAAGGTTCTCGGGGTTGAAGTGGAAGGCAGCATCGGCCTTGACGGAATCGAACTCGAAGCCATGGCCTACGGGGTCCAAGCCGAGGCGGGCTTACAACTGAATGTGTTCGATTGGAGCGTCACCATCGGGCTGCGCGGATGCGCCGCTTGTGCCGGCGCCTCAGCGCACCTGACCACCGGTGAAGGCGAATTGGGTGTGGGCGCCGGGCTTGGTCTCAGTGTTTTCTGGGATGTCGATGCTAAGTGAGGTGGTTCTCCATGAGCAGAGAAGTGATTCTCGAACTGATTGGGATTGCGGGCGGGATGCTGATCATCATCTTCCGGAAGCATTTCCGCAACATGACACACAGGGCCATCCTTTGGAAGGCCCCGCCCGCGTCACCGTTCGAGCAGGGGTTCCTCACCGCAATTGGCCTGTTCATCATCTTCTGGGGCTTCTACGAATTGCTACGGTAAGAAAAGCCCTTCCGCCCGAGCACCGGCGGAAGGGCTTTTCTCATGCAGGGCGCCGCTCCAGGACCAGCCAGGCGCCCGTCCAGGTCCCCGCAGCGGCCAGCGTCTCGTTCGGCCCGAGCGCCCGCCCCGGGGGGAAGGCGATCAACTCAAAGGAATCATCAGCGTCCCCGCCCAAAGCGGCAGCCAGCAGCGGAATCAACTCGGCCGCCGCCAGCCCGGCGGGAACTGCCAGATCAAGCGCATGCTCCGCAAACGGGCCCTTCACGCTGACGATGACTCGCTCCGACTCCAACACCCCCTCACGACTTGACACCGGCGGCATCCTGCAACAAGCGGACCCAATCGGCAAGGCTCCGGTCCCCCCCATTGGGCGTGGCGGCCCGGAACTTCCGCACCCGCCCCCGCCGCAGGTAATACCCCGTCCCCGGGGGAAGCATCTTTCCGGTCTCCGAACTCGGCAGCCGGGCACCGAAAACGGACAGATCATTCAGATCAGTGCTCCCCACGAGGCAGCCGGTCTGCAGTTCCCGGAAGGCCCGGCATAAGGGGTCCGCACTTGCGGTAAACACAGTGGACAATCCGCTGACCAGGCAATTGAACCCCAGCCCCCGCTCCCGGCGAATCAGCTGCTCCAGCCGCTCCTTCGTCCCGGCGGGAAGGCCCTCCCGGAAACCATCAAAGTCGTGAATCGCCAGGACCAGTCGGGGATGCCGCGCCAGGATGCTTCTCTCATCTCCGGCGTCGCCACCGCTGCCCCGGTGGGCCTCCACTTCCTGCCGCCGCACCTGCAGCGCCTGGCCCAGAGCCCCCACAGCGTCCGCCAGTTGAACCCCATCACCGGCGATTCCCGCTACATGGGGAAGCCGCCGCAGCGGCGACAGACCACTGCCGCCAAAGTCGACCAGCCAGAGCATGAGCTCAGCGGGCGAATAGGCAGCCGCCAGTGAGAGCAGCCACGACTGAAGCATGGTCGTCTTACCGCTCTCCGCCGGACCTGTGATCAGGAAGTGCGGCCCCTCCGCCAAATCGGGGCAGAACGGCGCCAGGCTCTCCACGTCAAGCCCTATCGGCACGGCGCCGGGACGCTCCCCACAGCCAATTGCGGAAGGGATCAGGTCGGAGAGCATCACCACCTCGGGCAGCACACGCACCGGCTGAGGCCGGGCGCCGGTCCACGCCTGATCCATAGCCCGAATCAGGGTCCGGAGCGGGCCGGTCCGGTCCCACTCTCCCTGCCCCGGCACCGGCACCGCCGTCTGGAACTCCAGTGGCGGCGCTCCCTTTGCCAGCCCCCTGCCGGTCACGGGTGCCGGCTCTCGGCCGCCGGTTCTGCCTACGGCTGAACTGTACTCGCCCTTCTCAGCCAGTTGGAGGGTCAAGGCCATGTTGGTGTTGCTGGTAATCTTCGTTCGGACGGCGGAAGGGCTGTTAGCTGTCATAACCAGGTGAAGGCCGAGGCCGGAGCCCTCACGTGCCAGTGCTGCCAGCATCTCATCCGCATCCGGATAGGTGGTGGCAAAGACCGGGTAATGGTCCAGGGCGACCACGATGTCCGGAAGGTGCTCCCCACCAGCAGTGCGGTAAGCGGCCAGGGTGCTGACGCCGAGCTGGGCCGCCCGTTCCTTGCGCCGCTGCAGTTCGGCCAGGAGCCAGCGCATCAGGCGTATAACCCGCTCTGCCTCATCGCCCAACACGACGGCCCCGACATGGGGCATTTCGCTAAGAAGAGACAAGTTACGCCCGGAGCAGTCCACTAGATAGATATGAACATCTTCGGGCGAGTGCGCCCGGGCGAGGGAGACGACCAGCGTCTGAAGGAGCGTGGTTTTCCCGGTTCCCGGTGCACCGTAAATCAGACAGTGGCCTTCGGCCAGCGGCAGTGCCAACGGCGATTGTAGTTGATGTTCGGGGTCATCGAGCAGCCCGATGATCGGCTCGCACCAAGCGCCGGTCGGCCGCCAGCGTTCTCCGTCCCAACCCTCACCGCGGGGGAGCAGCTCATCCAGGGGCAGGTAGGCGGGCAGCGGTGGCAGCCAGGGGCTCATCACCGGTTGGATACCGGCCTCAGCAGCCTGCCGCGAAAGGTGTTCGATCAACACCTGCAGTTGGTTGGCGCTCCCGCCGGACGGCTCAGCGGCGGCCAGAGGGGCGCCCAGCCGGTAGCGAACCCCATCGAGTCCCACTTCGGCAATCTCGGTGGCGGCGTGGGCGCTGACGCCCGCGTGGTCAGGCTGATAGGGCGCCCCGCCCCAGGCTGCCTGAAATCGCTCGTAGATCTCGTTGTTGCCAACTTGAAAGTAAGCCCGTCCCGCGCCCTGAAGACCGGCGGCATCCGTAGCTTTCAGGACGTCCCGACTGTCCTCGGGCCGCTCGACGCGCAGGCACATGCGAAAGCGCGTGTTGCTCCAGATCTGATCATCCACCACGCCCGCCGGCTTCTGGGTGGCCAAAATCAGGTGCACGCCGAGGCTGCGCCCGACACGGACGGCGCTGACCAGTTCCCGCATGAACTCCGGCTGCGCCTGCTTCAATTCGGCAAACTCATCCGCCACGATGATCAAATGCGGCAGCGGCGGCATGTCAGGACTCTTCCGGCGCAGCTTGATGTAATCGTTGATATGAGTCAGGTCCGCTTCGGCCAGCACCCGCTGGCGCCGCTTCAACTCCGCCTTCAGGGCGTCCAGCGCCCGCTGCGCCAGATTTCCCTCCTCGAGGTTGGTCATCGTCCCGATCAGGTGGGGCAGGCCTTTGAACGCGTTGGCAGTTCCGCCCCCCTTAAAGTCGACCATCACGAAGGCCACCTCGTGGGGATGAAACGACACCGCAAGCGCGGCGATCATTGTCTGCAGCAGTTCGCTCTTGCCGGAGCCGGTGGCGCCGGCGACCAGCCCATGGGGACCGTGCGCCTTGTCATGCAGGTCGAGGAAGACCTTCTCCCCCCCGCCCCTGATTCCCACCGGAACGGCCAGCGAGCGGTCCGGCGCGCCGGCGCTCCACCGGGCACGCACGTCCAGTTCGTCCACCCGGCTTATGCCCAGCATGTCGAACAACGTAACCTGTGCGGGAATCTCCGCGGCGGTCGCCATCCGCTGCAGGCGGATGGGGGCCATCGCCCGCGCCACCCGTTCCGCCTGATCTGCCAGTACCGTATCGGGAGTGAATGCCACCTGGCTCAGCCGGGGAATGGTCACGGTCAGGTGTCCCTGCGCACCCGCGATTTCGACGATGCCGCGGCAGGCCTTCGGCAGATCCTCCCGGCGGTCGGCCAGGATGACCGGATAACCCCCGAGGCGGGCGCCATCTTCGAGGAGCATGGATAGGACGGGCTCGTTGGCAGTCAGGCGGGAGTCGGCCAGCAGGAAGACGTATAGAGGCATGGGCGCCGGCGCGGCCGCGTCCCGCTGCATACCCACCTGATGCTTCCGCTGGGTCAGCAAGTTGTACATCTCGGCCAGCAGTGCCCGGGCGCCGGGGCGGTCAGCCGCCAGCAGGCGGGTTCCCCCCTCTCCGGCGATCACGTGCGGCAGCCAGCGCATCCACGCCCATTCGGCCGCCTCCTCTTCCGGGAAGATGGCCAGGATTTTGACTTCATCGGGCGAGTGATTGGCTGCTATCTGCAAGACCAGGTTGCGGGCAGCGCTCAGCACGGCCGGGCGGTGTCCTACCATACCCGCTGCCTCCACATCGCGCAGCGGCAGCACGATGGGGGCGCCCGGCGCCTTGTCAAAGGCGGCGGCCAGCGCGTACGCCTTGCCGTATAGCGGGTCTGGGTTGAGCGCCTGGTCCTGCCGGGGCACCTTCACTTTCACGCTGAAGGGGACGGCGCCCGACCCCAGCCGGAGGCTCAGGAAGTCCGCATCTTGCTGCGAACGCTCCCACAGCCGGGGATCGAGAAACGTGACCCGCTCCAGGCATTCACCCGGTGAGGGATGGGCCGCCTGCAAAATGCTGACCTGGCGGTCCCGCAGATGGCCCAGCTCCTGTTCTTTGCCGCCAAGCAGCTGCCTGTAGGCTTCCTCCCGGTCCTGCAGGGCCTGGTTGTATTTGCTCTTCTGGTACCAGTAGTTGCCGGCCTGAAACATCCCCCCCAACAAGACCATCGGCAGGGAGTAGAACAGGTAGCCGGGCCGGGTGGCACCGGCGGCAGGGCGCATGAACGCCATCAGAATCAAAGGCCCGATCAGTCCGGGGAGAATTGACAGAATCAGCGAAATGGGCGAAATGGCAGGCGCCGCCGGGCGGTTGCCGGGGGACGGAATCTCCACCTCGCCCGCAGGCAATTCCGGGTGCAGGCGCGGCGAGCGCTGGAAGACGGGCGGGCTGCTCATCGGATGCTCCCCCCTCGCAAGTAACGGAACGGGGGCCGGTCAAACAGCTGACCTGCCCCCGGTTGACCGCTAGACGGCATCGGCATTCTCGAAACGCTGGGCAACCATCTGCAGCTGCTTGTTGATCTCGTCCAGAAGCGTGACGAACTGCCCCATGGTGCTCTGCCACTGCGTGAACTCATGCATGAACTTCTGGTTGCTGAGGCCTTCCCAGTTCTGGTCCAGGTTGTTGATCACCACGGTCAGCTCGTTGACCATCGCCTGGCTCTCATCGCTCTTCTGCTTGAACTGGGTAGCAATCCGCCGGACTTCTTCGGGCGTCACGAGAATCCGAGCCACCAGAAACCCCTCCTCTTTTGTAAACAGACCGGAACCGTTGAGTCCAATACGTTATACGACCGTCATTCGAATTTGTTCGATAGATATTGTCGAAAATGTTACTAGTTGACAATCGCCAAACGTTCCGCTTTGGCTACGGCGGCGCCCTGCACCCAGACCCGGTGCGTCCAGGCCACCATTCCGAACATCGGCCGCAGTTCTACCTCCGCGTGGGCGGTGACGAGCCCCGTGGCGGTGTTGAAGGTAAAATGCAGCGACTGGGAATCGGCCTCGATCCAGGCAGTGGGCCGGTTTCGCCAGTTGCGGAAGAAGATCTGGCGCCCCATCGCCTCGGCATCTTCTGAAAAAGTGATCTCCTGCTGCTCAACGGTGACGCTCGTACACAGCCAGTTGGGCCGCAGGGCATCTTCATCGCATCCGGCCACCTGCTTCCAGCCGTCGCCGGTCAGCTCCCGGACCCGCTGATGGTGGAAGTATTCGGTGCGGGTCCGTGTGTGGCGCTCTCTCCAAGTATCCGAAGCAAGGCAGACCGTCGGATCCAGGGGGTCCGGCAGGACGCAGAGCGTCTCGGTGGTGTACCATTCCTGAAAGTACCGAACCCGGATGGTAGCATACGCTTCGTGCATGCGACCGGCTGACTCGGCCGCGAAGTCTGCCGTTTGTGCGGCCAGGATCAGCTGATAGTTGACCCACTCACGTTCGAGAATCGCCACGGCCAGAATCACCACGACCATCAGCAGCGAGATGCCGAAAGGTGCAATGCTGCCCCGCTGGTTTAAGAGGAGTCGCTTTACCATGGTTACCCTCCGGTGTCCAGCGCAGGATACTGCGCCGACTCGGTCACCGTGATGGGGCCCAGGACCCCGCCGGACCCGAACAGCGCTCCGCCCGCCGGGACGATGCTGGGGATCTGCACCCTTGCCTCGCACGTCGCCTCTGTGGTCCGGAATTGGCAGACAATTCCCGGCCATCTGAGGGATCCGAGGGCCGTCGACTGCTGCCGGAGGTACGCCGGCCGGCCTGCGTTCGGGTCACCGGTCAGGGCCACGTCCCGGGCGCCGTTCAGCGCGGCGGCCCGGGCGGCAAGCGTTCCATGAAAGAAGAGCACGAGCTGAATGGCGAAGAGGGCGACAAACAGGAGGAGCGAGATGCCCAGGGTGGCTTCAACGGCCGTGACCCCCTCCTCGCTCTGCAGGCTGCGCCACGTCATGAACACCACCTCCGTGGAAGGGTCAGTCCAGCTCCTTGCGATAGTTCCGGCAGAGCTGCCGGTCGTTCGGGTCAGCGACGGCGTCGCAGTCCGACGGCACAGGGATGACCCTGCGCTCGCCGCCTTCAATGATCCCGGGATCGCATCCGTCCGGGATACCTGCCGTTGCGCTGGAAGCTGCCCGGTTGTCCGCGTAATTCGTCTCACGGTTTTCCGCCGTGGGGCTTGGATTGACTTGAATATCTACACCGAACTCCTCCAGATCGCACCCGATCAGCGGCAGGCCGTAGGTCACCGCTTGCACAGAGTGCGGGGGGACGGAGACCCGGTGTTCGGGCAGCCTGAGCACGCCGGAAATCGATGAGGTCACGACCCCCGTCAGGGGGACAGTGTCGGTGACCGAACCGTCGGAGATGTTGGCCACAAAGGCGGTAATCTGCAGGTGATCCGAAAGCACCTCGGTCGTGGCGACGACCTGGAGGTTGAGCGGCAGCTTCAGGGTATAAGGTATGGGAATGACGTTATCGCGGTAGTTCGTTTCGTAGTGCTCGGACGGCGCCGTGTCGGCGCTGATGCCGGCCCGGGCGGCAATGAGGGCTCCGGGCGAGGCGTTTTCGTACTGAGCAACCTTCTTGATGTCGATCACGCCAACGATGTACCCGTCCATGGGGAGAGACGCGTCGGCTGTGAAGGACCCGCGGACCGGCGCAATGGTGCCGTTCACCATACTGGACGGCAGCAGGGCGGGCGCGCTGACGGGTCTGAGCGAGGGGCTTGGGCCGCCGTTGTTGAGGCTGATCCAGTCATCCTTGCTGATGGCGAACCAGGTGACATCCACGTTGCCGTTCCGGATTTTGCTGAGGGTCGTGCCGACGACGAGCAGGCTCGCGTCGAGGTGGACTGAGCCGCCCACGGTAACAGCTTCGCCCGGCTCGTACGGCTTGTCCGGTGTGAGGTCGGCGCCGTTCCAGGTGAGGTTGTAGGGGATGGGGTTGTAGTAGGCGACCAGCCGGTGGTGGACTCTCCCCGACGCGTCGTTGGTGTAGTTGACGCCGGTCATGAGGAGCCGGTTGGCCAGCATCGGATCTGTGCCGACGCCGGTGCGCTGGGAGTATGTCTTGGGCGCCCGTGCGGCCGTTTCTCCTTCGCGCAGGAGCTTCAGGGGATGGGCTAGGGTATCACCCTCTCCAACTGCAGTCGATTTGCCGCCAGGCACGTCTTTCCAAGCGTCAATCGGCGTAAGGTCCGGTGCGGAGTAGAAGTACATGTTACCGTTGACGTCGCCGAGCGCGATGGCTTCGGTGCCGTCCGCCTGGCGCAGCACGAGGGGGGCTGTGTTGACGGCCCGGCGCCAGCCCGGGTTTCCGTCCGTGGGGAGGCGCCGGAAGGCGGCGACCGTCATGGTCTCCGGGTCGATTTTGACGAGGGCGCCGGTGTTGCCGGGATCGTAGCTGTCGAGGCTAGGGTCGGGGCGCAGCTCAGGTTCCGTGTTGTTTTTTCTGAAGTTGCGAAGGGTTACATAGAGCGATCCGTCGGCGCCGATTGCCGGTTCGGTGTTGGTGAAAGCGCACTCGGAGTCGAGATCTGACGGCAGTTTGGAGCATAGGTTAACCGGAGGTGTTGCCTCGGCCCCGTTGTAGGAGAACAGCCCCCCGTTCGTGTCCAGCCAGTAGACCTTCCCGTTGGGCGAAGATGCAAAGGTTCCGGCGAAGCCCCCGCTATTGTCGGTAATCTCCCTGCCAATCGTTGCTAACGTGAACCCCCCGCTCGGCAGTTGTACGACCTGCAGACGAATCGCTCGGCCAAGGCTCCCCATGTCAGTTCCTACCATGAGTTGGTCGGGACCAGTCATCACCGGTGAGGGAGTAACCCAGCCGCCATAAGGGCTATCGCCAAAGTGGTTCGTGGTGGGAGTTCTCCCGGCTTCAAAGCCCCACGCGACCCAGATGTTCCCACACGACGCACCGCTGGGGTCCTCCGGAACCGGTCGATCCCCTACGACCACTGCGTCCTGACCGTTGATGCGAATGACCAGAGGTGAACCAACGATCTTACAACCTATCGTCAGGTCGTGGGAGAGCATCGCCCCGTCCGCAGTCCGATAAGCCCACAACTCGCCATACGGGCTGCCCCAGTAGATGATGCCGCTCTCAGGGCTGTAGGACGGGCTGCTTGAGGGTGTACGCCCCGGGCCAACGTCGGCATTCCGGTTGTCGGGGTTGGCGTTGGGCATGAGCGGTCTAGCCCCCTGCGGTAGCATGACAACCCCATCATAACCAGGGATGGGCTTCTTGTCCGGCCCGAGCCTGATGCCCCACAGGTGTTTTCCGGCCGTGTGGTAAATCATGTCGCCCACCACTACGGGTTGGGTAGCGCTTTCCCCAAATGTCGGGCGAACATATACACTGTCAGATTGCTCATACCCTGGGCCATCCTCAATACTCCACCATTCGCGGGCGTTCATGGAACCGAGAACGTCGTCAGAGCGGCTGTTACGCTGATAGGTGCCGCCCTTCGTGATCCAGTCTGCCTGGGCGCCCGAACCAAAGGATAGGGTCAGGATCCCTATAATGAGAGCAACTGCCAACCGCCCTCTTATGCGCAATCGCCTGATCATGCTGCCTCCTCCGGCCTCGGCGGCTAGAACTTCATCGCCCGGTTCTCCAGAGACCAGGACGGGTACTCATACCACGGGTAGAACGGGGTGAAGATGTGGACCTGGTAACGTCCGTACAACTGGTTGTCCCACTTGAAGATCGGCTGCTCGCCCACCCAGTAGACCTTGGCGCCCATCTGTTCCGCCACGAAGCGCACGGGCACCATGACCCGCCCCGGCGGCAGCAGGACGGGCGAAGCGTCCAGCGGAACTTGGACTCCATCCACCAGGGCAGTGTTGTCGTCTACCCTCAGTTGGATGACCCGCCGGGGCTGGGTCACCAGCCTGTCCTCAAGATCATACGTTTCACCCCGGTCAGGGTACAGGCCTTCGTAGGAATACCAATCCTTGGGCTCGTACCCGGGCAGAGAAATCGGGTGCACCACCATCCTGCTCTCCTCAGGGAATACAATGGTCACCGTCCAGGCCGCCTGGTCCCAGGTGACCTCCGCGCCCATCATTTCGCTGACTAACCGCACGGGTACACGAACACGCCCGACCGACGTATCCAGATACGCAGGCACGTCAAACTTGGCGCTGGCATCCCCATCGTTGAAGCAGACCGCGATGTTGTCAAAGGTGCCTTCCCGAGCGTAACGACAGGATGCAAGCCCACCTTGCTCGTAGGGGCCCCCTTTGGACCTATCGGCGTCGTCAGCCAACTTGTGTGAGAGTCGAATCTGTTCTCGTTCTTCCGGAGTCATCTCCAAATTGTGCCGGATCGACCCCACCGGCGGGAACGCGCAACCCTGGGCTGCTCTCTTCGTCGCCGATATAGTAAAGTGGTGGGTCTGGAAAAAGAGGGTCGTGTCGGGGTACGGGTAGTAGTACACGAAATCCGTGTTCCCACAGCCCACGAACTCATGACGCCACAGATAGGGGTACAACTGTGTCCACTCCGGCATCGGCGTCAGAATCCGGAACTCCAGGTTTTCGGGAAGGGGAGGCGGCATCATGGCCTTGAGATCCTCCCACTCCTGCCTGACCGTATCAGTCAACCCCGCGGGCGCCGCCGGGGGCGCCCAGCCCGCGGGCCACCCGGGCCCCGGATCATAGTTCGAAGCCGGGAACTGCTCAACGGTCGGCTCAGGATCAGAACCAGCAAAGCTAACCGCGTTAGGCACCACGAACGCGGCTATCGCAATGAGCGCCCCGGCCAAGGCCACCCCCCGGCGCCGCTTCACCCGCTGAAACATGGACACTCCTCCCGTATCGAAAAATCGTCACTGGCCTTTAGCAGGGCGCCGGCCCTGGCGCGCCCGCTCCTCAGCGCTGCGCTCCCGATACTCGTCCGCCAGCTCATCCAGGGCCGCCATCAGGGGTTCCATTCCTTCCAAATCGCAGCGGGGCAGGCGCCCGGGGATCTTGCGCTCGATGCCTCTCAGGCTCAGATCCTCGGGATGGATGATTGCCAACTCGATCCCCCGTGCCTTGCAGATGAATGCTTTCATTGCATCGCGCCCGACCTGCTTCACCGTCTCTCCGAAGGTGGCCAGATCAGTCTCTTCGTAATGCTGGGCACCATTGAGTTCAAATGCAACGGCGACCTTCGGGTAGTAGCGGTCGAGCTCCATCAGCTCTCTGGTGTAGGGGTTGACCAAAAAATCCGGCGAAGCGTCGTCCTTGTACTCATCAAGGGCGACCGTTGCGTTCAGGAACTCGCGCAGCAGGGCTTCGCCCCGGTGTTGGGCGCCCCTCACCCTGCGCCTGATCCGGGAAATGCGAGCCCATAGTTTGGCCCCGGCCGGATTGCGGAGTGTGAAGCAGATGGGGCGCTTGCGACTCGCCTGCGTAACGGTAAGCCACCCGGTCGTGACCAACTCAGCGACTGCTCGCCTCAGGGCATCGTCGCAACTCCCAGTGAGACGGGATAGGGCCGCATAGGTGAAGCTCCCGCCTGGGTGTTCGAAATCCGGGACACTCTGAAGTTGCCCGTAAAGCAGTCGGGCGCCGGCGGACAGGTCCGTGCTGGCAAGCAGTCGCCAGGGCATCGCCGCACATGACCGATAGGGTCTCGCGTAGCAGGACGCCAGCGGAGCCTGGATGAGCCTGGCGCGCGCCGCTGCGACGGTCCTCGGGGCCAGGCCGCTCAACCTGCATAGACGGATGTCGGTCAGTGGAGACGACTCACCCGCCGGCTGGCGCCCCAGCAACAACCAGATCAGGCGAGTGCCAGCGCTGTGAGTACGGCCGTTCAGGACGGAAAAAGGGACCCATAGTGTCTCGGAGTTCACAGCGCCACCCCCCTTGCGGATTCGCCGTTCTTTTTCCGGACGTAACCCCAAGCCACATGCAAATCGCAGTTGAATCATGTCCGTGAAGGGGATACTCGCCCCCGGAGTTCGCTGTTTCGGGCTTTAGAGGGGGGTACTGGCCTCTGTGAGGAGAATCACCCACCTGATCGGCCCCGATTTCCAGCGATTCACCGCTCAATTGCATATGTGACCAGGCCTTGCCAAGAAAAAAGCAGGCGAATCGCGACCGGGTGGTGACATGACACCTATCGGCAGACCCCCGAAACGGGGGACCCAGCCCAGGCGCCGGCGGAGGGTGGGGAGACAACCGCAAGCAAACCGATTCGGTATTGTCCCGAAAGGTTTCCGAAACGCCCCCTATCCCCTGATCACCGGGTACCGCCCCGACTCCGTGACCACGATCTCCCCGCTCAACCCGGCCCCGAAAAACATGGCGCCCCCCGGCAAGAACGTCGGCACCCCCAGGGAGACGCTGCACACTACCTCCTGCCCGGCCGTCCGGCAATCCGGGGCAGCCGGCCACGACAGCGAAGCGATGTACCCCGCCTGGTGGGCTCGATATGGACCGGAGGCTGCCTGCACCTGCAAGCCGGGATCGAGCGCCACCGCCCGGGCCGACCGCATGGCCGCCGACCTGGCGGCCATCGTCGCGTGGAAAACCATAAACATCTGCCCTACAGCCAACGCAATGTAAAGAATGAAGACGATACTGATCAGGGCCTCGATGAAAACGACTCCCCGCTGATCCCGAACAACCGGCCAGCCCCGACCCCGCTTCCACGCGTTCAGCAGCCTCCATGCCCGATTCATCACGAGCACGCGGTCGCCCCCGGCGTATAGTTCTTGTTCATGATGCCGCACATGGTCCCCATCATCCAGGTCTTCAACTGCGGACCGGCAAAGACTGCCACCCCCACCAGGGCCAGCACCAGGAACGCCGCAAAGACGCCGTACTCTATGGCTGTCAATCCCCGCTGATCATCGAGAAGCTTCCGCCCCAACTGCCGGACCACTATTGCCCCCGCCACGTACAGCTCCAACACCCCAGATCCGCTCCTCTCAACGTGTGCTTTTGACAACCGTGAGCACAATGGTGGCCATCACGGGTATCAGACTCAGAAAGACCGCCCCCAGCTTGGGAAAGATCCCCACCACCGCCAGGGCGCCGGCGGACTGCGCCATGTCCGCCATGCGCTGTTCTCGCATCTGCTCGGCCATGCGGG
Source organism: Symbiobacteriaceae bacterium (assembly GCA_035628915.1). Taxonomy (GTDB): domain Bacteria; phylum Bacillota; class Sulfobacillia; order Symbiobacteriales; family Symbiobacteriaceae; genus JARBUG01. The sequence goes on along the minus strand of DASPIW010000048.1, from coordinate 5,419 downwards.
CCAGTTCCTTGCTCGGAACACCGCCGCCGTCCGCCAGATGGCTGATCTGCTCGGCCACTCCGACAAAGTCCAGCGAGCCGGTCACCTTGGCTTCCTGCACCAGCGACTCGCCGAACAGCCCGGAGGCTGCGATACGCTCCAGCACCCGCCGCACTTCATTAGATAGCATCCAGTCCGGATGTCGCCGGCAAATCTCGACGAGCGCCGTCTCCACCCCTTCGCCGGAGGCGACCAGCAGCCCCCACAGGTCCAGGAACGACGGGAGTTCCAGCGCAATCTGCATCCGCCGCTGCTGGGCCATCGAATAGAGCAGCAGCGACGGCGCAAACCAGCAGAAAATCCCGGACACGATCCCAAGCGCCATATTGGCCAGGCCCAGCACCACGATCACGACCAACGCAAAGAGGAACTGGTACTGCAGCAGGGTGATTCCCGTCAGCCCATAGGGGCGGCCGGCATGCTGGCACAGCCGGTCAAGCTGCTCCACCCCCACTGACTTGGCCAGCGACCCGAAGAGCGACCTGTCCCGCTCCCACTGCGCCGTCGCCGGGCCACGGTGGCGCAGTGTCCCCCGGCGGATCGTCTTGGCCCGGATCAGCGGCAGGAAGGCGACCACAACGGCCGCAAACGTCAGCACCGTCGCCCAGAACAATGGCCACCCCCTCCTTCCCTAAACCCGACGGGTCTGCCGAAGCAGCGTCAGATGCGTCAGGCGGATCAGAAACACGTTTGCCAGAATGCACCCGGCCAGGATCAACTGCCCGACCACTGACTCCAGCAGCGGCCCCAGTCCGTCCGGGGTCATCTGCGAGTAGGCCAGCAGCACGCCCAGGCCGACGCCGGAGATGACCAGCGACTGAATCAGATGCTGGCCCATGTGCTCCCGCACCTGCTCCCGGTACTTGCGCCGGGCCGCCAGGACCATGCGCAGCGCCTCAAAGGCCTGGACGACGTTGGCGCCCCGTTCGTGGCACACGACCATCTCCGTGGCGAAGACCTGAAAGTCCGTACTGCCCCGCACTGCGGGATGCTGCCGAGACTGCTCCACCGCCTGCGAGAGGGTGACGCCGAGCACGGTGGCATCCGCCATATTCCGCAGGACGGGTCCCAGAGGGAACGCCATCGTCATGGCCGACTCGGACAGGGCTGCCTCCAACGGCGTGCCGCGCCGGAGGGCGGTCGAAACCATCCCCATGACGCGTCCCAATTGGTCGGCCAGTACAGTCAAGCGGCGCGTCTCCCGCCACTCCCGGATCCAGGCCGGAATCATGAAGGCGCCCAGGGCGATGAAGAACGAAAGTCCCAACTTCCCCGTCATCACCGAGGAGAGGAAGTACATTAACACGCCGGCGGCGCCCGCCGGAACGAGGGTGAGCATCCGGTCGGTCGCTTCGCGCCCCGCAATCGGGACCCGGATTCGCTCGTGGTTGACCCGCCGCCTGATGCGCTGGGCATTCGGCGCCACCTTGACCAGCACCCAGATGCCCGTCGTGGCGCTGCCAACCGCTCCTGCCGCCAGAAGGGCGGCGCTCCATTCACTGGCCATCGCTGACCACCCAATGGGGTACCCGGACGCCGTTCAACGCCAGATGCTGCGCCAGCCGCTTGCTGATGGTGCCGACTCTGCGCAGCACGCGGTTTTCGTCCCGCAGGAAGATCGGCCGGAGCTCAAACCCTTTGGTGCCGGGCCGTTCGGGGTGGTAGCCGACCACTTCGGCGATCTCCATGACGCCGCGGGTGACCAGGCCGTTGGCCGAGACACGCCGCTCGGCGTGGACGATCAGGTGCAGAGCGCTGGCGATCAGCTCGTACGCGCCGCTGTCCGTCAGTTGGGGGTCGCCGCGCTTCATCATCTGCCCGAGACGCTTGAGCATGTCGAGCGGCCCGTTGGAGTGGGCCGTGCTCAAACAGCCATCATGGCCGGTATTCATGGCTTCAATCATGTCGAGCGCCTCGGCGCCGCGCACCTCGCCGACGACGATGCGGTCGGGCCGCATGCGCAGCGACTCTTTGACCAGCATGCGCATGGTGAACTCGCCGCGGCTCTCGATATTGGCCTTGCGCGTCCGCAGGCGGATGACGTGCGGCAGGGGCAGCCGCAGTTCCGGTGCGTCCTCCATGGTCAGGACCCGCTCCGCCTGACCGATGAAGCCGGCCAGTGCGTTCAAAATCGTCGTCTTGCCCGATGATGTGCCGCCCGAGACGAGCACGTTGGCCAGCCCCTGTACGGCGCCCTGCAGAAACTCAGCCGCCTCTTCGCTGATCGCCCCGCCGCTGATCAGCTGCTCCAGCGACGGACGGCGCGAGTGCCGCCGGATGGTGACGCTGACGCCATCCATCGCGATGGGCGGCAAAATCACATGGACGCGGCTGCCGTCGGCCAGGAAGCCGTCCATGGACGGCTCCGACTGGTCGATGCGGGAGCCGATCAGGGCCGCGAGGCGCTGGGCGAACCAGACGGCCCGGGTTTCGGGCAGAATCTGGCTGGTATCGGTGACCCGCCCGTCTTTTTCCGTCCAGATGTGCCCGCCGGCGCCGACCATGATCTCCGTGAGCGAGGTGTCGCGCAGGAAGTCCTCCAGCGCGCCTGCCCCCAGGTTCTCCCGCACCAGCCACTCGGCCAGCGCCAGGATTTCCGCGTCGTTGGTCACCATCTGCTCGGGTCCCAGGTACATGAACAGGTCCCGGGCGACTTCTGCCGCGATGGACGACCGGCGCTCAGCGCTGAGAATCAGCTCGAACCCGCCGGGGCCGGCGGCGCCGCCGCCCGCCATCTTCGCGGCAGTGCGGTCGATCAGATCGCGCAGTTTGGCCAGCCGCTCGGAGCGGCTCTGTACAAAGCGGTTGAGCCACTGCGTCGCCGGGGCCTGGAGAATTCCCCAGTCGGGCACCCGCCGGGCGTGGGCCATGTGGTGCAGGCACCCCCGCACCGCCATGCCCATGGCAGCCTGGTCGGCCGGACTGGGGTTATAGAACGCGACTAGCCAGGCGGTGTCGTGGTTGGTGCGGAGCGAGGCGGCAATGGCCTCCATCAGTTCATGCAGGATGCTCTTCTCCTGCAGGAGACGATCGAAATCTGACGCGCTGAACCCCGGGGATGCAACTGTTTCGGACACAGGCCAACCCCCTTCTCGGCGCTGAAGCGCCATTTACGGGCTCCGTACGGCCTCGCCGCTGTCGCGGCGCCGTACTAGGCCTTCTCGGCGCTGACGCGCCATTTACGGGACTGACTGCGCCGAAAACCTCACCGACGCTAAAATCGCAGTGTCGCTGACGTTTTCGGCTTGCCGTACGGCCTCGCCGCTGTCGCGGCGCCTTACTAGGCCTATTTCGATTTTCGCCGGGGCCACCAGGAGCGGCCCGTCCCGACCTGCGCGGCAGCCTCCACGTGTCCCACCGCCCCCAGCGCATAGGCAACCTGGGCGATGCTCTGGCTGTACGGCGACTCCGGCTGCTCCACCACCAGCGGCAGACGCATGCCAAGCCGGGTTTCCGCCCTGCGGATGAGGGGCTCTTCCGGAATCCGCCCGTACACGGGCATGTTGGCTGCCGCGCTGACGGTCTTGGTGCCGTAAACCCCTTCCGACATCTCCCGCAGCAGGAGGAAGACCTTGTCCCGGCTCAGCCCGCCAAGCGGCCGGCCGTCCATGGCAGTCAGGGTGCGCACCAGGGTATGGACGCTCGCCCCCCAGCCGCCGGTGACGATGAGCACCTGACTGGCTGCCTCCAGCAGCTTTTGGGAGCGGGGACTGCCAATGCCTGACCCGCAGTCGACCAGCACCAGGTCAAAAGAGCGCTCGAGAGTCTGGATCGCCCAGGTGACCTGCTCGACCGGCGTGCCGGACATATGCTCCAAAATGGCGGGCACATGCAAAACCCGGAGTTCGGCGTGCCGGACGTTGCGCAGCCGCACTTCCTGCAGCCGCTCGACGATTTCCACGCCGCCGGCCGTGCGCTGCCCGTTCTGCGAACTCATGTGGTTCCACCGCAAATGATGCATGCCGTAATTCTGGTCATCCGGCTCAGTCCCCAGGTAATAGAGCAGGCTGCCGGTTGTCGTAAACTGTGCGTCCACCAGGAGCACTCGCTGCCCCGCCATGGCCGCATAGGCGCCCATGTTGGCTGCCAGCGTGCTGGTGCCGACACCGCCTGAGGTGCCCACCATCGCCATGGCGCCGTTCTTCCGGGCCGGCTGCGGGACAGTGCCGGAGGGAACGGGCTGGCTGAGGCGCTGGAACGCGTCTCGGTCCTGGTCGGCCATCAGGCGCGCCAACCGCTCCATGACCCGTGCGGCTTCCGCCGCAACGTCCTCGGCGTTCCGGGCACCTGCCGCGACGACTTCGACGCCGGGGCCGTACGCGCTGCGCACGCGCTCCCGGATCGCCTCGCTGGCCTCCACGCCATACACCAGCACGATCACCAGCGGGCGCCGCTGCGCGACCGCCGCGACTTTCGCCAGCCACATGTCAGCGGACCCATCGTGCAGGGTCTCCGGCAGGAAGATGCAATCGGCCGGTTCCCGGGTAATCTCGGTGACCAACTGGTTGCCGGTCTGGACGACGGAGCGGATCATGATCCCGCCCATGGAGAGCGGCAAGACGAACTCCCGGCCCCGCTCCGGCGAGGGCATCACCACAATTCCTTCCATGCCGGCCTCCTGCTACCGCCCGGGCGGTTTGGTCTGTGCCGTTGCCGGGGCCCCTGGCTGTGCGTCTGCCGGCGCAGCGCCCGTGAGTTCCGAAAGGTTGAGCACCGGCACAGACTGGGTTGTGTCCTGACCGGGGACCGCGACCACGATGGTGCCCGTCCGCTGGGCAAGGGCATACTTGGCGACTTCTTCGGCACGCAGGGCGATCAGAATCGTATCCGCCTGCCCGCTGCCAGGCTGCGGGCTGTCAAGGACCGTCGCCATGCCCAGCGGCAGGACTTTGGTGGATGATTTGGGGCCGTCGTCGATTTGCATGACCGCAAGCAATTCCAACCGGTCGCCGGCGACAAGCCGCCCATTGCCGGGAACGAGCGTCGCCTGGATCATCACGGCCCGATAGGTGTCGCCCATGGCGGCCACTTTCTGGGGGACTTCGCTATTTGCCACGGCTGCCAGGTGCGCGCCGCGGATAATGTCCCCCGCAGCCAGGCCGAACCGGGTGCGCTGGCCGACGATCTCTTCTTTCTTGACCATTGCCCCCTCGGGTATGGCCTGGTTGGCAATCGCCTTGGGTGCGATGTCCCGTTCGGTGATTTTGGCGCCGGGGGGCATGTCATGGGTGACCGTAAAGACTGCCCCGCCCCATCGTCGGACAGACAGCAGCAAGCGGTTTTTATGTCAACAACTGAGTTTGCGGGCTCCCGGCGCTCTCGCGTAGCATGATGAGCGAAGGGAGTTGTTCTTTTTGCCGAAGAAGCATTCGCAGGAGAA
>DASPIW010000047.1:0-5548 GCA_035628915.1 Symbiobacteriaceae bacterium | reverse complement strand
TATCGCTGGGTAGCCATGGCCGGAACGGATCAGCGCTGAAAGCATCTAAGTGCGAAGCCGTCCTGAAGATGAGACTTCCCATACCAAAAGGTAGTAAGGCCCCAGCAAGACTAGCTGGTAGATAGGCCGGGAGTGGAAGCGGCGTAAGTCGTGGAGCGGACCGGTACTAATCGGCCGAGGGCTTGACCACTAAGTTGATGCAGAGATCACGATCACCACTGTGGAGTTTTGAGGGTACAAACCCTATACAAGTTTAGGGTGGCTATGCCGAGAGGGATCACCCGTTCCCATTCCGAACACGGTTTCTCCGTCTTGTCCGGTGGGCCTTGGAAAAGGAACCAAGGACCGCCGGACAAGACGGAGAAATGTTAAGCCTCTCAGGGCCGATGGTACTACGCCTCGAGCGTGGGAGAGTAGGTCGCCGCCCAAACTTTGTAACCCCCTGCTTTGCAGGGGGTTATTCTTGCGTACGGCGCTCAGGCTTTCCCCATTTCCGGACGCACCGATCGGAAGGGCATGCCATGCGTCAAAGCGAAGTACATGGCATTCCCTGTGTTGAAAGCGGGTGGCTGGTATGCGGCGAGTACCGGTGGCCGTGATTGCGGGAGACGGAATCGGCACCGAAGTAGTGGCCGAGGCCAGGCGGGTCCTGGATGCCCTGTGCGGACTCGACGGGGGTCTGCAGCTGGAATATGTGGAGTTCCCCTGGAGCTGTCAGTATTACATAGAACACGGGGAAATGGCGCCGAAGGGTTTTCTGCAGACCCTGAAAGCGTTTGAGACCATATTCCTTGGCGCCGTCGGCTTCCCAGGCGTACCGGATCATACCTCGCTGTGGGGGCTGCTGCTCCCCATCCGCCGGGAATTCGAGCAATATGTGAACATGCGTCCTGTGAGGATTCTCCGGGGCGTCACCAGCCCGCTCCGGGACCGGAAGGCCGGCGACGTGGATTTCGTCGTCATTCGGGAGAATACGGAGGGTGAGTACTCCAACTCCGGCGGCAGGCTTTACATGGGCACGCCTAACGAGATCGTCATCCAGAATAACGTATTCAGCCGGCGGGGAACGGAACGCATTATGCGGTACGCATTTCGCCTTGCAGCAGGTGCAAAGCGACGGCGGCTGTGCGGTGCGACCAAATCGAACGGCATCAATTGGAGCATGCCTTTTTGGGATGAAGTCTTCAACGAGATCGGGTCCCGGGAATTCCCGGACGTCGATCGCTGGCTAACCCACGTTGATGCCCTCTCTGCCTTTTTTGTCCTCAAGCCTGTCCAGTTCGACGTCGTGGTCGGATCCAACCTGTTCGGGGATATCCTCACCGATCTGGGCGCCGCAATCATGGGCGGCATCGGTATGGCGCCGGCGGCCAACATCAACCCGGAAAGGGCTTTTCCGTCCATGTTTGAGCCCGTCCATGGATCAGCACCGGATATCGTCGGGAAAGGCATTGCAAACCCCATCGGCCAGATCTGGTCCGGGAAGCTGATGCTTGATCACCTGGGCCGAACGGATTTGGGCGCAGTCCTGCTCAACGCCGTTGAAGATGTGTTGGAGGCGGGGCAGGTGCGTACGCCGGACCTGGGCGGAAGCAGCACCACAAGACAGGTCGGCGATGCGGTCATCGAGCGGCTGCGCACACTGATGCGCTGAGCGGGAGGGGGAGAGCAGATGCCCGTCCGTGAAATTGTCCAGATGGGTGATCCCCGATTGCGGACGCCATGCAGCGTGGTCGTTGATCCTTGTTCGCCGCAAGTGGCGGCCGCCGTGGAAGATCTGAAAGAGACGCTGGCGCACTGCCGGCAAACGACGACCTATGGCCGGGCCATCGCAGCCCCGCAGATCGGAGTCATGGCGCGGATCCTCTTCTTCAACGTGGACGCCCCATGGCCGTTGATCAACCCGGAGATTGTGGAACGCAGTGATGAGACGATGGTCGTGTGGGACGCCTGCCTGAGCTTCCTATGCATCTTCTTTCAGGTCATGCGGCACAAGTGGATCAAGGTGCGGTATCAAGATGTGCAGGGCGCCTGGCATGAGATCCGGGCGGAGGGCGACCTTTCCGAGCTCTTGCAGCACGAAATTGATCATCTTGACGGGATACTGGCCATCGACCGGTTGGCGGACATCCGCACGATGTGCACGCGGGAGGAATTTGAGCGGCGATTCCGGGCAGAGAGCCCCTACGCCTCATAGCCTCTGACTGCCGTGAAGCCGCAGATCAGGATCCGGGGATTCCCGGCGAGCTGCTGCAACGGGTGTTCGAGCCCTTTGTGAAAGGTGAGGCGTCAAACAGGATGGGCTTGAGCCCGGCAACCGTGGCGGCCGTGGGACAGTCCTACGGCCGGCGGGTGGCCGTAGCCAACCGGGAAGAGGGTGGTGCCGTTTTACACTCAGCTTCCCGGTGCGAATGGAGCAGAAAAGTGGCACGTCCCCTGGCGGGCGTGCCACTTTTGCTTTGCACTGTGCTACACTCTATTGTGAATAGTATTACAAGTGCGAGGCGGGGGGATCAGCCGTGAGTCAGGAAAGGATGAACCACAAACGACTCGCCAGGAAGTATCCACCCTCCGAATCGTGCGAATGCGAGATTTGCCGGCAATACTGCCGGCGCCCGGGCTGGTGGACGGTTGATGAAGCGACCAGAGCGATGAACGCCGGTCTGGCCAGCCGTATGATGCTTGAAGTCTCCCCGGAGTTTACTTTTGGCGTGCTCTCTCCGGCATTCCGGGGCTCCGAGGGGAGCGTGGCCCTGAACCTGCATGCCCACAAGGGCTGCAATTTCCTGAGAGACAATCGGTGTGAACTGCATGGAACCGGCTTTCAGCCACTCGAATGCCGCTTCTGCCACCATGACCGCGTCGGCCTGGGGCCGCTGTGTCACGCGGACATCGAAAAGGATTGGAATACGAAGGCCGGCAAGGCGCTGGTTGTACGGTGGGCGAACGCCCTGGGCTACGGGACTATCCCCGTGCCGGCGCTGATTCCCAGGTAAGGAGGCACCCATGGAAAAGATCGTGTTCTGTTCGATGGCGACCTGCGATGAGAGCCTCGCCGAGGTCCGGACCCTGCTTGCGTCGCTGCGGGCGTTCGGCGGCGAAATGGCACAGTCACCGTTCTGGATCATGGTGCCGGAGAGCGACCCGGGATTGCGGGCGCTCGCCTTGGATGACCCCTGTGTGCGAGTGGTCCCGTTCTCGTGGGAGCCGGGCGAAGCGAGCTTTCCGTTCACCCGGAAGCTGGCCGCGGGGGCCGCTGCTGAAGCGCTGTTGGCGGGGGCTGCCGGGCTGGTGGCCTGGATGGCGCCCGAAACGCTGATTCTGCAGGATCCTCAGGCCTTCCTGCTGGATGCGGGGAAGGCGGTTGCTGGCCGGCCGGTTGATGTGATGCTCATCGGCCCCAAGTGGGACGAACCCCTCGATGCTTTCTGGTCGGGCATTTTCGGCAGTGACGCGATTCCTGCAGAGCGATTCGTCCGGTTGGAGTCGAGCGTCGGACGAGTCCCGCTGCGCAATCACTTCAACTCGGGCCTCCTGGTGGTCCGCCCGGACCGCGGCCTGCTGCGGGCCTGGTGGGCTGACTTCCTTCGCTTGTTCCGTCAACCCGTCTTTACGCAATACTACCTTCAAGGCGAGAACTACGAACTCCTCATGCACCAGGCGGTCCTGGCGGGCACCATCCTACGCTGGACGCGTCCCGAGGAGGTTGCGGTCCTGCCGGACCTGGTCAGCTACCCCCTGCACCTGCATGCAGATTACCCCGCCGAAATGCGGCCTCATTGGCTGGATGAAGTCACTACGGCTCGTTACTATCTCGAATACGATCCGGGCTGCCTCAGGCGCCCACCCGCCCGGGAGCCCCTGAAGTCATGGCTGGAGGAGCATTTGCCGTAGCGCGGCCTAAAGCAGTCCCTTCTCATCTAGCATGACGACCTGCCCAAGGTGGCGCGGGCGTTCCGGCTCGATGCCCAGCGCCAGCGACCGGTAGTATGCGACCGCCTGCAGCAGCGGCATGTACAGCAGTCCCCCATCGCCTCATTCAGGCCGGCCTCGTTCTGTTCCCGGCGCCCGGTGAGCAGAAGCTTCTCGCCACCCACTTATCGCAAGTTGCACCTGCAGGGATTGATTGCACGGTTTCAGGTGCTGGCAGCATACAAGGCCCCCCGGCAGATCCCTGCCGCGGGGCCTTGTGTGTGCCGGCCTCACTCAACCGGTTCCTCGTTGACAATGAGACGGAACACATCGGGCCGGTTGTAGTGCCCCACCACGTCAAAGTCGAACCTTGCCTGCGTAATCAGCGACATATCCAGATCAGCTATCAGGATGCCTTCCTCATCATATAGCGGCCCGGCCAGGTACTGTCCGAGCGGCCCGATGACAGCGCTTCCTCCGCGGCAGAACTGTGACGGCCCCGGGCCGATGTCTTCCCAATCCGCCGGCATCATCTCACGTGTAACGAACTGGTTGCAGGACAGGACGAAACAGCGGCCTTCGCAGGCAATGTGCTGAATCGTTGCCTGCCATGTGTCCCGCTGATCGGCCGTGGGTGCCAGATAAATCTCCACGCCTTTGTTGTACATAGCCATCCGGGCGAGCGGCATGTAGTTCTCCCAGCAGATGAGTCCGCCCATGGTGCCGAACTCCGTTTGAACTGCAGTGAGCGTGCTGCCGTCGCCTTCCCCCCAGATGATGCGCTCGGCAGCCGTAGGCTTGAGCTTGCGGTGTTTTCCTAGCAGTCGCCCGTCGGGGCCAAAGTAAAGCAAGGTGCAATAGAGCGTGCCGCCGCGGTACATGTTTTCCCGTTCGATGACGCCTACAGCCACATACGCTTTGGCCTTGGCCGCGGCGGCCCCGATTACGTCCGTGATGGGCCCCGGCACTTCCACGGAGTTCTCCCAGTAGCGGGCGAAGGCGCGGCGGCCTGCCTCATCCCGTGCGCCAACAACGACACCAAAGCTTAGTCCTCTGGGGTATGCTGGAATCATGGCCTCGGGGAAGAGGATCAGGTTGGCGCCCTGGGCCGCTGCTTCATCAATGAGCCGGCACACTTTAGCGGTGGTAGCTTCGCGGTCGAGCAGGACGGGAGCGGCTTGCACGACGGCCGCTCTGACCTTAGTGGTCATGAATCATGCCTCCATTTGACGGTGCAAGTACGGGACATTTACCTGGCCTCATCTTACGATAGCAGGCGGTGACTGTCACCAGTGACTCCGATACAGCTCTGCATTTTCTTAACGTAGCTACGGGGAAACCCGGGCGGAAGAACCTGGTGGTTGCAGAGGTCGCTTCAAGTTGATAAGATCAGTACTTGTCGCCACGGACGGCGGCCACGAAGGAAAAACTTGCGTGGTTGACGGCTGAAGTGACAGGGTGATAAGATACAAACCTCGCCGCTGATGCGGTGAGCGCCTCGAACCTTGAAAACTAGACAGTGTAAGAGAGAAAGAGCTATGCGAGTCGTACGACATGAAATCAGAGCCACAAACTTTTCTTCGGAGAGTTTGATCCTGGCTCAGGACGAACGCTGGCGGCGTGCTTAAGACATGCA
>DASPIW010000046.1:0-79819 GCA_035628915.1 Symbiobacteriaceae bacterium | reverse complement strand
CACACTGGCAATGGGGGATCCTGCCCTCGGCTGGATAATGGGAGCCGGATGAGCTGAGAGGTTCACGTCCGGTTCTGAGAGAGCCTCGGGGTGTAACTCCCCGGGGCTACTCGCCCGGGAAGCCACCCCGGCTCTGACTTGGCCGCGGTCTGCCGGCGGCAAAGGGATGCCAGGTGGCTCCGTCAAACCGCACCGTCAGGCTCGGTGGCAGGAGACCCGCCCCTTCAAGCGCTGCTGGTTACATCAATGAAGGCCCGAAAAGTGACACAACGGTAACCGCTTGACACCGTCGCGTTCGAGCGCGATATTATGACTGACCGGTCATATGACTGCCCGGTCACATGAGAGGAATGAAGTCGATGCCCCTTCAGACGTTCTTCAACCTGCCCGAGCCTAAACGCCAGGCGATTATCGACCTCGCGATCGATGAATTTGCCGAGCACGACTTTCCCAGCGCCTCCATTTCCCGCATCGTCTCACGGGCAGGCATCGCGAAGGGCAGCTTCTATCAATACTTTGCCGACAAGAAGGACCTCTTTCTCTACCTGCTCGACCTCGCGGGGCACGAGAAGATGCGCTTCGTCCAGGGCCTGCAGCCCCCGGACCCCCGCATGGGCCTCTTCCCGTACCTGCGCTGGATGATGGAAGTGGGCAGCACCTTCCGCCTTTCCAACCCGAAGCTGGAGCAGGTGGTTTACCGGGCGCTCTACTCCGACAGCGGCACCTGGCTGGAGGCCATCAGCCGCCTGCGGGAGCAGACGGACGCCTACTACCGTCACCTGGTCCAACTGGGGATGCAGCAGGGCGACGTCGATCCCGCCTATGACCCGGAACTGGTGGCCTTCGTCCTCAGCACCCTGACCACCGAACTGGGCAAGCACGTCATGACCCGGCTGCAAGTCGAGCCGGCGCAATCTGTGACCCGGGAGTACGTGGCGAAAGCGGCACCGCTGCTTTCCGAAGTCGTCCACATGTTGGAGCACGGGCTGCATCGCAAGTAGCCGGCTCCACTCTTTTTGAACCAGATGTGACCGCCCGGTCACATGCGAGGGAGGCTATCGACCATGATCACCGTTGAGCATCTGTTCCACTCCTACGCACACGACGGCACGTTCCAGGTGAACGACGTCTCTTTCCGTGTAGAGAAAGGCGAGATCTTCGGCTTCCTCGGACCCAACGGCGCCGGGAAGAGCACCACGCAGAAGATCCTCACGGGTCTCCTCCCGTTGCAGAAAGGCCGGGTCGCCATCGCCGGGGTGGAGATCGAGCATTCGGACCGGCGGCTCTTAAACAAAATCGGCGTCTCCTTCGAGCATCCCAACGTCTACCGGAAGCTGACGGGCCTGGAGAATCTGACCTTCTTCGCAGACCTGTACGATGTGCCTACGGCCGATCCGCGGGAACTGCTCCGGCTGCTGGGACTTGGCGAGGCGATGGGTAAGCGGGCCGGCGAGTATTCCAAGGGCATGCTGCAGCGCCTGGTGCTGGCCCGGTCGCTCCTGAACCGCCCGGAGATCTGGTTCCTGGACGAGCCGACGTCGGGGCTGGACCCCGCCACCGCGGCCATGATCAAGGATCTGATCCGGGAAAAGCAGGCCGGGGGTACGACCATCTTCCTGACCACGCACAACATGCACGACGCCGAAGAGCTGTGCGACCGGGTCGCCTTCCTCAATGAAGGCCGGATCGCCGCCCTCGATACTCCCCGCAACCTTCAGTTGGCTCACGGCGAGCGCAGAGTGTTGGTGGAGTACCGGGACGGGACCCGGGTAGCCGCCGAACTGCTGTCGCTGGAGCAGGAAGCCGGGCGCCGCCGGCTCCACGAGTTGACTGAGCACGGGCTGGTGGAGACGATCCACTCGCAGGAGGCCAGCCTCGAGCAGATCTTCATCGCCGTCACCGGGAGGGGGCTGAAGTAGATGCTCCGCCGACTGTGGCTATCGATGCGGCGCGACAACCTGATCAACTTCCGGAACCACTACTACACCGTGGTCCTGGCGGTTGCGGCGCTCTACCTGGTCGCGCTGATGTGGCTGATTCCCGAGAATGCGACGGTTCAACACGCGACCTATGTCGTCGACCAGACGGCCGGCGCCCGGGTCGCCGCTGACCTGCAAACCCGTGACACGCAAGGCCGCGTGACGGTCCTGAGCACGCCCGATGAACTGCGCACAGCGATGAGCGAGAACCGCAACAGCGTGGGGCTGCTCTTCGCCGATGGCCGGCCGCTGCCCGCCGTGACCCTCTTCTTCCAGGGCCATGAGAACCAGCGGCTGCAGAACCTGCTGGCCGCATCCACCGAAGATCTGCTCCGGGAGATCTACGGCCAGCCCTGGCCGCACTCGGTGCCAATCGCCCACGAAGTGCTGCGGGGCGCCGGCGCCCCGCCCGCCGTGCCGCTGCGGCAGATGCTCCTGCCAATCTTCCTCTTCTCCGACCCGGCGCTGGTCGGCCTGATCTTCATCGCGGCCCTGCTCTTCATGGAGAAGCAGGAGGGGACGCTGCGGGCCTACCTGGTCAGCCCCGGGCGGGTGTGGGAGTACCTGCTCTCCAAAGCGCTGACGCTCACGTTCCTGGCGCTGATCTTCACGTTGATTCTGGTGCAGCCCGTCATGGGTGCCGGCCCGGACTATTTGGCGGTCCTGGCCCTGATGGCGCTGGGCAGCATCTTCTCCGCCCTGCTGGGGGCATGGGCTGCGATCTACTTCGACAACCTGGCGCAATTCCTGTTTCCGGCCGTCGCCCTCATGGCGGTCCTGACCCTGCCGACCGCCTCCTACTTGGCCCCGAGCTTCTCGCCGGTCTGGATCCGCCTGTTCCCGACTTACCCGTTGGTCTTCGGGCTCCGGGAGGCGCTTTCCCCCACCGGCCGCCCACAGATCATCTACACGGCCCTGGCCACCCTGCTGGTGCTGGATGGGTTGCTGCTGGCGGCTGCCAGTCTCTCGTTCCGGCGGCAGATCGCGAGCAGCTAGCTCAGGGAGGAGGGAAACGACCATGAAACGGATTCTTGCGTTAATCCGGCGCGACCTGACGGCCACCGGCAAGGACGGGCTGCTGCTTTACGTCGTACTGGCACCCCTGCTGCTCGCCCTCGGCACCCGGCTCTTCCTGCCGGCGGTCGGCGAGACGTCGATCAACGTCGTGGTGCCCGCCGACATGCCCCCGGCGCTGACCGCAGAGCTGAAGGGTTACGCCGAAGTGCAGACCGTCGCGGACCGGGCAGCCCTGGAGCGCCGGGTGACCGCCTACGATGACGCCGTGGGCATTATGCCCGCCCCCGGCGGTGGCTACACGCTGGTGACCGAAGGGAACGAAGCGCCCGATGCCGTCAGGCTCGCGCAAATCGTCCTGCAGCGGCTGGCGTCCGGCACGGCGTTGACCGTGCTGACTGAAGCGGTCACAGACGGGCAGGTGCCGTTCCGGGAGATCATCGGCGCCTTCTACGGCGTCTCCATCCTGTTCATGAGCGCCATCGTCATGGGCCTGCACATCATCGAAGATAAAGAGAGCCGCATGCTGCTGGCCCTGGGCGCCAGCCCGCTGGGCCGGCGGGAGTATGTGGCAGCCCGCAGCATTATGGCAGCGTGCGTGGCGATAGCGCTTACGTTCGCCTGCCTCTGGATCCTGGGATTGACGGCCTTCGATCATCTGCAAATGCTGTCAGTGGCCCTGACGACCTGCATTGCTGTGGCGCTTGCGGGGTTCCTCATCGGTGCTGTGAGCGCCAACCAAATCGCGGGCCTGGCCAGCATCAAGTTCGGATTCCTGCTGATTCTTGCCCCCGCGATTGCCACCTTGTTCATTCCGGATCAGCTCCGGTTTGTGCTCTACTGGCTGCCGCCCTACTGGACCTTTGTCAGCACACGGGCCATTTTGGAGCGGACCGCCTCCTGGAGCGAGCTGGCGCCCATGCTGGCTTGGAACGCAGGCACTGCGATCTTGCTGGTCGCACTTACGTATAGGTGGCTGAAGGTGAGACTCGACTTTGCGCGAAACTGATGCGAAAGGAGCGAACGAAATGAAACCCTTGTACTGGGTGCTGATCGGCATCGGTGTGGTCGGCGTCGGCATCATCAAACTGGCGTTGTTCCAGAAATGGCTCGCCGCAAGGCAAAAGAAGCAGCAGGATATGGCCGAGTAGACGGTCAATCATGTTGCCCCGCGGTGGGAACGCTATCGGTTGAAACCCACCAAGGAGGCGGAGTACTTCGTGAAAGCACTTCTGGTTTATGCCCATCCCAACCCCAGGAGCTTCAACGCTGCGATCCGGGAGACGACCGAGCAGGAGCTCCGAAGCCACGGTGCCGAGGTGCGTGTGCATGACCTGTACGCCATGAACTTCGACCCCATGCTCAAGTCCGACGACTTCACCGAGCTGGCCGCGGGCCGTGTCTCCCGAGACGTGCAGCCGCTGCAGGACGATATTCGCTGGGCGGATCTGCTGGTGGTCATCTTCCCGACCTGGTGGGCGAGCGTGCCCGCCCTGCTGAAAGGCTATTTTGACCGGGTTCTGACCAACAGCTTCGCCTTCGCCTACGGTCCCGGCGGCGCCGAAGGATTGCTGAAAGGCAAGCGGGCTGTGGTTTTCCAGACCACCGGCACCCCGGGCGAGGTGCTGGAGCCATCCGGCATGAGCCGTGCGATGACGGTCTGCACTGACATGGGCGTGCTGACCTTCTGTGGGCTGGAAGTCGCCGCTCATGAGTACCTGTACGCCATTCCCTATGTGTCGGACGAGGACCGCAAGCAGATGCTCAGCCGTGTGCGGGAGACGATCAGCAACGTCCTGCCGGTGCGGGCATAGCAATCACAGGGGCCGTCTGCGGCGTCACCGCACGCAGGCGGCCCTTTCTGGCAGATACGGCCTGAATGGGGGACTCCGCATGCTTTCTCTGGCGATTGGTATCGCCGCACTCACCTACCTGTGGGCAGCGGCACACGAGCACCGACTTGTCGTCTACATCCTCAAGCCCGGTACCATGCTGCTGATCATCGCATTGGCGGTAGGCGGCCTGCGGAGCGGCGCGGCGGGCGCCTACGCGGGCTGGGTGGCGGCGGCACTTGCCCTCTCCGTCGCCGGCGACGTTTTCCTCATGCTGCCGAAAAACCGCTTTGTGCAAGGGCTGGCGGCCTTTCTGGCCGCTCACCTGCTCTACATCGGGGCGGTCTGGTTTGCGCTGCCCGCCAGGCTGGTGCCTGGCGATCTGCTGACGGGTGCTGCCATGGCGGTCTTTGCGGTCCTGATGGCCCGCCGCCTGAGCGCCGCCCTGCGGGAGCTTGGACAGGCCGGGCTCGTGGCGCCGGTGATCGCCTACATCGCCGTCATCAGCCTGATGGTCTGGCGGTCGGTCAGCCTGCTGTTTCAGCCCGGGCCGCTGCCCGTGCCGGGGTGGCCGGTCGCCCTGGGGGCGGTGCTGTTCTGCATCTCGGACAGCCTTCTCGGGTGGGACCGGTTCGTAAGGCCCCTCCCCGGGCGCCACGTGCTGGTGATGAGCACCTACTTTGCCGCCCAGTACTGCCTTGCGCTTTCGTGCACGCTCGCGGCTTGAGCGGCGCCCCGCCCTATTCTCCGGCGTAGGCCCGCCTGAGCGCCGCAATATCGACCTTCCCCATGCGGAAGGCGGCGTTCAGCACCCGCTCCCGCTTCACCGGGTCGGGATCGCCCATCATCTCGATGAACGCGTTCGGCGTGACCTGCCACGAGAGGCCGAACTTGTCCTTCAGCCAGCCGCAGGGGCCGGGCGCGCCGCCGTCAGCGGTCAGCTTGTCCCAGAAGTAATCGACTTCCTCCTGCGTATCGCAGAAGATCTGCAGCGAAATCGCTTCGTCGAATTTGAACTCCGGGCCGCCGTTGAGGGCCGTGAACTCGTGGCCGCCCAGTTCAAAGACCACGGTCATGACGCTGCCTTCGGGCTTCCCATGGAACTCAAAGCCCGCTTTGCTGTAGCGTGCGATCTGGACGATGCGGGAATTGGGGAAGACTGATACATAAAGGTTCGCCGCCTCTTCGGCCTGATCGTCAAACCAGAGGCAGGGTGTGATCTTCCGAAACTGTGCCATGCTCTCTCCTCCGTTATCGTAGTAACGCACGCAGCTCATTCGTCATCTGCTGCACCAGGTCCGGCCGGCCATGGCGGCGGCATTGCCTCGCAGCACTAGTGTTGACGAACGGCTCGTCCTGGACTCATTGCGACTGATTCGGGGAACTATGGCTGTGGGGTATCTCACTGATCCGGGGGGGGTTACTCATTCACGGCATTGTGGCGTCCCACGAACAACTGCGCTCGGAGCTTGCCAGGCGGCTGCGCCATCCGGAGAACCTTGGCATTAGGTTTCACACCTTCCGTGTCGGGCCGGAGCATATCCTGGCAGTCTTTATCCAGGGCCTGGCTCACGAAGAACGCGTGCGCCTTTGGGTGCTCGAGCCGATGAAACACTTGCCTGCGGCCGGAGCGTTGGAGAGCGGCACCCTGGCCGAGCACTTCGCCGCTCCGTACACCAGGACTGTGCAGAGTCTGGATCAGGCTATTGACGGCATTCTGGACGGGGACACGGCGGTCTTCCTGAACGGAGCGGCGCTGCTCATTGAAACGGCGGTCCGCCCCGGCGGAGCGGGCCCCGCAGCGGGCGTGGCGGAGAGCTTCGGACAGGGTTTGATTGAGAACGTGGCGGCCGTCCGCCGGCGGCTTCGCACGCCGGAGTTCATCGCCGCAGCACTCGCGGCCCCGGGAGAGACCGGCAAGGCTGCCCTGCTTTACGTGGAGGGCCGGGCGGAGCAACAACTCATTGGGCAAGTGCGGAGCTGGGCGGAGCAGCGGGCGGGGGAGGAGCAGGTCCGGCGCGGCCTGGCTGCTGGCAGGGCGGCGCGAATCGGCCTTCTCCCCACGCTCGCCAGCGTCCCATGGCCGGGCAAAACGGCGGTGCTCCTGGATGCCGGCTACGTCGCCGTCCTGGTTGACGGCATTGCCGAGGCACTGGTGGCACCCGTCACCGCCCCCATGCTGCTGCAGGGACCAGGCGACGAGCACCAGCGCCGCGCCTTGGCGGGCATCAAGCGGTTCCTGCGGGTGCTGCTGGCCTTCGTGGTCATTTTGGCGCCGGGGATGATCGTCGCGGTGCTTGAATACCACCAGGAAATGATTCCCACGACCTTCCTGCTGGCACTGGCCTCCGTACGCGAGACGGCAACCTTGCCGATCGTCATGGTGATGGCGGGGCTGGAGGTGCTGCAGCAGCTATTTTGGACGGTACCGTTCCGGCTGCAGTTCAACATCTCCGCCGGACAGATGCTGATCACATTTCTGCTGACCGTCACGTTTCTGACTTTCGTAGGTCTGACGGGTCCCCTGACTGCCGTGAGCGCCGTCCTGGGATTCATCGGCACGCTGAACGTGGTCAGTTACGACCTGCGCAATCTGGTACAGGCGTGGCGGTGGGCTGGGTTGGCCGGAGCGGCGCTGTTTGGCCTGTTCGGTATCGCAACGGTCATCTTCCTGCTGGCGGTCTATTTGACGCAGCACGAATCGTTCGGGGTGCCGTTCATCGGTGAAACCGGCACCCGATTCACAGTCAGCAGGCGCAGTTCCGCACAGCGGGAAAGGGGGAACGCTTACGGAAGCCCACCGTCAAGTGGGTAGCTGGTCGTTGGCCGCCGCCACGATGACATTGCTGTCAGCACAGCTTTCCCACCCCATTTTGCTCTTCCCCATACAGACCATTGGCAACGGCACCTGGATCGCGGTGCTGCTGGCTGGCCTGCTGGCCATACTCCTGTACTGGCCGGCAGCGGCCGCGCTGCAGCGGCTGGGCCATGGCAATCTGATCGATCTGGCCAGGCAGGCGGGCGGCGCCCCGGGCGAGATGGCGGTGGCCCTGATTCTTGGCGCCGCCCTGGTTTTCGACGCCGGCGCCGTTATGCGGGAGACGGCGGAAATGACCATCAGCTTCGCCTATCCCCACACGCCCCAAACGTTCGCCATGGTTGCAGTCACCATGTGTGCCCTATACGGTTCCTCGGGGCGGACCGTCGGCATCATCCGCCTGGGCCGCCTCTTTCTGCCCGGGCTGTTGTTGACGGTGCTGCTGGTCATTGCAGGAAGCGTGGGCTGGGGCGAACCACGGTTCCTTCTGCCACTGTGGGGGACGGGCCTCCAACGGATACTGGGAGATCAGGTCCCCTTGCTCTCCCTGTTCCTGCCTGTGTTATTCCCCCTCCTGTCCGTCGGTGAGGCCCGGGACCGCCAGCACCTCGTCCGCTCGGGCGCGGTGGCCCTGGGCGCATATACGGCTCTCCTTTCGGCCACGACCGTGGTCTACCTGATGGCGTTCCCCTTGCCTGTCGGCGGCTCCGTGGCTTTTCCCCTGCACTTCATGTCCCGCCTGACCATCGGCGGGCGGTTCTTAGAACGACTGGACGGGATCTGGCTGTGCATATGGGCCTTCGGGACGGCCATCTACCTCTCTGCGATCCTGCACATGGCGGCGACGGCGCTGGCGGGCGCTTTTGCTTTTCCATCGCACCGCGTGGCCATCTTGCCGTTGGGCGCGCTGGCCGCCACCGTTGCCCTCTTTCCGCCGGACATGGGGCGGGTGCTCGTAGACCATTTCGCGGCTGCTCCCTTGTTCGCCGCCGTCGCTTTCGGGCTGCCGCAGGCCCTGATCCTGCTTGCCAGGCTCCGCCGCCGGGGGGCCCGGACATGAGGAGGCGGCGGCTGCTGTGCATCCTGCTCCTGCCGGCCCTGCTGCTGACCGCCTGCTGGGACCGGACGCAGTTGGAAGATCGCTACTACGTCATAGGCTTGGGGCTGGACCGCCACCCCAGCGGAAAGCTGCTGGTCAGCGCGCAGCTCGCCATGGCACAGTTGCTGGCCGCGGGCCTGCTGCGCGGCGCCGCCGAGCCAACCGAATCAGCGGTGGCCTGCCGAACGTTGAGCACGGTCGCCGAGAGCATTCCCCAGGCGATGCGCATCCTCAACGCATCGCTGACGCGCAGTCTCACGCTGAAGCATCTGCGCGCCGTGGTCATTGGGGAGGACCTGGGCCGGGAGGGCGTGGAGCCGTACCTGATGGAGCTGTGGCGCCATCCGGAGAGCCGGGGGACCGAGTTGATTGCGCAGGCCCGCAATGATTATGCCTACCGGCTGCTGCAGGAGTGCCAACCGCTTGGGGAGATCAACCTCAGCCGGGTGCCTGAAGGCTACCTGCTGCAGCAGAAACGCTACCATCTGGCTCCCCCGGTCCGGCTGCACCAGTTCATGATTCGCATGGGCGTCTCCGGTGCCGATCCGTTTTTGCCGTCAACTGCTCTGAACAGCGGGATCGACCGCGATCCCGTTGAGCTCGAAGCCGAATTGGAATCGGCCCGGGCGGGGGAACTGGAGCGGGTGGGCGGCAACCGGGTAGAGTTCCTGGGCACCGCCATCTACCGGAAGGATCGGCTCAAAGGCTTTCTGACGGTGGATGAGACGCAGCTGCTTCTGGCGCTGCGTGGAGAGATGGGCAAGGCGTATGTCACGTTTCCAGACCCGATCACGCCCGAGCGCAAAGTCACACTGCGCTTTCAGCAGGAGAACTTGCCCCGGTACCGGGCCAGTTTTCGGGATGGCGCGCCCCACGTGAATGTGGACCTGCTGTTCGAAGGCGAAGTCCTGGCCGTTCCCGGCGGCACGGACTACGTTCCGCCCGCTGCCAGAGGGCGGCTGGAGGCGGCGGCTGCACGCGAGGCCGAGCGGATCATTTGGCCTCTGCTCGACAAACTGCGCATGTGGGAAGCGGACCCGGTCGGCTTTGGGCTTCTGTTCCGGGGCCGGTTCCGGGATAGGGATCAGTGGCTGGCCTACAAGTGGGAAGAACGTGTGAAAGAACTCGGGGTCGACGTCTCGGTGAAGATGCGCATCCGCCGTTACGGCCTCCACACCGGACCGGATCGCACCAGAGGAGGCAGATAGCCGCATGCAGGACTGGGACCGGGTGATGATGATGCTGCTCGGGGGAGGGGTCTCCGTATACACAGGCTATCAGGGATGGCGATACTGGCAGCAGGCCAACCGTAAGGCCGCCGCCGGTGCCGCCGTCCTTTCGGTGGCCGCCGTGGGCGTCCCCCTGGCCCTGAGCCTACTGGGCGGATAGTGAAGCGGGGCGACCTTTAAGGCCGCCCCGCTTGCATATAACCGACTGGCAGACTGCACGCCCACCCCTTGTTTGCCCTCGGCAATAAGGGATAGTATAATGTTCCATGGTCCGCTCTTTTCCTCGGGAGGCATGGGCATGAAACCCTGGCAACAGAAGCTGGTACGTGAAATTCCGCCCGTGAATGCGATCCTGTCGGCTCCGATCGTCGTGCGGCTGCTGGAGTCCCATGCCCGAGAGCTGGTGGTCGGCGCCGTGGGCGAAGCCCTGGGCGCCTTGCGCAGCCGGATCATGGCTGCGCCTGACCAGTCCGCCCTGGCCGGGCTCGACCTCTCCCTCGGCGCCATCGGCGAGGCGGTGGCGGACCAGATGGCCTGCAAGCTCAAGCCACGCCTGCGGCGTGTCATTAATGCCACGGGCGTTGTTCTGCATACAAACATGGGCCGGTCGCCCCTGGCGGAGGAGGCCGTGGCGGCCATCACCGCGGTGGCGGCCAGGTATAACAACCTGGAGCTGAACATTGCCACGGGCGAGCGCGGCTCCCGCTACGCGCACGTCGAAGAGCTGCTCAGCCGCATCACGGGCGCCGAGGCGGCCCTGGTGGTCAACAACAACGCCGGCGCCGTGCTGCTGATGCTCTCCGCCCTGTGCAAGGGCAAGGAGGTCATCATCAGCCGGGGCGAGTTAGTCGAAATCGGCGGCGCCTTCCGGGTGCCGGACGTGATGGAGCAAGGCGGCGCCATCCTCCGGGAGGTGGGCACCACCAACAAGACCCACCCCTGGGACTATGAACGGGCCATCGGCCCGGAGACGGGCGCCCTGCTCAAAGTCCACACATCAAATTTCAAGATGATCGGCTTCACCGAAGAGGTGGAGACCAAAGAGCTGGCGGCCATCGCCCACAAGCGGGGGCTGCCCTGCCTGGTCGACTGGGGCTCCGGCGTCATGGTCGACCTGGAGCGGTTCGGCATGAAGCATGAAGCGACCATGCCGGAGTTGATCCGCGACGGGGCCGACCTGGTCACGTTCTCCGGCGACAAGCTGCTGGGCGCCCCCCAGGGCGGCTTCATCGTGGGCCGCAAAGAGTTGATCGACCGGTGCAAGAAGCACCCGCTCACCCGGGCCCTCCGGGTCGACAAGCTGACGCTGGCGGGCATCGAGGCGACCCTGAAGCTCTACCTGGAGCCTGACAAGGCCGTCCAGCGAATTCCGACGCTGCGCATGCTGAGCCTCACCCCGGCGGAGCTGGCGCCGGTCGCGGGCGAGCTGGCGCAGCTCCTCCAGCCGGTGCTGGCAGGGCACGGCCTGCGGGCCGAAGTGATCGACGGCATGTCCCAGGCGGGCGGCGGCTCGCTGCCCGGCGTCGACCTGCCGACGAAGCTGGTCGCCATCGTCCACCCGGCGCCCCACGAAGTGGAGCGGCGCCTGCGGCAGCAGGACCCGCCCGTCATGGTGCGCATCTGGGGCGGTCAGCTGCTGATCGACCCCCGCACGCTGTGGCCGGAGGAGCTGGCGCTGGTGGTATCTGCACTGGCGCGTGCCGTCGTCTAAGACAGGGAGGTGAGCCCGTGAGTGACGAGCAGATCATCCGTTTGACCCAGTACTCGTCCAAGGCCGGCTGAGGCTGCAAAATCGGTCCGGAGGACCTGAGCGAAGTGCTGCGTTTCCTGCCCCCGTCCGTGGCCGACGCCAACGTCATCGTGGGGCTGAACACACCTGATGACGCCGGCGTCTACAAAATTAGCGATGATGTGGCCATCGTGCAGACCGTGGACTTCTTTACGCCCATCGTGGACGATCCGTATTGGTTCGGAGCCATCGCCGCCGCCAACGCCCTGTCGGACGTGTACGCCATGGGCGGGCGCCCCGTCACGGCGCTGAACCTGGTCGGCTTCCCGGTATCGAAGCTCGACAAGCGAATTCTGGCGGATATCCTGCGGGGCGGCGCCGAGAAGTGCCGGGAAGCGGGCGCCGTCATTTTGGGCGGCCATTCGATCGATGATCCGGAGCCCAAGTTTGGGCTCGCCGTCACGGGGGTCGTCCATCCGGGGCGCATTGGCGCCAAGGCGGGCGCCCGGGCAGGCGACAAGATCATCCTGACCAAGCCCATCGGCATCGGTGTGGTCACCACGGCCATCAAGCGGGGCGCCTGTACGCCGGAGCACGCCGAAGAGGCGATTCGGGTGATGGCGACCCTCAACAACGTGGTCGATGTGCTGGAGCCGTTCGCCGTCCGGGGCCTGACGGATATCACGGGCTTCGGGCTGCTGGGCCATGCGTCGGAAGTGGCCCGTGAGTCCGGCGTGGGCATGCGGATCTCGTCGGCGGCTGTTCCGGTGCTGGCGTCGGCCCAGCTTTACGCGGCCCAGAACATCTTCCCCGGCGGCTCCAGGAGCAACTACAAGTTCCTGACGGCCCACGAGTATATCCAGTTTGACCCGTCCATCGACCAGACGCAGCAGTTGATCCTCTGCGATGCGGTCACGTCCGGCGGGCTTTTCATCTGCGTGGCGGGCGATTGGGCGGAGGCCCTGGCCGCGGCGCTGCAGAAGAAGGGCACCCTGGCTGCCGCCATCATCGGGGATGTGGTGGCCGACCATCCCGGAAAGATCATGGTGATGCCCTAATGCGTACTTCGCTGGTCACGGGCGTCCGGCTGAGCCCCAGCCCCGCTGCCCTGGCCTTCCTTTTTGACTTCGCGAAGGTGGCGCCGGCGTACGAATACGACTGGCGCAAGCAGGAATCGTTTGCGGCCCGGGCGGCCCACCTGAACGGTGGCGGCTACCGGGGCGACCGCCGGGGCCTCGCAGCGGCGCTGGCGGCTTACAACGGCGCCCTGGGCGCCGGTGCGGCGACGCTAAGCAATGTGCGGCTCCTCCGGGAAGAGGGCACTCTTGCGGTCGTCACCGGTCAGCAGGCGGGCATTTTCACCGGCCCGGCCTACTCGATTTACAAGGCGATGACCGCCATCCACCTGGCCCGTCAGCAGACGGAGCGGCTGGGCGTTCCCGTCGTACCCGTCTTCTGGGTGGCGGGAGAGGACCACGACTGGGTGGAAGTGGCCACCGTCATGGCGCCGTCCGGCGACGGCGCGGTCCGCATCGGCCTGAGAGAGTCGTTCGAGGGCGACCGGCGCAGCGTCGGCCTGGCGCCTATTCCGGAGTCGCTCTTCGCATCCGTCATGGACGAGTTCCTCGCCCTGCTGCCCGAGACCGAGTTCAAGGCGGCGGTGGCGGAGCGGGTGCGGGCTGCTGCCCTGGCAGGCCCCGCGCTCGATCCCACGATTACGTGGGGCAAGCCCACGCTGGCGGACTGGTTTGCCCGCCTGATCACGTGGCTCTTCGAGGGCACCGGCCTGGTCATCTGCAATTCCGCTGACCCGGCCCTGCGCCGGCTGGAGGCGCCCTTCTTCGCCCGTGTTGTCGAGCGGCACCAGGCGGTCGACGCCGCCCTCACGAAGGGCTTCGCACGGTGCGAGGAGTTGGGCTTCAAGCCCACCGTGGACCGGCAGCCGGCCCATTTGAACCTGTTTACGTATGTCGACGGCCAGCGGCTGCCCGTGCTGGCGGAGGGCG
This sequence comes from Symbiobacteriaceae bacterium, assembly GCA_035628915.1. Lineage (GTDB taxonomy): Bacteria > Bacillota > Sulfobacillia > Symbiobacteriales > Symbiobacteriaceae > JARBUG01. The sequence continues at coordinate 66,113 of DASPIW010000046.1, read as the reverse complement.
ATCATTTTTGGGTGCGGGACCGGGCGGAAATCGGCTGGATTACGCCGGAATTGGTCGATCTGGTGATGACCCGGCCCGAGCGGTTCAGCACCAACGTGGTGCTGCGCCCCGTGGTGCAGGGAGAGCTCTTCCCGGACCTGGCCTATGTGGGCGGCCCCGGGGAGATCAGTTACTTCGGCCTGTACCGCGATGTTTTCGGGGCCCTGGGCAAGCAGATGCCCGTGGTCTACCCGCGGGAGTCGGTCACGCTGCTGGAGCCGCCGGTTGCCCGGGTGCTGGAGAAGCAGGGCCTGACGGTGGAGGACGCCTTTTTCCGGCTCGAAGAGAAGAAGCAGGAGCTGCTGGAGCGGGAAGACCGGCTGGGCATTACCGAGCTGTTTGCGCAGTTCCGGAGCAGCTTTGGGGAGACGTACGAGCAGCTGGTCACCCGGGTGCTGGAACTGGATCCTAACCTGCGCTTCGTGACGGAAGAGAATCAGAAGCAGATTGCCGTGCAGATCAACAAGCTGGAAGAGAAGGCCCGCCAGCAGCACCGGAAGAACTGCGAAGTGGCCGTCAAGCAGTTCGACCGCCTGAAGGCGCAGTTGCTGCCGGCCGGCGGCCTGCAGGAGCGGCAGGTTTCGATATTGCCATATGTCGCCAAGTACGGCCCGGGGCTGGTGCGCCGCCTCGTCGACGAGGTCGTGCTGGGCGAGGAGTGGGGGCACCAGGTGGTGTACCTGGGGAACTGAAGGTTTCTGGATGAGAAAGGGACGCCGGAGAGCCTCACTGGCTTCCGGCGTCTCGTTTTCGCTTTCGCGTGACGGGTGCTCACTACGAAGACGGTCGCCAGGAGCCAGGCTGCCGTCTCCTTGTCCAGCCGGGCTGCTTCCACGATTCGCCGCTATTTTGCAGGAGGGGCTCGAGAGATGTGAGCAAATCGCAGGTGAATCGGGTGGCCGGATAGCCTTTTTGCCCTCAGAAGGGGCTTTCTTCGGGCCAAACCATGGCATCCTGAAACGAAAGGCCCCAGAACCGGCAGCTTACTGAGCTGACTGGCGCCCCATTTTTAGGATTCGCCGCTTGTTTGCGTCATTGGGTCGTACACTGCTCTGCAAAACACAGGTGAATCAGGAGGCTGGCTTCCTCCCCAGCCCTTCAGGGGGCCCAGCGTCTCGCACCGCCACGACCGGGGTGACGGTAGGGTGACGATGGAGTGACGACGCAGGCTGTCGCGAGGCATCTGCAGTGGCAACGCGTTGCGTGCCGGAGCCTCGATGGCGACAGGCAGAGTGCATGGCCGGCGGTAGGCGCCCGCGTCTTCGGGGGGAATACGGGAGTCACGCAGGAGTAGGCATTCCTGCTTGGGCGTCGTTGCACTATGAATGGGGTTACAGCGTGGGTACGAAGGGTGACGGCATGAGACCAACTGGTTACCGCAGGCTGCACTGAGGCGTGGGTTCGTCGCGCACCAGTCGCGCGGCGGGGGCAGATTCGCCGGTTGACGGCCGGCTGCAGATTGGTTGATGCACCCAACAGCCCGTAGTGGGGGCTGCGGCTCCCACGTCTGTTCTTCGCCCAGGCATAACGCCCGTCATGCCCGTCTCCGCAACGCCCGCTTCATCCGTCTTCCAGATGGTACTCAGGCCGACCAGCCGTCCGTCCTTCCGGGCGAGCCAATAAGCCTCCGGGAAGAACAAAGGCCGCGCCAAGTTCTTGACCCACGGCTCAAGAGGCACGTCGGTCAGGGGCTGCGCGGTAGGAAAATCTCGCCTGATCAGCGCTCCCAGTTCATGGATCTGCCGGTCGCGGTCTTCGCCGGGAGGGCCACCCCAACCTTAAATCTGCGGGGGTGGCAGGCGCCCGGATACTGCGCGTACTCCGAAAAGGCGACTACCCGTCCATCCGACTCCGCGACCCACGCCGCATGCAGGCAGTGCGCTGGTCGGGACAGTTCTTCCTGGCGCAGCGTTTCCGCCGAAAAATGGCGGCCGTACACCACAGCCAGGATCTCTGCCAGGGCTGTATCGTCGTTCTCTGCAAACGTAGGGATGGCAAACGGCACGGTAACGCCCCCTGGCACAATCTTCGGTCTTTAAGGAAGATGCCCATCCAGGCAGGAAGGTTCCGTTCCATATGCGAATCTGCATAATCCCTTGCTTCCGTTGATGCTCTGGCTTAAACTGGTAGGCACAGACCTTTCATAGGCGTCTCCAACTGCGATTGGCAGACTGCACCTGCGGGCAGAATAACCTCGCATGTGCAAGCTGCCAGTCGTTTGCTGAGGGAGGCGAAGCTGTGGGAGGGTACAAGGTAGCCATCGTCGGGGCAGGCCGAATGGGCTCCCTACTGGCGCACCGGATTCCCGCCGGGTTCCGGAAAGTGATTATCGGCCGGGAGCGCACGGGCGCGGCTCAGGTGGCCGATGAAGTCGGCGGGCTTGCGTCCGACCAAATCAGCAGCGTAAGGGGGTGTCAGGTAGTCTTGCTGGCCATACCCGGTCCGGCGGTTGTGCCGGTAATCCGGGAAATGGCGCCCCATTTGGCAGATGGCGCCCTGGTGGTGAACATGGCTCCGGATGTGTTCACCGGCGACCTCGCCGCCGATTTTCCGAAAGTCCGGTTTGCTGCGGCCAAAGTGCTGGGACATGCCCGTGAGCTTCACCTGGGCGCCCGCGGCGTGGTCGTCCTCGACCATCTGGATGAAGACGCGGAGGACCGCCTCCACCTGCTCCTCGAACCGTTGGGCCCCGTCATCCAGGGCAGCGAAACAATGGTGCAGGATGCCGGCGCCGCCGTGGTCAGCGTCATGCAGGAAGCCCAGAGCGACCTGCTTGCCCGCCTGACGGCCCTCGGCCTCGACCGGCACCTGGCGCAGGCAGCCCTGGCCGCTGCGGCGCCCGGGGTGCTGCGGGCCATGGCGGGTGGCGACGAAGCGATACCCATGTCCGGCTCTATTGATAGACCGAATGCGGGGGCGGCGCCCGAAGCCCGAGCGTCACATTAAGCCTGCAGCCCCCGGCAGGCGCAATACTCACCATAATAGGAGGGGAGCCTGTGCTCCGTAGGAAACAGCTACGCCGAATTCTCGGGGTTCTGGCCCTGATCGCCATTGTCAGTTCGCTGCTGGTCGGGTTCACCACGACCGCAAAGGCGGCGCCCCCGGAGCTCACCCTGAATGTGAAATCCGCCATATTGCTCGACTATGCCACCGGCCAGACCCTGTATACGAAGGATGCCGACCTGCCGATTCCGCCGGCCTCGCTTACGAAACTAATGACGCTGCACCTGGCCTATAAGAAGATCGCCGAAGGCGCCATCAAAAAAGAGGACAAGGTGAACATCCAGCGTGAAGCCTGGGCCGCGACAATGCCGGGCTCCTCGGTGATGTTCCTTGAGCCCGGCCAGATTGTGACCGTCGGCGAGATCATGAAGGGCATCGCGATTCCCTCGGGCAACGACGCCTCCGTCGCCATTGCCCAGCATATCGCCGGCAGCGTCGACGCTTTTGTGGCGCTGATGAACAAGGAAGCCCAGGAGATGGGCTTCAAGTCGCTCCGGTTTGCCGACCCCGCCGGCCTCAGTCCCAATAACATGGTGACGGCCCGGGAGTTCGCGGAGTTCGCCCGCCTCTATGTCCAAATGCACCCCGAAGCCCTGACCGACCTGCACTCGGTGATCGAGTTCACCTACCCCCTGCCGGAGAACCTGCCGGCGGACAAAAAGGGCACTCCGTCCGTCAAGCAGTACAACCGTAACACGCTGCTCGGCAACATTGAGGGCGTCGACGGCCTGAAGACGGGCTTCATCGAAGAGTCGGGCTACAACATCGCCCTGACGGCCAAGCGTGGCGAGACCCGGCTGGTCGCCGTGATTCTGGGCGCCCCGGGCAAGACGGAAGCGGAGGGCTCCCGCAACCGGGCCGAAGCCGGCGCCGCCATTTTGCAGTGGGGCTTTGCCAACTTCACCACCGCCAAGCCCGCCGTGCCGGAGCTCAAGACCGTCCGGGTCTGGAAGGGCGCCGCCAACGAGGTGGCCCTTGAACCGGACCGCCCGGTGCTGCTGACCGTGGCGAAGGGGCAGGAGACAAAGCTGATCCCGACCGTTCACCAGGAAGAGTCGGTCACCGCCCCGGTCAAGAAGGGGGATAAGCTCGGTGAACTGATCTACTCCGCCGACGGCAAGGAAGTGGCCAAGTTCAACCTGCTCGCCTCGCAAGACATAAAGCAGGGCGGCTTCTTCAAGCGGCTCTGGGACACGATTCGCCTTACCGTCTCCGGTTGGTTCAATCGCAAGAAGTAATGGAAACGGGCCGCCTGCACGTGGGTTGCAGGCGGCCCGCTGTTTGCCATTACACCCGGAACTGCTCGACCTGCTCCCTGAGCCGTCTGGCAATCTGCTGCAGCTCCTGGGCGGAGGCCGAGACCGCCTGGGCGGAGGCCGTTACTTCTTCCGTCGAGGCCGACACCTCTTCGGCAATCGCCGCGTTCTCCTGGGCAACGCCGTTGATGCCGTAGATCGCATCCGTCACCAACTGGGCGCTGGCGGCCATCTCTTCGGTCGACGCCGTGTTCTGCTCCGTCACGGCGGAGATCGCCTCGAATGCATGGGTTACATCCTGAATGCGGCTGAAGCTGGCCTGAACCCGCTCCGCAATCGCCTTCACGGCCAGGGCCGTCTGCGCTGCGGCCGCCTGCATCTGGCGGAGGGTTTCGCCGGCGCCCGCAGCCAGCTTGGCGCCGGCTTCGACTTCCGCCCGGCCCGCCTCCATGGCCTTGACCGCTTCCTGGGTCTCGTTCTGAATGGTCTGGATCAGGCCCGCGATCTCCCGGGCTGAGCCGGCGGCGCTTTCGGCGAGCTTGCGCACTTCTTCGGCCACGACGGCGAACCCCCGGCCGTGTTCACCTGCCCGTGCCGCTTCAATGGCGGCGTTCAGCGCCAGTAGATTCGTCTGGCCCGCAATGCCGGAAATCGCTTCGGTAATGGCGCCGATCTGGCGGGAGACGTCGGCCAGGTGCCGGATCCGGTCCGCCGAGGCTTCGACGCTGGTGCGGATGCGGTCCATGCCGGCGATGGTCTCCTCCACCGACCGCGCGCCCCGGGCGGCTGTGCTTGACGCCTCTGCCGCCGCTTCGGCATTTTCGCTGCTGCTCTGGGTGGTGGCGTCAATGTCGGCGACCATGGTGGTCAGAGTCTCGGCCGCCTGCTGGACATCGCGTGAGGACTGTCCGGCGCCCGCCGCCACCTGCTCGATCGCCCGCTTCAACTGCTCGACGGTGCGGCTGACCTCCGTGGTCGCTTCCGCCTGGCGCGACGCGCCGGCTGCCACTTTGGTCACGGCGTTGGCCGCCTGGCTGGAGGCATCGGAAGCCTGCCCCGAGATTTCGCTGAGCGTATCGGCCGCCCCTGCAACTTGGTTCGTCGACGCGGTTACGCTGTGGACCAGCCCCCGCAGCGACGCTACCATCTGGTTGATCGATTTGGCGAGGTCGGCCAGCTCGTCACGGCCGGAGACCCGGACCGGGTCGGCCGCCAGGTTGCCATCCGACACCTGGCCGGCCAGAGCGGCGATCTTGCGCACGTTCTGCGCCATGACACGGGCCATGATGAATCCCATGAGCAGGGCGAAGACCGCCGCCGCCGTGAACGCCGCGTACCCAATCAAGCGGGTTGTTGCGGCATAGGCGCGGGTCTCCGCGACATCTGCCAGCGCCTGCTCTGAAAACTCCCTGAGAATCTGGTCAGCCAGGGCGCTCATGTCCGTGGCAATCGGTGCCGCTTCCCGGCTGGCGACGCCGCGGGCTTCCTCGGCCTTGCCTTCCTTGACCAGGGTAAAAATCTGATCGGCGGGCCAGGTGAAGTTCTGGCTCAACTCCCGCAGCTTCTCAATTTTGGCCTTCAGTTCCTCATCGTCTTCCACATAGTTGGTCAGTTGGCCCAGGTCCGTCTCCAGCGTGTAGCGGACGTTGCCGTACTCCACCTGCATAGATGCGGAGCCTTCTACCAGATAGCCACGCAACGATGAGATTTGCTGGGAGACGCCCGCCTGCACCTTGGCAGCCAGGGCGCTGGCTGTTTGTGTGTGCGTGATCACATGCCCATAGGCCGCGTCAACACTGCTCAGCCGAAGCATCACGAATGAGCCGCCGATTCCCATAATCAGGATGACTGCAGCGAAACCCACTAGCAGCTTCATCAATATTGACATGCGCATGGCTGCTGCCTCCTTGGGTCCCATGAAAGATTTCTGTAGCTATTCTTCAGGGTGTCGGAATTTCCTCCAGATCTTGTGAAAATGCCCTGCCACATCTATCCGGCGGTTCAGATATCCCCTTCCTCGGGGGCGGGCGTCCACCTTTCCGATATTCCGTAAAGCGCACTATTCTGTCTGCAAGCGCGAGATTCCTGCCGTTTCCTGCTGAACCCGCTGTTCGAAAGAATAGGAGCCGCCCGCGTACGGGCGGCTCGTTTCTTTACTTCTGGAGTGACTTGACTACGTCAACCGTGTCACGGGCGATGACCAGCTCTTCGTTGGTGGGAATCACCCAAACAGCAACCTTGGAATTCGGGGTGGTAATGACCCGCTCTTCCTTGGACCGCTTGCCGTTGATCTCCTCGTCAAGCTCGACGCCGAGGTAAGAGAGGTTCCGGCAGACGGCAGCCCGTACCGTGTTGGAATTCTCGCCGATGCCGCCGGTGAAGACGATGGCATCCACGCCGTTCATCGCGGCCGCGTACGCACCGATGTACTTGCGGAGGCGGTACTCGAACATATTGAAGGTCTCGATGGCCCGTTCGTCACCCTTGGCGGCTTCTTCCTCGATCTGCCGCATGTCGCCGGAAATGCCGGAAATGCCTCGCATGCCCGAGTGCTTGTTGAGCATGGAGTTCATTTCGCTCACGGTCAGCTCTTCGCGAGACATGATGTAGAAGAAGGCGCCGGGGTCCAGGTCACCGGAGCGGGTGCCCATGATCAGGCCTTCGAGCGGCGTGAAACCCATCGACGTGTCGATCGACTTGCCGTGCAGAATCGCCGCGCACGACGACCCGTTGCCCAGGTGGCAGGTGATGATTTTCAGTTCGGAAGCCGGCTTGCCGATGCAGGCGGCGACCCGCTCGGAAACGTACCGGTGAGACGTGCCGTGGAAGCCGTACCGGCGGACTTTGTACCGCTTGTACATGGCGTAGGGCAGGGCGTAGAGGAAGGAGGTGCGGGGCATGGTCTGGTGAAAGGCGGTGTCGAAAACGCCGACCTGGGGCTTGCCGGGCAGGGCGGCCTCCGCGGCGGCGATGCCGACCAGGTTGGGCGGGTTGTGCAGGGGAGCGAGGTCGATCAGGGCGCGCATGGTGTTCTTGACCTCGTCGGTGATCAGTACGGAGCCGGTAAAGGCTTCGCCGCCGTGCACCACCCGGTGACCGACCGCCGTGATTTCGTCGGGGCTGCTGACCACGCCGTACTCGGGGTTGACCAGAGCGGCCAGGGTCCGCTTGACGGCGTTGGTGTGGTCAAGGATGGAGCAGACCTCCTTGATCTCCTTGCCGCCGGGAACCTTATACTCAAAAATCGCATCTTCCGAGCCAATGCGCTGCACCAGGCCCGTGGCCAGCAGCTGCTCATTCTCCATGTTGAGGAACTGATACTTGAGCGAGGAGGAGCCGCAGTTCAGAACAAGGATTTTCATCTACCTGGCACCTCCGTTCTTGATCCGGTGACCGGCCTTGTCATATTTGAAGAAGCCTTCGCCCGACTCGACGCCGAGGTTGCCGGCGCGCACCAGCTTGCGCAGGATGCGCGACGGCCGATAGCGGACTTCGCCGTATTCGCGCCACAGCCGCTCACACATGACCAGAACGGTATCGAGGCCAATCCGGTCAGCGATCTCAAGCGGACCGCGGGCCATCTCGAAGCCCAGCCGCATGGCCGTGTCAATATCTTCGGCGGAGGCGACGCCTTCCATCAGGACGGCGCAGGCCTCGTTGATCAGGGGCACGATCAGGCGGGTGGTGACGTAGCCGGTCGCTTCGTACACTTCCACGCCGGTGCGGTCGAGGGCGCCCACGATCGACATCACTTCGCAGACGGTCGCATCGGAGGTCTTCAGGCCGCGCACGATTTCAACGACGCGGGTCTTGGTGTAAGGGGTGAGGAAGTGGCAGCCGATGACCCGTTCAGGCCGATACGTGGCGGCAGCCATTTCAGTAATGGAGAGCGTAGAGGTATTGGAGGCCAAAATGACATCCTTACGGCAGATCTGATCCAGGGTCCGGAACAGCTGCTTGTCCTCGTCGATCTCAGCGACAATCGCCTGCAGAACGAAGTCGGCATGAGCGAGCTGCGTCAGGTCCATAGTGAAGTGAATCCGGGCCATGGTGACTTTCTTCTCCGCATCGGTGATGGCCCAATGCTCGATCTGATTCTGAAGGGCGATATCGATGGCCTGCCGGGCAGCATCCAGCTCGCCGGGCGTGCGGCCGACCACGATCACCTCAAAGCCCTTGGAGGCCACAAGTTCGGTGATACCCCGGCCCATTGCGCCGGTACCGATAATTCCCCAAGTATGAACTGCCATGCGTCACACTCCTACATCTCTGAAAGGTAAGACCGATGCCCCAATGTCCTTCAACATAATACCGACAAACCTTAGTCTTTCCTAGTGGCCGCGGCTTCAAATAGCGCCCGCACACTACTGTAGTGCCATTGTAAAGCAAAAGGTCCATGGTTCGGTTCATTACTATGCTCTGGATTATCCAACCCATTCAACACCCGTACCTGGCGATAATGGGTATCGCCATGAATGAGCATCGCTTATAATGGAGCCGATTCCAGAGAACTCCCTTTGATAGGATACCGGTCGATCATGTACGATAAAACGGCTTAGGGTTGATTCCAAGCAAGGGGGGATCCGCCGTTGTCGCCGTTCTTATCGAAGCATGTACGCCGTCTCGGGGGGCTCATTTCCGTAGTTGCCGCCGTGGTGATGGCAACTGCGGGCGCCCGCGCGGCCGGCCCCTCGGCGCCCTGGTTTGGGCAGCACAGCGCCGGGTTGGAATCCGTCCGCACGCCGCTGGACTTGGCGTCGGGCTACGTTTCGTTCTGGCTGTATACAGACGGGCTCACCTGGGCCCGGTACAATGAAACGCGGCTGGCCCGTGTCGGGGTGCCGGCCATTTACCTGGCCAGGGCGGCAACGCCGCTCCCGTCCCTGCCATCGGAGCCGGTGAACCCCGCGATGACCTTGTCTGACCCGGCGCCCGAGCCCGAGCCCGCACCGGCGCCCGAGCCCGAGCCGGAGCCCGCACCGGCGCCCGAGCCCGAGCCGGCGCCCGAGCCCGAGCCCGAGCCGGAGCCGGAGCCCGAGCCCGATCCCGCACCCGAGCCGGTGCCCGCCCCTGAACCGGCACCTGAGCCTGATCCGGCCCCGGCCCCCGCATCCGGCCTGACCGCCGCTGAGCAGCAGATGGTCAGTCTGGTAAACGCTGACCGCACGGCGGCGGGTTTGGCTCCCCTTGAAGTCGACATGCGGCTCGTCGCTACCGCGAGGGTCAAGAGCCAGGACATGATCGCCCAGGGTTATTTCGACCACAACTCACCGACGCTCGGTTCCCCGTTTGACCAGATGCGCGGCGCGGGCATCGCGTACCGTACGGCGGGCGAGAACCTGGCCGGCAACCAGACGGTGGATGCCGCCCACCAGGCCCTCATGAACAGCCCGGGGCACAAGGCGAACATCCTGAGCGGAAAGTTTACCAAAATCGGCATCGGCATCGTTCCCGGGGGGCGTTACGGCCTGATGGTGACGCAGCAATTCATCGGAGACTGATCAGTCCGGGGCATGGCCTCTCGGGATTACGCCCGAGAGGCCTTTTCCGTTGGCACCTGCCGTTCACCCTCTACATATCATGACCAGCAGGAGACGGAGATTTCCCGTCGCCTCGGTCCCCCAGTAGCGGTCCGCCACATACCTGCACTTAGCGGAGCCGCGGGAGGACCCCAAGCGTCGTTAATGGAAGGGGGAACCAGCACGTGGCGGATCAGTGCACCCAGCTTCTGAAGCTGGATTGCCTGGTGTGCGAGAGCACCGGCGAGGCCTGCGTCGAGTCTCGTTTCGTGCTGCCGCGCCGGGCGAAGAAAATCGCCGAGATTCAGGCCCGTGTTGTAGATCTCACGGCAGAAGTGATCGATTGCCAGGTGATGGTGAGCGGCACTCTGCACAAGCAGGTCTTCTTCGTGGGCGAGGACCATCACGTACATCATGTTCCGGAGGGGATATGTTTTCCTCGCGGTAAGGAGGCAGGATCATTCGGGATCAGCTGGATCTGGCGCCCGGGTAGGATTAGGGCCCGCTCGACCATGATTCTCACAAGATGCTGCCGCTTCTCGGGCGGCAGTTCTGCCAGGGCCTTTCGGACCCGGCGCTCGTCTCCGTTCAGCCGTTCATGCACCTCGTAGAGGTTACGGCGGAACTGATCCGACACCTGCCGCTGGGCTGTCAAATTGCCGATCAACTGCTCAGTGGTGGCGAGCTGAGCCTTCAGCGCCTCGATCCGGGCCGTCTGCTCCTTGAGCATCGAATCAGCGACACTTTGATGGGCCTGGCCCCGCATGACCATCTGCAGGAGGTTCACGTGCTCGGTTTGCACCTCGGCCAGGGCCCTGCTAAGTTCGTCCCGCAATCTGGTCGTTTCAGCGAGCCGGCTGTCAGCGGGCCGGTCCTTTGCTTCTCGTTCCAGACGCCTGACAAGCTCGTCCGGCCGGGCGAGCCACTCGATCACCTCAGCCCAGGCCGTCGACTCCATGATGTGGGCCGCCACATAGGGGAGGCCGCACTTCTTGGGGACGTTGGCCAGATCCCGCCTCGGCGACCGGTGGTAGCAGCGCATGGAGTAGGTGCCGTTGCGCTCGCTAGTGTAATGGACGGGCCCGCCACACAGACCGCAGACCGCCAGGCCGCTCAGGAGACCGGCGCCCCGCTGGGCCTGGCGCTTGTTGGTGCGAAGCACGGCCTGGACGGCGGCGAACAGCTCGTCGCTGATGATGGCCGGCACGGGGACGGTTGTCCACTCTTCCGGCGGGCGTTGCTTGGGCGTCAGCTTGCGCAGCTCTTTGGGGAGCTGCCGCTGCTGTTTGTAGCCGGCCGTGTTCCACCGAAGGCAGCGCATCTTCCCGACGTACGTGGTGTTCCGCAACATCCCTTGAATGGTGGAGGAACGCCAGACCTTGCCACGCTTGGTAGGTACCCCGAGGGCGGCAAGGCGGTCCCGGATCTCCATCGGCTGCAGCCGCTCAGCCCGCCACTTGAAAATCTGCTCGACCCACACGGCCTCATCCGGCACGATCACCAGCGTATCGGTGGCCACGTCGTAGTCGTACCCGTACGGGTGGGTCCCGTTGGCGACCTGGCCCACCTTGAGCTTTCGGCGCAGGCCGGTCTTGGTCCGGTCCAGGATCTTGGCCTTCTCAAACTGGCTAATTGCACCGCGGAGGGTATAAAAGAGCTTGCCCTCCGCGGTGTTCTCATAGTTGTGGTTGATGAAGACGAGCTGGGCGCCCACGCCCTCGATCTCCCGGGTGACCAGCAACTGGATAAACGTCTCGCGGCTGAACCGATCAGGATCCATGCAGACAAAATGAGTGGGCCGCTGCTCGCAGACGAACTCACGGAGTTCCGTTAGCTTGGGACGCTCCAGAATGTCGCCGCCACCGATATCTTCGATGATGACCGTTTCGTACGGCTGGCCGGCTGCCAGGTCCGCCACCTTCTTGAGGCACTGCTCCCGCTGCTCCGGGAGGCTGAACCCGCGCTTCCCTTGGTCCGCAGTCGACACCCGGAGGTAAACCAGAAACACCAGCAGAGCTGTCGTCATGTCGGCGTGTTTCCTCCTGTTCAAAAAGCCAGTCTAGGGCGTATTGTACCAGATCGGAATGCGGCCTGACCATGGAATCACCCCCGGCATCAGGTATATGCGGGGGGAGGGATGTCCTATCGGCGCTTGCGGTCGCTGGCGGGAACGTAGCGCGAGCGACATTAACGGAACGCCGGGTGAATGTGGATGCCCAGGTCGGACAGGCGCCGGTACCAGGCTGACATCGAAACGCCGAAGGCCCGCCGGACTTCATAGTCCAGGTTGTGGATGCCCATCTGGACGAACTGCCGGGCCGCGCCCTCCGGCATGAGCAGCTCGGCGGCATACTCGGACGCTTCCCACTCAAGAGTTGTGGTCTCCAGGACATCGCGGCTGCCGGCGGCCAGAACGGCTTGCCGGTGCAGGATATAATGGCCCAACTCGTGGGCGACGGTGAAGCGCCGGCGAAGGGGATCACGAAAACGGGTATTGACGATAATCCCGAACCGGCTCTTCCTCCGATGGTAGGCAGAAAACCGTCGACGTTACCGGCGATCTCCATCTCGTGATACGCGAGGCCAGCCCTGCCTACAACCTGGTGGACATCGACGGGTGTGCTCAGCCTGAGGCGCTCTGCAGTCAACCGAGCAAGTCGAATCGGTCTGGGTAGGTCATGCGCTGCATCGAAGAGTGCTGCTATCAGAGAAAACGCCTCCTTGACACGAACTAATGTTCGCAAGAAGGCGGCGCAACCCTGCATCAGTAAATTGGGACAATGCTTGTCAATTTCTAGTCTGCTACAATCGCCGTGACCGTTGCGACAAGTATCAAGATTATCGGGAGCACCGCACAGCCGGCGCTTGGTTTCTTCTTTGAGGCCGGCTTGACTTCCACGGTGATGGTGCGCGAGCTTTGGCTCTCCCTGCCTACGACATATTCGTTCCCGTTGTTGGTTTTCTTCCGCCTCACGGCGACCGCAACATCCTTGCCGTCCTGCCAGTCGGTGACGTATTCCCAATCCTTGTGAGTTTTTGGGTTTATCACATCAGGGATTGCCTCTACCCGTCGAAGCACATCGTCGAGTTGCAGAGCCGGGCAGAGTTGGTATGCCTCCAGGCTGCGCGATATCTCATGAATGATGTGGCCTTTGTTAACCTGGAATGCCCCCGTTCGGTTCATGGTGCCGTACCCTTTCAGTCCTTCCCAACCTGCAAGGTTGATCCTGCACTGCCGACATCCGAAGTCATTATCGTTATAGTCTGAGGCATCATCTTGCCCGAAGCAGTATCTGTCTGGCCTATACGAGCGTGCTCGTTCCCCGAAGCAGTGCATGACGGACATCACCTTGCTGATCGGGTAGACCTCACCGTCGACCAACACGGAAGTGGTCTTCCAGGAGCTTACCATCGTGAGAAGGTCCCGCGCAGAACTGATATCGGTCAGCCAATAGGTTGCGCGGTGGAGGACGTTCTTCCCTTCCCCTACTTCGTCAAACGTAGGGGCTTTTTTGGCTAGTTCAAGTGCCTCCAAGTACTTGGCAGAAGTGGACCTGCCAAACTGAACAGTCAGCGTACGGTGCTTGGGTTGCACAGTGCTACCCTCCGCTCCAGTGGTAGTGCTCTGACCGGCGGCCAGGCCTTTGGCCGCAGCCGTCTGGGACGCAGCGAGTAACGTCTCTCTTCTACCGGCGACCAGTTCACGAAAGTAAGGGAGGCCGTCTTCATCTGGCCGTGCCAGGAGGGTCAGCGCTGCACGGGCGTCAGCTAGCGCTCTGTGTGCTTTTTCTGGCGTTACCCCGTGGTCCTGAAGTAGATTCTGCAGCCCTTTGGACTGAAAGCCTCGTGAGCGCCAATCAACCCCATTCATTGAGCAAAGCCAGGGCATTGCAGCAGTCTGGGGGAGTAGATGACCGAGGAAAGGACCGTCAAATCGGGCATTATGTGCAACCAAGAACTCGGCCCGTTGGAAAAGACCGTTGATTCGAGTGAAGTCCAGTTGCTTACCTCTTAGCATTTGCTTGGTAAGGCCGTGCACGTCCGAGGCCGCTTTGGGAATCGGGCATGTCGGTTCTCGTTGGCCCTCGTACTCATCGACTACTCCAAGGACTTGACCCGTGGAACGGTCATACGCGAACAAGATCAGCCCAAGCTCCACAATCTCATCTTTCCCGGCCTTGAACCCTGTGGTCTCGGTATCAACAAAACAGGCTAGTCCGATCGTGGCCGTCATCATCGCGTCCGATGAAAAGCGCGGCAAATAGGTAGGCTGCATTAGATATTGCTCCCTTTGCTTGTATAAGCAGGAAGGCCAGCCCTAAGGCTGGCCTTTTGTCGCTTCATCGTCATCCCCTTCAAGCAGGGCCTTTATAGCTTTGCGCTCCTTGGGCGTGAGTTTTCCAGCCTTCGCCCTGAATAGAACGATCAGTTCATCATCGTAATCCGGAGACGGCTCGGCGACGCGTTCGGCCACCTTGGACACCGACGTGCGCCCAGATTTGTTATCAGTGCGACCGAGAAGGTAGTCTACCGAAACCTGGAAATGGTCAGCTATGATCGAGAGCGTCCTCACGTCGTCGGGAATTCGGCCCTTCAAGTAGCGACTGACCGTCGCCTCAGTGACGTTGAGGAGGCGGGCCAAATCGACTTGCTTTTCATCTGCTGCGTCCAGGAGATCCTTTAGCCGCTGTGCGAACACTTTACTCATGTCGTGCATATTCTCACCTCCAGCAGACATCAACGCAAGCGATTGGCCCCGTGGTCTACGCGCACCACTCGTAATGTGATAACGCAAGATCTGACCAAATTGTACCGCCCCGGTAACTTATCCGGAAAAAATCTTACCGACGCGTCAACTCACCCTTGACACTTACCGCAACGGTAAGTAGAATGGGAGCCACAGAGACTTACCGGAACGGTAAGTGTGAACAGGGGGTGCCAACATGGCGCAGCGCAAGTCTCTGGCTGACCTGCGAAAAGCGAAAGGGCTGACTCAAGAGGACGTCGCAAAGGTCCTCGGTAAGTCTGCCGCAGCATATTGCAGGAAAGAGAACGGTGTCCGCCCGCTATTCGCCTTGGAACTGCAGAAACTGGCTGATCTGTTTGGGGTCCCCCTGGATGAGATCGATTTTTTTGCCCAGGATCTTACCGACACGGTAAGTGTGGAGTCAAAGGCCTCGAATTCCTAACCGTTTCCCCGGCACCCCGTGCCGGGGGCCCCTTTTACCCAATTGCTACAAGTATGCGCCTATCACGCATACCAACCGTTTAACCCGATTACGGTCGCCTGTGAGGAGAGGTGCCGATCGTCATGAAGCAGCGGGTCGCACAGAAATCGGCGACGATTGTCCCTTCTGCCCGTCCCTCGTCCGATCTGGTCCAGTACGCGCTCGACTGGCTCTTTGAGCAGCCCGAGATCACGGCGTACGACCGGCGGCAAGGACTGCTGAAGACAGCTACCGAACGGGCCGCAGCCAGCAGGCAGGAAGAGTGAAAAGTGGGCGTGCAACGGCGGCCGCCGCTGCGGTTCGCCGTACCCAAACCGTTCGTGTTACTCACGGTGGGCAGGTGGTAAATGTGCGATCCCGCGGGATCTCAGGGCCCCGGCCTATCACGGGCAGTCGCAGCATCATTGCATCTGCCCCACGGTTACCCGCATTCGTGATCAAGGCAGCCGACAAGCTCGCCCGGCAGAACGCCAAGTCGCCGGCCAATCCGATCCAACCCACCGAGGCCGCTGATTCGCCCCGTGCAAAACTCCTGGCGGCATTACTGACTGCCGACAGGCAGGGCCTCCTACAAGAGGAGCAGATCCGCACGGCGGCGGCCCGGATTGGGCTCGCTGTCAAATGGGGTGATCCGGTCCCTCCGGACGAGCTGGCCGTGGTGGCAGCCGTGGTCCCTTGTATTCGGGAGCTGATGATGCTGGTTTCGTGAGGTGATGACTTTGGCACAGGTCTGGGACCCCAACCGGCGGGAGTTCGTCGACCGCCCCGGAGCAAAGATCGGCACAGCGTTCTCGGCCGTAGTGGGCGATTTCGTGGAGATCGACACCAGCCGCCGCCGGACTGCGGAGCAGCTGCGCCGGGGTGACAACCACATGGAAGACCTGATCGCCGACGAGCACCTGACTCTGCGCCAGGTCGCTGAGATCGTCGGGCTCCACAACAGCAACGTCTACCGCAGGTTGGCCGGGCGACTCGGCCGCCGACACCGTGAGGTGGTGCTGGTGTGGATCGCCAACAAGGCGGCCAGCCTGGAACGGGCCAACGCCGCCCGACGGTTGAATTGGGGCGGTGGTAACCGTGCGTGAGTCCTCAGTTCGGCTAAAGCGCACGCCCCTGAGGCGGACGAGCCGACTGCAGGCCCGGACCGAATTGAAGCGCCGGACCCTTCTGGCCCGTGAGGGCCGCCGGGCAAAGCGGATCCGCCAGGAGGACCGGAAGGAGGAGGCGGCCAGCCACATCCTTCCTTGCGTCTGCGGGTGCGGGGCTCAGCGCGGTGAGGTGGCTCGGGCTCACCTGATTAGGAGATCGGCAACCGACACCCGCAACCTGGCCGCGTTCAACCTGCCGGCATGTGCTGCCCTATCGGACTGGTTGGACCACACGCCGGGCGGAGTACAGGCGAAACGGGTTCTCAGGGAAATGGCCGTGGAGAAAGGGGAACGGCTGACGTACCAGGAGTTTTGGCCGGTCGGCAACGCCTACGGCTACTACGAGTGGCGTACCCGTTCCGGATGGTGACACGGGAGGGATTAGCGTGCAGAAGTTCAGGTTGACGAACGCCGAGGTTCACCCGGTCATTTGTGAGACGCTCGACCGGCTCCTGAAAGACGGTCTGACAGTGGAGCAGATTGTCGCCTTGGCCGACATCATGCATCAGCGGTCCCGCTGGACGGGCTCTTACGGACCCGGCATCAGCGAGGCCGAGTACCTCCAGGCCATGGGCATCATGCGCAAGGCAAAGGAGCATGTGGGTTTCTTGGAAGAGTGGCACGCCAGACGCGGGTACTAACTCCAGGTTATCCACAACGATATGCACGGTTTATCAACAGAATCCACAGGTTCTTGGGATAACAACACAACCCACAGGAGGTGCATTCAAAGTGACGTTCCAGCAGGTAGTTCAGGTGTATTTCGGGTCCACTCGGCCGGTGAGCGATGACGAGGTGGCCGCCCTCAAGCTCAGCATGTCGGGAGACGAGTGGAAGGGCTTCGTGTCCCAGGTGCGTGCGGCCATGAAGACCACGGCGGCGTAGCCCGCCCCCTCTGCCCTGATGAGGGTGAGCGCCGGAGGTGGCACCCCGGCGAATCGCTCCGGAGATCCGGAGCGACGGCAGAAGCCCCGCTGGCCTGGCCGGCGGATACATGGATGGCCCGTGCGGGGGTGCACCCGATGCCAGACTTCCCAGTAGGTATCCGCAACGGCCTCATATCGGGCGAGCACCGGCGCCGGATGGGCATGGCCATCTGGGAATTCATGTGGTTGGTTGACCACGTGACGGAGGAGTACCAGACGGCCGACGGCGAGATCCGGGGCAGGGTTCTGGGCGGCACAGTTGTGAAGGCTGACCGGATTGCCGAGGAGATGGGAATCAGCGAGAACACGGCCCAGGACAGCCTGAAGAAGCTGCGCCTGGCCGGTTACATCGACTACCGAAAGGCGGCCTACGGCTACCGAATCGAGGTCAGGAACTCGAAGAAATGGACCCGGGCCCCCACAGGGGCGACTGATTACGGTGATGAGAGAAATGGAGAACAGGAGAACAGGAGAACAGGAGAAACCTCCGACTCTCCTGGACTCCATGACTCCCGTTCTCCTGCGCCATTGGACATAGCAGTAAGAGATGACATCTCAGAAGTCAATGTCCATGACCAAGAAGATGCCGCCGCAATCTGGGCCGGCGTGGTCGGGGTCGTCGAGCGGCAGTCGACGCCGAGGGCAGCGGAAGCAGCACGGGCATGCCGGCCATCGGCAGTTGACAGTAAAGAGATTACGGTCATTCTGCCCCGAGAGCCCGAAGCGAGGGAGGCCCTCAGCCGGAACGCGGCCGTGATCCGACAGGCGGTTCGCGATGTCTCAGGGAGATCCCTTTTCGTGAAGTTCCTAGATCCGCCCGTTGGATGATGGGAGGTGACGACGGAGATGCCGATGTTGCTAAGGGTTCATGCAGAGTGGTGCGGCTACCGGATTGGCAAGCCGTGCAACTGCAAACCGCAGGAGTTCACGGATCACGCTGAGGCCCAGGCCGCCCACGCTGGAGACACGCTCCGACTGCAGATCGTCAGCGTCGACCGTCCGCCGGTCAACTGGGACCTGGAGCTGCCGCCCGTGCCGCACTACCGTAGCCAGGCCCGCCGCCACCTCCGCCCGATCAGCGACTGACCGCCATGGCCAAGCGAAAACAGGCGCCGGTCGAGCCGGCCGAGCCCGCAAAGGACGATGACAGGCGGATCGTGCACCGGTGGGTGGAAGGCGAAGCGGAATGGGGCATCCAGGCCAACGGGCACTACAGGGCACTTCGCTACGGCAAGATCGAGCCCGGGTCAACAGTGCGGCCCAAGTACGGAGACACACGAAAGCGGGGCGTGGTGATGGCCATGCTGTCAGGCTATGGCTACCCGCTACGGGTGCAGTGTGTTGTGAACTGGGGGCCGCCGGCCACACCGCCCGGGTGGGTCCCGGACCCGAGGAGCAAAATCGACGGGCCGCTGCCGGTGATCCGGTGGTGGCCTGCAGATGAACTGGAGGCGGTGAACAGATGACGGCCGGCGAGCGGAATTTGAGGCGACGGCTCCGGGCGGACACGTACCGGCCGACGGTGAGCGTGGCGGAGTTGGTCTGGGTGGTTGTGGCGATTGTGCTGACTGTCGGCGTGGGAATCGTGATGCCGATCTACACGGCGGTCGTCATCCGCCAGGTGAACCCGGGGGAGGCCCGGCAGTTGCTGACCCTGGCCGGTATCGGCTGGTGTATCTTCGGTCTCGCCATGATCCACCAGCGAAACGCTAGGGGGCGATGACGATGGCGAAACCGTACGTCCAGGCCGACGCGTTTTTCCTCGGCGTCGTGACCAAGGTGGTATTGACAGAACGGCGAGGCAACGACCTGATTCAACTGGCTATCGAGATTCCGCTCCAGGAGTGGGTCAACGACAGGGAACTCAACGCCCTGCGGGGCCAGATCTGTACGTTCCGGACGGAAACGGTGCGCATGGAAGACGTGAAGGACGCGGATCTCCGCAAGGGGAAGGGGCCCCGGCCTCCGATTCAGCAGTGACGGGAGGGAGACAGGTTGATTACGTACCGCCTGGCCACAGGCAACCGGGGGTTCTTCGAGTACCTCGAGCAGCACCCCCAAAAGGGTAACGACTGGGTGGCGCCGGCTGAGTATGACGACGGGGTCGATTCGTCCACGGTGGTCATCAGGACCCCAGAAGGCGCCGATCTGGTTACGGTCCAGATGAGCCCGAGGGCGCTGACGGATATCAAGTCCAAGATCGAGATGGACATGATCAAGCGCCGGCGGCCGTCGTCCCCGGCACCGGCACCTGCACAGCAGGGCCAAGGGCCAGGGATGGGAGAGCCGAAGCATGGCCGGCAGACGTTCAAGGCGACGACCGGCGACGAGCTGATCGCCAGCGTGTTCAAGTCGGTTCAAACGGAGCGGTGGATACTTGACGTGGTCCACGTGGCCGGCTGCGACGGCGGCTTCCTCCAACTGCTGGATGCGGGCGGCGCGAAGATCGTCAAGAACGTGCCGTGCACCCCCAGGGGCAACCTCAAGCAGCGGGTGACCGATGCGCTGAACGCCTACATCGACGGGAAGGCCGAACCGAACCAGCCGGCATCAGTGACGCCGCCGGCGCCGGCCGCCACAACGCAGGCGAGTCAAGCCAGGCCGGTAGATCCCGCCGAGAGGCCGGCTGACGTCCAGGTCCGGTACCTCGCCATCGAGGACATCCTGACGGGCGACAACGTTCGGACCGAAATGGGCGACCTGGAAGAGCTGGCGGCAGACATCAAGCGCCGCGGAGTCAAGCAGCCTCTGACCGTGCGGGAGGCGGGCGGGAAGTTCAAGCTGGTCGCCGGCGAGCGCCGCCTGCGGGCGGCCAGACTGGCCGGACTGCGATGGGTCCCCTGCCTAGTCGACGAGGATGACGAGGCCCGGGCCATCGAGTGGATGCTGTCGGAAAACGAGCACCGCAAGGCGCTCAGCCCGATCGAAGAGGCCCGGGGCTATCAACGGCTCATGGCAATCCTGGGGACCCAGGAGGCCGTGGCGCAGGCGGTGAGCAAGAGCCGGGTCCACGTGACCGAGTACCTCCAACTGCTCAGCCTGCCCGACGAGCTTCAGCAGCAGGTGGCCACCGGTTACACGCCGGTGAAGACCGCTCTGGAGTACCTCAGGCGGACGCGGGACGACTCCGCAGACGTCCGCCGCCAGGTGGCAGCCGGCCTTGCGCAGGAGAAGACCAGCACTCGGCAGGCGGGCGACACCGTCGAGCGGCTTCGCCAGGAAGCAGGAGCAGCCCCGGCACCACGGCGGGAGACTCCGCCGCCAACCCCGCCCGCCAGTTCTCCGGCTCCGCCGCCCGCACCAGCGCCGCAGTCCGCTCCGGCCCCTGCCCCTGCGCCGACACCCGCGGCCCCGCCCGCTCCGCCATCGCAGAATGTAGCGCGAGCGACAAACCTGCACAGGGTCGGGGAACGGATCTGGGATCAGCGCCTTTCCGGCCAGGCGAAGCACGAGCGGCTAGCAGCCCGCTACACGTGCCTCCCGTTGGCGGACGTGAAAGCGCACTGGGCCCGGCGGGCAGAACTCGGGGCGGCAATGATGCCGGCCACCACCGGCCGGAGCATCGTAGACATCCCAGAGCAGCGAGTGTGGTTCGGTGACACGCTCCAGCTTGAGCAGAACCAGGCGTCGGTAGAAGTCTGGGACGGCGACATCGCCATCACCCTGCCCCAGGGGTGTGTGCGGGCGGCCTACGATGGGAGCCCGGTGTACTACCGGGTGGAGTTGATCCGGACGGGCGATGTGACCATCGGCATGCTGCAGCAACTGGTCATTCAGGAGGGCGACCGCCACATCGTGGTGACGGGGGCGGCCGCAGCGGCGATTGAGTACAAGCAGGTTGAGGCCTGGCGGAAGATGATCGCAGAACTTCCGTGCATGCCTGCGGTTTAGAGACCACGTAGGAGGGGCGGGGCCTCTGGGCGCCCCGCCCGGGTGGATCGCAAGAAGTGAGGAGGCAGATGAAAGATGTCCGAGGAGAAGCAGACGAGCTTGTTTGATGGCGACGGCGACGGCGAGGCCGAGGAGCAGGAGCTAGAAGAGCAGCAGCTCGACGACGAGCACGAGCAGGACGGGGCTGATGACGGCGAGGACGATGAGTGCGGGTGCGATGACGAGAACCAGGGCGACGGGGGCAAGAAGCCTCGGGCGAAGAAGGCCAACGCCAAGACCGCCAATCAGCCGACGACGGAGCCGGTGAAGCCGGCCGCCCAGACGACGGCCAAGGCGACAGCGCCGGCGGCGCCGGCCTACACCTACCCCTTTGTGGTCCGCTATGCGGGCACGTTCCTCGACCTTCTTGGATTCAACGAGGGCCAGGCATACACGGTGGCACAGATCAAGGAGCTGCTGGTTCAGAACGGCTACACGGAGTTCCGGGAGATGGAGATCGATCTCCACCCGACGGAAGACAAGACGGTTCTCGCCATCACGATCCGGGGCAGCCGGAAGGGTGTCCGACATGGTTAAGGTGCCGGCGTCGACGCTTCGGGTAATCGAAGACATCTTTTTCGCCGCCTACCTGCTCATGGGGACGGAAGAGCGAGTGATGATCTATGTCGATCAATCCGGGCAGATCCTCCTAAGAAGGCCTCCTGGTGATCGGGGGCGGGCCCACGTCGACTGCGACCTGGAGCTGACGATAGAAGCTCAGGGGCGGCAGTGGGATCTGGCCTACGACTTCCATTCTCACCATGTGATGGGGTGTGGATTCTCGGGGGTTGACGACGCCAACGAGCGCATCCGGGGTGTCACCTTCGGGGTGTTCTCGTGGGCAGGCGGGTTGCGGAGGTGGAAGTTCCGCCGATGGGGCGGCCCGGCCGACGGGTTCGAGGGCCTGCCTATCGAGGAGGTCGTCGTCGATGGGTAACGGCGTGGCAGTGATCATCGTCGGCGCTGGAGGGATCGGCTCGGCCTTGTTCCAGGACCTTTGCCGGTTTCTGCCGCTTACGATGGACATCCACCTGGTGGACGGCGACGTCGTCGAGGGCAAGAACGTGCAGCGGCAGATGTTCAGCAAGCGGCACCTGAGGAGAAACAAGGCCGAATGCCTCGCGGAAACGGCGACGATCGCTCTTGAGCAGGCTCGAATTTACTACCACCCGCAGTACCTGACGGAGCCTGGGCAGCTTGACCAAATCGCCGGGAACTACAAGAAGGGCATCGTGCTTGTGGGAGCGGTTGATAATCACCCGGCCCGCCGGGTGATGGAGATCTTCGCCCGTGGGTGGGTAAAGCGAGACGGTTGCCTGTACTACCTGGACTGTGCCAACGAAAAGGACCGTGGTGAAGTGGTTGCCGTGCACGTCGACGACGTCACGGGCATCACAGGAGACTTCCGGAGCGAAATAGACCCTGCAGTGCTCACCGACAACACTGGCGATCCGACGACGGCGAGCTGTACTCAGCAGTTGGACGCAGGCAACATTCAGACGCTGTTCACCAACAGGAAGGCGGCCATCATCGCCCTAGAGCTGATCAGCTACCACCTCAACGGAGACACCCGGTATGGGATTGTGTATTTCAGTGACGTGCACACCGACCGGCTGAAGGGGGTGGACGTCAGTGGATCTCCGCAAGTGGTTCCTGCTTCATGATGGTCCGGATCTTGAAAAGCAACTGAATAAGGCCATTCACCATTTCCCCTGCAGTGAGTTCCGGTGCCCCGCAGTGCTCGAGGTGTTCATCGCCGGGTTCGGATGTGGGTTCAAATTGACCGACAAGGATGGGCAGCCGACTGAAGCACTGCGGGTCATGGTGAAGCACATGAAGGGCGCAGAACTGGTGACGGCTGATCAGCTCAGCAAGCAGGACCGGACCCACCTGACCGACGTCCCAAAAGGCACGCTCATGGACGTGTTGATTAAGCGCTGGTACATTCGTGGGATCTCGGAACGGCTGTACTTCGACGGCGCAGCCACCGGTAACTACGGCTGGGCCTGGCACATGTTCAGGAGCGTGAGGGGAAAACAGGGCCTGCGGTTCAAGCGGCTCACCGACGTGGTCGACGGCGTCAAGACCCGGCGGATGCGCTACCTGGCGGAATGCGTACCTGATTGGGAGCTGAGTGACAGTGTCTACGAAGGAATCTGGAAATACACCTACTCCCATCACGCCAAGCTGTGGAATGCTTACGGCTATCTTGCAGGCCGTGGATCCACTCAGCCGGGAGGAAGTGCTGGAACGGGAGTTCGACAACCTGAAACGGCAGGTGCCTCTGCGTGAGCACAGCTACCGGTGGCTGTCATCGGTGCTTAACACAGCCCAGCAGAAGAAGCGCACGCTGCAGGATGTGGTGACCGACCTTCTCTCACGGTGCGGCACCGATCCAGAGGCGGCACTGCTGCTGCGTGACCTATGGGAAGTGGCGAAGGTCGCAAGGTCGAGGAGCGCCAACCGGAGCGTGCCTTTGTATTACGAGGTCTTCCGGCTGATCCGCGGTGTTGAAGACAAGCCCTTTGGTGGAGAGGGGGTCATGATTTGACAGCCGTCATCCTGGAACTGGACGAAGAGCAGATCAGGACCGGCTACGCCACGGTTACGAAGGTGGACGACAAGGGGCGCCGCAAGGGAAAGGTGTCGCTCTCAGACGTCGCTGATGTGCTCCGGGAGGTGTTCCGGCTTGATGCCGAGGGCCGGCAGGTCCGCATGGTCAGCCGGTTCGCGAAAAACGGCTACCTCGCTTATGGACAGAACGGCCCGAAGTGGGCGGCTGTGAAGGAACTCCCACCCGACGACTATGTGCTCGTCGCTGGCCAGGCATACAAAGTCACTTTGCCCCGGCTGGTCGCCGTGGTGAGCAACTACAGCTACAACGGCCCGCGTATCTTCTGGACGCCCGATGACGAGCTGACGCCGGGCAGCAAGATCTACCCGTTGATGATCGGCAACATCGACTCCCATGGCAGCGTGTGCCTGGGCAACACCGGGCTGCACTGCAAAACGCCGGAGGACATGGAGAAGTATGTGCGCCAGGTGGTCGAGGCACCGGCCAACGGCCACTATCTCTCCGCCAAGACGAACGTGGACAAGCTCTATCGGGCCCTGACCAAACAGTGGGCGCCCGGGATCGGCCGGAAGCACGGCACCACTCTCGGGAAGTTGCTGGCAGAAACGGTGTAGAGGGGAGGCGTGGCGCCAGATGGCAAGACCGAAGGGCAGAGCGGGCGTGCAGTGGCGCCACCAGTCGGTACCTGAGGAATGGGCCCTACAGCATGAGCTGAGAACGCTGGCCATCAAGGTCAAGGTGGCGGCGGCCGTCTCGGCCCGGCAAGGACACCGGTGCTGTTTCCCGGACTGCGAGCATCCGATCATCAGCTATCCTCACGGGATCCGGTGGGATCAGGGTGGAGTGGACGACGAGATCAACCGGGCCGGGGTGTGTGCGAGCCACCAGCTGCTGATGAGAGGCAGCCGGGAGTCTGACGACGAGGCCCGGGCCTACCTGCAGGGATGGCTGCAGAGGTACTACCAGGAAACGGCCGGCCTGGCCCCGGAGGTCTGGGAACTGATCGCCCGGGGCCGGCCGCCGGCGGATCTGGAGGTAACGGGGACATGAGCACGGCCGACTACGCACTGATGAACCGCCTGGCCCCGCTGGCCCAGGACGGGGACAAGCTCGCCGAGGAGCGCCTGCTGAAGGTGGCCCGTGAGTGGGCAGCCATGGTGGTCTACGGCCAGGGCTGGCACCTTCCGAGCGGTGGAGACCAGCAGGATCTGATACAGGTGGCCGTGATCGGAGTGGCGGAGGCATTGCGCACGTGGGATCCCGGCAAGCACGCCGTGTTCACGAAGTGGGCGGAGCGGGTGATGCTCTGCGACATCATCCAGGAAGTCAAGAACGCCAACAGGCAGATGCGGCAGGGCCAGAACAACGCCACGTCGCTGGACGAGCCGGTCTACGCAAATGAACGTCGCAAGCCGGATGACACGTACCTGGCGCGAATGGACTTTCCTGACGGCAGCGGGCTCGGTAGGGACCCGGCCGACGCGGTGAGCGGCGAGGCGGATGATCTCCTGGCGGCGATGATCGCTCCCCTCAGCGACCTGGAGCGGCTGATTTTCACCCGGGTGATCCTGGGTGAGGAGCCATACCGGAACGTCAGTGATGACTACGGGTACCGTTGGAAGACCATCGACAACGCCTGCCAGCGGGCCCGGCGGAAGTGCACGAAGGTAGCGCAGCAGTTGGCCGTGGACGGGCCGGTGTCTGACGACCTGAGGGCGGCGGTGCGCCGGGCCGTGGAGAACTACCTGGCCGGCGTGAGGGCGCCCGGGGGTAAGTCCCGGTCCCGAAATCGGCGGGAGACGGCAACAGCATAGCGGGCGCCGGTGCGCGCCCAGAAGGGAGACAAGCATGGAACCTAACGATGAGGCGCCCGAGGCTGAGGCCAAGGTCGATCAGGACCCGGCCGTCGATGCGGCCAGCATGTTCGAGAACGGCGTGGGCGCCTGGGACATGGACGATATGTACGTGGTGGCCGCCCGCAGCGAGGAAGAGGCAATCGCCTTTTTCAAAGGTGAGACGGCCGGCGCCGAAATCCCGGAGGGCTATCCGATTCAGATCGCCGACCTGGACGTTCACAACGTCGCCCTGATGGACGAAAACGAGAAGCCGACCGGAGAGGTCATCACCTTCCGGGAGGCGATCCGGGCCCAGCACAAGGTCCCCGATTTCCTTTGCCAGTCGGACTGCTAGCAAGCAACGCGGAGGGGCGCCCTGGGTAGGTGGCCCAGGGCGCCCCGCGAAGGCAACGGTCACATGTGTATGTTCTTGTAAGTAGTCGGGGCGATTTGTTGGAGGATGGTGTTGTAGATCTCAGCAATCGCCTTTGCCGACTCGACACCAGTACCGGCCAGGGTTTTCTTCTCGGCCACTTTCAGCGCCAATTCAAGGGCGATCTCTGCCATGCTCTTGGCTTCCACCAATATCAAACCTCCTTTCTGTAGTCGAACAGTTCAACGATTTCAGCGTGAATCCTCTGTGATCCGCGAGAAAGGAGACGGAGGACAGATGTTCGGACCCAAGCCTCTCGGGTTGACGGTGAAGGTGGCCGCGGTGAACCGCCGGGCAGCGGCTGCCGTGCTCATGGACATCGCCCGGGAACTGTTATCTGGCGACTTGACGACCTACGGAGTCCGGACGGACCCGAGTGCGGACGCAACCCACAAGGTAGAGCACGGCGGATCCCTGACCGCGATCGGGGTCGAAGCGGAGAGGGAGCTGAGGCGGGCATGATCACGAAGGTGACCGTCAAGGCCAAGAAAGACTGTAAGTGCAAGCTGTGCGGGGAGCCGATCCCTGCCGGCACGGAGTACGTCAAG
Organism: Symbiobacteriaceae bacterium; assembly: GCA_035628915.1. Taxonomy (GTDB): domain Bacteria; phylum Bacillota; class Sulfobacillia; order Symbiobacteriales; family Symbiobacteriaceae; genus JARBUG01. The sequence continues at coordinate 39,673 of DASPIW010000046.1, read as the reverse complement.
GTGACGGTGCCGCCCTGGCTGTGCTGGGATTGCGACGGCGCCGAGAAGCGGTTCTGGCACTTCCACCATCATCCAGAGTGCGACCGGGTATGGATGGCCGTCGGGTCTGAGTGCGAGTGGATCTACCCGGACGATCCGGCCGACTGGGCGGAGATCGTCGAAGCGTTCCATGCCGATGAGGCGATGCGGGAGGCTGTCAACAGCCCGAACCAGATGCGTCTTGATCTGGCGGGCGCCAGCGAGAGGAGCTGAACCAGGTGGAACAGGGACGCGACAAGGCGAAGCGGCGGGCCCGCCTCCGGCGGATCCAGAACCCGACGCCCGAGAAGGAGCACGCGACGGGCGTGCGGTGCATGGAGGTTGTCAACCTCGTGACCCCGGTCGACCGTGCCGGCCCGCCGTGGCGAACCCCGCGGGCCGGCTGCCGGTAGGAGGGCCAACAAAGTGGACGTACAGATCTGGCAGGACGAGCAGGGCCGGTGGCACACCCGGCCGCTGGGTGAGGAAGGCGAAGGAACCACCTGGGGGCGGCGCCGGCCTGGGATCCGCCGGCTGGCGAAGACGTACAGGTCCTTTGTCCATCTCGAGGAGATCCGCTGCCCGGTCACCCAGCCGAGCCAGGCTGAACACAGGGTGATTATCTGGAACGATTCGCAGACGGGCGACATGTCGGAGGCCACGGGGATGCGGAACTCCGTCAGCCGTGTGTGGACAGCCCAGGTCATGCAGAACGGGAAGGGCGGGTTTACCTGGGGCGTGCTGTTCATGAACAAGGCCTACCACTCGCTGAACGTGTCCAGCATGGCGGCGACGCTGGCCGACGGCAAGCAGGCGGTGCAACAGATCATCGACAAGTTTGCGATCTTCAAGGAGTTCTGGTACTGTGCCGGCGCCGCCCGAGTGTGCGAACCGAGGCAAGGGAGGGTGTTGAGGTAATGGCTGAGGTAGACAACCTGCGCCCGGCGATGCCGCCGGCGGATGGGGTCCCGAACCATGCGGCGTTTGTGATGCTTCCGGACAAGGAAGGCACCGAGCACAAGTTCATCGTGTCGGTGGTGCTCAGCATCGGTGGTCAGGCCTATGCGGTCCTGCAGCCGGTGGACCCGGCGGCGGTGGGCTGGGAGCGCCACGAGATCGCCGTCCAGACGCTGACGGGCTACGACAAGGTCGAGGACATCGAAGATGACGAGCTGTGGGAGAGGGTGGCCGCGGCGGCCGATGCGGTAATGAACGGCGGGGACTACTGCCGGATCTGCGGGTGCACGGACATGCGGGGGTGCACTGAGGGCTGCCACTGGCACCGGCCGGGGCTGTGTAGCTCCTGTGTAGGGAAGGAGGGGGCACCCGAGAAAGCAGAAGGCCCGGCCAGCCCATAGCGGGCGGACCGGGCGGTTCAGAGCTTACTTGCTGGCGTCGAGGGGGTCCCATGTAGCGGCGTGCCGGAACTCGTACGTGCCGTTCTCCTTCTCGAAGTAGTACAGGGCAATGACGGGGACGGCGTTGTTGCCGCTGGCACTCTTGACGATTCGGGTCTTGTCAGCATCGGCGACGGTCGGCGCCGTGGCGGCTCGGGCCGCCTTGACCTGCACGTACCATTTCTTCTGTCCCTTGACGGCGATGAGGTCGCTCGCCCCCTCGCTATTCGGCTTGTTGTAGTTAACGGTCCACCCAAACCCTTCGAGGATGGCCTTGATGCGGGCCTCGGCATACTCCCCGAACTTGTCGGCGGTAAGGTTCTTGACGTCATCCCAACGGCTCATACTTGCAGCAGCCCCCTTCTATCTTGATGACTTTAGGACGAGCCGGAGGCGGCTGCAGGCCATGAGCAAGACTTGTCATTATAGCCTGACAACATTGATGTGCATCGGAAGTGCTACAACACAACCGATTGGTGCGGGACCGAGCAACCGGGCCCGGGGGAACGGAGGAACGGACATGAACCAGATAGACCAACTGACGGCGAACATCGCACAGATTGGGGAACAGGCCCGAATCGCTGGCGAGCGTGTGAAGCGCATCGATGAGATGGATGCATGGCTGCGCAAGCGGGTCATGGAGCTGGACGGCGAACGCTGCCGAGTCACTGCCCAGCGCAACCAACTGGCCCGCCTGATGCAGGAAGCGGTCGACAACTGCGAGACCTGCCGTGACACAACGATGGGGCCGCACCGGTGCGCCAGGTGCCAGACCTTCGCCGAAGCCCTGGCGGCTCTCGAAGCGGAGAAGCCGGTACCCGCTCGGAAGTACCCGCCGATGGCCGGAGGTCAAGACAACCTGGAGGGCAAGTTCTGCCGGTTCTGTGGGTGCGCCGGCGGGGAGCTGCAGATGGTGCGGCGGACAGACGGGATGGCAGAGGAGTGGGAGCACCCGGGCTGCCGGCCCGGAGCCCGGAATTACCCGCCGATGGCGGGCGGCCAGGTAAGCGACTTCCCCCCGCAGTTCACTACTGTGGTCCTGGAACCGGCCTATGTCTGCGTCAGTAATGGCTGCTACGCCGAGGCCTCCAGCACGCCCACCGGGGAGTGCCCCGAGTGCGGCGAGGAACTGCGGCAGGTGAAGAGCCTGAACCGGTATCACTGCAACTGCGGCGGGTGGACCTGGGTGAACGCCGAGTGCGAGCACACGGAGCAGGAGGAAGGCACCTACCCGGTGTGCTGCCCGGAATGCGGGGCCAAGACGGGCACTTATTCGCCGGCCTGACCGGCGAGAAAGCGAGGGACAGGCATGAAGGTCTACGTCGCAAGCAGCTGGCGGAACACGACTCAGCCTGAAGTGGTGGCGGCCCTGCGGGCGGCCGGCCATGAGGTCTACGACTTTCGGCACCCGGCGCCCGGCAACGAAGGCTTCCACTGGTCGGAGATCGATCCGGAGTGGAAGGGCTGGACGCCGGAGGATTTCATCGAACTGCTGGGCCATCCGGTGGCCGAACGGGGCTTCGGTTTCGACATGGCAGCGCTGGACGGGGCGGATGCAACGGTGTGCGTCCTGCCGTGCGGGCGGAGCGTCCACCTGGAGGCCGGGTATACGGCCGGCCAGGGCAAGCCTGTGATCTTCCTCTTGCAGGGGCAGCTGGAGCCCGAGCTGATGTACAAGATGGGGCGGTGGTGTGTGACCACGATCGAGGGGGCCGTTGTGGCGCTGGCTGAGATTGAGGCTATGTGGGCCCCGGCATCACCGAGCTACGTTAGCGGCGTTGACATGGCGGCGCCCGAGCCCGCCGGGGGCGACAACGAGGTTTTGAAAGTCAGCCGGGCGTGCGCACTTACGCTGCTCGACAAGTGGAAGGCCAGCATGGACGACCCGGAGCATCAGCCGCCGATCGAGGTTCACCACATCGACCTGGCGGTACTGCGTTCGGCAATCGGCAACAAGGCCTGGCCGAAGCTCTTCACCGCGCAGGACCTGCAGGGCGCATTCTTCGCCTGGCTCGACCGGGGAGCACCGGGGACCACGAAGATCATCATCAACGACCGGAACGCGACGTGGGCGGCGCTGGCGGCCCAACTGGATGGGAAGGCGCCCGAGCCCGTGGCCACGATTAGGCCGCCGGCGAGTCTGGTGGCAGGTCTCCACGAGGTGCATGAGCAGATCGTGGCCGAGGTGGCGGCCGGGACAAGGCCGGCCTGCGATACCCGCCTGGAGATCGGGCCCGAGGATTGCGAGCGCTGCCCGCATCGGCCGGAGGGCGAAGGCCTGTTTTGTGAGGGCCGCATCAACAAGACGGCGGCGCCCAGGTCATGATCCCGGAGCAACTCCGGCTCTTCCCAGAGACGCCGGCAGAGAAGAAGCTCAAAGAGCACGCGAGCCCACACCAACCGCTAAGCGGCGGTCCGCCCGGGGCGATCTGCGGCGGCTGCATGCATCTGCAGTGTCACAAGTGGTCAGGGACTCACTGGAAGTGCGAGATCCACACTGTAGGCTCTACGGTGAAGGACGGCTGGGGCGGCAAGCGGCGCAAGTCCGACCCGGCATGCACCAGGTACGACCCCAGCGAACCAGCCCCGGCCGGCACAGCCTCGAGGCGCCCGGAACCATGCGAGAGAAACAACTGTGGTGCCGCACTTGCGACACCACAGGAGGATGCTACGTTCGAAATTTATTCAATGCCAGTGACCCAGGACTGGAGCAGAGGCCACACGATGCGGAACGCAGGGCCGAGCACCTGGCGCCAGTTCTCCATCGCCTTGATTGTGTCGGCTGCCTTTTGCAGGTTACTGGGGCGGCGGTTTGCCTTAACGGCGTCGGCAATCGCCCTAAGCTCCTGGGTGAGGGCCGTGTCATGCTTTTGCAAACGAGTCGAGAGGAGCGAAATCAAGTCCTCGAGCACCTCCGGGTCGATGGCCACTTGGTTGTTCGTCCCGATGACCAGGGTCCCGATGTTCATGCCTCTTGAGGTTTGGCCCTGCAGGAGACCAAGAGCAAACTCGTCCTCGATGATCTGGATCTGGCGACCCAGCCAAACCTCAATCTCCGCCTGCTGCTCAAGAAGGTAAGGGGGGATCCGGTCAGTCAGCTTAATCAGATCAGCAATTTCATTCACCGAGGCTAGAGCCCACGCTGATTCTCTGGTGAGCAGCAGATGGAGGTCGTCTCGGAGTGATGGTGAGAGACCGCCCGGAATCTCCTTTTCGAGTTGCAGCCTATGGCACAGCGTGCGCCTGACCGACGCCCAGAACTCCTCGCCCGTAACCTGCAACATCGGAGTTGATCTCAGTGTATTGCGACTGGCAAATTCCCGCTTCTTCTGTTGGATAACCTGCGAAACTCGCAGTCGTTCTTCAGCGAGCCAGTCCTCCACCCGGTTTCTGATGAGACTGCTCCTCGCGTCAGTCGTCCCGTTCCCGTTGGCCTCTGGAGCTTTCACCATCTTCCAGACCCCCTTTCCACGGTATTGATTCAACGTTCGGAATGTTTGACCTGCAAGAAGTCGCTCGCGCTACATCTACGGAGGTGGCCCCATGCAGACGCTGGTCTACGCGAACGCAACAACGTCGTATGCAGGCTCCGCTTGGGATCTCGGCCCGTACGTTGCCCCTGACGTGCCGGTGACCGCCCTCGGGCCCGGGTGGCTGATGTGGCCGCCGGCCGCCGGGCGAATCGCCTCTCCAGTCACGTCGCTCTTCGCCGGACACAACGGTCACCGGCACCCGCCGAAGCAGGATCAGTATCACAGGCTGGCCAGAAGCCACCCGAAGTAGCGTTGCTCGATTGTCGCTCGCGCTACATGACGCCGGACTGCCAGGGAGGAAGCCATGATGCTCGACCAACGGCCTTTGGCCTCGACCGAGATAGCGGAAGGGTACGCCGAAACGGCCATTCTTGCGGAGCGGAGACGGCAGAAAGTTGCTGGGTTCGGGGATGTCATGGCAGCGGCGGCCTGGGCCAGTGTCGCCCGCTACTGCACCGATATGGCGAAGAGCAAGGCCATGGATGACGACCAATTCAAGTTCCAACGCGACCGGGACCGGCACCGCCGAGAGGTGCCGATGACTGCAGAAATGATGGATGTGGTTGGCATCAGGGCCGTGGCCGGGGCGGAGGGGAGTCTTCGGCCGTGGCAGGAAGCCTTGATCGAACTAGCGATGGGGTACCTGTCTCCGATGCAGCGGGTCTGCTTCGAGCTGGTGGTCGGTGGACTGCTCACAGTCAAGGAGGTAGCGGAAGCGCTGGACATGGACGAGCGACAGGTCCGCCAGCATCTGGCCCGGGCGAAGGCGACCATGAAGCGCAGTGTCCAGCCTCGCATCGCCCCGCTTATTGAGGAACGAAGAAAATATCGCTAAACAGTAGGAGCGCATACAAAACTGTATGCGCTTTTTGCCTATAAGTGAGGGCGTCGCTCGCGCTACATCGTGGTCGAGGTGGTTACTCATGACCAAGAGTGATGAGTTGCTGGCTACTGCTGTCGCCATCGGACGCACCGCAGGAGGCCTGGCAGAGCAGGTGATTGCCGAAGGTGGCGACATGACTGCCCTGGCCGCAGACTTGCAGACGCTGCAGGCGGCAGCGGTGATCTGCCGGCGTGAAGCGGAGCGAATCGCTGCCCAGGACGCACGGGCTGAGGGGGCGGCGCCGCTCTGTCAGAGGTGCGATCACGTTCACGGCGAGGCGGCGTGCACCAAGGGATACGATCGTCGGCAAGCCTGCCTGCGCGGGCACTGCGATGGATACGACCCTCAGTAGTGTCGCTCGCGCTACATCTGGCGATGGGGGGTAGTGACCTTGTCGACCAGTGCTAAGGCTGGACGGGGGGAGGCGCAGCGTTACTACGACAAGCGCAAGCGCAACTGGCCAGGTGACATTCGCTCTGCTCCACCTTAGGTATGGATCGGCGGTGAGACGATGGCTAGGTTTCCGCAGGTGTACAGAAAAGCTGAATGGCAACAGGCTAGAGAGGTTGTCATTCTGCGTAGCGGAGGATTATGCGAGGCGTGCCTCAAACAGGGCCTCGTCGAGCCTGGCCTGGAGGTTGACCACATCATCGAGTTGACAGAGCACAACTGGCAGGAGTGGGGCATTGCCTACAACCCTGACAATCTCCAAAACCTGTGCAAACCGTGTCACGACGCCAAGCATGGGCGCGTGAAAGAGACAGGGCTTGACCAGTTCGTGTCGCCGGTTGCCGCTGAAAAGCCGATAGGTGTCTCCCCCCCTGTCGAAAGGCGGGGGTGCAGCGGCGGATGACCGAGCAGGAAGGTTCCAATTTACTCGCGGGTCTCCGCACATAGGGGGGGCCTTTCGCAAAGGGGTGACAATTTGTGAAAAATTCGAGCGAATTGCCGCGAGACACGCGGATCAAGCGAGAGGTGAGCCGGCTTCGCCGGATTCTGAAGAAGGTGCCGGAAGTCAGACAGCAGCTGGCCATCGGCTTGGTTGAGCGTGCCGCTTTCCTGCGTGTCGAGTTGGAGGACCTGGAGGCCGACATCAACAAGAACGGCACCACCGAGGTTTATCAGCCGAGCGAGGATTCGCCACCCATAACGAGGATTCGGGCAGCCGCCCAGCAGTATGACAAGCTGGTCAAAAGCTACACGACCGTCTGCCGGCAGATTGACGACCTGGTACCGCAAGGTGGTAAGCCGGGCGAAAAAGTCACGGCTCCGTCTGATGCCCTCCAGAACCTGATTCAGAGTAGGGCCGAAGGTCGGATGCGGCGTGTCAAATAGATCTGCTGCTATGCTGCCCGCACACATACGCGCCTGGCATGACTACGTCGAGCGGGAGCCGGAGAAGCACTGCTCAGACGTCAAGCAGCTCAAGCGAATGATTGAGGAGCTGCTGGCCAGAGACGACGTCTGGTACGACGACACCGACGTAGAACTGTTCATCGGCTTCTGCCGGCTGTTCCGGCACAAGGATGGCCGCTGGGCCGGGCAATCGCTGGAACTGTCCATTGAACAGCGGTACATCGTTGCCTGCGTGTTCGGAATCAAGACCCACGATCCGGAGCTAGACATGACAGTTCGGTATTTTACCGAACTCGTTTTGTTTGTAGCGCGGAAATGGGGCAAGTCACTCTTCATTTCGGCCATTGCGGCTTTCATGCTCATGCTGGACGGTGAGCATGGCGCTCAGGTCTGGTGCCTGGCAACGGTCAGGACTCAGGCTGCCATCGTCTACGACAATACCAAGGCACTGATGATGTCCAGCGAGGACATCACGCCACCCAACGATCCCCGGCGTCACTGGCGCACCAAGCGCGACCGGGATAACAGCGAAATGCTGATCTTCCCTGCCACCAACAGCTACATGAAGGCCGGTGGCAAGAACAGCGAAAACCAGGACGGTCTATCACCGCACTGCTTTGTTATTGACGAATGCCACGCCGTAAAGGACCGAAACACCTATGACGTGTTCTCGTCGGCTACAGGGGCCAGAACCCAGCCACTAGGCGTGATCATTTCAACGTTCGGGTTCGTGCGGGAGGGGATTTTCGACAGCGTTCTTAAGCGGTGCGAGGACCGGCTTGCCGGCAAGAGTGACGAGCGACTATTCCCGATGATTTTTCGCATCGACACGGCCGATAAGCCCGAAGATCGCTCCTGCTGGATCAAGGCGAATCCAGGCATTCCAGAGGCGCGGCCCACGATGCGGTACCTCGAAGCTGAGTATCAAAAGGCCCAGCAGGATCCCGCTCAAATGCCCAGCGTCCTGGCCAAGCACTTCAACCGTGCATCCGGGACCAGTGTGGCCTATTTTGATCTGCACCAGGTTGATCCATGTGCTGCCGATATGTCCGTCGATGTGCTCAGGAACCGGTATGCCGTTGGCGGTGTGGACCTCTCAGAGACCACCGACCTGTGCTGCGCCTCGGCGCTCGTTCCCCTAGATGGCAGCCTGCATCTGTTCCAGCGCTATTTTATCGCCCGCAATCGGATTGAGCAGAGTGCCAAGCGGGACCGGATGGCCTACGAGAGTTTCGTTAGCACCGGTGCGGCCGATCCGCTGCACGATAGCTTGTTGCACATCTGCGATGGCAGTTTCGTGAGCCGTAAGGATGTGGCGGATTGGTTCTCCATGCTGGCCCGTGACTATGGCGTCACGTTCTGGAAAATCGGCGCTGACCGGTGGCATTTGGCTGATTTCATCGAGGACATGGAGATTGCCGGGTTCCCACGAGAGGGGAAGGATGGGGTTGGGGTTGTCTTCGAGGTGGCCCAGGGGGCGAAGACACTCTCCGAGCCTATGAAAGAGACCCGGGTGATATTTAACGACCGCAAGATGGTATTCAGCCGCCACAACGGGCTGTTCCGCTGGTGTGTGACCAACACGGCGGCAAAGATCGACGAGAACGCCAACATCCAGCCGGACAAGCGGGCGTCACGGGCGCGTATCGACGGATATTCGTCCTACCTGATGGCCTATGTGGCCTACAAGAAGGTGCAGGACGATTTTGCTGTCTATCAACCTTGATGTCGGAGGGGGTGAGTGTTTGGGGTGGCTGCAGCGGGCATTCAATCGATATCGTGAACCGCCCACGGAGGTGAAAATGATCACCGAGTGGGGCGAAGCATTCCGGGCGTGGGATGGGTCGATCTACAAGAGCGACATCGTCAGGGCAGCAATCAGGCCCAAGGTGAAGGCGATTGGGAAGCTCATGGCCATGCATGTCCGTGAGGACGCAACTGGCCTCAAGATCAACCCTGAACCATACATGCGGGTCCTGCTGGAGGATCCCAATCCATACTCGGGCGGCCAGTTGTTTCGGGAACGCATGGCGACGCTCGTGGCAGTCAACAACAACGCGTTTGCCCGAATCTACCGAGACCCGGACGGGTATCCGGTGCAGCTCTACCCGCTGCGGGCTACGAGCGCTGAGGCAATCCGCAAAGACAACGGGACGTTGTTCGTGCGGTTCCAGCTCGCCGGTGGCAAGCCACTAGAGCTGCCGTATACCGACGTGATTCACCTGCGGGATGATTACAACGATAACGACCTGTTCGGATCGTCGAAAGCTGATTCACTGAAATCCATGCTTGATGTCATCGCAGCATCTGACCAGAGCATCGTGCAGGCGGTCAAGCGCTCATCTGTCATCCGGTGGCTAATGAAGTTCAAGGTCCAGCTCAAGCCAGAGGACCGCCGGCAGCAGGTCAAGGAGTTCTCCGAGCAGTTTCTATCGCTGGAGAACGAGACTGGCGTTGCGGCCTCTGACCCGGCCCGCTACGATCTGGATACGGTGAAGCACAACGATTACGTGCCGGCTTCGCCTCACCAGCAGCGGGCAATCGACCGCATCCAGGCCTTTTTTGGCGTCAACGACAAGATCGTTCAAGCCAAGTTCACTGAGGACGACTGGATCGCCTATTACGAGGCAGAAATCGAACCACTGGCGCAACAGATGAGCGAGGAGTTTACACGCAAGCTGTTTACCCGCCGGGAGCGCGGTTTTGGTAACCGGATCGTTTTCGGTGCGACCGATCTGTCCTATGCCAGCATGAGGACGAAGCTGGAGCTACGCCAGTTGGTGGACCGGGGAGCTATGGTTCCCAACGAATGGCGGCGTGTACTCAACCTGCCGCCAATTGAGGGTGGCGACAAACCAGTCCGGCGCCTGGATACGGCCGAGGTTGGCAAGGAATGAAAGGTGGTGAACGAGGCTGAAAAAGTTTTGGAACTTCAAAAATGCGTCGGAGGAGAAGGTTGAGCTCCGCATCGACGGTGATATCGTCGATGATGACGATGTGTGGATCTACGAATGGTTTGGGGAAAAGTGCGCCAGCCCCAACGCATTCCGCCAGTCGCTGAAGGAGCATCGGGGCAAGGAAATCACGGTCTGGATTAACAGCCGTGGTGGCAACGTCTGGGCAGCCTCTGGCATTTACAACGCCCTGAAGGAGCATGACGGGAAGGTAATCGTCAAGGTCGACGGCAAGGCGTTGTCGGCCGGCAGCATCATCGCCATGGCCGGTAATGAAGTGCTCATGGGCCCGGTTTCCATGATGATGATTCACAATCCATGGTTCAGCGCAGCCGGCGATGCGAACGAACTTCGGCGCTCCGCCGATGTGCTCGACCAGGTCAAGGAAGCCATCGTAAACGCCTACGTTGCCAAGACAGGGCTGTCGCGGGATGAGCTGTGGAAGCTGATGGATGAGGAGACCTGGATGGGGGCTAACAAAGCCCTCGAACTAGGCTTTGCCGACGGGATTCTTTATGCGGATGATCCCAGCTCCCAAGCGGCGCAGAACAGCCTGATGTTCAGCCGTATGGCCATCCAGAACAGTGCGACCGCCTCGCTGCGGCGCTTTTTTGATGTCGCAGCAACGATTCGCGGGCCGGCTCCGGCACCTGGTGTACCGCTGAGCATGCAGTTGGATCTGATCAAATTGAGGGAGGTAGCCGAGCGTGAATAGGCAGGCGTATGTCGAGAAGCGGAAGGCCCTGGTCGCCGAGGCCGAGGCCTATGTGAACGAGGGAAACCGGGAGAAGTTCGAAGCCAAGAAGGCCGAGATCGAGGCGCTCGACAAGAGCTATGACGAAGAGGTGAAGGCGCGGGCCAACGCCCGGGCGATGCGCGACCAGCTGACCGACCTGTCCGGACGGCAGCTCGGCGGCGATGATCAGCATCATGAAGACGACCAGGTTGTTGACCGCACCGGTACCGATGAGCCGTTCGGCGCTCGCCGGGGCCTCTGGGTGCCGTCCGCCACTCGCGGCAAGACCCTCAAGGCCATGAACGCGGTCCAGCTTACGTCGGAGGGCATCATCGTTCCGAAGCGGTACTCGGCCGAGCTGGAGCCCGCCTTCAACCAGGTTTCCGCTCTGGTCGACCGGGTTCGGCTGTTCCCGCGTCTGGGTGGCGAGTCCTTCGAGAAGTCCTATGTCAAGGGCTACGGAGAAGGCGCCGAGACGGCGGATGATGCGGACTACACTGCCACCGACACGACGTTCGGCGCCGCAGCGCTGGCCAAGGCCAAGATCACGGCCTACAGCGAAGAGGACGAGGGTGTCCTCAAGCTCCCTGATGCCGACTACGATTCCGAGGTGGTCGCGGGAGTTCGCATCGCCTTGCGGAAGCGCCTCACCCGTCAGATCCTGATCGGCACAGGGGCCGCCAACCGCCTGACCGGCATTTTTGCCTCGACTTACGCTGGCGCCACGCCCACCAAGGGTGCGATTGATCCGGCGACTGACGTCGGCTTTGCGGAGATCGACGAGAACACCCTGGACGAGCTGATTTTCGGCTACGGTGGCGAGGAGGACGTCGAGGACGGTGCTGCCCTGATCCTCAACAAGCTGGATTTGAAGGCATTTGCCCAGCTTCGCGACGCCAACGGCAACAAGGTCCACACCATCCGGGCGATGGGCAACACCGGCACGATTGATGGTGTCAGCTACATCATCAACAGCGCGTGCAAGGCGATCTCCGCTGCCGGCACGGCAGCCGGTGACTACGCCATGGCCTACGGCCACCTGTCCAGCTACGGCCTGGCGATCTTCTCCGACATCGACATCCAGCGGAGCACGGACTACAAGTTCCGCTCCGGCCAGATCGCCCACCGCGGCAGCGTCTATGCCGGCGGCAACGTGATCCGTTGGAACGGCTTCCTGCGGGCCAAGAAGGGCGCGTAGTTCCGGCTGACCAATCACGACGAGGGGGCGTACTGTTAGGTGCGCCCCCTCCCAGCAGAGAGGAGCTGCTCTTGACGTGCGAATCGGATACAACCCCAAGGGCGGGCGCATCAAGACCGATGCCCGGGTTTCCGGCGTCCGGGTCTCCATCGACCAGGGCTTCATCGCACACTTGACTGTGGCAGCGGCCGACGCGACGGCCGCAGAGACCGACGGTATCCACGCTGCCGTAGCCTGCTCGACCCCTGCGATACCGGCAGAGGCCGTGGTAAAGGCAGCATCCGCCGAGACTGACACTCTCACCACGACCGCACCGGCCGCGCTAGGGGACGCTGCGAATGCGCTCAGCGTGCTCCTGACCACCGCTGAAGATGACACCCTGGCGGTTGCTGCAGACGACGAGAACAGCACGATCAGCATCGCCCTGGCGGACACGACGGCCAACAAGAATGCCGCGGCAACCATCCAGGCTGCCATCAGGGCCCTGGAGACGGTGGGCGGAGTCGACGTGTCCGAGTTCACCTGCGCCGCCGGCGGCAACTGGGATACGGCGGCCATCGCAACCGGGGAGGCTGGTGCGGTACCGTTTGAGGGCGGTCAGACCGCAGCTGCCGACGTGGTGGCGACTCAGATCACTCAGCCCTCCGTACCTCGTAACATTACTGCGACGGCTGGCGGCGTGGATGGCGATATCGGGGCCGTGCAGGTCGTTGTGACCGGCACCAACTACGCCGACGAAGAGATCGCGGAGACCCTGCCGGCGTTCACGGAGAACACTCCTGGCACCGTGACCGGCAACAAGGCGTTCAAGACGGTGACCAGCATTTCCATCCCCGCTCATGATGGCACCGGTGCGACGACGGCGATCGGGTTCGGCGAAAAGCTGGGCCTGCCGTATGAGCTGCCCCACAACACTGTTCTGGCCGCCTTCCTGGATAAAGCCCGGGAGGGCACTGACCCGACCGTGACCACCAGTCCCACGGCACTGGAGTCCAACACCATCGACTTGAACAGCGCACTGGACGGCAAGGTTGTTGACGTGTACCTGATCGTCTAGCGAGGTGACCACGCATGCTGACAGCGGTCAAGACGGCCCTGCGGGTCGATGGAGACGAACTGGATACCGAGGTTCAGGATCTCATCGATGCCGCCCGGCTCGACTTGACCCTGTCGGGCGTGGCGGCAGCGAAGGCCAGTGACGACACGGACCCGCTGATCAAGCGGGCAATCATCACCTACTGCCGGGCAAACCACGACTACGCAGATAAGAGCTCGGAACGCCTTCAGCAATCCTACGACATGCTCAAGGCGCACCTGTCCATGGCGGAGGATTACAGGGCGGTGGTTGAGTCATGATCGCGGCTGCACAGCTCCGGCACCGGATCACCCTCCAGGAGAAACAGATCACCCAGGATACCTACGGTGCCGAGGTCGAGAACTGGGTCGACGTGGCCACCGTCTGGGCGGAGGTTTCTCCGATCAGTGGACGGGAGTACTTCGCGGCTCAACAGGTTAACGCCGAGGTGACGCATCGGATCAAGCTCCGGTACCGGGCCGGCGTCAACTCGAAAATGCAGGTCGTGTTTGGGACCCGTATTTTCGGGATCGAGTCGGTCATCAACGTGGGCGAACGCAACATCGAGATGCAGTTGATGGCTGTGGAGGTGGCGGCCTGATGCGCGTCAAGGTCGACCTCAAGGGTGGAGACGAGATCCGGAAGCAACTGCAGCGGATGACCGTCGACACCGTTCAGTGCCACATCCGGGAAGCCGGCATGGCCGGCGCCGAGATCATCCGGGATGATGCGGCGGGGCGGGTGAACACGGGTCCGCACGCTGAGCATCTGAAGGATCACATCGTCATCGAAGAGGTTCGGGAGCGCGATTCTCGGGTCGACTTCGCAATTGGCCCTGATCGTGACCGCTGGTGGGGCCGCCTGGTCGAGTTCGGCCACCGCATCATACGGCTGAAGGGCTATTTTAGCAAAGGCGGGAAACGGCGGTATCGGATCCTGGAGGCGAAAGGCAGCGTGCCGGCTCACCCGTTCCTTCGGCCCGCGCTTGACAACAAGCGGCAGGATGCAAACGACAGGGTCGCGGACGTGCTGAAGAGGAGGCTGGGGCTGTGAACCTCAAAGGAGCGCTCTGTGCCTTCCTCCAGGCCAACGCTGGCGTGGCGAGCCGGGTGCACCCGCTGATCCTACCCCAGAAGCCGACCTATCCGGCCATTACGTACCAGGTGATTTCCGACGTTGCTGAGAGGAATCTCGGCGGCGTGGCACGGCGCCGGGCCCGGGTACAGTTGTCCTGCTGGGGCCGCTCGTACGCAGAAGCTACGCAGGTTGCCGGCAAGGTGAGCGCTGACCTTCAGGACTTCCAAGGGGTTATGGGCGGCGCTGGTGGCCCGTACATCATGGACTGTAACGCCCTGGATCAATCTGACCAGCACGAACCGCAAGTGGGCATCTATCGCGTGCCGGTAGATGCCCTCATTCTCTACCGAGGAGGGGACCCGCCCAATGGGTGAACAGGTTGGTCTGAAGACCAAGTTCCAGAGGGAGACCGCCGTTCCGGGGACCTATGAGGATATCGCCCAGCTCGCCGGCGTCACCCCGCCCCAGTCGGAGCGGGATGTCGCCGAAGTCGAGGACCTGAACCCCACTGACGGCATCAAGAAGAAGCTGCCCGGGCCGATCGACGCCGGCGAAGTGGCGCTCACGCTGAATTTCGATGCGGCGAACGCCGGCCACGATACCCTGCAGGACGACTTCTACGCCGGCACCGAGCACAATTACCGGATTGTGCTGCCGGACGGCTACACGTGGACTGTCAAGGGCTTCGTCTCTGGCTTTGCCCCGTCTGAGATTGCCGCCGGCGACGTGATCCAGGCCGAAGTCACCATCACAGTTACGGAGAAGCCGGTCCTTGCGGCCGGCGCATAATGCGGGAGGATAACGCCATGACCAAGACTTACCTGACCCGTGATGCGATCCTGAAGGCTACGGACCTGCCAACCGAACCGGTCGACGTGCCCGAATGGGGCGGCACCGTCCTTGTCCGCGGCCTCAACGGCGCCGAACGCGACGCCTACGAGGCATCCATGGTGAAGCAGGTCGGCAAAGAGGCAAAGATGAACATGGAGAACATGCGGGCCAAGCTCGTCGCCATGTGCATCGTCGACGGAGACGGCAAGCGGATTTTCACGCAGGCCGACGCCGAAGCGCTGGGCAAGAAGTCCGGCAACGTACTTCAGCGGGTGTTCCTGGTGGCGCAGCGGCTCTCCGGCCTCGCGACGGCTGATTTGGAGATTTCGGCAAAAAACTAGCAGCCCGGCCGGAGCGGCGGTTTTACTTCCGCCTTGCTCTGGCACTGGGCTGCACAGTTGCCGATCTTCTCACCCGGATCTCCTCCGCCGAGCTCACCGAGTGGATGGCCTACTACCGCATGGAGCCCTGGGGCACAGAAGTCGACGACGCCCGGGCCGGCATCGTGGCGAGTACCATCGCCAACGCCAACCGTGACCCGAAGCGGCAGCGCCGGCCGTTCAGCATCCACGATTTCATGCTCAAATGGGGCACTGCGGGCCAGCCGGAGGAGCAGAGCCCGGAGGAGCAGCTCCGGATCATCCAGCAGTGGCAGGCGGCGCTGTCCGCCAAGTTCAAATAGGGCGGCCCGACTGGTTCGGGCCGCCTCTGCTTCGCACGAAACCTAGATCAACAGGGGCTACACGAAAAGTATCACGTTTCCCGGGAGAGGCGGTGGGGCCTGTGGGTGTCATCGGGTCGATGGTCGTCAAGCTGATTGCTGACGCCCAGCAGTTCGAAAAGCAGATGAACACAAGCATCCGGACCATGCGCGGCATGGAGCGGCAATTTGAGCGGTCGGCCCGCCGGCTGGAGGACATGGGCCGGAGCATGACCATGAGCATCACCGTGCCGATGGCGCTGATCGGCGGCTCCGCCATCAAAATGGCGATGGATGCCGTCGAGGCGCAGAACCTCTTCTCAGTAACCATGGGTGATATGGCCG
This sequence comes from Symbiobacteriaceae bacterium, assembly GCA_035628915.1. Taxonomy (GTDB): domain Bacteria; phylum Bacillota; class Sulfobacillia; order Symbiobacteriales; family Symbiobacteriaceae; genus JARBUG01. The sequence goes on along the minus strand of DASPIW010000046.1, from coordinate 23,570 downwards.
GGGCAGCTGAGCAGTTCTCCCAACGGCTCACGGAGCAGTTCGGCCTGGCCACTGATGCTGTGAACCAGCAGCAGGCGGCTTTCTACCGGCACTTCAAGCTATACCAAATTGGCAAGAACGAAGCCCTGAGCATGGCTCAGGGCCTTTCCATGCTAACGAACGATCTCGGGTCGTTCATCAACATGGACCCGTCGGAGGTACTCCAGCGGCTGCAGAGCGGCCTGCGCGGTGAGACGGACGCGGTTGAAGCCCTGGGAATCAGCCTGGCGGACTCCATCGTCAAGCAAACCGCCTATAAGAATGGCCTGGCCCGGCAGGGGCAGGAACTGACGGAGCAGCAGAAGCAGATGGCCAGGTACATGGCCATCATGCAGCAGACGGCGGACGCACAAGGCGACCTGGCCCGCACGATCGAGAGCCCGGCGAACCAAATGCGCATCATGAAGCAAGAAATGGTCGAGGCGAATAAGGAGTTCGGCGAGGGGCTCCTGCCGTTTGTGCAGGAGGCGCTACCTGTCCTTCGGCAGATGGCCGGCGCGTTGAAATCGGCCGCGACCGCATTCCAGCAGCTGAGCCCCGGAGTGAAGGAGGCCGTCGTGTGGACGGGACTCATGGCCATGGCGGCCGGGCCGCTGGTGTACATGCTGGGCATGATCAACCGGGGGGCAGCCGGAGTAATGGGGGCCATCGGCGGGGTGGCCAGGTTCGCCCGGGACGCCGCCAAGCGTGTCGGGCAGCTGCAGGCCGGCACCAAGACCTTGGGCAACGTGATGGTGGCCATCGCCGGCGGCAAGCTGAAGCTGATCATGGCTGCGCTGGTCGGCGTGGCGCTGGTGGCCCTGCTGGTGATTACTCACTGGAAGCAGGTCGAGGCGGCCGCCGTCCGGATCTGGAACGGGATTTCCGCCGTGGTCCTCTATGCGGCCTCGCTGATTGTGCGTGGCGTGTCTGCGATCATGGGTGCGGTTGCCTGGATTGTTCCTGCCCTGCGTCCGGCCGTCGACGCCGTTCAGGGGTGGGCTGACTCCCTGAAGGGGGCGGCCGGCGCGGCTCTGACCGCCGCCCGGACAGCGCAGGCCGTTCAGGACAACGGGGAAGCGGCCAGGAAAGCGGCGGAAGGCGCTAAGAAGGCCGCTCAGAATCAGCAGAAACTTGGCGAGTCCATGGACGAAACGGCGAAAGCAGCCGGCGACGGCCTGCAGTCGTTCGACCAGGTACATCAGGTTCAGGAGCAAATGGCCGAGTCGCCGGCAGCGACCATACCCGAACCGGCCACGCTCGGCATGGATATGTCGGGTATGCTGGGTGCGTTGGGGTTCGCTGATCTCGGGGAGCAGATGACCGCCATCGGCGACTCCATCGCACAGGGCTGGGCGGCGGTGACCGCCTCCGTGGCTGCGTCCTGGGAGTCCATGAAGGCGAAGGCCGTGGAGACGTTCCCATGGTTGCAGGGAGTGATTGACGGGCTCAGCACTGCCCTACAGTACTGCCGCGACAACTGGGCCACCATCGGCCCGGTTGTCGAATCGGTCACCGGTGTTCTGCTCCTGGCGGGCGCGGCGTTCCTGGTGGTCACCAGCCCCGTGTGGGCCGTGATCGCAGCAGTAGCTGCACTGGCCGTGGCGGCTGGGTGGATCATCGCAAACTGGGAGACCGTGGGGCCGTACCTTACCGGCATCTGGGAGTCGATTGTCGGATTTGCGGGCCCGATTTTTACCGCCCTGGGAACGGCGCTGGCCGAGATCTGGAACGGTATCGTCGATACAGCCGTGGTCGTCTGGGGATACCTGAAGGAATGGTGGGCCGGCTGGGGCGATACGGTCATGGCCGTGCTCACGGGGATCTGGAACGCCATCCGGACCATCGTCGAGACCGCCATCAACCTGGTCAGGGAGATCATCGGGTTTGTGCTGGCGGTGATCCGTGGCGACTGGGCAGCGGCCTGGAACTATGTCAAGCAGATTGTCAAGACCCTCTGGGACTTCCTCGTGCGGATGTTCACCATCATTTGGGAGACCATCGTCGCCATCTGGAAATCCCTGCAGGATAACATCGCAGGGGTCTGGGATGCGATCAAGGCGAAAGCCGAGGAGATCTGGAATGCCCTAGTGGCATGGCTCAAGGGTATCTGGGACGGCATCAAAAACACGGTAATTGAGGTTTGGACCTCTATCCGTGATTCGATCAGCGAATGGTGGAACAACGTCAAGTCAGCGACAGAAGAGGTTTGGAACGCCCTGGTGGGCTGGCTCGGCGGCATCTGGGACGGCATCAAGAACACGGTTGTCAACGTGTGGACCGCCATCCGAGACTCGATCAGCGAGTGGTGGGGGAACGTCAAGACGGCTACGGAGGAGAAGTGGAACGCCCTCGTGGGCTGGCTATCCGGCATCTGGGAGGGCATCAAGGGCTCGGCGGCCTCCATTTGGGAGGGGATCACGGGAACGATCGGTGAGTGGGTCGACTCCGCCCAGGCCTCGATCGAACGTGTCTGGAACAGCATCGCCGGGACGCTGGAGTCCATCTGGAACGGGATCAAATCGACGGCGGCGACCATCTGGGACGGCATAGTCAACGCCATCAAAACGCCGATCAACTGGGCCATCGGGCTCATTAACAAGTTCCTGGACGCTCTCTCGAAGATCAAAATCAAGATTCCCGAGATCAACATCCCGCTGGTGGGCAAGGTGGGTGGCGGGACGATCGGGATGCCGAATATCCCCCGGATCCCGATGCTGGCCGCGGGTGGCGACATCCTGCGGCCCGGCGCTGCCGTCGTCGGCGAGGCCGGTGCCGAACTGTTGGAGTTGCCGCGAGGCGCCCGGGTGACTCCGCTCAGCGGCGGGGGCGGCGACGATCTGGTGGCCGCCATCGCCCAGGCTGTGTTCGCAGCGGTGCGGCAGGCTATGCAGAGCTCCCAGCAGAACGCCGGTGAGCGTGAGCTGATCTTCGAGATTGATGGCCAGCGATTCGCCCGGATCATTCTGCCGGCGCTCACTCGTGAGGGCGGGCGCATCGGTTCGCCCGTACTTCGCATCCAGGAGGTGTAGGCCATGGCCATGGTCACCCTGAACGGGGTGCAGCTGCCGAACCCCTCCAAGATCGAGGTGGGTAAGTTCAACCTGACGAAGGCCGGGCGCAGTGCGTCCGGCCTCATGACCATGGAGATTATCGCCCGCAAGCGGTCGGTCACTATCCAGTACACCCACCTGTCGGAGCCGGACCTGAAGGTGATTCTCGACCAGCTCGACAGCCGGGTGTTCCATACACTGACCTACCCTGACCCGCAGGGTACGGCCGGCACCATCACCCTGACGGTCTACGCCGGCGACCTGGCCTACAAGCCGTGGCACCGCGTTGACGGCGTTTGGTGGTGGCAGGAAATCAGCATACCCCTGATCGAGAGGTGAGGAGCGGTGGAGGGAGTCACGAAGGCGTTCATGGAGGCCATGCGGGCAGCTGAGCGGCAGGTGTCGGCCCGGGTCGTCATCGACTTCACTGATCCTACGCTCGATCAGAGCCTGAACGCCGAGACGTCCGAGGCGGGGCGGATCTCCTACCCGGCCCAGACAGCTGACGCCGTCGAGACGGTTCCCCACAAGTGGGCCAGCCTTGACGGCTCATGGGTGTTAGACGGGACCTACCACCTCATGCCCGATACGCCCGAAGACGCCAACCGGTATCAGGTTGGCTGGTGGGGGCTCACTCTCGCCGGGGCTGATGGGGCGTTCGCCGCTCCGTACCCGGCCCTGACGGTTACCTTCCTGCCGCGGCCCGTGCATTCCCTGAAGGTAGTGGGGGACTCCGCCCGGGCTGAGTATCCGGTCGATTTCGCCATCCGGCTCTACGACGAGGCCGACACGCTTCTGCATGAAGAGCTAGTGACCGGCAACGCCGGCGTCACTTGGGGCATCCCCCTGGAGGCCTCGGTCAACAGCGTCACCCGCATGGTCCTGGAGATCACCCGGTGGTCACACGCCGGCCGCCAGGTGAAGGTGACCGAGTTCTTCACCAGCGTCCAGCAGACGTATGCGGCCAGCGACCTGCTGGAGATCAGCCTCCTCGAGGAGCGGGAGGTTTCGCAGGGCAGCCTGCCCGTTGGGACGATTTCGGCCAACGAGGTCACCATCAAGCTTGACAACGGAGACCGGTGCTTCGACGCTGACAACGAGCAGAGCCCGCTCTACCAGCTGCTGAAACCGAACCGGCGAATCAGGGCGTGGATGGGGGTGGACGGCGGAGATCCGGCCGGCCAGGAGGTCTCCAAGCTGTGGGATACCCAGGCCGACTGGCTAGCGTGCAGTCTCCCTCCCCAGGTGGAGGCCACCATAGACGGTGATCTGCGGCTCTACCGGCCCGCGGTGAGCTTCAGCCGGAACAGTCTGGCCTATCTCCCTGATGGGACACAGATCGCTATCGCAGTCGCCCGGTACTGGTGGGGACGGTGGCAGAACCAACTGTCAGCCAATCAGTCCACTATGGACGGTGGACTGGTAGACGGGAGAGTCTCAGGTTGGGGTGTCAACACGGGCTGCGCCATTTCGTCCTTCACTGAGGCGGACGGCAACAAATGCCTCCGCGTGGTCACTGCGGGCGGTGCCGCTCAGGAAGGCGTCTTGAACGCAGATCCCCTGTTCTACGGCACTCCAGGCCGCCGATACATCCTTTCGATAGAGGTTTGGGGAGAAGGCACCGTTCGGGTGCGGGCTGGCTCTCAATTCGGCGGGGCCGCATCAGCGCCTGTCAACCTGACGGGCGGCAAGCAGCGGATCTTTGTGGCGACTACGGTTCCGGCTAACCCGAATCAACCGTCGTACATGGTCGTTGAAACCTATCGCCAGGACAACGCCCCGCAGGCTGTGACGTTCTACATGGATAACGCTCAGATTGCAGAAGCCGTGGAGGGGCAAACCACACCTACCGACTGGCGCCCCGGTGGAGTTAAGGGCGCGGTCATGGTCGAAGAGGGGACCACGAACATAGCGGAGAACGCACTGTTCGCTAACCCGTCCGGGGGTGTACCGCAGAATTACGCCCCCTTCGTCAACGACGGTACAGGGGCACATGCGACCGCCAACGGAGAATATCAGGCGACGCTTTCGACTGCGGCAAACGGACAGGCGCGAGTTGGTATCTACGGAGCTTGGCGACCGGTCGCCGCTGGCGATGTGGTTTCTGCGCAAGTCAAGGCGCGGGTCGCCAACGGAACGTGTGTCGCCCGCCTACGGGTTCAGATTGCCGATGCAACGCAGGCTAACATTTTGGCTACCTATGAGGCCATGGCAACCCTTACGGACAACACAGTCCTCAAGATTGAGAACAAAAGCGCCGTTGGGCAGGCGTATGTGCGGATTCTTACGGACGCCTTCGCGAACGGGAATGCAGCCAATTTGGGAGCTGTCGCCTTCAGTAAGCCGCAAATCGAAAAGAAGGCTTACTGCACGTCCTGGCAGCCGGACGGCGTCACCCGGTCAGCCGAGGCTGTCTCCCTCTCCAAGAAGGCCATCAACCCGGCTAGGGGGACCGTCCGGTTCTGGTTCGAACCCCTGACCAGCCCGACAACCTGGGGGCGACTGCTGCACTTGGGGGCCTATAGCAGTCCACGCATCACCGACGAGCTTGGTATCTACTACGGCACAGGCTGGGGATGGAATCGGGTTCAGATCGCAATAGGCTCAACTGCGGGTGTGTACAACACTGCCAGTGCGACGATGCCGGGAATTTTCGTTGTTGGTCGCCGCTACTACTGCTGCATTCGATGGGAACTGCCGGGGCACATCCAAATCACCCTGTTTGACCCGTCTTCCGGGGTATCGGGAACGGCCTATAGTTCGCCGGTTCTACCCACAACGGCCGCACCGACGTTTGACGCATATTCAACGGCTTTCTTGGGCTGCTACAACGCCGCCGGGGGTGACTTGAGTAACGTCATCATCGACGACTTCCTCGCCGAAGACGTCGAATGGAACGACGCTCAGGTCGTAGCCGATTACCAGCGCACGTCCCCCGCCGTCCCCACGGAGCACACCATTGCCCTGCTCCCCTTCGACGGCTCCCTGACGTCTGACTACCCCAGTCAGGCGACGGTGGTAACCGAACCGGTGGACTTGACCCCGGTGGGTGCGGCGGCTACCAGCGTGGTCACCTGGGCGGCCGACGCCCCGGCCGGCACTACCGTCGCCATCGAGGCCAGCGTGGACGGCGGCCAGACGTGGGAGGTCTGCCCGGTCGATGAGGGCGGGATACCGGTCATCCACGTGGGCGAAGAAATGACCGGCAAGTCCCTGCTGATTCGGGCGGTGCTGGCCGCCGATGACCCCGCAGCAACGCCGGTTCTGCACAGCCTGGCCGCCCGGGTGCTCCCGAATGAATGGGTGGCGATGGGCACCTTCTGGTCAACCGAGTGGCAGGCCCACGATGACACGGTGGAAGCCCAGGTCATCGCCCGGGACCGGCTGGAGCCGCTCCGCAAGACGACCTATCAGAGCAGTGTCGTGGTGGCGAACGCCACCCTGTACGACCTGGCCGTGGCCGTGTTCCAGGATGCCGGGCTGGAGGCCGGTGAGTACTATGTCGACCTGGCCCTGCAGGCCATTACCGTACCCTACGCCTGGTTCGAGCCGGTGAGCCACCGTGAGGCCCTGAGGCTAATCGCCGAGGCAGCATTCGCCCAGGTCTACTGTGACCGTGACGGCGTAATCCGTGTGGACGGGCCCGGTGCCGGGTTTGGGGCATCAATCGCCCTGGAGATCACGGCCGACGACTACGTCCGGCTGAATAACCCGATGCGGCCCGACCAGGTGGCAAACGAGATCCTGGTGGACACGCAGCCGCTCAAACCGGCCGCCGCCCCTGAGGAAGTCTACCGGAGCAACGAGCCTATTACCGTGCCACCTGGGCAGAGCCTCGTGGTCACGGTCCACTACTCCAAGACGCCGGTTATCGACGGCGTGGCATCCCTGGAGGGGGCCGGCGTGGCCATCGACGCAGCCACCTACTACGGCTGGGGGGCGGAGATCACGCTCAGTAACGCCGGCGGCGTGCCGGTGGATGTCACGTTGGTTGTCACCGGCCGGCCTCTCTCCGTGCAGAGCAAGGAGCGGGCCGCCGCTCGCGCTACATCGAGCATCACGGAGAACGGCGTCCTGCGGTACAAGTTCCCTGACAATCCGCTGGTTCAGGCGTTGGCCGTGGCCCAGCAGATCGCAGATCAGATCCTGGCCAGCGCCAAAGACCCGAGGCGGGATCTCAGCATCGATTGGCGGGGCAACCCGGCCCTGGAGCTGGGGGACAGGGCAACGGTCAAGGCTCGCGACTACCACGTGATCCGTCAGCAGATCGACTGGGCCGGGGCACTCTCGGCTACGACCACAGGGAGGAGGGCGACGTAGCGTGAGCACCGAGCCTGTCGGCTATCAGAACCCGAAGACGAACTGGGGTGCACCTGACGCCCCCGGCCCGGCCGACTTCATCCGGATAGAGGGTAACATCCAGGCGATTGAGAGCGGGGTCCGGACGGTGGACCCCGCTCTCGCCGGCGCCGCCAATCAGGGTACCATCCGGCAGTTCCTGTCATGGATCGTGGGCAAGCTCGCGGCCATCATTGGCGCTGAATGGTTCTCGGCGCCGCCCACAACGCTTGTTGAGGCAAAGGCCCACCACGATGCAGAGGCCCCGCACACCGGCCACGAAACGCCGGCGGGAGCCCAAGCAAAGGTTGATGCGCATAAGAACCAGGCCGTTGACGCCCACGATGCAGCCGCCATCTCCTATGCTGGTGGTACAGGCATATCAGCGACTAACGTCGAGGCCGCGATTGACGAACTGGCCACGGAGAAGTCTAACGTGGGGCATGGCCATGCGGCGACGGAGATCTCATATGCCGGATCCGCGAATCTGTCTTCTACTAATGTGGAGGCCGCTCTTGACGAGTTGGACGCTGAGAAGGCGAGCAAAGCCCTAGCCAATAGTTGGACTGCGCGTCAGACCTTCCAAGGTGGAATTCAGGACGGAGACGGCAACCAAGACGTATCCCTCCTCCACGCGCTGGGTCTACAGATCGATACTCGCACGCTCGAACTGACGCGCACGGGCGGGGTCCTAACCAGTGTGGTCGAGAAAGACGGGGCCGCTACCGTGAAAACGGTCACGCTGAACCGGACGGGCGGCGTATTAACCGGTGTCGTCACGGTTGCAGGGGGCAAGACTATTACACAGACACTGAATCGGACAGGTGGCGTCCTGACTAGCGTTACCAAAACCGTGGTATAGGGAGGGGAACCTACCTGGACGCCATATTGTACTCCCTTGCCGAAGAGGCCCTTAGAGGTTCATTTGATCGAGGGCCTTGGGTATCACGTGGGGACCGACCTACGGCAGCGGGCAACTATCGGCAGACCGCCGCCTGCGGAAGTGTGGTTGATGGTTGCCTGCACATCTGTGGGTCAAGGGATAGCGTTGACCATAGCGTCTACGACCCGGTAACGAACACCTGGACCAGCAAGGCGAACACTCCCCAAGCTAGGAATTATGCCGGAGCGGTGGAGTACAACGGGTTGATTTACCTCGTTGGCGGGTGGTACGGAAGCTCAGCCATCCTCAGCACATACTCCTGGAACCCAGGAAGTAACTTGTGGACCCAGTTGGCGGATCTGCCGACGGGTGGCAGGTCTCTCGCTGGTGTCGCAGCTGCTGCTGGGTTTGTATTCATGTTTTGTGGGCATACCGGAACTACCGTCAGTGGGCGCGTCAATACTACGCTCCGGTATAACATTTCATCGAATACTTGGACGAGCGATGGCGCGGTATTCCACACAGTCGGACTGCACGGCGTGTTTGCAGCCACAAGCCCTTATGACGGATTGGTGTATGTGGGCGGAGGTGACGACGGCAGCGATGAACTAGCCATTTGGAAAGCCTGCGATCCAGTGTCAAACACTATGACAGCAAAAACTAGTTTCCCCGAGAGTGGTCGTGAAAGTGCGTTTATCGGAGCGTACAACCGTCTAATTGATGTGATAGGCGGTGCTGGTAGTGGTGCTGGTTCAACAAATGAACACTATCGTTTTGATGTGGGAACCAATACCTGGGTTATCCTGCCGGTAGCTAGTTCAAATGTGTCTGCAGGCCCTGGAGGGTACGTAAACGGATACATGATCTATTGCGAAGCTAGTGCTACGTTAGGTGAGAAAGCGACGTTTACCTATAAGATACAAACGGAGATGGAAGAGAAGCTTGCACTTCTCGCCGATCTCATCGCAGCCCTAACATAAGGGGGGGTTTCAAATGTTGAATGCCTTGCATGTTCTGGAGCGGGCCCGGAATCTGGGCAGCCAGGCGACACTGACCACGGTTCAGGATGCGCTGGCCGCACAGGACTACGCCGCGAAGCGGACTGCCCATCGCACTCGCTACCGTGTGGAAGTCTGGGATCGTCTGACGCCCATCAACGGGGTATCAGCCGAAGCGATCCTGGCAACCCGGCGGGATATTCCGACCGAGGGTGTCGTCTATCTGGTCTACAAAGATGACGCACTCCTCTACTTCCAGCCCCACCAGCCGGGGGTGGCGGGCATTATGCCCGTGACACTGGAGGCCCTGCCTTCGATCAGCGAGGGACACGTCCTGCAACTGGTCGAGGCGGACGTCGACGAAGAGGTCCTCACTGCCGTGCTGGAGGCGCTACTGCAGTAAAGGGCAGGCGCCGGGATGCTCTCCGACGCCTGACGCATTGCAGGTCTGAACTAGTTGGGCACCCCGGCCGGGGTGCCCTGCTGTATGTATGCGACGGGCCCTGGCGTAAAGACGGAGGTGGGTACCATGTTGTTCGGCCTAGCAGAGATCACCGGTTCTGAGCTGATGCAGTGGATCAACACCTCTTTCATGGCTGTGGCCATCGTCCTTTTCGCCCTTGGCTACATCGCATCGATGAAAGTGGTCCGCGACGAAATGCTGTCTCCCCTGCGGGCGGAGAACGCCCTGCTCCGGGAGCTGCTCAAGCAGGCCCTCGAAACCAGTGAACGGCATGCAGAACTCATCGGCCAGATGCTGGAGGAACGAGCCAAAGGAGGTGATAACCGGTGACCATCCTGCAGCCGCCCGCCATCACCAGCCCGCTTACCCCTGCCCCGAACAAGGCCGGATCCACCAAAGCCTTCGAGCCAGACCCCGACCTGGTCGCCTTGCAGGTCCGGATGCAAACTCTGCAGGAACGCACAAAGCGGATGGCCGCCATGGTGTCCGAAACAACCCAGCGCCCGGCGTACTAACGCCGGGCCATCTTGTTGGGAGGGATCCATGCATGTCCCGAGTGCAATTGCTCCCCCATGTCTGTGAGGAAAAGCTCGTCTCTGTCCCCGCCGAGCTGCGCGGCGGCATCAGCCAGGGCATCCGCCTCATGGGTGCACCGGTCATGTGGGCCGCCGACTGGGACGGCCGGGGCGTTGCCGTCGGGGTGATCGATACCGGCATCGACGACGGCCACCCGGATCTCCGCGGCCAGGTCGTCGGCCGCCGCGACTACGTCAACGACGGTGAGCCTGCCGCCCTGTGGCACCCGCACGGTACCCACGTGGCCGGCATCATCGCAGCTGATGGTGAGCTGCAGGGTGTGGCCCCGGGCTGCAAGCTTCGCGACTATCGGGTGCTCGACAAGAACGGCTACGGCGAGTGGCCGGCGATTTGCCAGGCCGTTCGTGACGCGGTCACGGATGGCTGCCAGATCATCAACATGTCCCTCGGCGGCCCTGAGGATGACCCGGGCCTGCATGACGCCATTCGGGCGGCCGTGGCTGCCGGCGTCACCGTTGTGGTGGCCGTGGGTAACGACGGGGCCCAGCGGATCAGCTACCCTGGGTACTACCCGGAGGTGATCGGCGCCGGCGCTGTGATGATCCGGCCCGACGGCCTAGTCATGCGGAGCTGGTTCTCCAACACGAACCCCGAGGTCGACGTCTGCGCCCCTGGTCAGGACGTAATCAGCTGCGCCGCCGGCGGCGGGTATCTGGCCATGTCAGGCACGTCGATGGCAAGCCCCCACGTTGCCGGCAAGGCTGCCCTCGAAGAGCAGCGTGGCCGGGCTCGCCTCGGCCGCCCGATGAGTGAGCCGGGCCGGTGGGAGGCCATTAAGGTCAACACCATCGACGTGATGATGCCGGGCGTGGACACGTCGACCGGGGCCGGGTTCGTCTCCGCTCTCCCGGTGTTCCCGGTCCGCCGGCGGATTGAGCTGCAGAAGGGCAACCGCGAAATGCTGGTTGACGGTGGGGCCGTCATGCTCGATGTGCCCGCGCAGATCATCAACGGGCGGTTCGTAGCCCCGTTCCGGGCGATGGCGGAGAACGTCGGCGGCACAGTCGGCTTCGATGAGAAGACCATGGTAGGCTCGGCCGATTTCTGGCTCCTGCCTGGAATGGAGGTGTAGCCCATGCGCGCTGTGGTAAACGGCCAGGTCATGCCGGCACCGGAGATCAACGAGGGCGGCCGGGAGACCGGCTACGCCGACCTGTTCATGGTGATGCGGGCCTACGGAATTCCCCTCCGCATCGTGGAAGGGCAGCCCATGGTCGCCCTTCGTGCATTCGCTGAGGCCCTCGGGCAACCCGTCGAGTATGTGGCCGGCGAGGAGACGGTCTACATCGGCAATCGGCAGCCCGATCTCCCGTCGGATCCTGTCGGGGCTGACGTCGCCCCGTGGATCCCGGTGAACGCCCCGATCCGGAGTACCGATTCCGCCCGCTCGCCCGCCCGCCTCCAGCTGATCATCCGGCAGTTCCGGGTTGCACAGAACTACCGGTATCAGCGGAACCGCCAGGGCCAGGATGAGACCTACTGCAACATCTTCCTGTGGGACGTCACCCGGGCCATGAACGCCGAGATCCCGCACTGGGTCACTGCAGACGGCGAGCCGGCCGGGCCGGGCCAGGCGGGTGCCCGCGAGTTGGATGCCAACGCCGTGGTTCTGTGGCTCCGCCAGTATGGTCCGGCCCACGGCTGGCACCGCGGCTCCTATGGGGCAGCCATGGCCGGGGCCAACGCCGGCCGCCCGGCCGTCATGGTCTGGCATAACCCGGGCGGGATTGGACACGTCGCCGTGGTCCGGCCCGGCACCGGGCACGCCAAGAAGGGGATCCCGATCGCCCAAGCGGGCCTCACCAATTTCGATGATGGGTTCGAGTCCGACGGCTTCGGGGCCCACATGGCCGAGGCCGAATTCTACATCCACCCGTAGACGCCGGCGCAAGCCGGACACCTGAAAGGAGTAGTTCCTGTGGGACACGAGAATGTCTTGATCGAGTTCCTGAAGAGTACCCTGCCGGCCGTCTTGGTGACCAAGGCTCTCACATTCGCTCCTGTGGTCGTCGCCGTCATCGGCCTGATCATGCAGTGGTTCTCGTGGGCTGAGGCGCGGAAACGCTGGCTTGCACCCCTGCTGGCAGCCGTACTGGGCATGGCCGCCGGATTCCTGGCCGTGGGCATGGACACCAGCCAGCTGATGCTCGCCGCCGCCGTGGGCCTTCTGATCGCTCTGACGGCGATCGGTGGGTACTCTACTGGTAAGAACGTGACCCAGGCCGCAAAAATGTCGCTCGCGCTACATTCCGAAAAGAAGATTGCAGCCGCCGCGTTGGTGAGCGCCAGCATCCCGAAAGTCCCGATGGGCACTCCCGTACTGTACAGACTTTTGAATGGGGAGCAACGCCCTGCCCTTGTGGTCAGATCGTGGAGCCCGGGCTGCGCCAACTTGGTGGTCTTCCTGGATGGATCCAACGATACGGACCAGTGGCCGAACGGCCTGCCCGCAAGGACTCTCGAACGCTGGTGGGATCAGAAGGGCGAATCGCACGACAGCACGGCGGCGCCCCTCGTGGTATGGGCGACGTCCGCAGTCCAGGGCGACAAGCCGGGCCAGTGGAACTATCCGGAGCTGTCGGCCGCATCATAGCAGAACCACTACCCCCGGTCGCCCTCTCGTGGGTGACCGGGGGTTTTCCTTTTCCCCGGAGCCCCGTTCAGGGTTCGGGCTCGGCGCTGTGGACTCGGAACCTGCGTAGCACACAAAGGAATCGTTACAGGCCTAGAAGAATCCTTGACCTCGGAGGTGAAGGTGCAATGCAATTCACATTTAAGGTACTACTAGACTTGTGGTCAGAGAATCCACTCGCTGCTACATCCGTATGTATTGCGATTTTGCTGGGGTTGTTCCAGATAACGAAACACTTTTATTGGGATCCCAGAATCCGTCGACATGCGACCGCCCGGGCCGAGGTCTATGGTCCTCTGTTGCCGGAGGTGCAAGAGGTGATCCGGTGCCTGAAGGGGCTTGAACCTGGTCCCAACAGTACGTTCCAGCAACTGAGGAATTCCGGAAAACTTGATCTTGCGTGTTCAACCGCAAGGGATACGACCGCCAAGGCATACGCTGCCCTTGATGACTACAACCAGTGCCTTGCCCTCTGCAGGCAGGAATACGAAAGTTGCTTCAAAAGGATCCTGCAACCTCTACGGATTCCGCTTCCGATCGGTTCCTTGAACCCCGGAGGCGTCATATACGATCTACGTGACTTCATGATAGATCGTCCGGTTCCGAGAATCCCAAGTGAAAGCGAGGCCCTATTCCTCTCGCACTGGTACGGAGCTTGGGACGGATGGATTACACCCGCTGATCTGCGGCGAGCAGGAAAGACTGAGGAAGATATCATTACCCTCCTCGGCGCAGACATCAGGATCAGGCCTTCGTATCATAATCTGCGGAGCAAGTTGGATTTGGCATCACTCAAGTTTGCCGCGCTAAATGACCATCTCAGACGAGAAACGGGCCAAATGTAGGAGAAGCCCTCGGCCGCCCTCTCGTGTTTGACCGGGGGTTTTTCAATGGTGTGGGTCCCTGCGCCGCGCGCGGCACACCCGCCCGGGCAGGAAGGTGTCAACTTCCGGAGAATCTACGGGAGAGGTGGTGGCCGTGCCCCGGATCGTGAACAAACCGATAACGGTCACGCTCGAGGCCGGGATCCCGACGCGGTTCACCTCTATCTGCGGGAGATCCACCTGGTGGAGGAGGTACTCGACACCTGGGTCGAGGCCGGCCGGTGGTGGGAGCAGGAGAACGAGACGCAGACCTGGCGGATCCGGACACGGAAGGGAGGCGTGTTTGAGATCATCCAGGACGTCGGTACGAAGCAGTGGAAGCTATACAAGGTTTACGCTTAACCCCCGGGCCAGCTGGCGCCCGGGGGATTCGTTTTGAGGGTGATGGTGGGGGCGACTCCGCCTATCATAGTCTATATCTGACCTCTAATCAGCCGCAGCAGCGTCGAGCGAGGGCCATTCACCCCAAGTCCGTCCATCCAGGACTCGGCCGGCCGCCTTCTTGTTCATTCCGCCCCACTGCTTGAAGAAAAACGCCACCCCATTGGCTACACACTGATCCCGGATCAGCCTGACCCACTCCGGATCCATCGGTCTCGCCCCGGGTCCAGATTCCCCGCCAGCGATGACCCAGTGGATTCCTGCGACCGGGAGTTCGGGAATCGGCCCAAGGAGCGGCTCCACCGACAGGAAGCGAACCCGTGCAGGGATCGTCTGTAGATTCGCAATCCGCTCGACGACCTCTGCCGATTCCACGCTGGCGCCCATCCAGACATTCTCTGGCCATGGCAACAAGTGCGCCACAGCGCCGGCCCGATCGGTGCGCTTCGTCAGGATTTGAAAGGTATGGTGGCGGGCTGCCACCATCGTCTTAAACACCTGGCCGATATACTCCGTTGGAACGTCGGGGTGAAACAGGTCGCTCATGGAGTTGACGAAGATCCGCCGAGGCTGGCGCCAACTGAGAGGAAGAGCCAGCAGATCGGGATGCAACGTGAGTTCGAACCCATTGGCGTAGCGAGGATTGCCCATGGCCTGAAGCCTCTTGGCCATCCGCTCGGCGTAGCAGTTCTTGCAGCCTTGGCTGATCTTGGAGCACCCTGTCACCGGGTTCCATGTCGCCTCCGTCCATTCGATGGACGAGTTGGCACCCATTGCAATCCCCCCTCATGAGTGTTCCGAATATATGTTCGCTACACCTTGAAGCGAATCCTTGTTCCGTCCGGGTAAGTGCACCGCCGATTTCTCGGCGTGGGGACCTCGATAAGCCCGTCCCGCTCCATCGGCGCGAGGGTCCGGTTTCTCAGGTGCGAGGAAAGGTAGTTAGTCTTCACCAGCACATTGCGCTCCAGGTCTGCGATGCTCACCAACTGGCGGCTGAAGGTCGTGAGAAGGTCAGTCCGCAGGGGGCCGAGGTCGGGGTTCTCGCCGAAAAGGAACATCTGGTGAGCGTGCCGGTCAGAGAAGGAGTAATCCCCTGACGGCGAGACTTTCCACATAGACGATTTCATCTTATCTAGGCCGGAAATATGATTGGTGCCGAAAACGAGGTAATACGACGTCTGGTTCTTCATGTCGACCATGCGGAAGCTCCAGACAAACTGGGCCACGCTGCGGAGCTGCTGCTCGTACAGCCCGACCAGGAAGTCCTCGCGCTCAGCCGGCGTCTCGTGCTGCTCCCATTCGCGCCAGGCCACCGTGCCGAAAAGCTCGTCTAGGTGCTCCGGGAGTTCTCCCTTGAAGCGGTTAACCCACTGATACATCAGGTTGACCATGACTTCACACTTCGGGTTAGCCATGTAGCGCCGGATGACGTGGAAGGGCGTCTGGGAGATGCCAAACGGGTCAACGAACAGGAAGGTGGGCGCAAGTACCTTCTGATTACCGTCGGCGGCGTCGAGCATGGAGGTGACTGCAGCGTCAAACGTTCCGGTGATGCAGTACGGGTGGATGTGCTCGGGGAGTGGCTGGTAACCAGCAATCAGACTCTCCAGGTGCTCTTTCCGTTCACGGTCCTTGTCGATGAAAACGAAGTTCATTGTGGTCTTCGACAGGTCGTCCTTGTGGTTAAGCGCTGTCTCGAGAGCGACGATCGGAGACCCCTTTTCCCCTCCTGTGTACTGGCCCGGGCCTGAAAAGGCGTCGATATAGTTCACCTTTGTAACATCGCGGCTGTGAGCCAGAATCGGGAACCAGGCCTTGAGGTACTCCTCCACGATGCGGATCTTGGCTAGCGTGTGCGGGTTCGCTTCCCACAATGTTGACGTTGTGGCCACCAAGTACACCTCCATATGACCGTTCCGCTAGTAGCTATTCGCAGTGCGGCTTTCCTTGCCGTTTCGCCCTGCGTCTTCCGCAAATTCCGCAACTCAACCATACCACTGTAAGAATATACGAACAAGTGGAAAGGGATCAGTGCATGGTGCAGCGCCGTGACGACCGACGACTCTTCTCTCGGTACCCACATAAAAACCCCAGGCACCCGCGTAGGGCAAGCCTGGGGTTTTCCACATCTCTGGGGCGCCTTCGCGGGGCACCCCATCCGGAGGTTCGGTGCGGCCCCCGGACGTCCGGGAACGGGGGACCGCTCCACTGTCACATACGTGGTTCGGCGGCTGGAGGTTCGGTGCCGCAGGCGCCGTCCCGGGGGAAGGGAACTCGAACGGCGCAGATCACCCTTGCCGTCTCCGGCGCAAGGCCGGAACGACGTAGAACCGGTACACTCCGAGAGCTGCAAACCCCACCAGAACCAGCGGCCATACATACTCGCGCATTTTCCCGCCCTCCCTACCAGACCGGTTGCCCGTCTGCGTCGTAGCTGACGATCCCTAAGTCCTGCCAGTATGTGCCGTTGTCCATCGTCTTGAGGAGGATTGAGCCGTCCTCCTTGACCACCACGAGGTTTCGGTACACACGCCGATCACCGTTGCTATCGGGGTTTCCCAAGACATCGACGAGAATGTTGGCGTCCCCGGCATCCGGGATGTCGAATGCAACCGCCGTCCCCAGGCTGACCAAACCATCTCCGAACGCTGCAAGCGATTTGGGAATGACGACACTGCCAGCCGTGGCCACACTGGTGGCGCCGGCCGTCAGTGTGCCGCCACCCAGCACGAAGCCCACCGACCACGAAACGGTCGTGTTAAATAGCCACTGCAGCTGAGAGGTATGCATGTAGCCGCTGACCTTCATCGGGCGCCCGAGACGATCCCAGAAGATCAGCTCGGGCCGGCCGCGGGCGCCCCGCACGGTGGCATACCGTACGTTGTCACCCACATGGGTTGAGTCCAGCACCTGATAGTGAGAAAGCGGCACCCACGCCCTAATGTGAAGAGCCGGACCCGCTTGGCCGGGCGCAACCAGGCGGACGCCACCATACCTGGCTTCAAGGTCAGCCGCCTGACCAGCCAGATCCCAGAATGTCGCCGTGTCCTCCAGGAGGGCCGCAACCGTCATTTGATTCTTAAGGCTGATCATCTCATAGTCCACGGTACTGCATCCGATGCCGATCATTGTGTCCGGGTCATAGTAGCAGGAATTGTGATGGGCCAGGGCGGAAGCGGGGAGCAACGCGACCAGTAATACCATGATACCGCACACCGTTTTCTTTTTCCAGTCCATGGTAAACACCTCCCGTTTGGAAGATGCTACCTTTTCGTTTGAACCACCTTTCTACAGCCGCGACATTCGTTCGACGAGGTTCGACAGCAAGGGAAAAAGTGAACCCCCGTCCTCCTTAGGGAAGACGAGGGTATTCTGTCGCTCCGCCCCGCGACAGGCCGGGGCCCGCGGCGGGGGTGACTGGGGAGCGGACGCCGGCCGGGGCCGGCGGACAAGTCCATATTACCACGCAGTCGTCTACCTTGGTGGAAAAATTTGCTTTATGGGTGCGCTGTTCGCTTGCTGTTTGGTGGCTAAACCACCATAATTGGTAATAGCATCCACTACCTGCGTGACTGGGGGCATGGGGATGGGCTCGGGAATCGATAGCCTGCGTGAGTTGTACGACGCCCGCAGGCTGGAGGAGGCGTGGCGGGAGTATGAGCAGCTACGCCAGATCGGACCAGTTGAGGCCGAGGGGCACCTCCTGGGCGCCCTGGCGGCCCGACGAAAAGGGGATCTACGGGGCGCCCGCACAGCGTTCGAGCGGGGGCTTGATCTTGCACCCACCGGGCGAGTGCTTGGCCAACTGCGAATGACCTACGGCGCTACCCTCCGGGAGATCGGAGACACGAGCGCCGCCATCGAAATGCTCGAGCTTTTTCTTGCCGACATGGACCTGTACCCGGAGCTGCGCCCGGTGGCCAACGGGGCCGGTCACCACAACCTGGCCTTGGCGTACCGGACCGCCCGGCGGTTTGACGAAGCTCGACAAGCCTACGAGACGGCCATCCTCGACTTCAGAGCCGAGAACCTGTTGAACTACCTCGCCTGGAGCTGCCTGAACCTTGCCTGGCTCTGCTGCCTGATGGGCGATGCCGAGCGGGCAGAAGACGCCCTGGCAGAAGCCGAAGGCGTTTGCGATACCGAGGAACTTCGGTGGCACCTCCAGATCGGAATCGCATTCCTGGAGGCGACAACGGCCCGCCCGACCGACGCAATAGAGCGGTGCGAAGGCATCGTCAAGAAGGCAGAAAGCGCTCCGCCCGAGGTCGTAAGTCACGCATACTGGCTGTCCGGACGCATAGCTCTGGCAGCAGGACAAATGGATGCCGCTGAGGGGCTGGCCGGCCAGGCGGTTGATTGGGCGATCAGAGCCAAGCACGATGTCCGACCACTGCAAGATGCTAGTGAACTGCGGCGGGAGATACATAAAGCGAAAGTGGAGAAACAGCGGGGGGCTTAGCCCCCTTTCCACGAAGATGGTTTTCGCTGGCAGCGAAATCGAGGAGGTATGACACTTGAAGCGTTTGGTCATTCTTGCCCTTGCGGCTATTTTGGTCCTGGGTGTTGTCGGCACGGCGGCGGCCGAGGGCGGCTCGATCGTCCCCTGGTCGGCAAGATCGATCAAGGTCAAGCCCATGGAGGGCGGCTCCATCGTTCCTTGGTAATCGGCGCCCCTGCTCTCACGTTCGAGGGCAGGGGCGTTTTCGCGTCCGCCGGCGCAAATGCATGTCTCGCAAGGCTCAGGCGATACCGAGAACAAAACATATACCCGAAGATGTGCCTTTCACCGTGTTTGTCGACTGCCCCGGGGCAGTGATGGGCCAGAACGCCCAGGTCACGGCGCGCATCGTCAAGCTGAGCCACAGCCTGGAGTTCTGCCAGGAGCTGGTGCAGCGGGCGGTCCTGCAGTTCCTCGTCCGGGTGACGGAGGACTGCCAGGTCAACGCCGTGCTCGATTCCGAGGGTCCCCTGGTCAAAGCCGAATGCGTCATCGGCGAGACGACTAAGGCGATTACCGTCGAGAATTGTGTCGACCTGGACCGGCGGGCCAAGAAGATCCGCGACGTCCAGGTAGCCCTGGAGCACGTCGTAGCCGAGGCCTCTGACGGCCAGGTTCACCTGCAGGGCCTGATCGTCAAGTCGATCTTCTACATCTCGGAAGATGATGTGGAGTTCTTTCAGGAGGAGCGGGTCCCGTTCTCGGCCATGGTCGAGGTGGCGGGCGCCGAGCCGGGCGACAACGTCAGCCTGAAGGCGCAGATCCTGCGGGTCGACCGCTTCCTCTCCAACGGCCGTCAGGTGCGGCAGCGCATCGTCCTGTCGGTCTTTGTGAAGGTGACCCGCACCTGCGAGCTGAACGTGGCGGAAGATGTCAACGGCCCGCAGGTAATGGCCTCCCGGGTCATCAGCACCAACTCCCGCCAGATCCTGGTGGAGAATGCGGCCGACTTGAACCGGCCGGCCCGCAAAATCCAGGAGATTCAGGCCCGGGTCGAGGATGTCTCCGTGGAGATCATTCCCAACAAGGTCATCATCACCGGTGTTCTGCACAAGCAGATCTTCTTCGTGGCCGACGATGACCTGGTGCGCCACATGGGCGAAGACATCCCATTTACCACCTTTGTCGACCTGCCCGGCATAAAGCCCGGCGACAGCGTCAACATCTCCCCCATCGTCGAGCACGTGGGCTTCGAGCTATGCGACGCCCTCTGCGACGACAGCTCCTCCAGCGATTGCAGCTGCGACGATCACTCGGGCACCTCGGGCTTCGATCCGTGCGACCCGTACGTCGAAGAGCCCGAATCCCCCATCTTCCGCCGCCTGATCCAGCGTACGGTGATCCAACTGATCGTACGGGGCAGCGAGGAGCAGGCCATCCGCCTTGCCACCGCCGCACTCCCGGCCACCATCGTCACCGGGACCACCTGCTGAGCCTGACCGGGCGCCCGCCCTTCGGGGTTGCGCAAGAGGGTAGAGGGGGACTGGGCCAGTGGAAAAACCCTCATCAACCTACGGGTTGGTGAGGGTTTTTCCTGCCTGCAGCGGCCCGTTTCCATGCGCGGAGGCACAGTTGGTGGTAGCCAACTCTGGTAATTGCCCGCCTACCTGGCCTCCAGGACGCAGGCTCGAAAATGTCACTTACACCGGGGTGATGACCGTCGACTCCCCGGACTACACCTGGAACGGCAGCGCGTATCAGGCCGACGTGCCGCCGTACAAGGCCGGCAGCGTCGTCATGATCCCGCTGCGGGTCGTAGCGCCGGCTCTGGGGTTTGGTCTGGCCTTCAATTCGGCCGACCGGACGGCAACCCTTCAGTGGTTTGAATAGCGGACGTTCAAACGAGGACACCCCGCCGTACCGCGCGGGGTGTCCTTCGTTACCTACGCTTCGATCTTCGTGCCCAGCACGGTGAGGAACTTGGCCATCCAATCCGGGTGGGCCGGCCAGGCGGGCGCCGTCACCAGGTTGCCGTCCACGAAGGCCTTGTCCACGGGGATTTCGACATACTTGGCGCCGGCCACCTTGACTTCCGGCCCCACGGCGGGGTAGCAGGTGCAGGACTTGCCCTCGATCACGCCGGCGGCTGCCAGAATCTGCGGACCGTGGCAGATCGCTGCGATGGGCTTTTTCGCCTCGGCGAAGTGCCGCACAAGCTCCAGGACCTGTTCGTTGAGCCGCAGGTACTCGGGCGCCCGCCCGCCGGGAATGACCAGTGCATCGTACTGCTCAGGCTTGATCTCCGCAAACGTCGCGTTCAGCAAGAAGTTGTGGCCGGGCTTCTCACTGTATGTCTGGTCGCCCTCAAAGTCATGGATGGCTGTCCGCACCTTCTCACCGGCCTGCTTGCCGGGGCAGACCGCATGAACGGTGTGGCCCACGCCGAGCAGGAACTGGAAGGGAACCATGGTCTCGTAGTCTTCCGCAAAGTCGCCCACCAGCAGCAGGATCTTCTTGACCGTCATCGGCAACCCGCTCCTCTCTGTCTTCCCCCCACGGGGATTTAGGGGCGGAGGAGACTTCGGCACGCAACTCTGTATTCCTTCATAATTAACGCTATATATACAAAGAGTCCGACAGAGGGCGGTACTCGCATACCAGTAGAGGGGAGGGGGTGCGGGCGTGCTGGCCTATCGGGCGCGGCTGGACGAGTCGGCTGAAGTGATCGTCTCCGTGGCGGTGCGACTCCGCCCCGTCGCCGGCGGCCTGGGCACGCATCGCCCGTCAGCGAGCTGCCTCGTTGTCATACGCTATGCCTGCGCCGGCGGCCGCCTCCGCCGCCATCGGGGCGCCCTGCCCGTCGACCTGCCGCCCGGCACCGCCCTCCGGGTGGCGGCGTTCCAGCTGTCGGGCTCCGAAGCGTTCATCACGCTGCGCCCGGCTCCGCCCCCGCCCCGGGGCGCCGGCAATGGTGCGGCCGTCATGGATCGCTTCACCCTGCCGCTCGGGCTGCAGGCCTGGGGCGTCACGGCGCTCAGCGGAGCGGAGATCGCACTGCGGCTCATCTGCCGGGGACGGGAGCAGGAGTTGGTGCTGCGCGGCGTTGTATACGTGACGCTCCACTCGCCGGGCGGGGCCTTCCGCCTGCGCATTCCTTTCCTGCGGATCCTCGCAGCGGTCGTCCCCGCTGGACTGCACTGGAGAGCAATGGGCGGCGTCACCGGCCTGCATGCCCGGGTGGAGCCGGGCGGCAGGATCGCTGGCGAATTGGTGCTGGCCGTCCGCTGCGAAGGGCGCCCTCGCCCGGCTGCCAGGCTTCAGCCCCCCTTCGCGTTGCTGCACGAAGTGACGGGCACGATTGCGCGGCTGGCCGCCGAGCCAGCCGGCCCCGGCCACTCGGTGGTGCGGGGCGCCCTCGAACTGGACATGTACGGGACGGATGACCAGGGCCGCAGCAGGTGGGCGGGGCGGACGCTCCCGTTCTCGGCCTTGCTGGCCGTCGCAGGTGAACGCCTGGAGCCCTTTGCCCGCATCGAGCGAATCCGCCATAACATCTCCGCGGTGCAGGCAACACTGGAAGTGGGCGTGACCGCCCTCCGGCCCGAGACGGTGCAGCTCGGGGCCGCACCGTTCCGGCTCGAGCGGATCCTCGGGACGGCTGTGACGACGCTGGTGCTGTCACAACCCGTGAAGGAGGACGGCGAACGGTCTGGAAAGCCGGGCACCACGGAACGGCGGGACGGGTTTCTGCCCGTGCCCGGCCCCGCCGCCGGTTGGGAAGAAGTGGCCGTGGTGATCAGCGCGCCTGGTGTGGAGCCGCTGCGCGGCGCCAGCCGCTGGAGCGTGCGGGCCGCTCTGGGCGGCACTCCGGCCGGCGAGGCTCCCTATCCGGCGCCCCTTCGGGCGACCACCGGCGGCACGGCGGAGCTGGCGGAGGGGCAGGCGCTGGCAGTGATCCCCGCACTGGTTGCCGCGAACTCTGCCGGCATGCGGCTCAGGACGACCCTGGTGAGAGGCCCCGCCCTGCCCCTGGCTGGCGAGCCGAGAGCAGGCGAAAACGTAAAAGGCGACCTAACGCTGCCGGGCGAGATCAGTGCCGTCACTGGGTTGCGTGTTTTGGACAGCGGCGAGATTGCCGCGCTGATCAAAGCAAAACACGCACTGATGATCAACGGGCAGATTGCCGCAATGGCCGGGCGCCCGGTCGCCGCGACGGCATTTCCGGTTGTGCACGACGGGCAGTGGCAGTTGCGCGTGGTGATTACGCAGGCAAAAGATGGCCGCGCAGAGAGATAAACCCGCTGGACAGTAAGCCGTGCGCGTGATAGAATCGTTTCTGTCCCTGAGATGGTCGCTTAGCTCAGTTGGTAGAGCACGTGCTTTACACGCATGGGGTCGGGGGTTCGAGTCCCTCAGCGACCACCATTGAAAGTGCGGGGGGGTCTGTCGACCCCCCCACACCGCCCCCCCAACTGTCATTGTCGCCTGCACGGGAGCGCTATCGCTACTCCCGTACGGCTTCCGGGAGGGCGCCTTACTTCGTAAGGCCCTCGGGCGAGTCGCCTCACTGCGTGAGGCTTCAGGGCAAGTCGCCTCACTGCGTGAGGCTACGAGGCAGGTCGCCGGCACTTCGTGCGGCTACGAGGCAGGTCGCCGGCACTTCGTGCGGCCACAAGGCAGGTCGCCGGCACTTCGTGCGGCTCCGCTAGTATACAAAAACCCCGCCTAGGCGGGGTTTTTCAGGCTGCTGACAAACCCCGTCAGGAATCGTCCTGACGGGGTCATTTCATGCTTTTTCTTCTCTGTGGGCAAGGATAACGTGCAAGAGGGGCTAAGGCGGCTCCTCAGAGGGTGGTCTGCTGCCCTGTGTTGGCCCTGT
>DASPIW010000045.1:0-39335 GCA_035628915.1 Symbiobacteriaceae bacterium | reverse complement strand
CCAGACGAGAGCCAAAGCTGTTCTCACACTGGCAATGGGGGATCCTGCCCTCGGCTGGATAATGGGAGCCGGATGAGCTGAGAGGTTCACGTCCGGTTCTGAGAGAGCCTCGGGGTGTAACTCCCCGGGGCTACTCGCCCGAGAGACCCCACGTTCCGTTCAGCCTCCGTTTGTGACCCGGACCGTAACTGGCCATAGGGTTGATGATACGGCGGTTGCCGAACTGGGCGCCATTGCTCGCAGCACGTCGCTGGGGCGAGACTCCCGGTTGCGGAGCGTAAGGGAGAGGGGGCTTCTGCAGGCGGGACGGGCGCCGCACCGGTCAGATCAACGGAAGCTGACATATCGGATTCCCGCATAACGACTCTGAATGAAAGAATCCCGGTTAGGCCCGAGTTGCAGGATTTCGCCATACATTACCTCGCATGTTCATGCAGTGATCACACCGATGCCATTGGCCAACCCGAAGGTCAGATAGGGCCGAACTGCAACACGGCGGTGCCTGGCGCATTAGCCCCCCGACCAGTTTGGGTCCTCCATACGCCACAAACTGTCGCCCGGGCGGTCGGGCTGAATCAGCCGCGGGTCCACGCCCAGGGCGCCGAACGCGCCCGGCTCCAGCACAAACCAGATGTCGCACCCATCGTCCAGGTGATAAAGCGTACGGGAGCCCGCATACAGCCGCAGGCCGAACCAATCCCGGCTCCGCAGGCGGGCTGCCGCCTCCGGCGTCAACGGCCCGATGTACCGCTCCCCGTCTCCCCCGACCGCAAAGGCGCTGTCGCAGATACCGATGTAGTGGTCGCGTACCCGCCGCAGTGCCGCATCAGAAGCGGCGGACCAGTAGCTCCATTCCGATGCCGGAAGGGAGACCACGGAGTGCCCGCCACCGGATCGCCGCCGGCGATGCACGCACGGGCGCCCGCCTCATCCCGGCAACACTGAGTAACCCCGCATTCGGAACCGTCTGCTGACTTCCACGCAGCACTGACCAGCCAGTACAAGCACATCACCTCTGTTCAAAGGACGCCGCGAGGGCCCGGCGCGTTTCGGTATTTGCAGGAACGGATGAGCATCTTATGGAAGGGTAATGCCAATCACCCCGTTTCCGAAGGAGCGACGACCATGCAGAAGCGCCTGACCCGTTCTGAGGTTCCGGCAGAACTGAAATGGAGCGTGGAGGACCTCTTCGCCAGCCGTGAGGCGTGGGAGACTGAACTGGCGGCCGTAGAGCAGGAAATCGCCCGGGTGGCTGGCTTCAAGGGGCGCCTGAGCGAGGGCGCCGACGTGCTGCAGGCCTGCCTCGACGCCCAGGAGGCCGTCAGTGAGCGCATTTACAGGCTATACACCTACGCCGGCCTGAAATCGGCGGAAGACGGCTCCGACCCGGCCAATCAGGAGCTTGACCTGCGCTCTGCGGCCATGCTCGCGAGCGCCGATGCCGCGTTTGCCTTCATTAAGTCGGAGATTCTGGCCCAGCCGAACGGCACCGTCGAGGCGTGGATGCAGTCTAGCCCCCGCCTGGCGGAGCTGCGCCCGTACATCGAGCGGATGCTTGCGGAGAAGCCCCACATGCTCAATCCCGAGACCGAAGAAACCGTGGCGGCCCTCGGCGAGGTACATAACGCCCCGTACATGATCTACGAGCGCGCCAAAAGCTCGGACATCGCCTTTGAGCCTTTCGCCGACGGAGAAGGCAAGGAGTGGGAGCTCTCTTTTGCCCTCTACGAAGAGGACTATGAGACCTCAGCCGACCCGGCGACACGGCGAAACGCGTTCGCTGCTTTCACCCGGGGCCTGAATCAATACAAAAACACCCTGGCCGCCACCTGGGCGACCGAAGTGAAGAAGAACGTCGTCATGGCGCGGCTGCGCAAGTATCCATCGGTCACCCACATGCTGCTGCAGCCGCACCAGGTATCGGTGGAAGCCTACCATAACCTGCACGACATCATCCAGACGGAACTGGCGCCCCACATGCGCCGGCTCGTCAACCTGCGCAAGCGGGTGCTCGGGCTCGACAAGGTCCTGTACTGCGACATTGAGGCGCCGCTGGACCCCGAATTCAGCCCGGGCATCTCGCGGGACGACGCTTCAGCGCTTGTGCTGGAGGCCCTGAGCGTGATGGGCCCCGAGTACGCCAAGATCATGCGGACCGCCATGAAGGAGCGGTGGGTCGACTGGTCCGACAACGTGGGCAAGTCAACCGGCGCCTTCTGCACATCGCCCTACGGCGCCCATTCGTACATTCTCCTGACATGGGCCGACAATATGCGCGGCGCCTTCACCCTGGCCCACGAGCTGGGCCATGCCGGCCATTTCGAGTTAGCCAACCGCGCTCAGCGGCTCTTTAACACGGACGTTTCCACTTACTTCGTCGAAGCGCCGTCGACCATCAACGAGCTGCTGCTGGGCCAGCATATTCTGGCGAAATCCAGCGATGTACGGATGCGCCGCTGGGTGCTGCTGCAGTTCATGGCCACATACCACCACAACTTCGTCCGCCACATGTTGGAGGGAGAGCTGCAGCGGCGCATGTACGCCCTGGCCGAGGAGGGTACGCCCATTACGGCCAGCACCCTGTGCGAGGCGAAGGGCGCCATTTTGGAGCAGTTCTGGGGTGATGCGGTCACGGTGGACGAGGGCGCACGCCTCACCTGGATGCGCCAGCAGCACTACTACATGGGGCTCTATCCGTACACCTACTCCGCCGGTCTGACGGCTGCCACCGCCATGGCACAGATGATCCGGGAAGAAGGGGAGCCCGCCGTCCAGCGCTGGCTGAAAGTGCTCAAGGCGGGCGGGACGAAGCGGCCGCTTGAGCTGCTGGCGATGGCCGGCGTTGACATGAGCAAGCCCGACCCCATCCGCAGGGCCGTAGCCTATGTCGGGTCGCTGGTTGACGAGTTGGAGAAGAGCTTTTAATAGGTGATCGACCTGAACGCAGTCCGGTGCCCGGCGCCGGACTGCGTTCGCTTTGCACCGTCCGCCCACCGCAAAATCCGCTTCACGAAAGAACTATTCTGACATTCTCTGTTAGGATATGGGAAAAATAGCAGGAATTTGTCACTTCATGCCAGAATCTGTCCTGACAGAGGGGGTCTCCCTCACACTTCTCCTTGGGGGTGGGGCGATGAACCAGACCATGACCGCCGGTTGGTGGCGACGCCTGTGGCGGTGCGGCTTGAAAGGGGGGTTGGCGCTGGTGTTGGGCGTACTGCTACCCATGCAGTCAAGCGCTCTTGCTGCGCCCACGGCACCGGTGAATCCGGGGGGAGATCAGGGGAAGGGCAAGGCACAATCCACCTCCCGGTGGCCGGACCAACGGCAGGAGAGCGCGGGGGCGAAGATCGACAAAAAGGTGAGCGACGAGTTTGCCCGGTCGGCCAAACCGGTGACATACCTCGTCAAAATGCGCGCCGAGGCGGATGTATTCGGGGCGGCCAAGGCGGCTCGTGCCAAAGCCACACCGGCGAGCAAGGAGATTACGGCGCGCAGTGCTGTCATCAAGACGCTGAAAGACACGGCGGAAGCCTCCCAGCGGGGGCTGCTCAGTGAACTCGCAGCCCTGAAGAAGAAGGGCTCCGTCCTTAGGGCAGAGCCGTACTGGATTGCCAACATGATCGCCGTTACGTCCACAAAGGACGTGATGGAGCGGCTGGCGAAGCGGTCCGACGTGGCCCGCATTCTGCCGAACAGCGAAATCAAGCTGATCAAGGATACCGGCCCCGTCCGGCCGGCCAAATCCACCAGCAGTCAGGGCGGCCCCGTGGCAATGGGCGACCCCGGCATTCAGTCGGTGGAGTGGGGGATTCAGCGGGTCGGCGCCCACATGGTGTGGAGCACCTATGGCATCGACGGCACCGGGACGGTGGTCGCCAGCCTGGACACCGGCGTCGACGGCGATCACCCGGCGCTGCAGAGCAAGTGGCGCGGCCTCGGCGACTCCAACCCGGCGTTCAGCTGGTTTGACGCCGTGAACGGCCAGGCTACCCCGTACGATGACCACGGCCACGGCACGCACACCACCGGCACCATGGTCGGCAGTGACGGCGCCAACCAGATTGGCGTGGCGCCCGGCGCCCGCTGGATCGCCGCCAAGATCCTGAGCGGCTCCGGCAGCGGTACGTCAGAGAACATCATCCGGGCGGGGCAGTGGGTCATGGCCCCCGGCGGAGACCCCTCCAAGGCGCCTGACGTGGTCAACAACTCATGGGGCGGCGGCCCCGGTATCGACGACTGGTTCCGGGACATCGTTCGGGCCTGGCGGGCAGCCGAGATCTTCCCGTCGTTTGCCGCCAGCAACGACGGACCCGGCGACGGCTCGGTGGCGGTGCCCGGCAACTACCCTGAGTCTTTCGCAGTCGGCGCAACCGACATCAACGATGTCCTGGCGGACTTCTCCGGCCGGGGCCCGTCCGCTTACGGCGTGCTGAAGCCGCAGGTATCGGCCCCGGGCGTTAACGTCCGCTCTTCTGTCCCCGGCGGCGGCTATGAGGGCGGCTGGAACGGCACCTCAATGGCGACGCCGCACGTTTCGGGCACCGTGGCCCTCTTGCGGTCCGCCAATGCTGCATTAACAGTTGAACAAATCGAACAGATTTTGATGAACAGTGCCGATCCCAAAACTGACAGTCGGTACCCCTCAGTCCCCAACAACGGCTTCGGTCACGGCATCCTGAACGCCTTCACCGCTGTCGCCATGGTGGTCGACGGCGTTGGCACCGTCTCCGGCCGGGTTGTCACCGGCGGCGACGATTTTGAGGCGCCCGCCGTGCAGCATGACCCCGTCGCCGAATCTTACAAGAACCTGCCGATCGATCTGTCGGCAGAGGTGACTGACAACGTTGCCACCAGCAACGTGCAGGTCCGGTTCCGGATGCCCGGCATGACCTGGTGGGGTGCCGCTGACATGACTCGCACCGGCGGCGACCACAAGAACGGTACCTACACGGGTTCCATTCCGGCGGATATCACCGGGGGGAGCGCCGTCGAGTACTACATTCAGGCCATGGACCACGCCGGGAACATGGGTTACGGCGGCTCGGCGGCAAGACCTTACTCGGTCCAACTGCTCAGCGGTCTGCAGCCGCCGTATAGCATGGACTTTGAAGGCGCCGCGACAGGCTGGACCCATGGCGGCACCAACGATGTGTGGGAGATCGGCGAGCCCACGTCGGGCCCGGGCGCCGCCCACTCAGGTGCCAAAGTGGCGGCAACCAACCTCTCCGGGAGCTATCCGGATGGTTCGGAGTCGTACCTGATCTCGCCGCCCATCGACCTGAGCGCCGGCGGCGCGGGCACCGCCTTCAGCTTCTGGCACTGGTATGAGCTGGAGCCCGGCTTCGACTTCGGCTATGTGCTGGGGTCGGGCGACGGCGGCAACACCTGGGACGTGCTCGGCACCTTCACGGGTGAGAGCGGCGACTGGGCGCAGACGACAGTCGATCTGACCCCGTACGCCGGCAGTGCCAGCGTTTACGTAGCCTTTTACCTGTCAACTGACGGTAGTGTCAACGGTGCAGGCTGGTACATTGACGACATTTCGATGTACGCCGACACCGAGGCGCCGGTGGCGCCCACCAACCTGCGGGCAGCAGCCGATACGGTCGGCGGCATTGCCCTGACCTGGAATGCCGGGTCGGCGAGCGACCTCTCCCGTTACACGGTGTACCGCACGACCACATCCGGCTCCGGGTACACGAACATTGGCACGGCGGAGCGCCCCGAGTTCGTTGACAGCACCGGAACGGTGGGTACCACGTACTACTACGCCGTCACCGCATCGGACATCTTTGGCAACGAGAGCCCGAAGTCGGCGGAAGCTAGTGCCACGCCGGTGCAGGGCAACAACGTCTTCGCGGACGACATGGAGTCCGGCGACAACGGCTGGACGCACAGCGGAGCCGGCGACAACTGGGCGCGCGGCACCCCGACCAACGGCCCCGGGGCCGCCCACTCCGGGTCCAACGTGTGGGCGACGAGCCTGTCGGGCAACTACAGCGACGACGGCGATGCGTCGCTTGTTTCCCCGCCCATTATCCTCACCGGCCTGTCCAGCATCTCGCTTCGGTTCGCCCACTGGTACAGCCTGGAACGCAACTATGACTTCGGGCACGTCGAAGTGTCGGCGGACGGCGGCACGAACTGGACCGCCCTCGCCTCGTACACCTCGCCCGGCGGCAGCGGCGCTCCGGTGGGCTGGGAGACGCCCACCCTGGACCTCAGCAGCTACGCAGGGCAGACGATCCAGGTCCGCTTCCGGCTGGAGTCTGACGGCTCGGTCAACTACCCCGGCTGGTACATCGACGACGTGATGGTCGCCGGTGCCACGGCCACCGGTGGGGCGGTCAACATGCCGCTTTCGACGGCGGGCGTGCGCCTTGCGGCCAGCGCGAAGGGCAAGCCCTCCGGTCCGTCCGCCAAGCAGATTCGCATGCCGAGCCGCGCCAGCACCTCGGCCGCGCCCAGGACAAAGTCGAGCGCCGTGAAGGCCGGCGGCATCGGCATCATGTCTCTGCCGCTGGACGCCACCGTCACGGTTGTGGAGACGGGGCGTGTGGTGCGCACCGACCCGGCCAACGGCTCCTTCCGGATGATCCTGCCCGCCGGCACCTACACCCTGCGGGCGGAGGCCTACGGCTACTTCCCGGCGGACAAGACCATCACGGTGGAGCGGGACCAGGAAGTCTCGGCGATCATGGTCCTCAGCCCGATTCCCAAGGGCACCGTAACCGGCCTCGTGACTGACGCTCGCACCGGCGACCCGCTGGCCGGCGCCGCCGTCTCCGTGGCCGAAGACCTGCGGGTGCCGCCCGTGCTGACCGGCGCCGATGGGCGCTACACGCTGGAAGTGCTCCAGGGCACCTACACCCTTGAGGTGCGGGCTTCCGGCTACTACCCGGTCGCAGACACGTTCACGGTGGCCGGAGGGGCCACTGAGACGATGGACATGTGGCTGGAGCCCTTCGTAGGCATGCCGGGCGAAATCGCCTACGATGACGGTTCGGCGGAGAACGCCTGGGGCTACTACACGGCCGGCAACGGCTGGGCCGTGCGCATGTCGCCGCCGGCGGGGCAGTCCGTGCTTCTGCGGGGCGCCCGCATCTTCCTCTGGGACGAAAGCTGGCCGTCGCCTGGCGGCAACTCCTTCCGGGCTGCCGTCTATGAAGCGAAGCCGGACGGAACTCCGGGCAGGCTGCTCGGCGGGCCCGTGCGGGTCCCCAACGGCGTGCGCGGCGAGTTCAACGATGTGGACTTCAGCAGCCTCGGGCTGGTCCTGAACGGCGACTTCTTCATCGCCTATATTCAGGACACCGACTATCCCAATACCCCCGGCATGGCCGTGGACGAAAGCTCGCCCAAGACGGACCGCAACTGGGCCCTCTCTTCGGGCAACTGGGCGGCCTGGGACGGCGACGGCAACTTCATGATCCGGGCCCTCGTCGACGTTGAGGTCGGCGCCCCGATCATCGAATCGCCGCTCGACGGCACCTTCACCAACAATCCGAATCTGACGGTGACCGGTACGGCGGCCGCCGGTTCCATGGTTACGCTCTCGCTGGACGGCAGCACCGACGGCACGGCAACCGCCGATGCCGCCGGCATCTGGAGCATCCCGGTGACGCTGACGGAAGGCGCCCACGAACTTTCCGCCGTCGCCTCGGCGGCTTCCGGCGGCACTACGACTCTGCCGTCCGCACCGGTGCAGATTACGCTCGACCGGACGAACCCGGCGATCGCCATCGACTCTCCGGCGGATGGCCACGTGCAGAACACCCGGGTCATCCAGGTCAGCGGCCGGGTCACGGAAGCGAACCTGCGCAGCCTCAAGGTCAACGGGACGGAGGTGGCCGTGGCTTCCGGCGGCGCCTTCGCCACGGAGATCGTCGGCGCCGAAGGAGCCAACACCATCACGGTGGAGGCCGCCGACCATGCGGATAACGTGTCGACTGCTTCCCGCAGCGTCATGATTGATTCGGTGCCGCCCGCACTCACGGGCATGCAGCCGGGGGCCAACATGACGCTGTACACGGGCGACTCGCTGACCATCGCCTTTGACTCGGAGCCCGGGCTGCCCCTGGCGGCCTTCCAGGTCAGCCTGAGCGGAGCTGCGACCGCGGGCGGCAAGTCAACGGCCGGCAAGTCGGCGGGTGGCAGTGTGACGTCGCTTGAGCCGGGCGAAATCGCCATGCGTGAAGTCCGGCCCGGCCATTACGAGGGCCAGTGGACGCTGCCGGATGGCGTCTCCTCCACCGGTGCGCATGTGCAAATCCGAGCTGTGGATGCTGCCGGCAACGAGATACGCACCACAGCGCCGGGTACGCTCCGGCTGATCGACAACGACCGGCCCGTGGCAGCGATCCGGATCACACCGGCGCGTGGCAGGGCGAATCAGCTCCTGACCGTGGACGGGAAGGGCAGCACCGACCGCGACGGCCGGATTGTCGCTTGGGCCTGGGAGTTCGGCGACGGCACCACCGGCACCGGCGACCGTCTCAGCCACCGCTGGACGCGGCCGGGCACCTACACGGTGCGCCTCACCGTGACTGACGACAAGGGCGCCACGGGGACGGCTACCGCCACAGTGACGATCACACGGTAAAGAAGCGGGGGGACGGCGTTCGACGCCGTCCCCCCTGGCTTGCCTATGCTTTATCGCGTACCATGACCATGCGTGTGTATGCCACCTGGAAGCCGAAACGCATCACGTTGCGCTGTGAATGGCTGCCCGGTGAGGTCTGCACTTCGACCAGGTCGCAGCCCGCGGCCTGCGCCGCGGCCAGCCGGGCCCGCAGCAAGGCCGTCTGAACGCCCCGGTTGCGGAACTCCGGCAGCACACTGGTTGACATGAACCCGGCGATGGCGCCCTGAATCTCCATGGCGCTGCCCCCGGCGGGTTCGCCCCCGGCCCGGGCCA
The DNA here is from genome assembly GCA_035628915.1 of Symbiobacteriaceae bacterium. GTDB lineage: Bacteria > Bacillota > Sulfobacillia > Symbiobacteriales > Symbiobacteriaceae > JARBUG01. The sequence continues at coordinate 30,415 of DASPIW010000045.1, read as the reverse complement.
GGAAGCAGTTGACGCGTTCCTTGTGCCCCGTCGCCATGGCGATGTTCGGGCGCCCGGGCTCCACCGGCTGCAACTCGCCAAAGCCCCGGGAAACGATGCCGGCCCAATGCAGCAGGTCCGCCCGGGCCACCTGCTGCACCGTGACGTCCGGCGCCGGGGGCAGGGCTGTCTCCGGCGCAGCAGCGGGTCGGACGAGGAGGTTCAGGAACCAGGCGAACCGGTAGCCCCGGCGGCCCAGCAAATCGAGGAGCGAGGGGTCAGTAAAGGGTGAGACGTCGACCCGGCAGGCCATGCCCCGATCGTAGAAGAAGGCTTCCGCCCGGTCCAAGTCGGCCGGGCTGACCGGACCGTCGATGCCCAGCCCCACGGCCCGGCTGATCGGCGAGTCTTCGCCCACAAACACGGCATGCCCGCCGGCTACCGGCTCGACGGCGGCGCCCGCCTGCGGGTAGAGCCGGTCGAAGGAACGGGCGTACAGAACCTGGCCCCGGTCCCGCTCACGCTCCAGCCGCCGGGCCAGGGCGGAATCCGGAAACAGCATCGTCGATCACTCCCTTAAGCCGGTTGCCTTCCAGGAGACTGGCCAGCAGTCTGCACTGCAGGAGCGGCTCAAGGATCATGCGCCGCGGGTACGGGCTTCGCATGGAGGCCCAGCCGCCGCCGTCCACGAACTCCTGCAAGGTGGTAGGGCGCCGGAGGATCTCCTGCATTTCGTACCGGGAGAGCAGGAGCAGTCCATTCACTTCACCGGAAGGGAAAGGAACGCCCCGCGCCCGTGCCAAGAACATCACATTGCACGCGGCACCCCCTGAGCGGGGCAGCACTAACATGGGGCGGGGCTCCTGCCCCTCCCAGGGGAAAGGCTGCAGCGAGCCATCCTGCCATTTGAGGGTTTCAGCCGCATCGACGCGCTGGATGTGCGCAAGCCCGGTCTCCTCGCGCACTTCGCGCACGGCGCATTCCCAGGGGGTCTCCCCGGCTTCCACGTGCCCACCCACCCGGAGAACGGCGAGCCGGTCTTTTCGATGGTGATTGGGTCCGAAAACAAAGAGAAACCGGTCGCCGATCATCAGGTATACGCCTGCAGTAACAATCTGCACCAGCTCATCCCCCCAGGGGTGGGTAAGGTATCACCATTTCCATACGTAAGCCCAGAGCATCGGCTTCGGGGGGAAAGGGCACCGCGGGCGTGCCTCTGGCCGCCGCAAGCCGGGCCGAAACGGCCAGTACCAGGGCGTCCAGGATATCATCCGGCGCCGCCTTTGTCCGGGGAAAGCCCGCGGGCAGAACAACTTCGGGAATATGACGGGCCAAGAGGGCCAGGCGTTCAGCCTGCCCCGCTTTTGACTTTTTGGCGTTGACCGGTGGCTGCCACTCGTTTAGAGCCGTAAAGCAGAGTTCCGGGTGCGACTCGCGCAGCCGGGCCTGCAGGCCTGGCTCCGCCCTGAGGGCGAGGTCTGCCTCCTTGATCTTCCGGCAGATGTTCCAGGACTGGACGCTCAGCTTGCGGCCGGTGGCCGCCTGATTGACGGCGCAGGCCGCGGCATAGTCGGGGGCGTGGACGGCGGCCCGGACGGGCACGGCGAAGATGCTGGAACGGCGGGGGCCCAGCAGATCCCTCGCCCACTGGCAGCAGGCGCGCATATAGCGCCGGTCGTCCAGCCCCATGGGAATGTCGACCAGCGTCAGCTCTGCTTCGGCCGTCACCCGGACCACGCCAGCAAAAGTCGGGCAGATTGTCACCTCTCCCCGGGCGCCGTCCCACGGCAGGGTTGCTACGACCCACCCTGCCGGACACCCGTCCACTCCGGCGTATGTCATAACCGCCGCACACTACTGCTCGGCAGGCCGGGGACCTGTTTCTCCGGGGTGCCATGCCGCCAGCTTTTCATCATCATAGATGGAGTACGCATTATTGACAGGGTCATACTCGGTGTTGAGTTTGCCCTGTTCGCAGGCCCGGTGGATGGTTTTTTTGCTGCATCCTTTGAGTGCTGCCACCTCTCCGGGTCGGAGCAACTTTGCCATGGCTGTGTTCGCCTCCCAGCCCAAGCATAGCAGATGTTCCGGGCCGCAGCCAAAGAAAAACGCCGGACTGGCCGGCGTTCTTCCTATTTCTTGGCGGGAAGTCCCGCCTGTTCACGCTCGAGCTGGTTGAGGAACTTCGCCAGCGCCGCGGCGTCCGCCGACTTCATGGCCGTAAACCGAACGCCGGTCATGCTGGTCCTTCCCCGGAACCCGCTCCAGGCCACGGAGCCGCCCAGAAGCAGAACATCGTCAGGCAGGGTCAGCGTCAGCGAAAGGGCCGTGCCATCCGGCAGCGGCTTGCTGGTCTGCATGCGCAGGCCGCTGATGGAGAGATCAATGGTCTTGGTGTGTTCCCCAAATACACCCTTGACACTTGCCATGTAGCCGACCGACAGCTCCACGGGGAACCGCCGGGCGGACCTGCGGTTGTATGACTCGACCGATTGAGGCGCCGCGATCACCATAAGCGGCGGGTTTGTTGTCGCTTCGTACCCCATGACGTAGCTATGAAAGGCGAGCAAGTCATGGCCCCCGGGCGACAGGTAACTGCAGAGGACCTTGGCCTGCGCAGGCAGCGAATAGCTTTGTGTCAACAGCTGGGGAAGGGTGAGCTGTAAACCATAGCGCCCATACCCAATCAGGGTGCTGGAGTATGCCGGGCTATTCGGCACCTCCGTCAGGCTGAGGGTCAGCTGCGTGCGGAGCGGTATCTGTTCTGCCATGGGCTGTCCCTCGCTTTCGCCAGGACTGGGTTGGTACGGGTTCACTAGAATTATATGTCTGCATTGTTCAAGGAATCAAGTAGATCGGCGGGAAATCTGCTGGACCCCTGAAGTACACGGCACTGCGTCTTTGCAGGGAGATTTCCATCTACAAGAGAATAGTATCGCCTGAAATCCGCTGCCAACTCTCAGAGGAGGCCCTTTGATGGACAACCCTCCAGTCATGCCGGTCGAGCGGCCGGTGACCCTATATCTTGCGGACGAAGAACTGATGACCCTGCAATGCACGCCCGGCGATCTGGATGACTGGGCCGCGGGCTTTCTCTATGGCGAGGGCCTGATTCAGTCGCTGGACGACATCCGCCGCCTGACGGTGGAGGAAGACCGGGGCCTGGTCTGGGTGGACCTGGCCGGCGGGGCCGCAGCGGCCCCGGGCCGGCGGCAGCGCTACCTGACGGCCGGCTGCGGCAAGGGCGTCACTTTCTCGTCGCTGAAGGATGCCCTGCAGTTGAAGCCGCTTAGCCATGAATTGACGGTGACCACCCAGCAGATGATTGATTGGGTGAAGCAGATGCAGGCCAACTGTCCCCTTTACGCGGCGACCGGCGGCGTGCACGGCGCCGCGCTGGTGGACGTGACCACCGGGGAGGTGTTGGTACGGGAAGATGTAGGGCGCCACAATGCCGTGGATAAGGCGGTCGGGGCGGCCCTGCGGGCGGGGTGGAGCTTTGAGCGCTGCGCGGCCGTGACCTCGGGCCGGATCTCCTACGAGGCCGCCAGCAAGCTGGGGCGGGCCCGCGTGGCTGTCGCCGCCTCGCTCACGGCCGCCACCGACCAGGCGGTCCGGCTGGCGCGGCATTTGGGCATGGATTTGCTCGGCTACGCCCGCAGTGCCAAACACGTCGTGGTGTACACCGAAGGCCGGCGGGTGGTAAGTGGTGTCTGAGAAGGGCTATCGGATTCTGCTGGAATTGGGCGGGGAGATTCAGGCCGACCGGCTTTGCGAACTGCTGCGGGCCGTGGAGCGCTGCGGCTCCATTAACCGCGGCGCTGCGGAACTGAAAATGTCGTACCGGCATGCCTGGGGCCTGCTGAAAGCCGCCGAGGCGGAGTTGGGCGCGGCGCTGCTCCAAAAGCGAGTGGGCGGCCATGAAGGCGGTGGTTCGGAGCTGACCGCACAGGCGCACTCGCTGCTGGGGAGCTACGACCGGTTCCGGGCCCGCGTCGCGGCCGACGCCGACACGGCCTTTCACGGCGAGGACGAGCCCGCAGGCGGCACGCCGCTGCTGCTGGCGAGCACCATCGGGCCGGTGGAGGCGGGGGTGGTGGGCGCCCTCGAAGAGGCGTTCTACCTGGAGACGGGCATTCTGGTCAGGCATGTGGCCGCCGGGAGCGGGCAGGCGCTCAGTATCGCCCGGGACGGCCGAGCCGAAGTCGTCTTGACCCATGCCCCCGCAATGGAGGCGGAGTTCATCGCCGGGGGCTTCGGGACCGGGCGCTACCCCTTGATGTCCAACGAGTTTCTGCTCCTGGGGCCGGCAGAGGATCCTGCCGGGGCCGGAGCCGCGCCGACAGCGTCGGAAGCATTCCAAAAGTGTGCAGCGGCGGGGGTACGGTTTGTCAGCCGGGGCGACCGCTCGGGTACCCACGTGAAGGAGCTGGAAGTCTGGGCGGCGGCGGGCGTGGCGCCCGGGGCGCCCTGGTACTGCGTTTGCCCGCGTGGCTCCATGGGCAGCATGGCGACGGTGCGGTACGCCGAGGATAACCAGGCATACGTATTGGTTGACCGGGCCACGTACCTGGCGGCGCGGGCCGAGGGGCTGGGGCTGAGTGTGGTCCTGGCCGGGGACCCGCTCCTGCGCAACGAATTCGCCCTGATTCCCGTCAGCCCGGAGCGGTTTGCGCGCCTGCTGCATGCGGAGGCGCTCCGGTTTGTTGCCTGGGCGACGGGGCCCGGCGGGCACGAAGTGATTCGCCGATTTGGCTGCGACCGGTACGGCGAGCCCCTTTTCTTGCCGATTGGGTCTTGACCCGTCTCTCATGTCAGCGTTATGCTTGACACAGCATAACGGAGGCGATACCTGTGAAACGCTTGGCTGGACTCGCATTGGTGGCGATGATGCTCTTAGGCTGCACTTCCGCACCCCGAACGCCCGCCGCCCAGACCCTGGTCGCGGCGCCGGAAAATCCGGATGTCATCCTGGCCACCACCACGTCCACGCAGGACAGCGGTCTGCTGGATCTCCTGATTCCCATCTTCGAGAAGCAGACGGGTTATAAGGTCAAGCCTATCGCCGTGGGAACAGGCCAGGCCCTGGCCATGGGCGAGAAGGGCGAGGCAGACGTGCTGCTCGTCCACGCCCCGGCCGATGAGAAGAAGCTGGTCGAGAGCGGCGCCGCCATCGAGCGAAAGCTGGTGGCGCACAACGACTTTATCCTCGTCGGGCCCAAGGGGGACCCCGCGCACGTCAAGGACACCAAGTCGGCTGCCGAAGCTGTGAAGAAGATCGCTGAGGCGCAGGCCCTCTTTATCTCCCGGGGTGATGATTCCGGCACCCACAGGAAGGAACTCTCCCTATGGAAGGCGAGCAACGTCAAGCACGAGGGTAAGTGGTATCAGCAGACGGGCCAGGGCATGGGCCAAACGCTGAATATAGCGAACGAGAAGGACGGCTACACCCTGACCGACCGGGCCACTTTCCTGACCAATCAAAATCACCTTTCGCTGGAGATCATGCTGGAAGGCGATGCCCCCCTGTTGAACATCTACCATGTCATGCTGGTCAACCCGGCAAAGTTCCCCATGGTGAACGCAGCGGGCGCCAGGGCCTTCCACACGTTCCTGCTGTCCAAGGAAAGCCAGGAAGCGATCGGCACGTTCGGCGTCGAAAAGTATGGCCAGCCGCTCTTCTTCCCCGACGGCGGCAAGACCGAGGAGCAACTTACCGGAGCAAAGTAGGTCGATGCTGTGGAGATGATCTGGCAAGGCATCAAGGAAGCCGTGCGTCTTCTCTTTACCGGAGACCCGGAGACGTGGAGCATCACCTTCCTCACGCTCCGGGTCTCCGGCCTGGCGACGCTGATCAGCGTGGCGCTCGGCGTACCGCTGGGCGTGCTGCTGGCCCTGACCCGCTTCCCCGGGCGCCGGTTCCTCATCAGCCTGGTCAACACCGGTATGGCCCTGCCGCCAGTGGTGGTGGGGCTCTGGGTCAGCATTTTCCTGTGGCGCAGCGGGCCCTTTGGGTTCCTGCGCCTCATGTACACGCCCACGGCGATGGTCATTGCCCAGACGGTCATTGCCGCCCCGGTGGTGATGGGCTTCACCATCGCGGGAATTGGGCAGTTGGATCCGCATCTGCCCATGCAGTTGACGGCCCTGGGCGCTTCGCGCTGGCAGTTGTACCGCCTGCTGGTGCGAGAGGCCCGCCTCTCGATTCTGGCGGCGGTAATGGCGGGGTTCGGGGCGGTGGTCTCCGAGGTCGGCGCCTCCATGATGGTCGGCGGCAACGTTCCCGGCTACTCCCGGGTCCTGACCACGGCCACGGTGATGGAAGTGTCCAAGGGGAACTTCGAGCTGGCCATCGGCATCAGCATTGTGCTGCTGCTGCTGGCCTATGCCGTGACCCTGAGCCTCACACTGCTCCAGCAACGGGGGAGGCAGCCATGGCTGATGCGCTGATTGAGGCTGCGGGCCTGAAGGTGCACCGCGAGCGGCGCCTGGTGCTGGAGATCCCTTCGGTGCAGGTGGAAGCCGGCGAAGTGCTGGCCGTCATCGGGCCAAACGGCTCCGGCAAGTCGACCCTGCTTCAGGCGCTGGCTCTGCTGCTGCCCGCCGAAATGACCTACCGGTTCGGCGGCCGGGCGGTCCGCCTGCCCGACGAAGGCCTCGCCCTGCGCCGTCAGATGGCCGTCGTCTTCCAGCGCCCCCTGCTGGTGGAGGGCTCGGTGTACGACAACGTGGCTCTGGGGCTGCGGCTGCGGGGCGTGGCCGAAGCTGAGGCGCGCACCCGTGTCATGGCGGAGCTCGCCCTGTTCGGCGTAGCCGACCTGGCGAAGCGGCCGGCAAGGGCTCTCTCAGGCGGTGAGGCCCAGCGGGTCAGCCTGGCCCGGGCCCTGGTGCTGCGGCCGCGGGTGCTATTTCTCGACGAGCCGTTCATGGCGCTCGATGTCCTGACCCGCTCAGCGATTTTGCAGGACCTCCGCCGAATCCTCCGGGAGGCGGGGGTGACGGCGCTCTTTGTCACCCACGATTTTACGGAGATTCCGCCCCTCGCGGACCGGGTCGCGGTTCTGATGAGCGGGCACATCGTGCAGTCCGGCACGCCCCGGGAGGTCTTCAGCCATCCAGCGGATGAGCAGGTGCAGCGGCTTGTGCGGGCGGCGGCTGACTTGATAGGTTCCCTTATTGCTCCCCTTTCATAGGATGGAGCCTGACGTGGTCATGAGGCCGCGCCAGACTACATCAGTGGGAAGGTGAGTCCGGGTGTTTTTTGGAAAGAATGTCTCCTCAGCCGCGATCTCCCCGTTCATCGGGGCCCAGGCCGGCGCCAATGACCTTGCGATCGCTCCCGGTGCTGCCGTATATCCGGCTGCCAACGCCACCGTTTACCGTGTGTATGAATACGCGGTGCCTGTGACGACCGTTGCGACGGTCCCCTCTGCATATCCGACCACCGCCGGCATTCCCGGCATCGCCGCCTATCCCGGCAACGTAGGCCTCGGCTGGGGCGTGTAACCGAAATGGGCTGGGAGGGGGTCTGTGACAGACCCCCTCCCAGCCCGCGTACTGCATCACTCGTGCCGGTGGCTCTGCCGCGCCGACTCCTGGAGCTTGAGTGCGTGGGCCGTCAGCTCCCGGGAGGCCCCGGCGGTCGTCCGGACCACCGCGGCGACCTGGTCGAGGCTGGACTGGAAGCGGCGCAGGCTCGCCGTTCCCCGGTGAGCCAACTCCTCCACATGGGTGAGGGCGGCGTTGATCTGTTCGCTGCCCGCAGCCATCTCTTCGGTGGCGGCGGTGCTTTCCTGACTCACGGCAGTCATCTGGCCGACCGCTGCCTCCACGTCGTGGCTGCTCTGCGCGACCGCCTTCATCTGCTCGGCGATCGACTGCACCTGCTCGGCGGTCTGCCTCGCTGCAGCCTGCATTCCCGCCAGCGCCTCCCGGGCTTCCAGCGAGAGCCGGGCGCCCCGGGTCGCCGTATCCGCCGCCCCTTCCATGACCCGGACCGTCTGGGCGATCTTGCCCTGAATCCGTTCAATCAAGTCGCCGATCTCTCGCGATGCCTGGCTGGACCGTTCGGCCAGCTTGCGGACCTCATCGGCCACGACGGCGAAGCCCCGCCCATGTTCACCGGCACGGGCTGCCTCGATCGCGGCGTTCAGGGCCAGCAAGTTCGTCTGCCCGGCGATATTGGTGATCGCCTCGACGATCTGGCCGATCTGTGCCGACAGGGCGCCCAGCTCGCCGACGGTGCCTGAGGCTTCCTGCACCGCGGCGCCCAGGGCGTTGATGCCGCCGTATGTCTCCTGCGCCGCCTGCCAACCGGCTTCCGCCTTCCGGCTGGCCTGCCGGGACGTCTCATTCACCTGCTCGGTGAACCCCGCGACCCGCCGCAGGGCGCCCGCCATCTCCTGGGTGGCGGTGAAGGCCTTGTTGGCATCCCGGGCCTGTGCTTCGGCTCCGGATGCGATCTGCCCGATGCCCTCGGCATGCTGGCGCAGGGTGCTCATCACCTGCTGGAGCGCCGAGACCTGCTCGGACCAGGCATCGTCCAGCTGGACAGACACGGGCCGGCAGTCGTCGTCGATGGAGGCCTGCGCCGTTCGGCTCCCGCTCTCCAGGCCCGTGGCCGACTCGGTGAGGAGATCCGCCGTCTGTGCCACCTGGCTGAGTATCTTCTGCAGATCTTCCGATACCGCTTCCTGCCGGCGGGCGAAGCGTTCGTTGGCCTGCATCAGCTGGCCTACCTTCATTGCGATGGCAACCATCAAGGCGATGAGGAAGATCAGCACGGAGAAGACATTGATCAGGTCTGATACTCTCTCCGGCACGCCTCCGGGGTGTCGATACCAGATGCTCAGCCCCAGAGCGATGCTCGACAGAGCGCTGGCGCCCAGGGTGGACCGCCAGTTGCCGTATATCATCGTGATAAGAACCGGAATCAGCCAGAGGGTCCACGCCGAAACCCCATACTCCAGCAGAAACCAGACAATGCCCAGATCGATCATCATGCTGATACTGATCAAATAACAAAACAGCTTGCCGGACACACCCAGGCGGTAGGCCAGCGTCGTCAGTCCCGCCAGGCCTGCGGAAGCAACGATCAATATGATCAACTGAAGCCAACTGATCGCGATCAGCTGGAACACGACGACCGGGATCAGCAGGAGGAAGAGGGGCACCAGGCACCAGTAGACCCGCAGGGCGAAGAGGTCCATCTCACGGGTGCGCGATTGCACAGGCCTTGTCATGTTTGCCTCCGGCGATGCCGCGTTTTGTCCTGGAGAACGTATCAAGCCTGATTACTTTACTATGCCAAGAACTCCTGCTGAGAAATCGCACTCCTTTCAGAATATCAGGGATCACCCGCGAAAATGGTCCTTTTGGCTAGGCCTTACAGTCCTTTTTCGCCTCCCCTGCGGATGGCACTCCCGGTATACTTTTTGTGTTGAAAAACTTCCCCTACATAGGAGTGACCCCCTTGTCGAAGCACATTCGCACCCTGTTCGCCCCCGCCATGCAGGAATCGGTCAAGTACGCCGGCTGCACCGACTGCGCCGTCTCCTGCCAGTCTGCCTGCAAGACTTCCTGCACGGTCGGGAATATCGTCTGCTCCGTCACGAACCTGGTGAACGCCGCCGCAGCCGAGAAGCCCGTTCATGAGGTCACAATTCGTTGAGCAAGGGTCAGATACACCGCTTCGCGATCAACGGTGCAAAACTGGTCCTGGACGTTCACAGCGGCAGCCTCCACGAAGTTGATGAGCTAATGTGGCATCTGCTGGCCGTCCGGACCGGTGATCTGGACGAGGCCGGCTTTGCCGCGCTCGGCTTCAGCGATGAAGAAGTGCGGGAGGCCCGCGCGGAGATCGACGAACTGGTTCAGCGGGGCTTGCTCTTTTCAGAGCCGGCTCCCTGGCAGCCCCCCATGCCCGGCCCGGATGATCCGCTCCGGTCGATCTGCTTGAACGTGGCCCACAGCTGCAACCTGGCCTGTACGTACTGCTTTGCCGATGAAGGCGCCTACGGCGGGCGTACTTCGCTCATGTCCCGGGACGTCGCCTTTCGGGCCGTCGATCTGCTGATTCGCATGACCGGTGCCCGCCCGGTCTGCGAGGTGGATTTCTTCGGCGGGGAACCGCTGCTCAACTGGGACGTGGTGCGGGAGACGATTGCCTACGCCCGGGAGGCCGGCGCCCGGGCCGGCAAGCAGTTCATTTTCACACTGACCACGAATGCCACGCTGCTCACCGACGAGATCATGGACGAACTCGACCGGGAGCAGGTCAGCGTCATTTTGAGCCTGGACGGGCGACCGGAAGTCCACGACGCCATGCGTTCCGGCTCGTCGCTGCCGGCCGAAGCCGGAATTCGGGCGTTCCTCGAGCGCCGGGCGCCGGGCGGCAAGCCGACCTGGGGCCACGGCGCCGCCCAGGGCGCCAGCGGCCGGGGGGCGTACGCCGTGGTGCGCGGCACCTACACTTCCGCCAACCTCGACTTCGCGGCAGATGCCAACTATATCGCGGATACCATGGCGGCGCCCCACTTCTCCATCGAGCCCGTCATCGCACGGCCCGAGATGCCTTATGCGCTCCGCGAGGAGCATCTGCCGGCCCTGTTTGCCGAGTACGAGAAGCTCGCGGTCGAAGTGGACCGTCGCCGGCGCGAGGGCGGCAGCTTCACGTTCCATCACTTCGCCATCGACGCCGTCGACGGCCCGTGCCTGCCCCGGCGGGTGCAGGGCTGCGGCGCCGGATTCCAGTACCTGGCCATCACCCCCGAGGGGGATCTCTATCCGTGCCACCAGTTCGTCGGCCGGCCGCAGTACCGGCTGGGCACGGTTTTCGACGGGGTGACCCGGCGCGATTTGCAGGAGAAGCTGGCGGGCTGCCACATCTTCACGAAGGAAGGCTGCGGCGATTGCTGGGCCCGGTTCTACTGCAGCGGCGGGTGCCATGCCAACGCCGACTTGCTTGAGGGCGATGTTTTCCGCCCCGACCATGTCGGTTGCGAGCTGACCAAGAAGCGGACCGAGTGCGGGCTCTGGCTGAAGGCCCGGGAAGCGTAATAGCAATGGCCGTGAGGCCACGCACGACGATGTATCGAGGTTACGAAGGCAGACTTCGTAACCTCGATGAATTTTTGTCAGGAGGTGGTCCCTTTCGCCGCGCAGAATCGTTCCAAATAATTGCGCTAGCGGTTTCGTAAACACACCAGGAGGATGAGCGCTGTGGAAGGCTGCATCCGTCAGGCCCTCTTGGAGGATGTGCCCGCAATTGTAGATCTCTCCGAAAAAAAGCGGGTTCAGTATCAGCAGTACCAGCCGCTGTTCTGGCGAAAGGCGGAGGATTCCCGGGGCCGCCATGCCGTTTTCCTTCCGCATGTGCTCAGCCGCGACAATGTCATTGCCTTCGTACATGAAGCCGGCGGAGTCGTGAATGGTTTTGTGATCGGTTCCCTCGTGCCTTCACCGCCTGTGTACTCTGCCGGACTCACTTGTTCGATCGATGACTTTTGTGTCGTAGAACATGACTGGCTTGTCATAGGCCGGCTGCTGCTCGACGCGGCGGTGCAGGCGGCTCGGGACCGCGGAGCGTCTCAGTGCGTTGTCGTATGCGGGAACATGGATCAGCCAAAGCGGGAAATGCTTGCCAAACTAGGGTACACAATCGCGTCCGAGTGGTGGACCAAGCCCATTTAAACTGGGTGGACGCCGCCAGTCCCGTGCCGCGTGCGCTGGCTGTCAAAATATACAAGCCGGGCGGCCTCCTGGCCTTGGAAAAAGTGACAACTAGACACGGGGCAGCGCACAAGTCTTCGGGTTAGCAAGCCAGCTGTGGCCGCCGGAGCTTCGAACGGCTGGGGTATCGTGGCGAATGCGCCCGGAATCTGGCGAATTTCGTCGTTCCCATAGCACACCGGACGTGGAAAAGGATTCGAGAAGTGTGCTGGTTATCATTCCGTACAAACCAAATCTGGCCGCAAACTTGTAAATCTTGATAACCACTCTGGCGATGCCTGGGCTAACGCTCACGCATCGCCTTTTTCGCGTTCATGCACGCCCCGCCCTGGGCATAGGGGTAGATGAGGCAAACGGGGGTGGCTGGCATCATCTGGCGACCGACGGCGGAGGTTGCGGCGCGGGCACGGATTACCGGCTTCATGCGCCGGTGCGGGGTTGCATCTCTGGAAGAACTGCAGAGACTGGACCCGGCCCGGTTCTGGGCGCTGGCGGCAGAGGATCTCGGCATCGCCTGGTATGAGCCCCCGCAACAGGCGCTGGACTTGTCGGAGGGCATCGCGTGGCCCCGGTGGTTCCCCGGCGCCCGCCTCAACCTGGCGCATGCGTGCGTGGACAAGCACGTGGCCGCTGGTCGGGGCGACCGGCCCGCCATTGTCTACGAAGGGGAAGGCGGCCGGGTCCGCCGCTTCTGTTACCAGGAATTGTGGGGTGAAGCGAACCGCCTCGCAGGCGGACTGCGGGCTCTGGGCGTCGGGCGGGGCGACCGGGTGGGCATCTTCCTACCCATGCTGCCGGAGACCGTGGCGGCCATGCTGGCAGTGGCAAAGCTGGGGGCCATCTTCGCGCCCATTTTCTCCGGCTCCGGGGCGCCGGCGGCGGCCAGCCGCCTCGCCGATGCCGGGGCGAAAGTGCTGATTACGGCCGACGGCTTCACCCGGCGGGGGGCGCTGGTCCGCCTGAAGGAGACCGCCGATGCCACCGGCGTGGAACGGATGGTGGTAGTCAGGCGGACCGGCTGTGCCGTCCCGTGGTCTGATGCGCGCAACGTGTGGTATCACGACCTGATCAACGCCCAGCCGGCGGAGTTCGACACCGAGCGCATGGCCCCCGACGACCCCTTTATGATCATCCACACCTCCGGCACCGCGGGGCGCCCCAAAGGGGTGGTGCACGGCCACGGCGGCTTTCCCATCAAAGCGGCCCAGGAGATGGCCCACTGCTTCGACCTGCACGAACATGAGCTGATGTTCTGGTACAGCGACCCGGGCTGGATGATGGGCCCCTGGCTGGCTCTCGGCACGCTGATGCTCGGCGCATCCATGTTCCTGTACGACGGGGCGCCTGACTTTCCCGAGCCGGACCGCCTTTGGGAGATGGTCGACCGGCACCGGATTACGCACCTGGGGCTGGCCCCCACGGTGGTGCGATCGCTGGCGGCCCAGGGCGAAGCCTGGCCCGCCCGGCACGACCTGTCATCGCTGCGGATTTTGGCGGGGGCGGGCGAACCGTGGAACCCGGAGCCGTACCTGTGGTACTTCCGCCATGTGGGCCGGGGACGGTGCCCGGTGCTCAACTACTCGGGCGGCACGGAAGTGAGCGGCGGCATTCTCGGCTGCGTCATCACCCGGCCGATCAAGGTCTGCTCGTTCAACACCGTGGTGCCCGGCATGGCCGCGGCGGTGCTGGACGAGCGGGGGCGGGCGGCGGCGCCCGGCCACGTGGGCGAGCTGTGCCTCACGGCCCCGTGGGCCGGCATGGCGCAGGGCTTCTGGGGCGACCGGGAGCGGTACGTGCAGACCTACTGGAGCCGCTTCGACGGGGTCTGGGTCCACGGCGACTGGGCCTCGGTGGATGCAGACGGCTTCTGGTACATCCACGGGCGGTCCGACGAAACGCTCAAGGTGGCGGGCAGGCGGGTCGGCCCTGCTGAGATCGAAGCGGCGCTGGTAGCGCATCCGGCGGTTGCGGAAGCCGCCGCGGTAGGTGTGCCGCATTCGGTCAAAGGGGAGAGCGTAGTCTGCTTTGTGGTGCTGCGGACCGGATGGGTAGTCGAGCCGGACGCTCTCCGGCAAAAGGTCGCAGAAGAACTGGGGCGCCCCCTTGCGCCCGAGGCGGTGCTGTTCGTGAACACCCTGCCCCGGACGCGCAGCGGCAAGGTGATGCGCCGTGCAATCAGGGCGGCATACCTGGGGCAGGACCCCGGGGACCTGACTGCCCTGGAGAATCCGGATGCGGTCGATGAGATAAGGAGGAGACACCATGTTCCTGGATCTCAGTAAGGTGCGCGTGCTGGATCTGTCCCAGGACTTCTCGGCCAACTCGCCGGCGTTTGCCCGCTATGAAGGCCCCACCATCAAGTGGGTCAAGCGGATCGCCTTCGAGGGCGTCAACGCCCAGCACTTATCATCAACCATTCACCTGTCTACCCATTTGGACAGCCCGTGGCACTTCTACGACCCCGGCCCCGATGTGGCGGGCATTCCGGTCCAGCACCTGTTCGGCCCGGCGGTCGTGGTCGACCTCGAAAAGATGGGCGTGGGCGACTACGACCTCTACGGCCCCGAGCACTTTGACGCCTGGGAGCGCAAGACGGGCATCCGCATCCAGAAGGGCGACATTTTGATCATTCATACCGGCTTCCACCGGTACTACAACGAACAGTGGTGCCCCTGCGAGTGCGGCGAGACCAAGGCGGACCTGCCCCGGTACTTCCTGAACCAGCCCGGCCCCAAGGGCGAGTTCGTCCAGTGGGTGCTCGACCGGGGCATTCGCTGGATCGCGATTGACGCCATGTCGACCGACCATCCCTTCGACACGGTGGTGCGCCAGGTCCGGCCCGATGTGGCCGAAAAGGTGCGCCAGCACCTGGGCGTGAGCGACCTGGACGAGGTCTTCCCACCGGAGTTTTACCAGATGACCCACACCCTGCTCTTCCCGAAGGGCGTTTTCCACGTGGAGAATCTGGGCGGTCAGATTGACGAAGTGCTGGATCAGCGGATTTGGGTCGGGTGCTGGCCGTTCCGGTTTCGCGGCGGCGAGGCGGCGTGGTGCCGGGTTCTGGCGTTTGTGCCGGAGCGGGCGTAGGGGACCGCGGGGCCACAGCAAAGGCGCCACCCGGGGTGGCGCCTTTGGTTGACCGGGAGGGGCGCTACTCTGTGCGCCGGATTCCTTCATAGGTTATCGTGATCTGCTCCATCACTGTTTCGGCGGACGGTGAGGTAACGGAATAGGCGAAGGGCCACGCGTTGGTCAGTTCCCACTTGGCCACCTCCTGCCCGGTGCCGTCCCTCAGGGTGAGCGTGCCGTTGGATCGGGCCTCATTCCACTGGCCGTCTTCGGCTGTCTTGCGCAGCTGGTAGACGCCCAGGTCGGCAGTGAGGTTCCGCTTCAGGGTAATGTCCCCCAACTTCAGGCGACCGGCGATCTTTTGCGTAACTTGTTGGCCCTTCGCGCCGGCAACTCGGTGCTCCACAACCTCGTGCTCACTGCCAATGCCAACCGCTTCCCTGAACAGGTATTGCTGGCCTCTGAATTCGAGGACCCACGAGAACGCCATCTCCACCGTATCCCGGGGGGAGGGGGCTGCGGCAACCAACCTTTCGGCAGCCACACCCCATATGGCGAACAGGCAGAGAACTGCAATTGCGACTGCGGCACCTATCCAGAACCGACGAAGACGCATATATATCACCTCTACACTAGATTAGTAGTGGATTGTTACGTTCGTATAAACGCACGGAAGAGTCTGATACAAACGGGAGGGAGCAAATTGAAGCCTGCACCGTTCCAGTACTACGACCCGGCCACCCTGCACGAAGCGCTGGACCTGCTCCGGCAGCATGGCGATGAGGCCAAACTGCTGGCGGGCGGGCAGAGCCTGGTTCCCATGCTGAACATGCGCCTGGCCCGTCCGGCCATTCTGATCGATCTGAACCGGGTGGAAGGATTGGCTTACGTGCGAGAGGAGGGCGGAATGCTCGCCGTCGGGGCGATGACCCGGCACGCCGATATCGAACGGTCAGGCCTCGTCGCCCGGCGTCAGCCACTGCTGGCAGAGGCGATCCGCCATGTGGGCCACATGCAGATACGCAACCGGGGAACCATCGGGGGAAGTCTGGTCCACGCCGACCCGTCTGCCGAACTGCCCGCCGTTATGTTGGCGCTGGACGCATTCTTCTGCCTCGCGGCGCCCGGCGGCGGGCGCCGGGAAGTCGCCGCAGCGGACTTCTTCCTCATGTACTTCACTACATGCCTCCGGCCTGACGAGGTTCTGACGGAGATCCGGGTACCGGTACTGGCGCCCCGCACGGGCTGGGCTTTCGAGGAGCTGGCCCGCCGCAGCGGCGATTTCGCCCTCGCAGGCGTCGCCTGCACCCTCACCCTGGACGAGAACCGGGACGTCATTGAGTCGGTCCGGCTCGGTCTGACGGGCGTGGGTATGACGCCGGTGCGGGCAATTGCAGCCGAGGCGCTGCTGGCTGGACAGCTTCCGCTGCCGGAGTGGTTCGCGGCGGCGGGCGAGGCGGTGGCAGCCGGAGTCCAGCCCGACGCGGATATTCACGCCTCCGCCGAGTACCGCCGGGAACTGGCCCGGGTGCTGACGGAGCGCGCCCTCCGTCGGGCCCTGGCCCGGGCCTGGGAAGGGGGCCCGTCATGAGGCGGATCACGGTCACCGTCAACGGCCGGCCCTACACCCGGGAGGTGGCGCCCCGGCTGCTCCTCTCCGACTTCATCCGCCATGAACTGGGCCTGACGGGCACCCATGTGGGCTGCGAGCACGGGGTCTGCGGCGCCTGCACGGTGCTGCTGGCGGGGCGCGCCATCCGGTCCTGTCTCGCCCTCGCCATCCAGATGGACGGGGCCGAAATCACCACGGTGGAAGGGCTGGCGCCGGGCGAAGGGGCACTGCATCCCCTGCAGGAGGCGTTCCGGCAGGCACACGGCCTGCAGTGCGGCTTCTGTACGCCCGGCTTTCTGATGACGCTGCTGCCGTTTCTGGCCGAAAACCCCGACCCTACGGAAGATGCGATCCGTGAGGCGCTTGGCGGCAACCTCTGCCGTTGCACGGGCTACCAGAACATCGTCAAAGCGGTGCGGCTGGCGGCCGAAGCGGTGCGGCCGGAGGCGGCGGTGCCCGTCGGCGAAAGGGGGTTGGGGCAGTGAGCATTGGCGAACGGGTCCTGAGGGTCGAAGATCCCCGGCTGCTCCGGGGCGAAGGGGTCTTTGTCGACGATGTCCGGCGCCCGGATATGCTCCAGGCGGCCGTCGTCCGCTCCCCCCACGCCCATGCCCGCATCCGTCGGATCGATGTCGCAAGGGCGCAGGCGCTGCCCGGCGTGGCATTGGTGCTGACGGCGGAAGAGCTGGGACGCCTGAACGGCCCCTTGCCGCTCCTGATTCCCCACGACGACCTCCAGTATGGCCGAACCCAGTCGGCCCTCGCGACGTCCATCGTGCGGCATGTGGGCGAAGCCGTCGCGTTCGTGGTTGCCTCTGACCGGTATGTTGCTGAAGATGCCGCCGACCTGGTGTACGTAGACTACGAGCCCCTGCCCGTCGCCGCTGACCTGGAGGCGGCGGCCCCGCTCGGCGCCCCCCTGGTTCATGCGGATATGCCCCACAACATCGGCGGGCATTATTTGCGCAGCGTCGGCGACTACGTGGCGGCGCGGGCCCGGGCCGACCTGATTCTGACCGAGCGGTTCCGCCTCGACCGGGGCACGGCTTCGCCCATGGAGACCCGGGGCGTGGTGGCGATTCCCGAAGGGCGGGGGCTGACCATGTATGTCTCCACGCAGGCGCCCGTCGCCCTGCGGGCCGGGCTGGCGGCCTGGTTCGACATGCCCGAAATGGACCTTCGGCTGATCGCCCCCGACGTGGGCGGTGGCTTCGGCCCAAAGGTGATGATGTTCTACCCCGAAGAAGTGCTGGTGCCCTTTGCCGCCATGTGCCTGAAACGGCCCGTCAAGTGGATTGAGGACCGCCGGGAGCACTTTGTGGCCACCACGCAGGAGCGAGAGCAGATTCACGACGTGGAAGTGGCCGTGGCGAAGGATGGCACCCTACTTGGGTTGAAGACGACCCTGCTGCACGACAGCGGGGCGTATACGCCATACGGCATCCAGGTGCCGATCATCAGCGTGACGACGCTGCCCGGGCCATACCGGCTGAAGAACTACAGCGTGGAGTTCCGGGCGGTCTACACCAACAAGCCGACGGTGACGCCTTACCGGGGGGCGGGGCGCCCTCACGGAGTCTTCGTCATGGAACGGATGATGGACCGCATTGCGGCGGCCCTTGGCCTCGACCCCCTGGAAGTGCGGCGCAAGAACTTCATCCAGCCGGATGAGTTCCCGTGGGACACGGGCCTGATTTACCAGGACTGGGCGCCGACCCGATACGACAGCGGCAACTTCCCGGAACTGGCCGACCGGCTGGAGGCGCTGCTCGACCTTCCCGCCATGCGTGCTCTCCAGACCGAAGCCCGTTCTGAAGGCCGCTGTGTGGGCATCGGGATGGGGTTCTACGTGGAGGGCGCCGGCCCCGGCCCTTACGAGGGCGTCCGGGTGCGCATCGAGCCGTCGGGCAAGGTCCAGGTGGCCACGGGGGTGGGCACCCAGGGGCAGGGCCATTTCACGGCCTTCGCCCAGGTCGTGGCTGACCGGTTGGGCGTCGACATGGCCGATATCCACGTGGTGACGGGCGATACCGCGGCGATGGGCTGGGGCATCGGGACCTTCGCTTCCAGGGCGGCGGTCATCGTGGGGAACGCGGCGTACCTGGCAGCGCAGGCTGTGGCAGAGAAGGCCCGTACTGTGGCGTCACGCCTGCTCGAGTGTGCACCGGATGAGGTCGAACTGTGCAACGGGCATGCGCGCTGCGGTGAGCGAAGCGTCACGTTAGGAGAGGTCGCCCGCTTCGCCAACCCCCTCCGGGGCACGCTCCAGTTCGGCGAGCCGGGGCTGGAGGCGACCCGCTTCTTCAGCCCGCAGCAGTCGACTTTCCCCAGCGGGGCGCACGCCGCCGTGGTGGAAGTCGACCCCGACACGGGGTTTATGAAGGTCCTGCGTTACTGCGTCGTCCACGACTGCGGCACGATGATCAACCCCATGATCGTCGAAGGCCAGATTCACGGCGGCGTGGCGCAGGGCATCGGCGGGGTCTTCTATGAGAAGCTGGTTTACGACGCAAACGGGCAGCTTTTGACATCCAGCTTGATGGATTACTTGCTGCCGACCGCGTCCGAGGTCCCGACCGTGGAGACGGATCATATTGAGACGCCCTCGCCGCTCAACCCACTGGGGCTCAAAGGCGCCGGTGAGGCCGGGGTGATTCCCTGCGCCGCCGTGTTCGCATCTGCCCTGGAAGATGCCCTCCGGGAGTTTGGCGTGCGCATCGCGGAGATGCCCCTGAGCCCGTCACGCCTGCGGGAGCTGATTCGCCGTGGAACTTGAACTCTCCCCGAAGACCGCCCGGCGATTGGAGGCCCTCCTCGCTGATGCCCGAAGATATGAACCGCTGGCGGGACGGGAGACGCGGCCGGCGTTTCTGCCACCCGCCGCGGCTGCTGTCAAAGAGACCGTCATCGGCACATCTGCCACGGGACCGGCGCAGGCAGCCCTGGCGCGCATCTCCGCCGCCGACGGGGAGTTGCACGCGTTCGTCGCCGTTCTGCCTGCCGGCGCGCTCCAGCAGGCAGGTGACGGCCCACTGTGCGGCGTCCCCGTGGCGGTCAAGGACCTGATCGACGTGGCCGGCCTGCCGACGAGGGCCGGCTCCCGCATAACGGACGGCGCCCCGGCCGCAGCCGACGCGGCGGTGGTGGGGCGCCTCCGCCGGGCCGGCGCCGTCATCGTCGGGAAGACGACCACCCACGAATTCGCCTACGGCGTCACCACCGACGGCACCCGCAACCCCGCCGACCCGCGCCGAATCCCCGGCGGCTCCAGCGGCGGTTCCGCCGCCGCCGTCGCCGCCGGCATGGTCCCCATCGCCCTGGGCACCGACACGGCGGGCTCGGTTCGCATTCCCGCGGCCTGCTGCGGCGTCGTGGGCTTCAAGCCCACGTTCGGGCGGGTCAGCACGCAGGGCGTCGTGCCGCTCAGCTGGTCGCTCGACCACGTGGGGCCCCTGACCCGCACCGTGTCGGATGCAGCTCTTACCTTTTCCGTGATGGCCAATGCGAAGATGCCGCCCCGTCAACCACTCACCCGGCTTCGCATCGGGCTCCCGACCGCCTGGCTGGCTACCCCCGTCGCACCGGCGGTCCGGCAAGCATTCGAGCGGAGCCTCCAAAACACGGGCGCCGACCTGGTCGAAGTGGCACTGCCGCCCCTGGACCGCTTTCACTTCGTCAGCCGCGTCATCACCCTGGCGGAAGCGGGAGCGTACCACGCCCCGAACCTGGACCGCCTGAGCGACTACGGCCCGGACGTCGGCGCCCGGATTGAGCTCGGGCAGTTCATCCCCGCCCGGGAGTACCTGCTGGCCCAGCGGCTGCGCACCGAACTCTGCCAGGCCATGGCCGAAGTGATGACCGCCGTCGACGCCCTCGCCACGCCCACCATACCGCTGCCGGCGCCCCTAATCGGCCAGCGCTGGTGGGACGGCCCGGACGGCCACCGGGAGCCTGTGGCGGATACACTGCTCCGCTTCGCCGCGCCGTTCAACATTACAGGCCAGCCGGCCATCAGCCTGCCCTGCGGCACCACGCCCGACGGCCTTCCCATCGGGCTTCAGCTCATTGGCGCCGTTCACCAGGACGAACGGCTCCTCCAACTCGCATTGACCGTGCAAGCAGCGATTGGCGCCCATTAGCAGGGGCGCCAATCGGCGTTATGACGACTCCGCCTTTTGCACGAATGTGCTGTTTTCGGCCCATTCTGTGGCTAATGAGGATGGGTCCGCCCCGGCGGCAGCGAATAGGGTGCTCTACTTCGCTGTGGGAGGCGACACCATGCCCGACACCCGTGTCCGCAAGATGCCTGCCGACCTGCCGGGGGTGTGGCCCTACTGGGTCGGCGGCATCGCCCTCGCGCTGATCAACACGCTCATTCTCGTGCTGGACAATCGCCCCTGGGGCGTAACCACGCCCCTGACCCATATTGGCAGCCGGGCGCTGCAATTGCTCGGCCTCCAGCCCGAACGCTGGACCTACTTCAACCAGGTCGGACGCGACACACTGCTCAGCCAGTTTGGCTGGTGGGACACGGGCCTCTGGCTCAACGTCGGCGTCGTGGCCGGGGCGGTCCTGGCCAGCCTGGCAGCGGGCGAATTCGCCTTCCGCACGGGTCCCCGAAAATGGCGCAAACTGTGGCTCTCGCTGCTGGGCGGCGTCCTGATGGGCTACGGCGCCAGGCTTGCCCTGGGCTGCAGTGTGGGCGCCCTCATCGGGGGCATTTCGTCCTTCAGCCTCCACGGCTGGATCTTTTCCGCTGCCCTGTTCGTGGGCGCACTGGTTGGCATCCGGCTGTTCAGCCGGATCCTGTGAGGGGGTGCTGAAGGTGGCGCGCAAACCCTGGTTTGCACTGACGGCCCCTTCGGTCGTCCTGCTGATCGCCTGGTGGCTCTGGAAGCACCAGCCGGCGGCCGCGGCAATGTGGCTGGCGGGGATCGCTCTGGGCGCCGTCCTCCAGCGCACCCGGTATTGCATTGTCGCGGCCTACCGGGATTCGATTATGTTTCTTGACACCGGCATCGCCCGGTCGGTACTGCTGGCCCTGGCCATCAGCTCAGTGACCTTCGGGGCCGTCCAGGCGGTCAAGTGGCCCGGCGCGGGGCTGCCCTGGGCCGCCCAGCCAATCTCCGCAGGGACGCTGGCAGGGCCGGTTCTCTTTGGCATCGGCATGATTCCCGCAGGCGGATGCGCCGGCAGCACGCTGCTGCGCCTGGGCGAAGGCAACCTGCGGTTCCTCTGGACGCTGCTCGGGCTCATACTCGGATCGCTGCTGGGCGCCTATCATTCCGGCTGGTGGAGCGGCCTGGTCGGCACCGTGGGGCCAGTCTACCTGCCTGCCGTCTTCGGCTGGCCGGGCGCCGTCCTGGTCCAGGCCGCACTGCTCCTGGCCGTGTTTCTGGTGATCCGCTGGTGGGAACGGAAGGGGGAGACGGCCCTATGAGCCGCACCGTACTTGATCTGATCGGCGAAGTGTGCCCCGTGCCCCTCATGCGGACGTCGGAGGCCGTGGACCGGCTGCCCGCCGGCAGCGAGCTGATGGTGGAGACCGACTACCCCCGGGCGCTGACCAACATCGTCCAGTGGTGCTTCCGCCACGGCTACCCCTACGAAATCCTGGACTTCAGACGCGGCGTCTACCGCGTCGTCATTCGCAAAGAGACCCCGCCCTCAGTCACATGAGGGCGGGGCCTCCTTTACCTCCCAGCACGATGCCAGTTCCTCCGGCGCCGCGATAAAGCGGATGAACCGGCGGGCGACCGGCGGCAGGGTATCCTCGATGTAGATCAGGTGGAACGGCACCGTCATGCGCAGCCACTCCGGCGTCACATCCCGGTACAGGCCCCGGCGCAGTTCCCGCTGGACGACCATGCGCGTACAGACCAGCACACCCCCGAACATCTCCACGGCGGATTTCATGCCGTCGAGCCCGGCTAACTGGCTCATGACGTTCAGGTCGGCCAGTGCGAGACCCTGCGAACGAAGCCCCTGTTCGAAATACGGCATCATACCGGCGCTCCGGCCAGGCAAGGCCAGGGGCGCCTTTGTCATGGCTTCCGGCGTCAGCTTCCCCTTGTCCCACGGGCCGCGGGCCGGTGTCGCACAGATCAGGTCATCGCCGGTAAAAGGCCGGCACTTGACGCCGGGGGTTCTGGCGACCACTTCGGGCACCGGGCCTTCGACGACAGCCAGGTGTATACCGCGCTGCAGTATGGCCCGGGCCATGTCCGGCCCCTGTCCGATCTGCAGCTGCAGGTTGGCTTTCGGGAACCGGTCTTTGAACGTCCAGAGGCTGCAGGGGAGCGCGTAGTTCCCGGCGGTCGGTGATGCCCCAATCAGGACCTCGCGCTCATCCGCGTTTGTCAGATCGTCAATCTCGCGCTCCAGGCACTCGAACTGACTGAGAATCTGCTTGGCGTGGCGGTACAGGATCTCTCCGGCAGGCGTGGGCACTGCGCCATGTGCTCCCCGGGCCAGGAGCGGTACCCCGAAGTACGACTCCAGATGCTTAATCTGATGGCTGACCGCCGGCTGGGTCAGGTTGAGCATCCTTGCGGCAGTCGTGATCCGGCGCGTCTCCACCACCGTCGCAAAGACTTCGAGCAAATACGCATTCACCCGAGTGGCACCACCTTCGTAGTCCGTATGCCTATTACGGATTTTAATGGCCCATGAAAAACGTGATCCACTTATTTCCAGCATGTTACTGGAATCACAATACCACAGCTTGTATAGTTGAGCCAGAGATTTCGATCTCCGATGAACGATTCCTTTCCGAAAAGACACAGAGGAGGTCTCATCGATGATGAAGTGGCTGCGCACTCGGCTGTCCGTCCTGGTGGTCCTGGCTGTCACCGTTGCCCTGCTCGCCGGCTGCGGCGGCGCCAAGAAAGAAGCGCCGGCCCCTGCCGCCGCTCCCGCCGCTGCACCCGCCCCGGCCTGCCCCGAGTGCCCGAAGGTTGACGAGGCCAAAATCGTGGCTGACGGCCTGAAGGCCGCCGCCGTCAAGTACTACTCGCCCCTGCCCTCCGACTCCAACAACATCAAGGCCCCCGACGTGCAGAAGATGATCGACGCCAAGCAGGATTTCTTCGGCGTGGATATCCGTTCTGCCGCTGACTTCGCCAAGGGCCATCTGCCCGGCTTCGTCAACATTCCCTTCGCCGAAGTCGGCAAGAACCTCGACAAGTTCCCGAAGGACAAGCTGATCATCGTCCAGTGCTACACCGGCCAGACCGCCAGCCAGACCGTCGGCGTGCTGCGGATGTTGGGCTATAACGCCAAGAACCTGCACTTCGGCTTCCAGGGTGTCACCGACAACAAGCTCCCGACGGTTCAGTAGCAACGAGACGGGGAGGGGGCGAAAGCCCTCTCCCTGCGCAACAAGGGGTGAGCACCATGTCGACATTCAACCGCCGGGACTTCCTGAAACTGAGCGGCGCCACCGGGGCTGTGCTCGCCGCAACCGAGCTCGGGATTCCCAGGCTGGCCAAAGCTCAGCCGGGGGCCGCCGAACAGCGGATTCCCACCCTGTGCGAAATGTGCACGAGCCGTTGCGGCGTATTTGCCGTGGTGGAGAACGGAAAAGTCATCCGAATCGAAGGCAACCCGGATCATCCCATCAACCTCGGGCGCCCTTGTGCCCGCGGCAACGCCGGCGTCTCCGCCCTGTATGATCCCGACCGCCTCCAGTACCCCATGAAGCGGGGCGCCGATGGAAAGCTCCAGCGCATCTCCTGGGAACAGGCGTTCAAAGAGATCGGCACAAAGCTGACGGAGATCAAGTTCAAGTACGCCCCCGAGGCCCTGGCCTTCATCGAGTACAACAACCTGAACTCCAGTCTGACCAAGCGGTTCGCGGAAGCCTACGGCTCGCCCAACCACACCGGGCATGCCGCCAACTGCTTCGCCAACCGCAACGTGGGCTATTCGGCGGTCTTTGGCACCCTGCCCACCGTCGACTACAAGAACGTGAAATACTACCTGAGCCCCGGCCGAAACCTGCTGGGCGGCATCAAAGTGTACGAAGTGGCCGGTCTGGCGGAAGCCAAGGAGCACGGCGCCAAGATCACGGTCCTCGACCCGCGTTACTCCGAGCTGGCTGGGTGGGGCGAATGGGTGCCCATCAAGTCGGCAGGCGACCTCGCTTTCCTGCTGGCCGTCGCCAACGTCCTGATCACCGAGAACCTCTACAACAAGGCCTGGGTGGATGCCAACTGCAACGGCTTTGAAGAGACGAAGGCAGAGATCGGCAAATACACGCCCGAGTGGCAGGTCCAGCACACCGACATTCCCGCCGACAAGGTCCGGCAGATCGCCCGCGACATGGCGGGGGCGGCCCCTGCGGCGGTGGTAGACCCCGGCTGGCACGGCGGCAACGGCATGTACTGGAACGGCTTCGAGGCGGCCCGCGCCGGCGCCATCGTCAATGCGCTGCTGGGCAACTGGGGCGCCAAGGGCGGCCTGAAGGCGGCGCCCAAAGTCCCCCTCGGCGCCATTGACGTCCCCCCGGAAGGAGAGGTCGTCGACGCCGGCGGCGGTGGCTGAGCGGCCACAGGCGCCCCGGCAGGTGCCGGGCCATGGACCCCGTACCCTAAGCCCGCAGCCGTGCGCTATGACGGGCAGGGTACCAAGCTCCCCCTCAGCCTCGGTTCGATTCAGGCCCTCCCGCTGGTCGTCGAAAGCGGCGATCCCTATCCGGTCAAGGCGGGCATCTTCTTCCGCATCAACCCGGTCAAGTCTTCGGGCGACTCCGCCCGCTGGATCAAGGCCCTCCAGAAGCTGGAGCTGGTCGTCGCCATCGACACGCAGATGAGCGAGACGGCCCAGTACGCCCACTACATCCTGCCCGAGTCGCACTACCTGGAGCGCATGGACGTCATCTCCGTGGCGGGCGACACCGTCTCCGTCCGGCAGCCCGTCATCAAGCCGCTGTACGACACCAAGCCCGGCTACGAGATCATCCAGGGCCTGGCGAAGGCGGCGGGCGTCGGCGAGTACTTTGACTTCACCATCGAACAGTACAACGAAGCTCAGTTGAGCCCGTCGGGCTGGAGCCTGGAGGCGCTCAAGGAGAAGGGCGTCCTGAAAGTCGCCATGGCGACGCCGCCTGACTACAGCAAGGTATCAACCACGTCCGGCAAGGCTGAGCTGGTTCACGAAGGCTTCGCCAACTCCGGCGGCACGCGGGTCGTCGGGTGGGTGGCGCCCAAGACGCGGCCGGAAGGCGACAAGCTGCGCCTGCTGCACGGGCATCAGGCCGTCCATTCCAACGGCTACACCCAAAACGTGCCGGCCCTGTACGCCCGCATGCCCGAGAACGAGCTGTGGATTCATCCGCAGGCCGCGGCGGCCCGGGGTATCAAGCACGGCGAATACGTCGAAGTGGCCAACGAGCTCGGCAAGGAGCGAATCAAGGCGAAGGTGACGGAGGGCATCCGCCCCGACTGTGTCTGGATGTGCCATGGCTTCGGCACCATGTCGCCGGAGCAGCATCTCGCCTATAAGAAAGGCGCCAACGACGGCGCACTCTACCCGATTCTGGTCACACCCGTGACGGGCGCCCTGGGCCAGGGCGAAGCCGTTGTGACGGTCCGGAAGGCAGGTGACAGCCGGTGAGCCGCTACGCCTTTTACATCGATCTCTCCATCTGCGCGGGCTGCGAGTCGTGCACTGTCGCCTGCCAGAACAAGAACGGCCTGGCCCCGGAGATGGCCTACACGAAGGTGCACCGGTTCCAGACCGGCACCTATCCGGACCTGAAGTCTGCGTTTGTGGTCAACCAGTGCCTGCACTGCAACGAGCCGCCCTGTGCCGCCGCCTGCCCCACCGGCGCCACCCACAAGACGGCCGAAGGGCCTGTCGCGGTGGAGTATAGCCAGTGCATCGGGTGCAAGTACTGCATCGTGGCCTGCCCGTACGATGCCCGGGTGTACGATGAGGAGATTGGCGCCGCCCGCAAGTGCACGGAGTGCGCCGACCGGCTCGCCGCCGGCCGCAAGCCCGCCTGCGTGGAGACCTGCCTGACGGGCGCCCGTATCATCGGCGATATCGATGATCCCAAGAGCCCCATTCACGCGGCGATTGCCCGCAAGGGCACCGTCCAGATGGCGGGCACCGGCTTCTATTTCCGCCTGCCGAACGGGATCGCCAGGGATGCGCTGCCCGAAGCAAGAGGCGCCGGCGTCGTGTACGCCTGGCAGTCGATTCTCCAGCCGCTCGGCCAGCTGTTCATGGGCGGCGCCGCAGCCGCTCTGCTTGCCAGCGCCGCCGCCTTTGCCGTCAAATCCGCACGGGGAGGAGGGGATGAGCATGGCCACGACTAAGGCCGGCGGCCCGTACCGCCAGGGCGAGAGAGTCTTCCGGTTCGTGGCGGCGGAGCGCATCGCCCACTGGTTCCATGCCCTCTCTTTCCTGGTGCTGCTGCTGACAGGCCTCGCCCTGGTCATCCGGGGAGTGGCGGCGCTGCTGGGCGCCGAGGTCATGCTCGCATTTGGCCTGACTCACCGTGCGGTGGCCGTCGTCTTCACCGCGGTGGCGGTGCCCGTGCTGATGATTGGCGCCCGCAAGAGCGCCGGCGAGTGGGTCCGGGGCTCCTTCCGGTTTGACAAGGATGACCTTCGTTTCCTCGCCCGCTTCCCCCGCGACTTCTTCGGGCTGAAGGTAAATCTGCCCGAACAGGGCCGGTTCAACGCCGGCGAGAAGATCAACTCCATCTTCCAGATACTCGGCTGGTTTGCCATGGTGCTCACGGGCTGGATGCTGGTCTGGAAGGATGCCCTGCCCCGCGACCTCGCCCGCTGGGCCCTTGCCGTCCATTCCTTCTCGGCCCTGTTCCTGGGCGCCGTCGTGCTGGGCCACATTTACCTGGCTTCCATTCACCCGCACGCCCGCCCCGGCTTCACCGGCATGACCTCCGGCTGGGTCCCGGCCTGGTGGGCCAGGGGCCATTACCGCAAGTGGTACGACAAGCTGCCTTCCAAGTAGTTGAAAGACCCGCCGCTAACCTTAGTGGCGGGTCCATCCCTCATTCCAAGTCGTATTTTCAAAAAAAGATTGTATCTTTTCTCCCGAACGAGTATACTAGAGGAGTCGTGACTGCGTTGCCGGGGCTCTCTGTGACTACAGGGTTATCTTCGTGCATCGGTTAGTTCTCGATTAGTATGGAAATGAGGAGCACGAAGAACATGACGAAGACCCTGTATGTTGGCAACCTGCCCTGGTCCGTTACGAACGACGATCTGTCCCAGGCTGTTGCCCAGTACGCTGACGTAATCTCCGCCCGCGTGGCCACCGACCGTGAAACCGGCCGGTCCCGTGGCTTTGGTTTCGTCGAAGTCCCGGCCGACAAGGCTCAGGGCGTTATCGACTCGCTGAACGGCGCCGACTGGGAGGGCCGGGCCCTCACCGTCAATGAGGCGAAGCCCCGCGAGGAGCGGCCCGCCGGCGGTCGTATGGGCGGCGGCAACCGCGATTTCGGTGGCGGCCGCGGCCGTCGCTTCTAAGAAAAGCGCATACTAAGGAGCCTGGTGGTCTACCCACCGGGCTCCTTTTTCTACCCTTGAACCCGTGAACCCGACCCTCACACATGCGCGGGTTCAGCCCGCTGACTGACCCCGGGCCGGGGTCGCAGGCGCCCGTTGGGCGCCCACGCCCGGCGAGAACCCACTTTGTTAGCGGGCTGAACCTGCGCAAAGCTGAGGGTTTCGCTTTTCTGCAAACCTTCGGTGCGGCGCCTGCATAGAGTAGGAGTGTCCCTCCCATTATGTAAAGGGGGCGCCGACCAGGTGCGATCCTTTGAGGTGTTTGAAGTCGTAGGTTCGGGCAACGTCGAGGAACTGATTTGCCAGACCATTACACTGCCCACATCCGCAGAAGAGATCAAGGAAATCCGTAAGACGGTGATTATCGACAACTGCCGGGTGATTTTCAACAAGGTCATCATCGATGGCCGTCTCCGCAAGGACATCATGTTCAAGGCGGCCAACGCAGGCTTCCCGCAGCCGGGCACCGTCCAGGGTTGCGGCGGAAGCTTAACCACGGTCTCCGGTGCCATTCAGGATATCGACGTAGACTTCGCCTTTACGGCCTTGATTCCCGTCAAGGGTGCCTGTCCGGACGACCACTGCGTCGTGCTGCAGGCGTTTGTCGAAGGCGAGAAGGAAGAGGCCGCCGACATTCAGGAGACCGGCGCTTTCAACTCCCTGATCGACAAATCGGTGGTCTTTATCTGTGTAAAGGTTGTGCGTGACACGGTTACCGACTTGAAAGACCGCGACGGTTTCGACGACAATGACAGCAGCGACCACAGCGACCACAGCGACAGCAGCGACCACAGCGACTTCAGCGACAGCAGCGGATCCGGCCGCCTCAAGAGCAAGCGCCCCATGGCGAAGAAAAAGGACCGCTGCGGCGACAAGGGCACGGACCACCTCTGCCCGAAGGTCCGCTCGACAGGCGTCTTCCCGGGAAGCAAGCGGATCCCGGCGCCGAAGCCCGGGCTGATTCCCGGCACCTGGATCGGGCCGACGCTGGTCTTCCCCGGCGTCCTCAACCCGGGTATTCCCTCCACGTCGCCGGTGGCGAATGTGATCGTCAACCCGGCCGGCAACCAGATTCAGATTACGGACCGCGGCAACCGGTGATGAGAGCCTGGCGGGGAGCGATTTGGCTCCCCCATACTTATGACCTGGAGGCCTGCACTTGGGAACCGGACACTACTCCGTGCGGCTGGTGGCCGGCGTAGGCCGCACGGAAGAGTTGGTGTCGGGCTGCCTGGATTTGCCCGAGCCGGCCGCAGAGATTCTTGAATGGCGCAAATCAGTGATGGTGCAGCACGTGGAGGTGATCCACGGCGGTGTAATCTTGACGGGGCATGTCCGCTCGCGGTGTCTGTTCCTGACGCCGGATCGGGCGCCTCCCCGCCCGCCTGCAGCGATATCGGGGCGGGTGCTGCACCTTACGGCCCAGATCGGTTTTGCGCTCCACATACGGGTCCGCGGGGCCGCCCCGGGGATGGACGTGAGGGTCACCGCCGCCCATGTGCTCGCTGACGCTTCGGAGCCGCGGCCGTCTGCAGAGTCAGGCTGGATTGCGGGCGTGACGGACCGCAGCCTGATCAGCCTGGCAGTCCGGGTGGTCCGGCCGGAACTCCTGCAGATACATAAGCCGGGGCGCCGGCGGCGCAAGCGCCGGGCGCTGCCGCCTCTGCCCAAGGCCAAGCCCGCCGCACCCCAGGCGCCGCCGCCCCCCCGCAAGGCAGCGCCGGCTCGCCGCAAGCGCTCCCGACCCGCCGGGAAGCCACCGCTGCCCCCGCCACGCGGTTCGGGCCTGTGGCTCCACCCTTCCGCCGCCGTTCCCGTGACCGACGGCAAACCCCGCTGCGACTAGTCCGCAGCGGGGTTCACTGGTCTTATTCGCCCTTCAGCCCGCCGTGGAAACGGCCCTCCGGGATGCCCTTGAAGTCGCCATTACCGCCCCGGAACTTGCGTACGAAGCCCCGCCCGCCCCGCTCGAGCAGTTTGTCCGCCTCCTCCTGCGTAATCTTCCCTTCCGCAACGGCCTGGTCGATGATCCCCTTGGAGTCGGCTTTCAGTTTTTCCATGGCGGCTTTCCGGAGCTCCCGCATCTGCGTGAGTACCGCCTTGGCGCCCTCGCTCAGCGCGGACTGCTTGACCAGCACCCCTGGTGCGGCCGGGGTCGCGGCACGGGCTTCATTGGCAAACGCGGCTCCTGCCAGCAGACTGCCGGCCAGTACCACCGCACCGGCTGCGATGCCGATTTTCCGTTTGAGGCTCACTGTACATCATCCTTCGCCTGTTCTTGGGCCCCGCACTGGGTGGCCACAAGGCGGCAATAAAACAACCCCCACCCGATCCGGGTGGGGGTGCAGGCTGCTTACAAAGGTCGCGACCTAGTCGCGGCCTTTAATATTTCATGCTACAATGGTAATAACTAGCGCGTTGGAGTTGGTCGGTGTGATTCGAAACGCCGTGGAGTCCCAAGCTCAGTTGGAAATGGTGGCTGTTG
>DASPIW010000044.1:0-143550 GCA_035628915.1 Symbiobacteriaceae bacterium | reverse complement strand
AACTCCTCTGCTCGGATGCTACGGGTCATGCCGGATTCCCCCTCTCCTAAGTAGAGCATAACGCAGCAATGTTCTCTCAGGAATAGAACATACCCCCAAACGCAAAATTACATAAACATTGCAATGGCCAAACTAAAGAGGCGGGGCCAAACGGCCCCGCCTGCTTACGTCAGTTACCGCCCCTGCTCCGCCACCACATACTGCTCCGTGGGAACGGGCGGCTCCCCGGACCGCTCCGAGTCCCAACGCCACACGATATGACACTCCACCGTCGCGGAGCGCATCGCCCGGTAGGCTCGAATCTCCTGGATGAACTGCCTCAGCAGCTGCTTTCGCCCGTTGTGGGGCAGCCTGTCCCACTCATCGACCTGGGTCAGCGTCTCCCTGAGGCGCTCCTGGCCGTTCAGCCCTGCCAGCGCTTGCTTCTCGGAAGACCGCAGCCGGTCTTCGGAACGCCGCAGTTCCGCACCTTCTTTCTCGAGATCGGCCTTCAGCTCCCGGTATTCCACGACAGTTAGCTCCCCCGCCCGTAGCATCCGCTTGAGCCGCTGCTCCTCGGCGGCCAGGCGTTCGACATCCGAAGCAAGCGACTTCAGAGCGCCTCGTGCCTCGACCAGCTGGCGCTCAAAGTGCGACGTCGCCTGCCGAATCAGCCGGTCCTTTGCCTCCTCGCCGCCGTACAGCTTGCGCAGGGTCGACACCACGAGCTCATCGAGGAGATCCTGCCGGATGCCCCCGCAGTCGCAGTAGGCGGAGGACTTCATGTGCACCCCCATGCACCGGTAGTAATGGTAGGGGTGTGACAGCGACTTGCCCGCAAACCCATGTCCGCAGCGGGAGCACTTGAGCAGCCCCGTCAGCAGGCTGGAACTGACGGCCGCCCGACCGCTCCCCTGCCCCTTTCCGAACCCCGGCCGGGACTCCTTGACGGCCTGCACGGCCTCCCAGTCCTCCCGCGCGATGATCACCGGGATCATGGACGAGTCGACCGCCACAACAGCCTTCTTCTTGATCCGGGAGGAGCCCACTTGCCGCCGGCGCCCGTACTCCAGCCGCCCCATGTAGGCCGGGTTGGCCAGGATGCGCTGGACTGTGCTCTGCCCCCACATGCGCGCCTCCCGCGGAGGAATGCCCTCCTTATTCAACCGGGTGACGATCTGGCGCAGGCCCATGCCAGACAGGTACTCCCGGTAAATGCGCTGCACGATCACGGCTTCACCAGGAACCAGAGCAAAGGCTCCACCCTCGCCGGCTGCATACCCGTAGGGCGGCCTGAAGCCCGGATTCCGCCCCTCCTGGGCGCGGCGCATCTTGCCCGAGAAGGTGCGCTCCTTGATCACGCTCCGCTCCCACTCGGCGTAGTTGACCAGGGTGTAGAAGAACATCTTGCCGGCGTGGGTGGTTGTATCGATCGGCTCCCGGGCAGACTTGATACTGCATTTCCCATCCCACTCCCGGCAGACCAGGTTCACCGTGTCGACCACGCTGCGGGAGAGGCGGTCGAGTTTGTACACCACCACGCAGTGAACCTGACCCGCTGCCACCGCCGCCCGTAGCTTCCCCATGGCGGGACGATCAATCGACCCGCCCGAGTATCCGTCATCGATGAAGACGAGTTCGCCGTTTACCACCCACCCCTGAGAGATGAGGTAAGCCCGGCAAGTCTCGGACTGCACCTCCAGGGTAGTGCCCTCGCCCTGATCTTCCGTCGACCAACGGATATAAATCGCGACCTTGGTAGGATCAACACTTGCCTGTTCCGAAATCACGAGATACACTCCCATTATCTAGGAATAACACCATTATATCACAGAGAGGACCTTATGACCGTGGGCGCCAGCACCGATGACGGCGTCACTGCTCTGGTCGCCGAACTGAACCAGACCGGCGCAGACCCCAAGCAGATTGAGATGCGCCTCTTGGAGGGCTCCGTCGCGCTGCCCACGCCCGCCATTGACATGGAGTATATTCCCTGTGGGCTTGGCGCCAAAGCCGAAGATTTCCCGGCGGAAGTCGCGGGGAGAATCGCGCTGATCCAGCGCGGTGAAATCACTTTCCGTGAGAAGGCCCAGAACGCCCAGGGGGCGGGCGCTATTGCCGCGGTCATCTACAACAACCGGGACGGCAACTTCTTCGGCTCCATGGGCGATGAGGCGGACCGGCCGAACATTCCCGCTGTCTCCATCAGCAAGGCTGACGGCGACTTGATGATCCAGGTCCGCGGCCAGGGCGGCGAGGAAGCCGCCAAGCTCCGCCTCACGCCTGAAGAGGTGCCCCAGCCCGACCGGTTGGCCGAATTCAGCTCCCGCGGCCCCAACAACGACGGCTGGATCAAGCCGGAAATCACGGCGCCCGGCGTCAACATCTACTCGGCCACCATCACCGAGGCGGGAATGCCCGGCGGCGGCATGCCGGACCCCAGCGGCTACATCAGCGCCAGCGGCACCTCCATGGCCACACCCCACGTGGCAGGCGCCGTGGCCCTGTTGCGCCAGGCGCATCCGGACTGGACATCGATGCAGATGAAGGCAGCACTGGTCAATACCGCCCGCTGGATGAAGAGCCAGGGCACCGTCATGGACCAGGGCAACGGCGCGATGGACCTGAACCGAGCCCTGGACTGCCGAGCGATTCTGGTAGCGGCGACGGACCCCGTGGCGCCCACGCACTCCTTCGGCCAGGTGGTCCACGACGGCAAGGCCGTCACTGTGTCCCAGGCGTTCACCATCCTGCCGCTGGACCCCGAGGCGGCCAAGTTCACTTACAACCTGTCCGTCGAACTGAACGGCGCACCGACGGGCCTGACGGCCGAACTGTCGGCCGGGACGGTCTCCTGCACCGCTGAAGGCTGCAACGCCGCCTTCGAGCTAAGGTTGACCGCCGACGGCGCCACCGTGCAGGACGGCGGGTACTACGGATTCATCACGGCCCAGGCCGAGTGGGGCCAGCTGCGCCTGCCTTTCTACTACGAAGCGGCCCGGCAGCCCAGCGTCACCCCGCCGGGGTCCGGCAGCAAGAACCCGATTCCGGGCATTCCGCCCCAGAAGCGTCCCGGCGGCATGCCCGCCCGCTGACCTGCCGCCGACTGGCGGCCCGGAGCTTTACGGCTCCGGGCCGCCTTGCCGTATCCGAACCCGAATTCCTACGGACGAAAGTACAGGAGATCCCCCGGCTCGCAGGGATCCGGGTGATGGGGGAGGAGTGCCACCATGCTGAGGAATACGTTTCGCCGGGTGCTTGGCATCCTGATCTTGCTGGTCATGGGCGTCGCCGTCGTTCAGTTCATCCGACAGACGTCGGCAAACCCGTTCGTCGGAAATGCCCTGACTTTCGGCCTGAAAGTGGTTCTGTTCCTGGCGCTCGTGCTGTGGATCGTCTTTATGGTCGACCGGCGCGTCAACAAACGGCAGTAACAGCGGAGGCGGGTTATGGGATATAGGATGGCTCCGACTCGGGTCCAGTGGCTCCCCAATGGCCTGCGGGTGCTGACCCGGGAGCTCCACCATGCTCCGGTGGCCTGTGTGATGGTCTGGTACGGCGTTGGCAGCCAGAGCGAGCAGCCGGGGCGGACGGGCATCTCGCACTTCCTGGAACACATGATGTTCAAGGGCACCGAACGCTTCCCCATGGGCGCCCTGGAGGAGGGCGTCAAGCTGCGGGGCGGCATGTCCAACGCCTTTACCAACTATGACTACACGTCGTATTACCAGGTGCTGCCGGCCCGCCACCTGGAATTCGGCATGCAGGTCGAAGCGGACCGGATGGTCAACATGCGGTTCGACCCCGACCTGACCATTCGCGAGCGCGGCATTATCGTCAGCGAGTTGGAAGGGCGGGAGAACAGCCCCCACTTCTGGCTGCAGTCCGGCTTCATGCACGAGGCGTTCCGCGAGATGCCCTACCGCCACCACGTGTTGGGCTACAAGGACGATATCAAGGCGACGACCGGCGAGTGGCTGACCGAGCACTATCAGCGCAATTACCGGCCCAACAACGCCACGCTGGTGGCGGTCGGCGACTTTGACACCGAACAGCTCCTGGAACTTGCGGACCGGCACTTCGGTGCCATCGCGCCGGGCGCCCCCGTGGAGCCCCTGCGCGCCCGTGAGCCCGAACAGACCGCCGAGCGGCGCTTCGAGGTCCGGCGCCCCGGGCCGAACCCGTATTTGATGGCCGGCTACCGCATGCCCGCTGATGACCATCCGGATATCCCCGCCCTCACGGTCCTTTCCGCCGTCCTCTCCGGCGGCCCGTCTTTCGCCATGATGGGCGGCGGCGCCGCAATGGGGCGTTCGAGCCGCCTCTACCGGAGGCTGGTGGCTTCCGGCCTCGCCACTTACGCGTCGGCTCACCCGTGGTCCCTGGCATACGAAGGGCTCTTCCTGTGCAACGCATCGCCGGTGCCCGGCGTGGCGCCGCAGCAGGTGGAGGAGGCGGTTTTCGCAGAGGTCGATGCGCTCCGCCAGAGCGCCGTTCCGACCGCTGAGCTGGAGCGGGCCAAGAAGCAGGTGCGCGCCCAGTGGATTTATGCGATGGAGAGCGCCATGAACCAGGCCGTGCTGCTGGGCTCCACTGTGATGACCGACAGCGTGGAAGGCTTCGACCACGCACTCGACAAGTTCGCGAATGTTACCGCCGGCGACGTGCTGCGGGTCGCTCAGACCTACCTGCAGCCGGAACGGCGCACGGTGGGCTGGTTCATTCCCGAAGCGCAGGCCAAGGCGGCGCCGTCGGCGCCCTATCAGCCCCCGCTGGACCAGCTGCAGGGCACCACGCCCGAGTACCAGACGCCGGGGCACGCGGCCGCCGAGCCGCCTGCGGCGGGCAAGCGCAGCGCCATTTTGGACCGGAGCCGCATTGTCCGGCGGGAGTTGCCCGGCGGTGCGACCCTGCTGGTCTACCCGGCGGAGACCATCCCCAGCGCCCTTGTGCGGGTGCAGATGGAGGCTGGCCCGGGATTTGACCCGGAAGGGAAGGCCGGCCTCGCCAGGCTTACCGCCCAACTGCTGACCCGGGGAACGAATGCCTACACGGCTGATGAACTGGCCATCAAGACCGACTCCCTCGGTATGTCCATCCGGGTCGACACGGGCCGGGAGACGGCCGTCGCCACGGTCAAGTGCCTGCCCGAAGACCTGGACACGGGCCTGGAGGTGTTGGCCGAGGTGCTGCTGCGCCCGGCTTTTCCAGGAGATGAGTTCCGGCGCATGCGGGAGCGTTTGCTCGTCGGGGTCCGCGAAGCGGAGAACGACACCCGGTCGGTAGCCGGCCGTAAGCTCAGTGAACTGCTCTATCCGCCGGGATATCCCTACCGGGCGCCCGCCGGGGGCACGGACGAGTCGCTGAACGCAATCTCCCGAGATGATGTGGCGGCGTTTCATGACCAATTCTACCGGCCCAACGGCGCTATTATCACGGTGGTGGGCAACGTCGACCCCGCGGCAGCGGAGGCGGGTATCCTGCGGGTGTTGGCCGGCTGGACAGGCGGCGGCGGCCGCCTGACTTTCCCGCCCCTGGCGCCCCGGACGGCCCCGGAGCTGGTCCATGAGACCATTCCCGGCAAGACTCAGACCGACCTGGCCATGGGCTGGCCTCTGGTAGACCGGAGCCACCCCGACTATCTCGGCCTGGAGGTCCTGGCCACCCTGTTCGGCGGCAACGGCACGCCTGCCAGCAGCCGGCTCTTCCGGGATGTCCGGGAGAAATACGGGCTCAGCTACTATCAGTACGCAGCGTTCGGCGGTGCGCTCGGAGCGGCGCCCTGGACGGTCCACATCGGCGTCAATCCGTCCCGGGTTGCGTTTGCAGCGGACCTGCTGCGCCAGGAACTGCGGCGGCTCTCCGAAGAGCCGGTGGGAGCGGATGAACTGGATGCCCTCAAGCTCTTCCTCGAAGACTTCCCCGCCGTGCAGCACGAATCGCCGGAGCGTGTTGCCGCCCGGTTGGCGGAGATTGAGCGCTTCGGCCTCGGGCTGGATTACGTGGAGCGCTACCCGGACTTGGTCCGGGCGCTGACCGCAGGGGAGCTGCAGGCCGTGGCTGCCAGGCATCTGGCCGTCGACAGCCTGGCCGTTGTGACCGCCGGGCCGGCGACCGAAGCATAACATGGGCCCCCGCCGTGTGAGAATCGGCGGGGGCCTGACAATCCGCGGAGCGTACTGTCCGTCGTGCGAGTATTATAACAATAACGTGACAATGGTCCTGGGACTGATAGGACTCCAGGCCTATTTCCCCTCCAATTCCTTTGATTGTAAAATGAACACATGAGGCGGGGGGCTCGGCCCCCTGTTTCTGTTATCTGCAGGAGGGAGGAAGAGTTCGTGCGCAAGTGGTTTGCAGGTCTCTCAGTCGTCCTTTTGCTTGCCAGCGTGGCCGTGGGGGTCTCGGCCAGCCCACCCGACGATGCGGGACATCGCATCGCACTCTCGGCTGACGATGCCGCGCGGCACGGCGTTGTCGTTCGCCACAGCTTCGGCAACGGCAAGGTATCGGCCCATATCAGCAGCGCCAAGCTCAAGGACCTCGGCGACAAGGGCGTCGCCTACGAGATTGTGCCGGTCAGGTTCGTTTCGGCTCCGCCTTCCGGCAAGGGCAAACCCGGCGGCGGGCGGACGCTTCCCACCACTCAGGTTCCCTATGGCATCAAGATGATCTACGGCAATCCCGGCCTTGCCCCTGCCGGCGTCAGCGGCGGCAGCGGCGTGACCGTGGCGGTTCTGGATACCGGATCCGTGACACACCCGGATTTCTACCGGGCGGACGGCAGCTACATCATCACAGACTGCGTTGATTTCGCAGACAGGGCTTCGAACATGATTCAGGGCCAGTGCACCGACGGCCATGGCCACGGTACCCATGTGACCGGCACCGTCGCAGCCGCCGGTGGCACGGACGGCAAGGGTATCTTCGGCGTGGCCCCGGGCGCCGATATTTACAGCTACCGGGTCCTGAACAGCCAGGGCCGCGGCTACGCCGACGATGTTGCCCGTGCGATCACCTGGGCGGCCGACCACGGTGCCAACATCATCTCCATGTCCCTCGGTTCCTCTTCGCCGTCGTCGCTTGAGCTGGATGCCATCCGGTATGCCGCAGGCCGGGGCGTATTGGTGGTTGCCGCGGCCGGCAACAGCGGGCCGAACGCCAACACCATCGGCTATCCCGGCGGCTTCAAGGAAGCCGTCGCGGTGGCATCGCTCAATCCGGACGAGGTTGTCTCATATTACTCCAGCCGCGGCATCACCGACGGGAACGACAACAGCATTACCGACCGTGAAGTGGAAGTCGCCGGCCCCGGCCGGAGCGTCCTCTCCACGTCCAGGAGCGGCGGCTATGAGTACATGAGCGGCACGTCCATGGCAACGCCCCACATTTCCGGCCTGGCCGCCAAGATGTGGCAGGGCGGTGCCGCCCAGACCCGCGGCTGGCTGGTCAACGCGGCGAAATCGCATGACATCACCCGGGCCGAACAGATCAACAATGCCGGCGCCGGATACGACATTGCCGCCGGGTACGGCCTGCCGCAGGTACAGAGTAACACCCAATCGCTCTGGAACAACTAGCGTCCCGTTTGCGTCAGACGTTGAAACGCCGTCCTCCGGCAGCGGGGGACGGCTTTTTGCCGCTACGGGCAGCGGGGTTTCACATTGCCCTGCGGGGAGACGTAAGTTGGAGGAGGCCCTCTATGGAGGTGACTTCCGTGAACTACGGCGCATATGGTGCCTTGCCGCCCGTGGGCGGGCCCTTTGCCTGCCCCGGCTGCCTGACGGGGTTCCCGGGCTGGGGTCCGGCCTTTGGAACGTTCGGGGCGATTCCTCCCTTCCCCGGGTTCGGGCCTTACAACCCTGCTTTCGGTGCGGTCACGCCTTTTCCGGGCTTCGGCCCCCTGACGGGCTTTCCCGGGTACAATCCGCTCATCGGGACATATCCCGGCATCTGCACCGGCTGCGTGTAGCGTGCATGCCCGTCGCCCTGCGGCGGGCATGCTTCCTTCATTGCCGTCCATACCGGACGGTGCGGGCCTTACGTCGAAAGGCTAGGTAAGCTAAAGGGATGACACTGGTGCAAGTCGAAGTTATACTCATTATCAATAATCTGACTGAGGGGATGTATCATGGCCCACAAGGTGGACCTGACCTGGACCGGCAACGGCTTTGCATTTGACGCAACAACTGGCTCAGGAAAGCATCTGCAGGTCGGGGTCGATGGGGACGGCAACCCCGTAGGCGCCCGAGCCAAAGAGTTGGTCTGCCTGGGGGTCGGCGCTTGCGCCGGCACGAATCTGGTCACACTCATGAAGAAGATGCGCCAGCAGGTGGAGAGAATTGAAATCAGCGTGGAAGCCGAACAGGCCGAAGTCGACCCGATGGTCTTCACGCACGTGATTACCCGCTACCGGCTTTACGGAAAAGGCATTGATCCCGGAAAGGTCACGAAGGCGCTTGACTACATTGAGGAGAAGTACTGCGGCGTCCTGCACATGGTCAACAAGACAGCCAAAACGGAGTACGCCTTTGAAATCGTGGAGGTCTAGATGCGCTGGTTGACGAGCCTGCACAACCGGACCAGCATTTTCATCAAGGTTCTGGTGGCTAACGCCGCAATCGTGGTCGTTGGCACGGTGGTGACGGTGACGCTTGCCGCACGCCTGTGGGCGGGCCACGCCCCCCAGCCGGCCGTTGCGGCAGCCTTTATCCTGGCCGGGCTGGCAATCTCCCTGGGCGTAAACTACGGCATTTTGCGCCTGGCCTTCCGGCCCATGTTTTCGCTGCAGATCACGCTGGACCGGGTACGCCGCGGCGACTTTTCCGCCCGGGCGCCGGGCGTGGCGGGCGATCCTGAAATCGCCCGGGTGATCGAAATTGCCAACTTGATGCTCGACCGGCTGGCCGAGCACCGGCAGGCGGTCGCCGCCCAGATCCTGCGGGCCATGGAAGAGGAGCGGAAGCGCATCGCACGGGAACTGCACGACGAAACGAGCCAGTCGCTGACCACGATTATGGTCAATTTGGACGTCATCGAAAAGCAGCTGACCGACCCCGGCGACGAGCTGGCAGGCCGCATCCGGCTGACCAAGGAGATCGCCCAACGCACGCTGGACGAGACCCGGCGGCTGATGTTCGACTTGCGGCCGTCGGTGCTGGATGATCTGGGGTTGGTACCCGCCCTACGCTGGTTTGCCAACCAGCGGGTGGTGCCGCGTGGGCTGCAGGTCGAATTCCAGGCGTCGGGCCTTGATGCACGGCTCCCGGAGGAACTGGAGACGGCCCTGTTTCGGATTGTGCAGGAGGCGGTGACCAACACCGTCAAGCATGCGCAGGCCAGACGGGTTTCGATATTGCTCCGCAGGGAGCCCGGGCTGATCCGGGCGGAAGTGCAGGACGAC
Source organism: Symbiobacteriaceae bacterium (assembly GCA_035628915.1). GTDB lineage: Bacteria > Bacillota > Sulfobacillia > Symbiobacteriales > Symbiobacteriaceae > JARBUG01. The sequence goes on along the minus strand of DASPIW010000044.1, from coordinate 134,168 downwards.
GGGCGTGGGTTTCATCCGGTGCAGATCATCAGCAAGGATCAAAAGGACCGCGGCCTCGGCCTGTTCGGGATGCAGGAGCGGGCAGCCCTGGTGGGGGGCTCCGTACAGATTGATTCCGCCCCGGGCCGTGGAACGACGGTGAGGGTGGCCGTGCCGGATCGAGTGAGGGGGAGGGAAGCCGGTGGCTAACATTCGTGTACTGCTGGTAGACGATCATGCCATTTTGCGGGAAGGGATCCGGTACCTGCTGTCCGCCAGCGGCGAGGTGGACGTGGTGGGCGAGGCGCAGGACGGTATCGAGGCGCTGGAGATGGTCGAGCAGCTGATGCCCGACGCCGTCTTGATGGATATTGCCATGCCGCGCATGAACGGGATTGAGGCGACGACCGAACTGAAGCGGCGGCATCCGGACCTGCCGATTCTGATTCTGTCGATGTACGACAGCGAAGAATATGTACTGCCGATCTTAAAGGCGGGCGCGGCCGGGTACGTGCTGAAACGGGCGGCTGCCCAGGAACTGGTCTCCGCATTGAAGGCGGTCGTTTCCGGCCAGGTCATTTTGCATCCCGATATTGCCAGAACGGTGATGGAGAACCTCGGCCAGGGCGGCCACGCGGCGGCGCCTGCTGCGGCACCGCCGGTCCGTACTGAGGGGGCGAATCCGCAGCTGGACCAGCTGACCGAGCGGGAACGGGAAGTCCTGACCCTGATCGCCCGCGGACTCACCAACCAACAGATCGGTGAGAAGCTGTATATCTCCATCAAGACGGTGCAGGCGCATCGGGCCAACTTGATGGAAAAGCTGGACCTGCATGACGCCGTAGAGTTGACCAAGTTCGCCATCAAGACCGGGCTCGTATCACTGGACGACCTGTAAGGAGTTGAAGGAAGGGTCGGACCGTTTCCGTCCGTAACTCCTGGCCGACGGAAACGGTTCGAGCCTGACGAAACGAGCGGGGGAGTGACTGTGTCCAAGCATTTGGGTAACCGCATGCCGCCGGAGCTGCTGCAGAAGCTGGAGAAGGGGAGTCTGTACCGCCCGGGTGGCCTTGGCCTTGCTGTCCTGACCGTTGATGAAGCCGGCTGGCCCCACGCTGCGATGGCGCCAGGCTGTGTGGCTGTCCGGCCCGATGTGGTCTGGGTGGCCCTCGGGGGCTCATCGCGTTCGCTGCAGAACGTCGTGCGGTCCGGGCAGGTCACGCTGCAGATCGCTGGGCCGGATACGCTGTACTACGTCAAGGGCAGGGCAACCGTCGTCCGGCCGGAGATGCAGGTGATGACCCAGGAGGCTGCCCTGCGGGTGGAGATCACGGAGGTGCTGGACGACCTGGAATCGTTCGTGACCGTGACGGGCGGCATCGGCTACCGCTACCGGATGATGCACGACGACTTCGTGCAGGTCATCGGCGCCCTGCTCGATGAGCTGTACGCCCTGGCAACGACGGAGGAAGGGTAATGCGCATCGTAGTCGGCATCAGCGGCGCGTCCGGCGCCATTTACGGCGTGCGCCTGCTGGAGGTGCTCCGCCGGCTCGGGGCGGAGACGCATCTGGTCCTGAGTGAGAAGGCGGGGGAGACGATTGAGTACGAGACCGCCTATCGGGTCGATGATGTGCTTGCCCTTGCTGACCACGTCTACGCGGTGCATGATGTGGCGGCGGCCATTTCCAGCGGTTCGTTCCAGACGGACGGCATGGTCGTGGCTCCGTGTTCGATCAAAACCCTCTCCGGCGTGGCCAACAGCTACAACGACAACCTGCTGACCCGGGCTGCGGACGTGACCTTGAAGGAACGGCGCAAGCTGGTCCTGGTCGTCCGGGAAACCCCACTCCACCTGGGCCACCTGCGCCTCATGACCGCAGCAGCGGAATTGGGCGCAGTCATTCTGCCCCCCATGCCCGCCTTCTATCACAAACCGCAGAGTATCGACGACATCATCAACCAGACCGTCGGCAAGGTACTCGATCAGTTTGGCCTGGAAGGCAACCTCTTTAAGCGCTGGACCGGCCTCTAACAAGTAGAGATGAAAAACCGCCACAGGGGAACCCGTGTGGCGGTTTTTGTTGAGGGGCACGGACGATGTCGGCCCGGAGGAAGTATGTGAGCGAGAAAGGCGGGATGGCGGGGGCCGGACATGCTGGCGTGGACCGGACACGACGGCGGGGGCAGCGGCGTTCCGTACGGCGACGTTCCGAACCGGCGCCTACAGGCAGTTAGCCCCGCTACCCGCGTGCTGAGCCGCCGTCGGCGGTGCGTCCCTTAACTGAGTGCTTGATGCCGGTTCCGACGGCGGCACCCGACCGAGGGCTTACTGCCTGTTGGCGGCGGCTCAGGGGAGCCAACGGAATGCCGCTGCCCCCGACGAAGGCGGGTACCGGACACACCACCGCAACCCGACATCCCGCCATCTCGACGTCTACCTCATTCCACACGTCCCGACGGCCGGACATCGTACACGAGGCCCTCATACAACACCGTCACATTCCCCAATGACACCGCCCGGATGCCTGGCACGAACTCCAGGTCATCGAAGTCGAAGGGCGGGTCTACCCGGATTGCCATGGACCGCCCACTGAGCAGCTTCAAGCTCAACTCCGTGTACACGATCGCCCCACCTTTCCGTGTCCGGCTGGCCGCAGATGCCCTACCAGATAAAACACTCGAAGTGGAAGGATCTGTCAATTCATTCGGCGAAGGAAGCCGTTACCGACGACGGGGAGGGACGGCGCCATGCTGCGAAACGCAATTGCCCCCGACCTGCTTGAAATCCTCGATACAGGCAGTCCGGGGGAAACCGACTTCTACAGCCAGTATGCCCGGCATTGCGGGGGAACTGTACTCGTGCTGATGTGCGGAACCGGCCGCGTTGCCATTCCCATCGCCAGGCAGGGGATCCCGGTAATAGGACTCGATGGCGATGCTGGCACCATTGAGCTGGCGAAAAGGAAGGCCGCACAGGCCGGCGCGACCAGGGCAATGTTTATCCGGGGCGACGCTACGCATTTTGTCAGCGACAGTAAGCATCCAATAGTAATGATTCCCGGCGGAGGCCTGCTCCAATTGCTCACAATTGAAGAGCAGCGCGCGTGCCTCAACGCCATCCGCTCGGCCATGCAGGTAGGTGCCAAGCTTGTGCTTGACGTTCCCCTGATGGAACCCGGAAAAGCGGACGCTGTCGAACCCCAACTGCGCAAGCAGGGAGATCGCATCGCCCTTGTCCGGCGCCACCGAACGTATGACGGCGCCCGGCAGGTCGCCAGTGAACTGATCGAGTGCCACTGGCTTGACCAGGACGGCACAGCGATCAAGTCCCAATATGCCACAACCCATACCCGTTATGTCACGCCCGGCGAGCTGATGCTCCTTCTGGAATCGTGCGGATTCTCGGCAACCACTTTCGGAGGATTCGATCGGCGGGCACTTTTACCCGGATCGACGCGCATTGTGATAGAAGGAGAGAGAAATCGCTAATACTTTTCTACGGCGCTGTTTGTATCAGCGCCGTAATTTGCTATTATTATAGGGAGTCGTGGAGACTTTCGTATCGTGGAGGGCTGCCCGACGTTCGACGATGCGGAAACGGTGGAAAGGTCTAACCGTTAGGGCACGGAGCCGATTGTCCTAGACCTTTAAACCATGGTACAGTGAAACTAAGAGGGAAAGGAGGGCGCCCGTGCCATGAAAGTCTTGATTGTTGACGATCATCTTATGCTACGCAAGGGCGTACTAAGCATCCTGACCAGCAGTGACGTCGAAGTGGTTGGAGAAGCTAACAACGGACAAGAAGCCCTGGAGTTGGTGCCCAAGCTGAAGCCCGATCTGGTGCTGATGGACATCAACATGCCGGTTCTTGATGGCGTCGAAGCCACCAAGAAGCTGAAGGCCGCCTACTCGGATCTGAAGGTCGTCATTTTGACCGTATCCGAGATCGACAAGGACCTGTTTGAAGCGATCAAGGCGGGGGCCGACGGATACCTGCTCAAGAGCCTGGGACCGGAGGAACTGGTTGCTTCCCTCAAGTCGGCTGCTGCCGGCGAAGCGCCCATCTCTTCGGTCATGGCGGCGAAGATGCTGAAGGAATTCCGGATGCCCCGCACTGGGACCGCTGGCAAGGAAGAAGGCCAGCAGCTTTCTCCGCGCGAAGTGGAAGTGCTGCGGCTGGCCAGCACCGGCCTGACCTATAAGGAGATCGCGGCGAAGCTGTACGTAGCGGAGAGCACGGTGAAGAACCACATGCGGCATATCCTCGAGAAGCTGCATCTGCGCAACCGCTCCGAAGCCGTGGGCTACGCCATCCGCGAGGGTCTCGCCGGCGATCCCTAGATCTAGCGCGCGCAAAAACCACCCGATGTTCCTCGGGTGGTTTTGTTTCGCGGTACCAATTGCGGCGAAGCTGCTCAAAAAGTCTACCGTAAATCGGGCGTACGGTGGATGGTGGGTCTACCGCCAGTTTCGTTACGATAAAAGCACAAGGCAGACCCTGGTCTGGGGGGGCGAGTACGATGAAGAAGGTCCTTCTTGCGACGGACGGCAGTGACAGCAGCATCCATGCCGCGCGGGTCCTGGGCGATCTGATTGCCGACCGGCCCGAAGCCCAGGTTGCTGTCCTGCACGTGGCCCACGTGCCGCGCTCGTATTTCTTTACCGACGAGGACGGCAACACGGTGACCCCTGAAGTGCCCATGGATATCATGATTCGGCGGTCTGCCGAGCCGATTCTGCGCCGGACCGTGTCCGCGCTTGGTCTGCCCGATGATCGTGTAGTGACCGAGGTGCAGGTCGGGGAACCGGCTGAAGAGATTGTTGACATGGCCAGGCTGGAAGGCTACGAACTGATCGTGATGGGTTCCCGCGGCATCGGAGGCATGAAGGAGCTGCTGCTGGGCAGCGTCTCCCACCGGGTGCTCCACACGGCCCCGTGCCCCGTTCTGATCGCGCGCTGAGCCAGCTTTCACAAAAAACCAGGGGCCGGTTGCACCGGACCCCTGGTTTTTCTATGCGGTCACAGCGGTCCAGACCCGACGGTTGTGATCACTAACACCACCGGACTATCCGGAAGGAGATATTTCACCATTCAAAGAAATATCGACCCGGTGAACGCGGACCGCGAATCGGGAGGGAAGACGTATGACGGTCGCAATTGACTTTAGCAAGTACCACCGGTACGACGAACTGGTGGGCGACCTGCAGCGGCTGGCGGAGGCGTACCCGGACCTGACCCGGCTTTACTCCATCGGCAAGTCGTTCGAGGGGCGGGACCTCTGGTGCCTGGAAATCACCACCCATGCCACGGGCGACCACGGTGACAAGCCGGGGTACTACATTGACGCCAACCTGCACGCCGGCGAAGTGACGGGCACTGCCTGCGCACTGTACACCGCCTGGTATCTGCTCACGAACTACGGATCCAGCGACGAAGTGACCCGATTGGTCGACACCATCACCTTCTACATCCTGCCACGGGTCTCGCCCGACGGCGCCGAGAAATACCTGACCACCCCGTACTTCCTGCGCTCCAGCGTGCGGCCCTATCCGTTCGAGGAGGAGCAGGACGGCCTATACCAAGCGGATATCGACGGGAACGGTCTCATTTTGCAGATGCGGATTCCCGACCCCGACGGCGAGTGGAAAGTCTCCGCCAAAGATGCACGCCTGATGATCCCCCGCCTGCCGCACGAAGTCGGCGGCCAGTATTACCGGCTCTATCTCGAAGGGTTGGTTCGCAGCTTCGACGGTGTCGAAATCAAGGCGGCGCCCATGAAGTGGGGACTGGATATGAACCGCCAGTTCCCCGTGGGGTGGGAGCCCGAAGCCAAGCAAGCCGGTGCGGGGCCGTATCCCATGAGCGAGCCGGAAACCCGGGCTATCGGCGAGTTCCTGCTTGAGCGCCGGAACATTGTGGGCGGCCAGTCCTTTCACACGACCACGGGTATCATCCTGCGGCCTTCAGCTTTCCGGACGGATGACAAAATGCCAGCCAAGGACCGCCTGGCCTGGAACGCCATCGGGCAGGTCGGCGAGCGGCTGACGGGCTACCCCTGCGTCTCCGTCTTTGACGGTTTCGCCTACGACAAGGAGAAGCCGATCAAAGGCTCGTTCCTCGACTGGTGCTACGAGAATCTCGGCCTCATGGTCTACTCCACCGAACTGTGGGACCTGCGGGTCCGGGCAGGGCTCGACCGGGTGCCGTTCCTGACGCCCCATATGCAGCGGGACGTTGAGGCTGAGGGCCTGGCCATGCTGGCCTGGATTGACCGGGAGCTGGCGGGCGAAGGGTTCGTCGACTGGTACGATTTCGACCATCCGCAGTTTGGCAAGGTGCAGTTGGGCGGCTGGCGGATGAAGGACCTGCTGCAGAACGCGCCTCAGCGCTTTCTCGAGGCGGAGGCGCACAAGAACGCCCTGTTCTGCCTCAGGCACGCGGCGGCGGCGCCCCGCCTTGAACTGACCAGGGCCGCTGCGGCGCATCTCGGCGATGGCGTCTACCGAGTAGAGGTCGTCGTCAAGAACCGGGGTTACCTGCCGACTAACGTGACTGAACAGGCCAAGACCGTCAAAGCAGTCAAGCCGATTCTGGCAGAGGTCGCCCTGCCCCCGGGCGCCGAGCTCGTGCTCGGCAAGCCGCGGGAAGAGCTGGAGCATCTGGACGGGCGGATTGTACCGAACGCGTGCTTCTATCCCAGCAGCGTCGTGGCTCAGCGGGAGCGGCGGGTGGAGTGGATCGTGAAGGCGCCTTCCGGCGGCCCGCTTACGGTGCGCGTTTTGTCGGAGCGGGCCGGCAAGGTGGCGGCAGTCCTCTCGCTCGGGGCGGAGGTGTGAGGCATGTACAGCTCCAGTAAGTATTATCGGTACGCCGAGATCACGGCGTTCTTACAGGAGTGGGCGGAACAGTATCCGCAGCTCTGCCGGCTGGAGTCCGTGGGCAAGTCGGCGGAAGGGCGGGCGATCTGGTCGGTCACCCTGACCAACTTCGCCACGGGCGATGACCTGGTCAAGCCGGCCTACCACATCAACGGTCAGCACCATGCCGGCGAGATTGCCGCATCGGCGACGGCGCTCTATACCATTCACTACCTGCTGACGAACTATGGCACCGATCCGGCGGTGACGGAACTGCTGGACACCAGAACGGTTTACATTCTGCCGCGGCTTTCGGTCGACGGCACCGAGTGGTACTTCGATCACCCGCAGATGCTCCGATCCACGCCGCTCATGTATCCCCTTCCCGAGGAGCCCGAGGGGCTGCGCCCGGAGGATATCAACGGCGACGGCCGGATTCTGCTGATGCGGATTCCCCACCCGGAGGGCGAGTGGAAGGTGTCGCCGAAGGACGCCCGCCTGATGGTGCGGCGGCGGCCTGAAGATCGGGAAGGCACGTTTTACCGGATTTACACCGAGGGGCTCATCAAGCGGCGGACGCCTTGGGGTGAGCTGGAGCCGTTCTACGACGGGCGGGCAATTACTGGCGACCCAGGGGGCCCCTACGCTCGGGAGCGCGGCTTCGACTTTAACCGGAACTACCCGCTCAATTGGAAGCCCCAGCACCGGCAGCCTGGGTCGGGGCGGTATCCGCTGGACCGGCCGGAGACCCGGGCGCTGGCGGAGTCTGGCTGAAGCACCCGAATATCGGGGCGGCCATGAGCTATCACACCCGGTCGGGCATGAATCTTCGCCCGTCGCCGCTGGTGGGGGACGACACGCTGGACGAGTTCGACCTGCGCATGTACAAGGCGATCGGCGAGACGTGCCAGCGGATGACCGGCTACCCGACCGTGAGCGTCTACGAGTATTTTACTTTTGACTACAATCCGGAGCGGCTGGATGTCGGCTCCTGGCTGGAGTGGTGCTACGACCAGATGGGCGTCCAGGGCTTCGAGATGGAGCTTTGGAACTTCCCTTACATCTGCGGCGTACCATACCGGCCGTTCAAGGAACTGAAGAACCTCCCGGACGAGAAGCGGGAGGAAGAGGCGCTGCTGCAGCTGCAGTGGAACGACCGGGAGCTGGCGGGCGAGGGCTTCATCAATTGGACGCCGTTCGAGCACCCGCAGTTGGGGCCGGTGGAGATCGGCGGCTGGGAGCCGAAGTTCTGCGGCCAGAACCCGCCGGAGAAGCTGCTGCATCAGGAAGTGCACAAGAACTGCCTGTTCACGGTAGAGCACGCGCTCTCCTTGCCCCGGCTCGCCGTTGGCGAAGTGCGGGTGGCTTCGGTGGGCGCAGACCTGTGGAAAGTCGCCGTTCAGGTGGTCAACCGGGGCTATCTGCCGACGAACGTGACCAAGGTCGCCGTCGACATGAAGATGACGAAGCCCGTTGAGATACGCCTGACGGGCGGCGCCCGGGTTGTCGGCGGCAAAGAGAAGCAGGAACTGGGCCAGATCGCCGGCCGGGGCGGCGGCGGGGTCTCCTTCTGGGGCGCCGGCGCCCCGCCTGAGACGGAAAAGTGGGCCGAGTGGGTGGTGCAGGCGCCGGCCGGCGCCGCCGCCATTGTGACCGTGACCCATGCCCGGGGCGGTACGGCGTCGCGGGAGATCATCCTGGGAGGTTGAACCTGTGATTGCCTATGAGCCGGGCCGCTACCTGCGCTACGACGAGATGACGGCCTTCTTGCAGGCGTGCGCTGCCGAGTATCCCGAGCTCTGCACCCTGGCGGAGGTCGGGCGGTCTGCCGGGGGGCGCTCCGTCTGGGCCGTCACGCTGACCAACGCCGGCACCGGGCTGCATGATCGCAAGCCCGGGTATCTCGTTGACGCCAACACCCACGCCGGCGAGGTGACGGGCGGGGCCGCTGCCCTCTATACGATCTGGTGGCTTCTGACGAAGTACGGATTGGATTCGGCGGCGACCGAGCTGTTGGACACCCGGGCGGTCTACGCTATTCCCCGTATAGCCGTGGACGGCGTGGAGATGTACCTGACCACGCCCCACTTGCTGCGGTCCAGCCCCCGGCGTTATCCGGAGCCGGACGAACCGCCGGGCCTTTACCCGGCGGATGCAAACGGCGACGGCAAGATCCTGACAATGCGGGCTACCCACCCCGACGGGGACTGGAAAGTCTCGGCGGCTGACCCCCGGGCGATGGTGCGGCGCCGCCCGGAGGATCGGGTCGGCCCCTTCTACAGGCTTTACACCGAGGGCTTCATCAAGGGCTGGGACGGCCTCGCGGTGCCGCCGCCGAGGGCGCCGTGGCGCCTTGATTTCAACCGGAACTACCCCGCCTTCTGGAACCCCGAGGCGAAGCAGCCCGGGGCGGGCCCGTATCCGCTCAGTGAGCCCGAGACCCGGGCGGTGGCAGATTTCATCGTGAGGCACCCAAACATCGGGGCCTATGTGGCTTTCCATACGACGGGCAGCGTGCTGCTGCGCCCACCGTCCTACGGGCCGGACGACAAGATGAGTGCGCCCGACCTTGAGGTCTTCAAACGGATTGGCGAACTGTGCACCCGCCTGACGGGATCGCCCTGCAAATCGACGTTCCAGGCCTTCCACTTTCCCGGGCAGGAGGCGCTGGTCAAAGGGGCCGACGACTGGGCGTACGAGCATTATGGCATCCAGGCCTTTACGTTTGAACTGTGGAACCCGGACCTGCGCTCCGGCGGCGAGGGGTATGCGCAGATTGGGCTGGCGGGTCTGCTGGCGCGTTCAGCCGAGCAGGAAGACGAGGCTGAACGGAAGCGCCTGGCCTGGAATGACCGGGAGCTGGGCGGCAGGGGGTTCGTGGACTGGGCGCCTTTTGACCATCCGCAGCTCGGGCCGGTGGAGATCGGCGGTTGGGATTGGAAGCAATCGCTGCAGAATCCACCGGAAGGGCCCCTTCTGGTAGAAGAGGTGCGCAAGGCGTCCGCGTTCATCGTGGCGCACGCGCTGGCGACGCCGCGGCTGGCGGTGGCGCTGACGGCGGAGCCCCTCGGGGCGGGGCTGTACAAGCTCACAGCCGCCGTGCAGAATGTGGGCGGCCTGCCGACAAACGTCACCGACATGGCGGTCTCCATGAAGACGGCACGCCCGATCTCGGTCAAGTTGGCGGGTGATGTGGCGGTGCTTTCAGGCAAGTCGGCGCAGGAACTGGGCCACCTGGAAGGCTGGGTCGCCGCAGGCGGGCGCCCGGCCCGGAGCGAGATCTGGGTCGACTGGGTGGTGCGGAGTACGCACGCCGTCGTTACCGTATCGACCCCGCGGGCCGGGACTGCATCGGCGCAATGGAATGCTCCGAGTGAGAGGTGAGGACGTGAAGCCCCACTTGTGGCTGGTGACCGGGGCTCTGGTCCTGTCTCTGCTCGTCCCGGGCCGGGTGCGGGCCGGGGAATCCGGTGCCGCCCGCCTCGTGCGGGCGCCTGCCCCGCCGGCCGAAGCGGAGCCACTCCCGCCCCCGGCGCCCGTGCCGGTGCCCGTCGTCAATCCTGAGCAGGTCTACACCTACGAACAGCTGTCCATTGACCTGGCGCGCCTGCGGGAGCAGTACCCGGGGCTGGTCCAGCTCCGCTCCTTGGGCCGGAGCGCCTTCGGGCGGGAGATCTGGGCGCTGGGGCTGGGCACCGGCCCGGCCCCCGTACTGATCAACGGCGCCCACCACGGTTCCGAATGGCTGACGGCCAACCTGGTCGCCGCCATGGCCGACCGGTACGCGCTCGCAGCCGCCACGTGGCAGACTTATGAGGGCGTGGAAGTCGCAGCTTTGCTTGAACTAGCCACGATCTGGTTCGTGCCCATGGTCAACCCGGATGGCGTCACGCTTTCCCAAGTTGGCCTCTCGGCCTTCCCATCCAATGCACACGCGGATCTGATCCGCATGGGCGGCGGTTCCAGCGACTTCACCGGGTGGAAAGCGAACGGGCAGGGCGTTGACCTGAACCGCCAGTACCCAGCCGATTGGGCGCACATCGTCGCCAGCCCGGCGGCGCCGGCCTTCTCTCACTTCAAAGGGTCGGCGCCGCTCTCGGCCCCCGAGAGCGGGGCGCTCTATGACTTCACGCTCGAGTTGGAGCCGGAAGTCGTTGCGGCGTATCATTCGGCGGGGCGGGTGATCTACTGGCACTTCCACACGGCTCCGGAGAACTACGAACGAGACCTCGCGATTGCCGAGCAGCTATCCGCAGCGACGGGCTACAGCCTGATGCCAGTGGAGGAGAACCCCTCGGGCGGGGGCTACAAGGATTGGTTCGTGCAGGCGCTGGGGCGCCCGGGCTTTACGCTGGAGATCGGCGTTTATACGGATGGGGGGCCCTTGCCGCTGTCGGCCTTTGCCGAGGAGTGGCAACGGAATAACACCGTCGGGCTGCTGCTTGCTCAGGAGGCGATCCGTCTGCGGGGGAGAAGGGAATAGCATCTCGCTCTCTGCGTGCGAGGCGACAACGAGGCTCCAGAAGCGGAATGTGGCTTCTGGAGCCTCAGCATTGGAGCCCATATCTGCTGCCGAAGGCGGTAAGGTCCTGTCACATTTCGGGCCTTCAACGCGGGAATGGGAACGGGATTTTTACCACGGAAGGCACGGAAGGGGACACGGAAATCGCGGCAGTGGAAGTGGGAATGTGTCCCTGCGCCTTGTCTGATGGTTCTTTCAGGATCTGCCATCTATTTTATAATTGAATATAGTAATATACAATTCCATCTACCTTTGGTTGTTGCCCGGAAATCCGCGCTGGCTCTGATCTGTGATCTGCGCAATCAGCGCCATCGCCATTTTATTGTCCCATTCCGTGTCACTCCGTGGCTTCCGCGCCCTCCGTGGCAAAATGCCTCCATTACCCCACATAAGCAGCCTTCATTTACATAGGCGGCAACAGAAAACCCTTGGGAGTGGCAGGAAAAGGCGGTCACTCATGCGAATTCGATGTCCTATAAATTGCTTCTAGAGGAAAAGTTAGGTTTGCCACACGGAAGATCCGGCTGCAAGAGTATCAGGGTGACGTGGGAAAGGGGAGGGAAAGGGTGTCTGCAACGTCCGAGGAAGCTGTACATAGTCGGGCTCTGGACCGGTGGGCCATGAAGGTGATGTGGTCGGTGCTCCCGCTCTACGCTCTGATCGCGTTGGCCATCGCAACAGGTCTCATGAAGATGGAGTGGGAGGTCTGGTTCGACCTCACCGGGGCCGGCCTCGCTGCAATGGTCGTTCCCTCCGTCGCAGCTTGGCGCGGGCTCTCCGGCAAGCCGATGCGGCACCTGACCATCATCGCGTTGATGGCCAACATGCTATTTGTGGCCATTCATATTCCCGACACGAACGGCACCCAATGGCCGCTCTGGCTGGTGCCTGTGAGCCTCAGCCTGGTCTACGCCGACGTGGTCCTCACCCTGCTTGCCAGCGGTACCGCAGCCGTGCTGGCCGCGGGTTCTACGTGGTTCCACTACACGGGCGCCGCCACCACGACCCTGGATATGGTCGCTGGGCAGGTCGTCATCATGCTGTTCATCCTGGTTATCCTCACCTTAGTTGCCATCAAGTACGGGGAGATCAGCCGGGAAAACCTGCGCCGGGCCAAGGAGCAGGCCGACGCCCTACAGCGGCTGGACGGGCTGCTCAAGCAGGCGGGACTCACAGCCGACTCTCTGACCCGGGCGGCGGCCAGCCTGGACCGGGGCAGCCAGGAAGCCCGGAACCGGCTGGACGGATCCTTCCGCTCCCTGGTCGACCAGCTGGAGAGCGGGTGGCATGAACAGACGGATGCGCTCAAGCAGATCACAGATAGCCTGGGCCAACAGTCGCAGGCCATCGGGCAGATCGCGGCCGGGGCGGAAAACCAGGCCCGGGAAGCGAGGCAGACGTTCAGCGTCACGCGCGAAATGGCCGGCGCCCTCCGTGAGATCGCCGAGTATGCCACCGGCGTTGACGGGGCGTCAGAAGAGGCTGCCGACCGGGCGGAACGGGGCGCAGCCGCCTTGGAACAGACGCTGCAGGGCGTGAAGGGCCTGAGCGGCGCCGTTCAGGAAGCCTCCCGTACCGTCGGCGATCTCGGAAGCCTGTCCGCCCAGATCGGTCACATCGTGGCGACGATCACGGCCATCGCCGGCCAGACCAACCTGCTGGCGCTCAACGCGGCCATCGAAGCCGCCCGGGCGGGCGAGCACGGGCGTGGCTTCGCGGTGGTCGCCGACGAGGTGCGAAAGCTCGCCGAAGGTTCGGGCAAGGCTTCGCAGGAAGTTGGCGCTTTGATTGCCCGGATCCAGGCCGGCATCACCCAGGCGACGACGGTGATGGAAGGCGCCCGCCGCCGGGCCGACGAGGGGATCGAAGTCTCCCGGCAGGCAGGCGAAGCGCTGGCTGCCATTCGAACCTCGGCCCGGGCATCGGCCGATCAGGTCCGGTCCATGCTGCAGCGGCTGCATTCGGTCGCAGCGAGCAGCCAGGCCGTGGAAGAGACCATGGGCCAGGTGGCGGCCATCAGCCAGCAGAACACCGCTTCCACGGAAGAGATGGCCGCCGGCAGTGAGCACGTCCTTACGGCGGTCCACCAGGTCGAGCAGGTGGCCCGGACGGGCGCCACCAACCTCAAGCGTGTCAAGGAGGACCTGGGACAGCTCGTGGCCGTGGTCTACGGCACTTCGCTGGCTGCCCAGGAGCTGGCGGGTCTGGCGGCTGGGCTACAGGCCGAACTCGGTCGGACTGAATAACTATATCGTATAGCCAAAAAGCATCATGAGAGAACGCTTTTTTGTTTACAACACCACTTGCGTCTCGTACTATTAGAGGTGGGTGACTGGAAGGACGACCACTTCCGTGCTGCTCTGGCAGCATAGCCGCGGCAGCATCCGGCAATCCTACTTGCTTGGAACACCCCCATTACAAAGGAGGCAGAAACATGCCCAAAGGTGCAACTTCGACCAGGACCGTCAAGGTCGGAGACAAGGCGCCGGACTTCACGCTGAAGTCCCACCTTGACACGGAAATCAGCCTCAGCGGTCTGCGGGGCAAGAACGTCTTCATCGCGTTCTACCCCCTGGACTGGACCCCGGTCTGAAGCGCCCAGATGCCCTCGTACGAGGATGACCTCTCTCGTTTCGAGGAGTACAATACCCAGGTTCTGGGTATTAGCGTGGATTCGATCCCCAGCCATAAGGCGTGGGCCAAGTCGATTGGCGGCATCAGCTATCCGTTGCTCTCCGACTTCTACCCGCACGGAAAAGCGGCTGAAGCCTTCGGCGTACTGCGGACCGACGCCGGCTCTCCCGCCTACGGCGCTACAGAGCGAGCCCTGTTCATCATCGATAAGGAAGGCGTTATCCGTTTCGTGGATGTGCATCCCATTACGGAGCAGCCTGATAACGAGGAGCTTTTCGAGATTCTGCGGAAGCTGCCGTAACTCTATAGGTGTGGCGGGGACCCTGCCACGACAACACATCTGGGCGGGAAGTCACTGGCTTCCCGCCTGCGTGCCTTCCATAAGGACGGAGGTTGGACGATGGCCGATCTGTCAAGGCGCTGCGTGCCCTATACACCGATTACCCGGAAGCTCTCTGACATGACGATTGCGATCGTCTCCACGGCGGGCGTGCACATGAAGAACCAGACGCCGTTCGCCACGGAGGGGGATGACACCTGGCGGGAGATCCCCGGCGACGTGAACACCGTGGACCTGATGATCACACACGGGGCGCCTGAAGAACACTATGACCGCTCCGAGGCGCTGAAGGACATGAATGTCATCTTCCCCATCGGCCGGCTGCGGGAGCTGCAGGCGGCAGGGTTTATCGGCGGCGTTGCCGCGAAGCATCTGACGCTGATGGGCTACAGCCTGCGCCTGCAGAAGTACTACAACGAGACCGCGCCGGCGGTCGCCAAAGAGATCGAGCGATCGCCCGTTGATGCGGTCCTCCTGACCGCCGGCTGACCGCTCTGCCACCGCACGGTCGTTGCGGTTCAGCGGGCGATCGAAATGGCCGGCATTCCGACGGTGCTGATCACCACGGACTGGGAGTCGTCGGAGCACCAGCGGCCCCCCCGGGCGATCTGCCCGGAAGGCTTCAAGTGGGGGCACAGCCTGGGCACGGCCGAGAACAAGGACCTGCAGATGGAAGTGCTCAGGACGGCTTTGAAGCAACTGGAAGAGTTACATATGCCGGGCACCGTCCGGCGGCTGGAGTTTGCCGGGTACCGGTGATGCACGAATCAGCGCGAACTGTGACGACCGTCACGTGTTCGCGCTATTCTTTTCGGATAAGGTAAAGGCGAGGAGTTGAAGGAAGGGTCGGACCGTTTCCGTCCCTAATGGCTGGCCGACGGAAACGGTTCGAGCCTGACGAGACGAGGAGTTGAAGGAAGGGTCGGACCGTTTCCGTCCCTAATGGCTGGCCGACGGAAACGGTTCGAGCCTGACGAAACGAGGTGGGGTGCTATGGAGGCTGACCAGGTCCTGATCAGGTCGTCCGCCCGCTGGTTCCTGGTGGTGCTCGCACTGGGAATCTGGCTGCGGTCAGCCTTTGTCTGGATGTATAACCCGCGGCCTTTCGACTGGGGAAGCTTGATTCACGCACATAGCCACACGGCGTACTTCGGCTGGGCCGGACTCGGCCTGATGGGGCTGATTCTGTACGTCCTGCCCGGACTGACGGGCGAGCCGCTGGTGGTGCCCCGGCAGCTCAGGTGGCTGCTGGCGCTGTCGCCAACGGCGGTGGGTGGTGCGCTGGTCACATTCGCCCTCTGGGGCTATGCAGCGCCCTCCATCGCGTTTTCCGCGGCCAATGAAGTGGTGTGGTTCTTCTTCGCATTCGTGTTCTGGCAGAACGTGAAGGGGCGCCCGGTGCGCGACTGGCCCGCCGCCCTTTGGCTCATTGGCGTTGCCGTGGTACTGCTGCTCGTTTCGACTTTCGGTACGGTGCTGATCATCCTGACCCGTGTGATGGTCCACACCTCCGACCCGGTGCTCGGCAACTCCGGAGTCTACCTGTTCCTGCAGGCCTACGGCGACGGCTGGCTGGAGGCCGGCATCATGGGGGTTGCCGCCGCCCTCGCCGGGGGCCTGGCTAACCGGACCATGGCCCGGTGGCAGTCCCTGCTGCTGCTGACCATGACGGTCCCGGCGGCGCTGCGGCTGCTGATCCCGTTCGGGCTGGAAGGGCCGCTCGCCGTCGCAGCCCAGGCCGCCGGACTCGGCCTGGGCGCCGCCCAGGTGCTGTACCTGATTAACATGGCCGGCTCGTCGCACCGGCTGCCTGCCGTCGTACGCCCCTGGTGGCTGACGGCCGCTGCGGCGCTGGCGATGAAGGCCGTGCTGGAGGCGCTGCCCCTGCTGCCGGGTTGGGCGGAACTGGCGGCCGAGCGGAATCTGGTGATCGCCTTCCTTCATCTGAAGCTGCTGGCCCTGGTCACGGCCGGCCTGATCGGCGCCATGGCGTACGTCGGTCTGGTTGGGCCCGGCTTCCCCCTGTTTGCAGCCGGTACGGCGATCATGGTAGGCGCGTTAGCCGCCCACGGCCTGTGGGCGGGGCGCAACCCCGTTCTGGGCCACGACCTATACGCCGTGGCATTCTGGGCGGGCGTCACGGCTGCAGCAGGCGCCGCCCTGGCCATCTGGCCCACGGCAGTGCCGCCGAGACTGGTGAAGGTGGCCGCGTGGCACCGGGCGCCGTAAGGAGGAGAACCCCGTTCTGACACGAAAGTGAACCCCAGTATGATCTGGATGGGGGGAGTGGGTGTGAACTTCGATCTGACACCTGAGCAGCAGGAGCTGGTGGCGCTGGTCAGGCGTCTGGCGCGCGAGAAAGTCGCGCCCAGGGCCGCGGCCATCGACGAGGAAGCCGCGTATCCGGAGGATCTGTTCCAGGTGTTCACGGAAGCCGGTCTGCTTGGCATCGCGATCCCGGAGGAGTACGGCGGCGCCGGCATGGGGACGCTGGGCCTCTGTCTGGCCGTGGAGCAGGTCGCACAGTACTGCTGCGCTTCGGGACTGATGCTCCTCCTGAGCAAGCTGCCGCTCATGCCGGTCATGCTCGGGGGCACCGAAGAGCAGAAGCGCAAATACGCCGGCGGCATCGCCGCAGGCACCCTGCGGGGCGCCTTCTGCCTGAGCGAACCCGACGCCGGCTCCGATGCGTCGGCCATTCGGACCCGGGCCGTCCGGCAGGGCGACCGCTGGGTCATCTCCGGCACGAAGAACTGGATCTCCGGCGCCGGGCAGGCGGATTTCTTTACCGTGGCTGCCCAGACGGAGCCGGGGGCGGGCGCCCGGGGCATCGTCATGTTCGTCGTGGAGAAAGGCACACCCGGCCTTACGGTCGGCAAGAAAGAGCGGAAGATGGGCGTGCGGGGCGTTCCCGTCCATCAGGTAATGCTGGAGGATGTGGAAGTCCCTGAATCCGCCATGCTGGGGACGCCCGGCGGACAGGGCTTCAAGGTCGTCATGGGTACCCTCAACTCCGTCCGCCCTGTCGTCGCCGCCCGGGGCCTGGGCCTGGCCGAGGGCGCCATCACCTACGCTGCCGAATACGGGCGCCGGCGCCGGACCTTCGGCAAGCCGATTCTGGAGCACCAGGGCCTGCAGTGGATGCTGGCCGACCTGGCCGTTCAGCTGGAAGGCGCCCGACTGCTTACCTACCGGGCCGCACTCGCGGTCGACCGGGGCCACATCGGCAAGACGGACGCCTGGAAGCTCTCCGTGGCGAAGCTGAGCGCCACCGACCTGGCTGTCCAGGCCGCCACCGATTGCCTGCAGATTCTCGGGGCTGCCGGTTACATGCAAGATTATCCGATGGAGCGGCATTATCGCGACGCAAAACAACTGCAGATCGTGGAGGGCACAAGCCAGATTCAGAAGAATATAATCGGCAGAGCCATTCTGGAAGGGGATCTGCACTGGTGAATGCGCCGCTCTGGCTGCAGGTGGCCACCGCGTCGGCCGTTACGTTTGCCGTAGCCATGTTCGCCCTGGTACTCTATCTAAAGTGGAAGGATCGTGAGGATGAGCAGATGGGGGTGGAGATGCACGTCAGCCCCTACATCCGCCGCGCCACCTTGCTGACTGCGGCCGAGCAGCGCTTTTACGTTCGCCTCTTTCAGGCCGTCGGCAACGAGGTCCTGATCTGTCCGAAAGTCCGCCTGGCCGACGTCATCGAAGTCCGCGGCGACACCCTGGAGTGGCAATCCGCATGGAACCGCATTGCTGCCAAACATATCGATTTTCTGCTGACCACGGTCGATGACCACCAGCCCCTGCTAGCCATTGAACTCGACGACTCCTCCCACCATATGCCAAACCGGCAGAAGCGCGACGAATGGCTGGACCGGGCCATGGTGGCAGCGGGCCTCCCGCTCATGCGGGTGCGGGTCCGCAGCGACTACGACCCGGCCGGCCTGCGCCGGGAAGTGGAAGGAAGACTGGCCACGGCCGTTCACTAGGTTGAACAGCGAAGAAGCCGCCTCCAAAGTTGAGGCGGCTTTTTGAATCACCCTCAGCGACGGAGAGACGGAAATGTCGGCAATACTCTCCCTGGCGTGGGAGACGGAAGGCCGCAGCACCCGGACGAAGCGGCAGATCATCGAGTGCGGCGACACAGCCTTCGATCACGCCAAAATGATCCACTACGCCCTCGGACGGCTGCGCAACAAGCTGGAGTGGACCGATATCGCCTTCAACCTCGTACCGGAGCTGTTCACCATCAAAGAACTGCAGAAAGTCTACGAAGTGATCCTCGGCCGGGAGATCCTGGATATGCAATTCCGCAGAGATATCGACCGCATGGTGATTCCCACCAACCAAAGGCGCACGGGCGCCGGTCACCGGCCGGCGCGGCTCTTCCGGTCCAACCCCGGCTGGTCAGACCGCTAAGCCTGTCAACGGGAGGAATGCAGCATGGCGGACGTGTATGCACAGCTGCTGGAGCTGGTTTCCGGGCTGGAGTTCTGGGGCATGGTGACCAACCTTGCCTGTGTCTGGTATGCAGCCCGTGAGAAGATGGCCATATGGCCGGTAGGTGTGGCCGGCATCCTAATCTATTTCGTGATGTTCTGGCAGGCGCATCTAGTCGGCTCAGCGCTGCTGCAGCTCTTCTTCATGGCGCTGCAGTTCTACGGCCGGTACTACTGGACGACGGAGAAGGGCAGGAATCGCACCCACCGCACCAAGCATCTCAACTGGCAGGAGGCCGTTGTGTTTGCCGCCACGGGGGTTGCCGGCTATGCCTTCGTGGGCTGGGCCATTCCCCGGTTCTTCCCCGAGTCCGTTCTGCCGTTCTGGGATTCGGCGATTCTGGCGGGCTCGGTGGCCGCCCAGCAGTTGCTCAACCGCAAAGTGCTGCAGAACTGGTTTGTCTGGAACTCCGTGGATGTGATCAGCGTGGTGCTCTATTGGCATTCAGGGCTCTACCTGACTTCCCTGACCTACTTCGTCTTCCTGGTGCTCTCGGTCAAGGGTTATCTCGACTGGTGCCGTGAGATGGCCGCGGAAGCCGCCGCATCAACGACCGCATGAGGGGCCCTGTACCCGGAAGTGGAAGTGCTGGAAGCCTGGGACGGGCCCACAGAGGTAGGTGACGCCCCGGAAATCAAACGGCGGCATGAGCAATACCTGCTGAAGCGGTTGGGCGGTCGCAGGGTGACGCATTTCTACTGCAGCGAGTTCTACGGCGAGCACATGAGCCTGGCTCTGGGTGCCGTCAACCGGCTGGTTGATACGGACCGCCGCCGATTCCCCGTCTCCGGCACGGCGGTCCGGCAGTCGCCCTACAACTGCCGTCAGTTCCTGGATCCGCTGGTCTACCGGGATCTTGTGACCAACGTGGTCTTCATGGGCGCCCCGTCGACCGGCAAGACGACGCTGGCGGAGCGCATGGCCCGGGAGTATGACACGGTCTGGATGCCCGAGTACGGCCGCGAGTACTGGGAGCAGCACCAGGTCGAGCGGCGCCTGACTCCGCGTCAACTGGTGGAAATCGCTGAAGGCCACCTTGACCGGGAAGAACGGCTACTTTGGAAGGCGCGGGAGTATCTCTTCACGGATACCAATGCTGTTACGACATGCATGTTTGCCCGCTACTACCACGGTACCGCCACCCCCAGGCTTGAGGAGTTGGCACGACAGGCGGGCCTGCGCTACGACCTGGTCTTCGCCTGCGGGGACGATATACCATACGCGGACACGTGGGACCGGTCCGGTGAAGTCAACCGCATGATCTTCCAGAAACAGATCATCGCTGACCTGACCATTCGGAAAACGCCGTTCACCTTGCTGACCGGCACGGTGGAGGAGCGGGTGCAAAAGGTGAAAACGGTTCTCGACCGATACCGCAAATATGAAAACCCCGCGCACGCCGTGTAGGGCAGCGCGGGGTTCCCTTACTCTCGGGCGCAGACTATCAGGATTATCGGGATCCTGGATCACGGGCGCCTACTGTCAGTGTCGTCGTGACCCCTTCTCCCGGAGTTCCTACCGCCAGCTCCCCCGGGCGCCGGGCTCCACGGCGGCGAACGAGGTGACAAGCGTCCTTTCGAAGGCGCTCCCGTCATCCAGCGTGCCCGCGACGGTCACCGTCACGTTGTGAATCCCGTTGCCGGCCGGCACAGCGAACTGTGCCGAGCCCGCCTGGCTGAAAGCGGGGCGCCCGTAGGGCTTCTGCCCCGCCAGGGCCACGGCCGCTTCCGCCCGGCTCGCCGCGGGCAGCTTCCCCTTGAAGCCGACGGTAACCTGCTGCTTCGCGCCCGGCGCCACCAGGTCCTGGCCCACCCGGATTGTCCCCTGCAAATCGCCGTCGAGCTCTGCCATCATCAGATACCCCGTCTCGCCGTCCGCTGCCGCTTCCAGCGTCCACTGACCCGCTGCGGGGGACTTGACGCTGACCGTGCCCATCCAGGCGCCGCTGAAAATCTGGTCCTTGGCGACCTGCTCCCGCATCGCCACGGTCGTGGTGGCGCCGTCCGGCCCCACCAGCGTCGCCGTGAAGTCCTCGCTGCTGGCCAGGAACGTGAACGTGGCGCCCCGCACGCCCGCTTCCACCGGGAATGCGGCGGTGGCGTTCTCCGCCGTGCTGCCGCCCCGCAAAATGACGTTGCCCGGCGCCGCAGGCTTGCCGGCGCCCTTGCCCGCATCGGTTTGCTGGGAGGCTGCCGCCGCCAGCTGCGGCCCAACGGCAGCCACGGCTGTGCCTGTACCCGCCGTGCGGATGACGGGGGCAAACCAGGACCACGTGCGGCTGCCCATGCGAATCTCGTCGTGATCCCAGTAGCCTTGCTTCAAGTGGGTGCCGCCCGGCTTGCGGGCCGACCAGACCGGCACCAGGCCGTCATCCTCGCCCCCGATGAAGGCGCAGCCCATCCAGAGGGCCGTGAAGACGGGGCCGCACTTGTACCCCGAAAGGGTGTAATACGGCACGGCGGTGTCCCGGCCGTCAGTCACCGACCGGAAGTAGCTCATATAGCCCGTCTGCAGCACGTACGTCGCATCGCTCTGCTGCCCGAGCAGGGCTGCCAGCCACCAGGTCCAGGTCGAGTACGCCATATCGGCCAGCGGGCTCCCCCCGTGGGGCGACCCGAGTGTGATGACCCGGCTGATTTTGGGATTTGCCCCGTAATGCACGGAAGCGGCGTTGGCATCCACCCCGCCCTTGGAATGGGCGACGAGCGTCACCTTGCTGACCCCGAAGTGGGCCGTTATCTGATCGAGCTGCCGGTTCAGCAGCTCGCCGTTCGTCCACATGGAAGCTTCCGGGTGCAGGTCGACGAAGGCGGTCCGGTAGCCGTTGTTGTACGCGTAGGTGTACATATCGTTTGTGCCGTGATAGACCGTTGACTCCCACCAGCTGCCCGACCAGCCGCCTTTGCCGTGCACGAAGACCAGAACGGGTTTGGAGTGATCCACGTTAGGCGCCGTCGCTCCGACATACCAGGTGCCGGGCCTGCCGCCCGCCGCTCCGCTTCCGGCCAGCAGTACGCCGGCCCTGGCGGCGGGCGGGAGGCTGACGACCAGCAGCAAACACAGCGTCAGGATGATCGTAAACCGCTTGTGCATGCACATACCCCCGTATAATCAGACTATTGTGCCTATAGACAAGGCGTGAGCGAGGCTGGTGTAATAAGTTCGAAATAATTCGGAAAACGACCTACGGAATATCAGGCCCACGCCGGAAAATGAGACCGAAGTCCCACAGGTCCCGGAGCGCGCAAAAACGCCGGCGGGCTTGGACCCACCGGCGTTGATGCCAGTCATGTCATCTCTACGGCAACCGTGTTGTAGCCCCCTTACAGGCTCTGCATGGCGGCGAAGACGCTGCTGTCCAGCTTCTCCTTGAGCGCCTTGTCGTACGTAACGTCGTACTGGGGCTCGGCGGTGATCTTCCCGCCCCAGAACGTGACGTCCCGGACGGCCCGGACTTTCACTGCGGCGCAGGCAAGTTTCAGCGAAACGCCTTCAAGCTCTTCCTTGATGACGCGTGCGTTCCCCTCAATGGTGTGGCAGGCGCCACCCGTCATCACCGTCAGCAGCACGCGGTCATCGGCGCGGACATTGTTGATCACCCGCCCTTTGGCATCGGCGCAGAGGCGAATGGTCGACTCATCTTTGGCGAAAACCCACGTAATCAGGTTGTTCGTGGGCCACTTGCTGTCTGCATCCAGCGTGGTCACCAACACCAACTGCGGCCCCTGCAGAAAGGCGGCCAACTCCTGCGACAGCACGGTCGGAGCGGTCAGAGTCTGGGCCATCCGGTTCTTCCCTCCATCCTGGTTCGTCAATCTACCTTCCCCCTCGGGTAGAGAGTTCCATGCGCAGGAGCAGCGGCTCCGGAAATCGAATTGGTGTCGGCGTAAGGAGGGCCTGCCACATGGAGATGATGCTGCGCATCCATATGGGAGATCTGACGCACCGGCTCGAGCCCCTGCCGCCCGCATACGGGCTGCTGGGGGGCCGGGCGCTGACATCCCGCATTCTTTGTGACGAAGTGGATCCGACCTGCGATGCTCGCGGCCCGAACAACAAGCTCGTCTTGGCGCCCGTTTGAAATCCCGGACGAGGAGCTGGATCACATATGGGAGAGCGACTGATCATCCGGCTGGAAGTCTACTTGCCCTTCCGGGGGCAGCGCATCTGGCGGGGTGATGAAGCGATCGCCGCCGGCACGACCGTGGCCGACTTACGGTCGGCTCTGGCTATCGGGGAGCCTGAACTTGCCGTACTGGTCAACGGGCGCCATGCCAAGGAGGAAGCGGTGCTCGCCGACGGTGACGAAGTGGCAATTCTCCGCCAATCCGAAGGTGGCTGAGAATCAATCTCAGCGTTACAAATGTTCTCGAAGTGCTTGACGGGTGCGGTTTTAGATGGGTATGCTAGTATTCGGTTGAGGGTCCGTCCCGCCAACTTTTCGCGTTGCGTGTAAATTGTGCCGGCTCCCCGTGCTGGCGAATACGCTTTACCGCTTAAAGGAGGAAGTCTTCCGTGGCCGTCAAGATCATTGATACCTGCATCTCCTGCGGCGCGTGCGAGCCCGAGTGCCCGAACGAAGCCATCAGCCCCGGCGATTCCATTTACGTGATTGACCCGGTTAAGTGCACGGAGTGCTATGGTTTCTACGGCGAGTCGCAGTGCATCGCGGTTTGCCCGGTTGAGTCCATCGTTCCGGACGAGGAAAACGAGGACACCATCGAGACCCTGGTGGCCAAGTTCAACGCCCTGCATCCCGGCGGCGAGCTGAAGAACACCCAGGGCTGGAAGAAGCCTTAGTTCTCCAAGTGAATGTGCCTCTGAGACGGCATTGCCCGCCGTCTCCTTTCTTTTGATCTGACGGTCATAGCACATACGGACTACTTCCTCAACTACAAGCTGTCCCTAGTCTTATATACAACTTGCTACTGTAAGGAGGACTCTCTACCATGGCCGTTAAGATCATTGACACCTGTATCTCCTGCGGCGCCTGCGAATCCGAGTGCCCGAACGAAGCGATCAGCGCGGGCGACTCCACCTACGTCGTCGACACCGAGAAGTGCACCGAGTGCTACGGCGTCTATGGCGAATCCCAGTGCCAGGGCGTCTGCCCGACGGAGTCCATCGTTCCCGACGAGGAGAACGCCGAGACCGTCGAGCAGCTGCTCGCCAAGTTCAATGCCCTGCACCCGGGCAAGGCCCCCGAGAACACCGGCGCCTGGAAGCGGCCTCAGTAAGGCACAAACGCTCCGGAGAGACGGCAGTCGCTGCCGTCTCTTTTTTCATTTTGGTGAAACTGAAGTTGTCGCCCATCAGTCCAACAGATTAGAGATTTGGAGGTGAGCTGGATGCGACGGTTTGCATGGCTCCTGGCTGCGGTACTGGTTGCCGGGTGTGCGGCGGGCAAGCCCGCCCCTGCCCCAGCCCCCCAGGGCGGCGCCCCGGCGCCCGCGCCGAGCGAGGGGCCCGCCCCCGAGCCTCAGACTCCCGCCGCCGAGCCCGAGCAGCCCGCCAAGGAGCCCCCGCCGCTCCCCAAGACCCCCGCCGAAGTCGAGAAAGTGCTGGGGGTTTGGTCTCAAGAAGCGATTCAAGCGCTCAAAGCCCGGGACATGGGCAAGCTGATGGCCATGTCCCATCCGCACAAGGGCATCCGCTTCAGCCCGTACCCCTACGTTAACGTGGAAAAAGACCTGGTCTTCCACTCAGAGAATTCCGGAGCGCCTGGGAAAACAAGCGGCTGTACCTGTGGGGCACGCATGCCGGCAGCGGGGAGCCCATCAACCTGGGGTTCCGGGACTACTTTGACCGCTTCGTCTACGATGTTGACTTCGCCAACGCCCCGCAGATGGGCTGGAACGAGTCGATCGGAAAGGGCACGATGACGGACAACTGGCGGGCAGCCTATCCCGACGGCTTCATGGTCGAGTTCCACTTCCCGGGGTTTGAGGCCAAGTACGGCGGCATGGACTGGCGGTCCCTGCGCCTTGTTTACGAGCGGTTGGGAAACGCCTGGTTCCTGGTCGGCATCATTCACGGTCAGTGGACCACTTGATGGCGCATCGCGAAGAAGCCTGCATCACCCGTTGGCACGGGGGTGCAGGCTTCTGCTATCTTTACGTTTTCTTTGGATTTGCCCATCGTCTTTCTTGCCCTTTGCGCTTCATACTAGGCTCATACGAAACCGTAAGGAGAAGCTGTATGAGCGAATATGTACTGCGCACCAGAAACCTCAGCAAGAGATACGGCGACGCTTACGCAATTGATAACGTGAGCGTAGAAATCAAGCGGGGCCAGATTTACGGGCTGATCGGCCTCAACGGTGCGGGCAAGACCACGTTCATGCGGGCTGTCACCGGGCTGACGCCACTGACCAGCGGCGAGGTGGAATTGTTCGGGCAGACCGGCGAGGGCGCCCTGCAGCGCGCCAGGCGGCGCATCGGCCAATCGATCGAAACGCCGGCCCTCTATCCCAACCTGACCGCCGAAGAGAATCTGGAGATCCAGCGCATCATCGGCGGCGTTCCCGATAAAGGCGCCATCATAAAGACGCTCGAAGTGGTGGGACTGGCCGATACGGGCAAAAAGAAAGCCAAGAACTTTTCGCTGGGCATGAAGCAGCGACTGGCGCTGGCAACCGCCCTGATTACGAACCCGGAGTTTCTCATCCTGGATGAACCGGTTAACGGCCTGGACCCAAAGGGCATCATCGAGATGCGGGAGTTAATGCGCCGCCTCGCCCAGGAAAGAGGGCTTACCTTGCTCGTATCGAGCCACTTGCTCGATGAGCTGGCGCAGGTTGCCACCCATTACGGGATCATTCACCGGGGGAGGCTGGTCAAACAGCTTTCCGCAGCGGAACTGGCGCTGGAGACCCGGCAGCACATCAGAATCACTGCAAAGGATGCTGCCCGGGCCATGGCGCTGCTGAAAGAACACTTCGGCGTGAAAGACTGCCAGGCGGTATCGGCCAACGAACTATGGGTTCGCGAGCAGATCGGCCGGACCGGCGAGATGAACACGCTGCTTGTCACACATGGCATAGTCGTGGAAAGCATCGGTGTCTCGGAACAACGGCTGGAAGAGTACTTCGTGAGCTTGACCGGAGGGGTGTAGACCATGACAACGTTGATTTCCTCGGAATGGTATAAGATAATTCATAGCAAGCTGCTGGCATGGATTCTCACCGGCGTCACGGCGCAATCACTGCTGGAAGTCCAGGGTGCCTACGCCGTGGAAAAGACCCCGGTTCTGGGTCAAAGGGCTGTTGCCATGGTAGCTGATGGCTCCGCCTTCCTTGCCATCTGGATTGTGGCTTTTGTGGGGTTCTTTGTTGCCGCGGACTTCCAAACCTCCACCCTGCGGAACGTCCTTGCCCTTGGCAAGAACAGAACGCATGTATTCCTGTCCAAACTGATTGCCGCGTGCATTGCCGTTACCGCCATCTACGCAACTGTCACTATTGTGAAGACGGTAGGGTATACTGTCGCATTCGGCTTTGGCGATATGCCCGTAGGCGAATACTTGCGTTTCTCCTCATGGAATTTTTTCATGCAACTGTTCTTTCACTTGACGTTGGCATCACTGTATTGCCTGTTCGCCTTCCTGGGCAAGAATCCGGGAATGACCATCTTGCTGGGTATCGGATGGTTGATTGGCGAACTTGTTGTCATGCACTTTTTCGAGAGCTATCCGGGCAGGGTGCTTGCCTTTGCGGCTGAGTATTTCCCGTCGTATTATATCCAGCGCTTCTATCACCCCGTGAAGCAGACGTTGAACCTCGACCCTGCATTCATCAGGCAAGGGATTATCGTCAGCCTGGCGTACCTGGTGGTACCTACTGTCGTTGGTTGCGCACTCTTCAAGCGGTCAGAGGTAAAGTGACAATGGTGGTGGAGTCTGAGATGGACGAGCCGATCCTCGTGATTGAAGATGATCCGTCCATCAACAGCCTTTTGTGTGAGGCGCTTACCGGGGCGGGCTACCGCCCCCAAAGCGCGTATTCCGGCAGCGAGGCCATGATGGTGCTGCCCACGAAGTCATGGAAGTGCGTGATTCTTGACCTGATGCTGCCGGGGAAGACCGGCGAAGATGTGCTTGCCGAACTGCGCAAACGGGAGTACATGCCGGTCATTGTGCTGTCCGCGAAAATGGAGAAGGAAAGCAAGCTGGACTTGCTTTCCAAGGGTGCGGACGATTATATGACCAAGCCCTTTGACATTGACGAACTGCTGGCCCGGGTTGCGGCGCAGCTTCGGCGGTTTACCGTATATACCAATAGCGAGTCCGCAAAAACCCTCCATTTTCTCGACATCCATATGAATCTGGAGACGCATGAAGTAACGGTCGGCGGTGAAGCGATTCAGCTGACGCAGCGGGAATTTGAGATTCTGGAGCTGTTCTTGCGCCACCCGCACAAGGTTTTCAGCCGCATGAACATCTACGAAAGCATCTGGAACGAGAAGTCCCTGGGCGATGAAAAGACCATCGGTGTGCACGTGAGCAATCTGCGGGCAAAGCTAAGCGCCGCATCGCCCCATAAGCATATCAAGACAATCTGGGGCGTGGGCTTCCGGCTCGCGGAATAGGGGGCGGCGGCATGTATTGGCTGGTCGGCGGATTGGCCTCCATGTGCTTGTTTTTCGCCGTTCGGTTCTATCTCGTGCGGCGGGAAATCGAGCGGCTGGCTGCACAGATCGGGGAACTCGGCGAACACGCATGCCATGGCAGGCGGCTCTATTTGGAAGAGAACGATCGTGCGTTGGCGAAGGCCGTCCTGGAGATCAACCGCATGGTAGACGGTTATGAAAGTCAGCTAAGGCGCGTCGGGGAGATGGAGCGGAATATCAAGCTGTCCATATCCGCCCTGTCCCACGACCTGCGCACGCCGCTCACGTCCCTGGCGGGCTATCTGCAGCTCCTCAAGAAGGCGCCGTCGCCGGAGAAGCAGGCGGAGTATCTCAACGTTATTTTGGATTCCGTCAGGGTGCTTCAGGATATGACCGAAAGCTTCTACGAACTGTCGCGCCTCGAGCTTGACGATCATAGCTACGCTTCTGAAAGCCTGCATTTGGAACACGCCGTCTGCGAGTGTTTTCTCAGGTTTCACGAGGACTTCGGGCGGAAAAACATTGAGCTTGACATACAGGACGCCGCGCAACCGCCGCTTGTCCGTGCCGATCCACTGGCCTTGCAGCGGGTGCTGCATAACCTGATTCAAAATCTGCTGCGGTACGCGCATGGGACTGTCTCCATCTCGTTTATTGCGGAAGGCGCCTTCCATGCCGTGAAGGTTGGCAATGATACCGAGGTGCCGCTGCCAAGTGACGTTGACCGCATTTTTGACCGCTTTCATACCGCCGACCAGAGCCGCCGCAGCCAGGGCATGGGCCTGGGGCTCTACATTTCTCGCAGGCTTGTCGAGGGTATGGGCGGTGTGATCAGCGCCGAAAAAGATGGGCAGAGGCTCTTCATTACGGTTAAGCTGCCGATGGTCGACGTCCGGGGCTGAGCAGGAGGATAACCCGTGGCAGGTGGTATCTCTGAAACCGGCCCGAGGGGACGCGCCGGCCAGGAGCATACACCTCCTGAACTGACACTGACACAAGCTGCAGGCCCCCGCCACGGTGCGTGGCGGGGGTCGTGCCGTTCTGCGGGTGCCGGCAGCAGGGAATTGACGTATTTCCGAGAAACTTCTCATATAGACAGTGAGGGTTCTTGGAAATAGGGGGGAGTGGGATGCGTTTCGCGGCCTATGAGCAGGGGGAAGGCTTGAACTGGTGGGAGACGGATCCGAACCTGCAGGCGACCGTCGCCCGCTACTGCACGCCGGAGATGATGGAATGGGTCCAGCCGCACTTGAGCCGCTTCGGCGGACTGTGCGGCACCAAAGTATCGCCCCGGGCCGACTACACGGATAAGCCCGAAGGCCGGCCCCGGCTGGTCGCCTACGACCGCCAGGGGGAGGAGATCTCCAAAGTCCTCTACAACCCCGGCTACCTGCAGACGGTGGCCGAGGTGTTCGGCGCGGGCATTGTGGCGTGGCGCCACCACGCCCCGGCGGGCGCCCCCGGCCCCGTGCCGCCGGCGGTCACCTGGGCCATGGGCTACATGGTCGCCATGGCGGAATCGGGGTTCTACTGCCCCGTGGCGCTCACCGGCGCCTGCGCCCTGGTGGTCGACCGCTTCGCCCCGCCTGACCTGCGCGACCGCTACCTGCCGGGCCTGACGGCTACGGACCCGGCGAAACTGACCCAGGGCGCCACCTGGCTGACGGAGAAGACCGGCGGCTCCGACGTGGGGGCCATCACCACCGTGGCCCACCAGGCGGATGACGGCACCTGGCGCCTCACGGGCGAAAAGTGGTTCGCCTCCAACGCCGACGCGCCCGTCGCCCTGGCCCTGGCGCGCCCCGAAGGGGCGGCGCCAGGCACCGCCGGCCTGGGGCTCTACCTCATCCCGCACACGCTGCCCGACGGCCGCCGCAACAGCTACCGCATCCGCCGCCTGAAAGATAAGCTGGGCGTCATCGCCGTCGCCAGCGGCGAGGTGCTGCTCGAGGGCGCCGCGGCCTATCAGATCAGCGGCCCCGGCACCGGCTTCAAGCAGATGATGGAGGCGATCAACCTCTCCCGGGTGTACAACGCCATCGGCTCAGCGGGCCTGGCCCGCCGGTGCTTCCTGGAGTCGGTCATCTACACCTCAAAACGGATTGCCTTCGGCAAGCCCCTGGTTGAGCAGCCGCTCATGCGGGCCAAACTGCTCTCCATGCTGATCGACCTCGCGGCGATCACAGCCCTGGCCTTCCGGGCCGCCGACGCTTTCGAACAGGGCCGGCCCCTCGCCCGGCTGCTGATCCCCATCGCCAAGGCGCGGGCCGGCGACAAGGCCCTGCAGATGGCGCGGGCCGGCATCGAAAGCTTCGGCGGGAACGGCTATATCGAGGAGTACCCCATGGCTCGCATGCTGCGGGACGCCCAGGTCCTGACGGTCTGGGAAGGGCCGGAGCACATCCTGGCGCTGGATTTGCTGCGCATGCTCGCCAAGCAGGGCCCGGCGGACCTGATGGCGGAGATTGGCGCCCAACTGGAGGGCGTCGCCTATCCCGACGCCGAGCAGGCCGTGGAGTACGTTCACGGGCGGCTCGGCAAGGTGCCCGAACTGCTGCACCACATCTCCCTTCAGTCCGGCGACTTCGCCCAGCTGCAGGCCGTCCGGCTGCTCAACCACCTGGCCGACCTGCTTTCCGCCGCCTATTTGCTCGAAGAAGGCAAGGAGTTCGAGCACAAGCGGGCCATCGCACGGCTCTACGTCGCCAGATTAATGCCTGAGCGCCCCGGCGCCGCCGCTATGCTGGACCGGGCCGCCATGGAAGAGTTGGACGGACTCCTGGAGCAGGCGTAAGGGGGGAAGCACGTGCTCGCCTTCGACGTATACCGGCACTGGGAGACGGATTTGCGCCCCATCACCCTGGCGGCGCTTCGGCGGCTGACGCCCGAGCAGCTGCATTGGAGGGCCCCGGGCTTCGACCGCAGCGCCTGGGACCTCGCCGTCCATATGTGCGACTGCGAATGGCACTGGATCTGGCGCAACGTCCTGCGCAAGGAGCCGTGGGAGACGAAGTGGGACACGAACCGCTTTGAGGAGCTGGACCAGCTCATCGAGTACTGGGCCCTGATTCACCGCACGACCCTGGAATGGCTCCGAGACACGCCGGTCTCACAGTTGAACCGCAAGTTCGCCATGCCCTACCCGGACTTCCCCTGGGCGACGATGAACTGGGTCGTCTATCATGTGATGGAGCATGAAATCCATCACCGCGGCCAGCTGTTCCTGCTGATGCGCATGCAAGGGGTCGCCCCGCCGGAGCTGTAACCACTCAGGTTGCTGTCCCTGAGCTGTAACTGTAACCATTCGCCCTCCGCCGCATAGCCTGAAACGGGGCGTACAAGCCCCGAATCCAGTGGCAGGGGAGGACCTGAAATGGATTGGGACAGCTGCTGCAAGAAGGATCACCGCCGCTGCGACTGCGATCACCGGCGCCGGCGTGCGGTCAGCATCCAGTGCCGCGACGGATTCTGCTTCGAGGTTGACCGCCATGACTGCGACCGCAAGTTCCGGCACGACTTCGACAAGTTCGACCGCCGCGACCACCGGGACCGCCACGACTGCCGCTTCTGGTAGCGAAACGGGAGCCCCCGATTCGGGGCTCCCGCTTACCTATGCACGTACTTTTACCCCGCTCAGGTCCTCCAGCGGCTTGATCACCGAGGCCATGTCTTCCTTGACATAGCCGGCAGCCCGGGCTTCTTCGTAGAGCTGCATCGTCGTGGCGCCCAGCAGCATGCGGACCTGCTGGTCCCTGCCCAGGCCCAGCGCCAGGCCGATATCCTTATGCAGATGCTCCACCGAGAAGGCCGCCTCGAAGTTGCCGGGGAAGATGAACTTGGGGAAGTTCCGCTCAATCTGCTTCGACTGTCCGGTGGCGCCCTGGATGATCTCCAGGAGCACTTTCGGGTCAACGCCCGCCTTGGTGCCCAGCACGAACGCCTCGGCCGCCGCCGCCGCGTGAATGCCGACCAGCAGGTTGTTGCACAGCTTGGCCACCGTGCCGGCGCCCACGGGCCCTAATAAGTACAGTTGCTTGCCTTCTGCCTGCAAATAGGGCAGAACGGTCTCATACGCCGCCTTGTCGCCGCCGCACATGATCGTAAGCGTGCCGGCTTCGGCGCCCCACGGGCCGCCGCTGACCGGCGCATCAATGAACTGCACGCCCATCGTAGCGCACATGGCCGCGATGCGCTTGGCATCCGAGACGCCAATGGTCGAATGATCGACGAAGATGTCGCCGGGGCGGGCGCCCTCCAGGGCCTGCCGCAGGATCGACTCCACCACGTCCGGCGTGCTCAGGCAGGTAAAGAGGACGCGGGAGTTCCGGGCCACAAGAGCCGGGTCCGGGGCAGGGCGCGCACCGGCGGCTGCTAGTTCAGCGACGGGGCCCTGACTCCGGTTGAAAACGGTGACCGCATGCCCGGCCTTCAGCAGATTGCGAACCATGTTTCGGCCCATGCGCCCCAGCCCGATAAACCCGAGTTCAGCCATTGGTTGGAATACCTCCTTGCCGAAATGCCATTCCTATCCTACCATATTTTCATGTCCCACAAGCGACGAGCAATGGAAAGGTTGATCAGCATGGCGGACCGCAAGCTGCTCGAAGAAGCCCGGCGGATTCTGGCGGATCTCACCCCGCTGCCGTTCGACTGCGGTACCCTTTGCGGCCACAAGTGCTGTACGGATACCTCATCCGACCCCGATACGGAACTCGGAGTCTACCTCATTCCGGGGGAGCTTCCCCTGTTTGACGGCACGGAAGACTGGATCAAATGGGCGTTCCATTCTACCGCCGACTACGACTTCGCTCCGGCGTGGCAGCACCACGGGCAGGTGCCCTTTATGGTCTGCCACAAGCTCTGCAGCCGGGAGAAGCGTCCTTTCGAGTGCCGCACCTATCCCCTGCAGCCTTTCCTCCCCGCGGACGGCCGGCTGCAAATGCGCTATGCACCCTGGGCCGAAGGCTTCTGTCCGCTTACACAGCGCTACAAGGTGGAGGAGCTGCAGCCCGCTTTCGTCGACGCTGCCCGCCGGGCCTGGTCGGTCCTGATGCAGGACCCGGAGATGCTGGACCACATCAAGTGGCTGACTGAGCAGTTCCGCGCCTGGGACGAACTGCCCCACACCGACTGCGAGGATGATCAGGTTGAAGGGTAAACGCCGCCCGCCGCCTACGGCTACGGCCTGACGGACATCGTCGCCCGCGCCAGCAGCGACCTGGCGGTATTGCGCCGCCTCTTCCAACAACACCCTCGCTGAAATGTGAGGGTCTATAGCTTTATATATGCTTGTATTCGATTAATGGTTTGTTAAGATAAGAGAAAGGAATAGAGGAGAGGAGATCACCCGCCATGCTGCCCTTCACGAACTCCAAGAACCAGGAGTTTTTCCGACTCCTGCGCAACAAGGCCGAAAATGCGGTCGAAACGGCAAACCTGCTCTCGCAGTTGCTGAACGAGCCGGCCCGCAGCCCCGAACTGACTCCGGCCATCAAGGAACTGGAGTCGAAAGGCGACCACCTGACCCATGATCTCTTCGCTCTGATTCATAAGAGCTTCTTTGCCCCGCTGGAGCGCGACGACCTGTCTTCGCTCGGCGTGGCCCTCGACTCGGTAGTCGATGCCATGGAAGCGACCGCAGCACGCATCAGCATCTACAAAGTACAGGAGAGCGACCGGTTCCTCAAGGCCTTTGCCCAGATTCTGCGGGCGCAGTGCGCCGAACTGGTCGCGGCCATCGACCTGCTCGCCGGCAACAAGGTGCCACAGATCAAGGAGCGGGTCATCCAGATCAACTTCCTGGAGAACCAGGGCGACGAGACGCTGCGCAACGCGCTCGTCTCCATCTTCGAGACGGCTTCTGCTGACCCGGTGCGGTTCATCACCATGAAAGAGATTTACGAGACGCTGGAGCAGGCTACGGACGAAGCCGAGTCGGTGGCCAACACGCTGGAAGGCGTGATCATGAAGCATTCGTAAGCGGTTTTCCACAGGCCCGCGCCGCCGTTTCACACGGTGGCGCGGGTCGCTGCTTTTACTGCCCTGCTGATTGACAGGGGAAACCTCCCCTGATACACTTTCGAGTTCTACCAGATACGGAACACGCACACCAACCGGGCGCTGCAAGGCGACTGGAACGCGCTGGGCCATTCGGTGAGCGCGGCTACAACACCGCCAGGGAGGCGGACTGATGGGCGCCCGCTGGAGGTGATTTCATCTCAACGGGCGAAATAGAGATACCTCTCAATATCCCGACAGGGGGGTATCTTCGTGGCACTGATTCCGCCAGGGTTTATGGACTGCGTCGTCAGCATCGGGACGGAAGACGCCCAGGGCAACCGCCGCTGGGTCGCCACCGGCTTTCTGTACGGGCGGCTGGAAGAAGTGCTGGAGGACGGCCAGAAGTTCTACCGCGTCTACCTGATCACGAACCGGCACGTTTTTGAAGGATTGACCAAAGCCTACTTGCGGTTCAACCCCCAGGCGGACGAGCCTGCCCGCGACTACGAAATCGAATCGCTCAACTCCGAAGGCGGCAACGAATGGACGGCCCACCCGGACCCCGAGATCGACGTGGCCATCATGCCGATCATGATCAAGAAGCTCCGGGAACACGCCATGAAGGTCAGCATCTTCCAGAACGACGTCCATTCCGTGACCGTCGGGGAGATGCGGGACCTGGGCGTGACGGAGGGCGACTTTGCCTACGTGCTGGGCTTCCCCATGGGCCTGGTGGGTGAGCGGCGCAACACGGTCATCGTGCGCAGCGGCACCATCGCCCGGATTCAGGACGTGATGCGGAAGGCAAATGACGAGTTCCTGGTGGATGTCTTCGTATTTCCCGGCAACAGCGGCGGCCCCGTCATCTCCAAGCCGGAGGCGGTCACCATTCACGGGACCAAGGCTTCGCTGAGCGCCCGCCTCATCGGGATCGTGAAGGCGTACGTTCCGTACCAGGATGTGGCCCTCAGCGCCCAGACCGGGCGCCCACGGGTGATCTTTGAGGAGAATTCCGGGCTCGCTGCCGTCCACCCGGTCGATTATATCGAAGAGACCATTGACGCATACGAGAAGGCCGCCGCGGCGGAAGCGCAGGCCAAGGAGAACCGGCAGGGGTGACCCTGCCGGTTTCATTATCCCTCCAGATTATGGAACTTTCTCCCCGCTATTACGTACTTCGTAACGAAGGAAGTCTCAGCGAAGGAGCGGGTGAACCGTGGACAAGCAGAACCAAAAGCGGGCCCTGATTGCGGGGGTTCTGACCGTGCTCGTACTGACGAGCATCCTCGCCATTGGCAAAATGCGACCGGATGCGGCCCATCAACAGGGCACACCGGCGGCATTCTTCAGCCAGGTCACTGCCGCCAGCGTCCCCGCCGACGTGGCGGATGCAGCGAGCAAACTTGCCACTTCACGGGTCGGCTACGCCATCGTAAAGCCGGACAAAACCTATTTGATCATCTCGACCGGCAATCCCGCGGAAAAGATCGCCTTCGACCGGGCGGAGGGGCAGCCTGACCTGGTCAATCCCACCTTTGTCGATATGCACTTCACCACCAGTTCGGGCGGAAGCAGCCTGATCATCGGCACGACGCCGCTGAAGTCGGCGGACACCGAGTACCAGTTCAACCTGGACGGCAACTTCGCCGCCATTCCCACCCTGCACAACCGCCACAACCTGCCCCTGATTCCCCTGGACGCCAAGGCCCGCTTCTCGATGATCACCCCGCTGGAGGGGACGCTCATCGGCAGCAGCGGCATGCTGCACATGGAAGGGTATGCACAGGTCTTTGAGGCCAGCTTCACGGTCACCATCACCACGGCCAAGGGGCGGGTCATCGGGCATAAGGGTGTGCAGTCGGCAGCCGGGGCGCCGTCCTGGGGCAGTTTCGTCGCCGATATTCCCTTTGACACCTCGGCGCTGACGGAGACCGGCTTCGTCATCCTGGAAGAGGGCATGACCGGCGCCAAAATCTCCATTCCGATCCGGTTCCGGACCCCCGGTCAGTTGGGATAAAGACAAAGAGGAGGGTTAAACAAAATGCCGCAGCCTGATCGCAGGAAGCAACTTGGCGTCATGCTCTTGGTCGTGCTGGGGCTGGGGCTGGCGGCCTTCGCCATCCTCAATATCTTCGGGGGCAAGCCCGGCAGCCCGACGAAGCCCGGCGGGATCAGCGTGACCCGCATCCCCCTGGCCCAGGCGCCGCTGCAGGTGCGCGAGGCGGCGGAGCGGCTGGGGACCTCTCGGGTCGGGTTTGTCATTCCGCAGGGGAACGTGGCGTACCTGGTTATCTCGACCGGCCCCGCCGGCGAGCGGATCGATGTGACGGGCGCCCGGCGCTCCGGCACCATCATCGATGTCGACGTGCGGAGCAGCACCGGCGGCGAGCAGTTGATCGTCGCCGTCCTGAAGGCGCCGGTCACTGACACCCGGCTGGTCCAGTTCCATCTGGACGGCTTTGCTGCCGGGATTCCGGCCCTGGTCAACACGGACAACCTGCCGCTGATGGCCCTGCCTGACAAGGGCTCCATCGTCATCGCCGGACCGGTGAGCCAGGAGCGGGTGGCGGGCGGTATGGTCCAGGTCTCCGGCTTCGCCCGGATCTTCGAGGGGCAGATCAGCATCGCCGTATACTCGGCGGGCAAGGGGCGGATTCTGGGCGAGTCGAAGAACGTCATGGCCGCCATCGGGGCGCCTAACTGGGGCTCGTTCAAGGTCAATATCCCATATGAAGTGATCAAGGGTCTGTCCGAGGGCGTGGTGCTGGTCTACGACCAGGACAGCGGCGCCAAGACGGCGATTCCCATCAAGTTCGTTACCCAGTGAGGGGTGGGGCCCCGGTCCGTTTGGGCCGGGGCCCTATTGCGAGGTCACTGGCATGTCACAGTACGGGTCTTGAATGAGGGAATGGGAACGGGATTTTTACCACGGAAGGCGCGGAAGGGGACAGGGAAATCGCGGCAGTGGAAGAGTGATCCTGCGCCTTCCGCGCCCTCCGTGGTAAAATGCCGCCAATACCCCACGCTAGCAGCCTCAATGACATACCGCCCGGCACGATGGCCGGGCGGGTCTTGACGTTATCGCTTAACAGGAGCAGGGCAGATACCGGCTGCGCACCCACTGTTCCAGGTGCGCCAGCACCCCCCGCAGGGCGTCCGCGTCACCGGGCCGCTCCCGGCCGCTCCGGACGGCCAGCGCCGTCTCGATCGCCTCATGCCACGTACCGTCCAGATGCGCCAGGCCCCAGGCGGCGCCTTCCGACTTGGTGGTCGGGCGCCCCTGCTCCAGCGAACTGGCCGATCGCAGCAGGTTCAGCAGGCCGGACGCCGCCTCCGCCGCCGACTCCGTAGGCGCCAGACCCTGGGCGAGCATCATGCGGACGGCTGCCCGCACTTCGTCCGGGCTGACCGGGGGCAGCAGTTGCGCAGGGTCGGGGCCGTAGAAGGCAATCCCATAGTCCCGCATGTTCGCGATGTTGTCCGATGACAGCATGATTTCGCCGACCTTGGGCAGAAAGCGCCCGCGCTCGCAGCCCGGCACCGGCTCCGAAGTGCCTTCCGGGACCAGCGTCTCCCGGGGGGCGTAGTCACCCTCCAGCTTCGCGGCGTACGCATGGCGCCGCAGCAGGTCCTTATGGAGGAGCTGCACGGCCAGGGCGTCTTCCAGCGACAGGCGCCCATCGGTCACGACGAGGAAATCCAGGTCGCTGGACGCGTCACAGAAGTCGCCCATGGCCGCCGAACCGCCCAGGTAGACGGCCAGCAGCCTGGCGCCGAGGATTTTTCTGAGCCCGTCGGTCATTGCTTGCATCGTGGTGCGAACAGGCGAGGCGAGTTGCGTGGACATAGGAGAACCCCCTGTGGTAGGTGGGCAGGCTACGATAGATCCCGCCGATCAGTGGGCGGGCACGAAGAAGAAGGCGACTGCGATGATGACGTAGACCGAGAGGAGCATCAGCCCCTCCAGCCAGTTGGTCTCGCCGTCACGCGTGATCTGGTTGACCGTCAGCACGGAAATCAGTATGGCGACCAGCTCCGAGGGCAAGAATTCAAGGGACATGCCTGGCCCGAACAGATGGGAGACGAGGACGGCCACCGGCGCCACCAGCAGGGCGATCTGCGTGGTGGAGCCCACGGCGATCTCGACGGCCACTTCCATCTTGTTCTGCATGGCCATGGTGATGGCCGTCGAATGCTCGGCGGCGTTGCCGACCAGCGCCACCACCACGATGCCGACGAACAGCTCGGACCAGCCGAGTTGATGGATGACGGGCTCCAGGCTCTCCACCAGCACTTCCGACATGAGCACGACGCCGGCGGTCGCCGCCAGCAGGATGCCGATGGCCTTGCCGAGGCTCCACTTTGCCTTGCCGTGGATGCCGCCTTCAGCGACGAAGAGATGCGCATGGGTCTTGAACGAAAAGACCAGGCTACAGATATAGGTGGCCAGCAGCACAATCGCTGTCCAAAGCGAGAGCGTGTTAAGACCGGATTCCGTCATGGGTTGCGGATTCCCGAAGTGGAAGACCGCCGGCACGACCAGACCTGCCACCGCGATGAAGAGCAGGCTGGCGTTGAAGCGGGCCAGATTGCGGTTGAACTCCTGGTTGCGGTACTTCAGGCCGCCGGCAAAGCAGGCGGCGCCCAGCACCAGCAGGGCGTTGCCGAGAATGGAGCCGGTAATGGAGGCCTTGACGACCTCGAACAGCCCTTCCCGGATGGCAAGGATGACGATGATCAGTTCGGCTGCGTTGCCGAACGTGCCGTTGAGGAACCCGCCGATGCGCGGTCCGGCGTGGATGGCCACTTCTTCGGTGGCGTGGCCCATCCAGGACGCCAGCCGGAGGACCGCCGCGGCCGACGCGACAAAAGCGACCATGGGGTGGCCGGCGAATTCCGCCCAGAGCGCGACCGGCATGCCCAGAAGCAGAATGTCAGCGTAGGACAAATGGGAACCCTCCTACCTGCGAATACCTGTCCACTATTCTCCTTGCAAGCCGGATTTCCTTGTGCAACCAGAGAACCTCTCATAAAGATGTGCGGCGTTCATTCCAGTGATGACCATGTCCGCGATTTCTCAAGAAGAACGGGCAATTCGCGCCGAAAACGGGTCTGAACGGCCGCAGGGGGTCCCGGCTGCCCAGTATGTCGATTTACCGGGACAAATCCGATCCGTTATGCTATGTAATACGGCGCTGAGTCCCGGGAGGGAACGGGGGAACCGTGCAATGGCCTGCGTGTCAGGCCTGGGGTGAATGGAGCGAGGCTCCACGGGCTATTTGGCGGCCCGAACCCGACAGCTAACCTCGTAAGCGTAGTCAAAGGAGGAAGCAGGACGTGAAGCAACCGCCGTACGCATCGTTGTCCAGCGCCGTTGCCGCGCCGCAACAATCGCAGACAGCCAATCAGGACAAGCCCAGGCGCCGCCTCCGGTCCACCGCTGAGATCCTGGCCCGCGGTGTTTCACTTGATGAGGTTCAGAAGGCGGTCAAACAGCTCCGCCCGGAAGTGCATCAGGTCGGATGAGCTACCGGAGGCCGGCGCAGCGAGGGCGCCGGCCTTTTCACTTCCCAATTCGCTAGGGCGCCGGATTTTCTGGGGGTTGGCGGTCGCGTTTTTCCGCGACAAAGGCCGGGCACCCCCGGCCTTTGTCAGCCTTACTTCTTGGGTTCCTGGCGCCGGTTTCTCAGCCGGGGCGCCGCTTCGATGGGGTCCACCTTGGCGACCTTGCGCATCAGGTGCGAGAAGGGGACATTGAATTTGTGGCGGTTCGCCTGCTGAAACGCGGTGATTCCCCAGAGCAGTTTGTCCAAGGACGCCACCTCCTGGCTTTCGGGGCCGAAGTGAGGCCAGAGATAGCCTGCCCCTTGCAGGTTTCGCCCATGACCGCCGAGAACAGACGAGCCTGACGAAGCGGAGAAAGCTCAGGTGATTCATCAAATGAAGCATGTGGATGTAGTGGGGGCCGTGATTCGCAACGACGCCGGAGAGATTCTTTGCGCCCTGCGGTCCGCCGCGATGTCGATGGCCGGGCTGTGGGAGTTCCCGGGCGGCAAAATTGAGCCCGGCGAGGCGCCAGAGGACTGCCTGCGCCGGGAGATTGCCGAGGAGCTTTGCTGCGTGATCGAAGTGGCGGATCTGCTTGAAGATGCAACCTATGCCTATCCGTCCGTGGAAGTGCGGCTGCTGACATACAACGCCCGCATTGTCAGCGGCAGCCCAGTGCCGGCGGAGCACGCCGAACTGCGCTGGGTGGCCCCGGCGCACCTGGCTGACCTTACGTGGGCGCCCGCCGACCTGCCAACGGTTCACCGGTTGCTGCGATAGCGGCTAGGCAACGCAGGCGGTTCAAGGTATAATATCAAAGCTAATGGACCCCCGCGGTGGCAGCTACCCGCGAGATCAAAACTGCGTGCCTGTCGCAATGCGCGCATTTTGACACCGGGCCGCGGCCCGGTGTCTTCATTTTTTACAGGAAGTGGAGCGATCGTTATGCCAATCATGCTGGAGGTTACCCGGATCTTCTCCTTCGATGCAGCCCACCGGCTTGAGGACTATGTGGGCAAGTGCAACAACCTGCACGGGCACACCTACCGGCTGGAGCTCACCGTGCGCGGCAGGCCGGACCACCGCGGCATCGTATTGGACTTCGGTGATTTGAAGCAGATTTTCAAGGAGCACTACGAGCCGATTTTAGACCACCAATACCTGAACGACTCCCTGCCCATGGTCAACACCACGGCGGAGAACCTGGCCATCTGGTTCTTTGACTACTGGGAAGCGCAGGTCCGGCCTCTGTATCCTAACGTCAATCCGGTTAAGCTGCGCATCTGGGAGACGGAAAACGCTTATGTGACGCTCACATATGAGGACTGGAGGGCGGGCCGTGCGGATCAATGAGATTTTTCGCTCGATCCAGGGGGAGACTTCCTCTGCCGGGCTGCCGACGGTCTTTGTCAGGACCGGCGGCTGCAACCTCCGCTGTACTTACTGCGATACGCCCTATGCGCTGACGGCCGCAGGCAGCGTCCACATGACGGTGGACGCCGTCATGGGCGAGATTCGCAAGTTCCAGACCAAACGGGTCTGCCTGACGGGCGGCGAGCCCCTGATTCAGCCCCGGCATGAGGTGCAGGAGCTGCTGGACCTGCTGGGCGAGGAGGGGTACGAACTCTCCATTGAGACTTCGGGCTCCATTTCTATCGCCGGGTTCGGTCTCTCCCCGCGGCAGCGCTGGATTCTGGACATGAAGGCGCCTTCTTCGGCCGAGTCGCACATGATGAAGTTCGAGTGCTTCGACCTGCTGCGGCCGGAAGATGAGATCAAGTTCGTGCTGGGCACCTACCACGACTTCCGCTGGGCGGTCGAACTGATTGAAAACTATCAGCTGAACGAGCGGGCACAGCTGCTCTTCTCGCCGGTCTGGGGCAAGGTGACGCCCCTGCAGCTGACGGAGTGGGCGCTGGATACGGGGCATGACATTCGGGTGCAGATTCAACTGCACAAGATCATCTGGCATCCTGACACCCGGGGAGTGTGAGTAGGGTGGAATCTGAACTGCTGAGGGTTTTTGCCGGGGCGCCCTTCTCCTTCGGAGAGCTGGCGCTCCGGATCTTCGCACGCCAGTACGAGCGCTGCGCCCCATACCGCCGCTTCTGCGACGCCCGGGGGAAGCGGCCGGAGACGGTAGAGGACTGGCGGGAGATCCCCCACCTGCCGGTGACGGCGTTCAAGCACGCCCGGATTTACAGTGGCTCCGGTGAGCCCACGGCGTTTTTCCAAACCTCGGGTACGACCGCCGGACCTGAACTGCGCGGCCGGCACTGGTTCGCGAATCTTGATCTGTACCGGGCGTGTGCATTGCCCGTGTTTAAGCGGTTTGTTCTGCCCGACATGGACCGCATTCCCATGCTGATGCTCGCCATGGATCCCGCGGCCAATCCGCATTCGTCGTTGTCTACATACCTGCGGTGGCAGGCGGAGGCGTTCGGCACTCCCGGAGCCGGGGGCTGGTTCGTCGATGAGTCGGGCCTGCGGGTCGCCGACCTGGAGCGGGCACTGGCCGCCGTGGCTGGGCCGGTGGCGCTGCTGGGCACCGCCTTTGCGTTCGTGCATCTGGTCGACAGCGGGCTGGGGGTCCGCCTGCCCGCCCGGTCGCGCATCATGGAGACGGGCGGGTTCAAGGGGAAGTCCCGGGAAGTCGGGCGCGCCGAGCTGTACGGCCTGATTCGGGACGCCCTCGGACCGGAAGTGATCTGCATCAACCAGTACGGAATGACGGAGATGTCGTCGAACTGCTACGACCAGACGCTGGCGACGGGTTCTGCCCGAAAGGGCGAGCCCCCGTGGGTGGCCGTGCGCGTGCTCGACCCGGAGACGCTGACCGAAGTGCCGCACGGGACTCCGGGCATCGTGGCGGTGACGGACCTGGCCAACCTGTACTCCTGCGCTTTCCTGCTGACGCAGGATGTCGGGGTGATGCATGCCGATGGGTTCGAGATCTTCGGGCGGGCGCCCGGGGCGGAGGCCAAGGGCTGCTCCATCTCCCTGGACGAGTTCTTGTCGGCGGTGAGGCAGCCATGATGGTGACGGCGTTGCTCTCGGCCCAACGTGCATTGGCGGACCGGCCGGTGGATGAGATTCTGCGCGTGCTGGACCGGGTGGCCCAGCGCTGGCTCGACCATGCCGACCCGCTGCGGCGGGAGGCGGAGGCGGCGCTGGCGGCTTCGACCGGTCTGGCGCCGCTGATGATCCGGCACGGCCTTGACGATATGATCCGGCGGATGCAGGGGCTCGGCGACCTGCTGGACGCCGACCTGGGCACCCGGGAGGCCCTGGACGGCTACTGCTGGCGGGCGCCCGGGGTGCTGTCGCGCACCTGGGGGCCGGGGCTGCTTACCTGCGTTTTCTCCGGGAATGTGCCGGGGATTCCGGCTTTCGATATGGCCCTGGGCCTGGCGCTGAAGAGCGCAGTACTTGTGCGGCCCGCTTCGGAGGAGCCGGTCTTTGCCGGTCTGTTTGCCCGCTCGGTCGCCGAGGAAGATGCCGGCCTCGGGCGCTGCCTCGCGGTGACCCGCTGGGGGTATGACGAGGCCTGGCCCTACGAGCGGGCCGGGGCCGTGCTGGTCTATGGGTCGGATCAGACGGTGGCGGCGATTCGGCGGCTGGTACCTGCCGGGGTCAGGTTTAGCGGTCACGGGCACAAGATCAGTTTCGCTGTCGTCTGCCGGGAGGCGTGCGATGAGGCGGCAGCCCGGCGCCTGGCCTACGACGTGGCGATGTACGACCAGCAGGGGTGCGTCAGCCCGCACATGGCGTTCGTTGAGCGGGGCGGGGCGTTGTCTCCTGAGGCGTTTGCTGGAGCCGTGGGGGCTGAGCTGAGACGTCTGTCGGCAGAGATGCCCCGCCGCAGGCTGACGGCGGAAGAGGCCGCCGCCCTGCGGGGCGCCCGCGACGAGGCCGAGTTGACCGCCGATGCCTTCTGGGGGAGCCAGGGGGATCTCTCCTGGGCCGTGGTGCACAGCGAAACCCCGGCGTTCTTGCCGTCGCCCCTGAACCGCCTGCTCCGGACTTTTGCAGTAGATGATGCTGTCAGCGTGGCAGAGGTGGTGGCACCGTACGCCCCGTACCTGCAGACGGTGGCTTTCGCGGGGTCTGCTGAGCGCCGGGAGAGCATCGCCGAGGCGCTCGGTCGGGTCGGCGCCGCACGAATCTGTCCCGTGGGCCGGGTGCAGGAGCCCGGTCCGCTCTGGCGCCACGACGGCCGCCCCACCGCCGGCGACCTGGTTCGCTGGACGGATATCGAGGAGGGGAGACGATGAACCTGCGGGAGCTCGACAAGCAGCACCTCATCCATGCGGAAGTCCACTTCCGGGAGTTTTACCGCAAGGGCCCGGTGATCATCACCCGGGCGGAGGGCTCCACTGTTTACGACAGCGACGGCAACGCCTACCTGGACGCCCAGGGCGGACTGGCCCTGGTCAATATCGGGTACGGGCGCCGGGAGATCGCGGCGGTGGCGGCCCGCCAGATGGAAGAACTGATGTACTACCACACGTACTTCAACTTTAGCAACGACGCGGCCGTGCTGCTGGCGGCCCGGCTGGCGGGGCTGGCGCCCGAGGGGCTGGGCAAGGTCTTCTTTACCCTGGGCGGCGCTGAAGCGGTGGAGAGTGCGGCCAAGCTGGCCAGGCTCTATCAGCGGGCCCGGGGGCGGGTAGCAGGCGACAAGATCATCTGCCTGGACCTGGCCTACCACGGCAACACGATGGGGGCGCTCTCGGCCACAGGGCTGGCGAAGCACAAGGAGCTGTTCGGCCCGCTGGTGCCGGGCTTCATCCATATTGCGGCGCCGGACCGCTTCGAGGGGCCGTGGGGGTACGACGACCCGGAGGCGGGCGCCAAGTACGCCGCCCTCCTGGAAGAGCGCATCCGGCGGGAAGGGCCGGAGACGGTGGCCGCCTTCCTCGCCGAGCCGGTTCTGGGCGTCGGGGGCGTCATCATCCCGCCGGATGACTACTGGCGCCACGTCCGAGCCATCTGCGACAAGTACGGCATCCTCTGGATCGCTGACGAAGTGATGACCGGCTTCGG
Source organism: Symbiobacteriaceae bacterium (assembly GCA_035628915.1). Lineage (GTDB taxonomy): Bacteria > Bacillota > Sulfobacillia > Symbiobacteriales > Symbiobacteriaceae > JARBUG01. The sequence goes on along the minus strand of DASPIW010000044.1, from coordinate 90,131 downwards.
GCGGACCGGCACGACGTGGGCGGTGGAGCAGTACGGCGCCACGCCGGACGTCATCTGTACGGCGAAAGGGCTGACCAGCGGCTACCTGCCCCTGGGTGCCATCATCATCCGCGACAGCGTCATCGATACCATCGCGGAGGCGGACCTGCCTTTCACGCACGGGTTCACTTACGCCGGGCATCCGGTCGCTTGCCAGGTGGCCATGGCGGCCATCGACATATTCGAGCGGGAGGATCTGGCGGGTCATGCGGCCCGGATGGGCGCCCTGTTCATGGAGCGGCTCGCCGCCCGGGAGAATCCCCATATCGGCGATATGCGTGGCAAGGGGTTGATGATCGGCGTCGAACTGGTCCGCCAGGCGGGGGGCAAGGAGCGCATTGCCGGGCTGGGCTTCGCCGTGGAGGCGGCGGCCTTTGCCGAAGGGGTGATCACGGGCGTGGCGCCGTACCGGGAGGCGCTGCTGCTGACGCCGCCCCTGGTGCTGACCGAGGCGGAAGTCGACCGGCTGGTCGCCGTGTTTGACCGGGTGATCCGGGCGGAGGCGAATCGGCTGGTGGGAGGGGATCGGACTCCGTCCAGCAGGACATTCAAGACAGAAATGTCGAAGTAGACAGTGCAGTCGTCGCGAAAAGGGGAGAGATCCGATGGCGAACGAAGCAGCGGCGGCCTTTCTGGCTGATCAGCGGCGGAGGTTTGCGGAGATTCGGCGCCGGCTTCTGGGGACCCTGAGCCAGCTTTCCGACGAGCAGGTCAACTGGCGCCCGGGCGTGGAGTCAAACAGCGTGTCGAACCTTGTGTCCCATATCTGCGGCAATCTGACCCAGCGGTTTGTCGCCCAGCTGGGGGGCGCCCCGGACGTGCGGGACCGGGCTGCCGAGTTCAGCACCGACCTCGTGCGCAGGGGCGAGGAGCTGCAATGGACCATCGATTCGACCTTTGATGCCGTCGACGAAGTCCTGTTGAAGATGACGGAGGCGCGGCTGCTGGAAGGGATCAAGATGCGGGACCATGAGGAGACGGTGCTGCATGTGATCGCACAGACCAGCGCCCATGCCGCTGAGCACCTCGGGCAGATCATGTACATTGCCAAGCTGCAGCTTGGGCCCGCCTGGAAATCGCTGAACAAGTAACAGCACGGGGCGCCGGGTGATCCCGGCGCCCCCCGCATATTACCCCCGGACCTGCGCCATCACCGGCGCCCAGCGGGCAAAGACCTTCTCGATCAACCCGAGCAGCTGCTCCTCCTGGGCCGCCACCCAGCCGTCCGGCTTGGCGCAGGAGAGCGCCAGGAGGCACCGCCGGCGGAACTCATCCCGGTCGAACGGAACGCCGGTGTCCTTCTGCGTCTGCAGCATGTCCATCATCTCGCCCTGAATCACGATGAAGGCGCCCTGCAGGTCCGGAGCCATCTCCAGATAATCAAAGAAATCGTCGCTCGACCAGAAGACCTTGTTCTTGTAAGTCGTGAACGGGCTCAGCGTCGGGAGGGAGCCATCTTCGGCCACTTCGGCCACCAGGAACGTCTCACGGCCGTTCTCGTAGGCATACCGCAGCTCATCGTTCATGCCCGACGAAAAGACCAGCTGCGGCCAATAGGCGACCACCGCCTGCGAATTGATGCCAATGCACCAGTCCAGATCCCGCACGATGGTATGCGCCCGGATCGCCCGCATGTCCTGGGCGCTGTAGTACGGCTTGTTGCCGTGGGTCGATTCGATGGCCGCCGGATCAAAGACGATGCACTTCGCGTGCAGCCGCCTGACGAACTCCACTACCAGCGGCTTCTTCTCGTCGCTCAGATGCGTCATGGGATAGCTGGCGTAGACGATGGGGCGCGGGTCCCCTTCCATTAGCGCCCGGAAGGTCTCCGGCTGGTTGACGGGGACCACATAGTGCTTGATGCCCCGGTCCCGGGCCAGGTGGCTGGCAAAGAAGACCTCAAACTCCTGCCACCGGACGATCGACTCGATGGTCAGGTGCAGATACTCGCCCGAGTGCTCCTTGAGCCGCTCATGAATTCGCTGCGGCGCATCGATCAGCGTGATGATCAGATCCGGCCGGATGGCCGCCACATCGGCGGAAGTCAATCCTTCGGAGATGCGGTCGGTCAGGAAGAAGAGCCCGTGGGCGGAGATGATCACCGGGCGCCCGTCCTTGGGCGCCGGCCGCCCCTGGGGCAGAATCCGCTCGATCGCTGCGGCCCGCAGGGCGGCCAGCGCGGTGGAGGAAGCTCGCAATATGTTGGAGTCGGAGTAGGGGAGGCCCCGCTCCCTGGCAATCTGCCGCATCTGCTCGCCGAGGTCGTGGTGGACCATAAGCTCCTTGAGCTGCAAGAACAGCTCGGACCGTCCGAGGCCGGACATTCCCGTAACCAGGACTCTGCGCACATCTGCCGCCCCTTTCCGCTGCAAGATCTCTGGAGAAGCTTTCCGCGCGCTGCCGGAATATCCTTTCTGGTGTTATAATTTTGCACATCAGATAAACCGGGGGGAGCTTCGATGACCACCAACATGGCAGACCGGCTCGGCGACTGGACGCCCGCCGAACTGGAGCAGGCCGGACACCAGGTGCTTGCCACCATTCGCGATTACTACGCCAACATCGGCGATGTGCCTGTCCTGACCGATATCGCAGCGCGGGATCTCGTCCGGCTGCTCGACGCACCGCTGCCCGAGGCCGGGCAGCCCTTCGAGCAGATCCTGACGGAGACGAAGGAGAAGGTGATCCCGCACCTGACGCATTGGAACCATCCCAACTTCTTCGCGTACTTCAGCGCCTGCTCCAGCGGGCCGGGCATTCTGGCCGACGCCCTGATCTCCGCGCTGAACGCCAACCAGCTGCACTATAAGGCAGCCCCGGCCAGCAACGCCCTGGAGCAGGTCGTGCTGCGCTGGATGGCCGAGATGATCGGGTACGCGCCTGAGGCGGACGGGGTGCTCCTCAACGGCGCCTCCCTGGCGACCTTCTATGCGCTGGCCGCTGCCCGGGAAGCGACGGGCCTGAAGATCCGGGAAGAAGGCATGATCGGCCGGAACCTGCCCATACTGCGCTGCTACGCCACCGAACATGCCCACAGCTCCATCGACAAGGCGGTCATCGCGCTGGGCCTGGGCCTGAACAACCTGGTCAAGATCCCCGGCGACGAGCAGCAGCGTATGCGGCCCGACTTGCTGCGCAAGGCCGTGGAAGAAGATATCGCCCGGGGGTATAAGCCCTTTGCCGTGGTTGCCGTGGCGGGCACCACGTCCACGGGCGCCCTCGACCCGCTGGCGGCGGTGGGTGAAATCTGCCGGCAGTACGACCTCTGGTTTCATCTTGACGGGGCGTATGGCGGCTTCTACAACCTGGTGCCGGAAATTCGGGCGCAGGTGGATGATTTCAACGTTGCCGACTCGGTCGTCGTCAATCCGCATAAGGTGATGTTTACGCCCCTGGAGGTTACCGCATTGTATTGTCGGCGGAAGGGCAACCTGGCCGCAGCCTTCAGCCTGATTCCCGAGTACCTGCGCACGGAGCCGCAAGATGGGAGCGTCAATTACATGGACTACTCCCTGCAGCTCGGGCGCAGCTTCCGGGCGCTGAAGCTCTGGTGGATCATCCGGACGTTCGGGCGGGGCGGCATCGCCCGGCGGATGGCCGAGCACCGGCGCCTGGCGCTGGATCTGGCCGCCGCCGTCCGGGAGCACCCGGACTTCGTGCCGGTGGGCGCCTCGCCCTATCCGCTGGTCTGCTTCCGGGCCTTCCCCCGGGACCTGCAGGCGGAGTTCGCCGGCGCCGCCCCCGAGCGGCAGCGGGCGATACGGGCATACATCGACCGGCTGAACATGGCGACGATGGAACAGGTCAACGCCGACCTGCAGCACTTCATCACCCATTCGGGGCTGCGGGACGGGTACATCCTGCGGGTGGCCATCGGCAATATTCGGACGGGCGAGGCACACGTGGCGGCCCTTTGGGAGAAAATCCAGCGCTGCGCCGCCGAAGCGGATGCTGCGCTCCGGCCCACCCTGGTCTAGTCGCGCATACCCTGTCAGGGGAGGTGATCCCCCTGTCAGATGAATGGGAACGGATGCCGGGCATGCAGCGGCTGATTACGTTGGACGGCGTGATCTACGTCCATCAGAACCCGAAACGGCGCCGCCGCAGGCCCGTGTACCAGGAGCCGGAAGCCGTCGAAGCCTACATCGATTCGGAACCGGAGCCCGAGGTGTCCTTCGACGCCGAGCCGGAGGCACATGTGGCAGCAGAGCCGGAGCTGCACGGGGAGGCTGAGGCGGAGGAGGAAGAGGCGGGGGCGTACGCCGAGCCGTCCGCCGACTGGAGCCCCGAACCGGTGGTGGTGGAGGAGCCGGTCGTGGTGGCGGAGACACCGACCCCGGCAACCTGGCCCGAGGCGCCCCGGGCCGAACCTGAGCCCGATCCCGTGCCCGCGGCAAAACCCGGCCCGGCCAACACCCGAACCATCGTCCGCCGGACGCCGGTGCCCCCGCCGCCGGGCTATGCCATCGAGTTTGGCACCGGGCGGCTCGTCAAGATTCATTCCTGGAAAGGCCGCATGTCGTATCCGAGCAGCGGGTGGTAAGGCAGAAAAGGCTCGGGCGCAAGGCGCCCGGGCCTTTTTTCTTCCAGCAGGAATAACTGCCGGAGAGCACCAAATAGATAGAAAACAACTTGGCAACGGAAAGGGTGCCGCATGAAAGCCCTCTTTTTGATCAACCCGAAGGCCGGTCGGGGAACCGCTTTGAAGACCTGGAGGCGCATTGAACCGTTGGTGGCCGGGGAGCGTCAGGCGGAGGCCGTCATTCCGGAGAGCGCGGCAGCGACCCGCAAGGCGGCTGCTGATGCGGCCCGGGCTGGCTATGACCGGGTGGTGGTGGTCGGCGGCGACGGCACCCTGGCCGCCGTGGCCGGCGAACTGGCGATGACGGAGACGGCACTGGCCGTCGTTCCCGCCGGCACGGGGAACGATTTCTGCCGGAACTCCGGCATATCCCGCCGTCCCGAGGAGGCCCTGCGGGTCGCCCTGGGCGCCCACACCCAGCGCATCGACCTGGGACAGGCGGCGGGGGGCCGGTGCTTCCTCAACGCTGCGGGCATCGGGTTTGATGCCGAGGTGGCGGCCGCGGCCGGCGCCTTTCCGGACGGCCTGGGCGGCAATTTGCCCTATTTGCTGGGCGCCTTTGCCACCCTGTCGCGCTACCGGCCCGTGGAGGCCGAGGTGAACGTGGACGGGCAGCGGTACGCGGGAACCATGACGATGATCGCCGTGGCCAACGGCCGCTATTACGGGGGCGGCATGCAGATCGCCCCGTCCGCCCGGCGCGACGACGGCCTGGTGGATGTCTACATCGCAGAAGGCATGGGACCGCTGCAGATCCTGGGCCTGCTGCCGAGGGTCTATGGGGGCAGCCATGTGAAGAGCCCCATGGTCCATGTGCTCCGGGGCCAGCACGTGAAGATCCAGGTGGGCGCCCCGGTGCGGGCGCACCTGGATGGCGAGCCGCTCCTATGGGAGACGCTGAGCTTCACGGCCCGCCCGCAGGCCCTTTCCGTTACGATGCCCCCGGACGGCGCGGCGGGTGAGTGGGCGGCGCCACCGGCGGCGAGGGGGTTGCGCGACTGAAATCTTCCTCGAACGGCAGGGGATACTGTCCCAGTCGTATAACAGATAACCCGAAGACCCGTAGCAGAGGAGGCGCCGCATGGCCGAGCACAAGCGTCGCAAGCTTACGCCAGAGGACCTGTATGCGTTCGTCAACCTGAGCGACCCGCAGATCAGCCCGGACGGCGAAGTAATTGCCTTCGTCCGGACACATATCGATGCCGAATCCAAGGAGCCCCGCTCCGCGATCTGGATCGTGCCCGCCGCGGGCGGCGCCCCGGATCAGTTCACCCGCTGCCCCAAGTCGGACTCGCAGCCCCGCTGGTCGCCGGACGGCCGCACGCTCGCCTTCGTCTCCGACCGGAGCGGCGAAAAGCAGATCTGGTTGATCGAGCGGTTCGGCGGCGAAGCCAGGCAGTTGACCTTCATGCGCAATGGCGCGACCGGCCCTGCGTGGGCGCCCGACGGCAAGCGCATCGCCTTCACGTCGCTGGTCGGCTATGAGGACAAGCGGGAGCAACTGACGACGATTAAGGGTGAGCCGGACAAGAAAGCCCTGGAGAAGAAGGCCAAGGACGAAGCCCGGGTCTTCACCCGCATGGGCTGGCGGGCAGACCATCTCGGCATCCGGCCCGAAGGCAACAGCCAGATCTGGATCACCGATCTGCCCGAAGCCGGCAAGACCGCCGGGGCGCCCATTCAGCTGACCTGGGGCTCGTGGGACCACGGGTCCCCCCAGTGGTCGCCCGACGGCAGCCGGATCTCCTTCATCGCCAAGCGGAGCGACGACGAGCACGGCCGCTTCGTCGACGTCTTCACTGCCCCGGTGCTCGGCGCCGGCCATGCCGCCTGCATGGCTACTCCCGCCCCCCTCGCTCCAGGCGCCGAGGCGCCCAAGGGCGACGACCTGAAAGCCCTGGCCGAAGCCTGCGACTGCGCCGCCAAGGAGGCCTGCGAGGCGTTCAGCCCCACCAATATCACCGGATCGCGCGGCTACTTCTTTGCAGCCGCATTCTCGCCCGATGGCAAGACCATCGCCTGCATCGGCCACGAGAACGAGTTCGAGAACGCCACCCAGGCGAAGATCTACCTCTTCCCGGCGGGCGGCGGCGAACCGCGGATTCTGGGCCACTGGGACCTGGCGATCGGCGACACCGTCGGGGCGGACGTGCGCCCGGGCGGCGGGGGCGTCGAACCAACGTGGGCGCCGGACGGCAACATGCTCTATGTGCCCGTCACGGAGCGGGGCACCTGCGCCGTGTACGCCTTCCCCGTGGTGGGCGGCAAGCCGCAGTTGCTCGCCGGCGGCGACCGGGAGATCGCCTGGGGCACATTCGACGCCAACTGCGAGACGCTCGCCTTTATCGCGGGCGAAATGTTCAACGTCGGTGACCTGTATGTCATGGACTGCCGGGAGTTCGAGGAGCAGCGCCTGACCCGGGTCAACGCCGAGCTGAACGAGCAGATCGAGTGGCCAGAGTTGCAGGAGCTGAACTTCAAGGCGCCCGACGGCTGGGACCTGCACGGCTGGGTGATGAAGCCCGTCGGGTATGAAGCGGGGAAGGAGTACCCCCTGGTGCTGGAGATTCACGGCGGACCGGCCACCTGCTACGGCCACGCCTTCTACCAGGAGTTTCAGGTGCTGGCGGCCGCCGGGTACGGCGTGCTTTTCATCAACCCCCGAGGCTCCACCAGCTATGGCCAGCAGTTCGTTGACGCCGTCCGCGGCGATTACGGCAACCGGGACTACAAGGACCTGATGGCCGCCGTCGACCACGCCCTCACCCTGGGCTGGGTCGACGAGAAGCGGCTGGCCGTCACCGGGGGCTCCTACGGCGGCTACATGACCAACTGGATTGTGACGCAGACCGACCGGTTTGCCGCTGCCATCAGCCACCGCTCCATTTCCAACTGGGTCAGTTTCGCCGGCACGCCGGACTTCGGCCCCTTCTTCAACATCGGTTCCCACAGAGTCGAGGATCCCTGGTCGCCGGAAGGCGTCGAGGCCCTGTGGCGGATCTCGCCTCTCAAGTACGTCAGGAACGTCAAGACGCCGCTCTCGCTGATGCACTCGGAGTTCGACTACCGGTGCCCCATCGAGCAGGCCGAGCAGTTCTACATGGCCATCAAGTTCTACAAGCAGGCGCAGGTGGAGTTGGTACGCCATCCGCGCTCCAACCATGATCTGACCCGGCAGGGTCCGCCAACACTGCGGGTAGACCGTTTCAACCGCATGATCAAGTGGTTTGGGCGCTACTGTCCAGTTGAAACAGACAAATAGGCTGGGAAAATGGCACCGCAGGCTGGTCCTGCGGTGCCTCCTATCTTTGTCGCTTACGCTCTGCATGCAGCGCCACCATCTGTCTATAGTTAAATGGTCTAACAAAGTCGCCATGGCGGTCTAGAAGAGAAATGCACCTCACGCATATCTGTTATTACAGAACGATTCGAGTATACTTAGGCTGGGGAAGAATTCGAAAAGTCGATAGCATCGATAGGTTGGATCGATGTTATTTATAGATGCGTTCGATACGTACATGAATGGAGGGAATCTGTATGCAAACTCAGCATCGTGGGTTCAAACTGCAGCGCGGTCAGTGTGTGCTCGCCAGCGCCGTACTCGGTACTGCTACCATGGTCGCCGTGTTGGTCGCAGCCCTGCTCGGGGCGCCGGAATCGACCTTCGTCGGCATCTGCCTCGGTGGGCTCGGAGCCATGTTGACCGCAGCGTTCGTGGGTCAGCTCGTCCGCTGAAATCGGAGCGATCGAAAAGCACCCCGCCCTGATGGAGAGGGCGGGGTGCTTTATGATCTTCTAATAGCGCTTGAAGGCCAGCGTGGCGTTCGTCCCGCCGAAGCCGAAGCTGTTGGAGAGGGCCACCTCCAGCCCCTGGACCGCCCGGGCCTTGCCCGGAACGTAATCCAGGTCGCAGGCCTCGTCCCGGTTCTCCAGGTTGATCGTCGGGGGCAGCACCTGATTCTTCAGGGCCAGCACGGTCAGAATCGCCTCGATCGCGCCGGCGGCGCCGAGCAGATGGCCGTGCATCGACTTGGTGGAGCTGACGGCCAGCTTGTAGGCATGCTCGCCAAAAACCTTCTTGACCGCCTCGGTCTCCTGCACGTCGCCCAGGTCGGTGGAGGTGCCATGGGCGTTGATGTAGCCCACCTGCTCCGGTGCGATTCCGGCACTGCGCAGCGCGGCCTGCATGGCCAGCACGGCGCCCCGGCCTTCGGGGTGCGGCGCCGTGATATGATAGGCGTCGGCCGAAGCGCCAGCGCCGATGATCTCCCCGTAAATCTTGGCGCCCCGGGCCAGCGCATCATCCAGCGCCTCAAGCACCAGAATGCCGGCGCCTTCGGACATCACGAAGCCGTCGCGGTCCTTGTCCCACGGGCGAGATGCGGTCTGGGGGCTGTCGTTGCGGGTGGACAGCGCCCGGGCGGAATTGAAGCCCGCGAACGCCAGCTCGGTAATGGTGGACTCCGTGCCGCCGGTCAGCATCACATCCGCATCGCCGCGGCGGACCATATGGTAAGCGTCGGCGATGGCGTGCCCGGCGGAAGCGCAGGCCGACACGACGCCATAGTTGGGACCGAGGCAGCCGTACTTCATGGCGACCATGCCCGGCGCCATGTTGATGATGCAGCTGGGAATGAAGAAGGGGGAGACCCGGCCGGGGCCCTTTTCGACCAGCACCATCTTCGTATCTTCGATGCTGCCCAGGCCGCCCATGCCGCTGCCGAGGAGGACGCCGGTCCGGGCCGCCAGGCCGCCTTCGATGGTCAGCCCGCTGTCGGCCACTGCCTCGGCGGCGGCGCCCATGGCGAGGTGGATGAAGCGCTCGAAGCGCTTGACTTCCTTGCGGTCCATGACGGTGGACGGGTCGAAACCCTTCACTTCGCCGCCGAACTGCGTCGCGAGGCGAGAGGCGTCAAACTGCGTAATCGGACCGATGCCGGACTTGCCGGCCACCGCAGCTTCCCAGTTCTCCGAAACCGTATTGCCCAGCGGAGAGAGGAGACCCATGCCCGTAATCACAACTCTGCGCTCCAAATCGCGTCACTCCTTTGGAATAGGCATCAGATAGGACCGCAGCAGTGCGAGCATCATGCTGCGCATGGTCCGGATATCCAGATCAGGGGTGCCGGTCACCCAGTAGACGGTACCGCCGTCGGCGGTGCAGAGCAGCAGCGCAGCCAGGGCGCCGGCGTCAGCGTCGGAGCGAAACATGCCGGCAGCAATGCCTTCCTCAATAATCGCCTTGAGGTACTCACGAAGGGCGCCGAAGCGCTGGTAGAGCCCCCGGCGAACTTCGGAGTCGTGCACGGCTTCGGCCAGGGTGACCAGCAGCAAACGGCCGGTCGATGGATGGCGCACGCCGAGAGCGCTGGTAAAGAGGTTGACGCAGCGGACCAGCCGTTCCCAGGGATCGCCCGCCGTCTCGGTGAGCCGGGCGAAGGTGGCGGGGGTGCGCCCCAGCCGCTCATCGACGAGGGCAAGCATGATTTCGCCTTTCGTCGGGAAGTACCGGTACAGGGCGCCGACGCTCAGATGACAATGCGCCGAGATGTCGTTGATGGTGGCCAACTGATACCCCTTGCCGATGAAGACCTCCATCGCAGCATCCAAAATGGCCTGCCGGCGCCGTTCTTTATGCTCGGCACTGACCCGTGGCATGCAGCAACGCCACCTTCCATAAAAAGCGAGTGCTCATTCACTTTATAACACGACCTGGGTGTTTCTTGCAAGACTCTTCGCCCGCGTTGGACGGGTTCTCGCTGGAGGAGGGGAGGTCGGGAGGGGCGCTGAGGAGCGTTTGTGCCACCTGGGGTCCATCGGGCGGGTGGCACTTGTGCCGACGCACTCCTCCCGACCGCCCCGACCTGCTGATAGCAAAGCAGAAAGGGCCCCGGCCAAAGCCGAAGCCCCTCCCTGTTCCCTGTTCAGCTAGAACTGACCGCGATTGCGGCCAAGCCGCTGCATGGCCTGAGCGTTCTTCTGGGCGCCGTGCTGGGCGCCGCTCACGCCGGTAATGTTGTTACCAGCCAGACCCGCACCCGCCGTCGTCCCGCCGAGCTCAGCGCCAAACTCGTAGCCGGTCTGGGTGGCAGACCCCGCACGCTGCATAGCCTGAGCATTCCGCTGGGCACCATGCTGAGCACCGCTGACACCGGTAATGTTGTTCCCCGTGAGCTGAGCGCGATTGTTGGCCATGAAGGAATACCCCCTCGTTAAATTTGTGGAGCATCCTCGGGAACACTAGTATTGTGGCCGGATTGCCCGCAGGACTTGCATGCGATTGATTGGAAAGCGGTGGAAACCGTTTGCCGCGCTTCCACATGTGAATCCGGGCAGTCCAGGGCATCCTACCAGTATTACGTACCTGGAGGAGTGCCGACCATGCGTGATCTGTTCCGTGAGGGATTGAGACTGGGGGAGGAGATGGCCAGGCTTCCCTGGGAGGCAGCCCGGCGCATGGCCGGCGGCAAGAGCGAAACGCTGACAAAGGCGGCGGAACTCGGCGAACGGCTGGGGACGCTGCCGTTTCGCGCCGCCACGGCCGTCATGGGGGAGAAGGCGCCCGGGGCCGGCCCCGGTCCAGCCCCGGGCCCCGCACCTGGCGCCCGCCCCGCCCCGGGCAAGCCCCCACGGGCCCGCGTCGTCGTCCTGGGCGCCGGCTACGCCGGCCTCACCAGCTTCCTCGAACTGCAGGACCACCTGCCCCCGGACTACGATCTGGTGCTGGTCAACGGGGACAAGTACCACTGGTTTACCACCGAACTGCACACCTATGTGGCCGGCGAACAGCCGGAGGCCGTGCGGGTGCCGCTCTCCCGGATCATCGCCCGGCCCGGCCGGCTGGTGGTCGACCGGGTCACGCGCGTCGATATCGAAGGCCGGCGGGTGGAGTTGGCCTCGGGCGACTCGCTGGCGTACGACTACCTTGTTTTTGGGCTCGGCAGCGACCCGGAGTACTTCGGGCTGCCCGGCGTGGCCGAACACGGCATGATCGTCGGCAACTGGCAGAGCGCCACCCGCCTGCGGGAGCGGCTGAAGGCCATGCTGGCCGAATCGGGCGACGCCGTGCGGCACGTGGTCGTGGCCGGCGGCGGCCTGACTGGCGTGGAAGTGGCTGGCGAACTGGCTGACGAATTCGGCAGCCGCATCCGCCTCACCCTGGTGGAGGCGGGGCCGGAGATCATGGCCGGCTTTGCCCCGGAGCTGGTGCGCGTCGCCCGGAATGTGCTGCAGTCCAAAGGGATCGAAATCCGGGCCGGCAACCCCATCGCGCGGGTCGAGCCGAATGAAATCCACTTCAAGGACCAGTCGACCCTCGGTTTCGACCTGCTCGTCTGGTCGGGCGGCGTGCGCGGCAGCGGTATCCTGGCGGAATCGGGATTTGAGGTGACGCCCCGGGGCCGCGCGAAAGTAGATGCCTATCTGCGGGCCGCCGGCCACCCGGAAGTCTACGTGGTGGGCGACTCCGCGGCGTTCACCGACCCCGCAACCGGGCGGGAACTGCCGCCTTCGGCCCAGGCGGCGGTCCAGATGGGCCATACGGCCGGGCACAACCTGGTCGCCCGCGTGCGGGGGCGGGCGGAGACGCCGTTCGTGCCGCATATCCGGGGCGCCTTCGCCTCCCTGGGGCGGCTGCAGGGCGTCGGGCAGATGGGGGAGGAGCAGTTCGCAGGCATGCCCGCGCTCATGATCAAGAACCTGGTGGAAGCTCACCACGCCTGGGAGACGGGCGGCGGCGTCATGCCCCTGGTCGGCCGGCTGCTGCGGGCGCCCCAGCGCTACCTGCGGGGGAGCAAGGGTCCCGTTGCGCCCCGGCCCAGGGTTGCGTCGCCGGCCGCCCGTCCGGAAGCCCGGAGTCGCTGAGGCGGCGGTCGCCGCCATCGTCGCGGGGCAGGTGGCGTATACCAACCCGAAGTCCAAGTAAGCAGGCTGCGCCACACAACCGGGGGGACCTCTCCCCGGTTTCTTCGACGCCCGATGCAACGTTCGGCAGACTTGAAAATTCACTTCAGTAATACTAAACTGAAAACTGTTCCACATATTTGTCACCGGATCAGAAGGAGGAATCAGCAAATGACGACTCCCGAGTTCCCAAAGTCCATTCACCTTGCCCTTGCCGCCCTGGAGGAGGTCACCCTGGCCTTTGGTCCCCATCCTTCAGGCATCCTGGCCATCTACATGCCGGTCGAAGTGCCGACCGATGAAGTCTTCGTCCAGCATCTCGTCTTCCCGACCCCCGACAAGCCCGGCGCCCCCATCATCGAGCTGATCAAGATCAAACCGCTCAAGCTCCTGCAGGAGCCCGTCGAGTTCAAGATCCTCCACAAGCAGGGCGAGATGGAGGAGATCATCACCGTCACCGTCAAGACCCTTCTGCTGACCCACACCCAGGTCTGATCGTTGACAGAGGAGCCTGCCGCTGCTGAGCGGCGGGCTTTTTCTTGCCGGAACGCCATGCGGTGCCCCCCCTGCGCAGCCGATCGCGCTTACAAAGCGGCGGCGTGTCTTCGAAAACATGGTGTATGGTGAACACGGTCCGCAGGGGGCGGTTATCTCATGAATGCGTTGCACACGAGCAGAGGACCCGCGCGTCGAGCGCTCGCCGCTGGGGCGGCGTTTCTGCTGGTGGCCGCGGCGGCACCGGCAGGCGCCCTTGCAGCAGCTACTCCTGAACCGTCGCCGCAGGCGTATCGTTCCGTTCTCGGCGCCACGGCAGCTCTGAGCGGGGGCCCGACGCCTGCCGCTGCGCAGGTGCAGATCGCCGCACTTGGCCTCGCCGCCGGCGCCGGGGTTGCGACATCCGGGCGCGACGTGGCGGCGCCGGTAACGGAGGTCAGCGCTCCGTCCACATGGCAGAACGGGGATGTGACGGTCACGCTTTTGGCGTTCGATGACCGGTCCGGCGTGCTGGCCACGTACTACGCACTCGACGGCGCCGCCCCGCAGGTCGGAACTAACATTCGGGTCGCGGGCGAGGGCGTCCATCTCCTCGAATTCTGGAGCGTCGACCTGGCTGGGAACGCCGAGGCGGCCAAACGTGAGACGGTCCGGATCGACCGCACGCCGCCGAAAATCCAGGGCGCCCCGGACCGGGTCCCCGGCCCCCACGGCTGGTACAATGGCCCGGTTACGCTCACCTTTGTCTGTGCAGATGATCTTTCCGGCATTGCCGAATGCAGCGGTCCGGCCGAGGTGACGGCGGAGGGGGCGGACCAGGGCGCCGCCGGTGCCGCGTCTGACCATGCGGGCAACATGGCGGAAGCCGTGGTGAAGGGAATCAATATTGACCGCACGCCGCCCCGTATCGAGGGCATCCCCGACCGGGCGCCGGACCGTAACGGCTGGTACAGCGGCCCCGTTACCGTTGCGTTCCGGTGCTCGGACGACATCTCGGCGATCGTCGCCTGCCCGGGCCCCACGACGCTGCTGGCGGGAGCGGGCGGCCAGGCCGTATCGGGCACGGCTGTCGACCAGGCCGGGAACGAGGCGTCCGCCGACCTGGCGGGCATCAACATCGACTTTACGCCTCCGGTGACGGAAGCGCAGGCGCCGTTCACGTGGCAGAACCGGGACGTAACGGTGACCTTCGCGGCGGCCGATGCGCTTTCGGGGGTGGCGGCCACCTATTTCCGGCTGGGCGACGGAACCCCGCAGGAGGGGACGGTGCTGACGGTTGACCGGGAAGGCACGGCGATTGTGGAATTCTGGAGCGCCGATCAGGCCGGCAATGCCGAACCGCACCGGAGCGTCGCCGTCTGGATCGACAAAACCCCGCCGGCGATTGAGGGCGCCCCGGACCGGGCGCCGAACGCCGCCGGGTGGTACAGCGGCGATGTGACCGTCACTTTCACGTGTACTGACGACGTTTCCGGGATCACCGCCTGTACGGACCAGACGGTTCTCAACGCCGAGGCGGGCGGGCAGAGCGCCAGCGGCACCGCCGCTGATGCAGCCGGGAATACCGCCGCCGTCACCCTGCCGGAGATCAACATCGACAAGACCGGACCGCAGGTTGCCTATGACGGTAGTAGCGCCGCCTATACCGTCGATCAGACCATCGATATCCGCTGTACGGCCGGGGACGATCTGTCCGGGATCGCCACGTCCACCTGCGCCGATATTGTCGGGCCGGCTTACGCCTTCACCCCGGGCCGCCACCAGCACAGCGCCGCGGCCACGGACCGGGCGGGCAACCAGGGCGGCGCTTCCGTCTCTTTCACCGTCGACGTTACCGCCGAGAGCCTGTGTACCCTGACCACGGCCTTCGCCGGGAGCGGCGTCCAGGCCGAACCGCTCTGCGCCATGCTCCGGGCGGCCGAAAAGGCTGGGAACGACAGCAACACGAAGGCCGGGCAGATCCAGGCGTTCCTGGAGGCGCTCGCAGCCCGGACCGGCCGTGACAGCGAGACGTTGACGCCGGAACAGGCCGAAACGCTGGCGGCCCTCGTCCAGTACCTGTAGCAGCAGAAAAAGGGGGGCAGCGACCGGGAAGGTCGCTGCCTTTTCGATTCTGCCGCCGGCACAAATCCGGGTAACAACCGATAGGGAAAGTAGACGAGCGGGCTGAATAGTAGGACTTCAGACCGCTGACGGAGGATCTGTGATCAGACAGGACGTGATGGTGCCATGCTTGCAACGAAACTTCGCCGTCCAGCAATCCCTTTCAAACGGGTCGCCCGCCCCCTGTTGCTCCAGCGTCTGGACGAGGGACTGATGATGGGACGGCAACTGACGCTTATCTCTGCGCCGGCGGGGTTCGGAAAATCCACGTGTGCGGCCCAGTGGGCCGGCGGCCTGGATTTGCCCGCCGCCTGGCTGGCCCTGGACCGGTCCGACGATGATCCGGCGCGCTTTTATGCATACCTGGTCGCCGCCTTGCAGCACGTGGACGGCACGCTGGGCCGGGAAGTCGCAGGCGTCCTGAACGCAGGGCAGCTTCCCCCCGCCGAGATCATCAGTGCCAGCCTGGTCAACGATATCGTGGCAGTCGGGATCCGGTTTCTGTTGGTGCTCGACGATTTGCACGTGATCCGGGACCGCACCATCCAGGCAGCCCTGTCACATCTGATCGCCAACCAGCCCGGCAACATGCACCTCGCCCTGCTGACGCGCGAGGACCCCCCGCTGCCGCTGGCCCGCCTGCGGGCCAACAACCAGATCACCGAGATCCGTGCGGCAGACCTGCGCTTTACCCGCGACGAGGCCGACGTGTTCCTGGGCAACGTGATGGGACTCAGCCTGTCGCCGGCGGACATCAGTGCGCTCGAAGAGAAGACCGAGGGCTGGATCGCCGGGCTGCAGCTGGCCGGCCTCTCCATGCGCGACCGGCGTGACCCGTCCGGTTTTGTAGCCGGGCTGAGCGGGAGCCACCGGCACATCATGAGCTACCTTACGGAAGAAGTGCTCAGCCTGCAGCCGCCGGAAGTTCAGGAGTTCCTGCTGCAGACTGCGGTCCTGAACCGTCTGAGCGGACCGCTGTGCGACGCCGTCACCGGGCGCACGGACGGCACTGCCATGCTGGAGCGCCTGTACCATACCAACCTGTTCATAATCCCGCTGGATGATGAACAATGCTGGTATCGCTATCACCACCTGTTTGCCGACCTGCTTCGCAGCGCCCGGAACGCCCACGGGAAGGAGCAGGAAGCGGAACTCCACCGGCGGGCGAGCCGTTGGTTCGACCAGGCGGGCATGCCGGGCGAGGCCGTTCGCCACGCACTCGACGCGAAGGATTACGGGCTGGCCGTCCAACAGCTCGAGCGCTGCGCGACTGGCATGATCGTCCAGGGGTACGCGAAAACCGTGGAGGAATGGCTCGATGCCATCCCGGCAGAGATGCGGCTGCGCAGCCCCAGGGCCAACCTGGCATTCGCCTGGATGCACCTGATGCGCGGCACCTTCGTCCGGGCGGAACCATACCTGGAGCGGCTGCACGGCGCCTTCTCCCGGGCCGGAGCGGAGACGGGGGATCTGGCCCTGCGTGCGGAGTGGTTAGCGCTCCAGTCCTACCTGCTCATCGGGCAGGGAGATGCGCCTGGGGGACAGGACCTGGCGGCCCGGGCGCTGGAACTGGCGCCGGAGGGCGACGGCTATGTGCGCAGCCTTGCCTATAACGGGATCGCTGCCGCCTACATGCTGTCGGGCAAGTTTGCCGAAGCGGTGGCGGTCTGCCAGAAGGCCGCCTGGGGCGGTCGGGCAATGGGGAGCTTTGGCGCGGAGTTGCTGGGGGTCTCCATACTCACGCAGATCGCCCTCCGGTACGGCCAGTACCACCTCGCGGTGGAAGCTGCCTCCCAGGTAACCGCACGGCTGGACGCGGCCGGGTCGCCACCACCCATGGGCTCGGTCCTGTATGGCGCACGGGGGCAGGTCTGCTGCGAGTGGCTGCAGGTCGGCCAGGCCCGCCGGTACCTTGACCGCGCCGTCCGGCTGGCCAGACTGGGCGGCTATCCGGACGGCGAGATCTATGGCCGGGCCGTCCTGGCGCGCCTGCATCGCGCGGAAGGCGACCTGGAAGCTGCCCGCCGGGAGGTTGATACGGCCGTCAGCCTCATGCAGTCCGGCGCACCTGCCTGGGTCAGATCCGAAGTGATCTCCGAGCAGGTCTGCATCGAACTGGCCCGGGACCGCCTCACCGCTGCCGAATCGGTGCTCGAAGGGCGATGGTTCGACCTTCCGATTGGCCACAACATCAGCTACGAGGACGGGCTGCTGTACAACAGCGCCCTGCGAACCCTGCTGCATCGGGCCCGGACCCGGCACGAGCAAGCTGCGGCGCTGTGCGCCCTCGAGCTCAGCGACCGTCTGGTGAGCCGGGCGCTTGACGCCCGCCTCGTACCGATCGCCCTGCGTGCTCTGCTGATCCGCGCACAGGTCTTGGCCGTAAGGGGGGAGGGGGAAGCCAGCCTGGCCGTGTGCCGCGCCGCCCTGGAATTGGCGGAGCCGGAAGGTTTCACAGGCTCGTTCGTCCACGAAGGAGCCGCCCTCGCCGAACCGCTGGGGGTCCTGATCAACCGGAACCAACTTGGGCAAGTGTCGCCGGGCTACGTCCGGAAGATCCTGGCTGCACTCCCCTCTGAGGCCGCCCCCCGCGGTGCACCGGCCGAAGCCCTGAGCCGCCGGGAGTTGGAGATCCTGTCCCTCCTTGCGGCGGGCTGCTCCAATCAAGCGATGGCGGATCGGCTGTTCCTCTCCCTCAACACGGTGAAGAAGCACGTCAGCAACATCTTTGCCAAACTCGGGGCCGCCAACCGGACGCAGGCGGTCGCCCGCGCCCGCCAGGCGGGGCTGCTGAACGGCGAATCACTCTTGTGAGTGAGCCGCGGTCTGAATACTGCCCCGTACAAATCACACTTTCGGGTACTGAACCCGGTCGGGCTCTCCGCTAGAATATTGGTTGGGCTCGGCTGTGCCGAGCCATCACACCGGGTGGAGGCGTTGCTGACGTGAGTGCAATCGCATCAAGAATGATGCTGACAGGTCTGTTGCTGGTCCTTGGTTTGCTGTCGGGTATCTGGCTGGGCTATGCCGGGAAGCCGTACAACGGGGCGATCTTCACGGTACACAAACTGATTGCCCTGGGGACAGTGATCGCTGCCGCAGTCACGGTCTACCACGTGCGCACAGGCGGTGCTCTCAGGTCATTGACTGTGGTGGCCGTAGTCGTCACTGCGCTGCTCTTTCTTGTCATGTTCGTTTCCGGAGCGTTACTGAGCATCGGAAAGCCGGCCCAGGCGGCCATGTTGCTCACGCATCGGGTCGGCCTGATTCTGGTGACCCTCTCCGTTGCCCTGACGGCCTTCCTGCTGGCCGGCGGCCGCCGAGCATGAACGGTGCCGGCTCCTGCCTAATCGGGGAACGGCGGCGAAGTGACGCAAAAGGCAGCAACCCACGCGGTTGCTGCCTTACTGATGTCGTTGCCTATGCCAGCTCGCCAAGCGTGTTGGCCGTGAGGTCCGGCGTCTCTGCCGAATTGCGGGGGTAGCGCAGCTTGTAGTTCGTCACCCGGACCCAGACCGTGGTCATGCCCGCCGTCTTCGCAGGGGCCAGCCCGAGATCGACCCGGTCGCTGGCGAAGGCCGCCAGCGAGGCGGGGCAGCCCGCCTTGCGCAGGGCCCATGTGAAGAGTGCCGGGTCAGGGCGCCCGCTCAGGTCCAGCTTGTGGGACAGGTTTTGCTCGTCGCTGAGGGCGACCACCGGGAAGGAGAGGTGGAACTTCTCCAGCCGGGCGCGTGTGCCGGGCAGCCGGTACGGTCCGATGACGCCCAGCTTCACCTGCCGGCCCAGGCTGTTCAGGGCCAGCTGCAGGCCGGAGTAAAGCGTGTCGAGGCTGCGGAGCGACCGGCTGACTTCATCCAGAATCGTAACCGCCGATGCGGGGTCCGGTGCCAGCAGTTGAATCGCCCCGACCAGCGGATGGACGGGCCTGGGCGATGCGATGGCCTGCATCCAGGCGCGTTCAACCCGCTCCAGGTCCACGGGGCTCCCCCGCCGGGCGAGCGCCGCCGCGGCGAGGCGCCGCGCTTCCTTTTCCGTATCGTTCTCGTTGAGCAGCACCGAGGGGTCCAAAAAGAGCCACTGCACATGCTGCAGGCGTTGATGCATTTGGATCCACCCCCGGGTTTGCGGTCTCGTGACCTCATTATGCCCGACCCCGGGGCCTTTGTCCACCGCGTGTCAGGATCGCGTCTTACAGACTACTTGTGGCTCACTTCGGAGGAGTGGCCCGGGAAGGCGGCCGAGCCGGGGTCGATGAACGCTTTGGCGTTGTTGACGGCCGTGGCTGCCTCGCCGAAACCGGTGGCGATCAGACGCAGTTTGCCCGGGTACCAGGCCACGTCGCCGGCGGCGTATACGCCGGGAATGTTCGTCTCGCCTTTGGAATTGGTGACGATCTGCTTCTTGTGTTCGATGGCCAGTCCCCAGTCCAGCATATGACCCAGCGATGCCTTGAACCCCGTGCCCAGAATCACATAATCCACGTGCAGGTGCGTCTCCTCGCCCGTGCGGTTGTCGAAGATGACCGCTTCGTTTACCCAACTGCCGTCGCCGCTGATGGACCGCAGTTCATAGAAGGTCTGTACGTGTACTTTGGACCCGGCCAGTTTTCTCAGGCTCTCTTCGTGGGCACGGAACCCGTCCCGCCGGTGAATGAGCGTAACCGACCGGGCGATGGGCTCCAGCATCAGGGCGTAGTCGACCGCCGAGTCGCCGCCGCCCACCACCAGGGCGTCCTTGCCTGCGAACTGCGGCAGGTTGACCACGCTATAGAACACACCCTTCTGCTCGTACGCCCGGACCGATTCATTCGGAACCCGATTCGGCTCGAACGCCCCGATGCCGGCCGTAATCAGCACGCAGCGACCAAAGTGGCGCTGCCCGGTGTGCGTGGTCAGTTCGATCGTCCCGTCATCCAGCCGGTTCAGCGCTTCAACCCGCTGACCGAGGGCGTAGACCGCCTCCGGATTGGCGTGGTCAGCCTGCTCCTTGCACAGCTCTACCAGCTTTTTGGCCCCGACCCTCGGGAAACCCGCCACATCGAAGATCTCTTTCTCCGGATAGAGCGCCGCCAACTGCCCTCCGACATCCGGCAACGCTTCGATCACCTTGGTTTTCATGCCCCGCATGCCCGCATAGAAGACGCCGAACAACCCCGTCGGACCAGCCCCCACGATGATGATATCGAAAACCTCCCGCTCCCCAGACAAAGCGGCATCCATCCTTTCCTAACGCAAAGTCTCTATGTAACACGGAGTGCAAAGCCTTCGCCCGGCTTTCTATATGCATATACGATCACGGATCAAAAAGGTGCGGTCTTGATCGCGCGAAATGGGATGAAAATCAGCAGGGAATGTCGCTCGCATAGCGAAATTTTGGTCTGGTGTTACTTACCGAAACAACTGGACTGGCACCCGAAGGGTACACACAGAGATCGCAGGAGGTACGTCACACATGAAGCGCTTGATGGCTCTCACGGTGGCCCTGTCCCTTTCCCTGGCCCTGCTCGCAGGCTGCGGCGGTGCGAAGACCGAGAAACCCGCTGCCCCGGCCACGGAACAGAAAGCAGCCGCTCCCGCTCCCGCTCCTGCCGCCCCCACCCCGAAGAAGCCTGACCTCCTGACCGTCGGCTTCGTGCCGTCACAGGATGCCGCCGGCATCGAGTCCAAGGTCAAGCCCATGGAAGATTATCTCTCCAAGGCCCTCGGCATGCCTGTAAAGACGTTCGTCGGCACCAACTTCGTCGGCGTTATTGAAGCGATGGGCTCCGGCAAGGTCGACGTCGGCTGGCTCAACCCCCTGGGCTATGTGATGGCCAGCGGCGACTACGGCGCCAAGGTTCTCCTGAAGTCCGTCCGCAAGGGCAGCGCGACGTACCGGGCGCAGCTGACCGTCCGGGCGGAAGACAACATCCCCGTCTGCGACCTGGCGAAAGACCCCAAGTGCGCCGCCACTTTCAACGCCCTCAAGGGCAAGAAGCTGGCCTTCGTTGACGCCGCTTCCACCTCCGGCTACCTCTTCCCCGCTTCCTTCATGAAGGGCGCCGGCGTCGACATCGAAAAAGGCAAGTTCTTCACCGACGTCATCCAGGCCGGCCAGCATGACGCTGCCGCCAAGCTCGTCTACAACAAGGGTGCCGACGCCAGCTGGACGTTTGAAGACGTGCGCGACAACCTCCTTAAGGAACTGCCCGACGTCAAGACGAAGCTGATCCCCGTCGCCTACACCAACCCCATCCCCAACGACACCGTCTCCGTCCGCAAGGACCTGCCCGCCGACTTCGTCGACCAGATCAAGAAGGCGCTGCTTGACTTCTCCCAGACCGAAGAAGGCAAGAAGGTCCTGAAGGACCTCTACACCATCGACGGCCTGGTCGAGGGCAACGACGCCGACTACAACGTCGTGCGCGACATGGCCAAGAACATGGGCGTCGACATCAAGGGCGAGCTGTCCAAGACCAAGAAGTAATCGGTCCCCTTCTCGGCGCTGACGCACCATTTACGGGTGCCGTGCGGCCCCGCCGCTGTGCGGCGCCGCACTAGACCTTCTCGGCGCTGACGCGCCATTTACGGGTGCCGTGCGGCCTCGCCGCTGTGCGGCGCCGCACTAGACTAGTCACCGAGCACAGGCGCCCCGTGACTGCAGGGTCACGGGGCGCACTCATCGGGAGGGGCGTGAACCTGTGCTTCAGTTCAAAAACATCGCCAAGACGTTCCCCGACGGGACGAAGGCGCTCAAGAACGTGAACCTGACGGTCAACGAAGGCGAATTCATCGTGATCGTTGGCTTGTCCGGCGCCGGCAAATCGACGCTGATTCGCTGCATCAACCGGCTCGTGGAGCCCACTGCCGGTCAGCTGCTGGCCTTTGGCCAGGACGTGACCAAAATGAGCGACGCCGAACTCCGCCGCTGGCGTACGCAGGTGGGCATGATCTTCCAGTCGTTCAACCTCGTCAAGCGCTCCTCCGTGCTCCAGAACGTGCTGGCTGGCCGCCTCGGCCATACGGGCACCATGCGGAGCCTGCTGGGCATGTGGTCGCATGATGATATCGAACTGGCCAAGCGCTGCCTCGAGCGCGTCGGCATTCCCGAAAAGCTGTACAACCGGGCAGATGCCCTCTCCGGCGGCCAGCAGCAGCGCGTCTCCATCGCGCGGGCGCTCTGCCAGAAGCCGAAGATCATGCTGGCCGACGAGCCCGTCGCCTCGCTCGACCCGCCCACGTCCCATTCCGTCCTGCGGGACCTGAAGCGGATTAACCGCGAGGACAAGATCACCACGTTCGTCAACCTGCACTTTATCGATATGGCACAGGAATACGCCGACCGCATCATCGGCATGCGGGCGGGCGACATCGTCTTCGACGGCCCGGCCAAAGATGTGACCGAGCAGACCTTCGAGGAGATATACGGCCGCAAGATCCGGCCTGAGGATACCCGGGCCGGCGCCGTTCGGGAGGGAGCATGATGACGCCTCCTGACAGCGGCCCGAAAGAAAAACTGGCCCGCATGGGCTGGCTGAAGTCCGCCGTGACGATTCTGGCGCTGGTGCTGGTGTACGCCTGGTGCTCCAGCAGCTTGCGGATTGCCCCCGGGCAGTTTACCAGCGGCGACACCTGGAAAGCCATGGGCGATCTGGTGATCCGCCTCGGCCCGTTCCACCGGGTGCAGACCTGTAAAGACGCAAACACCGCCTGGGGCGACGATGATCCCATCGCCAAGCCCGACCCCGCAAAAGTCAAGGCGGTCTGCGAAGACGGCAAGGTCTTGTATGTCTACGTCCCGCATTACCTGACCAGTCAGGTGGAGTACCTCAACGAGATCAAGGACCCCTTGCTCGACACCTTCCGCATGGCAATCCTGGGCGCGTTCTTTGGTGCGCTCCTGGCTGTTCCGTTCAGCCTGCTCGCGGCCCGCAACCTGGTCAGAAGCAAGATCGTCTACTGGACTGTCCGCATCATGCTGAACCTGATCCGCACGGTGCCGGATCTGGTCTGGGCGGCCCTGCTCGCCGGTGCCCTGGGCGCCGGGGCCCTGCCGGGCGTCATCGCCCTCGGCATCTTCTCCTTTGGCCTGAACGCCAAGTTGCTCTCGGAATCGGTCGAGACCATCGACCCCGGCCCCCTGGAAGCGATGCAGGCCTGCGGGGCCAACCGGTTTCAGCAAATCCGCTACGGCGTCGTTCCGCAGGTGCTGCCGCAGTTCCTTGCCTACGCGCTCTACGTCCTGGAAATTGACGTGCGCGCCTCGACGATTCTGGGCCTGGTCGGCGCCGGCGGCATCGGCGTGCTCTTCAACACGGAACTGACGTACATGCGCTACCGCAACGTCGGCGCCATCGTCGTTGTGATGTTGGTGATCGTGTGGGCGATGGACTTTATCAGCACGAAAGTGAGGGAGCGGTTAATATGACAGCGGCGCGCAACGTTGGACTGGCGCCGCTGCCCTGGTGGCGCCGGTGGGCTCCCGGGTTCTTTACACTGGTGGTGCTGGCCGTTCTCTATTGGGCCGGGGCCGGCCTCAAGACGTATACGCTGGACTGGCGGCAGACGATCCCGCAGAGCGTGAGGATCCTGGATTTGATGTTCCACCCTGACTGGGCCTACACGCCCAGCCTGGCGCTCAAGCTGCTGGAGACGGTCCAGATGGCCCTGCTGGGCACGCTGCTGGCCTCGGTTCTGGCCGTTCCCTTCGGCTTCCTGGCCGCCCGCAATATGGGCAAGAAGTTCTCCTACTTCGGCAAGTTTCTGCTCAATGCCATCCGGGCGTTCCCGGAGATCATCCTGGCGATTATCTTCATCAAAGGCGTGGGCCCCGGCCCGCTCGCCGGCATTATGGCGATGGGCATCCACTCCATCGGCATGATTGGCAAGCTCTACGCCGAGTCGGTCGAGGCGATCGACCGGGGGCCGACCGAGGCAATGCTCTCCGTCGGCGCCAACCGGATCCAGCAGATCTGGTTCGGCGTGATTCCCCAGGTGCTGCCTGAGTTCTCCAGCTACGCCCTGTACCGCTTTGAGATCAACTCCCGCGCGGCGACGATCCTCGGTATCGTCGGCGCCGGCGGCATCGGCACGGACCTGATCTTCGCGATCCAGCAGCGGGTCTGGGACCGGGTGGGCATCATCCTGCTCGGCATCATCGTGGTGGTCACCATCATCGACGTGGGCTCGGGCTGGCTGCGCAAGAAGCTCGTGTAGGTGCGTGTCCCTCTTGCTTTCCGTTGCATAGCAATGGAACGAAGGGGGGAGAAAACGTGCCGTATTGGCAGCGGGGTCTCCTGAAGTTCCTCGTACTCGCGGTTCTGATCTATCTCTTCCTGACTCTGGTCGTTCCCTGGCTGTGTCTGAACTTCTGGGCCGTGGTGATTGCGCTCTTCCTGGCCGCGGTTCTGCTCGGCCTGAAGCTCCTGGCGAGTGCTGCGGCTCATGGAGCGACCACAGCGGCAGCGACAGCAGCGACTGAATGATGACTCCCGTGCGCCGGCAGCGCACGGGAGTCTTTTGTGCGCCTCACAGGGTCAGCTTCAGCCCCAGCAAGAGCAGGAGCCCCGACATGATGAACGCCAGATTGCGGGCCCGGGTCCGGCCCGACAGCCACGCCCCGACGGGCGCCCCTGCCAGGACGCCGGCAATCAGGGCCGCCGCGTGCGCCGGCAGGAAGTGGCCGCCGTGAACGTACATGGCCGCCGACCCGGCCGATGTGAATGCGATGTTTAGCTGTGAAGTGGCCACCGCCGCGTGGATCGGATAGCCCAGGCCGAAGGTCAGGAACGGCACCAGAATCGGCCCGCCGCCAATGCCGAGCATGCCGCCGAGCACGGCAATGCAGAAGGTCACGGCTGCGGCGAGGGGCACGGAGAAACTGAACCGGTAAGGAACGCCGTCCTCCAGCGTCAGGTTTCGTTCCCAGAGAAAGGGGCCCCGCCGGCGCGGTTCGAGCGACGCGGCCTCCCTCCCACCGTCCCGGTACGTGCGATAGGCCATGAAGAGGCCGAGACCGATCAGCAGGGCGCCGAAGATCAGGTTGAAGAGCGCTGCCTCCAGGCGGCTGCCCAGCCAGGCGCCCAGAAACGAGCCCGGGTACGCGCAGGCGGTGAGGAAGATGGCGCCCAGCCAGTCCACCCGGCCCCGGCGGGCGTGGGCCAGGGCGCCCACCAGGGCGTTCGCGGTTACCATGAGCAGCGAAGTGCCCGCGGCGACCCGTGGCGCCACCCCGAGGCCCAGTACTAAAAGGGGCACGACGATGAAGCCGCCGCCGACGCCCACGAGGCTCCCGACCATGCCGACGGCGAGGCCGGCGCCCACCAACAGGGCGAGGATCATCGCTTCCCCTCCTCAGGGAAGCGGTAGGCGGCGGGCTGGGGCTTGAGGGGCCGCAGCATCCAATAAGGGCGCCGGGTGCCGTCCGGCCCGGGGGCGGGGCGGGTCAGCTTCAGCCACCGCCGGAAGACCTCCCGGGACTTGGCTGTGTCCACCACGCACTCGGCGTAGGCCTCGTCGGGGCCGGGTACGGAGAGCCGCACTTTCTGGTGCCAGCAGTGTGCCCCGCTGATGGGGTCGGGCTGCACGGGGAAAGTGAGATTCTGATGGACGCCGCCTTCATCCCACCAGATGCGGGAGGAGTCGGGGTCGGACGAGGCGAACGGCCCCGGGCCTTTGACCTGCGCCATGCGCCAGGTCGAACCCTGCTTCTGCAGCCGGACCACCGAAGAGTTCCACCGGTCGGAGCCGTGGTCTTCGTGCAGGCGCCAGCGCCCGAGGTGGTGGGAGCAGGCAATGACGCCGGGCCGGATCCCCTCCGTTACCCAGACCCGGTCAACGAAGTGGCCGATCTCCGTCTCCACTTTCAGCAGGTCGCCGGTCTTGATGCGGAGCTTGGCGGCATCCACGGGGTTGACCCAAATGGGATTGACGTGGGAGATTTCGTAGAGCCACTTGGCGCCGTTGCTCCGGGTGTGGATCAGCGTGGGCAGGCGGAATGTGGGCAGCAGGACATACTCCTGCCTGGCGTTGTCCACCGCAACATGATGCACCTGCGAAGTGATGTGGACCATCGCCTCCCGCTCAGATGCTGTACGGGGATAGACAGGAATGGCGTACTCGGGCCAGCGCCAGTCACACAGCACCGTGCTGAAGAACTCCAGGCGGCCCGAGGGTGTGGGGAAGCCGGTCTTCGCCTCGCCGTCGACGAGGATGCCCGTGCGGACCAAGCCCTCGCTGCCCTTGAACGGACCGGGAGTGGGGCGTAGGTTGGTCTTGGGCGGCGCCTTCGCCGCCCAGAGGGCGCCGTCCGTCATCACCGATGCGGCAGCCACTTCCGGCGGCAACGGCCGTTCGTACTCGGCATAAACGTTCCGGGTGATCTCGTAGGATGCGTACTTCTTCATATACTGCAGCGGCGTCAGCCCTTCGGCATCGGCGGTGCCGGCCAGGCCGGGCACCGAGTGCTCGAAGATCCAGCCGTAGTATTCGTCGGTGGTCACTTTCTCGCCGGGGCGGTAGGGCGACTCGAAATGCTTGCGAATACCCAGGGCGCCGTCCGGGTCGATGCGCCAGGAGAGGTCGATCCACATTTCGACTTCTTCCCAGACCTCGCCAGGGTTGGTGTCACGGGTCAGGCCGGGCGACCGGCCTGCCCGCTCGGCGGCCACCTTCTGTACGGGCTGGCGCCAGCCAATCCACTGGGCAGCGTGCGTCTCGAACGAGTGCAGGTCGTGCCGCTCGGCGCCCAGCCCCATGGGCAGCACGTAGTCGGCATACTGTGCCGTTTCGCTCCAGGTGGGCGTCAGCGCCACATGGCAGCCAATGCGGTCGGTCTCCGTCAGCAGTTCGATCCAGGTGGCGCCGTCGGGGTTGGTCCAGACGGGGTTGTATACCCGGGTGAAGTAGACGTCGACCCGATGATCCTGCTGCTCCATCAGCTGGGGCAGCAGGAAGGACATCTCGAAGTGCGCCAGCGGATACTCCTTCGGCCAGTGCGCCTCGTTCCAGACCGCCGGGTGCTCCGGCATCGACATGGGCTTGGGCACGAACTTGCTGTAGCCGGCGGGCAGGCAGGAGCCCGGCACCCCGACGGCTCCGGTCAGCACGTGCAGGAAGAAGAGCGCCCGGGCGACCATCCAGCCGCCCCGGTGGCCCTGGGCTGCACTGCGCCAGATGTGGCTCGCCCAGCTAGTTCCGGCGCGTTCGATCTCCGTGGCCAGTTCGCCGATGACCTGACCGTCAATGCCGCACTCCGCCGCCGCCCACTGCGGCGTGTAGCCGTCGTAGATGTGGCGCAGGCACCAGAGGAACGCGTCGAAGCTGCCGTCAGGGGGGAGGGAGGGCAGGAAGCCCTGCTGCACCAGTGCCGTGAGATAGCCCTGGTCGGCCATGAACTCCTCCCAGTTGACCCAGCGGCGCAGGAACTCCCGGTTGATGGCGCCCCGGGCAATCAGCTCCCGGGCGATGGCCAGGAGCATCCCGGCTTCGGTGCCGGGCCACGGCGAGAGCCACCAGTCCGCGCGGGAGGCCGTGTTGGAGAGCCGGGTGTCAATGACCGCCAGCTTGGTCCCCTTCATTTTGGCTTCGATGATGCGCTGGGCGTGGGGGTTGAAGTAATGGCCGCCTTCGAGGTGGCTGGACATGAGCAGAATGAACTTCGCTTCCGCATGGTCGGGCATGGGTCGGTCGAAGCCCATCCAGAGGCTGTAGCCGGTGCGGGCGGCGGCGGAGCAGACGTTGGTGTGCGAGTTGTGCCCGTCGACGCCCCAGGCCATCAGCACCCGCTCGGCGAAGCCGTCCTCGCCGTGGCGCCCGACGTGGTAGACCACCCGGTCACGCTTCTCCGCCAGGAGGGCTGCCCGGATTTTCTGCGCGATGTCATCCAGGGCTTCGTCCCAGCTGACCCGCTCCCACTGCCCGGCGCCCCGCGGCCCCTTGCGGCGCAAGGGGTAGAGGATGCGGTCGGGGTTGGTTACCTGCGTCACGGTGGCCGGGCCCTTTGGGCAGTTCCGGCCGCGGCTGGCGGGGTGAGTGGGGAGCCCCTCCAGTTTGTCGATCTTCCCGGTCTCCTTGTTGACATACGCCAGCAGACCGCAGGCAGCTTCGCAGTTGAAGCAGACTGTCGGCACCAGCGTGTAGTTGCGCTCCACTTTGCGGGGCCAGGAACGCGGGTCCAACTCCGTCCAACTCTCCCACCGCTCCTTCGGCGGGTGGGTGGACAGCTTGCCGAAGCCCGGAAAATCACGCTCTTTCATCGTCATGCCACCCTTTCCAACGGGAACCCGGCCGCGGTCCAGGCGGCAATGCCGCCGAGCACCAGCGCGGCCTGCTGACAGCCCAGGCGGCGCAGCAGGGAGACTGCCGTGCTTGCCCGTCCCTCGTCGCTGCAGATAACCAGCCAGGGCCGGGTCAGGTCGAGTGCGGCGGCCGGCCGCCGGATTTCGCCGAGGGGCAGGCTGACGGCCCCGGCGATGTGCCCGGCAGCAAATTCGTGCGCCTCTCGCACATCCAGCACAGGGACGGTATGGCCGGCAGTCAGGCAGGCCTGAAGCTCAGAAACCATGACGGCCTCGATCTCCGCTACAGCCTGTCCTGCTGCGAGCCAGGCCTTCATTCCGCCTTCAAGAAAGCCTTGCACGTCCAGGCCGGCGGCAGCCAGTTGTGGAACGGCTGTCTCCGGCTCCGTGACGATCACGTAACTCTGCTCGCGGGGCAGGAAGAAGGCTGAATTGTCCTTGCCGAACTGTACATTGATTGCCCCGGCAATATGCTCGCGAACGAAGTGGGCGGGAAGCCGCAAGTCGAGCGGAATCGCCCCGGCGGCGAGGGCGGTGGCGAAATCGGCCGCGTGCAGCGCAGGTATGGTAATCAATTTGCACCCTTCCTCCCTTGCTTCAGCTCTGGGGCACCGACTGCCCCGCCTGGACGTACGCGTGCTCGTAGGCCAGCAGCCCGGCCAGGGCCAACGCTGCCCCCGCCCACGGGGCGACCGCAAAGGTGACCAGGGCGCCGGCGACATGGGCGCCCGCTGCGCCCCAGTAAACCCCGCGCCAGGCTCCCGCGGTCATCTGGCGGGCGGCCCGTCCGGCGTCCCGGGTCGGGTGCGGCAGGAGAATTTCGCTCAGCACGAGGGCGAGGTGCAGGGCGATGGCCCCGGCCAGCACCCAGGTCACGGTGCCCGCTCCGCCGCCGGGGAGCAGCGGACCCATCAGCAGCAGCCCGGCGGCGCCCGCCATGACGGCCTGCGTCAGCAGGTGCAGGGGCAGGGCCGGGTTCTGCCAGAGATCGCGCCCCCGGGCCTGCGCGAACAGAAACGCTGTGTAGACGGCAGTCAGGACGGCGAGGGGAACGCCGGCCATCCGAAGTGCGCTGCCTATGGCAGGCATGCCCGCCAGGCGGCTGATCACATCGACACCCAAGACCGCACCGAATCCTGTGATGATGAGAGCGCCCCGGGCCAGCCACGAGCGCCACTGGGGGCGCCGGAAGAGGCTGAGGAACCGCCCCGGGTGCTTCAGGTCTGCGATGAGCAGCAGGCCCGTCAGGGCCAGGAAGACGCCGGCGGCGAAGTTCGCCTGCAGCGCCCAGGCGCCGGCCCCGGGAAGCAGGGCTGCCAGCAGGTAGAAGCCCGCAGCCAGGGACTTGGTCCAGGTGTACGCGCTGACCCGCCAGTCCCAGGGCGCCCTGTGGGGCACATCGTACGCAAGGATTGCCGCCGCGGCGCTGCCGCCGGGGGCCTGCCCCTTGACTCCGCTGGAGGCCATGCCCGATTCGGCCAGCAGCTGCTGCAGCAGGTTGACCTCCCGGGGGTAGCCTTCCTTCTGCTGGCTGTAGGCGTGCGTTTCGGGCACGGCGGCCATCCCCGGCACCAGCGTGTACTGGCTCGCCTCGATGTACATGACCTTGGGGTTGGTGCCTTTCTCCGGGCGCCGCACATCGACTTTCTCCCGGGCCAGCAGGGAGCTGACTTCGCTTTCGGGGTCGTTCAGGTCGCCCACAATCAGCGCCCGCTCGGGGCAGACGATGACGCAGGCGGGCTCCAGCCCCTGGTCAATGCGGTGGGCGCAGAAGTTGCACTTCTCGGCGCTGTGGCTCTGCGGGTCGATATAGATCGCATCGTACGGGCAGGCGGCCATGCACGCCTTGCACCCGATGCAGACGTCCCGCTCGAAGTCGACAATGCCGTCCTGGCGCTGGAACATGGCCGACACCGGACAGATCTCCACGCACGGCGGGTTCTCACACTGGTTGCAGCGGGTCACCTGAAAGTGCCGGCTGACATTCGGGTAGACCCCCACGTCCACCTGCTTGACGTACGTGCGGGTCACGCCAAGCGGCACCTGGTGCTCCATTTTGCAGGCGGTCGTGCAGGCATGGCAGCCGATGCACTTGCGGTCGTCGATCACCTTGCCCCACTTGACGGGGCTGTCAGCATGCACGAAGCATCACCCCTTGCGCACGTAGAACCGGAAGTAACCGTCAGCCTCGTCTGTATAGAGCAGGGTCAAATTGCGGGTGCGGCACCAGGCGGGAATGTCCTTGCAGGATCCCTTGTCGGTGGCCAGAATCTCCAAGATCGCGCCGTCACCGATGGCTTGAATGCCTTTGGCGGCCTTGACGACCGGCATAGGGCAGCTCAGGCCGCGGGCATCTACCGTGGCGGCTACTTCAGCAGGTTTCAGTGAAAACCCCTCCCCTTGGTTTACATGGTTCTTCCAGCTACCATTCAAGTGCGCGCCGGAACTTCCTTGGACCGGTTGTCCCCATCGGCTGGGCGGAATGTCCCGATTGTCGGGGACATGACCGCGAAAAACCGCCCGGCCGTGTCCGGCGGGCGGTGGGGGAGTGCTGGTTACAAATAGCCAAGGTAGCGGCCTGCGGCCACGGCGGCCGTGCGGTTGTGGACGTTCAGCTTCTGGAAGAGGCGGCTCAGGGTGTTGCGCACGGTCTTTTCGCTGATGAAGAGGGCCCGGGCGATCTCGTCGTTGGTGGAGCCGTGGGCCAGGCGAATCAGGACGGCGCACTCACGCTCGGTGAGGTCCAGGGAGCGTTCCGGCCCCAGCCGGTGCTCAATCAGGCGGCCCGCCAGCGAGGGGTGGACGTACAGTTGACCGGCCAGCACCCGCCGGATCGCCTCACGCAGCTCGGCGGGGGAGGAGTTGCGCAGCAAGTACCCCCGGGCGCCCTCGGCGATGGCGGCGAGCACGTAGGCGTGCCCGCCCTGGCGGCTCAGGACGATCACCCTGGGGGCAGGCGCCATGCTGCTCAGCGTGGCGATCCAGCCAAGGCCATCTTCGGCGGGTATATCGACTTCGGTGAGGATCAGCGCAGGCCGGTGCAGCTGAACAAGCCCGAGCGCTTCAGCCGCCGAGGCTGCCACCGCCGTCAGCTGCAGGTCGCCGTATTCCCGGATGATGCGCGAGAGGCCCTCGCGGCAAAGCGCGTCCGGCTGGACAATCAGCGTGCTTGCCGGATGAACATCACCGACCGCTGCCAACACTGCTTGTATACCCCCATGCACTGAGTTATTAACGTTAAGAATATACTATTTATAGTCTCATGGCAACGCCCTCCAATGATTTGGCTGGCGGCGAACTCCATAGTCTTGCCAGCAAACGAATATGGTTGTATCATGACACTTTGGGTCATGTAGACCCCCATGAAGGGGTGGGTAAACTATGCAATACGACGTCATTGTGGTAGGGGCCGGACCGAGCGGCATCTTCACCGCGTACGAACTTACGCTGCTGAACCCCAAGCTCCGAGTGCTGCTGATCGACAAGGGCCATGACATCGGCCATCGGCGCTGTCCCATTTTGGAGCAGAATGTCGAAAAGTGCCCGCCGCCCAGCCGCATGAAAGACTTTGCGGGCTGCCTGCCCGCCTGCTCGATCACATCCGGGTGGGGCGGCGCCGGCGCATACAGCGACGGCAAGTTCAACCTGACCACGGAATTCGGCGGCTGGATGCAGGATTATCTCCCGCCTTCAAAAGTCCTGGAGCTGATTGAATATGTGGACCGGGTCAACCTGGAGCACGGCGCGACCACCGACGTGACCGACCCGACCACGCTGGCGGTCGCATCGATTGAGCGGCGGGCTGCTGCCGCGGGCCTGAAGCTGCTGAAAGCCCGGGTGCGCCACCTGGGCACCGAAGAGAACCTAAAGATCCTGCGCAATCTCTATCAGACGATGGCGCCGCACGTCGAAGTCCGGTTCAAGACCACCGTAGACGAACTGCTCATTGAAGACCGTCGGGTCGTGGGCGTCCGGTTGAAGAAAGGCGAAGAGATTCGGGCGCCGTTCGTGGTCATCGGGGCGGGGCGGGACGGCTCGGAGTGGCTGGTCAGGAGCCTGAAGCGCCACGGCTGCGCCTTGTCCAACAACCAGGTGGATATCGGTGTGCGCGTCGAGACGTCGAATGTAATCATGGAAGAGATCAACGAGCATCTCTATGAAGCGAAGCTGATCTTCAACTCATCTGTCGGCACCCGCGTGCGGACGTTCTGCTCCAACCCCAGCGGTCATGTGGTGGTGGAGAACCATTCAGGCGTCATGACCGCAAACGGCCATGCTTATAAGGATCCCGCCCTGGGCAGCACCAACACGAACTTTGCCCTGCTGGTGTCGCACCAGTTCACGGAGCCGTTCGATAAGCCCATTGAGTATGCGAAGGAAATCAGCCGCCGCGCTAACGATCTGTCCAGCGGCTCGGTCATCGTGCAGAAGTACGGCGACATCCGCAAGGGCCGCCGCTCGACGGAGCGGCGCATCAAGGAAGGGTTCATCGAGCCGACGCTCAAAGAGGCCGTTCCCGGCGACCTCGGACTGGTCCTGCCGTACAATACCATGAAGTCGCTGGTGGAGATGATGGAGGCGCTGGACCGGGTGACGCCGGGCATCGCGTCGGATCATACGCTGTTCTACGGTGTGGAAGCCAAGTTCTACAGCGCCCGGCCCCGCATGAACAGCCAGTTTGAGACCGAGATTCAAGGACTCTTTGCCGTCGGCGATGGCGCCGGCCTGACCCGGGGGCTCGCGCAGGCGTCGGCCGCCGGGGTTCACGTCGCCCGGCAGATTGTGGAGCGCATGAAGTAGGTCGGGAGGCGCCAGTTGCACCGGGCCGAGCGTGCGAGCGCCGCCTACTGAGGTAATCGATGCCCACTAACGACAACGGGGCCGTCTGTACGCTTAGCGCCGCAGACGGCCCTCCTGGTTTGGCGGCGCCAGCTTTGTTGCGGCGCCTCCGTGAGTACGTCATAGCTTCGTCGAGTCGCATTTGAACACTTCCGGTATGTATCAAAATGGATCGGGTTGCTCCAGGCTGCGCCGCCCCTTTTCAGTCGCTGCCTGTTGACGAATTCATCGGGCGGCGTGCGGGAGACCGATGGAGATGATCAAGCCATACGAGACGGCGATTTTGTACGCGGGGCTGATACCTCGTCGGACATGGTCTGAAGATTCTCGATCATCCTTTTTCGAAGGCTGCCTTCATTTCCCAGCATTCAAACGCGGACGATTCAGGTCACCGACCGGTTAAATGGGCATCCGAACGCCCTTGCGCTGTGTCGAATCATCTCTTTCAGGGCCGTTCCATGTCGAGAATGGCTTTCGGGCGGGGTCAAGCATAGGTGTGGGGAGGGCGAATCGTCCGCGTTTGAATGCCGTCTGCGGCTGTGGGAATTTGAATGGGGACGATTCGCACCGGCGCGTAAGCGTGCGCCTACTCCGCTACGAAACCCGGTGCGCTCTCGCTCCGTCCATGTGGTGTAAGTCATGCCGCTTGGGGGGAGCACTGTGCAACGCATCATTCTCCTATTGTGGCTCATCGCACTGCTGTGTTGGCCGGGATTTGCCGCCGCGACGCCGCCCTGCTCGATCGACTTCGATTACCTCCCGGAGGCCGAGGTGATCGCCCAGGGGCGGGTCATTGCCGTGCGCGACTACGCGATCGTGGAAATCGACCACTATTGGCGCAAGGCGGCGCCCAAGTACGTAGAAGTGGAACTCGGGCCGCCCGGGGAAGCCGACCTTTTCCGCAGTTGGAAGTCGAAGCCCGCGGTTTTCGCACTCAAATGGACCGGCAAGCGGTATGGCCGGGTCTGGTGCATTGGCCTGCAGCCACCGGACGCTTCCTGGGTGCAGCACTTGGGGCCGGAGTTGGCTCCCACCAACGCTCGCCTGCATCCCTATCTGCTATGGGTCAGCGTGCGGGACTATGTCTGGTTGCCGCCGGCCCTGGCTGCTGCCGCGACGTTCTTCGTATGGTGGAAGAAGGCCTACACCCGGGGCCGATAGGCGATCCCGTCGATCTGCACCTTCAGTCCCTCGGGCCCGCCGACATGGGCAAACTCCGTGGAGATCGTCTTGCGGGCCGGATACTTCCCCTGGAAGCGGCGCTTGAAGACCGCCTCCATGACGGGGATCTCCCACACATCCCTCAGGAGCACGTCCACTTTGACAACGTGCTCCAGCGTGAGGCCGGCCAACTTCAGCCGGTCGCTCATGTTGTCGAGGGCGCCTTCGACCTGCATTTCGACCGATTGCCCCACGTTCCCGACGCAGAAGTTCAGGAAAATGAAATCGCCGGCTTCCACATATCCGGAGTAGGCATATTCCTCGTTGATGTCGTTGCGGATGATGCTATTCATCGTCTCACTCCTTTCAATTGTGCCGCTAATAGCTTACCACCAAAACATATGTTCGTAAACAAGAAGCGGGAAGGGGCTACCCTTCCCGCTTCTTGACTTTCGGCATGGTTCAAACGTTACCCCCGGCACGGCGCCCGCCCCGAGGCCGGCGCTGCCGCCTAGGCCAGCGCGGCCTTCACCAGCGTGACCGCTTCGACTTCCAGAGCCCGGGCCTGCCGGACCAGCGGCAGCAGGGCCGCCGCCTGATCAGGCGTCACTTCCGGCCACATGAACGGCGGCTGATGCAGGTCGTGACCGGCCGCATCCAGCATCTGCTTGTACACGCCCGCAATGCGCTCGAAGAGGTCAGCCGTTTCGGCCAGGGCCGGGAGCCCCCGCCAGGACTCGGCCAGGAACTGCATATAGTGGGACGCCTGCCACTTGGCGGAGGCGTACACGGTCAGGTTGTAGAGCAGCCCGACGCTCTGGAACTTTCCCCGTTCCAGGGCGCCGATCCAGTTATCGTAGGCCTTGATGCCCGCCTGGTACGGCGCGCAGACATGCTGCTGGCTCTCCATGTGGCGGACGTAGTACTGCAGCGAGGAGCGGTAGGCCTTGTCGAGGTCGACAGCGACCCGCTCGATCGGGATCTGGTAATGGAGGATGGGCGCATCACCGAACGTCCGGCCGATGTTCTCGTAGAGGACCGGGTTGCTGCCCGGGCCGAACTTGCCCACGCCGTCGGCCAGGAAGACGCCGTCATCATCGTCGTAGCCGTAAATGACGCCGAACTCGCCGGTGTCGATGCCCCACACGACCACACCGACGCCCCGGTCCAGGGAGGCCTTGATGTTGGCGACCGCCCGCTTGCAGGCGGCGTCGAAGGTGGGCGAGTCGGGCATGGCGCCCAGGACTTCCGATAGGACGCCCATCCGCTCCAGGGCGGCCCGGTGTTCATAGTCCCAGTCATATACGGTCGCGGAGCTGATGCAGCAGTCCTCGTGCATAATCAGATGGAAGGCCATGCCGGAGACGCCCATGAACCAGTCATGGTCCTGATCAAGCATGCCGGCAGCTTTGAGGACGCCGTAGGTGGCGCCTGCGTAGGAAGTCCAGTTGGGCTCATATCGGGCGGGGGTCTCGATGCGCTTCGTCATGGGGATCATCCTCTCGGAAGAAGTTGGACGAGGAGAGGATACCAGGGGTGTGGTGACATGGCGTGTCACCTCATTTTGCACTGCAATGGTTTTTTGCAGGTATGCTTCGAGTTGTTCCCGCAGCCACAGGGGCCATTCGATGCGGCAGGGCATCCAGGAGGTCAGCAGGGCGCACAGAAAGGCGCGGGGGTCGGTGAACTCGAAGTGGCAGTCGCCCCGCCAGTAGGGCTCCAGGGAGGTGGGGGGCGCCCCGCCCTGCCGCTGCAGGATGGCACGGAAGGGGCGAATCGGCGCCGGCATCGGCACCGGTGGCGGCGCTGCGGCACCGCCGCCGCCCAGGCGCTCAAGCAGGGCGGCCATGGTGGCGTAGGTGCCGGCGGCCCGGGCGTCGTGCCGTGCCACGTCGGAGTAGTAGGCCGCCAGACGGCCCAGGAAGGTCCGTTGTTCTGCGGTGACATAGGGCCCGGGCAGGGTGAACGCCTCGCTGGAGTAGGTGAAGCCCCGGTGCTGGGCGGAGTAGGTAAGGGGGGCGCCCAGGGAGTCACGCAGGTATTCGAAGTCGCGCAAGGCCTGGCGGCGGGAGATCTCAAACTCCGCTGCCAGGCCTTTGGCGTTCGGGTACCTGTGGGCGCGAATCTGCGCATCGATCCATTGCAGGCGGTGCAGGTTCGACATGGGTGTGTCACCTTCCCGCCGCTACCAATACGCCGAGCACCCCGCAGTTCCTGCTAGTGCACAGGGTTCGGGGGCGGCTCGGGGTGCCAGTCGTTCCATTCGACCTGGGCCGGCTGCCGCAGCCGCTCCGGCGCCTGCGGGGCGGCGCCCGGGCCGTGCCAGGCCAGGGAGACGCCCGTGACGGCGGCGATCTCCCGCGTCATGGCGCAAAGGTCCGCCCGGTCGACCTCATGAACGGAGCGCTTGCCGACGCACCGGACCCCGGTCACCAGTTCATCCGTCACGGCGGCAAACCAGTTGGCCACGTCGCGGGCGCCTTCTTCGATGTCGAACTTGTCCCGGTGCTTGCCGTCGTGCCAGACCAGCGTCGTGGGGGGCTCGAACGGGGCGATCTTCGTCCACTGGGCGTGGACCGCCGCCATGATCGGGGCGGCGCCCACCGCAACGGCGTCGGCGCCCAGGGCGAGCGCCTTGAGAATCTCGCCGGGCGTCATAAAGCCACCGGAGACGACCAGGCTGACGCCCGTCCCCTCCAGCACTCTCGCCGCCCGGCAGAGCGCGATCACGCTGGGAATGCCGAAGTCGTCCAGCAGAATCGGCTGGGCGGCATGCGACGAAGCTTGGGCGCCGTCCACGGTCACGAAATCGACGCCGGCGTCCAGGGCCACCCGCAGGTCTGCTTCAATATCGTGGCCGGCGGCGATTTTGATGCCCACGGGAACGCCGTCCACCTGGCTGCGGATGCGCTCCACCAGCGCCCGGAAATCCTCGGGCCGGTCGACGCCGGGGAAGCGGCTGTGCAGGACGGCATCCTGGTGGCGGGGCAGGCCCAGGGCCTGGCGTTCCTCATCCGTCAGCTTCCACGCCGGGGTAGACTGCGGAGACCCGGCCTGGGCGCCCTGCCCGGCCTGGATTTCGATGGCGTCGGCCTGGCGGAGGATCTCAGGGTCGGACGGCCAGCCGCCCCGGGTATACTGGAGAATGTAATGCTTCGCATGCTCCCGCTCGGGCCGGAAGAACCCGCCTTCGCCCGAGTTGGTCGCCGTGCCGGCCGCAGCGGCGCCCTTTGCCAGAGCGATCTTACAGCGGTCGGACAGGGAGAGCCCGAAGGCCATGCCGGTAATGTAGACCGGCAGGTCCAGCTTCAGCGGGCGCCTGGCCCGGGGGCCGATCACCGTGGTCAGGTCGATCCGCTCGTTCTCGCCGGTGGGCAGGTGGGCGAGCTGCGCCGGAATGAACATCAGATCGTCGAAGTGCAGGAACTTCTTGGTGGTGTAGAGAGGGCGAGAGATCGCTTTGCCACGCTCCGCCCGCAGGGCCGTCTCCAGCAGCACCCGCGGGTGCCGTCCCACCGACGACGTGAACATCTCCGCCAGGTTCTCATCCATCTTCCCATCGCCCATGATGCGGCCGCTGATCCGGCCCGTCACCTTGTTGATCAGGGGCTCCACGGCCAGCAGGGCGCCGATCACACCGACCCCTGCTGCCGCTCCCGCACCCCAGGCTACGCCGCGCCAAAAAGACATGGTCCGGTCCTCCTACTGCTACCTTGGTTACGATTAGTATGACCAGCGGCGGGCCATCCAGACAACCGCGGCGGCCAACGCCACCAGGCCCGTAGTCAGGTAGATGGCCGGAATCGGCAGGTAGGAGGCGGCGGGAAAAGTGAAAGTCATCATCATGCTGAAGCCGGCGCTGTGCATGGAGAGAATCGTCGCCCGCTGTTCGGACGGAATCGCCTCGTTCAGCCGGTAGGAGTGAATGGGGTAGATCACACCGTCGGCGACGCCGGCCAGCACGAGGCAGGCGGCGCCCACCAGAGCGGCGGCGGCGCCGAAGGAGCCGGCCAGGCCCATCAGGGCAAAGCAGAGTGCTGCGAGCAAAGGGCCGAAGCGCAGAGCCCGCCCCGCCGCCACCCGACTGAGCCGCTCGGCCAGGCTGCTGCCCACGGTGCCCATCGACTGGGACAGGGCGAAGACGATGCCGGCGCCGCCCATGGCCATGCCCATGTACGGCAGGTAGGCCTGGCCGAACTGAAAGGCCATGGCGTTTGCTGTATTGTACACCCATCCGAAAAGAATCAGCGTCA
This sequence comes from Symbiobacteriaceae bacterium, assembly GCA_035628915.1. Classification (GTDB taxonomy): domain Bacteria; phylum Bacillota; class Sulfobacillia; order Symbiobacteriales; family Symbiobacteriaceae; genus JARBUG01. The sequence continues at coordinate 51,481 of DASPIW010000044.1, read as the reverse complement.
GGGCCAGCCGGTTGCCCCGCACCACCCGCACAGCGGCCCTGGTCTGGGCGATGATGCCGGGCTTCTCACTTAGCTCGGGCTTGCGGTCCTTGATGCCCCAGACGACGGCGACGGTCACGAGCGCGGTAATCCCTTTGGCGAGCGAGGGCACCAGGGGGTTCCACTGGTACATGAAGCCCGCCAGGGCCGGGGCCAGGGCAAGGGCGCCAATCTGCAGGGCGTTGGCCCGGGCCATGGCCTTCTGGGCATATTCGGCGCCGCCTTCTTCGACGGCGGTCTCGTATAACAGGGCCGTATCCGCTCCGGACAGGAAGGTGGTCGATAGGCCGGAGATGAACATCAGCAGGCAGGCCGAGACCGTACCGTGAATCAGCGAGTACCCGCCAGCCACGGCGGCGCTGATCAGCAGCCCGGTCAGCATGGACTTGCGCCGGCCGAACAGGTCGGCGACGGCGCCCGTGGGCACTTCGCCCACCAGGATGCCCAGGTGGTAGAAAGCCTCGGCCCAGCCCGGATTGCCGCCCCGCAGAATCACGAAGGCCAGCCAGGTCGTATACGTGAACTGGAGCCCATTTAGAAAGGAGTATGCGTAGAGCTTTTTCATCGTCAGGGTGATCCTCCCGTTGGTTTTCAGCAAAAAAGGCGCCGCCGGACATGCCGGCGACGCCTCACGCTTACTCTCAGCGGGAGGATGCGCACGCCAGCACCGGCCGTCAAAAGGGCATGGTACCCCCTTGGTCAGGTGCTAGCAGCTGCCTTTGAAGGTGCGGACAACACACGAGACGGCTCCGACGAAGTTGTGCAGCTTGCGCATCGGACCCGCCTCCTTTCGTATACACCGTTCATGATTCTAACACTTCCGTCAGCCCAGGGCAAGCAGTGTTTCCCTTGAGAAATCAGCCGGCTTCAGCCATGATGGAAGCAGGGAGAGTGCGAGGAAGAAACTCGTTCTGGCAGGCCACGGACATGGAGTACCGCTGACGCGGCCGCCTCAGACCAATGATCAGGAGGGATTCGCCTGGACACGGCCTGGAAAGATGCCATCTGGCAGCAGTTCGGCGCCGCCATCGACATGCTTGAGAACGCGATGACCGTTTGCCCGGACGCACTGTGGGGCGACCGGTCACAGACGCCGGAATACTGGTACGTTGCCTATCACACGCTCTTCTTTCTTGACCTGTACCTATCCGGTTCGGTCGAAGGGTTCGCCCCCCCGGCGCCGTTTAACCTGGACGAGCTGGACCCGGCGGGCATCCTTCCCGAGCGGGTATACACCAAAGCCGAGCTGCTCGCCTATCTGGCCCATGGCCGGACGAAGTGCCGGGCGACGATTGCGAACCTGACCGAAGAGCAGGCCTGGCGGCGGTGCACGTTCCCCTGGGGGGAGCTGAGCTTTGCGGAGCTGCTTCTGGACAATATGCGCCACGTTCAGCACCACGCAGCACAGCTGAACCTGATCCTCCGGCAGAAGACCGATTCGGCGCCGCGCTGGGTAGCCAGGGCCGGTTCTTGAGAGGGTAATGGCCGCCCCCGGTGGAAATCTTACCCGAGGAGGTCATGAGCCACATGCGAGGCATCTTCTTCGATATTCACGCCCTGGTCTACGGCCCCGAAGGCGCCGACTTTCTCAGCGAAGTGCTCCGGGGCGAAGGGATCGCCGCCGAGCCGGCCGAAGTGGCGGAGGTGCTCACCCGCCTGCCCGGGGAACTTCAGGCCCTGCGCCAGGCGGTACGAACGGAAGAACAGGAAGACGACTGCAACCGGGCGCTGCTGCCCGTCCTGCTGGCCGAACTGGGCGCCCACAACGTCACCGACGCCCTGCTGATGCGCCTGGTCGAAACGGTCCACCAGCAGAGCGCCTGGTATTCCATGTACCCCGAAACGCTGCCGGTGCTCGAAGAGCTAAAGCGCCGGGGCTACAGCATGGCCGTGGTCTCCAACTGGGCGCCGTCGCTGGGCCGGTTCGTCCGGGAGTTCGAGCTGCATCAGTATCTGCCCGTCGCCGTCTCCTCCGGCGAAGTGGGGCTCCCCAAGCCCGACCCTTACATTTTCCACCAGGCGCTGAAGCGGACGGGACTGCCGGCCGCCGAGGTCGTCCACGTGGGGCCTTCGGTGGGCCTGGACGTGGCAGGGGCGCTGCAGGCCGGCCTGACGCCGGTCTGGATCAACCGGACGGGCATTCCCACGGGCCACGAAATCGCCACCGTTACCGACCTGCGCGGGCTCCTGATGCTGGCGCCGAAGGCGGGTGATGAGCCGTGCAGCTGAAAGAGCAGGTCGCGCTGGTCACGGGCGCCTCCCGCGGCATCGGGCGGGCCGTCGCCCGCGCCCTCGCTGCCGGCGGCGCCGCCGTGGTCGTGAACTACCGGGAGCAGGCGGCAGCCGCCGAACAGCTCGTCCGGGCCATCGAAGGCGTCGGCGGCCAGGCGCTGGCCTATCAGGCCGACGTGGGCAGCGTGGCCGAGTGCCGGACCATGGTCGACGCCGTCGTCGAACGCTTCGGCAGGCTGGACATTCTGGTCAACAACGCCGGTCACGCCCTGGACAAGCTCCTCATGGAGACGGAGCCGGCGGAGTGGGAGCGGATGCTGGCAGTCCATCTGACGGGCATGTATGCCCTGAGCCGGGCCGCTCTGCCCCACATGATCGGCCGGAGCTATGGGCGCATCATCAACATCAGCAGCATCTGGGGAATCACCGGAGCGTCCAATGAAGTGGCCTACAGCACGGCCAAAGCCGGGCAGATCGGTTTCACCCGGGCCCTGGCCCGGGAAGCCGGCCCGTGGGGGATCACCGTTAACGCCGTGGCGCCGGGGTGGATCGCCACCGACATGAACGCCGACCTCAGCGGCGAGGCCGAGCAGGCATGGGTGGCGCAGACGCCCGTCGGGCGCCTCGGCACCCCGGAGGAGGTGGCGGAGGTCGTCCGCTTCCTGGCCGGGCCGGGCAGCGGGTTTATTACGGGGCAGGTGTTCAGTCCAAACGGCGGAGTGGTGACGCAGTAATAATCGACATGTGGGAGACGTAAAGCCATGAAGTATGCCGCGCAAGCGATCCTGGTCGTGATCGGCAGCGCACTGGTGGCGGTGGGTTTCAACTACTTCTTCATTCCGCACAGCCTCGTCAGCGGGGGCGTAACCGGTGTGGCGCTGCTGGTGGGCCAGGTCTTCCATTTGCCCGTCGGCCTGCAGGTCCTGATCTACAACATTCCGATTCTCTGGTGGGCGTGGCGCGACCTGGGCCGCAAGTTCCTGATTCTGACGCTGGTGGGCATCGGTGCGATGACACTGATCATCACCGTGGTACCGGTGCGTGCCGCCATCCCGGATGACGCGATGCTCAACGCCATTTTCGGCGGGCTCGTGGTCGGCGTGGGCGTAGGCGTTGCCATGCGGGCCGGCGGCTCCTGCGGCGGGCTGGACGTGGCCGCGGTCGCCTTCAACCGGCGCCTCTCCATTCCCATGGGCGACGTCATGCTGGCCTTCAACGCCGTCATTCTCGGCCTGGCCGCCCTGCAGGGCGACCTGAAGACCGTGCTCTACACGCTGATCGCCATGTTCGTGTCCGGCAAGATGGTCGATGTGATCACGTCCGGCACCGTAAAGAAGACTGTCATGATCGTCTCCGCCCATGCGGACGAAGTGGCCAAGCGGATCAACGCCGACATGGGGCGGGGCGCCACCATGCTGGAGGCGACCGGCGCCTACAGCCAGGAGACCCGGCACATGATCTTCTGTGTCGTCACCCGGCTGGAGTTGGCGCAGGTCAAGGAGATTGCGCTGGCGGTCGACCGTTCCGCCTTCGTCGTCGTCCTGGATACGGACCAGGTGTTCGGGCATTTCCGGCAATACAGCCTGCTGACACGGTCGACGCGTCCGGGTGCGTAAGTGCGAGCGCCGCCGCGAGCGGCTGTGCCCGACAGACAAAACTTGTAAACATAGCCTGCGGCGGCCTCCTATTGCACTGGGATGGCCGCCGCTCTGCTTTACGGTGAACCACCGCCGCAGTATGATGGAGCACATGTTACCAATCTTGGCGGATAGAAAAGCGCCGAATCCCTATGGAGCGGGGGAACCAGCCAACTTGGGGTGCAGCCCGGCAACAGCCGGGCGGGGGACTTCAGCCCCTAACCCGACAGCTAACCTCGCAGGCGTCTGAAGGGCCATCGTGGACGAATGCGGTCACCTTTGACTGCGCGCCCCCGGGACCCGGGGGCTTTTCTGTTGCCTTTTTTAGGAGGAACGTCTCGATCATGCTTGCGGAAATGAAGCGGTTCCTGATCGGCACCCCCCTTTCCACCGACCAGCTGGCCCACGAGCGCCTGACCAACGCCAAGGCGCTGGCGGTCTTCTCGTCCGACGCGCTCTCGTCCGTCGCCTATGCCACCGAAGAGATCCTCTTTGCCCTGCTGCTGGCCGGAACGGCAGCCCTGAACGTCTCGATGTCCATCGGCGCCGCCATCGCCTGCCTGCTGGCCATTGTGGCGATGTCCTACCGGCAGACCATTTTTGCCTACCCCAGCGGCGGTGGCTCCTACGTCGTCGCCAAAGATAACCTGGGCAGATACCCCGGCCTGATTGCGGGCGCCGCGCTCCTGACCGACTACGTCCTGACCGTGTCTGTCTCCATCGCTGCCGGTGCTGCGGCCATCACCTCGGCATTCCCGCAGCTGACCCCGTACAAAGTGGATATGGCCCTGGGCGCCATCCTCCTGATCACCGTGGCCAACCTGCGGGGTGTGCGTGAATCCGGGAGCATCTTTGCCGTTCCGACCTTCGTCTTCGTCTTCAGCATCTTCGCCCTGTTGGCCGTCGGCCTCACCCGTCTGCTGTTCACGGGGCTGCCGCCCGTCTCCGTAACAGAGGCGGCCGAAGCGCAGCACCCGCTCACCCTGTTCCTGCTCCTGCGGGCCTTTGCAGCGGGCTGCACCGCCCTGACCGGCGTGGAGGCGATCTCTAATGGGGTGCAGGCGTTCCGGGAACCCGTCTCCAAGAACGCGGCCAAGACCCTGACCTGGATGGCCGGCATCCTCATGAGCATGTTCCTGGGCATCACCTACCTGGCCAACCACCTCGACATTCACCCCGTCCACGGCGGCGAGACGGTCCTTTCGCAGATGGCGCGCGCCATCGTTGGCCAGGGTTGGTTCTACTATCTCATTCAGGCGGCCACAGCGCTCATTCTCTTCCTGGCGGCGAACACATCGTACGCTGACTTTCCCCGGCTGGCGTCGCTGATCGCCCGCGATGGCTTCCTGCCCCGGCAGTTGACCATGCGCGGCGACCGCCTGGTCTTCTCAAACGGCATTGTGCTGCTGGGCGTGCTCTCGGGCGCCCTCATCGTCCACTACCGCGGCAACACGCATGCGCTGCTGCCGCTCTATGCCATCGGCGTCTTCCTCTCGTTTACGCTCTCGCAGTCCGGCATGGTGCTCCACTGGTTCAGAGAGCGCAGACGTGACCGGCAGTGGCTCGCCCATGCCACCGTAAACGGGTTGGGCACCCTGATCACCGGTGTGGTGCTGGTGGTGATCGCATGGACGAAGTTCGCCGAAGGCGCCTGGATCATTCTGGTGCTCATCCCCCTGATTGTCCTGGGCTTCCGGGCCATCCATGCCCATTACCTCGCCGTCGCCGACGATTTGCGTATGCCGCTGACCGAGGCCGTTGATGAAGTGAAACACACTATCATCGTGCCCGTCGCGGGCGTCAACCGGGCCGTGGCATACGCTATCTCCTACGCCAAGACGCTGTCCGATGACGTCCGGGCGGTGCACGTAGGCACTGACCCCGCCGCGACGGAGAAGCTCCAGCTCAAGTGGAACCAGTGGAACCCGGGCGTCAAGCTGACCGTTGTCCAGTCTCCCTACCGATCCATCGTCAATCCGTTGATCAAGTATGTCGATAAGATTGAACGCCGCTCCCGGCTGGATGTGGTCACCATCATCATCCCCGAGTTCGTGGCCCGCCGCTGGTGGCACCATCTGCTGCATAACCAGTCGGCCTGGCTGCTCCGTGCAGCCCTGCACTTCCGGCCGCACACCGTCGTGGTCAGCGTGCCATATCATCTCCACCATTAACTCGCATTGACAAAATGAGGACGGCTCAGACCGAGCCGTCCTCTTGCCATACTAATGCTGGCTCCAATCGATCCAAGGGATCAACAAGGAGGGGCGCCGGTGAAAGTCACAGCGCACGAAATGCTGGCCATTAACGAGCTGCTGCGCAACGAAGCGGTTGGCGTCAAGAAAATGCAGGCCATACTGCCCATGGTCGCCGACGAGGACCTGCGGGCAGAGATCACCAACTGCATTCAGACGGATACCGCCCATATCAAGGCGCTGGTCAAATTCTGCGAAGCCAATCAACTAGCCTAGGAGGAGGGAATGCCACATGGCCACGGTACTCAGCGCCGTCGGGGAAGCCACCGGCCTCAAGCCGGACGACAGCGTGATTGCCCAGGGAATGCTCAGCGATGCCAAGTTCAAGGCAGTAGCGTACTGCGGCGCCGTTTGCGAATCGACTACGCCGGAACTGCGGCACCTGCTCTCCACCCACCTGTCAGAAGCGCTGACGGGGCAGGAGCGGCTCGCAAAGATGGTCGTGCAAAAAGGCTGGTACAAGGCGCAATCTGAGCCTGCCGATCTGGTGAAGCAGGCTGTGCAGCAGGCCAAACCTGTGCTGCAATAACGTTCGGCCCACCGGTGCTGCGGCGCCGGTGGGCCGATTGTCAAATGGTGGCTGGGTTGGCATCCCAGCAATTGGCGAGCGGGTTCTCCTTTCGCTCGGCGTAACTATTATGGTTAACTACTGGTATCACTTCTTGTTACGGGGGAGGTCGGGCAATGCGTCGGATCATCACTTCGTTTCTTGCGGCATTGTTCATGCTGGCAGCCGCGTGGCCCGCGCCCGCGGCAGGGGCGGCGCTGACCGACATGCAGGGTCACTGGGCCCGCACACAGGTCGAAGCCGGCATCTCCGCAGGATATGTCGCCGGATATCCCGACGGGACGTTTCGTCCCGACGCGCCCATCACCCGGGCGGAGTTCTTCAAGCTCCTGGGCTCTGCCATGCGGCTGGAACCGGGCAGCGGCGCCACGGACTTTCAGGAAGAGAACCGGGCGCCCGTGCACTGGTCCTTTGCGCAGGGGCACATCCCGGCGGCGGTCAGCAGCGGGCTACTCTTTCCGCCCGATTACGACAACGCGCTGGCGCCCGACACCAAAATTACGCGCCGGGAGATCGTCATGGCGGCCGTGCGGGCGCTGGGCAAGGAGGCGCTGCTGGGTCGGCCTGATCCGGCCTTGAACACGCCGGATTGGCGCCAATACCCCGATTGGCTGCAGGAGTATGCAGCGCTCGCCGTGGGCGCCGGCATTGTGACCGGCTACGAGGACGGCAGCCTGGGCCTGGAGCGCAGCGCCACCCGGGCGGAAGCGCTGGTTATGGTCCAGCGCATTTTGAACAAGGTGACGGTTGGCCTTACGTCCGAAGCCGGTCCCGGTAACCCCACCGCCGTGCGCCATCCCGCCGAAGGCGAGCCGACCTGGTCGTGGCACGAGAACGCAGCCGAACGGATCACGATCACCAACGGCACGGCTGACCAGGACTATGCCTTCGCCGAGGAGGTCTCTGAACTGGCCCTGCGGCCGGCGCCGGGGCGGGCCCTTTGGGTGCTGTACAGGGCCGGCTCTGCCGGCGTGGTCGCCCGCCTTCACAAGGGCCAGTTGACCGAAGTGGCCCGCTATGAAGGGCGGACGCCGGAACTGCTGGCGGTGGACGACAACGGGCGGCTCTGGTTCAGCGACGGCACCGCCGGCTTGCTGGTGGCGGGCGCCGACGCTTCGGCCGCTGTGGTTGCAGGGGTGACCGACCGGCTCAGGTCGGGTTCCATCGACTGGAGCGGCCACTTTTGGGGCGTGGGCGGCAGCCGGGTCTACCGGGTGACCGCCGACCTGGAGACGGTCGCGTATCCGCTGGAGATGCAGCCCGACCAGCAGGTGGACTACTCCGTGCTGGCGGATGACGGATCGCTCTGGCTGCTGCTCAAAGGCGCCCCGGGCGGGGGGGCCAAAATGGAAGCCGTGCACATGGAGCTCGGCCGGGTCACCCACCGCATCGCCCTGCTGGGTAAGTACTTCGGCGGGGTCGGCAGCGACGTCAGGGTGCAGGTGACGGGCCGGTCCGGTCCGTTCCTCTGGATCGACACCCGGGTGACCGCCCCCGGTCTTGCTGAACGCAGCGGGGGCCTCTATGCCATGAGCCTCGCCACCGGCGAGTTTACCCGGCTGGTACTTCCCCGCGAGGTCTCCACGTCGGTGCAGGCCGTGTCGGCCGCTGATGGTGGGGCGCTCGTGACGGACGGGGCGGGCCGGTACTGGCGGCTCCTGCCGTAGACATACGATATTCGCAAGTCAGAAATCCGGGAGTGGTTCCATCTATCCGAAAGGATTCAAGCCTATACCATCGAACTTATCGGGATGACTCCGGGACGGAGGAGGTCGATGGGGCGATGGCGCAGGAAAGCGCGTTCCAGCTGCGGCTCGGGCTGGTGCTTTATGGCGGCGCTTCGCTGGCCGTGTACATGAGCGGCATGACCCAGGAGCTGCTGGCCGTGGTGCGTGCCGCCCAGGCCCGCAAGGTGCTGAGCCGGCCGGGAAACCGCTCGCTCGTTCTGCAGCAGTGGGCTGCCCGGGAAGTGGAGACCAACCCTTACGCCGGCATCCTGGAGCAGGCGAATATCGATGTCATGATTGATGTCATCGCCGGCACTTCCGCCGGCGGCCTCAACGGGCTGACGCTGGCCAAGGCGCTGGCGGCGGGCGCCCCGGAGCTGGGCGCCCTGACCGATCCCCTCTGGCGCGACCATGCGGATATGGAGCCGCTCGCCCGGTTTGACACCGACCCCAGGTCGGTGGTGAGCGGCGATTATCTTTACACGGAACTGCAGAGCATGCTGCGGTCCATCGGCGGTGCCGGGCGGCCTCAACTGGGCGACCTGGTGCGGGTGCTGGACCTGTTCATTACGGCGACGGATGTGCGGGGCCACCACTGGCAGCGCTGGGACCGCTTTCACCAGAAGCTGCAGGGCCAGTCGCACAAGTACCTGTTCCACCTGCGGAAGCGGACCCGGCAGGGCGGCGACTTGCGCGGGTATGACTGCAACGATTTCCACACGCTGGATCCCGTCCGGCGGGAAAAGATCGATACGCTGCTGGCCAAGATCGGGCGGGCGACGTCGGCCTTTCCCGCCGTCTTTCCGCCCGAAAGAATCACCCCGGCCGATGCGCAGGCTGCCGGCGTCGACGTGCTGGGCGACGTCGGGCCGGGCGGCGCGGACGGTATCTGGTTCAGCGACGGCGGCATACTGGAGAACGCCCCCTTTGAGCCGGTGCTTGACACGATTTTCGAACGGGGCGCCAACCAGCCCGTCCGGCGGGTGCTGGTCTTCCTGGAGCCGGACCCGTCCACCGCGGGGGCGCCCGCCCAGACGGAGCCCGGCATGCTCGAGACGCTGGCGGCGGCGGTCACCCTGCCCATGCAGCAGGACATTTTCGACAAGCTGGAGCGGCTGGGGCTGGAGAATCAGAGGCGCCGCCATTTGATGGAACTGCTGAAGGGGCTCGACGGAGGCCTCGCGCCGGCCGCCGATGCGGCGGGGACGGCGCTGCTCCAGGCGGCGGCTGCCGCTGCCGCTCAGCAGGCCCCGGCCGTTGGGGTTGAGACCCGTACATATTTGCAGATGCGGCTTAACCGGCTCCGCCAGGTCGTGCGCGACGGTCTGCGCCGGGCGCTGGAGGGCCTGCAGGTGCAGAGAGCGGTGCTGGACGAGGCCGTCGCCCTGCTGGCAGAGCGCCTGATGCCCATTCCCGAGCCCTGGGGCGATGCGGAACTCCCCCGCGTTCTGCACTTCCTGGAGCAATACGACGCCGAATTCCACGGGCGCCGCCTGCACTACCTGCTGGCTCGGGTACACGAGCATTGCGCGCCCGGCGCCCGGCCCCGGAGCGCTGCGGCGGTCGCCCGCCTGACGGGCCGGCTCTGGGGCGCCCTGGAGGACTGGAACAACGCGCTCTGGGTCATGGCCCACGCCGGGCGCCTGGGCGCCCAGCCCAAGCGCTGGCAGCAGCTGACCGCCGACCTCGACCAGGCCATGGTCCGGCTCGCTGCCGCCATGACGTCGCAAGGCGAGCCCGGGGAGAAAGCTGCTGCCGCCGATGGGGCGGTGCTCGCCCTGGCCCGCTATGCCGAAGGTGTTCATGCGGCGTCGGGCGAAGAGATCCAGCAGGCGTTTGCTGAGGCGGAAATCGCCCTGGAGCTGACCGGCCCCGGGGACGGCGCCCGCCGGCTGGATGCCGGTCTGCTGCAAGAGGCGTTCCACGACTTTGCCGCGCTCGACCGGATTCTGTTCCCCATTGAGCTCGGTTCGGGCCGGGGTCTGTGGGGAGAGATCGGCCTGTACGGCTTCCGGCCCGACGCCGCCCGCACCTGGGTAACCAAAACGACGGCTGAGAAGCTTACGGGCGAAGCGCTGGGCCATTTCGCCGCCTTCCTCGATGCCCGCTGGCGCGAAAACGACATGCTGTGGGGCCGGCTGGACGCCGCCGAACTGCTCTTTCGCATGATCGCCCGGGAGTCTGGCCTGATCGGGGCGGAGGAGCCCCTGCCTGCCAGGGCCGAAGCTGTCTTGCTGAAGCGGCGCCGCCAGATTCTCGGCGCCTATCCGAACCTGATCGATCTGCAGCGGCTGCGGGCAATGACTCTCGGCAAGCCCGTGGAGCCGGAGGAGAGGGCGACCGGGCTCCCGCTTCGGGACCGGCTGGTGCAGGCGTGGCAGCTGGCCACTCGGGGCGAAGTGGCGGCGGCCCTCATGGCTGCCCCGGCCGGCCCCGCATTCAGCATCGACCAGGTGCCCTCGGATGTGCTAAAAGAGTACCTGACGAATCACTACAAGGTCGGGGAGGAGGGACTGGACGCCCTGCCGGGTGGCAGGCTCGCGGGCGAGCTCCTGCTCATGCTGGACAACACGGTCAGGGCGCTGGGCAAAACCACAACCTCGGCCTTTGCGGGCAAGGTGCAGCGGCTCCTCCTTGCAGTGCTGGTGCCGCTCCGCTGGATCGCCCGGTTGCTCCTCATGCCCCGGCACGGGCTGATGGGGCTGGTCCGGTCCCACCTCGCACTGCTGATGGCCCTGGTCGGGGCAGTGCTGCTTTTCCTGTGGGCAACGGGGAGCATCCGCCTGGGCAGCGGCGGCAAGCTGCTGCTGGCCGCCCTGCTCATCACCCTGTTTGGTTCGGCATGGCTCACCTGGCGGCTGAAGCGCCAATGGCGGCGGACGGCGCAGGCCCGGCACAGGGCGGGCGCGGCGGCGCCGCCCGAACGCTCCCTGTGAGCCCCGGACGGCGCGAATCGTACCTTATTGCTGTCTCTCCTGCTCCCAGAGCTCTTGCAGTTTCCGGTAGGTCGCCGGGAACTCCGCCTCGTAGCGCAGGTAATGGGGGATCGGATACCGGATGCCACCTTTATGGGTGCCTTTCAGCCCTTCCAACAGGTCGCCGGCCATGCGGGCCGGGAAGCAGAATGCCATTTCGTGGTCCTGGGTCTGGCCGAAGACCCGGTCGCCGTAGCAGGGGAGGATCACCTGAGGCGCATCTTCCCGGAGCGGCCGGATGACGATGTCGGCGCAGTCGGCCCGGGCGCTGGTCCGGGTCGTCAGGGCGCCGCCGGTCTTCCACAGTGCCGCTGCCGCCAGGCGCATCACCTGGGCGCTGTTGCCGTAGACCAGCACCACCTGGGGCTCGAACGTCGCCCGTGCCAGGGGTGCGGCGCAGACCACCCCGGCCTCATCCGCCGCAAGTTTCGGGACTTCCGCTTCGGTCAGGGCGCCCTGCCCGCACGTCTCCACATACATGCCGGCGGCCAGGTTTCCGTCGCTGTAATAGGGGACGGGCGGCTCGAAGCCAAAGGCGACCTGGGCGATGGGGCACTGCAGGTCTTCGGCGCCCATGCCGACGGCCCAGCCGTAGCGCCGGGCCATGCTGATGCCTTGGCAGATGGAGACCCGCACCCCCATGTCGGCTGCCGGGCGCCGGATTTTCGCCGGAAGGCGCTCGGGCGGCTTCACGATCCGGAGCGCCAGCGGAAAGGTGTCAGGCCTGACTTGGGACTCAAGCTCCTGGGCCAGCAGCGGCCAATCCATTTGTACCATCCTCCTTTGGCAATCACCCTCCGTGGGAGGTGATTCAACAGCCGGCCGGGCTCACCCTTCCGCCGGTCAATGGCCCCAATCCATCGAAGGTGATATCTGTCACTGTTCAGCCGGTAAGATTCGGGTATGCTTTCTCTAGAAAGATCTAGAGCAACAAGGAGGGCCCTAAATACTATGCGCATCGCTATCCCCGTCAGCAACGGCACCGTCGCCCCGCACCTGGGCATGTGCGAAAAGTTCCTGATCGCCGATGTGGAGGACGGCAAGGTGATCAGCCAGGCTGAAGTCGAGAACCCCGGCCACGGCCCCGGCGGCCCGCCCCCCGTCTTCGTGGCCCGGCAGGGCGTCAACCAGGTCGTCGCCTGGGGCATGCCGCCCCATGCCCAGGGCATGTTCGCCCAGATGGGCATCCCCGTAGTGCTGGGCGCCACCGGCGACCCCGCCAAAGTCCTGGCCGATTTCGTCGCCGGGAAGCTCGAGCTGACCACCGAGGGCCTGGATGCGGGCGGCTCCTGCGGACACTAGAACGCCACGAATACAGAAGACCCGGGCTGCCTTTGCAGTCCGGGTTTGCTGTTGCGCCCAAGTCCGGGCCTTGCATGTGGGAATGGGAACGGGATTTTTACCACGGAAGCCGCGGAAGGGGACACGGATGTCGCGGCAGTGGAAGTGGGAGTGTGACATGGCTGCGCGGATGGCGCTTAGTTGGGAAGAACGCGGATGAATAACATTGATGAACCATGGCTCTGGGCCTTGTCTGACGGCTCTTTCGGGATCTGCTATCTATTGAATAAATGACACAAAATGCAATTGCCGTGTTGATCCCTTTCCGTGTCCTCCGCGTCCTTCGTGGCAAAATGCCCCCATCACCCCACATTTGCAGCCTCAGTTACGCAAGGATCACCCGATTGCACATGATCAATTCTGATTCAACATGATCACAGGTTCGATTGCAGATGCCGTCAGTCATTTATACGATCAAGTGCAATTCCGAGTAATGAATTCTGTTTCCTTCAGCCAAGGCGGGGATCAACTCCAACTCTCATGCGATTCTACAACGATTTCAGGAAGCCCCTGAGCGGAAGACTCAGACGCCCTTCCCGGTGCTGGTGGTACCACGTTGCCTCCCGGTACACACGGTCACACAGCCTGTCCTCCGCATCCACTCGCTCCCGCGGCACCCAGCGGAGCGTCACCTGACACCCCAGCTTCTGCAGCGCCCGCAGCAGCCGCTGAAGGCGGCGGTCCAGCATCACGCAGCCGCGCATTTGAACCAGGCGGCGCCGCCCCGTTACGTGGTCGACCATCGTCCGGCAATCCGACCAGACGTCGACCCGGGCGCCGCGAGGCGGCCCGGCCCGCAGGTGCCAGCTCAGCGCCATCAGAACTGCACCGTATTCGGCCATCAGGCTTGTCGCGCCCGCGGTGGCGCAGACGACCCGCCCCTCCCGGTGGATCACTTTTCCGTCCCGATAGACCTGAAACGCCGATCCGGCAATGGCCGGGCGCCGCCCCTTGCGGCGGCGGAGCCCGTCGCAGCGAATCTCCACATGCTGCAGGGCGATCTCCCGCAACTGCCGGTCCAAATCCGCAGGGCCCGCCTCGCCCGACAGGGTCACCCCGGCGCCTTCCGCTGCCATCGTGCCGCCCAGCGTTTCGACCATCCGGCGGGAAAGCTCCGGGTCACCGCCCGTCACACTCACGGCGATGCCGTCCAGGAGGGCGGACCGGACCCCGCTCAGGGCCTGCAGGAACTCGGACCGGGCCGCCGCGATCTGACGGCGCAGGTAGCTCACTTCCGCCTCATGCTGCCGGGCCTGCTGCTCGCGTTCGCGCTCCGCCGCCCGACGCAGTTCACTCAGGGCCCGGCGCTCCGCCCGCACTTCGCCCTGCGCCTGCGACACGAGGGCCTGCTTCTCCATTTCGGCCTGACGGGTACGCTGCCGCAGGGCCTTGCGATCTTGCTCCAGCCGACGCAGCGCCTGCCGGGCGGCGCCCGCATGCCGGTCCTTTTCGCGCACCTGCTCGGGTTGAAGAGCCGCGGCCGCATCCGCGTCCATGTTCGTCCCCCGCGGTCGGTCGTCCTTGTAGACGATCCTGCGCAGGGACAGGCGCCCCATATCGAGCACCCAGTCGTATGCCGCCGCGGCCTCATCCCCCAGACTGCGCAGCCACGCCCGGATATCCGCCTCCGGGTGAAGGTGCCGGCGAATTTGCACCAGCCAGCCCAGCTTCATGTTTTCGCGATACGCCTCGCGGAAGAACTGATCCGTCCACAGTTCCGGGTGCGTGGACACATCGCGGAACCGGCCCATGCCGCAGTCGAGGACGGTCCGGCTGATCAGCTCGCGAAAGGTCCCGATCTTCCAGTGGCGCAAGGCCCGCAGGGTGGCCCGGCGCCGCTCTTTGTCGCTTCTGTCAACCAGGGGGACGCCCAGCGCCTTGCACAGCGTGCGGAAGTTCTCCCAGTTCATGAACCGCACCACGTAAGTCGCCGCCATGAAGGCGGCGGCCTCCTCTTCTGCAATGGCGGCCAGCGCGGGGTCAACCGAATACTCAAGTTGCGCAAGTCTCCGCAGTTCAGACATGGGCAGGCTGATCCCGATCCCGTAAAGCCAGTCCTGTTTCACGGTTGACCACCTCCACCGCCGGCCAGGAGTAAACGGCGCCGGTTCAGTATGCTGCTGTATCCGGCACGCAGCGAGGCCAGTTCGGCGGTCAGCCCGGCGATGCGCTCGCGGTGCCGGAGCGTCTCCTCCTCAAGGGATTGGGCATGACGCTGCCGGAGATTCGCTTCCTCACGGCGCAGCGCGTTCATTTCGTCAGCCAGGCGCTTCAGTTCCGGCTGCTCCGTCAGAGAGATGCTCTTGAGCCGGTCGAGCAGCGCCTTGCGCTCCTGACCGAGCGCATGGAGGCTGTGGCGCATGGAGTGGAGCTGCCTCCTGGTCAGTATAGCCGGCGGCCGCCGGGCAGGCAGCCAGCCGCCGTTGCTGATCCACTCTGAACTCGTTGGCAAAGGAGAGACGCAGGTCCATCCAGACCAGGTAACGCTTTGCCTTCCGCATTCGACCACCTCCCTTTATCGTTAATACGAATCGTTGAAACGACAAGTTCGCGGGCATAAAGAAATACCCCGGGCGCACCTTGCGCGCCCGGGGTCCTGATTCACGATTATCCGCCCGCCAGGGGGGAAAGGAGCACCAACTCGTCGCCGCTGGCCGGTACATGGTCCAGCGGCACCCGCACCCGTCCGCACAGGACGGAACTGGGGAGCGTTGGCGGCATGCCCACCGCTTCGAGAATCTCGGCCACCGTCTTCGGTCCGTCGAGCACCACAGTCTGGGGTGCGTTCAGGGCCGGGAAGAACTCCCGCAGGTGTCCTTCGAGGCGGAGCGTTACTTGCATAGCGCCGCCACGCAGAACTCGAGGCCCAGCTCCTGCAGCTTCTCCGCCTTCGGAATGCCGTTCACATCCCAGCCGCGCAGCTTATAGTACCGGTCGAGCAGATCCTGGGCCTGCTCGGGGGTGAAGTGCTTGCCTGCGGTCGGGCCGGTCTCGTGCCCTTCCTCGACCCACCGGGGCGGCGGGCTGTCGAAGGAGCGGCCAAAACCGGGAATGTGCCGGTAGCTGATCATGCGGGTCAGGTTCCAGACCCGTTCGCTCACCTTCAGCATATCGTCCCAGGTGAACTGCATGCCAGTAATCGGCTCAATGAAAGCCACATAGCTTTCCGGATCGAGGCCGGCCTCGACCCACGGGAAGCGGCAGCAGCCAAGGGCATCGAAGAGCGGACGGACGTGTTGCAGCCAGATGACCCGCTCGGCCTTGCCCTCAAAGTTCTCGCGGCCGGTGGCCACATCGAAGGTGACCGCCCAGGACCGGCTGTGGTTGCCACCGATGTCGCAGGTCATGTAGGAGAGCATCATGGCCGGGGCGTACCGGGCCTCGTAGCCCGAAATCTCCAGGCCCTTAACGTGCATGGCGAAGCGTTCGGTGCCCAGGCCCACGCGGGTCGCGGCAGCACGCACGCCCTGACCGAGGATCTTGCCAAAGCCGTGGCCATAGGCGATGTCGTGGAACATGGCGGCGGCGGCTTCGGCGTCGCCGAAGCGCATCTCCCGGCCCAGGTCCGCTGCGCTCAGGAAGCCCTTCTCGAAGCATTCCATCGACCAGGCGACGACGTTGCCGGCGGAGATGGAGTCGAGGCCGAGCTCGTCGCAGGTGCCGTTGAGGTAGGCGACCTGCTGAATATCGGTGATGCCCAAGTTGGAGCCCAGCAGGGCGATCGATTCGTACTCCGGGCCTTCCTGGGGCTTCTCCTTACCGTTCAGCACGCCCTTGCCCCACTTGCCGCAGGGAATGGCGCAGCTGGTGCAGCCCTTGTCGATCTCCGTGACCTTCGCCTTCATGGTGGGGCCGTCGAGGTTATGGAAGCCTTCAATCACGCCGGTCTGGAAGTTGCGGGTCGGCATGACGCCCTGGGAGCTGGCCCACGGCACCACTTCCGGCGTGCCGTACGGCTGCCAGGCAGTGAAGCCGGGCTGCTTCATCACCTGGTCCATCATCTTCTCGCCTTCGGCGAGGGTGCGCTTGGCGTCAAAGAGGCGGACGTCCTTGGTGCCGCGCACGGCGATCGCCTTGACCTTCTTGGAGGCCATGACGGTGCCGACGCCGGTCCGGCCGGCCTGCCGGCCGAAGTCGTGCTGAATGCAGGCAAATACCACACCGTTGACGGCGGCCGGGCCGATGACCATGATCTGCCATTCTTCGCCCAGTTCTTCCTTCAGACGGCGCTCGGTGTCGAAGGTTGTACCTTCCCAGTAGGGGGAAGCGTCGCGGTAGGTGACCTTGCCATCGTCAATCACGACGGTGACGGGGGTGTCGGCGATCCCTTCCAGGATCAGCAGGTCGACGCCCGCCTGCTTCAGCTCAAAGGAGACGTGGCCGCCCATATTGGAGTCGCCGTAGCCGCCGGTCGCGGGGCTCAGCGCACCCATGTGCAGCTTGCCGCTGGAGCTGAGGAACTGGCCGGTGTAGGGACCGGGGGCCATCAGCAGCTTGTTGTCGGGGCCCAGGGGATCGGTGCCGGGCTTGATTTCGTCCCAGAAGGCGCGGGCGATGAAGCCGCGGCCGCCCAGGTACTCCCGCTTCCAGGACTCGGGGATCGGGGTGGTCGCGGAGCTCTTCGCAGTCAGGTTTACGCGTAGAATGTTGCCGCCGTAGCCAGGAATCACGGGAATCACCTCCTGGTGGGAATGACGCCGTCGGCGTCGTACAGGGCGCCCATCGGGCAGAACTCGAGGCACTTGCCGCACAGGGTGCACTTGATGGGAACCATGCCGTTGTCGTCATGCAGATACATGACACCCTTGGGGCATTCCTGGACGCAGATGTTGCAGCCGATGCAGTCTTCGCCGTTGATCAGCCAGGCGCCACGCTCATCCTGCTGGATGGCGTTTGTGGGGCAGACTTCAGCGCAGGTGCCGCATTGGTCGCAGATGGCGACCGTATAGCGGCCGGGGGTCGGGAAGTGACCACTGACACGGAGTGCGGCCTTCTTGGGGTTGAGTGCGCTCCAATTGTCCAGGGCGCAGACCAACTCACAGGCTCGGCATCCGCTGCAGCGGTCAGCCGCGAGCGCAAGCTTCATACGAAATGCACCTCCAAGCGGGCGGTAGGCATCACTATCTTGACTTCCGCGCCGGAGGTGCCCAAACCCTCCCATTTACGCCTTCATTGTAAAGAACAGTGCTTTCGTTGATGGTCGCTAGTCGAAGTAGCTAACCGCCCCGGACATCAGGGAAAAGCGGCAGAATTGTGTGGCCGAGCAATCGGTCGCCGTCATACTGTAGCCGGTACTCCACCGGGTCGGCGCCCAATCGCTAAGGCTTATGTTGCATTGTACCACCATGACTGTAGGGCGGGAAACGGAGCCGAAATCGGCATCGCCCCCGATGACGGGCGCCCCTTGATCCCTGCTACACTCAGCGTAACGGAGGGAGGGAAAGCGCTATGAAACCGGGGGCCCGGCTGAAGGTCGCGCACCGTGCGACCGTTTCGCCTCGCCATGATCCCGCGAGGCTCCACAGTGTCGTGCCGACGGTGGTGCTGCACCTCGTGGCGGCGGGCATCAACGGCGCTGCGGCCCTCGGGTTGGGCGCCGAAGTGGCGCCGGCCTTCGCTGCCGGGCTCGCAGCCTGCGTTCTGGGTTTGCCGGTTGCCGGGCTCTCCCTGTCACTGGCGGGTTGGGTACGAACGGGAGCCGCCATGCTGGTACTGACCTACATCAGCTCCGCAGTGCTTGGGCTGTACAGCTTGATCGGTATGGGCGCCGTGCTGGCGGCCATGGACAGCCCGCAGTCGCCCTGGAGGCTGGTTTTCTTCGCCACAGCGGCTGTGCTGCCGTTGTTGCAGATCAAGGGCATTCTCGAGGCCGGACGCGTTCTGATAGAAGAGTAGATAATCAAGCGCCGGAACTTGTTGGGTTCCACATCAGCGCCAGAGTCTTCCAGTGCAAATGGTCGCCGGGGAGGGCCCGTGCACCTTCGTACGCCTAGTGCGTTCGATCAAGGTGAAGTCGCGCGGCACATTTTCCCAGGACTGCCGCCATGATCCAACTCCTGACCTTGCGGGCAGGGAAAGGCTCGGACATGGACCCATCATGGGGATTCGAAGATGTTTCATCCTTGAACCAAATGCCATGACGAGGCCATGACGATGGCGTGACGGCACGAAGACGGAGGCAGGATGATGCCGCGACCAAGGCATACCGCTCCCATGATGAGGTACGGCGGCGCCATGCGTGCGGCAGGACGGACCCATACGGGCGGTGTCCAAACGACAATGAGGAGGCGGGTGGCCGCCTCCTCACACTAATACTGCTTGATATCGAATCCGCCCATCACGGAGAGCATCCGCACCCGGACCACGGGCCCGGCGCCTTCGGTCACGGTCCGGGCGTCGACGAAGCCGCCCACATCGTGGCCAAAGACCTTAGCGCCGCCCATGATAGACGTGGCCTCGCAGATCACCGTCACGCCGGCCGGCAGCTTCAGATCGCCGCCGCCCATCAGCGAGAAGACTTCCACAATGATCTCCCGGTCGGGCAATCCGGCCCGGCTCATGTCGATGGAAGAGCCGCCCATGATGTTGGTAATGGTCAAGTCGTCCCAGGTCGTGCGGACGTCCTTGGCGCCCGACATGATGCCCCAGTAGCTCCGGGCGTTGGGGCGCTGAACCGTGCCGGTCATCAGCCGGACGCCGATGAAGACCAGGACTGCCGGGATCAACACTTTGAACATCACGGTGACGTCGAGATCCCACCAGTCGAGGTTATTGCCCAGCATGACCACGAACACAGCCGTAAAGAACACATTAATCGCTAGGCCGGCCCAGATGAACCCCTTGTGGACGCCGCCGGACTCCTGCACCATCTCGAACATGCTCATGGTCATGAAGAAGATCGGAATCACCGGCCAGTAGAGCCCGATGAGCGTGCCCAGATCGAAGTAGGCAAGTCCCAGATTCCGCACCACCCAGGCCAGTCCGAGCGCCGTAAGCACCAAACCCCAGACCATCCGCCGGGTTGTCAGTCTGATCATCTCCTGCAAACCTCCCTACTCATAGCGGACTCGGAGCAGACCGCCCGTCATGAAGACCAGCGTGATGCAGAGCAGTACGGCCAGGGGAAGTACGATGCCGTCCCAGGAGCCGCCCCGGAGCATGATCTCCTTGAAGCCGTCGATCGCCCAGGCCTGGGGGGTCAGGTAGCCGATGCGCTGCATCGTCTTACCGACCATGGCGATGTCCCAGTAGGCGCCGCCTAGCATGGCCGTTGCGTTGATGAACAGTATCCCGATGGAGATCTGCTGCTCGAACGTCTTGACCAGGCCGGCCAGGAAGAGGCCCATGCCGGAGGCGCTCAGCACGGTCGCGGCGCCCATGGTGAAGAGGGGGAGCAGAGGACCCCAGTTGACGTGGAAGAAGAAGCGGGTGGCAAAGACGAGAATGGCGAACTGGACCATGCCGGTCAGGAAGAAGCTCATCAGGTAGCCGCTGATGATGGTGACCCGGGAGCTAGGCGAGGTCAGCAGGCGGCCCCAGGTGCCTTGCTTCCGCTCGATCAGAATCACGCCGCTCATCATGAAGACCTGCATCATCACGAACGTGACCGTGAAGCCGACCGAGGCGTGGGAGGCGGCGGTCAGATTGCCCGTTTGCTGCTTGACGGCATTGCGGGTAACCTGGTGCGTCACCACGGTGGTCGATACTTTCTGCCGCTCGGCGCTGATCTTAGCATAGGCCGCTTCGACCGCCGCCGAGTCGCTGCCGTCAGCGACTGAACGGAGCGCCAGCTGGTAGTCCCGGGCCAGGCGGGGCACCTGCCACCGGACAATGGGGGCGACGCCCTGGTAGTCGTTGCCGCCGGGCGCCGAAAGCAGCTTCACTTCGGGCGACTCGCCGGCCGCAATCTGCTTTTGGAAGTCCTGGGGAATGATGACGGCGGCGGTCACTTTCACATCGGCGAAGAGCTTGTTGATCTCCGCTTCACTGGCAGCGATCCGGACGGTAAGGTTCTCTTCTGCCTTCAGCATCTCCGTCAGGCGGCGGGAGGCGAAGCTGTCATCATAGTCGAGCACTGCGACCGGGAAGACGGCGCCCTTGCTGGCGGTCTGATCGGTGCCGCCGCCCTGGGTGAGCACGCCGAAGATCAGGGTGAGCAGCAGCGGCATCGCAAACATGGTGACGATCGAGCCCTTGCTTTTGAAGGTGGTTTTCAGTTGGAGCAGGGCGATGGTAAGCGCTTTATGCATGATTTCTCTACACCCCCTACTTGGAGGCGAGGCGCCAGGCGCCCACGCCGCCGGTGACGAGGCCGATCGTGCCCAGGATCGCGACCGGCAACCAGAGGTAACTGAGGCCGAGGCCTGACATTTGATCGAGGAAACCCTGCAGGGCCCAGTAGTTCGGTACGAACTTGGCGACCAGCTTGAGCCCTTCGGGGAACAGGTAAATCGGGAACATGGAGCCGGAAAGGGCGGCAAAGATCATGCCGATGACGCCGGTGAGGGCGTCGGCCGTGCGCGGATCGTCGAAGATGCCGGCCGCTGCGGTGCCGATACCGGCCGCCGCAAGGGCGAAGGCGGTGCCGAGGGTGATGGAAGCGGCCCAATTGCCCCAGCTGACCTGATAGAGCAGCTTCGTCCCGATCATCAAAATGCCGAACTGTGCCAGCACGATGGCCATGTTGCCGAGGATCTGCCCCATGATCATCTGGGCCTTGCTGGTCGGGCTGACCAGAATCCGGGCGAGGGTGCCGTCGTGCCGCTCCTGGAGGATATCCTTGGCCCGGCTGAAGGCGGTCATCACCATGAACATGATCGCCATGGCAGCGGAGTAATACTGGATTGCCTTGACACGCTTGGTCCCGGCTGTGGTCACGGTCACATTGGGCAGCTGCTCCTCGGTCTCATGGAGGAACTGTTGGACCTGGTCGGGGCCGATCACCTGGGCCGCCAGCGAGGCGGTGGTCACCTCCTCGGTGAAGGAGCGGGCGATCTGCGCCACGAGTTGGGTGCGGGTGGGGTCGCCGGGGTCGCCGTAGATTTCAACGGCCGAGGCTTTGCCGCCCAGGACATCAGCGGAGAAGGTCGGGGGAACGTAGAGCGCACAGACGGCCTTGCCGGCAGTCACCAGATCCTTGGCGGCAGCCAGGTCGGTCTCCGTGGTGACCTCGAGGATCTCCTTGACCTGCTGGCTGCCCAGAATGTCATTGATGAACATCTTGCCCAGGTCGGTGACGGGGAGCTTGTCGGCGACTTCCGGCGGGGTCCCCGGCGGGAGGGCCATCTTCGCCGGTTGGTCGGCATTGACGACCACGACCGGGAAGGCCTGCAGGCCGCCGCCGTCCATCATGTTGCCGATGGCGGCGCCGAGAATGCCGATGAGGACCATGGGCATCAGCAGCAGAATGATCAGCGCCTTCTTATCCCGGGCCAGCCGGGTCAGGGCGCACCATGCGATGATCAGAACCTTGCGCACGTCAGTCCCCTCCTCGTTACGTCAGGCTCGAACCGTTTCCGTCGGCCAGCAGTTACGGACGGAAACGGTCCGACCCTTCCTTCAACTCCTAGTCTCGCAGAGCCCGGCCGGTCAGGTGCAGGAAGACGGCCTCCAGGTTCGGCTCTTCGATCTCGACGCCCTGGATCTTGAAGCTGCCGGCGGCGACCATCAGGGGCGCCAGGGTCTCCGCGGTGCTGGGCACCGTGACCACGAGCGCGCCTTCCTCAATCCGCACGGTCCTGACGCCCGGGACGGTTCGCAGGGCGGCGGCCATCTGTTCGGAGGGCCGGGCGGCCTTCAGTCGGATGGTCGTGTCTTCGCCCGCGAGGCGGCGCACTTCGTCCAGGGTGCCCAGGGCGATCAGCCGGCCGTGATCGATGATGCCGACCCGGTTGCAGAGGTACTCGACTTCTTCCATGTAGTGGCTGGTGTAGACAACCGTCAGCTTCCGTTCCTGGTTGAGGGTGCGGACCGTTTCGAGGATGTTGTTGCGGCTCTGCGGGTCGATGCCGACCGTCGGCTCATCCATGATCAGCAGCTCGGGGTGGTGCAGCAGCGAGGCGGCGATGTTGATGCGGCGCTTCATGCCGCCCGAATAGGTGTCGATGCGGTCCTTGGCGCGGTCCTTCAGGCTGACGATCTCCAGGGCTTCATCGACCCGGACGGCCAGTTCCTTGCCGGACAGGCCGTACATGGCGCCCCAGAAACCCAGGTTCTCACGGGCGGAGAGGGTCGGGTACAGGGCGATATCCTGGGGGACGACGCCCATCACTCGCTTGGCGGTCGTGGTGTTCTTCCGGGCGTCAATCCCGGCCACGGTGATCTCGCCTTCGCAGGGCACAAGCAGCCCGCAGATCATTGAAATGGTCGTCGACTTGCCGGCGCCGTTGGGCCCGAGCAAGCCGAAGGATTCACCGCGCTCCACCGTAAAGCTGACGTTCCGGACGGCTTCCTTGTCGCCGAACCGCTTGACCAGATTCTTCACCTGCAGCATTTCGATCCACGCTCCTTGGATGCGATCTTACGGTCTCATCCTACGAAACGAAGCGGCCCGGCACATGTGCCGGACCGCACCACTTTCTTACCCTATCGCCATGCCAAAAGTCATGGGGGCGCTATAGCCCATGGCGAACCGCCCACAAAGCCGCTTGCGTGCGGTCGCGGAGGCCGAGCTTCTCAATCACGTTGCTGACGTGGTTCTTGGCCGTGCCTTCTGTGATGAACAGCGCCTCTCCGATCTCCTTATTGGAGTACCCCTGGCCCAGATGGCGGAGGACTTCCCGTTCCCGGTCGGTCAGCTGCTCCAGGATCGCCTTGTCTTCCTTGGGCGCCGCGTGGGCGCCGGCGTTGCGCCGCGCCAGTTCGGCCACGACTTTGGCGGCAATGGGCGGCGGCATGACCACTCCGCCGCTGCAGACCTTGCGGATCGACTCCGCAATCTCTTCGGCCGGCAGGTCCTTGGTCAAATAGCCGGCGGCGCCCTCCAACAAGGCGTCCATCACGAGTTCATCATCATCAAAGGTCGTCAGCACCAGGACCTTTGTCTCCGGCAGCGTCCGCCGGATCTCCCGGGTGGCCTCCACGCCGTTCATGCCGGGCATCCGGATATCCATCAGCACCACGTCGGGCCGCAGGGCCATCGTCTTTTGGACGCCTTCCAGCCCGTTGGCCGCCTCGCCAGCCACTTCCAAATCGGCTTCCAGGCTGAGCAGAGTCCTCATCCCGTCCCGCATCAGGCGCTGATCATCGACCAAGAGGACTCGAATCATCCTGCTACCTCCTGCTTCAGCGGCACGGTCACGCGCACCGTCAGACCGACAGTATCCGGCTCAATCTCGAAAGTGCCGCCAATCGCGTGTGCGCGCTCGGACATCGACTTCAGGCCCACCCCGGGATCCAGACAGCAAGGCGCTTCGCCGTCGTTCGTGATGACCAGCGTCAGCATGCCGTCAGCGACGGAGAGCGTGGCGACCACGGATTTGGCCTGGCCATGCCGGTGCGCGTTGGTCAGCGACTCCTGGAAGATCCGGTAGAGCTGCTCGAGGCGGGCCGGGTCCGGCGCCAGGCTGCGGGCGCCCTCGTCCGCCCTGACTTCCACCCGCATCTCCGTGGCGATGCCATAGTCGCGGGCCAGGCGCTGCAGCGCCTCCACGTCCGACCGCTGTTCCAGTCCCGAAGGGTGGAGGGCCCGCACGGCCCGCCGGGTCTCCTGCAGGGCATCCCGGGCCATCTCTTCGCATTTCGCCACGGTCTCCGCCGCCCGGGCCGGGTCCCGGGCCAGCAGCTTGCGGGCCGCCTGGGTCTGAACCACGAGGGCTGTCAGGCCGTGCGCCACGCTGTCGTGGATCTCCCGGGCCAGCCGCTGCCGTTCCTCAATGACGGCCATCTCCTGCTGGCGAGCCGCCGATTCCTGCAGCTGCCTGTGCGCCCTCTCGAGGGCGGCCCGGGACTCCGTCACCTCTTTGAGCAGCCGCCGTGAGCGGTCCCGCTCCTTCTCAAGGTTGCGCAGCAGTACGCCGGTGCTGCCCATGAAGAGCATGGCTCCGCAGAAAATCAGCATCACCAAAATGGTCTGCTGCCATGGCTCGTTGCGCATAGCTGTTGCCGTGGTGACAATCAGCGATGCGGCTAGGATCAGAAAACCTGCCTTCCACGCCTTGCGATCCAGCACGAGCGGGATGCTGACCGCCGCCACCACGTAGCAGACGGTGCCGGCATTGTTTCCGTAGTAGTAGAGGGAGTGCCAGTTCAAGTAGGTGATCAAGGCGAGTTCGACCCAGGTCGTCCAGAACTGCCACCGGTAGCCGGCCGAAAGCCAGCCAAGAATCACAGCGGAGCTGGTGATAAAAAACGCGGCACTTACGACATAGAGCGCCAGGCTGGGGGCTGTCAGCCGGGGGTCAGTCACAAAGACGACCATGCAGGCGACCAGCGTCAGCGGGCGGGATAACGACACTATGCGCGAAGTCCAGTTCACGGATGGTTCGCCTCCCTGCGCACCCATTCTGCACGTTTCGACGATCTCCTGTCGGAGGTTGTGGAAAGCTTTTCGGAGGGAAAGAGCGGCGCAAGCAGAAATGCAGGAGTGCGGAGGTGAAGGCCGTGATACGTGCTCTCGTGGCCGGCGCCCGGCGGGGCATCAGCCACCCGAACACCGACCTTGACGCACAGACCTTTCTGCTGCGGGTGCGTGCAGTACGGGCCGCTGAGCTCGGCTCGCCGGAGCTACCTGTGGCCTACCGGCCCCGGGTCGGTGCGGCTGAACTGGACGACCCGCAGGTACTGGTCTGGGATATTGGCCGCAGCCATGACCCGCTTCGGGGCAATTTCGATCATCACCAGGATCACTGGCTTGCCGCCACGCCGATCCTGCTGGTAGACGCGCTGGGCCTCGAGCCGACACCACTCGACCGCTACGTCGACATGGCTGACCGGGGGGTCTTCTTTAGAGATCCGCAGCCTTACCCGTTCCTGGAGACGCTGCACGGCTTCTCGGCGGGCATCAGCCTCGTCCATGGCGACGATGAAGTCCGCTCCGTTCACTTCCAGGACTTGCTCACCTGGGTCGAGGAATCCGGGCGGGACCCCTTCGGACGCTTCCGCGAGCCGGACCTGCCTGAACGGTTTCGCATCTTCCTGCGCGCCCGCCTCGCCGAGGAAGCGGCGGCGCGGCGGGCCGGCGAATCGGCCCGCTGGCTGACGACGCCCATCGGCCGGGTGGCGTACGTCGCGTCCGACGTCGTCGGGGTGATGCGCGTGCTCTACGAGCAGGGCGCCGCCCTGGTGATCCTGCATGAGCCCCAGGGTCGCATCTCCGGCTGGAGCCGGCCGGCGCCCAAGTTCACCGTCGGCGCCAACCCGGCCCTGGTGGCGGTACCGGAGCAGCTTGACCTGCGCCCGCTCTTCGCCCGGCTCTCGGCCCTGGAGCCCTCCGGGCACAGCTGGGGCGGCCAGGCCGGCATCGGCGGTTCCCCCCGCGAGGAGGGGGGCTCGGCTCTGACGGCCGACCAGATCCTATGTGAAGTCCGCAATTACCTCACATAACCGGCCGGCGCCCCCTCTTCCCCAATTGGGGACGACTGCAGACCCGCCACTACCGCGGCCTCGTCCCCAAACAGCGAGGAAAGAGGGGGCAGCCCCAGTAGTCCCCTTCGGCCCCCCGTCGGACGACCATCTTGCGCCCGCACCGCGGACATTTGGGAATCAAGTCGTCACTCCAGCTCTCCCCCCTGCGCACCCGCTCCGGGCGCCGCCGCCTGGGCTGAATGCTCGCATCCGCCACGGGCTCCCGGACATCAGCCTGCGCCTGGGGCGGCGACTGCGTCTGCCAGTTCAGCGTGCTAATTGTCGGCATCTCCGGGTACGCGATGGCCGACTGCCTCACCCGCCCGATCGCCTCCGTCAACTCCGGCAGCGACCACACAATTGCCCCGCTCCTGGCGGCCAGCTCCCTGGCCTTGTATGTATATCCGTGAACGGAAACCACCATGGGCGCCGGCAGGTCCAGCTTCTCAGCCGCCTGGTTCACTTCGGCGATCATCCGATCATCTACCAGCCTGTCATACAGCCGGACCACCACGCCCCGCCGCTGGCCCAGGCCGTCCACCAAGATCAGATCGAAGCCGCAGTCCTTCTGAATGGGGCGAAAGACCAGGTAGCCGAGGGCGCCGCACAGCCGGCCCATGTGCACGATCATATCATCCGCCGTCATTTCGCTGAGCTTTCCCAGGCCTGCGCGCAGGAGGCGGTGCTCCCGCAGCACCTGCACGATCACGGGTGCAGCGAGGCCCAGGGCCAACAGGACTCCGATCAGAACGTACGCTTCCCACCCCACGGACGCGCCTCCTTCCGTCTGTACCTGCTAATCGAGCAACGGACCGGACGGCAGGTACCGGTCCGGCATGCCGAAGGGGCCGGTGGTCAGAAAGTGGGAGAACATGGTCAGCTTCAGCCCGGCACCGAGGGCGCACCGAATCGCCTCGGGGGCGGCGCCGCGGTCGCGCACGACCGCATGACAGACCGCCCCGATGATGCGGCCATCCACTTCGGCGACCCGGAGGATGCCGGTCTGCAGGATGTGCCGGTAATTGCGCTCCGTCAGTGCTCGTTCCTCGGGCGTAATCGGCGCCGGCTGATGGCCCATGCGCCGGTGCATGTCGACCCGTGTGGTCAGATACACATCGATGGCTTCGGGCAGCTTGCCCGGGGCGATTTCTCGGATGCGGCACTCCGCCATTTTCTGCACTCGCTTTCTATGTCCACTCCCGTACTTGTTAGGTCGCCGTCGCGGCCTTACAATGGCAAGGATGCAACGCGACTGGAGGAACGGATCATGCCCTTGGCTGCTGATTTGATGCCCAAGGCTCTGGTGCCCATCTACGAAAAGGTGCTGCAGGATCAGCGCCTGACCGCCGAGGACGGCATCGCCCTCCTACAGAGCCATGACCTCTTCGCCATTGGCGCGATCGCTGACGAGGCGCGCCGCCGCCGGGTCGGCGAGTACGTATACTTCAATAATAACGCGCACATCAACTATTCCAACATATGCGCGCTGTCAGAGGTATGCAAGTTTTGCGCTTTCGGCAAACAGAACGGTGTTGATCCCGGTGGATACACCTATACCATCGAACAGATGGTGGAAAAAGCTAAGGCTTATGCGCGCCTCGGCGTCACCGAGTTTCACATGGTCGGCGGACTCCATCCCGATATGCCCTTTGCATACTACACGGACTTCCTGTCCGCGATCAAGCAGGCCGTGCCGCAGGCGCACCTGAAATGCTTCACGGCCGTCGAGATCGACTTTTTCAGCAAGAAGTTCAAGATGTCGGTGGAAGAGGTACTGCTGCGCCTGCGGGAAGCCGGGCACGGCTCCATGACCGGCGGCGGTGCGGAAATGTTCCATCCCGAAGTACACAACGTGCTCTGCCGGGGCAAGATGAGTGGCGAGCGTTACCTGCAAATTCACCGCATCGCCCATCACCTCGGCGTTCGCACGACCTGCACCATGCTCTACGGACACATTGAAAAGCCCCATCACGTGGTCGATCACATGCTGAAGCTGCGGGAGCTACAGGACGAAACGGGCGGCGAGTCGGCCTTCATTCCCCTGGCATTCCATCCAACCAATACGGAAATGGCCGACCTGCCCGGGCCCACGGGCTTCTACGACCTGAAAATCGTCGCCGTGGCCCGGCTCCTGCTGGACAACATCAAGGCGGTAAAGTCCTACTGGGTAATGATCTCGCCGCGCATCGCCCAGATCTCCCTGCAGTTCGGCGCCAACGATATTGACGGTACTGTGCGGGAAGAGAAGATCTACCACTTCGCCGGCGCCACCACGCCCATGCTGCAGGAGCAGACCGATTTGCTGCGGATGATTCGCCAGGCCGGTCGCATCCCCGCGGAGCGCGACACGCTTTACAACGTGCTGCGCGTCTACGACGCGGCCGCTGTGTAGGCTGCAACGACAGGAGGCACCCCGACGATGAACCTCACGTCCATGGATTCCGGCGAACTGCTGCGCAAGGCGCTCTCCGGGGAGAAGCTCTTTCCGGACGAGGCGATTGCGTTATGCGAAAACGGCGAGCTGCTCGATCTGGCCATGGCCGCACGGGAAGTGGCCCGGCGCCTTCATCCCACGGGATCGGTGGGCTATGCCGTCAGCAAGACCGTGGTCTACTCGAATGTCTGTCAGCCCAACTGTCCGTTCTGTACGGGCACCGTCACCCGCGACGACCCCGCGGCATTCACCAAATCGGCCGGTGATGTGACTGCGGAGGTGGCGGAGGCCGTCGTCGCAGGCGCCACCCAGATCACCCTGCAAGGCGGCCACCGGATCGATCTGCCCTGGGAGTACTACACGGGCCTGGTCCGCACCATCCATGACCGGTTTCCCGCCATGCAGATTTTCGCTTACTCGCCTACGGAGATCATGGTCTTCAACGTCGCGTATCAGAAGTCGACGCGCGAAGTGATCGCCGAACTGAAGGCCGCGGGCATGGGCGCCCTGCTGGCCGGCGGCGCCGAAACCATGACCACCCGGATTCCCGAATACCGGGCACTCCTGCGTGGCCCCTGGAACGAATGGTTCGACGTGGTCCACCGCTGCGCCGACGCCGACATTCCCGTTGTGGTACCCTTCGTGTTCGGACTGGGTGAGCCGCTGAAAGAGCGGGTCGGCCACCTCTACCGAACCCGGGCGGTCCAGGACCGGACGCTTGCCGCCAAGAAGCCGGCCTTCGTCGCGCTGACGCCGTTCACCCTGACGGGCGGCGTCACCGGACACGAATACCTGCGGGTGCTGGCGCTGGCACGGGTGCTGGTGCAGAACGTGCCCCACGTGCAGGCCAGCTTTGTGACCCAGGGCGCCAAAGTGGCCCAGGTGGCGCTGGACGGCGGTGCCGATGACCTGGGCGGAACGCACATGGAGTTTGCCGGCGCCGAACTGGCCGCCGGGCGAACGGGCGCCATGACCGCCGCCGAGATGGAGCGGCTGATCAGCGAGGCCGGGCGGATTCCGCAGTTGCGGACAGCCTGGTAACGAATCGGAAATAAATCAGTATAGGACTAAAGTTCTACCGAAGGACTTTAGTCCTATTTTTCTTTTTATTCTGTTATCGAAGGAAGGATTCCCGTCCGCCTTCTCCGAAGAGACCTCTGCGCCATGGTTAGCAAGCATGGGAGGTCGGAGAATGAAACTGCATCGCCTGGCCGGAATGCTCGCAGTCGTGCTCCTGGTCGTCGCCAGCATGGTGGTGCCTGCTGGCGCCCGCGGTCCCGGTGTGGAAGAGCTTGAGCCCCTGGATCCGGCCCCCGCCATCAGCGACACGGAAATGGTAGATGAAACGCCCCAGGCCTACTTTGTGGAACTGCAGAGTCCGCCCGCCGCCGACGGAACCAGCACCGCTTCCCTGAAAAAGGAGAAGGATGCGTTCCGCGGCGCCGCCAAGAACAAGGGCATCAAATTTCAGGAGATCTTCGAGTATGAACAGCTCTTCAACGGCTTCTCCCTGCGCGTCTCACCCGCCGACCTGCCGGCCCTCGCCCGCATGCCCGAAGTCAAGGCGATCTGGCCGGTCGTCACCGTCTCGCTGCCTGAAGTAGAAACCGGATCAGAACCGGATCTCTACAGCGCCGTCAACATGACCGGCGTCAGCATCGCACAATCTGAGCTCGGCTTTACGGGACGGGGCATCAAGGTCGGCATCATTGATACCGGTGTCGACTATGACCACCCCGACCTGGGCGGGTGCTTCGGCCCCGGCTGCCGGGTTTTCACCGGCTTCGACTTCGTGGGCGATGCGTACAACGCCGACCCGGCCAGCCCGTCGTTCAACCCGATCCCTGATCCCGACCCCAACCCGGACGACTGCAACGGCCACGGGTCGCACGTGGCCGGCATCGTGGGCGCCAATGGCACCGTGGCGGGCGTCGCCCCTGACGTGACCTACGGTGCCTACCGGGTCTTCGGCTGCGAAGGCTCCACCGAGTCGGACATCATGGTGGCCGCGATGGAGCAGGCCGTCAAGGACGGCATGCATGTCGTCAACATGTCGATCGGTTCGGCCTTCCAGTGGCCGCAGTATCCGACGGCAGTAGCCGCCAACCGGCTGGTCAAGAAGGGGGTTGTCGTGGTCGCCTCCATCGGCAACAGCGGCGCCAACGGCCTCTACGCCGCCGGCGCTCCGGGCGTCGGTGAGAAAGTGATCGGCGTGGCCTCCTTCGAGAACAGCCACATCTACCTGCGGCAGTTTACCGTCAGCCCGGACAACCTGGAAGTCGGGTATGTAGGCGCCACGGCAGCGCCGCCGGCCCCGCTTGACGGCACGTTTGAGCTGGCCCGCACCGGCACCCACACAACGGTTGACGACGGCTGTGCTGCCCTGCCTGCCGGGAGCCTGGACGGGAAAGTCGCCCTCATCAGGCGCGGCACCTGCCCGTTCCACGACAAGGCCCGCAACGCCCAGGCAGCAGGAGCCGCCGGCGTCGTGCTCTATAACAACCAGCCCGGCTCCGTCAACCCGACGGTGGCCGGAGCAGTCCCGATCGTCATCCCGGTCGTCATGATCTCTCAGGAGCAGGGCAACCTCATCGACTCCCGTCTGGCGGACGGGCCGGTCAGTATGACCTGGGCCGACACGCTCGGCTCCTACGCCAACAGCCTCGGCGGCCGGATCGCTTCGTCCAGCTCCTACGGCCTGGCCGCCGATCTCAGTCTGAAGCCGGATATCGGCGCCCCCGGGGCCAACATCTACTCGACCTACCCGCTGGAACGCGGCGGCTATGCCACGCTGAGCGGCACCTCCATGTCGTCGCCGCACGTGGCCGGCGCCGTAGCCCTGCTGCTCCAGTCCGACAAGAAGATCAAGGCGGCAGACGTCACGGCGATGCTGCAGAACACCGCTGAGCCCAGGAACTGGTGGGGCAACCCGGCCCTCGGGTTCCTTGATCAGGTCCACCGCCAGGGCGCCGGCATGCTGCAGATCGACAAGGCGATTCTGGCCCCGGCCACCGTGCGGCCCGGCAAGCTATCCCTGGGAGAGGGGGACGGCCCGTTCCAGGCCAGGCTGGTGCTTGAGAACCGGCTCAAGGCGGACGTGACCTACGAGCTGTCGCACGTGCCGGCGCTCTCCACCGGCCCGAACGAGTATACCGTTGGCGCCATGACCGGCTTCGCCAGCGTGACGTTCAGTGCGCCCACCGTACGCGTCCGTGCGGGCAAGAGTGCCAACGTGACGGTCACCATCATGCCTGAGGCGGGCCTGCCCGAACGGAGCCTGTACGGTGGCTACATCGTCTTCACGCCGCAGGACGGTGGTCAGGTGCTGCGCGTCCCATACGCGGGCCTGCGGGGCAACTACCAGTCCGTCCCGATTCTGACCAGCGGTGGCGCTTATGGCTTCCCGTGGCTGGCTTCCAGTGATGGGGCGGCCTACTATCACGAGGATGCGGGCCGGGTCTTCACCATGCAGGACGGCGATATTCCGTGGGTGGTGGCACATCTCGATCATCAGGTCCGCCTGCTGCGGCTTGAAGTGAAGGATGCCGTCACCGGCGAGAGCTGGAATAAGGCCTTCCCGGATGAGGAGTACCTGGGCAAGAACAGCACGGCGACAAGCATCTTCGCTTTCGCCTTCGACGGCACTACCGTCGACCAGGGTAAGAAAGCGACCGTGGTGCCCAACGGCGAGTATGTGCTGATGCTCTCCGTGCTCAAGCCACTAGGCAACGCCAACAATCCGGACCATTGGGAGACGTGGACTTCGCCGGCCTTCACCATTGCCCGTCCGTAAGCTGCCAGGACGCGACGGCGCCCCGCCCGGTTTGCCAGCCGGGCGGGGCGCCTTTATCTACTTTAGTATCGCCAGCATCCGGTCCAGGGCTACAGCAGCCCATTTCCGAGTCTCCGGGTCCACCTGTACCTGGTTGACGACACGCCCCTCAGCCAGGTTCTCCAGCGCCCAGCACAGGTGCTGTGGGCTGATCCGGTACATCGTGGCGCACGGGCAGACGTTGGGACCGGATAGCGAGACGATCAGCTTATCTTTATGATCTTCGGCCAGCCGGTGGACGAGGTTGATCTCCGTGCCGATGGCCCACTGCGCGCCCGCGGGCGACTGCTCGACCATTTTGATGATATACTCAGTGGAGCCTACCAGGTCGGCGTTCTGCACCACATCAAAAGCGCATTCGGGGTGGACGAGGATCTTCATCTCCGGATAGAGCCGTCGGACCTCCTGCTCCTGCTCGACGGTGAACTTCTGGTGCACGGAGCAGAAGCCTTTCCAGAGGATGATCTTGGCGTTCTTCAGTTCCTCTTCGGTGCATTCAAAGTCGCCGAAGAGTGGATTGTACAGGACCATCTGCTCAAGGGGGATGCCCATTTTGTAGCCGGTGTTCCGCCCCAGGTGCTGGTCGGGGAAGAAGAGCACCTTTTCGCCCCGCTCAAAGGCCCACTTGAGGATGCCCTCCGCGTTGGAACTGGTGCAGACCGCGCCGTCGTTCTCGCCGCAGAACGCTTTGAGTGAAGCGGTGGAGTTCATGTACGTAATGGGGATGATCTTCGTACCGGGCAGCTTTTCGGCCAGCTGTGACCAGCAGTCGTCCACCTGCCGCTCGTTGGCCATGTCGGCCATGGAGCAGCCTGCGCCGAGATCGGGCAGAAGGACTGCCGTCTCCTCGGGTGAGAGGATATCCGCCGTTTCAGCCATAAAGTGCACACCGCAGAAGACGATGTACCGGGCGGTGGCCCGAGTAAGGGCAAGCTGGGCCAATTTGAAGGAGTCACCCGTGAAGTCCGCCCACTGGATGACCCGGGCGCCCTGGTAGTGGTGGCCGAGCAGCACTACCTGATCGCCCAGCTTGGCCTTTGCTGCCCGTATCCGTGCGTCTAGCTCTGCGTCTGAAAGCATGTAATACTCATCAGGAATCCGGGTTCCGGCCTGTAGGGTCGTGCCGAGCTCTTCGGCCATCTGCTATACGTTCCTCCTTAAGGACACAGCCGCGCTGACTTATGCTTATTATAAACGGAATATGCCTGTGTGTTCCATCGGGTACCTGCTAGCGATTGTTGACTCGCCTTCCACTTGTGTTAGAATTGTGTTGAGAAAGTTGAAAAAGGAGGTATTCCGGTGAACATCTCCCTCACCGACAAGGCTTCTGCCAAGCTGAAGGATATCATGAAGAGCAAGGGCGAAGGGCTGGCGCTCCGGGTCATGGTGCGCACGGGTGGCTGCAGCGGCCTGGAATACGGTATGGCTCTTGAACGCAACCCCCGTCCGGAGGACAACATCGCCGAGCAGGACGGCGTCAAGGTTGTCGTCGATTCCAACAGCCTGAAGTTCCTTGACGGTTCGACCATCGACTACGTTGACAGCCTCATGGGCGGCGGCTTTACGGTCAATAATCCCAACGCCACTTCGTCTTGCGGCTGCGGCCAGTCGTTCCGAACGGCAGACGCTCACGGCGAGGCCAAGTCCTGCGGCAGCGGCGGGTGCTCTCACTAAAGGGCATGCAGAAGGGGACCACCGGGCGGTGGTCCCCTTCTGCATGCCCTTAGCGGTAAGTCACGGTGATCGGGCCCGATGTCCACCGGTCCCAGTGGGCCGGGTTGTTGGGATCGCCCAGGGGCCGCAGCACTTCGAGAATCAGGACGTAATCGCCCTGCGGGACCATGTTGCCCCGGCTGTCCCGGCCATCCCAGGAGAGTTCGGTGAAATCGGCCGGGTCACTGTTGCGGCCGACGTCGCGGATGTCGTAGACCTTGCCCATGGCGGCGCCCCGGGCGGCCCGGGCGGTCAGTTTCATGCGGGAGGCCTGCCGTGCCAGGTTGATCAGCACGTAGGCGTGCTCACCCGAGACCGGATTGAGGCGCATGTTCTCCATGCGGTAGTAGGTGCCGCCGACCAGCTTGGCCAGCCACGGCAGGCCGTAGTCGTTGTACCGAAGGGTAGCCAGCGCCTGGTAGTCGCCCTTGTAGCCCATGTACGGCACACTCAGCACCGGGCCGTCGCCCTCGGGCGTGAAGGTGATGTATCCGCCGAAAATCATCCCGACAGGGCCTTCGGACGGCGGCGACACTTCCACGGAAACGGTGACGTTGCCGCGGGCCGGGACGAGAATC
This sequence comes from Symbiobacteriaceae bacterium, assembly GCA_035628915.1. GTDB lineage: Bacteria > Bacillota > Sulfobacillia > Symbiobacteriales > Symbiobacteriaceae > JARBUG01. The sequence continues at coordinate 16,590 of DASPIW010000044.1, read as the reverse complement.
CCCTCGTCGCTGGCGGTCATCTCGCCGAAGGCGTCGGCCATGCGGACGGTCTGGGCGTTGGGCGTGTCGGCGTAGGAGCTTAGCGCCGGGCGGTCGGTGATGGTGTAAGTGACGTCCTCGTTCGTCATGTTGTAGAGCGTCAGCTCCGCTTCAGCAGTCCGGCTGCCCTGGAACTCGCCGAGCGACAGCTTGGACGGGGAGATGCGGACGGGACTGGTGACGGCGGCCCGCACGTCGATCATGCCGGCGCCCTGCCGGTTGACGGGCCAGAGGAAGGGGTAGGTGGCGTAATTCCGGGGCACGGCGGTGTTGCGCAGGAGGTCCTGAATCTGCAGGGCCCGCAGGCGGGGTTTGTCCTGGATGATCAGCGCCGCTGCACCGGCCACGTGGGGCGAGGACATGGAGGTGCCGGAGAGGGTGGCGTAACCGCCCTGGGCCATGGGGAAGGTCGAGTAGATTGAGCCGCCGGGCGCCCCGAGGTCGGGCTTCATCGACAGGTCCGGGGCGGGGCCCCAGGAGCTGAACGAAGAGATCTGCCCGGCGTTGGGGTTGTTCACACCCGTGTGGTCGGCCGTGAAGCTGATGGTAAGCGAGCCGGCCCCCGCCAGGGAGCGCAGGCGGAGCCCGTCCTCCCTCGACATGCTGGTGGCATAGATCCACGGAGTGCCGCCGTTGTCGGGCGTGCCCAGCGTACCGCTGAAGAAGCCGTTTGTGTTGTTGTGGATGATGGCGGCCGCTGCGCCGAAGCGCATCGCCCGGGCGACCTTGTTGCCGAAGGTGTCGGCGCCCCGGCTGATCAGGACCGCCTTGCCCGCAACGTTGAGTCCGGCGTAGTCGCTGTCGGCGTTTCCCAGGTTCGGGATGGCCACGACTTGGTAGGAGTGGCCTGCCGGGTCAGGGGAGAAGGTCATTTTGTCGTAGCCGGCGGTGGAGCCGTCGGAGAGGTCGGCCTGGTAGACGGTGACCATCGAGTTCTCGAAGGCAGCGGTCGCCAGAACCTTGGCCGCGACGCTGGGGGCGCCGCCCGCGAAGAGGCCGTTAGCACCGCTGTTGCCGGCGGAGGTGGCGACGACGATGCCGCGGTTGACCATTCGGTCGGCGGCAACGCCCGTCGGGTACTTGGGCCACTGGAACGAGGCGCCGAGCGACATATTGATGACGTCTGCCCGGTCTTCGTAGGCGGCCTCCATCGCGGCCACGATCACGTCCGACGAGGTCGGGCCATCCGGGCCGAAGACCTTGTACGCAAAGAACGTGACGCCCGGTGCGACACCGCTGACGCCTTCTTCGGACGCGGCCCGCGCCCCGATGATGCCGGCGACGTGGGTCCCGTGGCCGTTGAGGTCCATCGGATCATCGTCGGGCACGGGGGTATCATCGGGGCCCATATAGGTGTCGCCCACGAAGTCGTGGCCCCTGGCGACACGGCACCCTTCACCGATGCAGCCGCCCAGGTCGGGGTGGGTGTAGTCAATGCCGGTGTCGATAACAGCGACCTTCACGCCGCTCCCGTCGATGCCGTCGGCAACCACCTCGGGCGCCCGGATCATGTCTGTACTAGTCCGCAGCTCCGGCCGGGCCACCGGGAAGACGGGGTAGATATTCTGTACTCCGGGCAGCCGGGCCAGCTTGACCAGGTCCGCGGCGGGCAAGGTGATGGACAGTCCGTTGAACAGCTTGTTGTACGCGTAGCGCTCGTCCAACTTGATGCCGGCCGCCCGGGCGGCCTTGCGGAAGTCCGCCTGCTCGCGCTGGACAGCTTGAGCCTGAACCTTCTCGCTGGCCAGGGCGACATCGGCGGCGGGGGCGGCGGTCAGCTCCACAAAGACGGTCCGAAGCCCCTTGGGCGCCGGCAACCGATCGACAGGGCCGGCCATGCCGGAGCCCGGGAACAGGGCGGCAGCCAGCATAGCTGCCGCGATGGACACGGAACCGACGCGGCGCCGCAATCTGAACGCTTTCATGTGGGAACCCCCTTTGTTTACCCAGCTTCAAGGTTGGTAGGAGTTCAGATTCGACGCTCCGGATTGGCTACCATTTTCTGCAATAGGATAAATATCCAAACGGTACACGAAAAATCGAGACGACAGAAGACAGGCCCGGGGCAACTTGCCCGGGCCTGTCCACAACCCCTTATTCCACTCTCGCCCCACCCCGAGCCGTTAACCCTGGTGCGACCCGAAGACTTCATTTGCCAGGGCGCCCTCGATCTCAGCCAACACATCAGGATCGCTCTCGTGCCGCCTGCGGTTCTCCAGCGCCGCACGGGCGGCCTCGGCCACCCCGGGTGCGGCCCCCGCAAGGCGGCCCAGCCCCCAGGCGGCGTGCGCCCGCACCGGCTGGCTCTCGCTGCCCAGCGCCTTGACCAGGGGCTCCAGAGCGCCTGGGTCGCCCGCATTGCCGAGGGCAATCACGGCGTTGCGCTGAATCGTCGTCTTCCCCCGCCAGCCCGCCGCCGACGGCTCGAACCAGCGCCTGAAATCGCCCTTGGTCATGTTCATCAGCTTAAGGAGGTCCGGCGCGCCGCCCACCTCGGGGTGCGAAGCGAACTCCGGATGCAGCCCCCGGCGGGCCTTCCGGTTGTACGGGCAGACATCCTGGCAGTCGTCGCATCCGAAAAGGCGGTTGCCCATCGTCTCACGGAACTCCGTGGGGATCATGCCTTTCATCTGCGTCACGTAGGAGAGGCACCGGTTGGCGTCGATCTTCCATTCCGTCAGGCATTGCGTTGGGCAGGCGTCAATGCATAGCGTACACTCACCGCAGGCGGGCGCCACCGGCTCGTCCGGCGGCAGATCAATGTCCGTCAGAATCTCGCCCAGGAAGACCCATGTACCGAACTCCCGGGTGATCAGGTTCGTGTGCTTTCCCCATTTGCCAATGCCCGCCCGCTCTGCCACCGACCGGTCCAGGGGCGGGCCGGTGTCGACGTGGACCAGCGTCCGGGCGCCCGGCACCGCTGCCTCCAGCCACGACGCCACCTGCCCGAGCCGCGCCTTTAGTAGCCCGTGATAATCCAGCCCCCGGCAATAGCGTGAGAGCCATCCGGTCAGACCGGCGGCGAGAGGCTCGTCCTCCATCAAGTAGCTGATGCCGCCTGCAATCAGCGTTCGGGCGCCGGGCAGCAGCAGTTCGGGGTTGACCCGCGGCTCAATCTGCTGGTATTCATACGGGTTCGGCCCCAGACCGGCTTGCTGCCGCTCCCGCAGCCGGTCCGCATCGGCGGTGAACGGCTCGGCCCGGGCGACGCCGATCAGATCCAACCCGATTTCGATGGCGTGCGCCTTCAGCGCCCGCTTCAGCTCATCCCCGTCCACTGCCCGCCCCCCAAGTTCAGACCGCTTCGCATGTAGTGTAGCACCTATTGACGGATTCCTGCCATGGATGTTAGGATTTACAGTAATCCGATAGGAATCTGGTGATTTAACATGCGCGTATATGACAGTATCGCAGATGTCATTGGAAATACTCCGCACGTCCGGCTGAATCGGGTGGTCCCGCCTGGCAGCGCCGACGTCTACGTCAAGCTGGAATGGTTCAACCCTGGCCGCAGCGTAAAGGATCGGGCCGCCGCCAACATGATCGCGAGGGCGGAGGCCGAGGGCAAGCTGATTCCCGCCGTCAGCACCATCATCGAGCCGACCTCGGGCAACACGGGCATTGGGCTCGCCATGGCTGCGGCGGCTAAGGGCTACCGGCTGATCATCACCATGCCGGACAACGCCACGCTGGAGCGCATCAAGGTGATGAAAGCCTACGGCGCCGCGGTCCACCTCACGCCGGCGGCCCAGCGCATGAACGGCGCCATCGAACGGGCGGAGAAGCTGGCGGCCGAAATCCCCCACAGCTTCATCCCCCAGCAGTTCGAGAACCCGGCCAACCCAGACGCCCACCGCGGCACCACCGCCCGAGAGATCCTTGACGCCTTCGGCAGCGACCTGCACGCCCTGGTCCTCACCGCTGGCACGGGTGGCACGGTGACCGGCACCGGTGAAGAACTGAAGAAGGCGCTGCCGCACCTGAAAATCTACGTAGTAGAAGCCAAGAACTCGCCGGTATTGGCGGGCGGCAAGCCAGGCCCGCACAAGATCGTCGGCACTGGCCCCGGGTTCATCCCGAAGATCCTCAATACGGGGATCTGGGATCAACTGCTGCACATTGAGGATCACGAGGCGACACAGATGGCCCGCCGGCTCGGCCGCGAAGAGGGGATGCTCCTCGGTGCGTCGGGTGCCGCAAGCGTCTTCTTTGCCCTCAGGATTGCCCGGGAATTGGGCCCGGGCAAGCGGGTCCTGGCCATCGCTCCGGACAGCGGCGAGCGGTACCTGAGCAGCGATCTATTTGAATAAGAGAGGGGGGGTCGACAGACCCCCTCTGCTTCATTATCATGAGAGACGGCGTGCAACAGCGGCAATATGCTTGACGGGCACCAGCGTGACAGGTGCGTTCGTCTCCGCCAGCGTCACCAGGTCGGGCGTCACCGCCACGATGCGCCCCGACACCTGCAGGCACGGGCCGTCCAGGGTGACCTCCTGGAACAGCAGGTGCTCCAGCGTCTCCCTCAGCGACGGAGCGCTTCCGACCCGGGCCACAGTGCCCAAGTACTCGCCCCCGGCGAGCAGGCTGCTGTTCGCAAGCAGGCGCGCCAGCAGCGCCCGGTGCCGCCGGGAGCGGTGTTCCCAGCAGGCCTCGCCGCGGCGCCAGCCGCCAGCCGCTCGGAGGGCGCCCGTCCGGAAGAGGATGGGCGTGGGCAGGCGGAGGGCCGTATGGACGCAGCGTGACGCAGCGAGAATGGACGGACTGACCCGGCGGATCGTACCATCCCGGCGAACCTGGTCGACCGGTCCGGCGGCGCACGAGTAACAGCCCGGCGCCTTCGCCAGTGACCCGGCCAGCCGCAGAACTGCACCGCTGTCCAACTGGTCGCCGGCCGCCACCGGCAGAATGCAGGGCGCCCGGGTGCTGGCCAGCATTTCATTGAAGCCATCTTCGATAGCGGTATACCGGCCCGGATCGAGCAGAACGGCCCCGGCTATGCGGCTGGCCCAGGCCGGAACGGCGTCACCCACCACGGCAAGGGCGACAGGCAACTCGGCCACATTTCTCACCTCCGGCGGTATACCCGCGGCGTGCCGCTGCATGAATATGTAAGGGCGGCAGCGGAGGTGCAAAGGAGTCGTTCGCAATGGGTGCGGGTTTTCAGGGGTTGCGGGCAGTGGCGCGGGTGCTGATTCTGAGCGCACGGGGCGAACTGCTGCTCTGTCGCAGCAGGGATGGGAAAGCCTGGGTCCCGCCGGGCGGCACATTGGACTGGGGAGAGACGCTGGCTGTCGCCGCCTGCCGTGAGGCGCGCGAGGAAGCCGGCCTCGAGGTCGATCTCGGGCCGCTGGTCTATTTGCAGGAGTTCCGACCCAAGCGGCGCCCCGAGCATGTCATTGAAGTGGCGTTCGTCGCTCGTGCCCGCGAGGACCGTCCCCGGCAGGAAACGGGAGCCACCCCGCTGGGGGCGGCGGACCGGCCCTGGGCGGCCTGGACCTTGCAGGACATGGACGGCCCGGTTCGCGAAGTGCGCTGGTTCCGCCCCGAAGACGTGGCAAAGCTGGCGGAACCGGTCTACCCGGCTTACTTAAGAGATCGTTTCTGGCTGGAGAAGCGCGCCACCGCCGACCCGTACCTCGGGTTGGTCCAGGAGCGGTAGTGCTAGCGCCGGGGCGGCGGATCATGGCGCAGCGGAACGATTTTGCCCCGGCCCCGCAGAGCGCCCGGCCTGCGCCCGCCCCGCGGGCGGACCGTACCCCACTGCTGGTGTAGGTCCTCTATGCGCACCAGGCACGCAATGGATACGGCAGCCGCAATAACCGCCGCCCCGAGGGACAGGCCGGCGATGAGTTGCAGGTCCACGAACCTCGCCCCTTCCCTGTATTGGAAACATATCCCAATTCTCTTTCAAGGGGACTGATTCCTGCTTCTGCTTCGACCCGACATGACCCAAGGGGGATTTGTCTTGCTCGAAACCCTGTTCATGACTGTGGTTGACTTTCTCGGCCAGTTCGGATATTGGGGGATCGCCCTGGGGATGTTGGTCGAAAGCGCCTGCATTCCCCTGCCCAGCGAAATCGTGTTGCCATTCGGCGGCTTTCTCGCCGCCCGGGGCGATATCACTTTCACCGAGGCGATCATCGCCGGGCAGATGGGCGGCCTTGTCGGGTCCATTCTTGCCTACGGCATCGGACGCTACGGCGGCCGGTCGCTGCTGGAGCGGTACGGCAAGTACGTCCTGATTTCCAAGCACGAAATTGACGTTGCCGACCGCTGGTTCGCCCAGCGGGGCGAATTGACGGTCTTCCTGGCCCGCCTGATGCCGGGTGTCCGCACGTTCATTTCTCTCCCCGCCGGCGTCGCCGAAATGAACTTCGGCCGGTTCCTGTTCTACTCGTTCCTGGGCATGCTGCCCTGGTCGTTCCTGTTTACCTACCTCGGCTACCGCCTGGGCAACCACTATTCGCTGGTGCGCGAGTATCTGCACCGGTTCGATCTGGTGATCATCGCCCTGCTGGCAGCAGCCGTGGGCTGGTTCATCTGGTACAAGCTGCGGCGGCGCGACGCCTGAGGGTGCGAGCGGCGCACGGCCGCCGTGCAGGATGGTGTCGCCCGCGCCGTCACCGCGATGGAACAGGGAGACGGCAGAGACCGTCGGCCAGCTCGAGACTGTCTCCCAGAGTCTGGAGGACTCGGTGCGCACCCTGAAGACCTGAAACGAGCAAGGCCTGGGTCCAAGTAGGACCCAGGCCTTTGCCGGTGTCGACTCTCTCTGAGGATTAACCTTTCATCAGGTTCTTGACGAGGAACCAGAAGTTGCCGGGGCGCTCGGCGATGCGCCGGGTGAAGTAGGGGTACCACATCCGCCCAAAGGGCACGTAGCACCGGACCTGATAGCCCTCCCTGGCCAGTTCTTCCTGCCAGGCCATCCGCACGCCGTAGAGCATCTGAATTTCGAAGCGGGACTTGTCGATGTTGTGCTCCCGGGCAAACTGCTTGAGCCAGTCAACGATCTTCTCATCGTGGGTGGCTGCCGCGGTATAGAGGCCATTCTCCAACAGGGTGGCAATGACCTTCTTGTAGTTTTCGTCTACGTCAGCTTTTTTCGGGAATGCGAGATTCGGCGGCTCCTTGTAGGCACCCTTCACGATGCGCAGATTGGCCCCGATCGTCATAAGATCGCGGATGTCCTGCTCCGTGCGATACAGGTACGACTGGATAACGGTGCCGGCGTTGTCGTAGCCCAGCTTCCGGAGGTTGCGGTAGATTTCCAGTGTGGCGTCGGTGTAGGGTGTATCTTCCATGTCAATGCGGACGAAGTTGCGGTGCTCCGCCGCTTTCCTGACAACGGCGAGCAGAATTTCGTCGGCCAGAGGACGGCTGAAGGAGAGACCCATTTGGCTCGGCTTCAGCGACACGTTCGCGTTCACGCCGGTCCGGGCGATGCCGTCCAGGAGGTCAAAATAGGCCTGGCACATCTCCCTGGCGACTCTCTCTTCATGGACGCCTTCGCCGAGCTGGTCCATCGTCACCAGAATACCGCGCCGGTTCAAGTCGCGAACGACGGAAAAGGCCTGATCGAGCGTCTCGCCGGCAACGAACCGGGAGGCGCCCAGTTTCATGCCGACGCGCTGTGCTGGTCCGGCAACGATTTTGCTGCGGGCAACGGTGAGGACGACCTTGCGGTACAGCGGGGTAAGGTCCATCTGGCGTACCTCTTTCTGAGTGGCTCCGTAGTAAGAGTGCGTCTCACTACAATAATACGGAGCCATCACACACTTTCCTGCCAGATTTTCTGACGGAGCGAACTAGCACCTTTTTCATCGGGCCGTGGCGGTCTCCATAAACGAAGGACCACCTGCCGCCCAGAACGGTTGGCAGGTGGTCCGTGGAGCGGCTTCAGGGGTCGTCGCGTCTCGTGGGCGTACCGCGCGAGCCGCCGTGGAGATCGCACATTTCCTCAGCCATCTCCTTTGCCTCCTGGGGGGAATCAGCGGTGACCCGGCCTCCGGTGCCGTCGCCGCACATGACGTCATATCCGTGCCGACCATGCTTGCGCTGGGTGGTCATGCTTCTTCACCTCCGTGCTCAGTATGTCCGAAAAAGGCGTTGCCTCAGTCGCTGCCGTATCGGCTGGGGGCGGAAGGAATACTAACGCATTGAGAATCTCTTTCAATGCCACGGAGGTGCAACCATGGCCAGCGAGAAACCATCCCCTGAAGAACGCACGCCGCCCGGCCAGAATTTGACCCGTGACTGGCCGGTGCTTCACTACGGCAACGTGCCCAGGGTTGATCTGGATACCTGGCAATTCCGGATTTTCGGGCTGGTGGAGCAGGAAGCGGCGCTGACCTACCCGGAGTTCATGGCCCTGCCGCGGACCCGGGTCACCTGCGACATCCACTGCGTCACCCACTGGAGCCGGCTCGACAACGAGTTTGAAGGCGTGCGGATGACCGATGTCATGAAGCTGGTGCAGATCAGGCCCGAGGCGACGCATGTCATGTTCCATGCCGAAGGCGGCTGGACGACCAACCTGCCCCTGAGCGACCTGCTGCGGGACGACTCGCTCTTCGCCTGGCGCTGGAACGGGCAGGATATCACGCCGGAGCATGGCTGGCCCCTGCGGACGGTCGTTCCCCACCTGTACTTCTGGAAAAGCGCCAAGTGGGTCCGGGGCATGGAGTTCATGAACGGCGACCGGCCCGGCTTCTGGGAGCAGAACGGGTACCATATGCGGGGCAACCCTTGGGCCGAGGAGCGATACTGGAACGACTGATGTGATCTCGGACAGCCTTCCTGTGGCCTGCAGGGAGGCTGTCATCATGATACGGGACTCCGGTCCTATGCCCCGGATAGGACCTGCATACATTTATAGGCTCAGCATTGATAGAAAATGGTCCTTTTTCCTACTGTAAAATCGTCAGGTCTAGGATATAGTGGGGATAATGAATCGCATGGCCTGGAAAAAGGACTGACTTACTTGAAACGGCAACACGTTCAGGGCATTCTAGCAGTGGTAACGTTGGCGGTCGGATGGTGGATGGTCAATCAGGCCGGCGGCACCATCTCGGCGGTTACACACGTTATGTATGTCCCGATTGTGCTCAGCGCACAGGTCTGGGGAACATTCGGGGGGATTGTAGGGGGACTGGTCGCCTCCGGCCTGATGGCCATAACGCCGGTAAACGCTGACACGCAGCAGATGCAGACGCTGACATCCGTCACCTTGCGGGCCATCGCATTTGTTTCGGTCGGCACGCTGGTGGGCTTTTCCGTCGTCCGCAGCCGCGCACAGCACAGGGAGATGCAGGGGTTGCTGATTCAGAGTGTGACCGCCCTGACCAATGCCTTAAGCATCAACCATGAGCAGACCGCACGGCACAGCCTGCGGGTGGCTGAGATCAGCACGCTGCTGGGCCAGCGGCTCCGGCTGGATGAGAACCGGCTGTTCGCCCTGCGGATGGGCAGCCTGCTGCATGATATCGGAAAGCTGGCGGTGCCGCTGGAAGTCCTGGACAAGCCCAATCGCCTGACGCCCGATGAGTTCCGGACGATACAGGGGCATGTGCTGGCCGGTCCTTCAGTTCTACGGGCCTTTGACTATTCCCGCATTGGCACGGTGCAGGATATCGTCCGCCATCATCATGAGCGGCTGGATGGGAGTGGGTATCCCGACGGGCTGCGGGGCGGGGAGATCAGCCTCCTGGTCCGCATCGTAGCGGTGGCTGACGTATATGACGCCCTGACGACTGACCGTGCCTACCGGCGCCAGATGAAACACGCCGATGCCATGGGCGTGCTGCACCAGGAGGCGCTGGCCGGCAGGCTGGACCACCGGCTGGTGGAGATGCTCGACCGCCTGCCCCAGGAGATCCTGGCGCCCGGGGAGGGCGGCACCGAGGTCGCGACAGAGGCCGTATGAATGCAATAAGCGAGCACCGGGCCGCTTTCCTGTCACTGGACGGAAGGCGGCCCGTTTGGCGCGCCGGCCGGTGCGGACCTGTTTGTCTCCGTGCATGCCAACGGCGGCCCGGACGGCGATGGCGGCACGGAAGTCCACTGGGCGGTCTCGAATCTGAACGCACTGCTGAGCCGCCGCCTGGCGGGACTGGCACAGGAGGAGCTGACCGCAGCGCTCGGACTGGCCGACCGGGGATTCAAACAGCGGCCGTTCAACGTGGTTCGCATGGGCGATGCGCCGGCCATGCTGGTGGAGATGGGCTTCATGACTGAGCCGTCCGAAGAGCGGCTGCTCACGTCCGCCGCCGGGCAGCAGGCGGCGGCCGAAGCGATTGCCCGGGCGATCAGCCGGTATTTCGGTGAGCGTTAACCGCCGGTCCCCTCAGGGGCCGGCGGCTTCCGGTCTAGTAGGAGAGCAACTGGCAGGCCACAGCTGTGGCCGCCTGCTGGGCAGACGACGCGGGTGCCACCAGGTAGTCGGTGAAACGGTCGGGGAAGGGGGTGCACTTGGCCAGTTCGCGCGCCGGCTGGCTGGCCCAGGGGTCCTTGCCGGCGCCGTCAATGACAACCACGCCGTCTTTATAGTACTCAATATCGATACCAAAGGCTTCGGCAACCGTCCGGGCCGTGACCCAGACGCGGCCGTTGCACAGGTAGGACGTCAGGCTATAGGATTGATTGTCCAGCGAGGCCGAATAGGAGCGGTCGACGTCGCGGGGGAACCGCACGGAAAGGGTGTGGCCCTGGTGCCAGAAGCTGGCCGTGCGGATGTCGGCGTACCAGCGGACGCCGTCAGTTCCGGGCGAGAGGGATGAAATCAGAGACCGCAGGGGCACGATGGTCCGTCCGGTGTCGGCGTCGATAAACGGGGCGGCTTCCTCGAACTCCAGGGCGTCAAAGGGGCGCCCCGCCGCGCTCCGGGCCAGGACGGTCACCGGGAGCTGGCGCTGTGGCAAACATGGCCCGCTGGCCGCCGCCTCAGCCGGGCGTGGACCGGTGCCGAAGCAGCATGACGCCGACAGGAGAAACACCAGGAGCACTGACCGCACTCTCATCGCTGTCTGCCCTCCCACAATCAGGGTTCCGCATGTCCCCTCCCCATTTTACCTGTGGGAAAAAAGGACCGTTACAGCAACGTCTAGGGGTGAAGCAAGATTTTTCCGCTAAGTGGCGCTAAAGGAAACATAAGATCGACGTGCCGCGGGGTCGGCTGTCGCTTCGCGATGATTTCGTATAGTTCGAGGCATATCTACTTGCAGATATTTCCGTGGTAAGATAGGGCGCAGGGGGTGAGCCAGTGCGCCTTACGTTCGAAGACCAACCGGTCACGTTTTTGGGCATGACAATGGAGCGGCGGACTCGTTGGAACTTCGGATGCGAGGCCGTCAATGTGCTTTTCATGGGCATCTTTCTGGGTATTATCAACCCCTTCATCATGCCGCTCGCCGTCCGCCTGGGAGCGACGCCCCTGCAGATCTGGCTGCTGACGGCGGGGCCGTTCATCGGCAACGCGCTGGCGCCGGTCTGGGCCCGGCTGAGCTTCAGCAGCCGCAAGCTCCGGTGGGTGGTTATCCCTAACGCCGTGTGGCGCGCCGGGCTGGGGGCCATCGGCTTCTTCAAGAGCCCGGCTGCGCTGACGGGCATTCACCTCGGGGCCCATGTGGTGGTGGCGGCGGCCAACCCGGCTTACGGATCGCTCGTGCAGAAGGTCTTCCCGCCCCACCTGCGGGGCCGGTTGATGGGATACATACGGCTGCTGCTGGCCGCTTCCATGCTGCCGACGACGCTGGTGGCCGGGCGGCTGATCGATCGATTCGGCGTCTCCGTCATCTACCCAGTCGCGGGGATCTTCGGCCTGGTGGCGTCGGCGGCTTATGCCATGACCCGGGAGCCGGTCGATGCCCCGCCTCCGGGCGGCCCGCTCTCCAGCCCCGGCGCCCTCCAGGGTCTCCGGCTGGCCCTGTCGGATCCGGAGTTCCGGCGCTATCTGCTGGCGGCGATTCTGTTCCACGGCGGCGTGTTGGTGGCCTCGCCCCTGTACCCGGTCTATCAGGTCCGGCAGCTGGGGCTCACCAACGAACAGATCAGCTGGCTGGCGCTGGCCTGGAATCTGGCCTGGCTTCCCTCCTTCGCCCTGTGGGGCCGGGTGATCGACCGGAAGGGCGCCCGCCCGGTGGTGCTGGCCGCTGCCCTGTTCTACCTGGGGATGCCGCTGGCCTATGGCCTGGGCGGCGAAACCTTCGCCCTGATCGCCCTGGGCCACATGTGCCAGGGGGTGGCGGACGCCGCCCTGGACCTGGGGGGCTGGAACGTGATTCTGGCCGCCAACCCCGAGCGGGTGGGGGCGTACACGTCCGCTTCCATGCTGGTGACCGCCCTGCGCGGCGCCCTCGGCCCTCTGCTTGGCAGCTGGATGCTGGGTGCCGCCGGTTTTCAGCCCACGTTCCTCGCCGCCGCCGTGCTGGCGGCCGCGGGCGGAGCCGTCTGGCTACAGGGGCTCCGCCGGCGTGTATAGACGGACCGGGATCGACTGAGTGACGAGGCGGGGGGCGCCGGCCCCTCGCTTCGTTTTTGTGACGGACAGTAAACGGACTTGAACTCATCCATAAGTCGGAGGAATGCCCCGTACAGTCAGCATCTTGCGGCGCTGGCCATACGGTTTATGTTCAATAGTAATACCTGCTATGCAACGCTAATCCAGAGTGATCACCGGCAAGGCGATTTCTAGGCACATCGCCCTATTTCAGCCCGATTTTGCCCCTGTCTATATTTGCCCGAAGGCCCCTGCCGGATGGACCCGGCGGGTTATTGAAGATAAGCAGGCATTTGGGATACGCTCATCCTCAAGGTACAGTATCGTAGGCTAAGTTTCTTCATCGCTAGGAGTGTGAAGGCATTGGCAGTCGAGCGCAAGCCCAGGGTGTTTACCGTCGAGGTGAACACAACGTACTGCAAGGGTTGCGAGATCTGTGTCCAGGTCTGTCCCAAGGACGTGCTTGCCATGACCGACCGGCTCAAGGCCCAGGTTGTGAGGATTCAGGACTGCACAGGCTGCCTGTCGTGCGAGATCTACTGTCCGGACTTCGCCATCAACGTTGAGGAGGTGGAGGCAAATGGCTAGCGTTCAGGCTCCCAGCCGCACCCGCGTGCTGATGCAGGGCAACGAGGCGATCTTCGAGGGCGCCCTCGCCGCAGGCATGCGCTTCTACGCCGGCTACCCGATCACTCCCTCCACGGAGATCGCCGAACTGGCTTCCGAGCGCCTGCCCAAGGTCGGCGGCCGCTTCATCCAGATGGAAGACGAAATCGCCTCCATGGCCGCCGTCGTCGGCGCTTCGCTGGCCGGGCGCAAGTCCATGACCGCCACTTCCGGCCCCGGCTTCTCGCTCAAGCAGGAGAACCTCGGCTACGCCATCCACGGTGATATTCCCTGTGTGGTTGTCAATGTGCAGCGCATGGGCCCCTCAACCGGTCTGCCGACTTCGCCGGCGCAGGGCGACATGCAGCAGGCCCGCTTCGGCAGCCACGGCGACTACGGGATCATCGCCCTGACGCCGTCTTCGGTCTCCGAGGCGTATTACCTGACCATCCGGGCGTTCAACCTGTCCGAGCAGTTCCGGGTCCCGGTCATCTTGCTGGCTGACGAAGTGATCGGCCATCTGCGGGAGCCGGTGGCCCTGCCGGAAGCGTCCGAGATCGACGCGGTCGAGCGGCGCAAGCCGGCTCTGCCCAAGGGTGAGCACAAGCCGTTCCGGCCCGACGACAAGGGGGTCCCGACCCTGCCGAACTTCGGCGACGGGTATCGCTTCCATGTGACGGGTCTGATCCATGCCGAGGATGGCTTCGCCACCTCCAACCCGAAGTTGGTTGACAAGGCAGTGCGGCGGCTGACCAACAAACTGATGGACAACATCGACGAGATTTACCAGGCCGAGCAGCGCGACATCGCCGAGGCCGATATCGTCGTCTTTGCATACGGCGGCACCGCCCGGTCCGCCCAGCGCGCCGTCCGTATGGCTCGGGAGAAGGGCCTGAAGGTTGGCTTCTACCGGCCGATCACCATCTGGCCGTTCCATGACGAGATGGTCCGGCAGGCCATTGCCGGCAAGAAGGCCGTCATCGTGCCCGAACTGAACCTGGGCCAGATGGCCCGTGAGGTGGAGCGTGTCGCTCACGGCACCACCAACGTCATTCCCCTGACCAAAGTCAACGGTGAGATTCTGACGCCGGCGGAGATCCTTGCCGCCATCGAGGGGGTGCGGTAAGATGGCCATCGCAGGAAAGATTCCAACATTTAAGTACCTCCGTAGGGACCGGATGCCGCATATCTGGTGTCCGGGCTGCGGCCACGGCATCGTCATGCAGGCGCTCGTCCGGGCGATTCACCAGGTCGGGCTCGATCAGGACAAGACCGTCATCGTCAGCGGCATCGGCTGTTCGAGCCGGGCCTCGGGCTACATGGACTTTGACACCATCCACACGACCCATGGCCGGGCGCTGGCCTTTGCCACCGGCATCAAAATGGCCAATCCGGAGCTGAACGTGATCGTCATGACCGGTGACGGCGACGCCTCGGCCATTGGCGGCAACCATCTGATTCATGCTGCCCGGCGCAACATCGGCATCACCTGCATCTGCCTCAATAACAACATCTACGGCATGACCAGCGGCCAGTTCTCCCCGACCACCCCGGACTGCGCCCTGGCCACCACGGCGCCGTACGGCAACATCGACCCGGCCTTCAACCTGTGCAACCTGGTGCAGGCGGCAGGCGCTTCGTACGTCGCCCGCGGCACGGCCATGCAGGCCCGCATGCTGGAGAAGTATATCGCCAACGGCCTGCGCAACGACGGGTTCTCTTTTATTGAAGCGATCGACCAGTGCCCGACCTACTTCGGCCGCAAGAACAAGATGGGCGACCCTTACGCCATGATGAAGCGGCAGGGCGAACTGTCCGTGCCGGCCTCCAAGGCTTCAGCCATGACGGCGGAGGAACTGGTTGGCAAGCACGTGGTCGGTGAACTGTGGAGCAAGCCGCGGCCTGAGTACGCCAAGTCGTACGATAAGGTCATCGAAAAGGCCCAGGGAGGTGCCCGGTAATGGCGGAGATCATGCTGACCGGCTCCGGCGGCCAGGGCATGATCCTGGCGGGGATCATTCTGGCGAAGGCCGGCATTAAGGACGGCCTGCACGTGACGCAGACCCAGTCGTACGGTCCGGAAGCCCGCGGCGGCGCCAGCCGCGCCGAGGTAATTCTCGACACGGACGAGATTGACTTCCCGAAAGTGACCCTGGCCGATGTGATTCTGGCGATGACCCAGGAAGCCGCGGACAAGTTCACCTATAAACTGAAGCCCGGCGGGACGCTGATTGTCGATCCGATGCACGTTCACACCGTGCCCCAGGTCGACGGAAAGGTGTACGCCGTCGAGATTACCAAGCTGGCCAAGGAAGCGACCGGCAAGACCGTGTCGGCCAACATTGTGGCGCTGGGCGCCATGAATAAGGCCTGCGGCCTGGTTTCGCCCGAGGCCCTGGCCGAGGCGGTGGCCGCGAGCGTGCCGAAGGGGACCGAGGCGACCAACCAGAAGGCCCTGGACGCCGGTATCGCGGCGGTGGGCGCATAGGGGCGGGGCTGGAGCGGTACAATAGTATATGATGCGAGGGAGAGCCGCTGCGGGATCCCGTAGTCTATGGATACGGGGCCCACGGGACGGTTCGTCAGCTCAGGAATGACTGAACCAAGAGCCGGACCACTCGGAGATCAGTGAACTGAGGATGATCCACCGGATCCGCCGAGGGACTCGCCCTTGCATCCTGATATTACCAAACGAACACGCCTTCGGCTGTCGAAAGCCGGAGGCGTGTTGCCGTTTTTCATCGTCAAAGTTCGACGGGGTGATGGTGGGGCTACGGTGTGGTGACGGCGTGGGGAAGTGGGGCTGCGCTTGGGCGCGCTTCGCTCTGCGCTGGGGGTGAGGGGTGCATCCCTTGTGGGAAGGGCGGTCTGTGGCTCGGGGTCACATTGGGTGTCGTTGGAGTCTGGTGGCGGTGCGTGTCAGATGATGTCGGACTGCCGAAGCGCCGCGAGGGGGAACGGATGATCGTCGTGATGGATCTATGGTGGGGTGTCGGGCCCGCAGTGTTAGGTGAGTCCTTGGAGGGCTTGGGGGAGTAAGCGCCAGCGGTTGGGGGGCGCTGCGGAGCGAGCAGGCTTACGGCGTGGGGATGTAGGTTGATATTGAGGCGCGCTTGAGTCGCGCACTGGTGGCGGGGCGGGCGCGTCACGGGTGCTCTTGGGTGGCCGTGCGCCGCGGGCGGGGGGGCTGTAGCTCAACTGTTGGTCGCAGAGCGGGAGTGGCGGTGTCATTTACAGCCACGGCCCGGGTATCTCGGACTCGGACTGGGCGTGAGAGTATAGCACCGTGCTATGTTGGCTGGGGTTCGTGTGGGCGCTCACATTGTCTGAACCATTCTCGCTCACATTAAGTGGACCTGCCTGAACCGGGTTCTGCTCACAATACGTGACCCCGCATGGGGAAAGGAAAACCGGGGACTTTGCCCCGGTTGCTGTGTTATTCCGCCAAC
>DASPIW010000043.1:0-17994 GCA_035628915.1 Symbiobacteriaceae bacterium | reverse complement strand
GGTGCCGGTGCCACCGTCACCGTCCGGCTGGCGCCCGTCCCGTCGAACGTAATGTTCGCAACCGGCACCAGCGTCTCATGCGACGAGGTCGCACTCACCGTCAGCCCCGCGGCCGCCGTCTCGGCGTCGCCCACCGTGAAGGTAATCGGCCCAACAGCAACATCCTCATCCGTCGTCTGGCTGGTGATGTTACTGATGCTCGGCGCCGTGTTCAACTCCGTCACAGCCACGAGAAAATCCGTCGAGTCTGTGAGGTCACCGTCGCTGACCGTGAGGGTGATCGTCGCCGATGCGCCGCTCTGTCCGGCAGCCGGCGTCACCCGCACTGTCCGGCTCGTACCAGTCCCGGAAACGACGATGTTACTGTCAGGCACCAGCGTCTGATTCGACGAGCTCGCTTGGACCGTCAGGTCTCCGATCGCCGTATCCACGTCGCCGAGCGTGAAGGCAAGGTCCCCGGTGCTGCTGCCCGCGGAAATCTCCTGGTCGCTGATCGCGGAGATGGTCGGCGGGTCGTTCACCGGCGCTACGGCAATCGTGACCGATTGGGGCGGCGTCGTCTCCGTGCCGCCCGTGGCGGTGTAGGTGAACTCGTCGGTTCCGTTCCAGTTCTGCTCGGGTGAATATGCAAACGACCCATCGTCCATGAGCGTCAGCGTTCCGTGCAAGGGCCCCGTATCGACGGCGGCTGTCATAACTGGGTCATCAAAATCAGAGTCGTTCGACAGGACACCAGTCAGCCCCGTAGTGACCAGGTCTGTGTCCTCTCCCACCGCGTAGCTGTCGGAAAGCGCTGTGGGACTGATTGATACGTCAGAAGTCGACCCATCCGGGTTAACCTGAAGGGCGCGCACATCTGAAGTCTCGTCCGGAACCCTGTCCTTAATGTTTGAACTGTGGCTCGCACTGGTATGCGCCTCTGCCCAGAGCCAATAGAACGGTCTTGAGGGCTGCACGCCCAGGGAATCGAGCCGGAACTTGGCCTCTACATAAACGATTGCATCTGAGGCGTTCGTGGGGTTTACGAACTGAAATGCGCCGTCAGGGGCCGTAGATTCGGCACCACCCGGCTGTGTTTCGATCTTGACTCTGTCCTGGTTTGCAAATTCAACCCACCCAATGTGGTCCACTGCACCATTCCGGTCGGAGTCAAAGTACATACCGAACCCTGCCTGCCCAATAGAGTCAAGGTTCTTGGGGAGATCGATCGTATACAAGGCATAAACGAAGGTCTCGGTGGGATCAATCGCCATGCAAAACTCGATGATTTCATGCTCTGCACCGCTGGTGTCTTCCATCGTATCCGTAAGGCAGTTTGCCACACTGCTCCAGTCGCCAACGCTGCCATCGGTAAGGCTAATGTTGAAGAAGTAATCGGACTTTGCGCCCCGGGGAACGCTCAACGCAGTCAGCATCACAAGAAGCGCGGCAACGATCTTCATCCACGGCAAACGGCGCGACGTGTTCATTAGGATGCTCCCCCCGAGTGGTAACCCCGACCACCATGATGTCGAATTTCGTCTGGTGCACCGGACCATATCAGTGATACATCTGTGCATTCTAATGGTCAAGGTTGCCCCATACCACTATACCGCTACCGAACGAATAGCACAATTGACTACATATGGTACTTATCTACTAGTGATCAATGTCATATCCTTCAAGCAAAAAAGTGGCAGGTCCGGGGTGTTCCCAGACCTGCCACGCTTGCTACCTACCCTCGTAACCTGGTCAACAAAGTCTCCTGATCGCTCCGGGCAACCCAGGTGCGGAACCGTTCCCCTTCTTCCCGGCTCTCCTGGAAGAACCGGAACAGCCGCTCCAACGCATCAGCCACTTCATGGGGCGGCAACCGGAGTCCGACACGCTGTGAAAACCCGGCATTCTCCCCCAGCCCACCGCCAAGGAAAATGTCGAAGCCCCCCGCCGCCCCCTGCAGCCCAACATCGGCAATCCAGTGCTGCCCGCAGTCATTGGGGCAACCCGTGACATGCAGCTTCACCTCATTGGTGTAGCCGGGCAGGCGCCGCTCCAACTCCTCAGCCAGCTTGATGCTGAACGCTTTCGTTTCAATGAGCGCCAACTTGCAGAACGCAATCCCCGTGCATGAAACCGTCCCACGCTGGAACGGCGAGCCTCCCAGGGGAAGCCCCAGGTCGGCAGCAGCCGTGCGGAACGCCGCGAGCCTATCCTCAGGAATGTCAAGCAGCACGACGTTTTGCGTCGTGGTCAATCGCATGGCCCCGCTGCCATAGGTGCGGGCCAATTCTGCCAGCCGGAGGAGCTCAGCCGGCGTAAGCCTACCCCCGGGCACCGAGAAACCGGCATAGTACAGCCCCGCCTGCTTCTGCTGATGGATGCCCACATGATCCCGGGAGGTGTGCTCCGGCACCGCCTCATCGCCCGCCGGCGCCAGCTTGTACCCGAGCCTGCGCTCCATCTCGGCCAGGAAGGACTCAGCAGTCCACCCATGGTCGAGGAACAGAAACTTGAGGCGAGCCTTTTGCCGGTTCTCTCGCAGCACGTCGCTGTCCCGGAAGATGCCGGCAACTGCCTTTAGGGCATCGAGCACTTGATCCGGCTTGAGGAAGGCGTTCAGCCTAACGGCCAGATGGGGCCGGGCAGAGAGTCCGCCGCCGACGCGCATATGAAACCCTACATCGTCACCGCGACGGGCAGCCGTCAAGCCAACATCGTTGATTTCCGGATAGGTGCACCAGTGAGTGCAGCCCGTAATGCTGATCTTGAGCTTCCGGGGGAAGTTGGCGAAATCGGGATGGCCGTTGAAGAACCGGTCCAACTCCAGCGCCAAGGATGTAACATCGATCAGTTCGTCGTGCTGATGGCCGGCGAGCGGGCAGCCGACGACCGTTCGGGTATTGTCGCCGCACGCGCCCATGGAGGTAAGGCCCAAGGCGGCCATCTCTTCCCACGCGGCGGGCAGGTCTTCGATGGTCAGCCAGTGGAGTTGGAAGTTGCCGCGTACGGTCACAGCCAGGCTGGACCGGGCGTACCGCTCGGAGATGCTCGCGATTGTCGCCGCCTGGTCAGCCGTCAGCACGCCGCCCGGCGTGCGAACCCGCATGAGAAAGAACGGCACCGCCTTGCCGCGCACACCGGCCCCGTCGCCCTGCGTGTAGATGCCCCAGTGTTTCAAGCGAATGTTCAGGTCCTCGTCCGGAATCGAGGCGATTCCTTCCCGGGCGTACCGTTTAATGTCCTCCAGGATCGACCACGGAGCCTTTTCCCGCTTGACTCGCTCTACGCGCTGGGCCGGCGTTTCTTTAGGGGGTGCGGACATGCGGCAACAACTCCTACTATGTTGGTCGGAATACTTTGCTTTGATGATTATGGCTAATTGTACACCCGCCGGGCGAGCCGGTCAACGGGCGAACGCTACCAGCTTCCGCCCCCGCCGGAAGTGTTGTCGTCGTTGCTCGAACTTGACCCGAAGTGGTTGTCATCGTTGCTGCTGAAAGTCGAATGGGCTGTGCGGTGGGCCGCCTCCTCGGCCTCCCGGCGCCGGCGCTCCTCTTCGAGCTGTGCATTGACAAAATCGCGGTAGGCCCACTCAAGGCCCCGGCAGCATTCCAGAGCCCGCTCGGCCTCCATTAAGGCTGATTGATAGTTCCCGGATCCGATGGCCATCTCCGCGGCGGCGAGGGCGCCCCTCAGGACCCCCGCCCGGCCGTGCCGGTCGTACCGCTCGTAGCCCAGGGCTTCACTGGCCTGCGTCTGAACCCGGGCCAGCTCGGCCCGCGCCGAAGCCGCCAGCCGCTCCAGTTCTGCCACAGCTGCGCGGGCATCTATCGCCGCCGTCAAACCCGCTGCAACTTCAGTAGCCCAGCGGCGTACCGGGAGGGGTGTCTCCAGCCCCAGCTGTTCCACGGCCAGATACCGCCGGCGGGCATCGTCAAGCAGGCCCGCGGGCTCCGGCGGCAGCACTAGCCGGCCGCGCACCATCAGGTCATCAGCCTCGCCAAGCACACATCCCACTGCGTCCAGATTGCGTCGCGTTTCGTCGGCGAGAGCGCCCAATTCGGCCGGCCTCTCCAAAAGCCCTCGCAGGCCCTCGCGCAGCGTCTCCCGCCGGTCGAGCATTTGCTCCAGCAGCTCAACTGCCCGCAGGTAAAGCTGCACAGAAGGATCGGTCATCCGGGCCGCCTCGGCCAGGGCGCCGGCCCCCTCCGCCCGGAGCCGGGCCAAATCGTCCGCCAGTCCGGCAACATCTTCCCAGTCCTCCGCCGCGTACGACGCCATCAGGCGGGCCAGCGTCTGCGCCGCCTGACGTTCCTCATCCGGGAGGGCGCCCAGCTCACCACTCAAAGCTGAACGCTTGAGCGGATACTGCTCCAGTGCCTTCCGGTAGCGCTGCACCACCGACACAGCGGAATCCGAAGCGGCATGGGCGGCCTCAATCGCCTCCCGAGCACGGCCGACATCGCCTGGCGGCAGCGCCGCACCCGCCTCCGCCTCCGCCGCTGCAGCCCGTGCCAGCGACTCATCCGGCGAAAGCTCCACAAACCGCAGACCCAGCGTCCGGCGGGCTTCGTCCACCGCTGCAATGGCGTCCAGCCGCCGCCGGTGCTGTTCGTCCAGCGCCTTGCTCAACTCGGGCAGGGCTTTGAGGTCCCGGACGAGCGCCGCACCCTGGTCGCCTGACTCCCGGGCCAGCCTGACCGCCCGCACGGGGTCCTCATCTCGAGAACTGCGGGCCAGGGCCAGCCCCGCCTCCACGCGTTCATGTCGGGCAACCAGGTTCGTCAGCGGCCAGCCTGTCCGCACTTTTTCCGCGCTGAAAACAGCGCCGGCTTCGCTCAGGCGGGCGCCCGCATCCGACTGCGCCTGGCTCCAATTTGCGAGGGCGTCCGCCACGGGCGCCCAGGTCTCCTTCGCGGCGGCCAAAAGACGGGCACTCTCGTGGTAGCGGTCCGCCGCCTCACCAATCAGAGTGGTCGCGGCCGAGAACCGGCTGAACCGGGCCCGGCGCTCCGCCCGCTCCCGGAGCTGCTCAGCTTCCTGCTCAGCGGCCAGGGCCATGTCAGCCGTGGCGGAAGCATCAAAAACGAGCTTCCGGGTCTCATCGCCGGAGAACATGGCGCCCTGGGGCAGTTCCTTTTCGATGAGCCTGAGCAGGTTGCCCAGGAACTTGTCGCGGGTCTTCAGGGCATCTCGATGGGCCAACCGGTAGCGGCGGAACTTGACCGTCCAGAAGACGGACGCGGAAAAGAGCACGGCTCCGCCCAGCCACGGCCATGGGTCTGCCGATGTCCGGGGGCCGACCGGCGAAACGGGCTCCCGCGATGGCCCCGGCGGCTCAGAAGGCGCCACCGGCCCCGGCGCTCCAGGCGCCTGCACCGATGGCGCTGGCGACTCGGGCACGACCAGGGGCCGTTCCAACGGGTCGATCAGTTCATCAATATACTCGGCGGCCGCAAGAATCCCCCCGGGCACATCGCCGGCCCGAGCCGGCACGCGGTATACCTCCAAAATCGCGGCAGCGTGGTCCCCAAACGGGCGCCCCGTCCGGGCGATGAACTCCTCGTTCACCGGCCCGTCCGCGTGGACGCGAAAGTCCACCAGCCGGTCGCTCAGGGCCACCGTAATCAGGATCGTATCCTTCTCCGTAAAGTATTTCAATAATTCAGCCGCGTAGGCCTGGAATCGGGCTTCCGCGTCATGGGGCCGCCCACCTGGGAAAATCGAACTGTTTACGATCACCCGGACCGGATACCGCAGGCCCGAGAGTCCTTCATCCAGGTCGCTCAACTGCTCAGCGGTAAATGTGCTCGTATCATCCCTGACGATGCCCGCGGGGCTCGGCCCCGCATCGGCAGGGCGCCCCCCGAACGCCACCAGGGCGCATAGGCACGCGCAGATTAACAGCGCTTTTCTAACCACCGCAACGCCACCTCCGAGACTATGACTCGCCAGCGGGACGGAAAGTTCTCACATCCACAGAGTTGACGGAATACCGTGAGAGGGAACCGTCGGAAGTAGAGGACGTGAGACCATGTCAACTGCTCTCTGTGTGGCCATCATGGCCGGCGGCCGCGGCCTGCGGCTCTGGCCGCGCAGCAGCGACCGGGCGCCCAAACAGCTCCGGGCCTTCTTCGGCGGTCCCGTGCTCCTGCAGCAGAGCCTCGCAGCGGCAGGAGCGCTAACCACCCCGGCACGGATGTACATCGTAACCGCCGCCGATCTCTCGGAACCCACCCGGACCCTGGCCGGACCCGACGTACGCATTCTCACGGAGCCCCGCGGCCGGGACACCGCCGCCTGTGCCGGCCTCGCCGCCCTGCACGTCGAGCGGGAGCATCCCGGAGCCGTGCTGCTCCTGCTGCCTGCCGACCACTGGGTGGGCGACCAGGCCGCCTTCGTCCGCTGCCTGCGCCGGGCTGCCACCCTGGCGGGCGCCCACGACTGCGTGGTCACGCTCGGCGTCCGGCCCAACCGCCCTGAAACCGGCTACGGCTATATTGAAGTCGCCGAAACAGATGACGTCTACTGCCTGCGAGGCGTCAGGTTCATCGAAAAACCGGATCGCGCCAGGGCCGCGGCGCTGGCCCAGCAGAGCAACGTGCTCTGGAACGCCGGCATTTACGCAGTACGGGCTGCCACCCTGCTCGATCTGATTCGGCGGCATCTGCCCGCCCTGGGCGACGGCCTGGCGCGGATCGCCGGGGCCCTGGGCTCACCGGAACAGGACGCTGCCACGCGCGAGGTATATGGTGGGCTGAAGCCCATCTCCATCGACCACGGCATCGCGGAGAAGCTCGACAGATTCCTGGTGGTGCCGGCCGAGTTCCCGTGGGATGACCTGGGCTCCTGGACGGCGTTCTCACGGGTACTGCCGCCGGACGGTGCCGGCAACCTGACGGCGGGGCAGGTACGCGTGGCGGACGCCAGCAACTGCCTGGTGGACACCCCGGACCTGGCGACCACCCTGCTGGGCGTCAGCGGCCTGATCGTCGTCCAGGACGGCCCGCATCTCCTCATCGCTGCAGCGGAGCGGGCCCAGGACATCAAACGGATCGCCGAGGCCAGCCCCGAGGGCGGCTCATGACGCGCCGCGATCTGCTCTACTTCGGGCGCTTCTTCGAGACCTCCGGCTACGCCGCCGAGGCCCGCAGCTATGCCCTCGGGCTCAGGCGCCTGGGCTGGAACATCCGGCTCATGACACTCCAGGAGCGGTTCCCCAGCCAAGGGCTGCTCGACCCGGCGGACCTGGCAGAACTCCAAGCCATGGCGAGCTCGCATTTGATGCCCGCCACCGCACTTCTCCATCAGAAGCCGGATACCTTCCCTGATCTGCATTGCCCGGTTCGAATCGCCAGGACCACCTTCGAGACGGACCGGATTCCGGCAGGCTGGGCAGACCGCCTCAATGCCATGGCGGAAGTCTGGGTGCCGTCCTGCTTCAACCTCGAGACGTTCGCCGCCGGAGGGGTGCGCCCCGAAAAGCTCCGCCGGATCCGGCAGGGGATCGACACCCGGCGCTTCCACCCCGGTGCAGCGCCGTACCCGGGTCTCACAGCCGGTGACGAGTTCACACTTCTGTCCGCGTTTACATGGCAGGACCGCAAGGGCTGGGACCTCCTCCTGCGGGCGTATCTGTCCGAGTTCAAGCCCGATGAGAACGTCAGGCTGATCATCTGGGCGCAGCCGTTCTACCGTCGCCCTGATGAAATGGTCGCAGCGATGCGCTCGCTGATTGAGCGCGAGTTTCCGGGGCCGACGGCACCCGTCGAAATCCTCGCCGCCCCGTGTCCGGACAGCGCCATGCCCGGCATCTACACCGCGTGCGATGCATTCGTGCTGCCGTCCCGGGGCGAGGGCTGGGGGCGCCCGTTCGCCGAGGCGATGGCCTGCGGGCGCCCCGTCATCGGCACCCGGTGGGGCGGCAACCTGGACTTTATGACCGACGAAAACAGCTACCTGATCGAAACCGACGGCCTCGTCTCGGTCGATGCGGGCGTGGAAGTCGCCAGTTTCCGGGGCCACCGCTGGGCCAACCCGAGCGTGGAACACCTGCGGCAGTTGATGCGCAAGGTGTATGCCAACCCCGCCGCTGCGGCGGAGAGGGGCGCCCGTGCCCGGGCGGATATGGCCGCCCGCTGGGACCTGGACCTGACCATCGCTGAACTGTCGGCGGCGCTCACTGATCTCATGGCACAAGGGGAGGGAGATGCATGGCGGGGGCCCGGGTAATCGTCTGCAACACCATGGATCCCTTCGTTACCGGGGGCAGCGAGCTGTTCGCCGCCAGGCTGACCGATGAGCTGAACCGGGCCGGCCACCGGGCAACGCAGGTGACGTTTCCGTTCCGGCTGCGCAAGTTCCACCAGTACTTCCTCGCCCAGGCGACTCTGCCGTGGGAGACCCTGAATCTGACCGGCTTTGCGGATGTAGTCATCCCCCTCCGCTTTCCCACCTGGCTAGTGCAGCACCCCAACAAAGTCGTCTACCTGAACCATCAGTTGCGCATCGCCTACGATCTCTTTGATGCGCCGCATGGGATCCGCTCAACCCCGGACACCCTCGCCGCCCGCGATTATGTAAGGGCCTGCGACACCCGCCTCTCCGAGGCGAAGAAGCTCTTCGCCGTATCCCGTAACGTAGCGGCGAGGCTTCAGCATTTCAACGGAATGGAGGCCGAACTGCTCTACCACGGATTGCCGCTGGAAGGACGCCACCGCCGGGGCGAATACGGGGATTACGTGCTGAGCATCGGCCGCCTGGTCTCCATGAAGCGCCTCGACCTCCTGATCCGGGCGATGGCGCTGACCACCACCCCCGTCCGCTGCCTCATTGGCGGCCAGGGGCGCGAGCAGGCGGCCCTGGAAGCGCTGATCGCCAGCCTGGGCGTGGCGGAAAAAGTGCACCTGTTGGGCTGGACCTCGGAAGACGACCTGATCGACCTCTACAGCGGAGCCCTGGGCGTCTACTATGCGCCGGTCGATGAAGACTACGGCCTGGTCACCCTGGAAGCTTTCCAATCAGCAAAACCGGTGCTGACGGCCACTGACTCCGGCGGCGTGCTGGAATTCGTGGCAGACGGCGTCAACGGCTTCATCCTGCCCCCCGAGCCCGCTGCTTTCGCCATGGCTATCGACCAGCTATACCTCGACCGCAGGCTGGCCCGCACCATGGGCGAAGCGGGCGCCGACGCCGTCCGGCATGTCAGCTGGGCCAACTGCATCAGCCGACTGAGCGAATCGTTCTGAGACCGAGGGGGAGGAACGTGAACGACGAAGGCGCCCGCCGGGCGCTGGCGCGATTCGGCATCGACCCGATGCTGCTGCAGGTTCCGGCGCTGGCCAGGCAGCGAAAACGGGCCGTCTGGCGGGCCGGCGGTTTTGCGCTCAAGTGGCTGTCAGTTCAGGCGCAGGCGGAGAAAGTCGCCGCCGTCAGCCGGCACCTGCATGAGCGCGAAATCCCCGTGCCCGTCCCGCTCGAGCCCGGTGTCGTCCAGATGGAGGGCGGGTGCTTCCTCCTCTTTCCCTGGATTGACGGCGTTCAGCCCGGGTACGGCGGGCCGGGCGAGCTTGAGGGCATCACCGCGCTGCTGGCGCGCTTTCACCGGGCATCCGCCGGGTACGTAGCCGGTGGCGGACCTGTTGACCGGTGGATGCTCGACTGGGAGCGCCTCTGGTCGGACCGGCGCCATGAACTGCACAAGCTCGCCGCCCGGGCCGCGCAGGTCAACGATGCCTTCAGCCTGCGCCTCCGGCCCGCACTGCCCTGGCTCAGAGATCGGATTCGCTGGTGCCAGAAGGAACTGCCCCGGACGGGCGCCGCCAGGATGGCGCAATTGTCCCTGGCGGACCCCCTGCTGGGTCACGGCGACTACAGCCGCCAGAACTTGCTGGCTCGTCCAGATGGCAGTCTGGTCGTCATTGATCTGGACCAGACCAACGTGTCGCTGCGGGTGCGTGACCTCTCCCGACTGATTTCCTGGGCCGATCACGACCTGCAGAGCTGGTCAGGCGAGCGCTTCCACCGCATGCTCCGTTTCTACGGTGACCTGGCGCCCGCGGAAGTGGACCTGCTTTGCCTCGACCAGGTGATGCCGCACCTTGCCATCGACATCGCCCGCGATTACTACAACCAGGCCCGGGAAACCCACCTGGAAGAACTGGAACGCTGCCTGGGAACAGACCGGGTGAAGCTGGCTGACCTTGGCTGCGGACCGCGGCCGTAATAACTGGTAGATTTCGCGAGAGTCTGGCAGGATAAGGGAATGGTTTCGCTTAATACTAAAGGGATTGCTGACCCAGGCAAGGAGGCTTGGCATGGCGTCCGAAATGCCGACTGCGCGCATACAGCCGATGGACTTCGGCGAGATCCTGGACACCGCGATCCGCGTTTTCAAAAGCGGCTGGAAGCCCCTCCTGCTGATTGGGTTACTCAGCAGCGTCCCCTGGATCATCTATAACGCGTTGTCAATTCTGCTCATGCCCACCCGGTTCAGCGAAGACATGCTGGTTTCAAACCCGTTCTTTCGCGCCGTGATGGCTGCAGACAACGGCGACTGGGAGCAGATGCTGGGGCTCGCGGGCTACTTCGCGCTGGTGGGCCTTTTCATGGCCCTGCTTTTCCCGTGGCTCAAAGGCGCCCTGATCATCATCTCTTCACGGCTTTACCTCGGGCTGCCGGTCACGGTTGGGATGGGCCTCCGCCTTGCCGGGCGCCGGTACTTCGCGCTCCTGGGCACCGGACTGCTGGTGCTGGCCGGCTCTGTCGCCGCCATCATCGGCCTGACCATCGCCGGGCTGCTCTTTCTGGCCTGGCTCACCGTGCCCGTCGGGCTCGGGGTGCTCTGGGTCTGGATCATTTTCAACCGCCACGCAATGCTGATCGAATCGGCAGGCGGCGGCATGCCCGCGATCCGGCGCAGCTTCGGGCTTGTCAACGGCCGGTTTTGGCCGCTGCTGGGCCTGGGCATCGTCTTTTACCTGTTCACCGCCACCCTCGCCGGCCAGATCGCGATCATTTCGCAAATTCCGGCTCAGCTGGTCCTGACCTATACCACCAACGAAAGTCTGGTGCCTGTTCTGAGCTGGGTCGTGGCCGCGGTCTCCGGCCTGCTCCAGGGGCTGGTCGCGCCGCTCTATGCCGTGGGCCTGACGCTGGCCTACTATGATACCCGCATGCGCAAAGAAGGCTTAGATATTGAAATGATGGCTGCAAAACAGGTGGGACAATGAGAATACTACGAATTCTCTGCATTGCCGCGATCATGGGACTTCTGCTCCCGGTCGTGGCACGGGCGGCGCCCTCGCCCATTTCACCCGGTGACTACGAAGCGCGCCTGAAGCGGGTGGCCGGGCTGCTGAACACGGCCATCGGCGCCCGATCCGAAGGAAAAATCTACATCACGGTTGCGCAGAAAGAACTGGGCGAAACCTGGGAAATCCAGACCTCGCCGCCGGCTACGGCAGACCTGCGGCCCGTCCGGGAACTCATCGCCGGCGCCGACCCGGGTCTGCCTGCCGGCGCCAACAAGCTGCGGGAAGCCGTCGACCTGTTGGACGAGCACCGGCAGGCGTTGAGCGACCTGGCAACGGCAACGCCCAGGCGGCTGCCCGACGCGAGAAAACGACTGGATGAAGCCCTCAAAGCAGCGGAGGAACAGGAAGCCGCGGGCAACGCCATCTCAAACTGGCTCCGCAACCTGTGGCGCCGCCTCTTCGGCAACCCGAAGCCCGTCACTCCGGCCGATGTACCCGCCGAAGAAGATGAGGCCCGCACAGTCCCCTGGGCCACATGGATCGCCCTCGCCATCGGCGCCGTCGGGGTCGGCGTGCTGGCATGGAACCTCGTGCGCACTCTGCGTGACAACGCCGCCGGCACCGATGTAGCCCTGCGCACCGGGGGGAGGACCGCGAGACCTGACCGTCCCCCCACCCCCGATGAACTCTGGGAAATGGCTGGGCGCCAGGCCGCGGCGGGCGACTTCAAAGAAGGGCTGCGGCTGGCGCATCTCGCACTGCTGCAGCACCTGGACCGCTCCGGGCTGCTGCGCTACCTGCCGTCCCAGACCAATAGGGAACACGAATCGATGCTGCGCCGCAAACAGCCCGACATGGCCCGTACCATGCATCAGCTAAACGACCTGGTTGAATCCCGGCTATATTCCGGCCATGGCGCCACAGCCGAGGACTATCAACGGTGCGAAAGTCTGGCAGGGCATCTCTGGCGAGAGGGGGAAGCGCTATCCAAAAGCGCTCAGGCAGCTACTGGGGCGTCATCGTCGGCGTCATCGTCCTGATTTTCGCCTCCGCCCTGTTCGCCGGGACGGACACCGGCGGCGGCAAGGGAGATGCGCCTCCCGGCTCGACATATGCCACGGCCCCGGGCGGACTCGCTGCCATCTACACCGTTCTGCAGGGCGAGGGTATGGCCCGGCGTTGGGAGCGGGAAATCCGGCGGCTCCCGCCGGATGCGGAGCGGCTCGTCGTCTGGAACGTGGACGCCCTCGAGAACGATGAATGGGAGCAGCTGGAGCAGTGGGTGGCAAACGGCGGCACGGCCATCCTGGCGATTGATCAGGCGTCCCGGCTGACCGGATCCACCAGAGAGACGGACCAGCATACCGCCGGCTCGGCCGCAGCCAGTCCCGTCACGGCGGGCGTCGGCCGGGTCTCCACCGGCGGCGGGGTATTCTCCCTCATGCGGGAAGGCGTCCTGACACTTATTACCGCGCCGGACGGCACCCCGGTGCTGGTGACCTGGACGCACGGGCGAGGCCGCTTCTACTGGTCGGCCGATACGGGCTGGCTCACCAACGAGCACGTCGGCCAGGATGACAATCTGCCCCTGGCGCTCAGCCTGCTTCTGCCGGCTCAGGGGAGATTGGTTTACTTCGACGAGCTACACCATGGCTTTCGGGCCGCCGACACGTGGTGGCAGCTGCTGCGGGGCCATCTGCGCTGGTTCGTCGTCATTGTGGCCCTGGCGGCGGCAGTGCTGTTTTGGGCGTACGGGACCCGCTTCGGCGCCCCGGTGCCTACCCAGGCAGGCCCGGCACGGGCTTCGGTGGAGTACATCATCTCCATGAGCCAGCTGTACCGGCGAGCCGGCGCCCGCGCGGTGGTGCTGCAGAACCTGCACCGCAGCCTCATGCGCGATCTCTCCCGCCTGCTGGGCGGCACCGAGGGCCTTTCCCATCGGGAAATCGCCCGCCGGACAGCGGAGCGGACGGGCCTCGCACCCGACCGCATTGAGGCGGCGCTGGAACAGACGAAATCCCTGGTCACGAATACCCAAAAGGACCTGATCCTCCTCTCCCGGGAGGTCGAGGCCATTCAAAGGAGCGTGCACAATGCCGGATACCGCGACCAGCGGCGCCCTGGAACGGGTGCAAAGTGAGCTACGCAAGGTGATTGTCGGTCAGGACCGGGTCATGGAGCAGCTGCTCGTCGCCCTGCTGGCGGGCGGGCACGTGCTGCTGGAAGGCGTGCCGGGCCTCGCAAAGACGCTGCTGGCCCGCAGCCTGGGCCAGATCCTGGGCATCGGCTTCAAGCGGATTCAGTTCACGCCCGACCTCATGCCGGCGGATGTAATTGGCACGTCAATCTTCAACCCGAAGGAACTCTCCTTCCAGGTCAAGTACGGCCCCGTCTTTACCAACCTGCTGCTGGCGGACGAAATCAACCGCACGCCGCCCAAGACCCAGGCCTCCCTGCTGGAGGCCATGGAAGAGCGACAGGTCACCATCGACGGGCAGACCTGGCTGCTGCCCGATCCCTTCATGGTCCTGGCCACGCAGAACCCTGTCGAGTTTGAAGGCACCTACCCCTTGCCGGAAGCGCAGCTCGACCGCTTCCTGATGAAGATTCGCATCGACTACCCCGACCAGGCCGAAGAGCGGCAGATTCTTGAGCGGCACTACAATGGCTTCCGGGCCCAGGAACTGGCCCGGGTGGGCCTGCAGCCTGCCATGGACGCGGCCGGCCTCACCGCCCTGCGGGGCGCCCACCGGCAGGTCGTGGTCGAGGCGCCGGTGCTTGACTACATGAATGCCGTGGTCCGTACGACGCGGGAATGGTCGGCCTTCGCCATGGGGGCCAGCCCGCGCGGTGCCGTGGCCCTGCTGGTAGCGGCCCAGTCGCTGGCGCTGGTGCGCGGGCGTGACTTCGTCGTGCCCGACGATATTAAGGAGATGGCCCTGCCGGTGCTCCGCCACCGGGTCATGCTCCGTCCCGAAGCGGAAGTCGAAGGGGTGCAGGCCGACCAGGTACTGCAGCAGATCCTGCAGAGCCTGCCGGTGCCGCGATGAAGGGGCGGTTTGCCCCCACACCCCGGCTGGCCGCCCTGCTGGCCCTCGCCGCCCTGCCCAGCGTCTACGGACCGGTGGCCTGGCTCAGCCCGGCAGCCCTCGCCACGCTGATTACCGTGGCGGCGGTCGATCTGGTGCTTTCGCGCCGGCAGCTTGAGGCCGTCCGCAAGCCCGGGCCGGTCATGTCCATCGGAGCAGAAAACCCCATTGAGGTAGAAATCCAGAACCTCTCCGCAACGCCGGTGCAGCTGACGCTCAAGGATGATCTGCCCCTGCATTTCGAGCGGGCCGGCGACTGGCCGGTGGTGCAAGTGGACCCAGGCAAGTGGAAAACGGCTGCTTACCGGGTTCGCCCCATCCGCCGTGGCCAATACGTCATTGGGCCGCTGCACGGGCGGTACACGAGCCGATTCGGCCTCTGGAATCGATACCTGACCTGGAAGACCACCGAGACAGCACGGGTCTATCCAAATCTGAAAGCAGCCCGCCAGTGGGAGATCGCCATCCGGCAGGGGCGCCATCTGGAAGGACTGAAGCGGGCTCGCCTGCGGGGCAACGGCACCGAGTTCGAGTCGCTACGAGAATACCAGCAGGGCGACCAATACCGGTCGATCAACTGGCCGGCCACGGCCCGCCAAGGCAAACTGGTCAGCACGCTCTATCAGGTCGACCGCAGTCAGCCCGTCATGCTCCTGATCGACGCCGGACGGCTGATGACGCCCTACGTGAAGGGGCTTGCCAAGCTCGACCACGCCCTGAACGCCGCCTTGCTCCTGGCAACTGTTGCCGCTGAACGCGACGACCACTGCGGCCTGATGCTCTTCGGTGGCGAAGTAAAGGCATTCATGCCGCCCCGCAAGGGCCGCGGCCAGGTGATGGCCATGGTGGAAGCGCTATACAGTGTGGCGCCCGAACAGGTCGAACCCGACTACGGGCGGATGCTGGGCTGGTTCCGGGCCAAGCACAAGAAGCGGAGCCTGGTCGTCCTCTTCACAGATATGGTCGATCCATACATCTCCAAAGGTCTGATCGATCACCTTTCGGCTCTGGCGGCCCACCACGTGGTGCTGCTGGTCTGCATGTCGGACCCGGAACTGCTGCGCCTGAGCCGCCTGTCGCCGGCCGACTCCCGCGAAGTCTATCAGAAGGCCGCCGCCCTGGAGATGCTCGCCCAGCGGAGCGAAACAAAAGCACGCCTCCAATCCAAAGGCGTGCTGGTGGTCGATGTCCCCCCCGACGAGTTCTCGACGGCGGCGGTAAACCAGTATCTGACGGTCAAGGAGCAAGGACGTCTGTAGGCCGCCGGCGGCGCCCCGGGAAGAGCCAGTAGGCCAGACCGAGCAGCCCGGTGCCTGCGGCCACCCCGTATTTGGCGGTGTCGGTGAGGCTGAGCGCCGGCGTGATTTGCGATTCGATAATCGCAGCGATCACAAAGAACGGCACCGAGCCCATCACAAGCACAATCGCTTCGCGGCCGCCCCGCGTAACGGACTCGCTGCGCGGCAGATCGCCGGGCGCCACAATCGACCAGCCAAGCACCAGCCCTGCCGCCCCGCATAGGAAAATCGCCATCAGTTCCAGCGAGCCGTGTGCCATCAGGTGAGCCCACAGGGAGCTCATGTTTCCCTGCCAGACGGAGTGAGCCAGTACGGCCCCGACGATCAGCCCGTTGCGCACCAGCACAATGACGGTGCCGACGCCGAGAGTAAGCCCGAGGCCGAAGGCCATTGCGCCCACCGACACGTTGTTCAGCATGATCTGCGTTCCAATGGCGGGCCGCTCCGCCGCCTCCATGTTGTAGCGCTCCTGCGGCGACACGATCCGCTGCAGGATTTGCTCAGGAATCAAAGCGTTTGCGAGGTCCTTATCATACAGGGTAGCGACGCAGCCGATGGCCATGCCGCCCGCCAACAGGGCAAAGGAAAGCACCACGGCCAGCCAATGGCGGCGGATCGTTTGCGGCACCGTGTACCAGTAGAAACGCAGGAAAGACTTCAGCCGCTGGGGCTCCTCGGCGTATAGCACGGCATGTGCCTGCGAGACCAGTTGGTTGAGGTAGCCGACCACCTGGCTGCCCGGGTAATAGGTGCGGGCGTAGGCCAGATCCGAGGCCGTCTGGCGGTAGAGCCGGCCGACTTCCTGCACCATCTCCGGCGGAAGGCGCCGGGCGCCCCGCCCCTGCATTTGCCCGAGGATCCGCGACAGGGCCTGCCAGTCGGTCTGACGCCGTACCACGAACTGATCCTGGTTCATCCATCTCCCTGCCTTTGAGGTGATCTGCGGTCATGTCGGAAACCTTTCGTGTGGATACGCCGGAGAGTGTGGATCTGGCGCTCGAACCGGCCGGATTAGGCACCCGATTCCTGGCCATCATGGTTGACGCGCTGATTCAGTGGGGAGCCGCGTTCCTGCTGATGCTGGTCGTATTGCCCATGACCGCCCTCAGTGAAGCTTTCGACCTGTTCGGCTCCGGTGAAACAGTGAACGGCTTACTGGTAACAATTCTTCTTCTGGCGGTAGGTTTCCTGTTTTTTCTATACAAACTGGTGCTGGAAGCGTTCTGGAACGGCCAAACCGTGGGCAAGCGGGTTGTCGGCATTCGGGTAATCAAGGCCAACGGCCTGCCCGTCGATTTCCTTCAGGTCGTGATCCGGAACGTTCTGCGGATCGTTGATTTTTTGCCCGCGCAGTACCTGATCGGCTCCATCGCGATTGCCGCCAGTCCGCGGGGACAGCGCCTGGGCGATGTCGTAGCCGGCACCGTAGTGGTGCGCGATCAGCGGCCCATGGCGCCCCTGGCGCCCATGCAGCTTCACCACGAACCGGCCTATGACCTGAACCTCCTCCGGGAGCATGTGCTCCGCCTGACCGATGAAGACCTGGAGCCGGCCCGCCGGTTCTGGGGGCGGCGCTTCCAGTTGGAATCCCGGAGCCGCTGGCGGGTGGGCGCCCGCATCGCCGAAGGGCTGGCAGCCCACATGGGCTGGCAGTGGCAGTTGCCACCGCTGCCGGAGATGTTTATTGAAGCCGTGCTATACGTACGGGCACAGTAGAAAAGAAGGGCGGGCTCCCGTTCGGGGACCCGCCTTTGCGTCAGCTCAGCGTCACCAGCCAGTAATGGACGAGCATCCCGATCTCCATGGGTATCGCCCAGAGCGGCACGCGATCGCGTATGGACCACAGGGTCGCCGCGAACAGGCCTGCTGCGATCAACATCGCAACGGTGGATACCTGGCGCTGTAGCAGCTGCTCCATGCTCACGTGCTTGCTGGATGCATGTGTCCGCCAGGCTGACCGTGCCGCCAGGCCCAGAGGAATCAAGGAAAGGACCATAGCCGGCCCGGGTCCAGCCAGGCGGGCAATTGCCGCAAGAATGCCCCAGGTGGCGCCCACAATCAGGATGCGCTTGCCGAATTGTGGCCGCATGTTCGGCATGGGCGGTCCCCCCTTGCTCCATTGCATGTAGGGGGCGCGCCGCTGGTGCCTTGTCCACTAGATTCGGCCGGGGCACCTGATCTTTTCTCCTTCTACGAGGCTCGAGCCTGAGAGAAGGTAGCCTATACGAATAAGGACCGCTGCACATGCAGCGGTCCAAATAGTTTGGGCGGCGACCTACTCTCCCACGCTCGAAGCGTAGTACCATCGGCCCTGAGAGGCTTAACGGCCGTGTTCGGAATGGGAACGGGTGATCCCTCTCGGCATAGCCACCC
>DASPIW010000042.1:0-56260 GCA_035628915.1 Symbiobacteriaceae bacterium | reverse complement strand
CTCGGCTGGATAATGGGAGCCGGATGAGCTGAGAGGTTCACGTCCGGTTCTGAGAGAGCCTCGGGGTGTAACTCCCCGGGGCTACTCGCCCGGGAAGCCACCCCGGCTGTGACTTGACCGCGGTCTGCCGGCGGCAAAGGGGTGCCCGGTCCCTCCGCACAATCCGCACCGTCAGGCTCGGTGGCAGGAAACCCGCCCCTTCAGGCGCTGCTGGTTACATCAATAAAGGCCCGTACTGTGTCATAAGTCGTCACCATTGTAGACGAAATCACGTCCAAACATTACGATGGGACGGTAGAACCTACATGAAAGGTGACGAGGCGGCACGATGTCTATCCGGTTGATCTGTCTTGACCTTGACGGAACTACGCTGCGCCGCGACGGTACGATTTCGGAGCGCACGGTGGCGGCGCTGCGCCGCGCCATGGCGGCGGGGGCGACCGTAACCATCGCCACCGGCCGGATGCACGGCTCGGCGGCGATTTTCGGGCGCCGCATCGGCATCAATGGGCCGATTATCTCCTCAAACGGCGCGCTCATCCGGGATGTGGCGGGCAAGACCTGGCTTCACCGGCCCCTGCCGGCGTCTGCCGTCGCCGCTGCGGCGGAGGTCGTACCCGGCAGCGATGTGCAGGTGGAACTGTACACGCCCGACACCGCTTACGTTCGGGATGTGGCGGGCAGGCAGCGGCATCTGCTGCAATGGTGGATCGGGCTGATCCGCTCCTGGGCCGGGCTAGTGCTTTCCCTTCAGTACATGTTGGTCTATCGCACCCGTCCGCTTGACCGGTGCCGGGGTCCGGTGGACAAGATCTATCTGGAGGGGCGCGACGCTGCTCGCCTGCAGGAAGTCGCCGCGCACATCATGGCTGCCACGCCTGAACCGCTCTCGCTCTGCAGCTCCGGCCCATGGAACCTGGAACTGACGGCGCCCGGCGTGAGCAAGGGCAGCGCCGTGGCCTGGCTGGTCGAGCGCTTCGGGCTCGCCATCGACCAGGTGCTGGTGGCGGGCGACAGCTATAACGATCTTTCGATGTTCGACCTCGACTGCCTGAAGATCGCCATGGGCAACGCCGAAGACGGGCTGAAGGAGCGGGCCTCGTTCGTCACCGCCTCCAACGAGGACGACGGCGTCGCGCGGGCCGTGGAGCGGTTCGTGCTCGGGGAGGCAACGGTGTGACCGCGACCCGTAGCAGCCAGTCCGCCGCCCGCATAGACTGGAGTGACAGGCCAGCCTGTCAACCGGTCAAGGGAGGGGGACCTGCCATCATGAACATGAGTAACATGATGCACCGCGACGTCCTGAAGACCACGGCCGTGGGCACGGGCCTCGGCGCCGCAGGCGGCTGGGGCGTTACGGCGACGCTGGGCGGCGTTACGGTAGCGGTTACAGGCACCGCCATGGCGATGCCCGTCGTGGCTGCCGGCGCTGTGCTGGGCGGCCTGATGGGCCTGGCGTACGGCATGGGCCGCCGCATGCAATAGGGAGCCTTTGACGATCAAAGAAGGCGGGGCCGAGCGAGCCCTTGCCTTCTTTTTGTCATGTGGGAGGAATATTTCACGTACAAATCGAAAGGAAGTGGTAAGGAGGGGATGAAGCATGACCCTGATGGGATACGCGAACCGGGTCGCCCGCGTCGACTTGACCCATGGCAGCGTCGCCTATGAAGGAATCAACCCGGAGGATGCCCGCAAGTACATAGGCGCCCGGGGGTTGGGCGTCAAGTACGTCTTCGACAACGGCCCGCAGGTCGAGCCGCTCTCGCCCGAGAACATCCTGTGCTTCGTGAACGGACCGCTGACGGGCAGCGCCATGAACATGTCCGGGCGCCTGGCCGTCTGCACCAAGTCGCCACTGACCGGTACCGTCACCGACTCGCACATGGGGGGCTGGTCGGCGGCGCGGCTGCGCTGGGCGGGGTTCGACGCCGTCATTTTTGGCGGGAAGGCCGAAAAGCCGGTCTATGCCCTCGCTGAAAACGGGCAGATCACCCTGCATGACGCGTCGGACCTGTGGGGCCTCACCACCCGGGAGACGGTCCGCATCCTGCAGGCCCGCCACGGCGGCAATGGCGTCTCGGTCATGGCCATCGGGCCGGCGGGCGAGAATCTGGTCCGCTTCGCCGGCATCATCAATGAGAACGATCGGGCCTCCGGGCGGGGCGGCACCGGCGCCGTGATGGGCTGCAAGCATTTGAAGGCGCTGGTGGCCGTGGGCGAGATCGCGGCCCAATGGAAGCCGGCCCCCGAGCAGAAAGCGGCGGTGGAGGCGGCCCGCAAGCAGGGGCTGAAGGCAATCATGGACGGCGGTCTGACCGCCCCTCGCAAGGGCGGGCTCTCGCTCTACGGCACGAACGTGCTCATGAACATCGTCAACGAGATCGGCGCCCTGGGCACGAAGAACAGCCAGCTCAGCTGCCACGACCAGGCGGAACTGATTGCTGGCGAGGCGATCCGGGAGAAGTGGCTGGTCGATGAGCCGACCTGCCACGCCTGCCCGGTGGCCTGCAAGAAGGAAGTCGAGATTCAGGAAGGCCAGTATGCGGGCCTGCGCACCGAGTCGTTCGAGTACGAGACGGCCTGGGCCCTGGGCGTCAACTGCGGCCATGCCGACGTGCCGGCCATCGCCAAGCTGCTCGATCAGTGCAACGACTACGGCATCGACACCATCGAGCTGGGCAACGTCTTCTCCATGGCGATGGAGGCCACGGAGAAGGGGTTCCTGAAAGAGGGCATCTCCTGGGCGGAGACGGAGCGCATGGTGAAGCTGACGGAGGAGATCGCTGCGGTGGCGTCGCCACTGGGCCGGATCTTCGCCAGGGGCGCCGCCGGCGCCGCCGCAGAGCTGGGCTGCCCCGAGCTGGCCATGTCGGTGAAGGGGCAGGCGATTCCTGCGTACGACCCGCGCGGCATCAAGGGCATCGGGCTGGGCTACGCCACCTCCAACCGCGGCGCCTGCCACCTGCGGGGGTATACCGTGGCCTCTGAAGTCGCGGGCATCCCGTTCCAGACCGACCGCAAGGTGCCCGAAGGCAAGGGCGAACTGCTGAAGGTCTTCCAGGATCTCTTTGCCTTCAGCGACTCGCTTGACCTGTGCAAGTTCTCTTCGTTCTCGATGGGCGCCAAAGAGTACGCCGACATGTTCACCGCCGTCACCGGCCTGCCGATGACCGCCGACGTGGTGATGCGGACCGGCGAGCGCATCTACAACCTCGAGCGGTATTTCAATAACCTCGCGGGCTTGCGCGAGGGGAGCGATACCCTCCCGAAGCGGTTCCTGACGGAGCCTGCCGTGGGCGGCAGCGCCGGCCTGGTCTCCGAGCTGGATCTGATGCTGAAGGAGTACTACACCGCCCGCGGTTGGGTGGAAGGCGTGGTGCCGGAGGCGAAGCTGATCGAACTGGAGATCCTCCCGGCGGCGTCCGCCGAAGTTGCCGCGGCCGGCCCGGAGGATGGCGGGGCGCCCGCGGCGAAATGAAGATCCGGCTCTATGCGACCCTGCGGCCCCTGGCGGGCGGCAAGCATGCGGAGGTGCCGGCGGAGCCGGGCACCACGGTGCGCACGGTGCTGGAGCGGCTGATCGAACTGCACCCCGCCCTGGCGGGCGAGCTGCTGACGGCGGATGGGCGGGCGCTTTTGGCGCACGTGCAGATCTTCGTCGGCGGGCAGTCGGTCCGTCACCTGCAGGGTCTGGACACCGAGCTGGACGGGGCCGCTGACCTGGCCATCTTCCCGCCGGTGGCGGGAGGATGATGCGGCGGTGGAGCTGGATATTCGCGGTACGGAGGCCTGGCTGATCAAGGAGTATCTGACCCGCCTCGGCGGGGTGGAGACGGCGCCGGACGCGTTTGAGGGCGAGGGGTGGACGGTTGCCCTGACGCTGGGAGAGCATCGCTTCGGGCGCTGGGTCTTTCCCCGGGTTATTATCACCTTTTCCGGTGACCCTGCGCGGGTTGCAGCCGTGGCTGGGAGGCTGCGTTTGATGACTTTCCGGGGTGGAGGGTAGCGCGTGACGGACCCAGGCTGCCTGCTTTTCAGGGAGCTTGGGTCCGTTTTATGCCGCTTGCCGGGGCGATTACGGGAGCGCTGCCGGTCCTTCAGGCGCGGTTCGCGCCGCCTTGCGGCCCCTTCGATGGGCCCCTTGAGCGAGCCTTGTCCACCCGTGCGAATCGCTTTACGTCCCCTTTGCGTACCCTTTGCGGGCCCATTACGTACCCTTTGCGTACCCTTTGCGTACACATTCGGTGGCATTCG
Source organism: Symbiobacteriaceae bacterium (assembly GCA_035628915.1). Classification (GTDB taxonomy): domain Bacteria; phylum Bacillota; class Sulfobacillia; order Symbiobacteriales; family Symbiobacteriaceae; genus JARBUG01. The sequence goes on along the minus strand of DASPIW010000042.1, from coordinate 52,006 downwards.
GGCGCATTCGGGCGCATTCGGGTGGCGCTCAGATCCGACCGCCAGATCCCGCACGGGCGTAGGGCGTCCGGGAACGCATATGTCCCAGGCTGCGTCTATGTATGTAAGGGGGCGATGCTTGTGACGAAGTGGCTGAAGGTTGTCCTGGCCGTGCTCGTGGTGCTTGCCGCCGGATGCAGCGGTGCCCCGACGCCCGCCCCGGCACCGCCTGCGGTTCCCGCCCCACCGCCGGCGAGCGACGACGCCGAACGCTTGCGCAAGTACGACGAGCTGCGCAACAGCGTGGCGGGTATCCCTTACCTCGTCCTGATCGACTTCGATGAGCGGATCGACAAGCTAGTGATCGGCGTCGGCACGCTCGAAGCGAAGCAGGCGGTGCAGCGGGAGATCGCGCGGGTCGGGCTGCCCGAAGAGTCTGTGGTCATCGAACATCCCAAACAGCTGCTGAGTGAGGCGGCGCCCTTCGCGGGGTGCCAGGCGGCGATGGCGCGCACCTTCTCATTCCCACCGTGATGGCGCCGGGCCAGGAGTTCGACCTTTCGGTGCCAGTCAAGACCACGCCTGAAGAGATCATGCGCGGCGTGGATTCCTACCTGGAGTGCTGGGACGGGAGCGACTGGTCGCCCCGCTACATGCTGCAGGTCGGCCACGGCAGCTCCGATGCGAAGCCGATGGCCATCATCGCCGGTGACAACATCCGCCCCTTGCTCGGCCTGGGGGGACCCGGACCGGAAACGCTGGTCCTGCCCGACAAGATCCCGCCGGGCTGGTACCGGATTCGCAAGCAGGTGCACGTGGGCACAGCCCAGCAGACCCTGACCGCCGTCTTCGAGGTGAAGGCAAGCGTCCTCCACGTTTTCTACACCCCGGCGGGTGATCCGCTGCCAGCCACGCCCCGGGCGGTGCCCAGGCAGGTTGCCGCCGACTCGGTGGGTCCCCGCACAGCCCTGGAAGAGCTGCTCAAGGGGCCGACCGATCAGGAGCGCAGCGCCGGGTACTTCTCCTGGTTCAGCCGGCAGACCGCCGGAATGCTGAACAGCTTCACGCTTACGGCGGACGGTCGGGCGATCGTTGACTTCAAGGATTTCTCGGCCATCATCCCCAACGCGTCCACGTCCGCGGGTATGGCCCAGCTCTACCGGGAGCTCGGGCATACCCTGGCCCAGTTCCCGGAGATCTCCGAGATCCAGTACCGGTTCGACGGCAGTTGTCCCAAGTTCTACGAGTGGCTGCAGTCAGAGTGCCAGGTGATTCCCGCCGCCCGGTACCGGACTGCGCCGTGAGGCTGGCGCCCACGTGACGCTACAGGCTCTACGGGAGGGAACAGCCATGAGGGGCAGGCGGATTCTGTGGATGCTGATCGGCGTCGCGGCGCTCTGCATAGCCGTGTGGCCTTTCATCCGTGTGTGGACCGCCCGACCAGGAGACGTCCTGCGCGAAAAAGAGATTACTTCTGTACGGCTGTATTCAGACCCATGGTGGCAGCAGGTTCGTGATCAACCATGGTGCGGTCCTGCCCACGGGTTTACGGCGTGCGAACTGCAAGGGGAAAGACTCCAGGAGTTTATTCGAGCGATTCGGCAACCTGGGCCTTCTCAGTACGTGTGGGGGTCGCCTTCTCAGGGAGCGAATCTTGCGTATTCGATTGAAGTTGTGTTTCGGGATGGTGACCACCGCTATCTATCGGTGTATAAGGGAATGCCAACTGGCACCTTCTACGGTGCAGGGCCGAGCGTTCGCGTGTACACAGGGGTCGTATCCGAGTGGCGGTACGAGAACGGCCAGCTGGCCCTGGTTGCCGAAAGGGTGATGAGCAAGTATGGCCTTACTGTGCAGGGCCTTGTGCATTTCGGGGGAGTCAGCATCCTGGCTGTACAGATTTGGGCCAGTAGATGCGTGGGTCCAAGGTACGAAAATCGCCTGTGTGAGCCATTCACCAGCTCACACAGGCGGTTTGCTTCACTCGGCCGGGATTCGTGCGGTGACCGTTTGTTTGGTGGGCGATAGTTGCGTTGAAGTCCGACAGGGGCCGTGGATGTAGGCGTGGTGAAACCATAAAGTCGGCCCGCGGTTTCCGGTTGTCAACAGATACAAGCTTAGCGAGCTCCAAACCTTGTAGATTCTCACAACTGAACCGCCGTGGGCGGTGTTGGATACCCCTCCAGGTAACGGAAGTAGACGAAACTCGGCGAATCCTGTCGTTTACGCCCTCGATTGGTGCCAATGCAGACCTGTGCGGGCCAGGAATCTGGTCCAGTTTTCAATCGGTACAAGCCATTTGTGACCAACACCTTGTACACTCTGACAACCGCGCGTGTGCTGCCGTGGGCCTGGGTGGCACGGCTATGCCAGACCCGGAATAGCACGCAGGCCCTGGCCTTGGCAGAGCGCCGGCGCGGCACGGAAGTTGGCGAAGAGCCAATAACGGACGGAGCCATCGTGGCTGCCGACGTCTACTCGGTAAGAACCCAGATTGCCAAATGGGAGAGCCTCACTCATGACCGCCCCGCCACAACATCGGGCAAGAGTGTCATCGGCAGTTTCGGGTGTCTGACTCCAAATCCGTGGAATCCGTGCAATCCGTGGCAAATGATGTTCACTCCCGCTCCTGAAAAAGGCCGGGAGCTGACCGTTACGTCCGGAGCAGGCCCAGGGACCTTACTACTGGTGGATGTTGATTGTGTGCCTTCTCCCATCGATGTCGACCCGATAACCGGCCGCCTCCGCGAACTCCTTGATGGGTGCATAAACCTTCTCCCCGTGCTGATGAATGCCCTTCGCATTCCCCGTCATGGCCGTCACTTTCTTGCCGGCAACCCTAACGCTCTCGGTGCGCCGTCCAGACAGACACCCACGCCGTCCTTCACGGGGGCGCACGCCATCGACCTGCCGCACCCGGCGGCGGAAACCGCCACCACTACGGTCAGGCCCAGGAGCCGATTCCTCATCTGCGATCCTCTCCGCCTAAAGTAAATGGTGCGGAGGGACAACGCATGCCTTTGACGCGGACAGCTATCCCTGCTACTCTGAAAGGGTGATGATTTCTGGCAACGAACGAAGGAGATGGTAGGGTTGCTGTCTTTCGACCCGCTCTTCTACCCGTACCCATCACGCCGGACGCCGGTCTATGCCAAGAATGGGATTGTCGCCACGTCGCAGCCGCTGGCGGCCCAGGCCGGCCTGGCGGTCCTGCGCAAGGGCGGCAACGCGATTGATGCCGCAGTGGCCACTGCCGCCATGCTGACGGTCGTCGAGCCGACCTCCAACGGCATCGGCGGCGACGCCTTCGCTCTGGTCTGGGCGGGCGGCAAGCTTCACGGGCTCAACTCCAGCGGTCCTGCCCCCCGGGCCATCTCCATCGGGGCCCTGAGCCAGGCCGGCATTACCGAAATCCCCAAGCATGGCTTCATTCCCGTGACAGTGCCGGGCATTCCCGCGGCGTGGGCGGAGCTGAACGCCAAATTCGGCCGCCTGCCCCTGACCGAAGTGCTCCGTCCTGCCATCGAGTATGCCGAGCAGGGCCACCCGCTCAGCCCGACGGCCGGCCAGGGCTGGAAGCGGGCCTTTGACTTATACTCGGCCGCACTGAAGGGCGACCAGTTCAAGCCCTGGTTCGATACGTTTGCCCCCGGCGGGCGGTGCCCGCAAATCGGCGAAGTCTGGCGTTCGCCCGACCACGCCCGGACCCTGCAGGCGATCGCTGAAAGCAAGGCCGAGGCTTTCTACCGGGGCGATTTGACGGAGAAGATCGATGCGTTCTCACGGCAGTACGGGGGCTACATCCGCAAGGAAGACCTGGAGGCCTTCCGGCCCGATTGGGTCGAGCCGATCAGCATCAACTACCGCGGCTACGACGTCTGGGAGATACCGCCCAACGGCCACGGCATGGTGGCTCTCATGGCCCTCAACATCCTGAAGGGCTTTGATTTGACGGAGCGGGATTCCGCTGAGACCTACCACAAGGCGATCGAATCGCTGAAGCTCGCCTTTGCCGACGGGCAGAAGTACATAGCCGACCCCCGCTGCATGACGGTGTCCGTCAAAGACCTGCTGTCTGACGCGTACGCCGAGGAGCGGCGCCGGGCCATCGGGGCCACGGCACTCACGCCGGTGGCCGGGCGCCCCGCCCGGGGCGGCACGGTCTACCTGTGCGCGGCTGACGGCGAAGGCAACATGATTTCGTACATCCAATCCAACTATATGGGCTTCGGCTCCGGCCTGGTGGTGCCGGGCACGGGCATCGCTCTGCACAACCGGGGCCACAACTTTACACTCGATCCGAACCATGACAACCGGCTGGAGCCGGGCAAGAAGCCGTATCATACGATCATTCCGGGCTTCCTGACCCGCGGCGGGCAGGCGGTGGGCCCCTTCGGGGTGATGGGCGGCTTCATGCAGCCCCAGGGCCACATGCAGGTGATCATGAACGCGGTCGATTTCCACCTGAACCCGCAGCAGGCGCTGGACGCCCCCCGGTGGCAGTGGCTGGAGGGGAAGACGGTGGATATGGAGCGCGCCACGCCCGAGCACATCGTCGATGCCCTCGCCCGCCGGGGCCACGGGGTCCGCTGGGCCCTGGGGAGCACCGGGTTCGGCCGCGGGGAGATCATCTGGCGGCAGGACGGCGGCGTGCTGGTCGGGGCGACGGAGCCCCGCACCGACGGCCAGGTCGCCGCCTGGTAGAGGGGAGCCATCACGACACAACGACAGCGGGCCGCCTGCGACGCAATACGCAGGCGGTCCGTTTTCTGCTTCTGCACACCCTGCGCGTCCTGAATGGAAGGCTGCTTATGTGAGGTAATGGATGCATTTTGCCACGGAGGGCGCGGAAGCCACGGAGTGACACGGAATGGGACAATAAAATGGCGATGGCGCTGATTGCGCGGACTACGGACCAACCAACGCGGATTTCCGAGCAACAACCAAGGGTACATGGAATTGGATATTATAGTATTAGATTTAATTATAAAATGGACAGCAGATCCTGAAAGAGCCATCAGACAAGGCGCAGGGACACATCACATGCCCACATCCACTGCAGCGACTTCCGTGTCCCCTTCCGCGCCATCCGTGGTAAAAATCCCGTTCCCATTCCCACATTCAAGGCCCGAACGGTTACATAGCGGCCGATAAACAGAAAGCAAGCGGCCATTCTTTTGGTTCCCTCACCGTAACCAAATCCTGGGGTATTCCGTTGTAGTCGGTGGAATGACAAACAAGAGGTCAACAAAGCAAACCACCAGCAAGGCAATTGCGCAGCGTCACCGGTCCCGACCTCCAAGGAGGCAAGCCCGCCATGTTACGCTGGAAGGCGCTCAGCGCCGCCGTAGTCTCCACCGGTCTCTTGGTTGGGTGCAGCAGTCATTATCTTCCTTCATTCGGCCCTGCTTCCGTCATCCCGGCGCCCCTCGCCAAAGCCGTCCCGGCCCCAAGCCCGGTCCTCGCGGAGAACACGGCAGACCTCCTGCGAGAGCACCTCGCCCTGAAGCGGACCAGCACCAAACGACCCGCCCTGACCCCGGTCCCCGACCCGGTGCCCGCCGGCGACCCCTACGTGGTCGGCGCCCCGCCCCTGGCCCCGGTCGATCCCTTCATGCCCCCGCAGGGCGAAATCCCCGCCGTCTGGCAGTCCCTCGACAAGGCCGTCCGCCGCACCGCTGCCGACTTTGGCGGCCGCCTCAGCGTCGTCGCCGTCGACCTGATCGGCGGCGCCCGCTACGAATTCCGCCCGAACGACCGCTATTATCCTGCGTCTACCTTCAAGCTGCCCGTCACCCTCTGCACCGTCCAGGCCATCGAACGGGGAGAGTTGACCTGGGAGACCCCGGTCACTTTCACAAAGGAAGATGACGACACCGTTGGCCAGGGCGGCTTCGCCACAGTGGCCTATGGCACCAAGTGGTCCGTCCGCAACCTCGTCGACCGGTCGCTGATCTCGTCCAACAACGTCGCCGTCAAAATGCTCGCCCGCACGCTGACCTGGGACGGGCTCGCCAAATGCACCGCCGGCATGGGCGGCATGGTCACCCGGACCGAAGCGGGCAGCACCCCGGTCACTGCCCGCGATGAAGCCGCCTGGTGGCAGACCCTCTGGAACATCAAGCAGCAGCAGCCCAGCACCGCTGAAAACCTGCTGCGCCCCCTGCGCCAGGTGCCCTACCTCGGACGAATCGTCGCCGGCACGCCCCGGTCCGACCTCGTCACCCACAAGTTCGGCACTTATCCGCCCTATGAACACGACGGGGCGATCGTCTGGGGAGAGCGGCCCTACATACTGGTCGTGCTCACCTACGGCGCCGATCATGCCGCCGCCGACCGCACCATCGAACAGATCGCCCGGGCCGCCTGGGACGCCACCAGCGCCGCTAAATAAACACAGCCCCTCCCGCCGGCGGGAGGGGCTGATCCGGTTTAGTCGGTCGTATCGGCGGTGGCCCGTACTCGGAAGTGGGCCACATGCACCACTGTGTTGCCCGGTTTCTCCTGGACCGTCACATTTGACGGAACGCGCAGGTCGCCCACGGTGACGGTCTCCCCCGGCTTCAGCTGGCCGACTTCCAGGTCGACATGCTCAGGCAGGTCGGCCGGCCTGCCGTGCAGCGTGATATTGTGCAGTTCGGCATGCAGCAGCAGCCCCCGCGAGTTCAGTTCAGCTTCCCCCCGGAACCGGATGGGAACCGAAACGGAGAGCGGCTCGTCCGTCTTGATGGGCATCAGGTCGAAATGGGAGGGGAGGTTGGTGAACAGGTCCCGCTCCAGGCTGCGGATGATCGCCATGTACGTCTGGCCCTGTAACTGAACCAGGAAGGGATGATGCTCCCCCCCGAGGCCAATGGCGCCGCGCAGCACGGCCATGGGGACCTGGATCGGCGTGGAGCTGCCGTCGAATCCGTAGATGACGCCGGGGACCTTTCCGCTGTTTTTCGCTTTCAGTACGGCCGAATGGCCTTTCTGGCGCGGCTCCAGCTGCATGACCGATTGCGCCTTCACCATAACAACCCCTTTACCCCGAAAGTTCATGCTACTAGCATTCGCAACATCTGCTCACCTTTGATTATATCGCTCGAATGTTTAGTCACAACCCCAGAAAATTTAGGGAAGATGCTCTCTTGACCGGTCCATATGCCCCATGGCATTGATAGTCCCATGTCTTGCCTCTTCTTGACCTGTTGGATAGTTGTGAAACAAGGATTTCATGGCTCAATGTTATAATAAGGATCTGTCTAGCGCATAAGGAGAGTCCAGGGGGGACGCAGTATGAATCGCCTTGCCTATGCGTTGCTCCTGGCCGCAGCGATCCTGTTCATCGTTGGCCCCGCATCGGCCGCGGGTTCGCTGCCCGCCGTCACCGAAATGACCCCCGGCGGATCGCTCCGCCCCGCCGGCGATTCCACCGTGGAGGTACTGCAGCAGAACCTGCTGCTCGACCTCCGGCAGCAAGAAGGGCTCATGAGGGCCACTTATCGGCTGCGCAATCAGGCCGATCAGGCGCTGGAGCTGGCGGTAGCCGTTCCCGTGCCGCCGTGGGTGCTGGGCGAGTGGAAAGTGGCCGCTTTTCTCGACGGCCGGCCCTACTCCGTCCGCACGGCTCTGGGTCCCGTCTTTCTTTTTGATGGCGAAACCGATCTGCACCGCCACTGGCTCGATCCCTTCACCGGGGAAGCCTACTTTCCGGAACGAATCCGGGACCCGGTCAATCCCCAGTACCTGATCTTCGGCGTGGCCTTTGACCCCGGACAGGAGCGCGACCTGGCCGTCGAGTACTGGCAGTTTCCGGGCGAGGACATTGGCCGGCTGATCGAGCCGATCCGCCGCTTTGACTATCTTGTTCAGCCAGCCCGGCACTGGGCCGATTTCAAGCGCCTTACCATCGAAGTGCTCGTGCCCAATGGCGTTCAGATTCGCAGCGCGATGCCTCTGCAGACCGCCGGCGAAGGGCGCTACCAAGCCACGTTTGACCGCCTGCCCGAGGGCAACCTCTCCGTCTTTGTCGCCCCGGGGCCCGGCCCGGGCTGGTGGTGGACCCGCTCCGGGCGGTTCTGGTTGCTGGCCGCGTTGGCCGCCGCAATGGGCATCGTGGCGGAACTGATCTTCCTGACCCTCTGGCACAAATTCCGGCAGGGCGGCCTGGCCGTCAGCCTGCTGACGTGGATTTCGCTTTACGCGCTGGCGCCGGCACATCTGCTCCGCCCCGACCAGACCGGCATCGTGTACCTGTGGGTCTTGATGATCCCGGCGCTCATGGTGCTCCACATGCTTGTCCGTAGCCTCATCCGCCGTTTGGCCTATCAGATTCACATCCGCCGGGAGGGCGCGGGGCTCTGAGAAGGTCTAGTGCGGCGCCGCGCAGCGGCGGGGCCGCACGGCACCCGTAAATGGCGCGTCAGCGCCGAGAAGGGGGGGTGATCCATGGTGCGCAAGGTGCGCCTATTCATTTTCATGATGGTGGCATTGCTTGCCGTCTATCTCCTTGCCATCGGGATTGCATACCATTGGCCGCCGGTCCTCGTCATGAGCGCCGAACGCAGCGCCGGGGCCGGGGAGACGCTGTTGGTGGCCGGTCTGAGCGTGCAGGCGCCTGTCTACGTCCGGCTGAGCGGCGTCGCTGCCCAAGGCGGGGCCGTTCCGCTGTCGGCGGAGGCGGTTGGGCCGAGCGGCGGACGCACGCCGCTGGCGGGCAGCAAAGTGCCGGCAACGGAAGAAGGACACGGCGTGCGACTCAGTTGGGCGCTCGACGCCCAGTTGCCCGAGACCGTGATCATCAAGTACCGCTACCTGGGCTGGCCGTTCCAGGCGGAAGTCAGCGGGAGCTGGCCGGCGGCAGCCCAGCCCGCAGCCGCCATGGCGCCGGCCCCCAGGCCGGGGACGGTGCTCTATCGGCTCTGCGCCGAAGGGGAGCCCGCCACTGCCGAGCTGCGCGCCGCCGCACAGCAGGAAGTAACCGCTGCGGTGCAAGCGCTGACCGATGCCTCTGCGCTGCAACAGCGGCTGCTCAATCTGACCGGGGCGAAATCGCAGCCCCTGGCCCTCCGGGCCGATGCCGACGGCGACGGCGCCCTGGACACGCTGGTGGCGTTCGGGTTCTGCCACATGCCAGCACTGCTCTATCGCTCGGCCGAGTTTGACCGCCCCATCCCGCTCCCCGCCGCCGAGAACTTCACCTGGAACTACGACGGCGGCGCCCGGGTCGATCAGATCGCCGATGTCAATGCCGACGGCAAGCCGGAAGTGGTGGTCGAAATCACCTCTGCCGGCGCCAGTTCGATCAAGACCCACCTGTATGTCTACCAGTGGGGACAGGGCTTCGTCTTCAGCGATCTGCTCAGCAACTGGCGGGGCCCCAACCAGTGGACCGTGGGCGACGGGACGATCAGCATTCAATGTCGCCCCATTGGCCCCTTCGAGTACAAAATGGCCCTCAGCCGCCAGCAGACCGAGAAATTCCGCTGGAATCCGGCGACTTCCCGGTATGAGCTGACCGACCGGAGCCGGGAACCGGTGCAGACGCAGCTGCAGCAAGTCAGCGATGCGGAGGAGCTCTTCCAGATCGGCGGCTACGACGATGCACTGCTGGCCTATTCACAGGTGGGCCGCTTCAAGCCGCTCCCCGATGCCGAGGCTGACTGGCCGGCATTTGCGGCCATGCGCATCGGGCAGATCCATGCCCTGGCGGGGCGCCGCGTCGAAGCCCTGGAGGCGCTGGAGCGGGCGTCGGAAGGGGCCGGCGTGGTGGGCGCCCTGGCGGGCGTCTTCCGTGACGCATACCGGTCGGGCGATGCCGCTGACGCCTTTGCCGCCGCCTGGCGGTGGGTGCAGGCAAACCGGTACCGGGACGACTGGCCGTTCATGCTCGACCTGCCGACGTTGGGCGCCCGCCGCCCGATGGTCGATGCCTTTCGGGCAGCAGGGCGCCCGGAGCCCGCCGGCCTGCCGGAGGCGACCGACTACAAGCCGCCCACCTGTCTGACCATCGACTATTAGCACTGCCAGGAAGTGAGCGCGTTGCCAACCGTCCGTGCGGTGATCTTCGACTGGGGGGATACCGTCATGCAGGACTTCCCCGACTATGACGGTCCCATGGTCTCGTGGCCCAGGGTCGAGCTGGTTCCTGGCGTGGACCGGGCGCTGGCCGAACTCTCCGGACAGTATCTGTGCTGCCTGGCGTCTAACGCCGGGGCATCGGACGCGGCGCTGGTGGGGCAGGCGCTGGAACGGGTGGGCATCCGGCACTTCTTCCGGCATCTGTGGACATCGAAAGAACTGGGCGCCGCAAAGCCTGCGCCGGCGTTCTTTCTGGGCATCACCGCGCAACTGGGGCTGGAGCCCGGTGCGTGCGTCATGGTGGGCAACGACTACCACAAGGATATCGCCGGCGCCCGGGCTGCCGGGCTGCGGACCGTCTGGTTTAACCCGGATGGCGCTGCCGCCCCGGGCCCCTGTGCCGATGCCATCATTCGAACGCCGGACGACCTGCCCCGAGCCCTAGCAGGCCTATGAAGAAAGGAGGAGCGACTCCCGTGGCTGAACTCGGACCTGTCACTCTCAGCGGAAAGCATGTGCGATTGGAGCCGCTTCGACCGCCCCATGCCCCGGAGCTCCTCCTGGCGGGGCGCAGCCCCGAAATCTGGTCCTGGATGATGATGGCGCCCCTGACGTCGGAGGCGGCGGTGGCCAAGTTCATCGCAGACGCCATGAAGGCGGAGGAGAAGGGGCAGGAGTATGTCTTCGCCGTCATCGGGCTGGCAACGGGGCGGGTGATCGGCTCGACCCGCTACATGGACGTGCAGGCGCACCATCGGACCGTCGAGATCGGCGGGACCTGGTATATGCCCGGCGTGTGGGGCACGGTGGTCAACCCGGAATCGAAGTACCTGCTGCTGCAGCATGCATTTGAGGAGTGGAACGCCCGCCGCGTGCAGCTGAAGACCGACGCGCGCAACCTGCGGTCGCAGGCTGCCATCAAGAAGCTGGGCGCCCAGTATGAAGGAACGCTGCGCAACCACCGGGTCTGCCCGGACGGCACCGTCCGCGACACGGCGATGTTCTCCATCATCGACACGGAGTGGGCGGGCGTCAGGTCGGGCCTGCTGCGGCGCATCAACGAACGGTAACGGCCCGCTGACAGGGGGGTCCTGCATGAACTTGGCGACACTCCAGTTTCGGAGCGTCGCACTGCAGCGCCACGTCACTTACAGTGCGATCCTGCCGGAAGCGCAGGCGGGCCCCGCGCCCGTCCTGCTGCAACTGCACGGCTACAGCGACGACCACACGGCGTGGCTGAACTTCAGCAATCTGGTGCGCCACGCCAGGGAGTACCCGTTCATCATCGTCCTGCCCGACGGCGGCGCTTCGTTCTACCTACAGGCCAGGCCCGTCATTCCCTTTGACTGTGGCACGGAGGACTTCCCGTTGGAGCAGAACCGCCGGATGCATGCACATATGGAGAAGGTGGGCCTTGCCCATGCATATCTGGAGTTCCCCGGCGCCCGCACTTGGGAGTACTGGGACGAACACGTGCAGGAGGCGCTGCGGCAGCATGCCGCCGTGCTAAAATAGACGGTGCGGGCCGGTCGCTGGTGAGGCGGCCGGCCCGTTGTTGAGGTGATAAGCGTGGTCATACAAGGGAACGGGCTCCGCATCCGCCCGCTGCGTGACTGCCCGGCGGACATCGCCGCCATGGCGCGGTGGCTCTCAGATCCCCGGGTTCTGGAGTTCTACGAAGGCCGCGACCGGCCGCACGACGAGGAGCTGGTCCGCCAGGTCTTTATCATCGGGATGGCGGGGACAGACGAAGTGGCGTGCATCGTGGAGTATGAAGGGCGCCCCCTGGGCTACGTCCAGTTCTATCCTCTCGATGAAGCGGGATTGCGCGAATACGGTTGCAGTCCCGGACTTTTCACGTACGGCATGGATCAGTTCATCGGCGAGCCCGCATACTGGTGCCGTGGCCTCGGGACGGCGATGATCCGGCTAGTGGTGGATCATCTGGTGCGGGAACGGGGTGCCCAGCGGGTGGTGATGGACCCGGTCGTGAGCAACGGGCGCGCTATCCGGGCGTATGAGAAGTGCGGCTTTCGCAAAGTGCGGGTGCTGCCACAGAAAGAGTACGCCGAGGGCTGCTGGCATGACTGCTGGCTGATGGAGTACCGGCCTTAGGCCGTGGGCGGCTTCCTGCGGCGGCGCCGCACCGTCAAGGCTCATGCAGTCACACAAAAAGATGATAAGGGGAGCTTGCCATGAACACGCCGCAGGATCACTCTCGCGATCCACTCCAGGGGATTACCCTGGAGCGTATGCTGACAGACATGGTCGACCACTTCGGCTGGGAGGCTATGGGCCGGCGCATTCCGATTCGGTGCTTCATCAGTGAGCCGAGCATCGCGTCCAGCCTGAAGTTCCTGCGCCGGACGCCCTGGGCCCGCAAGAAGGTCGAAGATCTCTACGTGTTGATGTGCCGGAGCCGGGGCTGAATACGGGTGCATCAATATTAAACGCCAGAGAGCCCTGGGGGCTTCTGGCCCTTGTCATATGCCTGGCCGCAATAGTTCGGCCCTTTTCTTCAGACAAAAGGCCCTACTAAGGTCGAGTTGCGGTAACCCGTCACGCAGTCCGAGCGAGCGGACTCCCGCAGTGTCGACACATTGGGTCCCCGCGCCAACAGAGTCGTTGCGTGACACGAGCCGTATGTATCAAGGCTTCTTGAGCGGTTTCTGCCGGGGGTGACGTATACGCCTGATCTCGCAGACACCGTCCTCACCTAGAACCCGGAAGAACACTTTATATGGATCGCTCCGCCCTATTGGTACCAAGAGCAACCGGATGTCCGTTTGCTCGCCGAGGTCAACCGGCACACCCGGCAGCACGTGTTGGAGGTCCATTTTCCCGAAGTATTCGTCGACGAGCATGAGAATCGCAGGACCGATCGGAGGGAGGTTCAGGTCATCCTCCCTCCACTGATCCAGGCGGTCGAGATCATCAAGCGCTTTCTTGCGCCACCGCACCTTAGCCACGGCGAGACCGCTTCCTTCTGAGGGACTGCAGGTATTCCATCGCCTCGCTGGTGGTGAAGGTCGGGTTGTCCGTGTCGCTCATGGCATCCCTCAGGTCAACTGCCTCTTCGCTGTCGGCAACTTTGTAGACCGTAGTCGCTGGCAGATGAGGCTCGGCATCGACTTGAACCACGACAAATGTCCGATCGCCGATGCGGACCACGGCGGCACCCGTCTGGCTGGTGATGGCCTCCAGTTCCTTCCCGAAGTCCGGTTTGGGAGCAGGTTGACTCACTGCCATGCCTCCTTGCTCAGCTCAACCTTGCCTATAGGTTACCACAATGCGCTTCCCTGGTCACCTGTTCAACGTGGAATATGTCAACCAGCGCAACCAAAGTATGGTGCCGAATCCCGGCCGAGTCTGCATTCCCTTTCGATTGAACAAGCCCCATGCCGCGACAGTTGTCGCAGCACGGGGCTTGAATCACTATGCACCGCTTTGGCCTCAAGTTGGATGTTCCGATAAACCTGAGTGACCGGTAGCATCCCGGGGTTATTCGGGGATATGAATGGTTGCTTTCACATGTTTGAGGCTGGCGACGATCGAAAAGGTCATGATCACCAGGAGCGACCAGGAGCTCCACTTGCCAAGGTGCACCGCCGACCACGCACCCAACTGGTTCGGGTAACGCCAGACCCCGAAGAAGGTGCTGATGTTCTCGGCGACCCAGAGGAAGAAGCCGATCAGAAGAAACGAAAGCAGCAGCGGCATGTGGCGGTCCCGGTCCAGCGGCCGGTAGGTCACCACGCTCCTGGCGTAGAGGCCGAGGACACAGGCGGCAATGTACCAACGGTAGTCGCCGATATAGTGGTGCGTGAAGAAGTTGGCGTAGATCAGCACGGCGACGGCATTGGCCATCCAGTACGGCGGATGGTGCCGGATCCGCAGATCAAACAGCCGCCAGGCCTGGATGATGTAGCTGCCGACGGCGGCGTACATGAACCCCGAAAAGAGCGGGACCCCGAACAGCTTGGTGTACCCGGGGTCAGGGTAGCTCCATGAGCCGATGGCGCCGGACGTCTTGAACGCCTCCAGGGCGAACCCAATCATGTGGAACAGGGTGATGGCTTTCAGTTCATCGAGCGATTCCAGCCCGGTGAGAACCATCCCCGCCTGAATGAGCAGCGCGATGGCCAGCAGTGCATCGTATCGGGGGATCCCCATGATCCCGGCGCGCGGAATGGCGAAGACGGACAGAAAAAACAGGCCGGCGAACAGGCAGGCCCTTGCCTGCTTGATTCCGAAGCACAGGAACTCGACCAGGAAGCGCCCAAAGCCTGACATCTGTAACACCAGCGGAAACCCTCCTGAGCAGCTCTCAAGAGACATAACGGACGAAGCCGCCATTTGGAGACGCCGCAAATCGGCGGGCTGGGAGGCGGCTTTGCGGCGTGTCGTTCCGAAAAGAACTGCACCCTGATACGCTACGATATTATCCAGACCCTGCAGAGAGTCTACGATGTCAGGAAGAGAAGGTCAAGGAGAGAGGCAACACGGGGCCTGCAAGAGTACTCAACCTACTTGCTGTGCCGTTGGAACCGGTCGTCAGAGACCGCCTTGGTATCCTGGCCGCCGACCTGTTCGAACCGGCAGCCGCAGCTCATCAGCGGGCGCAGCTTGTCCAGACTCATGGCGGCGGTGGGCGCCTCGCCGACGAAGCCCATGGAGTTGAAATACCAGTGAATCGACGCCGCATGGGCGCCGCCCGGTTCATGCCAGGGCACGTAGTTGGGATGGACCCGGCTGGTGACCGCCCGGGCGCCGTAGTGGCCATGCTCCTGGGAGATGATGGAGGTCTGGTAGTACTCATAGACCGTCCCGCGGCTCTGCTTGACCTGATCGATCAGGCCGCCGAGCCCCTCGGCCCGCAGCCCGCTGCTGATCCAGGGATCGAGCAGCGCCACCCGCCCCGGGGTCAGGTGCGGCGACTGCGATTTGCTTACGTAGTAGGTTCCCATGACAGCCATCTGCGTGCCGAGCGAGTGGCCGACGATGCGGAACTCCGGACCCTTGAACTCCTTCATCGCCTCGAGGATGGCGCCCGCAAAGAGCACGGAAGCCGGATCCTTCACCCGGGTGTCAGCGAAGTGCGACCCGCCGCGGCCGTCGGCCTGGCTCCAGGTAATTTCGCCCTTGTCAATTTTCCCTTCGGCAAATCGGGGCTCGGCGCCCCAGTCATCGTCGGAGAAGGCATTCCAGTAGAAGACGCCCACGTTCCAGCCTTTCCAGGCAGCCATCATGTCCTGCTGATCGGTGGGGCTCTTCATCGACTCACGCCCGGACTCCCGGACGGAGTTTTTCGCCCACCCGTGCACATAGATCACCGTAGGCCGGGCGGGGTCGAAGTACTCGCGGGACAGGCCCGGCACGGCCTTCGCCGCATCTGACTGGACGCTCCCGTCGCTCTGCTTGGTCGATCCGCGGCACGTGCCGCACTTGAACCAATAGATGCCGTAGTCGAGGTTGGTGAAGTTGGTGGGGTGGTCGAACTGCTTGCCAAGGGTGAGGATAGGCGAGCAGGCCTCGTCGTTCCCGTTGTATGCGCAGACGCGGTACGCATAGGCAGCGTCGCTGCCCGGTTCCTGCCGCAGGTGGCTGCTGTAGCCCGTACGCCGCTCGGTGAGAGCTTCCCACTTTCCGGCCTGGCTGTTCCAGCGCTGCAGCTGCGTCGGGTCGCCGGTCAGCGGGCGCCAGGTGATCAGCCAGTCGGTCTGGTTCCGGGCCGTCGCCTTCAGGTCGGCGGGCGCCACCACCCGGGGCCGGGGCGTCTCGATGATCACCCAGGGGCTGCAGGTCTCGCCCTGGCTGTTGTAGGCGCAGACCACGTAGACATATTTCGTGGCGGGTTGGACGGTCTCATAGTAGTGGTGGTAGGGGTAAGGCGTGGCGTTCTCCCGGAAGACTTCCTCCCAGCCGCCGTCCGGCTTCTGCCGCTTAACGGCCGTGTGCGTCACGCCGTAGCCGACCCGCGTCCAGTGGATGCCGAGCTTGGTCGGGGAGTCCGCTTTGGCAGAGGTAATCTGCACCTGGTTGGGCTTGTCGGTGGTAGCGTACGGTTCGCTGCACGCTTCGCCGTGCTGGTTGACGGCGCAGACTTTGTAGACAGCCCGGTCCAGCTGATATTCGTCGGCGAAGCTGACTTGCTGCCCCGCCGCCTTTGCGGCCTGGGTGCCGACCTCCGTCCAGAGCATGGTCAGTTGGTTCTGCCGCAGAATGCGGAAGCGCTCGGTGCGGTCGTCAAGCTGCTGCCAGGACAGGGTGGTGGAGGCCGGCCAGTAGTGGGTCCGCAGGCGGGAGGCGTGGCTCAGCCCCTGGGGCGCCCGGGGCATGATCGGGTCGCCGTCGCCCGCGATGGCCCGGGCCACTTCGGCATACGTCTTGCCGGAGGCCTGCAGGTCGAGGTCCCACCGCTGGAGTTCCGCCGCTATGGGCGGGCGTTTCCAGACGTTCTGGTAGGCCCGCTCGATCACAGATTTGCGCAGGGCTGCTTCGCGCCTGATCTGGCTGCGGTGGGCCGCGATCATCTCGTCAAGCGTGGGCCGCTCCGGCCACGGGCGTTCGTCGTCGGGGGAGGGCGCCCGCCCGAAGGCGGTCTGGTATGAAGCATGAACAGTCAGGCGCCGGACCATCTCGTCGTAAATAAGGCCGGAGTTGAGGACGAGCAGCCGGCTTCCCGGCATGGCCGCCACGGCCCGGTCAGCCGTGGCCTCGCGCTCGGCCTGAGCTCCGGGCGAATTCAGGTAGGCACGCAGGGCGGCCATGAAGTTCGGGATGGTGCGCAGGCTCTGGTCCCAGGACTGCCGGTCCAGCTCCTTGGTCAGTTCCGCCGCCGACGGCTCCCGGCCGAAGACCTGCCGGTAGGCGCCGCGGATGGCGGCTTCGCCGAGGCTGGACTCGCCGACCCAGTCGATGCCCAGGCCGGAGCCCTGCCCCGAGCCGCCGCCGCTGGGCGCCGGGCCGTTGTCGACCCAGTCAATGCCCAGACCGCCGGCGCCCTGCTCGCCGCCGTCCGGGGCGGTCTCCGGGGGCTTGGAGTCCCCACCTGCCCATTCGATGCCCAACACGTTGGCATCCCTTGAGGGCGCTGCTCCATCCGGCGGCAGACTGACCGGCATGTCCCCCGCCGCCCAGATGACTCCGGCGACGAAAATCACAACACCGGCTGCCGCCCCCGCCAGCTTCCGGTTGCGCTGCATCCCACCAACTCCTTTACAATCACCAGATATCCTAATAACCAGATTGTAATACAACTGGTTTTGGTTCACAGGTAAATAAGTTTTCCCTTACAAACAACACGGCGGCAACGATTTCGCTGCCGCCGACCGCCGCCAGGCGCATCCCTCATCCTTGAAATGCGCGCAAACTTTTAGCCCGGCGGGCCACACTAAGGGAGACTTATCCCGCAAACGGGCCTGCAGGTCGTGTCGCATCTGATCCGTGATCTTGGCCTTATACATACTGCGTCTTCACGATGAT
The DNA here is from genome assembly GCA_035628915.1 of Symbiobacteriaceae bacterium. Classification (GTDB taxonomy): domain Bacteria; phylum Bacillota; class Sulfobacillia; order Symbiobacteriales; family Symbiobacteriaceae; genus JARBUG01. The sequence continues at coordinate 34,480 of DASPIW010000042.1, read as the reverse complement.
CGTCCCCCTCGTCGGCATCGGGGCGGGAGTGTGGATTCTCTGGTCGTCCCTGATGACCGACCCACGCACGGCGCTCATCGGGCTGGGGTTGACGCTGACGGGCTTCCCGGTCTATTTCTGGCTGCAGCGGCGTTGAGAGTCCGGGGATTTTAGCCCGGGCTCTTTTCGCGAAGCATCAAATCCACCGCGCCTGCATAGATGGAGCGCAAGATGGTCTGCCCACGGGGAGAGCATGGCGAATGAGACGGTGGATCGCCCTGGTACTGGGATGCCTAGCCCTGGTCGCCGCGGGCTGCTCCGCAGGCGCCCGGACCCGCCAGACCCGGCCCGAGGTCCCGGCCCCCGCCCTCGTGGTCTGGGAGGTCGCCACCGGTGTGCAGACGCTGCTTGCCGAGCCGGGCGCAAAAGTCGTCATCGACGGGTGGAGCACCCTGGTGACGGTGCGCTTCAGCCGCCCGGTCGATGCCGGGGCCGTCAGCCTGCAGATCGAGGGCGATCTCTGGCACGCCGACCCCCGGCCCATCCAGACCGAGCCGCATCGCGTTACGTTTCGGCTCTGGAGCGAACTCGCCGGCAACTACCCACTCACCCTGACCCTGACCGGGCCGACCGTCGCCACTCTGCGCATTGAGCCGCGCACCCCGCCCGTCAATCCGGACGAGGAGGCGGCCCTCCTTGACCTGGGCCGGCAAATCTGGGAGACGGCGGTTACGGGCGATGCCGGTGGGCTGGAGGCCCTCATCGCTCCGGCGGCTCACCTCTCCGCTCCGGGCGGCGAGTTCTACGCCGACGGCGCCGGAAGCGGGCTGCAGGCGGTGCTTGCCTGGGCGCGCACACGCTCGGGCAGCGTCCCCGTGATTGAGGTGAGCCGGCGGCTCAGCTACTCCTCGATGGATCTGATCAGCATGCAGACCAGCCGGGGGCGGCTCGATGCCTATGTCACCATTCCCGGACGCCGAATCGTGAAGCTGTTCGGCGTCAACTGACCGCCCCTTACTTTTAACTACCTTGATAGTCTATAATGGGAAAGGAACCAACGGGTGCCGAAGGAGGTCTCCGGCGTGTCGGCGTTACGCATCCTGCTGATTGAAGACGATCTGGACATCCAGCGGATGGTCCAGCTATCGCTAAAGTTCCAGGGCGGTCATCAGGTATCGGTGGCGTCGGGCGGCGTACAGGGGCTCGCCCTTGCCGCCGCGGACAAGCCGGACCTGATCCTGCTGGACGTGATGATGCCGGAGATGGACGGCTATGAAACGTGCCAGCGGCTGAAGGCGGACCCGGAGACGCGGCCGATCCCCGTGGTCTTCCTGTCCGCCCGGGCGCAGCATTCCGAGATTCAGAAGGGGAAGGAACTGGGGGCGATCGGGTACCTGGTCAAACCCTTTGACCCCATGACGCTGGGCTCTCAGCTGGAGACGATTCTCGAGGACGCCCGGCCATAGCGGAAGGTGTTAACCCCATGGAGTTTGCGTCCATTTTCCACGACGTCTACAAGAACAGCCTGGACGGCATCGTCATCGCCGACCGGAACACGGTGATTACGGACGTCAACCCTGCCTACGAGGCGATCACAGGCTACACCCGCGCCGAACTGATCGGCCAGAAGACCAACGTTCTCCGGTCCGGCCTGACCCCCAATGAAACCTTTGTGGACATGTGGGCCGGGCTGAACCTGCGCGGCCATTGGGTGGGCGAGGTGATCAACCGGCGCAAGGACGGCAGCTTCTGGCACAGCTATCTGTCCATCACCCGGGCGCTGGATGCCGAAGGTCAGGTCGAGTCCTACGTCGCCATCATCCGCGACATCACCCAGCGCAAGCTGATGGAGACTCAGCTCCGGCTAAATCTGGCGGAGATCGAGACGGCCCGTGAAAAGGCGATCGCCACAGTCGGCCGGCTGAAGGCCATTTTGGAGTCGGTGGGCGAGGCCATCATCATGGTCGACGTGCGGGGCATCTGCGTAGTGGCCAACCACAAGGTCGGCGCCGTTGCCGGCCTGCCGGCCGAGCACTTGATCGGCCGGTCGGTCCACGAACTGCGGGCGATTTCCAGCCGGGCGTTCCGGACCAGCGGCGCGCTGGAATGGACGCCGGGGCCCGGCGGCGGCCCGCCGGCGGAGATCGGCACCGCCATTTTGGAGACCCGGGAGGAGCATCCGCGGGTCTTTCACGAGTTCGCCGCCCCGGTTCAGGATGAAGCGGGCGAAATCATCGGGCGGATTTACGTGTACCGGGACATCACCAAAGAGACCGAAGTCGATCGGATGAAGTCCGATTTCATCGCCACGGTCTCCCATGAGCTGCGCACGCCCATGACATCGATTAAGGGATCGCTGGGGCTCGTGCTGGGCGGCGTTGCCGGCCCTCTGCCCGAGGAGGTCCGGGAGCTGCTGACCATCGCGATGAACAACACGGACCGGCTCGTCCGGTTGATCAACGATATCCTGGACATCAGCCGGATCGAGGCCGGGAAGATGGAGGTCCGCCGCACCCCCCAATCGGTGGCCGACGCCGTCGCCCGGGCCGTCCGGGAGATGCAGGGCTATGCGGATCAGCGATCGATCACCATGACGACCGTTCTGCCGGAAGATCTGCCTCGGGTGCTGGCCGATCCGGACCGGATCCAGCAGGTGCTGGTCAACCTGCTCTCCAACGCCGTGAAGTTCAGCGATGTGGGCGGTACCGTGTCCATTACGGCCGGCCGGGAGCCCAGCGGTGTCTGGGTGCGTGTCGAGGATGCCGGCCCCGGCATTGCACCCGAGCAGCAAGAACAGATTTTTGAAAAGTTCCACCGGGTCGATAATGCCGCATCGCGCCGGACGGGGGGCACGGGGCTCGGCCTGGCGATCTGCAAGGCGATCATCGATGAGCACGGCGGGCAGATCTGGGTGGAGAGCGAACTGGGCAAAGGCTCGGCCTTTACGTTTTCGCTGAAGGCCGAGACGGACGTCTTTGAGTTGGCGGCGCCCCTGCAGATCGCCGGCAAGACGGTGCTGGTGGTCGACGACGACCCGGATATCGTCCGGTTGATCACCCTGTCGCTGGAGCAGGAAGGGTTCCAGGCCATCGGGGCCACCTCCGGCAGCGACGCCCTGGCCATTGCCCGGAGCCGCCGGGTGGACGCCATCACCCTGGACCTGTTGATGCCCGGCATGCACGGGCTGGAGGTCGCCCGGCAGCTCAAGGAAGAGGCGGCCACACGAGAGATTCCGGTGGTCGTCGTCAGCGCCTACACCAAGCACCGCGATCCGGAAATGCTGGCGCTGGGCGTTGCCGGCGTGGTGACCAAGCCCATCGACGAAGGGCAGATGCTCTCCATGATCCGCTCGATTGTGGGCGAGCAGCGCAGCGAAAGCAAGGAAGCGCCGGCCATTCTGGTGGTGGATGACGACCCCGATGTGCGCCGGATTGTGCGGGTGATTCTGGAGCGCCGGGGCTACGTTACCTGGGCCGCATCCGACGGGCAGGAAGCCTACCGGATGATCATGGAGCAGCGCCCGGACCTGTTGATTCTCGATTTGATGATGCCGAACATGGACGGATTCCAGCTGGTCCGCCTGCTGCGGCAGCGCCGGTGGACGCAGCGGATTCCGCTGCTGGTGCTGACCGCCCTTGACCTGACGGAAGGGGAGCGGACGCTGCTTACGCTGGGGCCGACCCGGCATGTGACCAAGGGGCCCCGGATTCAGGAAGAGGTCGTGGCTCGCGTCAAAGAACTGCTTCGCTGAAAGGGGACACATTTGCAATGAACCGGTTTTCCCTGGAGGGCCGGGTGGCCCTGGTGACGGGCGCCGGCCGGGGCATCGGCAAGGCGCTGGCCCTGGGCCTCGCACAGGACGGGGCGGATGTGATTTGCCTTGCCCGCACGTCGAGCGAAATCGAGGCGACCGCAGCGGCCGCACGGCTGATGGGCCGGCGGGCGATGGCGGTGACGGCGGATATCACCAAGCAGGCCGAAATCGAGGCGGCCGTCGACGCCGCCCTGGAGCAGATGGGCCGGATCGACATTCTGGTCAATAACGCCGGTATGAACATCCGAACGCCCGCCCTCGAACTGAGTGAACACGACTGGGATACGGTCGTCGATACGAACCTGAAAGGGCCTTTCCTCGTCGCTCAGACGGTGGGGCGCCATATGTGCCGGGCCGGGTACGGCCGTGTGATCAATATCTCGTCGGTCGGCGGCGGCGTCGCCCTGCGAACGGGCGTGGCTTACGGATCCAGCAAAGCCGGCCTGAACCATATGACCCGGATTCTTGCCCTCGAATGGGCAAAGTATGGGGTGACGGTCAACGCCATCGGCCCCTGGTATTTTAAGACCTCGCTGACTGCGAGTCTGCTCGCCAACGAGCAGTACCTGGGCGAGATTCTCGCCCGCACGCCGCTGAGGCGGGTAGGCGAGCTGGAGGAACTGGTCGGGCCGGTGGTCTTCCTGGCTTCCGGCGCGTCGAGCTATGTTACCGGGCAGGTCCTGTTTGTCGACGGAGGCATGACGATCTACGGGTTCTAAGCCGGGGAGTCCCGGCGCCTTTGGGAAGGAGCGACACCGATGGCCGACATCAAGATCCGCGCCTGCTGTCCCGATGATGCCGCAGATGTCACTGAGATTGCCACGCAGCCCAACGTCGTATGGGGCACGCTGCAGTTGCCGGCCCAGTCGGTCAGCGACTGGCGCCAGCGGCTCCAGTCGAACGACCCCGCTACTCGGTATCAACTGGTCGCGGAAATTGACGGCAAGGTTGTGGGACTGGCCGGCCTACACTGGTCAAACCGGATGCGTACCCGCCACGTGGCGGACCTGGGCATGTTCGTGCACGATGCTTACCAGGGCCAGGGCGTGGGGAAGGCGCTGATGGAGAATCTGTTGGATGCAGCCGACAGGTGGCTGGGCCTGGTCCGCGTTGAGCTAGAAGTGTACGCGGACAACGAGCGGGCCATCAAGCTGTACCGCGACTTCGGCTTTGAGATGGAAGGGGTCAAGCGGATGAATGCATACCGGGACGGTCGATATGTGAACTCTGTCGTCATGGGCCGCATTCGCCCGACCCTGGAGCACAGCCCGAACTGAGCGGCCAATGTCAAACGCCCGGCGACTTGCTGCCGGGCGTTGACGCGCTTTTGGCGGGTGTCATGGCATGCCGAGTTCGCGGGCTGCGGCTTCCGCCGCCGCGATGACTCGTTCGACCAGCGTTGCCAGGGCCTGGTCGTCGCGGTCGATTTCGCCGTCGATGGTCAGGACCAGCTGGTCTTCGGCGGCTGCTGCGGCCTTGCTGAGATCGGTGAAGCCGTAGAAACCGCCGGAGCCCCGCGATTTATGGATCTCCTGGCGGAGGGCCTTCAGCTCGCCCAGTTCACCGCTGCGCAGCCTGGCCGTTTGCTCCCGGAGGAATGCAACTCGCTCCACGACGCTCTGTAAATACTCCCGCCTCAGGGCCTGGAACTCTGGCGAGTTGAACATAGACATATTTCTTCTGCCGGCCAGGTGGGTGGTCTGGCCGTTCCTCCCTTCATCTCTATTGTGCGAAGGAAATATGTGTAAAGACTCTCCCAATGCCTTGCGTGACAATCATCACCGCACCACAAATCAATCATGACGATAATCGAAGGAGAATGCAAGAGGAGGGCAGAGAGATGTCCAAGCTCATCGAGCCCGGGCGCCCGCCCTTGCCGCGGGAGCACGGGGCCTGGGCCATGCTGCTGACGCCGCCCGCCGTCGCCCTGCTGGGCGCCGGGCTTCACATACTGGGGCTGCTTGCGGCTTTCGGGTGGATTGCGGCCTACTGCCTGCGCGGCCCCGTGGAGGCGCTCCGGGGAATGGCGCCCACCGGGCGGGCCGGCCTGGCCCAGGCCGCTCCCGAGGTTGCCCGGTTCTGGCTGCTCGCCTTCGGCCTGCTTGCCATGCTGCTTCTCGCCCCAGTCGTCTACATGCGGCCTGTAACCGCGCTGTTGCTGATGGCAGCGCTGGTGCTGCTGGGAGCCGTCTTCGTGCTGGCGGAGCGGGGGCAGACCCGGTCGTTCGCCGCGGGCGCCCTGGCCATCGCCGGACTGATGCTCGGCGGCCCGCTTTACTATATCGCCGCATACGGCGCGGCGGGCGCCCGGGGTTGGGCCCTGGCGCTGGCCAGCGCGGCCTTTTTCATCGGCTCGATTTTCCGGGTCAAGACGCTCGCCCGCGAGCGGCGTTCGGCCTGGTTCCGCTGCCTCTCCCTCGGGTTTCACGCCGCCGTGGTCCTCCTCGCGGCCGGCGCCGCCTGGCTGGGCCACACATCCTGGCTGACCGCCGCCTCGCTGCTGCCGCCGCTCATCTGGGCGGCGTACGGCGCAGCACGGGCAGGCGAAGCGGTAAACCTGGCCGTCGTCGGCAAGGGCGAGCAGTGGCTGACCATCGCCTTCGGTCTGCTGCTGGCGGGCGCCCTGCGCACGTCGCCGCTCTAAGCCAAGCTGCCGCGGCATAGGGTATCCTCCGGAAGGAGGGACCAGCGGGTGCCGGAGGGAAAGGGCAGGCAGGGGGAAGCGTGGACGGTTGTGCTCAGGCCCGCCGGCACGCAGCCGGAGGCGGCTGTGGCGCTTGGGCGGGCCTGCCGGCTGGTGGTCGGCTGGATCAAAGAGAGCGCGGCGGAGGTGCGGCCACCATGCCCGTAGCCGCCGTCTATGTGCGCGTCTCCACGGAAGATCAGGCCCGGCACGGCTACTCCCTGGGCGCCCAGACGGAGGCCTGCCGCGCCCGGGCCGAAGCACTGGGTGCGCTGCAGGTGCAGATATTTGCGGACGAAGGGGTCAGCGGCGCACTGCTCTCCCGGCCCGGTCTGACTGCCCTACGCGAAGCGGTGGCCGTGCATAGCGTCGATCTGGTTGTGGTCTGGGACCCCGACCGGCTCTCGCGCAATCTCTCCCATCAACTGCTGCTGACCGAAGAGATTGAGCGGGCCCGAGTTCGGCTGGAGTTCGTCAACTTCGAATGGAAGAATACGCCGGAAGGGCAGCTATTCTATGCCCTGCGGGGCGCCATTGCCCAATACGAAAAGGAGAAGATCCGGGAACGGACGAGCCGGGGCCGCCTGCAGAAAGCGAAGCAGGGTCGGTTGCCGGCTGCTTTTCGCCCTTACGGCTACGATTATGATCCGCATACGGCCCTGCTGGTGCCCAATCCGGCAGAGGTGCCGGTGGTCCAGCGGATCTACCGGTGGCTGCTGGAGGAAGGGGAAGGGCCGGGCGCCATCGCCCGGCGGCTTAACCTCCTGGGAATCCCCGCACGCAAGGGAGGCCGCTGGCACCGGACGGTGATCCGCCAGATTCTCGCCAACCCGGTCTACACGGGCATTTTCCACGCCAACCGGTGGGACACGGCGGGCTGCAGTCTCAACCGCCACCGCCCCGAAGCGGAGCGGGTGGCGCCGTCGCTCCGGCCCGAGGCCGAGTGGGTGCCCGTCGCCGTTCCGGCGCTCGTCGAACCTGCCGACTGGCGGGAGGCCCAGGGGCGGCTGGAGCAGGCCCGCCGGCTCTGGTCGGGGAAGGCCCGTGCGGAGTACCTGCTGTCGGGCCTGCTCACCTGCGGGCGCTGCGGCATGTCCATGTCCGGCTTCGTCGGCGTCGATTGGGGCGTGAAGCGCCGCAAATACACCTGCCGGCGTTCCCGGGCCGCCGGGGGCGCCGGCGGCTGGTGCGGGCAGGCCCTGGCGGCCGAACCGCTGGAACAGGCCATCTGGAGCCGCCTTGCGGCAGCCCTGGCCGATCCGGACGAGCTCCAGGCGGCGGCCGGCGACCGGGCGGACCGCCGGGATTTGGAGCAGGAACTGGCGGCGGTGGAGGTCGCCCTGCTCCAGGCGGAAAAAGGCCGGGCCAACCTGCTGGCCTTGTTGGAGCAGGGCCTGCTTCCGGCAGGAGAAGCGGTGGAGTCGCTGGGGCGGGTGAAGCACCGGGTCGCCGCACTGACTGCCCGGCAGCGGGAACTGCAGACTGCCCTGAGCACCCCCGCCGCCCCGGCGATCGACCCCGGACGGTTGGCGAGCTTTCTCACGGAGTTTCGGGCGGGACGGCTCCCCATGGCGGAGCGAAAGCGCCTGGTGCGCGAACTGGTCGCCGGCATTGAAGTCGACGGGCGGCGGGCGACCGTTTTTGCCCGTTTGCCAGGACTTTTTCCTGAAAAACCTATTGACAGAAGCCCCTTGCCACATTAAGCTAAAACAAACTTGAATATGAGTCCAAAGACGCATCAGAAGGAAGAGTAGCCGGACGGCGGATGGTCCAGAGAGCGGGGCGTATGGTGTGAGCCCTGCCCGGAAGCGCCGGTGAAAATCCCCTTCGAGTCGCCAGCCGAACCCCGGGTCCGCCGGGAAGTAGTCCTGGCCGGAGCTCCACCGTTACGGGGAGGCGGGTATTGCCCCTGGCTGCAAGGCTTGGGATGTACCTGGCATGAGCGGACCGCGCATCGCTGCGGTTCAGCAGGGTGGTACCACGGGAGCGGATAACGCCTCTCGTCCCTACAGGGGACGAGAGGCGTCTTTATTTTTCTCTGACCTGCCGGAGGGGGTGGTGATCGTGGAAGGCAGCATAAGCGGCGGTGCAGAGGATGGCATTGGCGACATTATGATCTTTCAAATTCTGAGGAGGAATCCCCATGCTTTTTCAGCACGTACCTTCCCGTACCAGCCCCGTCCGGCGTGAGCAGCAGGTTCTGGAGTACTGGCGGCAGTCCGGCGCCTTCGCACAGACGCAGCAGGCAAACGCCGGCGCCGATTTCGTCTTCTACGAAGGGCCGCCCACGGCCAACGGCAAGCCCCACGCCGGCCATATGATCCCCCGGGCCCTGAAGGATCTATTTGCACGCTACCAGAGCATGTCCGGGCGCCGGGTCCTGCGCAAGGCCGGCTGGGACACCCACGGCCTGCCCGTGGAACTGGAAGTCGAAAAGGAGCTCGGTCTTTCGGGCAAGCCGCAGGTAGAGGCCTATGGCGTCGCCCGGTTCACGCAGAAGTGCCGCGAGTCGGTCTGGCGCTACAAGGCCGACTGGGAGACCAACGCCACCGAGCGGCTCGGTTACTGGCTCGACATGGAAGAACCGTACGTCACTTACGCCGACAACTACGTCGAATCGGTCTGGTGGGCACTGCGCCGTTTCTGGGACATGGGCTTGCTCTACCAGGGCCACAAGGTCGTGCCTTACTGCCCCCGCTGCGGCACAGCGCTTTCGAGCCACGAAGTCGCACAGGGTTATCATGAAGTGGAAGACCCGGCCGTGACGGTCCGCTTCCCCGTGACGACCCCCGGCCCTCTGCAGCATGTCCGGCTGCTGGCCTGGACGACCACGCCCTGGACGCTGCCCATGAACATGGCCCTGGCCGTCCGGTCGGATGCCGTGTACGCCGTCGCCGACGTGGAAGGCGAGCGCGTCCTGATGCTGAAGGACCGCTTGCCCGAAGACGCACTCGTACTGCAGGAACTGGAAGGCTCCGAACTGGAAGGCCTGACCTACGCGCCGCCTTTCCCGTTTGCCCCGGCTGGCGGCCACCGGGTCCTGACCGCCGACTGGGTCGCTACCACGGAAGGCACCGGGGTGGTCCACGTCTCCCCCGCATTCGGCGAAGATGACTTCCGCCTGGGCGCCGAGCACGGACTGCCGCTCTTCTGCCCCGTCGACGATGAAGGCCGGTATACGGAAGCAGTGCCCCCCTGGCAGGGCTGGAAAGTCCGGGACGCCAATGCTGACGTCATCGAAGCGCTGCGGGCCTGCAACTGGGTCTACGAAGAGAGCACGGTATCCCACGCCTACCCGTTCTGCTGGCGCTGCGACACGCCGCTGCTGTACGTGGCCCGCAAGTCCTGGTTCCTGAAGACCACCGCCCTGAAGGATCAACTCCTGGCCGCCAATGCGGACGTTCTCTGGCAGCCGGAGCATTACCGGGAGGGCCGTTTCGGCAACTTCCTCGGGAACGTGGTGGACTGGTGCCTTAGCCGTGAGCGTTACTGGGGCACGCCGTTGCCCCTGTGGGAGTGCGGCTGCGGGCACCGCCACCTGGTCGGCTCCTTCGCCGAACTGGAAGCGATGGCGGGCCGCAAGGTGACGGACGTTCACCGCCCCGGCGTCGATGAACTGGAGCTGACGTGCCCGCAGTGCGGCGGGAAGATGCGCCGGGTCTCTGAAGTGATCGACTGCTGGTTCGACTCCGGCTGCATGCCGTTCGCGCAGCACCACTATCCGTTCGAGAATGGGGAGACGTATCTGCAGCAATTCCCCGCCGACTTCATCTGCGAAGCCGTCGATCAGACCCGGGGCTGGTTCTACTCGCTCCTGGTCGTCGGGGTCGGGCTCTTCGGGCGGGCGCCGTACCGGCGGGTGCTGGTGACGGAGTTCGGCCTGGATGAACGGGGCAAGAAGATGTCCAAGTCACGGCGCAACGTGGTCGACCTGGGCGACGTGCTGGATCAATTCGGCGCCGATGCCCTGCGCTTCTATGTCTACAGCTCGGGCCAGCCCTGGCTGCCGAAGAAGATCAGCAAGGCGGCTGTGGGCGAAGCCGCCAAGGTGCTCGAGACGCTGCGCAACGTCTACTCGTTCTTCGTGCTCTATGCCAACCTGGAGAACTGGGCGCCCGAGGCGCCTGTCGCCGACCGGCTCACGCCGCTCGACCGCTGGCTGCTCGCCAGGCTGCAAGCTGTGACGGCGGAAGTGCATGAGAGCCTGAGCGCCTACGACGTGGTTACCGCCTCGCGGACCCTGACCGCGTGGGTCGACGATCTCTCCAACTGGTACGTCCGCCTCAGCCGGCGCCGGTTTTGGAACGGGGGCCCAGAGGGGCGCCCCGCCTTCGCCACGCTGCACCACGCCCTGAAGCAGACAGCGCTCCTGATGGCCCCCATGACGCCCTTCCTGGCGGAATCCATATGGCAGAATCTGACCCTGGGCGTGGCGGGCAGCGTTCACCTGCAGCCGTTCCCGAACCGCGATGAGGCCCTTGCAAACCCGCAGGTGGAAGAGCAGATGCTCCTGCTTCGCCGGTATGCCACGGCGGGCCGGTCCGCCCGGGAAAAGGCGGGACGGAAAGTGCGGCAGCCGCTCTCGGCCATGCTGCTGCTGGGCGCCCCGGCTGAGCTCGGCGGTATGACCGACCTGCTGCAGACGGAGTTGAATGTCCGGACGGCAGTCCTGGCCGACGACGCGCCGGAGGGATTTGTGACCGGGGAAGAGGCGGGCTGTGTCGTGGCGGTCGATCCCGCCCTGACGCCGGAATTGCTCCGGGAAGGCCTGGCCCGCGAAGTGGTCAACCGGCTGCAGCGGCATCGCAAGGAGCTGGGATTGGCCGTGGAAGACCGGGTGGAACTCCTGGTCAACGGCACGCCGCAACTGCTGGCCGCACTGGAAGAGTATAAGGACTACGTGGCCCGGGAAGTCCAGGCCGTTACGTTCAAGGTTGGTCCCGTTCCGGAAGATGTGCCCTGCCTGGAAGCCACCTTCGACGGCCAGCAACTGCTGGCGGTGGTGACGCCGGCGGTAACGTCTGCCGCATAGGGAGATTCCGATTGTCGATGTCTCCAAGAGCCTACCCCACAGTCGGGTAGGCTTTTTCACATTTCCGGGCGACCATGCAGTTTTTCCGATTAGGATCGGCGAAGAACTGCACTAACTGCTCCCTCATATCAGCGCCTATCATAGAAGAGGGGGGATGATCCCGGGTGTTGAACCGGCGTCAGCGAGCCATTCTTGCCACCCTCATTCAGGAGGCTGGCTACGTCCCGGTGTCCAGGCTGGCGGAGGATCTGGGCGTAACGCCCCGGAGCATCCGCCTGGACCTGGAGGCCATCGAGGCATCCCTCAGGACCTCCCGGTACCCCCTTGAGCGCCACAAGCACCACGGCGTCAGGCTTTCCATCCCGCCCGAAGGCCGGATGGAATGGCTGGCCAATCTCGGCCCGGCGGCAGACACGGCCTACCGGCTTTCACCGGAGGAGCGCCAGCTGGCCATTGTGGCCGCCCTGCTCCGGCGCAGCCACCCGATCAGCCTGGGCCGGCTGGCTGACGAGCTGTTCGTGAGCCGGCGGACCCTGGCAGAGGACCTGAAGCACGTGGATCACTGGCTCAGCGAACGCCGCCTGCAGCTGCGCCGGCTCCCCGTAGGCCTTGCCGTAGTGGGGTCGGAACGCGCCTGGCGGCGGGCCCTCACCGACCTCGTTCCGCCGGAATTGTCGGCTACCTCGCGGCAGCTGGCGCCCCTGCTGCGGCCCCTTCCCGCGGAAGAGATGGCGCAGATTGAGATGGCTGTGGTGGCCGCTGCCGAACAGCTGCCCTACCAGCTGGCCGACATAGCCATCGCCGGGCTTGTCTACCACCTGGCCGTAGCCGTCATGCGCCTGCGCTCCGGACATGACATCGTCATGGACCCTGTTCAACAGGCGGAGCTGAGAGGGCGCCCCGAATGGGCAGTGGCCAGGCAGCTCGCCCTCGACCTGCGAAAGCTCTTTGCCGTACATATTCCCGATGATGAGCTCGGCTACATCACCCTGCACCTGCTGGGTGCCAAGACCATCCGCGATCGGGCCTCCGCCGGCCTGCATGCGTGCGACGCCCAAATGGCGGAGGCGGTCGGCGCCTTCATCCGGGCCGCCGGCGCCCACCTGAGCGTCGACCTGACGACTGACGAAGAGCTGCGCCTGGGGCTGATCCTTCACTTGCGGGCGGCCGTGTACCGGCTCCGGTATGGGCTGCGGCTGGTCAATCCCCTCCGGCAGGAAATCGAGGAGCAGTACGGTTTTCTGGTAGAGGCTGCCCAGGCCGCGGCACCGACCCTGAATGGGCCGCTGCACGTACAGATCACGCCAGATGAACTCACCTACCTGGCCATCCACCTCGGGGCCAGTCTGGAGCGAGAGTCCACACGGGCCACGCCAAAGGCCCTGCTGGTCTGCGGAAGCGGCATTGGCACCGCCCGCCTGCTTCAGAGCCGCATGCAGCGGGTCTTCCCCGACGTTCAAATTCTCGACGTTTTGCCCGTGGCCAGGCTCCATCAGACCGAAGCGCTCGGGCAGGCCGATGTGCTCATTTCCACGGTGCCAGTGGCCGCCGGGAGAATCCCAGTCATCATCGTCAACCCATTCCTGACGCCTGAGGACGTCAGACAGATTCGCAAGGCGCTGCTCACCGAGCGGCCCGAGAAAGCCAGTTCACCGGAAAGGATGCGAGGGCCCATGTTGCAGGATGTCCTCACGGATGATCTAGTCAGCCTTGACGTGACGGCCGGCGACTGGGAGCAGGCCATTCGCCTGGCCGGGGAGCCTCTGGTGGAGGCCGGTTGCGTTGACCCCCGCTTCGTCGAGGCCATGGTCGAGACCGTCCGGCGCATCGGGCCGTATGTGGTGATCGATCCCGGCGTGGCCTTGCCCCACGCCCGCCCGGAAGACGGTGTCAAGCGCATCGGCTTCAGCTTCGTCCGCCTGCGGGAGCCGGTGAACTTCGGCCACGAGGCGAACGATCCCGTCCGTCTGGTCATCGCAATCGCCAGCCCGGACGCCCAGACCCATCTTCGCGCGCTGCAGGAATTGGCCGGATTATTGACCGATCCCGCCGCACGAAAAGTCTTTGAACAAGGCAGCACCCCTGAGATTCTGACCGTGATCCGCCAAAGCACGAAGAAAGGGAGCTGATGCACTAGGATGAAGATCATCGCCGTTTGCGGGCTGGGACAGGGCACCAGCCTGATCCTCCGGATGAACGTGGAGGACGTTGTACGGGAACTGAATCTTGATGCCGACGTGGATCACATGGACGTCAGTTCCGCTGCGGGGCAGCGCGCGGACGTGATTATCACCAGCCCTCAGCTGGCTCCCCTGCTGGCAGGGCACAAGGCCAGGGTCCTCGTGGTCAGTAGCTTCCTGAACAAGGCAGAGATTAAGAAGGTGATGCAGGAGTACATGCAGAGTTAGGCGTCGTTGTACCGATGAGGCTCCGCACTTCGCACTCGGATGGAGGGAATCTACATGTTCGCATTTGCGCAGTGGTTGGCTAACAACATCTTCGGGCAGCCCGCAATTCTGATCGGCTTTATCGTCCTCGTCGGCCTTCTCGTGCAGAAAAAGAACTCCAACCAGGTGATCAGCGGTACGCTCAAGGCCATCGTCGGTTTCCTGATCATCAACATTGGCGCCGGAGCCATCGTCAATGCGCTGAACGTGTTTCAGCCTATGTGGGCCGAGGTCTTTGGTCTGCAGCAGCAGTCCCTCACCAACTTCATGGGCTTTGACAAGTTCAACAGCCAGTATGGTGGCGCCGTCGCCCTGATCATGACATTCGGCTTCCTGATCAACGTGCTGCTGGCCCGCTTCACTCCCTTCAAGTACATCTATCTGACCGGCCACATGATGTTCTGGACCACCGCCATCTTCGTCGGCATCGTGCTGGATTCTGTCGGCGCCACCGCCACGGTCAACTCGTGGGCCCTCATCGCCTTCTTCTCCGTCCTCATGGGCCTCTACTGGACCCTGCAGCCGGCTCTCACGCAGCGCTACATGCGCCGCATCACCGATTCCGACGAGATCGCACTGGGCCACACCGCAGCTTCGGTGGCCTTCCTGGCCGCTGTGGTGGGCGGTGTTGTGGGCAACAAGGAGCAAGATTCGGAGTCGCTCAAGCTGCCCAAGGGCCTTGACTTCCTGAAGGACTCTAACGTTGTCATCTCCCTGCTCATGGGCCTCCTGTACATGATCGGTGCGGTCATTGTCGGTGCGAAGGATACCCCGGCCGCCCAGGCCCTGGTGAAGCAGGCCGGCAGCAACAGCTTCGTGCTGTATGCGCTGCTCCAGGCGTTCAACTTTGCTGCAGGCATCGCCGTGGTCCTCTTCGGCGTGCGCCTCCTGATCGGCGAAATCGTGCCTGCCTTCCGGGGCATCGCCACCAAAATTGTGCCGAACGCCCGTCCCGCCCTTGACTGCCCTGTAGTCTTCCCGTACGCGCCCACCGCGTCCATCCTGGGCTTCCTGGGCGCCTTCGTCGCCGCCCTGGTCTGGCTGATCGTGCTGGGCAAGACCGTGGGCTACGTCTTCGTCCCCACCATGATCGTCCTCTTCTTCCATGCAGCCACGGCCGGCGTGTTTGGCAACGCCACCGGCGGCGCCCGCGGCGCCTTCATCGGCGGGATCATCACGGCCACGGTGGTGGCCTGGGGCCAGTGGCTCATGGTCACCGCCCTGCTGCAGTCCACCATTCCCGACACCGCCATGTGGGCGGGCGACAGCGACATGTTCATTCTCGGCCCGGTGGTCAAGCTGCTGGGCAACCTCTTCAAGTTCCTCTTTGTATAGCCAGAGCGTTGGCCGCCGCTCCTCACGGGGGCGGCGGCCTTTTGCACGGAAAGGAGCTGCTGTGCATGTCTTTCGTGCGTACCTTGCACGGTGACATTACCCCTGGCGACATGGGCGTCACGTATGCTCACGAGCATATCGTGTGCCGGCCGCCCTACTGGGTGGAAAAGGGGGAAGATGACCTCCTGCTCGACGACCCGGCCAAGTCGCAGGCCGAGGTGGAACTGTTCTTGAAAGCCGGCGGCCGGACCATTGTGGATGCCACCGCCTACGACTACGGCCGGGACGTGCCGGCCGTGGCGGAAATCGCCCGGAAGGCGGGTATTCACGTCATTGGCACGGCAGGTTTGAACAAAGCCTTCCTCTGGACCGCCCGGCGGCCCGGTCACACCGAGACCTACGGCACATGGGTGGAGCGGCTCAGTTTGGAAGATCTGACCCGCCACATCATCCGCGAAGTCGAAGAAGGCCTGGAGGGCACGCCGCATAGGGCGGGACAGGTGAAGTTCGGCACCGGCTACAACACGATAGCGCCCCTGGAGGTCAAGGCCCTGCGGGCTGCGGCCGGGGCCCACCACGCCACCGGCGCTCCGGTCCACTCCCACACAGAAGCAGGCACCATGGCCCTGGAACAGATCGAGCTGCTAAGGGAAGAAGGGGTCGACCTGCGAAACGTCAGCTTCGGCCACATGGATCGGAACCCCGATCCCTATTACCACCTGAAAATTGCCGAGACCGGGGCCTATCTCTGCTTTGATGGCATAGCCAAGATCAAGTACGCGCCGGAGTCGACCCGTATCCACTGCATTTTGGAGCTGGCGCGGCGAGGTCACGCCGATCAGATTCTGGTCAGTGGCGATACCGCCCGTAAGTCGTACTACCAGACTTACGGCTACGGACTGGGGCTTGGCTACATTCTGGAGAAGTGGGTGCCCCGCCTGATCGATGAGGCAGACAGGGCTGGGCTTGATGGCCGGCGGTTGGTGAAGCTCATCTTCGAGGAGAACCCGCAGCGGTGCTTCACCTTCAAGAAGGGGGCCTGAAGCCATGCCATGCTGGGAAATGGAAAGCCTGACCGGCGAGGCTGCCCAGGCCAGGCTTCAGGAGACCGGTATCGCCATTGTGCCCCTGGGGGCCATGGAGACTCACGGCCCGCACCTGCCCGTGGGGACTGACAACTACATTTCCCGGGCGGTGGCCCGCAAGCTGGCTGAGCGGGTGAGTGCCGTAGTGCTCCCGGCCCTTAGCTACGGGCAGGTCTGGTCGCTCTATGGCTTCCCCGGCACCCTGACCGTGGATGATGACGCGCTGGCAGATATCATCTGCGGCATTGGCCGGAGTCTGCGGCAGTTGGGCGTGCCCATTCTTGCCCTTGTTAACGCCCACATGGGCAACCTCGCCGCCATGAAAGCGGCCGCTCGGGTGCTGGACGCCGAGGGCGGCCCCCTCACGTTCTACTTCTCGCACCCTGGCATGGGGGAGGCCGCCGACCGGGTCAGGGAGTCGCCTCGCTTTCACAGCACCCTCTTCCATGCCTGCGAGATCGAGACATCCATGATGCTCTACCTGGCGCCCGATATGGTCGACATGTCCAAGGCCATCCGCGCCATGCCCGAAGTGCCGCCCGATTTTGACTACCGGCCCACCCG
The DNA here is from genome assembly GCA_035628915.1 of Symbiobacteriaceae bacterium. Lineage (GTDB taxonomy): Bacteria > Bacillota > Sulfobacillia > Symbiobacteriales > Symbiobacteriaceae > JARBUG01. Next base: position 17,541 of record DASPIW010000042.1, on the reverse strand, counting down.
CTGGCGTGAAATGACCGATACCGGCGTTATGGGCGACGCCACGCTGGCCACCGCCGAGAAGGGCAGAGCGGTCATTGAGGCCACCATCGACAACATGACCGCCGTGCTCACTGCAGCACGGGTTCGACTGAGGGGGTAAATCAAACGTGATCACCAGGTACTTTGACCGCATCCGCGAACTGCTGGCTGCCGTGGAGCAGACCGAGGCCGGTGCCATGGAGGCGGCGGCGCAGGCAGTCTCCCGATCGGTCGCAGACGGCGGGGTCGTTCACCTGTTCGGCTGCGGCCATTCCCACATGCTCTGCGAGGAACTCTTTTATCGGGCGGGCGGGTTGGCCTGCATTCACCCCATCTTCAACACCGGCCTCATGCTGCACGAGGGGGCCCTCCAGTCCTCTGACCTCGAGCGCATGGCCGGCTACGGTACCACGCTCATGACCCGGGAAGACATACGTCCTGGCGAAGTGCTCGTCGTGCTCTCCACTTCCGGCCGGAACCCGGTGCCGGTGGAAGTGGCACTGGCGGGCAAGGGAAAGGGCGCGATCGTGGTGGTCGTCACCTCCCGGGCGTACTCCGCCAGTCAACCGCCCCGCCACTCCAGCGGCAGGCGGCTCATGGACTGCGGCGACATCGTCATCGACAACCACGTCCCCCCCGGCGACGCTACCCTGAGCCTGCCTGGGCTCGATCAGCCTTTTGCCCCGGCATCCACGGTGCTGGGGGCCGCCATTTTGAACGGGGTGCTGGCCAGAGCCGTTGAGATCATGGGTGAGGCGGGGGTGCAGGCCCCGGTCTTCCTGAGCGGCAATCTGGAAGGCGCTGACGCTCACAATCGGTCGCTGGCGGAGCAGTATCGCGGGCGAGTGCCTGCACTCAAATAAGCGAATGGCCGCCGCACGGTCCTGTGGTGCGGCAGGAGGGGGCGTTGCATATGGTCGAGAGGGTGGTGCAGCTGGTCAACCCCGCTGGTCTGCATGCCCGTCCGGCAGCGGTGTTCGTACAGACGGCCGGCCGCTTCCAGGGCACGGTCGTTAAGGTTGTAAAGGCGGGTCGCGAAGTTGACTGCAAGTCACTACTGGGCATCTTAACATTGGGCGCCCATCAGGGCGACAGCTTGACCATCAGGGCCGACGGCCCGGAGGAAGCGGCGGCCGTGGAAGCGTTGGGCGAACTGGTGGCGGGCGGGTTCGGCGAGTGATCGCCGCCAAAGCCACTTGGCAGCATCTGCCGCATAGGAGCTGACCGCCACGCTGAAATCCTGATGCACCTGCGCAGCCTCAAACGGGTGCGGGGGGAGGTCTCGCTCTACGACCCCATCGGGGTTGATCGTGAGGGTAATGAAATTACGCTCATAGACGTGTTAGGCAGTGATCCGGATGTGGTGCCGGAGCTGGTCGAAAAGCGGTTGGACGAAGGCAAGCTGCGCGAGAAGCTCAAGAAACTGGGAGGCAAGGAGCGCCAGGTGCTGGAACTGCGGTACGGCATCTCCGGCGGACCCCGCAAGACCCAGCGGGAGATCGCCCGCATGCTGGGCATCTCGCGCAGCTACGTCAGCCGGATCGAAAAGAAAGCCGTCCTCAAGCTCTGCCGGGAGCTGTTCGAGGAAGGGGCTTCCGGGTAGGGCCCTCGTTCGGGGTGGACCCAAAGGGCTTCAAGGAGTGACCCATTGGTCTATAAACGGATAGGCCCTTTAGGGACGTGTATCTTTGTCTGACTTGCGTTACAGTAAAGGCGGAAGGAACGTCAAGGGCCAGTCACCCAGTCGAATGGTATTAGGCCGAAAGGATCGAAGGATCGTTCGTTTGGGTGACCAGGACCCGCATGCTGAGGACCATCGTCGCTCCGATCCGCAGGATCGTGATGGACCCATGGATCCAGGGTGACAGCGCCCGGGCGTTCTGTTCCGGGCGGGGTTATTGGATCAGAGCTAGTTTGCCGGGGCGTCCCGGGTATCCTTCACACAAAAGGATATTTGCTCTGGTGGGCAAAACCCGTAAGCCGATAACCTCGCAAACCATGAAGCCCCGTTTCCTCATCTGGAAACGGGGCTTTTTGATTGCGAATAAATAGAACAAGCGGATTATGCTGCCATAGTAAAAAAGTTCATCGAGGGACTATACCAGTCACGCTGCAGTCCAGTGGCGAGTTGGGGCAAGCTATGGTAAAATAAAAGCCTATCTGGAGGTGTGGCGCCTGTGAGCCTGCTCAGACCGGCGGAATACCACCGCTCCATTTTTGAGATCGACCTGGAAAAGCTCCGGAGGAACGGTTTTCGTGCGATCATGCTCGACCTGGACAATACGCTGGTCAGGTGGAACCACCCGGACCCGACCCCCGGTTTGATGCAATGGCTGGGGCGGGTCGGGGAGATGGGTTTCGCCGCCTGCATCGTCTCCAATAACAGCGGACCGCGGGTCAGCGAGTTTGCCGCGAAGGTGGGCATACCGTTCGTTTCCGGCGCGTCCAAGCCCCGGCGCAAGGGGTTCCGGGAGGCGATGGCCCGGTTGGGAGTCGAACCCGGGCAGACCGTGGTCATTGGCGACCAGATTTTCACCGACGTGCTGGGCGGGAACCGCTCGGGGGCATACACGGTGCTGGTCGTGCCCATTGACCCGCGTGAGTTTTTCCTCACGCAGATGGTTCGGAAAGTCGAACGGCGTGTCCTGCGGTATCTCGATCGAAAAGGTTTATTGACCCGAGGGTAAGGCTTATTGAAACTTCATAGTTGAGCAGCATAATTCGACAAAGTTCTCCGCGCGGGTTGCGGTACGATAGATTCGGACATATCGCATATGTCCGCCGCCGACTCCGTGGGGAGGGACCGAGCTTGATCCGACTCTTCCTGGCCGATGACATGCCCGCCGTGCGGGAAGTGATGCGGATCTGCCTGCACGGGGCGCCCGGCCGCTACCAGGTCGTGGGCGAGGCCGGCGACGGCCTGGAAGCCCTGGCCTCCATTGGCCGCCTGCTGCCCGACGTGATTATTCTAGATGTGGACATGCCCGGCATGAACGGTCTGGAGGTCGTGCGGGAGCTGCGCGGGCGCGGCATTGGGGTGCCCGTCATCCTCTGCAGCAGTTGGGAAGGCACTATGCCGGGCGACCTGCCCGAGGGCGTCGCCCGGTGCCTCCGTAAGCCGTTCCACGTTGAATCCCTTACGGAAGCGGTCGAGGCGGCTTGCATGATGGTACAGCATGATTGAATCATGTCCCCTGCCTTCAAATCCCGGCGAAAGCAGCCGGGTTTTTTCCATTCTACCTGCCCCTTGACAATAAGGCAGGAATTACGTAGGTAGAAGGGCGAACACTTAAAGCTCAATTGCTGCCTATATGGACGGGAGGGTCTGGGCCTATGACCACGAATGGACCGCTGGGCGGCCAGGCACGGCAGTTTGGCCTTATCGGGTATCCCGTGGGCCACTCGCTGTCGCCGGCGATGCATAACGCCGCGTTCGCCCACCAGCGCATGAACTGCCACTACGCCGCCTACGCAGTCGCACCTGACATGCTGCAGCCGGCGGTGGCAGGGATGCGCGCCCTCGGCATCCTCGGCATGAACGTGACGATTCCACACAAGGAAGCGGTCATACCCCTGCTGGACGAGGTGGCGCCCACGGCGCGGCAGGCCGGGGCCGTCAACACCATCGTTAACCGGGGCGGGAAGCTGGTGGGGTACAATACGGACGGATGGGGCTTCCTCTGCAGCCTGGAGGAAGCCGGCGTGAAACTGCCCGGGCTTCAGGTCGTCGTGCTTGGCGCTGGCGGCGCCGCACGTGCCATCGCCCTGCACCTGGGCCTCTCGCGGGTGGCCCGGGTGATCATCAGCAACCGGACGGCGACCCGGGCCGAAGCCCTGGCCGGCGAAATTCAGGCGCTGGTGCCGGAAGTGCCCATCAGTGCGGTGGAAGCCCGCTCGCCTGAGGAGCGGGCGGCCCTGATTGACGCCGGGCTGGTGGTCAACTGCACCTCCCTGGGCATGAAAGGCGACAACGTGGGCGGCACGCCCGTCAGCGACATCAACCTGCTGCCGCAGAAGGCGGTCGTGTACGACACCGTCTACACGCCTGCGGAGACGCGGCTGCTCAAAGAAGCGCGGCTCCGCGGCCTGCGTACCGTGGGCGGGCTCGGCATGCTGATTCACCAGGGCGCGTGCGCCTGGGAATACTGGTTTGGCCGGCGCGGACCCGTCCCGGTCATGGCCGGCGCCGCCCGGGCGGCCCTGGAGGGCGAGTCATGATCATCTGGCAGGTTGCGGTGGCGGCGCTGCTCGGCGGCGCCCTGGGCTACGGCGGTGGCCGGCTGGCCCCGCGTTGGCTGGAGGAACGGCCGCTGCGCCCCTGGGAACCCTATTTGCTGGCAGGGGTCAACGGCGCAGTATGCGCCCTTCTAGCGGCGGCGCATCCATTCGGCGCCTACTTCTGGCAGCAGTTCGTCTTCATCTCCGTCCTGACCACGGTCTCGCTGATCGACCTGCACGACCGCATCATTCCGAACGAGATGGTGCTGGCCGGCCTGGTGGCGGGGCTGATCATGCTAGCGCTCCTGCCGTATCCTGAGAAGGGCTGGCTTGAGGGGGTGGGCGGCGCTGCCGGCGCCTTCGCCGCCCTGCTGGTGATCGCCCTGATCGCCCCCGGCGGCATGGGCCTGGGCGACGTCAAGCTGGCGGCGGTGATCGGTCTTTTTCTGGGGCGCTGGTCGGCCATGGGGCTGCTGTTCGCCTTCCTGGCCGGCGGCCTGGTGAGTAGCCTGCTGCTGGCCCTGCGCATCGTGGGGCGCAAGAGTCACATTCCTTTCGGGCCGTGGCTCGCCCTGGGCGCCATTGTCGCGGCGATCTACGGTCCAACGATCTGGAACTGGTACATGACATCGTTATAGAGAGAGCAGGGGATGGGTATGCTCCGATACCTGACGGCGGGGGAGTCGCACGGTCCGGCTTTGGTGACGGTAGTGGAGGGGATGCCGGCGGGCGTTGCAGTCGACCCGGCGGCCATTGACGCTGATCTGGCCCGGCGGCAGTCCGGCTACGGCCGGGGCGGCCGGATGAAGATCGAAAAGGACCAGGCCCGGATTCTCAGTGGCGTGCGGCACGGCGTGACCCTGGGGAGCCCGGTGACGCTGATGGTGGAGAACCGGGATTGGGTCAACTGGACGGAAGTGATGTCGCCGACGCCGGTCGCCGAGTATTCGGATGTCCGGGCGCCCCAGAAAGTCCGCACCCGGCCCCGGCCGGGCCATGCCGACCTGGTCGGCGCCCTGAAGTACGGCCACGCCGACCTGCGCAACGTGCTGGAGCGGGCGTCGGCCCGGGAGACGACCATGCGGGTGGCGGCGGGCGCCCTGGCCAAGCAGCTGCTGGCGCCCTTAGGGATCCGGGTGGTGAGCCACGTGCTCTCTATCGGCAACGTCGTGGCACCGGCGGTGCCGCTTACGGCTGACGAGGTCCGGGAGAAGGCGGAGGCCAGCGAAGTCCGCTGCGCCGACACTGCGGCCTCACTGGCTATGATCGAGGCGATCGACGCCGCCAGGCGCGACGGCGATTCCCTGGGCGGCGTGGTTGAAGTGGTCGCTACGGGCCTCCCGCCCGGGCTGGGCAGCCACGTGCACTGGGACCGCAAGCTGGACGGTGCACTGGGCGCCGCCCTGCTGGGCATTCAGGCGGCCAAAGGCGTCGAGTTCGGCCCCGCGTTCGAGAACGCCACGCTACGCGGCTCGCAGGTGCACGACGAAATCGGCTGGAGCCACGAGCGGGGCTATTACCGCCTCTCTAACCGGGCGGGCGGCCTGGAAGGCGGCATGACCACCGGCATGGATCTGGCCGTCCGGGTCGCCTTCAAGCCCATCGCAACCTTGTATAAGCCCCTGCGCACGGTCGAGATCGACACGCACGCTGAAGGCCAGGCCGACATCGAACGGTCCGATGCCTGCGCCATTCCCGCGGCAGCTGTGATCGCCGAGTGCGTGACGGCATTCGAAATCGCCCGGTTCGTCGTGGAAAAGTTCGGCGGCGACTCGCTCGCTGAGATGTTGCGCAACTATGCGGCATATGCTAAGCAGGTGAGCGGGCGATGAACGCGGTACTTATCGGCATGATGGGCTCCGGCAAATCAACCGTGGGCAGACTGCTGGCGGGCGCCTTGCTGCGCCCCTTCATCGATACCGACACGCTCGTCGAACTGAAGGCCGGCGCGCTAATCCGGCAGATTTTCGCGGCGGAAGGCGAGGCGGGTTTTCGCCGCCGGGAGGCGGAGGCAGTACTGGAGGCCGTGGCTGAGGATGGCCGGATTATCGCCACGGGCGGCGGTGCGGTGCTCAACCCGACCAGCCGGGAGGCGCTGCGGCGCGGCGCCCTGGTCTTCTGGCTGGACGCTGAACCCGAGGAGCTGTACCGCCGGGCCATGCACCAGGGCGCGGCTGCCCGGCCCCTGCTGAACGGGCCCGACCCGCTTGACACGCTGCGGCGCCTGCGGGACGAGCGTGCTCCGGCCTACGCCCAGGCGGGGCATTATTGTATCAGCGCCGCGGGGCGGGAGCCGGAAGCGATTGCGGACGAGATCAAACTACTATTATTGAGCCATGAAGGGGATAACGCGGCATGCCACAAGTAAGGGTCGAGCTCGCTGAACGGAGCTATGATATCCTGATCGACCGGGGGCTGATTGGCCGCCTCGGTACGTTGGTGCGCCGGGCGGTGCCCCGGGTCACCCGGACCCTGATCATCACCGACACGAATGTATCGTCCCGCTTTGGCGCTGCCGCCAAAGCCGCCCTGGAGGCGGCCGACCTGCAGACCATCAAGGCGACGGTGCCCGCCGGCGAGGCCTCCAAGAGCCTGGCCCAGGCCTATAATCTGTACTCCGCCTGCATTAATGCCAAATTGGATCGCCACTCCGTGATCGTCGCCCTGGGCGGCGGCGTGGTCGGCGACCTGGCCGGCTTTGTGGCCGCCACTTTCCTGCGGGGCATTCCGTTTGTGCAAGTGCCGACCACGCTGCTCGCGCAGGTCGACTCATCGATCGGTGGCAAGACCGGCGTCGACCTGCCCCAGGGCAAGAACCTGGTGGGCGCCTTCCACCAGCCCTCGCTGGTGGTGGCCGACCTTGACGTCCTGACCAGCCTGCCCCGGCGGGAACTGGCTGCCGGCATGGCCGAGGTGGTCAAACATGCAATTATCCGGGATGCGGGATTCCTGAAGTTCCTGGAGAGCGAGACAGAGCACATCCTGGAAGTCGACCCGGCCATTATGGGCGCCGTCGTGGAGAACAACTGCCGCATCAAGGCGGAAGTCGTCGGCCAGGATGAGCGGGAGGCCGGCCTCAGACAGATTCTGAATTTCGGGCATACCGTCGGGCACGCCATGGAAGTCTCCCTGGGGCTGGGCAACTGGCTGCACGGCGAATGCGTGGCCGTCGGCATGGTGGCCGTCATGCACATCAGCCGGCAGATGGGCATGCTCAAGGAGCCGACGCTGCCCACCCGGCTCGAGCGGCTCCTGCAGCGGCTCGGCCTGCCGGTCCGCCTGCCGGCGAACGTCAACCTGGCTGCCCTCGAACAGCTGATGCTGCGCGACAAGAAGGTAGAGAGCGGCCGCATCAACTGGGTGCTGCCCGTGCGGGCCGGCGAAGTCGCCGTCTCCGACGCGGTTCCCTCAAACGCCGTTACGCAAGCCCTGGAGAGCCTTTGGAGGTAGTCCGCTTGAAATACCTGCTCGATGTTTCCGCAGAAGTGAAAACAGCCCTGGAAGAAGGCAGGCCCGTCGTCGCACTCGAATCGACGATTATCAGTCACGGCATGCCGTTCCCGGAGAATCTGGCCATGGCCCGCGATGTGGAGGCGATCGTCCGGGAGGAAGGCGCCGTTCCCGCCACTATCGCCATCATGGACGGCCGGTGCAAGGTGGGGCTGAGCGAAGCCGAACTGCAGCGCCTGGCCACGGAGAAGCAGGTCGTCAAGGCTTCGCTGCGGGATCTGCCGGTAGTGCTGGCCCGGCGGGGTCTGGGAGCGACCACCGTGGCTTCCACCGTGACCATTGCCGAGGCGGCCGGCATTCGCCTCTTCGTCACGGGGGGCATCGGCGGGGTGCACCGGGGCAACCCGGCGGCGCCCGCGCAAGTCTGGGACGTCTCCGCCGATATGACCGTCCTGGGCCGCAGTACTACCACCGTGGTCTGCGCCGGCGCCAAGTCGGTGCTGGATATTCCGGCCACCCTGGAGATGCTGGAGACGCTGGGCGTGACGGTGCTGGGATTCGGGACCGATCGGTTCCCCGGCTTTTACACCCGGGACGCCGGCCACGGCGTGGATGCCCGTGTCGATACGCCCGCCGAGGCCGCAGCCATCATATCGGCCCGCCGGGCCACCGGCCTGAAGGGCTGCGTGCTGGTGGTCAACCCCGTGCCTGAGGCAGAAGCGCTCGATGCAGCGGAAGTCGAGCAGCACATACAGGCAGCCCTGGCCGACATGGTTTGCGAAGGGATCGGCGGTAAGGATGTAACGCCGTATCTGCTGGCCCGCATGAAAGAAGTGACCGGCGGGCGGTCGCTGGCGGCCAATCTGTCCTTGATTCGCAGCAACGCCCGCGTCGGCGCCCGCATCGCCGTGGCTGTGGCCATGACCCGCTAAGACTACCTGGGGAGGCAGATTGCCTCCCCAGTATTTTTTGCCGGCGCCGAAGCGGTCCGTGCGTGAATTGGGGACTTGGCATGAGGGAAAAGTGCTAGTAACATATAGACTGCCCACGTCAACTGTGGCCCCAATTGACCAAACGAGCAGGAGATGAGCCACCTTGGCGAAACATACCGTAGTGGTGCTCGAAGGGGACCAGACCGGTCAGGAGCTGCTGGATGAGTCCGTTCGGCTGCTGGATCCGGCCGTGTGCGGCGTGGACCTGCAGCTGGTTCGCTACGACTTGAGCCTGGGCAACCGGCGGGCCACGAACAACGCCGTGGTTCACGAAGCCGCTGCGGCCATGCGGCAGGCCGGGTTTGGGCTGAAAGCCGCCACCATTACGCCCGAGCAGCGGGGCGACGTCGGTTCGCCGAACGCCGTTCTCCGCAAAGAGATCGACGGCACCGTCATTCTGCGGACCGGGCGGCCCTTGCCGGGTGTGGAGACCATCGGCCACGTCACGGCACCCATCGCGGTCGTCCGCATGGCCACCGAGGACGCCTACGAGGCCAAGGAGTGGCGGGATGGTACCGGCGAAGACGAAAAGGCGTTCCGCACCACGTACATCTCCCGTCGCAACTGCCGCGCCGCCGCCGAGTTCAGCTTTATTCTCGCCCGCCAGATGGGCGCCCTCGTCTTCGGCGGCCCGAAGTGGACGGTGTCGCCCACTTATGAAGGGCTGCTCAAGGAATGCATGGACGAGGCGGCCCGGAAATACCCCGACGTGCCCTACGACCCGCAGCTCATCGATGCGGCCTACGCCCTGCTCTTCGGTCGGGCGAGCAAGCCCCTGGTCATTCCGTGCCTCAACCGCGACGGCGACATCCTCTCGGACCTGGTGCTGGCCCTGTACGGCTCCATCGCCGGCTCAGAGTCGCTCCTGATCAGCTTTGACGAGCAGTTCCAGCCCAAAGTCATCATGGCCGAAGCGCCGCACGGCACGGCCCCCAGCCTCCAGGGCAAGAACGTCGCCAATCCCATGGCGATGCAGCTCGCCGCCGCTTCGCTGCTGCAGCAGATGCCGGGTGAGGACTGCCACCGCGCCGGGCGGGCGATTCGCGCCGCCTGCCTCGAAGCGATCGCTTCGGGCATCCGCACGGCAGATCTGGGCGGCACGGCCTCGACGTCCGGCTTTACCGATGAGGTGATCCGCCGGGTGCAGGAAACCCTGGCCCGGGCCGGGGCCGTCTAGGGCAGCAATCACGTCTTTCCCGCGGCTGAATAGCATAGGGCCAGCAAGGCGACAATGCGACAGCGGCGGGGAGGGACCGACGTATGTATGAAGGTGAAGTATTTACGTTCCGCAGTGACCGGGCGCCGCGCACGGCAGCGGCGGTACGTCCCCAGCGGCCGCCGGCGCCGGATTTCGGCCGGGCGGAAGCGCTGGCGGCGGCGGAGCGGATCTCCCGGTTGGAGGCGACGGTGCTGCGGCTCGAGGAGAGCCTGACGCACCTGACGGGTGCCGTCCAGCATCTGGCGGAGCGGCTGCAGGAGGCAGAGGCGCTCCCGCCCCCGCCGGCAGCAGCGGCCGAACAGCGGGCGGTGCTCCCCAAAGTCTCGGTGCAGCTGATGAAGGAGGAGCGGCCGGCGCCGCCACCGTCCGACGTAAAAGTGACGCTCTTTGGCAGCAGCACCACCGAGGCGATTCTCGGGCAGGTGAAGGTGACACACAACGGATAACATGAGAGAGGCCGGAGGGCGCCACGCCCCCCGGCCTGTTTCTGCTACCCGCCGGCAGCCAGCCGGTTCAAGTATTCCGTATCCTCCACCCGCATGATGGCGGGGTTGAAGAACTGTGCCGCCGAGACGACGATGATGACGGCGCCCAGCAGGGCCAGGGCGTACCCGGGGTCCATCAGCCCTGCCAATAGGCCGGCCAGTACTGTACCCAGGGGCCCCAGCGCCTGCGCGATGACCCGGCGGATGGCGAAGACCCGCCCCTGCAGCTCACGGGGCACCTGCGACTGCCAGATCGCCTGTGAATGGGCGTTGGCCACCGGGCCCATCGCGTCAAAGAAGAAGGCGCAGGCAGCAACGCCATACAGGGATGGGACCAGGCCGAGCGCGATCTGTGCGACGCTGCCGGCAATCATTGACAGCAGCAGCACGACCACCCGCCTCCGCCTGGCGCCGCCGAAGAGACTGACTACCGCTCCGCCTGCCAGGCCGCCCAGGGCAAAGAGCGTGTTGACCAGCGCCAGCCCGGTTTCATATCCCGTACCCGCAGCGGCGGTGCGAGCTTTTACGATCAGTGGCAGCAAGACGCCGAAAGGCAGGCACAGATTGACCACGGCAAAGGTGCAGAGCAGCCAGAGCAAGGGCCGGCGCCGCCAGATGTAGGTCGCCCCGAAGCTGACATCCGCCCAGATGCTCCCCTTGCGGCCATCCGTGGGGGTGGCTTCCGTCCGCCGCGGCCGTGGGATGCTGACAAACGCCAGCACGGCCGCCGCCAAAAAGAAGGTGACCGCGTCGATGCCGATGGCCAGTGCCGCGCCTTCCTTGACTTGGGCAAGCGCGTGAATCGGGACCCGCCCCTGGCGGGCCAGTGCGGGCAATGCAATGATAGCAGCGGCAACGGCAGGGGAGAGGAGCCCGGAGAGTGACCACATGGTCTGCATCATCCCGTTGGCCCTGGGCAGCTGCTCATCGGGGACCAGCATCGCGTAGGCGGTATCGAACGCCGAGGCATGAACCGTCCCGGTGACGGTCGTCAGCACGTTGAAGACGATCATCAGCCAGATATTGAACAGCCCGAAGGCCATCAGCAGGGCGATGGCGGCCATCTGGACAGCGCTGGCCAGGTCCATCCACAGCATCAGGCGGCGCCGGTCCAGCCGGTCGGCCAGGGCGCCCGCAAGGGGCGTCGCCACGACCGCCGGTACGGAAGCGGAGAGACCCCATACCGCCAGAGCCCAGGCCAGCTGCGCCTTCTGCTCCGGCAGCGGGTAGACCGACATGACCAGCCAGATGTTCATGGCAAAGCCGGTCAGTGCGTTGCCGAAGACGGAGACGGACTGGGAGGCCCAGACGATCAAGAAGGTCCGGAAACCGTTGGGGGGCGCTTGATAGGTCACGGCTCAGGAGTCCTCCCGAAAGGCTCGTTCAACTCGGGCTGTCAGTCTTGCGGTGCGCCCGCTTCTCGATTTGCTCATGCACGATGGAGGCGATGATCGAAATGCCTAAAATGCTCGCGACTACGCCCAGCGACAGCGCCGTGGGCACGTGCCAGAGATCGGACAGCACCATCTTGATGCCGATGAAGCAAAGGACGAACGTCAGGCCAAACTTGAGGTAGCGGAAGAGGTCGACGACGCCGTCCAGCAGGAAGTAGAGCGACCGCAGGCCCATAATGGCGAAGACGTTTGATGTGAAGACGATAAAGGGATCATTGGTGATGCCGAAGATGGCGGGAATCGAGTCGAGGGCGAACATGATGTCGGTCGTCTCGATGACCAGCAGGACGATGAAGAGCGGCGTCGCATACCAGCGGGTCGTGCCCTCCGGCTTGATGAAGAACGCATCGCCGTGGTAGCTGCTGGCTACCGGGAAGTGGCGCTTAAAGAAGCCCACCACCGGGTTCTTGTCCGGTTCGGGCTCCGCCTCGCCGGAGAAGGCCATTTTGATACCCGTGAAGATCAGGAAGGCGCCGAAAACGTAGATGATCCAGTGGAACTTGGCAATCAGCGCGGTGCCGACGCCGATGAGCAGCCCGCGGAAGATGAGGGCGCCCAGGATGCCCCAGAAGAGCACCCGGTGCCGGTACGCGGGGTCCACCTTGAAGTACGAGAACAGCAAAATAAAGACGAAGATGTTGTCCACGCTCAGCGAGTATTCGACCAGATAGCCGGTCAGGAAGTTGATGGCCAGCTCCTTGCCCGCGAAGAAGTAGACGCCAACATTGAAGCTAAGGGCGAGGCTGACCCAGACGGCGGTCCAGATACCCGCTTCCTTGGTGCTGACAGCGTGGGCTTTCTTGTGGAACAGACCCAGGTCGACCGCCATTAAGGCGAAGACGAAGAGGAGGAAGCCGACCCATACTGCAATCGATCCCATGACTTCAGCTCACATTCCTTCCTACGTTGAGTTCTGCATGGCACTTGCACATAACTTAGAGGTTCTTCTTTGATATACCTGCTATTTCGGAAGACAAAGGGAAAGGGTAATCTTCGCGAGCTGGTGCCGGGGGCGGGGTAGGGCGAAATGCTGCAGGAATATCCACTCGGTAACCGAAAGGTAATGCATGTTTTGTAGCTTGATCAGGAGGCGAAGCAGGTTGGCACGCAAGACTCCCGTCTACCCGGAAGGTGGCCCCAAGCCTGGTGGCCCCTATACCCCTGCGATCATTGCAGGCGGATTCGTGTTCGTCAGCGGACAGGTGCCCAAGAAGCCGGGCACCAGCGAGTTGGTAAAGGGCGACATTGCCGCGCAGACCAGGCAGGTGCTGGAGAATGTGAAGCTGACCCTGGAGGCAGCCGGTTCGTCGCTGGCCGACGTGGTCAAAGTGACCGCCCATCTGGCGGACATGGCCAACTTTGCGGTCTTCAACGAGGTGTATGCCGGGTATTTCCCGGAGCCGCGGCCGGTGCGGACCACGGTGCAGAGCGTCATGGCGCCGGGCGTCGGCGTCGAGGTCGACGTCATTGCGCTGCACCCCGGGGAGGAATAGCGCATGTCCACATCTTTGCAGGAGATCCTGGCGGCGCGGACCCGCATCGCCCATCTGATCCTGCGGACACCCGTAATTGAAGACCCGGCAGGCACCGGGCTGATTCTGAAGGCTGAGTACCTGCAGCGCACGGGCTCGTTCAAGCTGCGGGGGGCGTCCAACCGCGTGCTGAAGGCCGTGGCTGAAGGCGCCCGCCACGTCGTGACCGGCTCTTCGGGCAACCACGGCCAGGCCGTGGCCTATGTGGCCCGTGAGCTCGGCATCAAGGCCACGGTGGTGGTGCCCGAAGATGCCAATCCAGTGAAAGTGCGGGGGATGCAGCAGTATGGCGCGACCGTGGAGTTCTGCGGACTGACGTCGACCGAGCGGCTGGCCCGGGCGGCGGAGATCACCCGGACCGAAGGCGCCGTTTTCGTGCCACCGTATGACGATCCGTTCGTGATGGCCGGTCAGGGGACGGCGGGTCTGGAGATCCTGGAGCAGGTGCCGGATGTGACGGCGGTCTATGTGCCCATCGGCGGCGGCGGCCTGATCAGCGGCGTCGCCACGGCGATCAAGGAGTCGAACCCGCAGGTCCGCGTGATCGGCGTGGAACCTGAGCTAGCGAACGATACGTACCTTTCCCGCCAGCGCGGCGAGGTCGTCGACATTGGCGTCAGCCGGACGATCGCCGACGGCCTGCGCACGTCGCACCCCGGCAGCCTGACGTTCCCCGTGGTGCAGCGCTATGTCGACGAGATCGAGCTGGTCTCGGAGGCGGAGATTCGCCAGGCCTGCCGGTACCTGCTGCACACGATGAAGCAGGTGGTCGAGCCCTCCGGCGCCGTGAGCGTTGCTGCGGCGCTGCGGGCGGGGCGCCGGGCCGTGGCCCTGGTTTCGGGCGGCAACGTCGACCTGGATGCGGTATCAGGCGTTCCCGCCTGGGAGGCGTAATCCCATCCCACAAGAAGACCACTGCAATTCGCAGTGGTCTCTTGCATACGAATCGCAGCGGCAGGACTTTCACGTCAGAATTCATAACCATAGGGGTGGCGTGAGAGACAGGGGGTGTTCTTTCGTGAGCGGATGCCCGGTGACCGGCGATTCCGGCGGGGGGATTACATACGGCGGCGCCCTGAATATCGGTCGCCTGCTTCAGCTGCAGCAGCCCTTTTCGGCCGAACCGCTGCATGACGAGCTGCAGTATGTGATTATCCACCAGTGCAGCGAACTCTGGTTCAAATTGCTCCTGCACGAGTTTGATGCCATCGGGAGGGAGTTGGCGACCGGCGACCTGTGGCTGGCGGCACGGCTGCTGCGGCGCTGCGTGAAAGTCGTCGGGCTGATTGACCAGGGCTTTTCGCTGATGGAGTCGATGACGGCGTATGACTATGCCGGGTTCCGGCCGAACCTGACGGGCGGCAGCGGGTTTCAGTCGGCGCAGTTCCGGGAGGTGGAGATCGCACTGGGCTGCGTCCGGCCCGAGACCCTGGAGCAGCCGGCGTTCACGGCGGAGGAGCGGGCGCGCATCGGCGCCCGGCTGCAGCGGCCGAACCTGTGGGACGGTTTCACGGCGGCCATGAACCGGTCCGGGTACGCGCTGCCCTCCCGGTCTGCCGTTGCGGCGGAGTCGCAGTTGGGGGCCGAAGTGCAGCGGCAGTTGCGCGAGATGTACGCCGGCGGACAGCACCCGGCCCTGCGCGATGTCTCCGAAGAGCTGATCGCGCTGGATAACGCCATGGTGCTGTGGCGGACTCACCACGCCGTCATGGCCGAGCGGGCGATTGGCGCGAAGACCGGCACGGGCGGCCAGGGCGTGGCGTATCTGTATCAGACGGCCCGAACCCGGTGCTTTCCGGAATTGGTCGCACTGCGGACCGCACTGTGATTTCCGGTTTCTGATGCGATAGATGTGCAAGACCAGGGTAAGAACACCCTGGTCTTGCCATTGTCGAGCGCACACACTTTACAAGGCAAACTGTACCGAATAGTATTGAAATAAAGAATGATAATGCACGCGCTCTATGGAGGCAGCGAATCATGGGTCTGTCAGGTCTGTTCACACCCAATGTGGAAGCACTAAAGCAAGCCAAGAGAACGGACAAATTGGTCAGGCTGCTGAGCCATGAGAACTTACGCATCGGGATCGAAGCAGCTACGGCCCTGGGTGAGCTCGGTGACCCTTCCGTAGTGGAACCCCTAAGGCGCTGTATGCTGGAGAGCGTCCCTGACGTCAGTTACGCGGCCATGGAGGCCTTGTTGCGCATCGATTTCCTTCAAACGGCTGACTATCTGATTCGCACAGTTGACGGGCAGCAGAACAGCCAGATCCGCTGCAAAACGGCTGCATCCCTACTGAAGAACGGCAAGGGTGACCGGCTTGCCACCCTGCTCCTTCAGCTCTGGCCAAGCATACAGCAGCCCGACGTGAGGCTGATGATGGCGGAGCTGTTGGCAGAGTGCAGTTCCCCCGAGGTCGACGCACATATGCTCTCTTTGCTTCGTACTGACGACGCAGGGTTTGGCAGAATTGCGGCACTCTATCTCAGCAGGCGAAGCATTAAGCCGGATTGGCCGGAGCGTTGGCAG
Organism: Symbiobacteriaceae bacterium; assembly: GCA_035628915.1. Lineage (GTDB taxonomy): Bacteria > Bacillota > Sulfobacillia > Symbiobacteriales > Symbiobacteriaceae > JARBUG01. The sequence continues at coordinate 1,644 of DASPIW010000042.1, read as the reverse complement.
TATCTGCTGATGCTCGGGGAGTGGGGGGAGATCCTCGCCCAGGGGCCGGAAGGCATGGAGCGCCTGATTGAGTTCTGGGTGCATTCGGAGAAGGACTGTGCGGGCATTACCGATGCGTTTCTGAACATGAGGGATCAGATTGTCCTGCCGTTATTCCGGCACACCTGGGAGATGAAAGGTAACCACGGCCGGGAGAAATGGGAAACCTGCCTGAAGCTCCTGCAAAAAATGGGGAAGAAAGCCGTATCCGTTCTGGCAGCGGAGCTCTCCGGGGCGAACCCACGCCGGTGGCAGCGCGCCGTTGAGGCATTGAAGACAGTGAACTGGAGACCGGAGGAACGAAACGAGGCTGCGGCCATTTATTATCTGGTGGTAGGCGAGGCAGCCCGGTGTGCGGGGCTTGGCGAGATTGCGATCACGCCGCTGCAAAACGCCCTCAATTACGTGCGTGGAGCGCATAACTTGCCCATTCATGTGACCGCGTTGGCGGCGTTAAAATCCATTGGCACGCCACGAGCGGTGGAACTGGTGAACCAGATGAAAAAAGAGGAACCTCCGGAGGCGCGCGCCACTTCCGGCAGGGTTGAGCCAAAGCCTGCATACTCGCCGGGCCCGGTCGATCAGCTCTTGGAAGAGACACTGCGCTTTGACCTCTTTCTCGAGCGCGTCGATGTGGCTGCCAGCGGGTTTGACGCAGCTCTGAAAGAGCTTCTGGATCAGATGGATAAGCGGTTCTCAGGATTTGGGTTCTCTGTGAGGGTACGAGGCGTTGACAGTCATGAGGCTGCCGCGGCCCTGGCCGAGTGCGAGAAGCTGCTGGCCGACCGCGTCAGCGCAATGTTGCGTAAGCCGCAACAGGCACACTTCTATCCCGCACTGATCATCCGCACGCTCAGGCTCAAAGACGCCATTCCCGCACTCCGGGAGGTGGTGCGGTCGTCAGATGACTTCTGGGAACTGAGGAATGTCGCGCAGGCGCTAAAGGAGTTGGCATTTCTCCCGAGCATCATGGAGGAAAAGATCGGCTATGCGATTGGTATTGATCGCGATGCACTGAGACACTGTGACCCCGGAAAAACGATCGCCCGGTTGGTTAGCATTTTAAGGCAGCACCCACGTAATGAGTACATCATCGAAGCATTTGGCATGACGAAGGACGTCAGGATCATCCCAATCCTCTTGCCGATTGCCTCCCGTTTCGAAGAGTCCAGCCAATGGGCAGCGGCGATTTCCGCGCTCGCCGAACTCGGTGAGAAAGCCTTTGATCTGATGGTGGACCTCTACAGGAAGGCTCCACACCCGCGTACCGAGACTTATTACAAGCAGTATTCCATGGATTGGGACACGATTGAGCACAATACCACCCAGCGGCCTACGGTCTATCAGGCGCTGGAAAAAATTGCCCATTCGGGGCGCCTCTCCCCGCAGCAGCGGCAGATCTGGTATGATCTGAAACCCTGATTGCTTGGGGTTACACGAGAGGACCGCTGCCAGCGCAGCGGTCCTCTGTACTTTGGCCCTTTTCGTAAGCAGAAGGACCCCACAGGCGGCGCTAGCCTTGGGGTGCAGGGGAATTCGTGTGAGTCGTTTCACGCCAGCGGCGGCAAAATGTCGCTGGTTAGGCTGCCTTGGGCCTGCCTGGGG
>DASPIW010000041.1:0-26174 GCA_035628915.1 Symbiobacteriaceae bacterium | reverse complement strand
CAGGGCCAACACAGGGCAGCAGACCACCCTCTGAGGAGCCGCCTTAGCCCCTCTTGCACGTTATCCTTGCCCACAGAGAAGAAAAAGCATGAAATGACCCCGTCAGGACGATTCCTGACGGGGTTTGTCAGCAGCCTGAGGACGCCCTTCACGGGGCGTCCCCTTGATTTCATGCGATATGCCCCGCAGGGCGCCCACCGGTCCCTTCGATCAACTGCAGCAGTGCCTCCGGGCTGATGCCCCGCCGCCTGGCCGCTTCCACGGCGGGGGCGTAGGCGGCCGGCGTCTCCGCCGCCACAGCCGTCTCACGAATGCCATAGGAAAAGAAGCTCTCCGGTAGGGTCGTTAGATCCCCCAGCGCCTTGATCTGGAAGGGGACGAAGGGGAGCCGGCCGCTCATAAGGGCGTCAAGGGACTGCAGTTCAAGCCCCAGTACGTAAGCCAGCACCACCCGCGGCAGCTGCCGTGATTCCCGGCTGATGAGGCAGAGGACCTGACGGGCCCGTTCACTGAACGCTAGCGCTGCCCAATCGTCGGCGCCTTCGTGGATCATCGTACCTACGTCCGCCGCCAGCCCGCGGCAGGCGCCGGCGTCGTCGATATATCTGGGCAGATGCCCCCTGACAAAGGGCTCAGTTACCTGCAGCGCCTTGATCCAGGGCGTCAGCTTGTCCCAGCGCACTTCGGCTTTCTTCTTGTTTTCCACTTCGCTCTGATACCCCAGGCACGGGCCGCCGTGGTCCGCCACCCAGCGCATGGTGAGGCGCTGCTCCTCACGCGCCCACTTGATCAGATCGCCCCGCAAGGAACCCGACTTCTCCTCCAAGTCGCCCAGCGCCTCCTTTTTCTTCCAATCCATCTTGAACATAACATAATTGTGCCTATAAGAGCAATAGGGTTTTTATTTAGGTTTGTCTTTTCGTGGGTGCCAGATCTGTCCAGTAAGTCGCTGCGGGGGCCTGATCCCTCTCGCGCACGATGAGGAGGACGCCTGCCCTCCTCATCGACTTACCTTACCCTTTCAGATACTGATCAAACCACTCCGCGATCATGTTCAGCCGGTGAATCCGGTGCCACGGCTTCCCCGTCCGGCTCATGCCGTGGAACTCGCCCGGGTAGCGCACAAACTTAACCGCCTTCTTCTGCATCTTCAGCGCGGCATACAGCTGTTCCGCCTGCTCAATCGGGCAGCGCAGGTCCCCTTCCTGATGCTCAATTAACAGCGGCGTGTTGATCTTCCCGGCGTGCACCAGCGGCGACTGCTTCAGGTACGGCCCCAAATGCTGCTCTTCCCACCAGTTTGCCGTGCCGAACTGGCCGACCCGGTTATACCCGGTGTCCGACGTGCCCATGGCGCTCCAGCGGTTGACGACCGAGCGCATGGTGACGGCCGCTTTGAAGCGGTCGGTGTGGCCGACGATCCAGTTGACCATAAACCCGCCGTACGAGCCGCCGGCCACGCCCAGCCGGTCGCCATCGATGAAGTCGAACTGCCGGACGGCCGTCTCCATGGCGGCCATCACATCGGCGTAGTCCTGGTTGCCCCAGTCCGCCAGAATGCATTTGCCGAACTCGTACCCGTACCCCTGGGAGCCCCGGGGGTTAGAGTAGACCACGGCATAACCCTGCGACGCCAGCCACTGGAACTCGAAAAAGAAGCCAATGCCGTACATGCCCATCGGACCGCCGTGAATCTCCAGTACGGCGGGGTACTTCCGCCCGGACTCGCAGCCGGCCGGCCGCATGATCCAGGCGTCGACCTGCGGCGCATCGGCGCCGGCCGCGCACAGGAACCGTTCCGGCAGGGCGATCTCAAGCTGCTCCAGCAGAGCCGCGTTCGGCCGGGCCAGGGCCACTTCGGTGATGCCGCCCCCGTGCAGGGCTGCGCAGCAGTTGGGCACGTCCGGCTCAAGCCGGGGCTCGTCCAGCAGGCCTACGTAAATGTCCGACGGCGAGGTGGGCGTGGCATAGGCCAGGGCCGCCCGGCGGCAGTCCGGGCTCAGGCTGAAGGCGTGAATCGCCTTGTCGCCCGCCGTGATGGGCACCACCACGCCCGTGTGGGCGCCAATCTTGACCAGATGGACCTGGCCGGCGTCTGAGACCGTCGCGAAGATCCAGTGCCCGTCCGGTGACCACGTCAGACGGCCGCCTGCCGGGCCGGCCATGTCGGAGATCGACTCGTTGCCAAACGGCCGGTCCAGCTTCTCAGTCAGCAGCTTGATGGAACCGGTTTGCCGGTGCATCACGTACAGGCGTGGGAGCCCGTATCCTTCATCGGCAGGGTCGGTGCCCACAAAGGCGATGAGGCTGCCGTCCGGCGAGAACGACGGCAGCGCGGCCGAGAGCTTTCCGTCGCCCGGGGTCAGGCGGACCAGTTCGCCGCCCTCCCGGGGCACGTACCAGATGTCGCTGTGCCAAGGATGATAGTCGGCATCTTCTAGCCGGTTGGCCGTGAAGACGAGGCCCGCCGAGTCCGGCGCCCAGGCCGGGTCGCCGTGGGAAAAGTCGCCGCGGGTCAGCGCCGCCGGCTCCCCGCCGTCCACAGGGACGACGCAGACCTGCGGCCGCTTGTCCGTATAGAACCCCACCCCATCCATCTTGTAGAGGATGCGGGTGATCACCTTGACTTCCTTGGTGAACTTCTTGTACAGATCTTTCTCCTCGTCGTCCTTCGCCTCCGGCTTGATGCCCTCTTCCGTCAAATTGGCGGTGAAGGCCAGGTACTTGCCGTCGGGGCTCCAGACCGGATTGCCGGCGCCGCCCTTGATCTTCGTCAGCTGCCGGGCTTCGCCGCCTTCCAGCGGCAGGAGCCAGATCTGGCTCGTCCCGCTGCGGTTCGAGACAAATGCCAGCCAGCGGCCGTCGGGCGACCAGCGGGGAGAGTGATCCTTGGGGCCGGCGGTGAACTGGATAGGCTCGATGCCTTCACGAGCCAGCCAGATGGCGGTCTTGTACTCGTTCTTCTCCTTGTCAATCTCCTGGAGAACGTATGCGACGCGGGCGCCGTCGGGCGCGAGTTGGCAGTCGCCGGCGAGCTTGATAGCCAGCAGGTCTTCAGCCTGGAGCTTGCGACGGGATGTCACGATATACCCTCCCATGTACCCTTCTCGGCGCTGACGCGCCATTTACGGGTGCCGTGCGGCCTCGCCGCTGCGCGGCGCCGCACTAGACTACCTTGCAGGCACAGAATTCGGGGTGGCCGGGCTGCCGCCCTGCTCCTCCCGCCGAAATGCCGCATGCAGGCCCAGCGAGGCCAGGAAGGCGAGGCTGAGCCCCACAAAGGGGATGGCACCCATCATGAAGCGGAAAGCGGCGCCCGGGTTGGGGCCGGGCTGGTCGCCGCTGACGTAGCCGAACATGACGGAGAGCAGCACGAAGCAGCCGGCTTGCAGCACGTTCGCGATGCGGGTCAGGACCCAGGGCACCGAGAAGAACATGCCTTCGCGCCGCAGGCCCGTCAATTCGTGGTCGCGGTCGGCAATCCGGGCGATCGTCACGTCGCCCAGCACCAGGAACCCGGCCATCGTCAGGCCGATGAGAACGCCTGCCGCCACGCCGGTCCAGAGGTCCGGTACGATGCCCAGCGTGCCGATGGCGACGGCAAAGAGCAGTAGTGAAGCGGAGAACGCCCGGGGCGTGCCGGTGCGGCGCGCGACCCGGGCCCACAGCGCCATGCCGGGCATGGTGGCCAGAAAAACCGAACCGAACATCGCCGACGTCTGCCAGCCTTTCAGGTGCAGGCTGTACTCGGCGTAGAAGGCCATGGCGCCCAGCAGGATCGTCACGGTCAGATGAAAAAAGGCGTGAGTGATCAGGTAGAACTGATAGGTCCGGTACTTCAGCGTGGCCAGGACGGAGACGAAGAAGCCGGGTTCATCAGCCTGCAGGGGCTCCGCCGGCGGCTCTTTGAGGCCGTACAGCAGCCCGAAGAGCGTCACGCCCGACAGCACGGCGTAGATCAGGCTGACGTACCCGAACGGCATCATCTGAATCAGAATCGGGGTCGCCGTGAAGCCGACGATCTGGGCGATCATGTAAATGACCATCTTGTACGTCTGGGTGTGGATCCGGCTCTGCTCGGTGGGGAACAGCGTGGGCAGCAGCGAGTTGTAGGGAATCCAGGAGACGGTGGCGGCGGTCTCCCACAGCAGCGCCAGGGTCAGGTAGTAGGCGAAGAGCGCCCCGCCCTCGCTTCTGATGCCCCCGGGCACAAAGAACGCCGCCACCGAGAAGATCAGGTACAGGACGGCGCCCACCGTCAGCCACGGGCGCCGGCGCCCCCAGCGGGAGCGCGTCCGGTCGGACAGGTGGCCGACCAGCGGGTCGTTCACACCGTCCCAGATCGCCTGAAAGACCTTGGCGATGGCGACATACCCGGCGGTCAATCCCAGGTCATGGTTGAAGTAGTAGAGCATGTAGCCTTGAACGATAGTTCCGGGAAGACCCAGGGCAAACTCGCCCAGGGCATACCGCCAGGGCTTGACCAAGGCAACGACCTCCCCTTTTCGGCGCTAACGCGCCATTTACGGGTGCCGTGCGGCCTCGCCGCTGCGCGGCGCCGCACTATACTAGATGTAGCTGCGCAGGGCTTCCCGCATGTCACGGTAAGTAAGCAGGACAAACTCGTTCAGCACGCGGATAACGTGGCTGTCTGCCAGCGTTTCCAGGTCCGCCTTGCGGGTCTTCCAGTCGGGGAGCATGCGGCCTTCGGCTGTGGGTACCGCGGCGTGGTGGATCAGGTGATAGACGCCCGGTCCCTGCTGGCTCAGCAGTTCGATATAGCGGAGCCGAGCCTCTTCGGGCTTGACGCCGTAGGCGTCCAGAACCCTGACGCGCGGAAGGGTGCTCTGCTCCAGCACAGCTTCCAGGGCGGTCTTCAGCTCCTGGGGGAGGGGGGCGCGGTCGATGGAGACCGCGTCGGGCAGGACCGCGGGAATCCGGTCTTGCAGGGCAAGCCGCTGGTACGCCTCGATCAGGTCAGGCCGTCCGACGGCACCCATGTGCGTGTCAATATGGGTCACATCGATCCGGAGCTTTTTGGCCGCCTCAATCTGGGCCCGCATTTCCGCTTCCGCATCATCGGCGTCGACGTGCGTCCACACATCCTCAACGGTTTGCCACAAGTAGCCCTGCTCATCGTGTAGGGTTCGGCCGGTGGTCAGTGGGCGCATGCGGGGATATGCCCACTCGCTGGTCAGGGTCAGGTGGACGCCGAGGTCGCCTTCCCGCAGCTGAGGCGCCCAGGCGCCCGGCATCAGGATCGATCCCGTCGGATAACCCAGGTCCAGGTACGCACGGTTCTGCGCTTCGGTGATTCCCAGGTCGTCATGATGCACGATCAGGACCCGCTTGCCTTCCAGGCCCATGTCCCGCCACAGGTTCATCCCGGACACGCTCCTTCCTCGTTGCATTATCCCGACAGTTCAGTACACAAATTGCACATGGTTTCAAATAAAACCTGCCAGCGTCGCGCACAATGCTCTGCAGATCAATGCGAAGGAGAGCTGACATCTTGCCGCGAGCACGCCGAGTAACCGAACCTGTCGTAGCCATCACCCGAAACCCCATGGAGGGGGACGCCATCCGGGAGGCGCTGGACCTGCTGCCGCCCGCCGTCTTTCCGGGTGATACGGTGGTGGTGACGCCAAACTGGGTGAATGACAAGCAGCCCGACACCGGTACGGTGGTGGGCCCGGAGTCGCTCCGGCAGCTGCTGCGGTGGCTCAAGGAGCGCAGGCCGCGCCGGCTGATTGTTGCCTGCGGCTCGGCCCACGGCGATACGCCCAAAATCATGGCCAAGACAGGGTACGACCGCATCGTGGCCGAAGAGGGCGCCGAGTTCGTCGACCTGAACACCGGGCCTTACATCGTCACCGAATTGGATCACGACATCGTGCCGGCCACGCCGCTCAACCGGCTGGCCGTGGAGAATGACGTGCTCATCTCATACACGCAGATCAAGCATCACCGGGAGGCCACCATCTCCTGCGGCATCAAGAACATGGCCCTCTCGTGGCCTCCTACGGAGTTCCACGGAACGCCGAAAATGGAGCTCGGAATCCACCGGGACCTGCACGGCTTCGTCTATGCCATGGCCAAGGCCGTGCCCATCGACCTGACCGTACTCTCCACCGACAAGGCGATGATCGGTACCGGCCCCAGCGAGGGGCGGGCCGTAGACGGCGATCTGGTGGTGACGGGCACCGACCCCGTCGCCACCGATGTGGTGGGCGCCCGGCTGCTCGGCTTCCTGCCCCAGGCGGTGCATTATCTGTACCGCCTGGCAGTCGACGGGGTCGGGGAGGGCGACGTCGGCCGGATGCGCCTGCTGGGAATCCCCCTGCACGAGGCGGAGGCGGAGTTTTCGGAGCAGGCTTACGGCCACCGGTTTACCCTGGACAAACCGAATTACAGGCGCAAGCTTCATGAAGACGGTGATTTGTATCAACCGTTAACGTGAAACTCGCCCATCGTCACACCCGTCAAACAAGTGTGATGAGTGGACGGGGGGATCGTCAGAACATGAAAAGGATTGTGCTTATCGGGATGCTGGTGCTGGCTCTGGCCGCCATGACCGGGTGTCTGACCGGGACGGGCGCCCAGCCGGAATCGGGCGTGACTCCGTCTGACGGGGCCGTTGCTTTCGAGGTGCTCTCACGGTCCAACTGGCCCACCGAAGTGGCCGATTGGGTTGCGCGGGCCACTCAGGGGCAGGGGGGACCCGTATATGCCGGCGAGACCTTCGGGGAGAAGACGTACTTGCTCATCTTCGGCGGGGTACTGCCCAGCGAAGGGTATACCATCAAGTTTGAGAAAGTCGAGGCCTATGGCGGGAGAGTGACGGTGACGGCTGAAGTCAAGGGGCCGTCGAATCCCTGGTCATCGCGGGTCGAAATGCCCGTGGCCGTGGCACGGATTGCCAGGCACACGGGACCGATTGAATTTCAGGTCAGCCGCGAAAGTGGGCGGCTGCCGAAATAACACCAGCCCCCGGGCCAGTGGCCAACGGGGGCTGCTTCGCGGTTACGCAGCTACTGTGCGGGAATGTACTTCGCGAACCACTCCAGGATGGTCCGGAGCCGGTGAACCCGCAGCCAGGGTTTGCCCGTCCGGCTCATACCGTGGCTGGAATCGGGGTAGCGCACGAACTCCACGGTCCGGCGCAGGTACTTCAGCGCCGTGTACAGCTGTTCGGCCTGCTCCATGGGGCACCGGTAATCCTGCTCCTGGTGCTCGATCAGCAGCGGAGTGCGGATCTTCTCTACATGGGTCAACGGCGAAACCCGGCGGTAGAAGGTCATATCCTCCCACGGTTTGGCGGGGTAGTTCATCAGATCGACGAAGCCGTAATCGCTCGTACCTACTGATGATGCCTCGTTGACCACGGACCGCATGGTGACGGCCGCCTTGAACCGGTCCGTCTGGCCCAGGGTCCAGTTCGTCATGAATCCGCCGTAGCTGCCGCCGGCAATGCCCAACCGGTCCGGGTCGATCCACGGGCACCGGGCGAGGGCGGCCTCGAGGCCGGCCATGACATCCAGGTAATCGAGGTTGCCCCAGTCTTCCTTAATGCACGCACAGAACTGCTGCCCATATCCCTGCGAACCGCGGGGATTGGTGTAGATAACGGCGTATCCTGCAGCCGCCAGGCACTGGAACTCCATCATAAACGCCCAGCTGTACATGGCCATTGGCCCGCCGTGTATCTCCAAAACGGCGGGGTAACGGCGGGAGGGGTCGAACCCAACGGGCTTCATCACCCAGCCGTCGGCCTCGCTTTCGCCCGCCGCAAAGCGATAATGTTCCACGGGTGCGAGTTCGATATCCGACAGCAGGTCCCGGTTCGTGTGGGTGAGCGGCAGCAGGTCGGGCCCTTCCGCCAGAAAGAGATCGCCCGGCACGTCCGGGCGTGTGAGCCCCACGCAGATTTTCTGGCACTGAGCGTCGGTAGACCAGGAGTAAATCGTGTGATCACCGGCCGTCAATTGCGAGAGGGTGTCGGACTCGACATCCACCGCGAACAACTGCTGGCGCCCGCAGTCTGAGCCGAGCAGAATCACGACCGTGCCATCGGGCGTCCAGCGGAGGGGGTGGCTGGACGGTGCGGGCATGTCGGTGAGGCCCCGCGGCCCGACGTTCCGGTCCCAGCCCGGGACCAGCCGTCGCAGACCCGAGCCATCACGGTTCACCAACCAAAGCTGGTTCGACGAGTAGCCCCGGTAGGGCTCATGCTGCTGACCGGAGAACGCAATGGCGGCGCCGTCGGGCGACCAGGCTGGGGTGCCCAGGCTCATGGTGCCCGGGGTCAGGCAGACGGGGTCGGAAGCCAGGTTGGACAGGTCCTGTACCCAGAGATCGGCCAACATCACCGTGTAGTCGTCATCTTCCCGGCGGTTGGCCACATAGGCCAGGGCGCCGCCATCTGGCGCCCATGCCGGGTCTTCGTGGTGCCAGGGTCCCTTCGTGACTTGGACCGGCTCCGGCCGTTCGCCTTCCACGGGGAGGACGAAGATTTGCTGGTGCCTGTCCGGCTCCAGGAAGCCCTCGCCGTCTTCTTTGTAGAAGATCCGCGTGATCCGCCTGACGCCCCTGGTGTATTTCTTATACAGATCGCTCTCCGCGTCCTTGTCACCTTCCCGGCCCGGCCCCTCCGGCCCGACCACTGCCGTGACCGCGATGTGCGTCCCGTCCGGGCTCCAGACCGGGACGCCGCTGACCCCTTCCTTGAAGAACGTCAGCTGGCGCGCTTCGCCGCCGAAAGCGTCCATGACCCAGACCTGGGTCTTCTCGCTCCGGTTAGAAGTGAAGGCGAGCCTGCTACCGTCCGGCGACCAGCGCGGGCTCTTGTCGGACTTCTGGCCGCCGGTGAAGGGCGCTGGCCGGGCGCCGGGTTCGGCATTCATGACATGGATCTGGTGGCGGTACTCGTTGGATTCCTTGTCGATGCGGGCGACGACGTACGCCAGCCGGCGCCCGTCGGGCGAGAGCTGGGGGTCGCCGGGGAGTTGGATGGCGAGCAGGTCGTCCGGGGTAATCGCGCGCATATTGCCAGGCCTCCTCTGCTGCGGCACGAAAAAGCGGCCCCCCTGGCGAGGGAGGGCCGCTCGTTTTGGGTCCCTTACTTCTTGGACATGAAGGGCGCCCGCGCCTCCTCATAGGCCTTGATTGCCTCTGCAGCCGCCTTCTTGCCGCCGATGGCCGCATCTGCTTCCTTCAGGAGCAGGGCTGCCATTTCGGCGGGATAGTCGATGGGCGGCAGATACTGGAGCTTGAGGACGAAGGCGGAGTCCTCCTTGAGGGTGGTGTGCGACAGCCAGTCTTTCTGAATGGTTTCGTCGACATAAGCCGGCACCGGTGCGCCGGGCATCCGCACTACAGCGGCGGCTCCGGAAGGGCCGGCGACCCACTGTATAAAGGCGTTGGCGTTTTCCTTATTCTCGGCGTTGGACGCGACCATGGCCAGCGTGGCGATGCCGGGCGTCTTAGCGGAGCCCGGAATGGGGGCTACGCCCCAGGGGAACTCCGGATGGGCATGTGCGAAGGAGTTCTCCCAGTAGCCCAGTACCATGCCGATTTCACCGCGGGCAAAGGCGAGGAAGTAGTCCGTGCTGTCTGCGCCGACGGATTCCGGGGCCAGCAGCTTCTCGCCGGCCTTGAGCCGCAAGATCCGATTGAAAGTAGCCTGCAGCGGCTTCAGGTCCGGGTCAGCGGGGCCCTTGCCGGCAGTGAACAGGAGATCGACCAGGCTCCAGGGCGGAATGCCGACACCCCAGCCTTTCTCTTTGCCCGTCTGCTGCTTGGCCAGTTCGACCGCGGCTCTGTCGAAGTCCTCCCAGGTCCAGCCGGCGGCCGGAGCCTTGAGGCCGGCCTTCTCGAACATCTCCCTGTTGTAGGTCACGACCATGGGGCTCAGCGAGACCGGCAGGCCGTAGAGCTTGCCGTTATACTTGCCGAACTGAATCGAATCACCGTATTCGGACAGGGAGATCCGGTCGGCTTTCACCATGTCGTCCAGGGGAGCGACGACGCCTTGCGCGAACAGGAAGTTGTTGGCGGGCGCCACGATGGCGTCGACTTTGATCTCCCCGCTCTTGATCTGCGCGGCGATCTGGTCGAAGTCACCCTCTTCGGGAAGCTGAACCGATTCGGTCTTGACATTGGGGTTGGAAGCAGTAAACCCCGTGAAGAGCGTGCTTTCCATTCCGGGCCCGCCCAGTACCAGAACCCGGACGGTACCGGTCAGGTCAACCTGTTTCTTGGGCTTAGGAGCGACGGTGCACCCGGCGAGCACCAGTGCGGTGAGCAGGCAGAGTGCAAGAGTGCGACGCATGACAATTCCCCCAGCTTTAGATTCCTCAACACAGGACTTCTTGCCGGGGGATCAACCTTCCTGTGGTCCCAAAGAACCGAAAGGAAAGCGAAATAGTACCGACCCGGGGTATCGGGTCAGAGCCCGAATGGAACCAGGTCGGCGTCAATGTGGGCAGTCTGGCCTATGCGTACCCCGTGTTTCCTGGGCAAGTGCCGGCAAGGCCCGGGAAACACGGGGCTTCGCTCCTAGCGAACGCGAAAGCCAAAAGAAGAGACTCTTGCGGCGGGCCAGATGGTGCCGTTCGCAGCGCTTGCCACGCTGCTCATAACCCCAAGGGCGATCACCGCTAGCAGCAGTGCAACCATCTTCTTCATGAGTACACACTCCTTTCGTCCGGGCGGGCGGTCTCAGGAAAATCTACCTAGGTATTTGTCTAGGCTCTATTGTATACAGCCCTTTTTTGCCCTGAGCGAAACCCTGCCGCAGGAATTGGTGGCGCAAGGGCCACCTGTTCCCCGACCTCTAGCCGAGGTGAAGCTCACTTTTTTTAGCTCGAACGCGTTTTTTTGCATCGCTGGCCAGGTTCATCAGGTGCGGATCCTTGACTTCCAGTGCGTGGGTGACCGCCCAGTCCGCAAAGATGCCGGCTTCATGGATCCGGTCGGCCTCGAGCATGAGGTCGGCCATGATCCAGGCGGCCTCGGCCCGGTGCCGGCTGGTGGCACCTTGCCGGCGGCTCTGGAAGACTTCTTCGCACAGGGCGATGGTCCGCTCGGGCCGGCGCATCTGCCTTTCGTACAGGGCGTTGACGACGAGCTGGGTCACCTGGTATTCGGCGATTTCGAGCGTGGCCGCGAGGCTTTCGGATTGGGTGATGAAAGGCTCAGCGTCATAAGGCCGACCCTGTACCAGCATAACCCAGGCGCTGTTTTGCAGGCTTGCCAGGACACCGGCCTGGCTGCCGATGAGCCCGAAGTGTTCGGCGGCCAGGCGATAGCAGTTCAGCGCCTCCGGGTATTCGCGGCGCTGCTGGTGAGTCAGCCCCATGTTGTAGTAAGCGTGGGCGGTCTTGGACTGGAGGGAGGGGTAGTAGTCGAGGTGCTGAAAGAAAAGCTGGAAGAAGCGCATGGCCTGGGCCGTGTCGCCGACTTCCCGGTAAATGAGCGCGCTATGTAGACGGGCGTTGCCGATGTCCTCCCAGTTGGACCCTAATTCCGCGGCTTCAGTGGCCTTTTCGGCCATTTTTACGCCGGCGTAGATTTCCCGGAGGCCCGCCGCAGCCCGCACTCCCAGAATGAAAACGCGCGCCCGAAGCGCTGGGTCCAGGTCTGGATCCATGGCCAGGCGTTCCACTTCTCGATAGGCGGCAAGGAACTGGCCGGTTGCCACAAGCGAGTGCAAGCGGTCTACCGCCATGCGATCGCCCCTCCTTTCCACCTGTCGCTCTCACCTAAGATTAGCACTTCCAGGAAGAAAATGTCAAGTGCTGTTATGGGAGAAAAACAGAGCCGCCCGGCTTTTCAGTCAGGCAGCTGTCGTTGTTTGGGGATGGGACATTATTTTGCCACGGAGGACGCGGAAGACGCGGAATAAAATACTATTATAATATTATTTTATTTCCCCCTTCGCGTTTGTTCCATTTCCGTGGTCTCCGCGTCCTCCGCGTCCTCCGTGGCGAATTCCCCTTCCCGCGCCCGGATTTCACACCAACCGCTCACCAGACCGCAACGTGTTATGCCACAAATCATGGCACTGCTCAGCCACTTTCTGCCAGTGCTCGCGCACCGGGGCCGGGATATCCTGCTTGAGTGCCAGCTGGCGTGCTCCCAAATGCAGGACGTAAAAAAGGTCGTCAACGCCCATGTTCTGCTGCTCCAGAAACCGGGAGACAATGGTAAGATCACGTTCTTTCGCCATCAAGTCCATCCCCTTGCTTGGCTGTCCTCACCCATAGAATACCACAATGGGTCAAATCGCCTGTAGATCCGTTTGAAACGCAACCACCACGTCCACCCGTCATTATGGCAGCGGGGTCAATAAAGAAAGGGCGATACCGGTGGCTGAACTGGGCTGGTCGGTTGTTACCGCCGCAGCCAATATCCGTTTCTCTGCAAAACAAGCAGGCAAGCGGCAACAAAACGGCGTAAACCTTCGTCTGATAGAGGATAAAGAATCAGCGAAGGGTGAGGCCGCAGTGTCACGTCCGGACAATGCCAGAGTCGCGGCCGACCGTGAGGCGGCCATTGCACTTCTGATGCAGGAGTACGGCACCAAGGTGCTGCATCTGGCGTACTACTATCTAAAGGATCGGCATTTGGCGGAGGATGTAGCCCAGGAGGTCTTCATCAAGGCCTACAAGCACTGGGACTCCTTCCGGGGCGACAGTTCCGCCTATACCTGGCTTTACAAGATTACCGTAAACCTATGCCGGGACAAGGCCCGCAGTGCCTGGTGGCGGCGTTTGCTGCCGTCGGAAGAGCCTCGGGCCACGAACACGCCGGCCGGTTATGAAACGCCGGCACCGGAGGACGGTCCCGAAGAAGCGGCGCTCAAGAGCGACCAACGCGACGCACTGATGCAGTACGTCATGAAGCTCCCCGAATCGTACCGGGAAGTAGTCGTCCTTTTCTATTACCAGGATCTCTCGACGGTCGAAATTGCAGAGATCACCGGGCAAAATGAGAACACTGTAAAGACGCGGCTCTTCCGAGCACGCGCCATGCTCAAAGAGATGCTGACGAAAGGAGGGGTGGAGCGGTGAACGAGCCCTACGATGTCGAAATCAGCCGTGCGCTTAAAGATAGCGCGGCAAAGTCGCTGGAGGGCTGGGAGTTTACGCCGGCCATGCGGGCCCGGGTCATGGAGCGGATTCGGACTGAAGCTGCCGGCACCGCCGTTCCGGACAGCCCCCCTTCAAGGCGTTTCAATTCCGCCCGGGTTGTGCGCCCGCTCGCCTGGGTTGCCGTGGCGGCCGCGGCGATGGTGATTGTCGTAAAGACTGATCTGACCTCTCTAGGGGGCTCCCGCAAGGCCAGTGAAAGCAAGGCGGCGCCCGCCGCGACCTCAGCCCCCGCCCCTGCCCCGGCGCCGGCCATGCCGGTAGAGAGCGCCGGCCCGTCTGCCGAGGCGCAGCCGGACAACGCCGTGTTCTCAACGACCAACCTGAAGTCGGCGCCTCAGCAGCCGGCCACGGGCATGGGCGTCGGCACTGCCGTCCCGACGGCAGCCCCTCAACAGCGAATGCTAACCTTTGAGCTGACTGTGCCCCCGACTGATCCGCAGAAGCGGGAAGAAGTGGCCCACGCTTTGACCGCTCCGCCGGAACGCCGAATGGCACCGAAGATGGCGTTGACCGTATCTGCCACATCCAACGTCAGCGGGGCCTTCCCCGGCACTGGGTCGGTGCTCACGCTCACCCCCTTCGGGGTGAAGGCCGTGGACGCTAGCAACGCCACGGTCTGGGAGCGGCCCCTGGCCGACCTGAGCCAGCACAGCATCGTCGCCGGCGACATGGCCGGTAACGCAGCCGTGGCCAACGGTGGCGACCTCCTCTACCTGATCGATCGGAACGGCGAACTGGACCGGACGCTGCACGCCTCCGGTTCAATCGGACAGCTTGCCTGGAGCGACGACGGCCGTGTCGCCGCGGTGGAAGGCGCCAAGGTCATGGTCTATCAAGCTGAAGCCGGCAAGCCCCTCTTCGCCGTCGATGCCGCCGCCGGCAGCCAGATTGACTTTGCCCCGGACGGATTGCTGGCTGTGTACAGCCAGCCGTCGCCAGATTCCCGCATGCTTACCCTGGTGGATGCCGCGGGTACCGTGGTAGCAAAAGCTCAGCCGGCTGTCGCCGGCAACGGGCTGGCCGTTACCAACGACAGCGCCGTCGTTGTGGCGGGCGGGCAGGCGTATGACCGCACGGGCAAACCCCTCTGGCAACTGCCGCTCCAAACCGAAGGGCTTGCCGCTCTCGGCGCAGAGCAAATCGTGGCCTGGAATGCTGCCACCGTGATGCTGGTCAGCGCCGGCAACGGGCGTGAATATGTGTGGAAAGCCGAGTGGAAAGGCGACGGAGCCGGAGTCAGCAGAGTTGTTCCGTCGCCGGACGGACGGTTCGTGGTGATTATGGCACCGGTGGAGGACGGAGCGGTTCTCTGGGCGGTCAGCGCCGACGGGCGGCAAATGATGACCGAGAAGCTCGGCGAGGCGCCCGTCGACATCGGCGTGCTCGGCAACCAGATTGCCCTGATTCTGCCGAACACCGTCGAGTACCGCACCGTGCCAGAGCAGTGACGCGAAGAATCCCCCGGCGCCGCATGGCCCGGGGGATTTCCTTGGCTTCAGATGCTCTCGATTGCCTTGGCGAAGCGCTGAATTTCCGCTGGGGTATTGTAGTGCAGCAGGCTGATTCGGATGGCCTCGCCCCCGAAATCCCGGGCCAGGCTGGCCATGGAGTGGACCGCCAGATAGTTGCCCGTGCGGGCTTCCACGCCCCGGGCGTCGAGGTGCCGTGCGATATCGCCCGGCAGCATCCCCCGCAAGTTGAAAGCGACGATCGGCACCACGGGGTAGCCATATACTTTCACGCCCGGCAGGGCGGCGACAACGCTCTTGAGTTGGCCGAGCAGCAGTTGCTCGTAGGCCCCGATCACTTCAAAGGCCGTTGCGAGCCGCTCCCGGCGGGTGCGGGGCGCCGGCAGACTGAGGTTGGCGGCAGCCGCAGTGCCGACCATTTCGAGATACGAAAGCGTTCCCCGGAAGGCAGCGATGCCTTCATAGTTCTGTGTCCCCACCTCGAGCCGGGCGGTGTATTGCCCGTCCGTCCGGGCCGGGTTGCAGTACGCCACGCCCATATGGGGGCCGAAGACCTTATAGGTTGAGAAGACGGCGAAGTCGACATCCCACGCTTCCACATCCATCAGCATATGGGGTGCGCCGGCCACGCAGTCGACGACGATCAGGGCGCCGGCGTCATGTGCCATGCGGGCAACCCGGGCGACATCCACCGGGGTGCCGGTGGCGTTGCTGATCCAGCCGCAGGCGACGACCCGGGGCTTCTGCAGGAGCAGGGCGGCGTATGCCTCCATGTCGAGGTAGCCGGATGGGGTGATGGGCACCATTTCGACCCGCACGCCCCGGGCCTTCAGTTCTTCCCAGGGGGCTACGTTGGCCATGTGGTCGAACTGGCTGGTCAGCACCAGATCGCCTTCTCTCAAATCCCGCCCGACATGGTGGGCGATGAGGGCGAGCAGGGTGGTGGCGTTCAGGCCAAGGGCGATCCGGTCAGCCCGGGTGCCCATTAGATCGGCACACGCCTCGCGCATTGCGAAGACGGACTGCTGCATTTTCTCCTGGCGGGCAAAGACCGAGCCCTTCTGGGCGTTCTTGCGGGTCAGGTGTTCCGTGGACCGCTCGATGGCAACTAGCGGCAGCTGGGCGCCGGCGGCGTTATCGCAGAAGACATAGCCGCCGTTGTTTTCGCGATCCAGCGCGGGGAAGTGTTCCCGCATTCGCCGGAAGAGTTCGAGCAGCAGCATCTCTTGCACGTTGCTTCACTCCATCTTCGAAATATCTGCCCGGCAAGAGTTTGCTTTCCGGGGCCGGAACTCCTGCGGGGCTTGCCAATTCTATCGCTCTGAGCCACAATAAGGGGAGATAATCTTCCCTGCAGCTCAAAGGAGGATACCGCTCATGAATTTCTGGAGCGCTCTTGGCATCTATCTGGTCGGATGCGTCGCCGTCTTCTTCGCACTCTCCATCAACGGCAAGACAGAGCCGCCCGCCGGCGCTCACGGCCACGGCCATGACGACCACGGCCACGGGGGCGGGCACCACTGAGCCACGGGACCCAAGGCGGAACTGAGAATGGAATGTAAGGCCCCTCCGCCGGCGCAACCGGGAGGGGTCTTTTCCTGTCAAAAGAGTCGAGGTGTCTGAAGGGAGCGATACACATGGATGTGATCAAGATAACGCCGCGCGGTTACTGCTACGGCGTAGTCGATGCCATTCAGATGGTCAAGCAGGTCGCACGGGACGCCAGCGTGCCGAAGCCCATCTATATCTTGGGGTTAATCGTCCACAATCATCACGTTGTCTCGGAGATGGAGGAGCTCGGCGTCATTTCGCTGGACGGCGAGGACCGGTTGGCCCTACTCGATCAGATCGATCAGGGGACGGTGATCTTCACGGCCCACGGCGTGTCGCCGGCCGTCAAGATCAAGGCCCGGGAGAAGGGGCTGCACGTGGTGGATGCCACCTGCCCCGACGTGACCAAGACGCACACCCTCATCGCCGAGCTGGTCGCGCAGGGCTATGAGATCATCTATATTGGCAAGAAGGGCCACCCGGAGCCGGAAGGGGCTGTGGGCGTCGCACCGACCCACGTTCATCTGATCGAACGGGAGGCTGACCTGGCCGAACTGCAGTTTGCACCGGAGCAGAAGCTCGCGGTGACCAACCAGACCACCCTCTCCCAGTGGGATACGAGGGCGCTCATGAATAGGATTCAGGAGCGGTGGCCGCAAGTGCAGGTCTATAACGAAATCTGCCTGGCAACGCAGCTGCGGCAGGAAGCCGTGGCGAAGGCAGCGCCCGAAGCGGATGTCGTGATTGTCGTGGGCGACAAGCGCTCGAACAACTCCAACCGGCTGGTGCAGGTGGCGCAGGAACTCGGGGGTAAACCGGCGTACCTCGTCGATAATGCCGCCGAGATCGATTCGCAATGGCTGGAAGGCAAGGCGAAAGTCGCCGTGACCTCCGGCGCCTCGACACCCACACAGATTACCAGGGAAGTGGTTCAGAAGCTGGAGCAGTTTGAGGGGAAGACTAAAGCCTAAGCGAGTGAGGGAGGGGCTGCGGTGCGCACAGAGGGGGAGTTTCGGGCGCTGCTGGTACTGCTCGCCGATGAGGACGAGCGGGACGCGGCACTTCCCTACCTGTTCGAAGCGGCGAGATCCTCCGACCCGGGCCTGCGTGGCCGTGTTCGCCTGCTCCTTGAAGAGCTTCGGGTAGCCGCCCTCGAAGCCGAATGGCGGCAGCATGTCGCCCGCCCCGATGACGATCTGGACCTTGAGCGAGGCTGCCTTCTGCTCTCGGGAATGGTCAGGGAGGCGGATGCCGCCCGGGTGGGGTCCTTCCTGGACGCCATCAGCGGCATGGTGCGGGCGCACATGGTGCACGTCAGCCCGCTCCAGGCTTTGAGTGAAGTAGTCTTCGACAAGATGCGGTTCCGGGGCGGCGACTATGCCGACCCGGACAACTACCTCGCACCGGCGTTGGACCGGCGTACGGGCATTCCGATCGTCCTCGCCACGATCTTCGTGTTGGTGGGGCGGCGCGCCGGGCTGCCGGTTTCGGGCGTGGCGGCGCCCAGCCACTACCTTGCCCGGGTGGAGCGGTCAGAGGGGCAGATCTTCGTGGACTGCTACAACCGGGGGCGTACGTATCGCCAGGAGACGCTGGCGGCCTGGCTGGAAGGCCGGGGCGTCGCCCGCCCTCGGCAGTATCTGGCGCCGTGCACGCACCGGTTTACCCTGCACCGCATGCTGAACAACTGCGAGCGGGTCCACGGGGAGACGGGGAACGCCCGGCTCGCTGTAGCGGCACGCCGGTGGCGGGATTTGCTGGGGGCGGAGCGTTAGGGGCGGCCATTGACGATCGAGGACGTAAGAGGGGGCTGAACTGCCGTTTTCGTGCGGCACTCAGCCCCCATACTTGTCGCCCGTGCTTAGCTGCTTCCGAGCAGTACTGCCGAAACCTGCGCGTCATGGGTGGGTCCGAATACGCAAGTTCCGACAGAGTGACCAAACCTGATGTGACCCGTGCTCGTCGCGGAGAACATATCTCACACTGGCGGCCAACTGTTACGCGGGCCCGCCGGGTCAGGCGCGGGCAGAACGCATGAACCGCAGTTCCCCCAGGTCCTCCGTAAAGCCCCACGGGTGGTAGAACTCCATCAACTCCGGACGGCAGTAGAGCTCGAGGTGCCGGACCTCTCGCAGCGAGGGGTGGCTGACGACGGCGTCCATCAGCGCCCTCCCCAGCCCCATTCCCCGATAGGGCGCCGCGACGATGACGTCCAGTACCAGGGCCTTGTAGACGAAGTCCGTAATCACCCGGCAGAAGGCGGCCAGGCTGCCCGACTGCGGGTCGGTGAAAGCGACCACTACGCCCGAGTGCGCCACGGCTATCCGCACATCCGCCAGCGTCCGCCCCTTGGTCCACCATTCGTTCTGGTACAGCTGATGCAGTTCCTCCATTTGCGAGTCGGTCAGTTGCCCAACCTGCTCCATGGATGATCCCTCCTTTGCGCTCACCTGGGGCGGTACGCCGCCTGCAACAGCCTGTCGGCCAGACGGGGCCAGCGGGTGGCGGCCCAGCACAGGAGGGCGTCTTTGCGCGTGATGAAAACGTCCCGCTCCGCCCGCTCCACCGCCCGCACGACCCGCCGGGCGACGACATCCGCCGACATTCGGTAGAGCCGCACTTTCGGCACCCTGGCGGCGCCCAGAGAGTTAGTGCGGAAATTGGACTCCGTGGACCCGGGATACACCGAGATCACCTCGATGCCGCTGCCCGCCACCTCCAGCCGCAAGGCGTCGGAGATGGCGTTCAGCGCGTGTTTGGTGGCGTTGTAGCCGCCGGTGTACGGGACCGACACCTTGCCCAACACCGACGATATCTGGACGATGACCCCGCCCCCCGCGGCTTTCATGGCGGGCAGGAAAGCCTGAGCCACTCGCACCGGCGCCACCAGGTTCACTTCCAGACAGCGCCGGAACTCGTCGGGATCCAGGCTCTCCACCGGGCCGTTCAAACCGATACCGGCGTTGTTGATGAGAATATCCGCCCGACCGTTGGTGCTGAGACCTGCCTGCAGCAGCCGCCCAATGTCATCGGCGCGCGTGATGTCGGCCGTCACCGTCGCCACCTGGCCCAGTCCGCCGCCCAGGCGGGCCGCCACCTGCGAAAGCCGTTCATGACTGCGGGCCGCGAGCACCAGATGTGCCCCCGCCGCGGCGAACGCCTCTGCCAGGGCCTCCCCGATGCCCATCGACGCCCCGGTGATCACAACAGTCTTGCCTGCTAATTCCACCAATCTGCCTCCTGTAAGGGGTTGCGCGTTTCGACCCTTCGGTTCGCCGCGGCGCCCCTTCCATCCTTCCCGATGGTAAGCCCGCAGGTAATTCGACGGCGCAGAGGCCGAGTACCGGTCGGTTAAATTGACTGACAAATAACAGCCTGGTAAGATTTAGGAGAACCGTTTCCGCAAACCAGATTGGGAGGTCGTCTAGATGGCCATGTTTGATACCACCCGGGGAATGGTCAGGCAGCCCGGCCAGATGGCGCCGCTTCGCCGTTTTTCGCCAGATGTCCTGGCGTCGGAGAGCATGGTGCCTGTGGTGCTGGAGTTTGAGCAGCCGCCTGTGGCAGTCTACAAGCGGCTCAATCCCCATGAAGATGCCGAGAAGTACCAGGCTCAGCTCGCCGCAGCCCACCAGGCGTTCCTCAACAACTTGGCGGCGCTCGGCCTTGACGTGCAGCTCGGCTCTTCGGATGTGCTCATGGCAGGACCGGCGGGAAACACCACCGTCAACGTGCCGCACGACTTCACCATCGTCTTTAACGGCATCGGCGTCCTCATGCCCGGCCGCGTGGTCGCACAGGTGGCGGCCCAGTCGGGCGTTCGGGCTGTCACGCACAATCGCGAGCGCGTCTATCTGAATCTGGACAAGAGCGTGGCGTTTGCGGGGGCGCCCCAGGCCTGGAGCCGGGCCGATGCGGCCGGTCGGGCGATTAAGGGTGAGGGCGTCACTGTTGCTGTCATCGATACTGGCAATATTTGTCAATCACGCACACTTCCCGGATGATGGGACTGGAGGTGTTGCGATGAGCTCCCTATATACACTGGCGGTTGATCCGGGGCGGGTGGCCGTCTATATTCGCTGGTCCACCGAAGAGCAGTCCGAGGGGACCACGCTGCAGGTGCAGCAGGAAGCCTGTGAGCACTATGTAAGGGCACAGGGCTGGCAGTTCCGCCCGGATCTGGTCTTCGTCGATGACGGATACAGCGGCGGCACCATGGACCGCCCCGGGCTGACGGCCCTCCGGCGGACGGTGAAGGACGGCAAGGTTACCTGCGTGGTGGTCTTCAAGCTCGACCGTCTTTCCCGCAGTGTCCTGGACACCGTCAGCCTGGTATTGCAGGAGTGGGAAGGCGTCTGCTATATCAAGTCTACCCGGGAGCCGGTCGACACGACCAGTCCGGCCGGGAAGATGTTTTTTTACATGCTGGCCAGCTATGCGGAGTGGGAGCGCAGCGTCATCCGGGAACGAACGATGTCGGGCAAGGTGAAGCGGGCCCAGCAGGGCAAGAATCCGGGCGGCTCGGCGCCCTACGGCTACGCCAGGGGGGACCGCCCCGGCGAGGTGGTCGTTCATGAGCAGGAGGCCGCCATCGTGCGGCGGATCTTCGCCGAATACGCCGCCGGCCGGGGCTTGCACCAGATTGCGGCGGGGCTGAACCAGACCGGGGCAAAACCGCGGCGGTCGACACGCTGGTTTCCCACCACCATCGCGCAAATGCTGGCCAACCCGCTGTACCTGGGCGTGCGGGAATATGGCCGCACGACCCTGGTGCCGCCCAACCTGCGCAGGACCGTGGGCAAACGGCGGCTTGCCTTTGCGGAGCCGAGATATGCCAGGGTGGAAGGAGCGGTGCCGGCGATTGTACCGGCGCAGCTGGCTGAGCAGGTGCGGCGCGTGCAGGCCAGCAAGGCCGGCGTCGCCGGGCGCCGGGCCCTGGCGCCCGATTTCCTGCTGACGGGCATCGCCCGGTGCCGGTGCGGCGCGGGTTTACGCGGCGATTCCCGGGCATCCCGCGGGCTGCGGTATTACCGCTGCATGAATGCGGCAGCCAGCCATCCAGCCCCCTGCCCGTCGGGCCTGATTCCTGCTGCAGAACTGGAGGCGGCCGTAGTCGAACAGGTCCGCCGCGTCTTTGACCCGGCGAACCTGGAGCAGTATCTGGCCGGATGGGAGTCGGAGCTCATGCGGCAACGGGCTGAGGCCGAAGCGCGGCTGGCCGCCGTGCGGGAAGCGGGCGCCGTCCTGCTGCGCAAGCGGGCGAAGCTTGATGCCGACTACGACGCCGGCGACCTGCCGGCCAAGTTGTACGCCGAGCGGGTTGAATGGCTGGAGCAGGAGCAGGCCGGCCTGGCCGGACAGGAAGCCGAGGCGCTGCAGGGCCGGGAATCAGCCCGGCGGGCACCGGTCGATTTGGCCGAATACAGAGCCCTGGGAGCGGCTGTCGACGCCTGGGACCATCTGTCGCCGGAAGAGCGAAAGCAGCTGCTCCGCTTCGCGTTGGATACGTGCATCGTGTGGCGGAGTCCTGCCCGGGGAACGCCGGGTGTCCGGCCCACGGTCGAAGTAGCGCTGACCGTAATGCATACCTGGTGTAAGGTAGGAATCATGCCAGATTGACCCAGCTAATATACCGCTTAACAAACAATTCCTTTCTCCCGATACATACGGTGACGACCACCTGACAGGGGAAGGGATGCCACCGTGATCAAGGCGTACGATGAAGAATGGTTCCTGTCGGTCAACCCGGGCGGCGATCTGTGTGCGCACATCCGTGAGACCGTGCTGGCTGCGGAAAGCCAGGGCGTGAAGGCAGCCATTTTTCAGTACCTCGTCGATCACAACACTGCGCTCTGCGTCTGCACCGTTCTGAACCGGCTGACGGCCGATCCGAGGCTGCTCACGAAGGTCCGGGTGGTAACGGACCGCCAGTGGGGAACCTGCACGATGCTGGTCACTCCCGAAGAGGCCCGCGTTGCCGCAGGCGGCATCAACCTTCTCGATGGGGCGGTCGATCTGAACGCGACCCTGCGTTACTGGTCGTTGCATGCGGAGGCTGTCCTGGTACAGTTCGCCGATGAGACGTATGCGGAAGAGAAAAAGCCCCTGCTCGAGTCTTTGCAGTGGCTGACCCACTGGCATTTCAAGCGGCAGTTTGACCGAGTCCTCAATCAGGCCGCCAACTGAAGGCGTCCGGGTCACCCTGTGACCGTCAGGCCAGTACAATAGATTGATGCCTGACGGGTAGACAGGGGGCAGACCGATGAACGGCGTCGTCACCCACGGGCCGCGCAACGTGCCCGTGGTGGCACTCACTTTTGATGATGGGCCGGACACAAATTTCTCGCCGCGGATCCTGGATATTCTTGAGCAGATGGGCGCTGCTGCGACTTTTTATGTGATGGGAAATCGGGCGGAGAGCCTGCCGGAGATCACCAGGCGGATGGCCCGGGTCGGCGGCGAGGTCGGAAACCACGCCTACGAAGAGGGGCATTTGGACCTGCGGCGGATCCAGCCGGCGGAAATGCTGCGGAGCCTGTCGCGGACCCACGAGATTATCAGGGCGCTTACCGGCCAGGCGCCGGTCACTTTCCGGCCACCGTTTGGCTTCTACAACGCCCTGGTCCTGTCGACCGCTCAGCGGTTCGGTTACCAGACCGTACTGTGGGATGTCGACTCGCAGGACTGGCAGAGCCTGACCGGGCAGCAGGTGCTCCAGAACGTCCTGCCGAAAGTGACTAACGGATCGATCATCTTGATGCACTCCGGTACGACTCTGCCGGGGGAGGATCTGACGGGCACGGTCAACGCCCTCCCCACGATGATCACCGATCTGCGCCGGCGGGGGTTCCGGCTCACAACCGTAGCCGGGATGCTTGGCTTGCGGTAGCAATTGCACGAAAGACGGCGTGGCGTGAAGCCACAGCCGTCTTTCTGCGCATAAGCGCCGTGTGCGTTCCGTAATGGACATGGGCATTGACTGGACGCATCCGGAGTTTGGCGGCTACGCCGAGGCCCCGAATGAGAAGGTGATTCATGCGGTGTCGCTGACCGGGGAGCACCCGCTGGACAACTACGGGCATGGCACCCATGTGGCGTGCATCATCGCCGGCGATGCTGAGTACAAGGGGACGCCCCGGGGGGACGCTCAGCTGAACGGCACGGCGCCGAAGGCGAAGCTGATGGGCTACAAGGTCCTGACGGCTGCGGGCTCCGGGTCCGCCACGAATATCATCATGGCCATGGAAGATGCGGCAAAGCGCGGCGCGCAGGTGATGAACCTGTCGCTGGGCGATTCCTTCGGCGACCCCTTCAGCCCTGAGAGCTCGGCGGCGAACAACGCCATGCTTGCAGGGTGCATCATGTGCGTCGCCGCCGGCAACGCCGGCCCCGAGGTGGGCTCGGTGGGCGCCCCTGGATCTGCGCACCACGTTATTACAATAGTGTGGACACAGTGACATGAAATCTGCCAGTGCGCACCCACAAAAAGAGGTGAAAGACAGACGAATCAGTAACTTGTACACTACCCGTTTGCGCAGGGAGGACCCCTTCGTGGAACAGCAATTTCCGCCTTCCGGTTCCACTCGCCCCTTGTCGCCGTGGAAAGCCCTGTTCAGAGTCCTGGTTGCTCCGAGGACGACCTTTGCCGCCTTGGGGGACTCACCGCCCATACTGCCTGGCTACCTGGCTGGCATGATTCTTAGCGCCTTACTGTTCGTTGAGGTCCTGAAGCTCCTTCCCGGCTCTTTGGAAGAGCGGGGCATGTCGGACGCTCCTGCATATGCGGTCACCTTTGGGGCTGTGTTCACCCTTGGCTTGATGTTGTCCGCCCCTTGGATTGCCGGCGCTGTGAATTCGGCAATCGCCGCCGTAGTCGGGCGGATGCTGGGTCGAGACGTCAAGTACTCCGCCTACTTCGGCATGATCGGTTATGCTCGTCTGCCCGTCTTCTTGTGGGGCATGCTGGATTCTGTCTTTCAATTGGCGTCTGTCCAAATACCACAGAGCCCTGCCTTCCTGGTGCCCAAGGGATCAAGCATCTACCTGTGGGCGTTCGCGGACTCATTAAGGCCTCATGACCTTTGGTATTTTTGGCTGCTCGCTGTGGGGTTCGCCACTCTCCAAAAGAGCCGCGTCGCAAAGGGCGCGTTGCTGCCCGTCACGATTTACCTGCTGTCGCTCGCGTTTGCGTTCTTCAAGGTAGCCACCCGCGGCGTTCCTGGGTGGTAGGCGGGGGAAGTCCGGCCTCCCCGGGCCATGTCGAACTGCATTGACGAGCGGTTGATGAATATGGGATGAAGATCTTGTCTAGAATGAGAGAGGGCGCCCCTCACGGAGCGCCCTGGAGCCCGCAGTTGCCGTCCAGAGCTTACAGTGAACGGCGACGTGACCTTTCGGCCTCCGGGCGCCGCTACCGCATAGCGGAGACGATCAGCCCAGTCGTGATGATCACGACCGTGATGAGTGTGGGTGCACTCATCTCTATGGTGACAGTGATTTTCACCATGGCCAGCCTCCTTTCAAGGACTGGCTTGTGCGTGACTCCCACTGCCATCATACCAAAGAACGCACTTTCGGCCTGTCGAAGGCCGGGGTGCGTTCTTTGGTTTTGATCGTCAGTCTTCGACAGGATTCCTGGCTTTCCTCAGGAGCCATTCGCGAACCTCAGGGCGACGTTCCACAACGTACTGCAGGGCCGGGGCTTTGTCGAGAATATCGACCCCCAGCTCGGCCATAGTGGCGCTGATCTGGATCGGGCTCCTGGTGCGGTCCTTCCACTCCTTTCTCCTCCTGGTGACGCGGCAAGAGCCCATCGTGCACCTCCCAGCGAAAAGGAGGGCATCCCCATTTCTCACGTCGCGGGCATGGGTGCTACCCTAATCCCGAGCCCAGCGAAGGCGCAACGATCCATCGGCTGCGCCGATGTGTTGCGGCATGGGGCTTCGCCCCCTGCACCCCCGGCCCGGGCTCCCCACCCCGCATCTGCCGATGCGTGGCGGGACCCCCGCCCGGTCCCGATGGGGCATCCGAGCATGGGAGGTCGCACCGCATGGCGATCTACTACCTGAACGCACAGGTCATCGGCCGCAGCGCCGGGGTGACGCTCAGGACGCCCGTGAGATCGTCGGTGCCTTCCCCAAAGCGCTTACGCCGGGGGAGCAGCGGAATCTGTTCGGGAATCCCCATGCCCACATCATGCTGACCATGCGGGAGATCGGCCCCGAGGGGTTCTCCACCAAGAAGAACCAGGAATGGAACGGCCCCGAGATGTTGGACGACGGTGACCCGGAGCGCCTGTCCCTCCCAAATCACGCGGGCACCGAGCGCCTCGAAAACGCCCCGGATTGGTACGAGCGTTCTATCATTGACTACCACAGGCTGCTGGTCTGGGAATACGACCGGGCGACCGCTAAGGAAGACTCGTATTGGCGGCGGGACTGCTCCAGCTACTGGGACATCACCCAGGAGCAGAAAAACGACCACCGCTCCGAGAACAAGACGCCTCATTGGCCCACCTTCTCTCATGGAGAAGTACGGTTTTGGCACTGACTTTGATCGAAATGGAGGCTGCGTGACGTCTCTATGAATTAGCTTCGGGGGCAAAGGCTCCGGGCCGGGGGCGACCGAATTCCCTTTGACGGAGGTGGGAGGGTGCGCCCGAAACAAACAATCATCAAAGTGACCCATGATTTTATCGATGACCCCGCAGGCGTCCGCCGAGCCTACGACACCTGGGCCATGCTCCTGGCCCGCTCCCTGAACCTGGACGCCCCCGACCAGGCCAAAACCCCGGGCGCCGCCCGCCGTACGGTCCGCAAGAACGCGTAAGAACGACCACAGGCGGGGCCAAACGGCCCCGCCTCTGTACTTTGGCCCTTTTCGTAAGCAGAAGGACCCCACAGGCGGCGCTAGCCTTGGGGTGCAGGGGAATTCGTGTGAGTCGTTTCACGCCAGCGGCGGCAAAATGTCGCTGGTTAGGCTGCCTTGGGCCTGCCTGGGG